>NZ_JBIDCF010000009.1:198873-256328 GCF_043204435.1 Streptomyces sp. NPDC047886
CGACCGCCCCCCCCCCCCCCCCCCGCGCCCCCCCCCCCCCCCCCCGGCGCCCCCCCCCCCCGCGGGCCCCCCCCGCCCCGCCCCCCGCCCCCCCCCCCCCCCCCCCCCCCCGGCGCGTCCCGCCGCCTCGTCGCCCTGTCCGTAGCCCCGCCCGGTCGCCGCGTCCCGTCGCCCCCGCGCGTCAGCCGCCGGCACCCGCGCACCCCCGGTCGGGCGAACCGCGCGCCGTGCGGCAACCGTCCCCGCCGCGCGGCGTGTCATGCCCGGCATGACGTCCCGTGAACAACCCGCCGCCGCACCCGTCCCCGTGCCCGAACTGGTGGGCGCCCTCGGACCCCTGCTGGCCGCCGAGTCCGACGCGGAGGCCGCCGCTGCGGGCATCGAGTCCCGCGACCTGCAACAGGCCGTCTGGCTCCGTCTCCTGGAGCGCCTTGACGGGCCGGGCGTACCCGACGCCCCCGCCGACTGGCTGCGCCGCGCCGTCCGCGCCGAGGCGCGCAGGGCCCGCCGTACCGCCGTACGGGAACGCCCGTACCACGACGAGCCCACGCCCGACGAGCCCGCGACCGACGCCGCGCCCGAACCCGCCGCCCTGGTCGCCGAACGACGCCGTGCGCTGCGCGCGGCCGTACGCCGGTCACCCGCGCGATGCCGCCGGTTGCTGACTGCGATGCTGTCGTCCAACGACCCCACGTACCGCGAAATCGCAGGGAAGTTGGGTATCTCACAAGGAAGTTTGGGGCCAATGCGTTCCCGCTGCCTGGGATGCCTGCGCAGAATGCTCATGGCAGAGGTTGCCGCTCCTGAACATCGGGGAAAGGTGCGGTAGACCGACAGGGCGTATCAGGTGAGCCGGAGGCATGCACACATGGGCATGAGCGTGACCATCTCAGCGGCAAGCGCGCAGGATGCCGAGCACATCCTCAAACTGCAGTACCTCTGCTATCAGAGTGAGGCGGAGCTGTACGGCGACTGGACGATCGAGCCCCTCACCCAGTCCCTGGACGACCTCAAGGCCGAACTCGGCCGGGGCCACGGGCTCGTCGCCCGGCTCGGCGGTGAGGTCGTCGCCTCCGTACGCGGAGAGGTCGACGCCACCGGTACGGCGAGAATCGCCAAGCTCATCGTGCACCCCCGGATGCGCAGGCACGGCCTGGGCGGGCGTCTCCTCGACGCCATCGAGGCCCACTTCGCGGGCGAGGCGGCCGCGGCCAAGCGGTTCCAGCTCTTCACCGGCCACCGCAGCGAGGGCAACCTGCGGCTGTACCGCGAGAAGGGCTACGAGGCGGTCGCCCAGCAGGAGGTCGGTCCGCGCCTCACGGTGGTCACCCTGGAGAAGGCCGCCTGACCGGCCGGTCCCGGGGCCGGTCTCAGCCGGCCGCTTCCCCGGCCGCCCGGCGCGAGCGGCGCAGCCACAGGATCCCGGTCACCGGCAGCAGGACCGGGATGAAGACATAGCCGTAGCCGAACTCCGACCAGACCGTGGTGTCGGGGAACGCCGACGGGTCCAGCACCGTCCACGTCCCCACGGTCAGCACGCCCACCAGCTCGGCGGCGCAGCACACCAGCGCCGCCCTGCGGGCGGTCTCACCGCCGCGCACCAGTGTGTAGGTGATGAAGACATAGACGACGGCCGCCGCCGCCGACAGCGTGTAGGCGAGCGGCGCCCGGTCGAACTCGGTGGCGATCTGGTACGCCGACCGCGAGACCGCGCCGACCGACATCACCCCGTACAGCCACACCAGCAGGATGCCGGGCCCCTTGACGAGCCGGCTGCCCGGCCCCCGGCCCTCCAGCTTTCGGTCCTCCGGCCTCCGGTTCCCCGGCTCCGGCTCTCCCGGCTTCCGGTTGCCCGGTTCCTGTCCGGCGACGGTCCCGGTCATCTCAGCCCTTCCACCAGATGTCGTACAGCCGCACCTCGAGCACCGCCAGCACCACCGCGCCGGCCGCGACCGTCGCCGACCCCCACCGGCTGCGCTCCACCAGCGACAGGAAACCCGCCGCCGGGACGGCGAAGAACGCGCCCAGCAGATACGCGACGAAGATCGTCGTACCCTCCTCGGCCTTCTCGCCGCCTACGAGCTGCACGATCCCGACCACCAGCTGCACCAGTGCCAGTGCCGACACCACCGCCATACCGATGAAGTGCCAGTCCTTGGTCGGCTGGTCGCGGTACGCGGCGAAGCCGCACCAGGCGGCGAGGGCGAGCGCGGCCGCGGAGACCGCGACCGTCAGGGCGTCAAGCATGGGCCCGAGACTATTACGGGCCAAACGGACCCGTGCGGGCGCCCCCGCGCGCCGGCGGACGCCCTGCCCGCGACGGCAGTGGTCTTGACCACAGAAGTGCCCTTCGCGTGCCGCCCACCGCACCGGCCCCGACTCCGTCACCGAGGTTGTCCACGCAGGTCAGCCGCCGGACGCCGGTGTCGTCGGGAGCTTTCCCGCACCCCCTGACCGTCCATATGGCGCGACACCGATGTCCGATATACGGACAGCCGCGATCGGCGTGCGAGGCCGTCTGCTTTACTGGCCACCATGACCACGACGAGCAGCCGCACCCTTGCGACCGAGGCGATGAAGACGCCCGGTGCTCGTTGTATGTGTCGAATGTGCGCCTTCTGAGGGCCCCTGAACGAGCCTCGCGCCCCGAAGCGAGACCCCCGACGGCAGAGTCGGCCCCGTCGTGACGCACCTGGCGTCGGACGTGTCGGACCGAGCCCTGCCCCGCGCACGCGCCTCCTCCCGGCCACCCGCCGAACAGCCGTGCCGCGCGTCGGAACGACGAACGCCCCGTGCCCGGCGGACACCGCGCCGCGCACTCGACAGTGACGGAAACCCCTGTGATCACCACCTCGGGCCTGACCAAGGTCTACGAGTCGCGCGGCCGCCAGGTCACCGCCCTGGACGGCGTCGACCTGCACGTCCGCGAAGGCGAGGTCTTCGGCGTCATCGGACAGAGCGGCGCGGGCAAGTCCTCGCTCATCCGCTGCGTCAACCTCCTGGAGCGCCCCACGTCCGGCACCGTGACGGTCGACGGCACCGACCTCACCGCCCTCGCCGGACGCGGCCGCCGGGCGGGCAAGGACCTGCGCCGGGCGCGCAGCAGCATCGGCATGGTCTTCCAGCACTTCAACCTGCTGTCCTCGCGCACCGTCCAGGCCAACATCGAACTGCCCCTGGAGATCCTCGGCGTCTCCGGCGCCCAGCGCGCCCGCCGCGCACGCGAACTCCTCGACCTCGTCGGCCTCGCCGACAAGGCCGGGGCCTACCCGGGCCAGCTCTCCGGCGGCCAGAAGCAGCGTGTCGGCATCGCCCGCGCCCTCGCGGGCAACCCCAAGGTGCTGCTCTCCGACGAGGCCACCAGCGCCCTGGACCCGGAGACCACCCGCTCCATCCTGCAGCTCCTGCGGGACCTCAACCGGCAGCTCGGCCTGACCGTCCTCCTCATCACCCACGAGATGGACGTCGTGAAGACCATCTGCGACTCCGCCGCCCTCATGAAGAAGGGCCGCGTCGTGGAGTCCGGCACCGTCGCCGAACTCCTCGCCACGCCCGGCTCCGAACTGGCCGGCGAACTCTTCCCGGTCGGCGGCCACGCCACCGGCCCGGACAGCACCGTCATCGACGTCACCTTCCACGGCGAGGCCGCCACCCAGCCGGTGATCTCGCAGCTCTCCCGTACGTACAACATCGACATCTCGATCCTCGGCGCCGCCATGGACACCGTCGGCGGCCGGCAGATCGGCCGGATGCGCATCGAACTCCCCGGCCGCTACGAGGAGAACGTCGTCCCCGTCGGCTTCCTGCGCGAACAGGGCCTCCAGGTCGACGTCGTGGAGCCGCGCGCCGCGGCCACCGGGATCGTGACCGCCGCCCTGGCCGAGGAAGGTGCCAAGTGACCTGGTCCGAGATGCAGCCCCTGCTCAGCCAGGGCACCATCGACACCCTCTACATGGTCCTGTGGGCCACCGTCGTCTCCGTACTCGGCGGACTGCCGCTCGGCATCCTCCTCGTCCTCACCGACAAGGGCGGCCTGCTGCGGAACGCGGTGGTCAACAAGGTCGTCGGCGCGATCGTCAACATCGGCCGCTCACTGCCGTTCATCATCCTCCTCATCGCGCTCATCCCGTTCACGACGCTCGTCGTCGGCACGTTCATCGGCCCCACCGCGATGATCGTCCCGCTCGCCGTCGGCGCCATCCCGTTCTTCGCCCGCCTGGTCGAGACCGCGATCCGCGAGGTCGACCACGGACTGGTCGAGGCGGTCCAGTCGATGGGCGGGTCCATCCCGACCATCGTCCGCAAGGTGCTGCTGCCGCAGGCCCTGCCCTCGCTCGTCTCCGCCGTCACCACCACCGTGATCGTCCTCATCGGCTACTCGGCGATGGCCGGCGCGGTCGGCGGCGAAGGGCTCGGCTCCAAGGCCATCACCTACGGCTACCAGCGCTTCGACACCACCTTCATGCTGGTCACGGTCGTGATCCTGATCGCCGTCGTCACGGTCGTCCAGCTCGTCGGTGACGGCATCGTCCGGCTCCTCGCCCGCCGAGGCCGCACCACCTCCTGACCTGGCGCGGCACCGCCCGCGTCGAAGAAGCCCGCACTCCTTGTCCGGGCGTCACCCGCACCACCAGAAAGAGGCACTTTTCGTGCGTAAGAACATCAAGATCACCACGGCGTTCGCCGCCATCACCGCCGCCACCCTCGGCCTCACCGCCTGCGGCACCGCGTCCGACCCGGCCTCCGCCAAGGGCGGCTCCGGCACCGACGCGTCGAAGCCCCTCGTCGTCGCCGCGTCCCCCACGCCGCACGCCGACATCCTGACCTTCGTCAAGGACAACCTCGCCGACAAGGCCGGTCTGAAGCTGGAGGTGAAGGAGTTCACGGACTACGTCCTGCCGAACACCGCCACGCAGCAGGGCCAGGTCGACGCCAACTACTTCCAGCACAAGCCGTACCTGGACGACTTCAACAAGAAGAACGGCACCACCATCGTCCCGGTCGCCGATGTGCACCTGGAGCCCCTCGGCCTCTACTCCAAGAAGCTGAAGTCCCTGACCGACCTCAAGGCCGGACAGACCGTCGCCGTGCCCAACGACACCACCAACGAGGGCCGCGCGCTCAAGCTCCTCGCCGACAACGGTCTGATCACCCTCAAGGCGGGCGTCGGCGCCGAAGCCACGCTGTCCGACATCGCGGACAAGAAGGGCCTGGAGTTCAAGGAGCTGGAGGCCGCCACCGTGCCCCGCGCCCTGAACGACGTCGACGCCGCCGTCATCAACGGCAACTACGCCATCGAGGCCAAGCTCACCCCGGCCGACGACGCCCTGGCGCTGGAGAAGGCCGAAGGCAACCCGTACGCCAACTTCCTCGCCGTCAAGAAGGGCGACGAGAACGACGCCCGGGTGCGGAAGCTCGCCGAGCTGCTGCGCTCGCCCGAGGTGAAGAAGTACATCGACGACACCTACAACGGCTCGGTCGTCGCCGCGTCCGGCGCGACGAAGTGACCCACGCCCCCGCGCGGTAGCCCACGCCCCCGCGAGGCGACGCACGCGCCCAACAGGCCCCGCGCACCCGCCCGGTGCGCGGGGCCGCCACCGTGCCGGAGGACCCCGCGCACGGGACGACCCGGCCATGCGCACCGCCGGGTCGATGCTGCATGCTGTGCGTTCACGGCCTTAGCCACAGTCCTCGGACTTCGGCCTCGGAATTCGGCCTTCGGACTTCGGACTTCGGCCTCGGACTTCGGCATGGAGCGGCACATGACTTCCACCTTTCCGGATATCTCCATCAGCACGGAACGGTTGGTGCTGCGCCCCTACGAAGAGGCCGACATCCCGGCGCACACCGAGATGATGAACGACGAGCTGATCGTCGCCTGGGCCACCGCCCCCCACCCGTACACCACCGCCGACTCCGAGGAATGGGTCCGCAGGATCGCTCCTGCGGAACGCGCCACGGGCCGAGGCGTCGCCCTCGCCGTCACCGAGTTCCTCACCCAGCGCCTCGTCGGCACCGTGCACCTCCGCAACACCAACTGGCGCACCCGCGCCACCGAGGCCGCGTACGTCACCGCCCCCTGGGCTCGCGGAGAGGGCTACGCCACCGAATCCCTCCTCGCCGTCGCCCAATGGCTCTTCCACGACCAGCGGTTCGAACGGCTCGAACTGCGGACCGCCGCCGGCAACACCGCCTCGCAGCAGGTCGCCCAGAAGATCGGCTGCATCAGCGAAGGCGTCCTGCGCAACGCCTGGATAGCGCGGACCCAGACGGAGGACGGCGGCTGGACCGACATCAGAACCGACCTGATCGTCTGGAGCCTGCTCCCCGAGGACCTCGAAGGCTCCCGCGACCAGCTCGCCGACGCCGGATACTCCTCCTACACCGACTGGCACTGACCACCGCCCCCGCCGCGCGGCGTCACCAGCGCGCCGACCCCGGGATGCGAGTACGCTCGGCCCTGCCCCGACCTGCACCGATACTCAGGAGAGAGACGAAGATGGCCGACCGGGTCACGGTGATCGGCTGGGACGGCTCACCCCTGACCGCGGCCGCGACGTCCGCCCTGTCGGCGGCCACCCTGGTGGCCGGGGCCGCCCACCACCTGGCGCTGCCCGAAGTCCCCGCCGACGCCGAACGCATCCGCCTCGGCAGCGTCGACCTCGCCGCCCGCCGCATCGCCGGCCACCGCGGCACCGCGGTCGTCCTCGCCGACGGCGATCCCGGCTTCTTCGGAGTCGTCCGCACCCTGCGCGCACCCCAGCACGGTCTGGAGGTCGAGGTCGTCCCCGCCGTCTCCTCCGTCGCCGCCGCCTTCGCCCGCGCCGGAATGCCCTGGGACGACGCCAGGATCGTCGTCGCCCACGGCCGTACGCTGCGCCGCGCCGTCAACGTCTGCCGGGCGCACCCCAAGGTCGCCGTGCTCACCTCGCCGGGCGCGGGCCCGGCCGAACTGGCCCTGCTGCTCGACGGCGTGCACCGCACCTTCGTCATCTGCGAGGCCCTGGGCACCGCACGCGAACAGGTCACGGTCCTCACGTCCGACAAGGCCGCCGACCACGCCTGGCGCGACCCCAACGTCGTCATCGTCATCGGCGGAACCGCCACCGTCCAGGGCGGCGGCTGGCTCATGGGCCCGGAGCCCGGCCCCGTACGCGGCTGGGGACTCGCCCCCGACGCGTACGGCGTCGACCAGGACCCGCCGCCCACCCCCGGGGAGGCCGCCGGACTGCGCGCCGCCCAGCTCGCCCGGCTCGGGCCGCGCGTCGGCGACCTCGTCTGGGACATCGGCTGCGGCTCCGGCCTGTTCGCCGTGGAGGCCGCCCGGTTCGGGGCGGCCGTGATCGCCGTGGACGCCGACCCGGGCGCCTGCGCCCGCACCGAGGCCACCGCCCGGCAGGCGGGCGTACAGCTCCAGGCGGTTCCCGGACGGGCGCCCTACGCGCTGGAGCGGCTGCCGGAACCCGATGTCGTACGGATCGGGGGCGGGGGAGCGGCCGTCGCCGCCGCCTGCGCGGACCGCCGCCCCGAACGCATCGTCGCGCACGCCGCCACCCGGGACGAGGCCGAGGCGATCGGCGCGGCCCTCGGCGACGGCGGCTACGAGGTCGAATGCGCACTCCTCCAGTCGGTCGACCTGGACCCGGGAGCCTGGTCGGAACGCGACCGGTCGGTCGTCTTCCTGCTGGCCGGACGCCGGTTCACCACCGCCCCGTGATCCTGCCGCTACGCAGGGCCGGGTAGGCTGACCGACCGTTGTACCGCAGTCCGGCGTTCCGCGAGCCTCCCCGGTCACCGCAGGGAGGTGCCCCGGCCGACATCCGGAAACGGCCCTCTCCTGAGGGTTCGCTGTGGTACGGCGCTACCGGGGGGTTGCGCGACGTGGCGCAGTCCACAGCCGACCGTGGCGGATCTCGCTGCCAGGGACGCCGAACGCCGCGAGAATGCTGGGTGTCCGCGTGCCGTTCGTGCCGCGCGGCGCGCACGCTCGTTCTTCATGGCGGGCGAAGGTCTGAAGGAGCACAACCGATGGGCGAGGGGTACGCATGACTGACACCGGCCAGGTCCCGGGCGAGGGACAGCCGGAGGCCGCAGGCATGGTGGAGCAGCCGGGCATGCCCGCTCCGGGTGCGTACGCCTTCCTGGACCCCTCCGAGAACACCGCCGAGGACGACGACCTGCTGCTGATGCCGGGCACCCAGGGTGCCTGGACCGAGCCGCACACGGGTGCCGTCCCGGTGAGCCCCGCCCCTCCGGCACCCGCGGCCGCTCCCGCCGCTCCGACAGCACCGGCCGCGCAGGTCCCCGCGCCGGAGCCCGCAGCCGTGGCCGGGCAGGCCGCGCAGCCGGTGGTGCCCGCCCAGGGAGTGCCGGTGGCGGCGCCCGCGCCGGTCGCCGAGCAGCCGCAGCCCGGTTACGAACCGGTCGCGCAGGAGCAGCCCGCGCCCGAGCAGTTCGCGCCCGAGCAGTTCGCGCCCGCCTACGAAGCCGGTGTGCACGAGACGGGCGCCCACGAGGCCGGTGGCCGTGACTCCGGCTCCGTCGACCTCGGGGCCGTACGGATCCCGCCTCCCGCGCAGACCGCCCAGACCCCGCCCTCGTCCCGGCGCCCGCTGCACATGGGCCCGCCGATGCCCGACGCGACCGGCGGCGTGGTGCGCTCGCTCGCCGACCGCGGCCCCGCCGGCGCGCCCGCGCCCGCCCCCGTGCGGCAGCCGGCCCCGGCGCAGGCCGGGCCCGAGTACCTGGACGCCCCGCGTGAGGAGCCCGCGCCCGTACTGCCGGGTCCGCAGCTCGCCGAGATCCCGCCGCAGGGAGCGCAGCCGTGGTCGGCGCAGCCCCCGGCGTACTCGCAGCCCATGGAGCAGCCTATGCAGCAGCTCATGCAGCAGTCACACGAGGCACACCAGCCCCAGGATCATCAGGGCCAGCCACCGGCCTCAGCAGAAACGGTCGTTCCGCCTACCGCGATCCCCGCGCCGACGGCTCCCGCTCCGGCGCAGGCGCAGGCGCAGGCGCCCGCGCCCGCCGCGCACTTCGTGCCGGTTGAGGGCTCCGTCCCGACGACCCCGCACCTCGCGCCCACGCCGGTCGCCGTGCCCGTGGCACCGGAGCAGACCGCCGCCGAGCCGACGGCACCCGAGCCGACGGCACCCGAACAGGCCGGAACGGCGGGGCCCGAAGCCCCGGTCGCCGCCGAGCCCGAGCCGGTCGCCGCCGCCCCGGAGCCCTCACCGGAGGCCATGGCCCCGGTGGCCCCGGTGGCCCCGGAACCCGCGCCGGAGCCCGAGGCCGCCCCCGTGCCGGAACCGGCCCCCGCGCCGGAGGCCGCGCCCGTGGCACAGAACGAGCCCGCCGCCGAGCCGGTCGCCGAGCCCGAGCCCGTAGCGGACCAGGCCCCGGAGACGGCCCCCGTACCGGAAGTGGCCCCTGTACCGGAAACGGCCCCCGTACCGGAAGCGGTCCCGGCCCCCGAGGCGGCCGTGACGGTCCCGGCTCCCCGTGACGGCGCTGCGGACCCGGCCCAGCCGGTCGACCCGGCCGCGCCGGAAGCCGCCCGCTCGGCGCCCGAGCCGGAGGAGCAGGCCCAGGAGGCCGAGACGGCTCAGGTGATCGAGACCCCGGAGATCGTCGAGCCGGCGCCTGAGGCGCAGACGCAGGCCGCGCAGGCGACGGAGGACCCCATCACCGAAGCACCCGCCGAGGCGACGCCTCAAGCACCCGCCGAGGCGACGACCGAAGCACCCGCCGAGGCGACGGCCCCCGCGTCCGGCGAGGCGACGGCCCCCGCGTCCGGCGAGGACGCCGCCGCCCCCGCCCCCGCCGAGGACGCCGCCACCGACTCGGCCGGCCCCGCCGACGCCTCGGCCGAGGCCCCGGTGGAGACGGACGCGGGGGCGCCGTCGGCCCCGGCCCCCGGCTACGCCGACGCCGAGCGTGAAGCGGTCCTGCGGGTCATGCGCGAGCGCCGCGACATCCGCAACGGCTTCCGCGGCGACCCCATCCCGCACGAGGTGCTCCTGCGCGTCCTCGAAGCCGCCCACACGGCACCCAGCGTCGGCCACTCGCAGCCCTGGGACTTCGTGGTCATCCGGTCGGCCGAGACCCGCCGCACGATGCACGAGCTCGCCCAGCGCCAGCGCGAGGCGTACGCCAAGTCGCTGCCCAAGGGCCGGGCGAAGCAGTTCAAGGAACTGAAGATCGAGGCCATCCTCGACACGCCCGTGAACATCGTCGTCACCGCCGACCCCACCCGGGGCGGCCGCCACACCCTGGGCCGTCACACCCAGCCCCAGATGGCGCCGTACTCCTCCGCGCTCGCGGTCGAGAACCTGTGGCTCGCCGCCCGCGCCGAGGGCCTCGGCGTCGGCTGGGTCAGCTTCTTCGACGAGCGCGAGATGGTCCGTGCCCTGGGCCTGCCCGAGCACCTCGAAGTGGTCGCGTACCTCTGTGTCGGCTACGTCGACGAATTTCCGGAGGAGCCCGAGCTGATGCAGGCGGGCTGGTCGAAGCGCCGCCCGCTCGCCTGGGTCGTCCACGAGGAGACGTACGGCCGCCGTGCCCTGCCCGGCGAGGATCCGCACGACCTGCTCCAGGAGACCGTCGCCAACATCCGCCCGCTGGACGCCAAGGCGCTCGGCGAGGCGTGGGAGCGGCAGAAGCGCATGACCAAGCCGGCCGGTGCGCTCGGCATGCTGGAGATCATCTCCGCGCAGCTCAGCGGGCTCTCCCGGATGTGCCCCCCGCCCATCCCGGAACCGGCAGCCGTGGCGATCTTCGCGGGCGACCACGGGGTCCACGCCCAGGGCGTCACCGCCTGGCCGCAGGAGGTGACGGCCCAGATGGTGGCCAACTTCCTCGGCGGCGGCGCGGTGTGCAACGCGTTCGCCAACCAGGTCGGCGCGGAGGTCTGCGTCATCGACGTGGGCGTCGCCGGCGACCTGCCCGCCACCCCGGGCCTGCTGCCGCGCAAGGTGCGTCCCGGAACGTCCGACTTCACCACCGGACCGGCCCTCACCCGTGAGGAGGTCCACTCGGCCGTCGAGGTCGGTATCGAGACGGCCAGGGACCTGGTGTCGGCGGGCAACAAGGCGCTGCTCACCGGTGAGATGGGCATCGCCAACACCACCGCTTCGGCCGCGCTGATCTCGGTGTACACGGGCGTCGACCCCGCCGAGGTGACCGGTCGCGGCACGGGCATCAACGACGAGATGCACGCCCGCAAGGTCGACGTCGTGCGCCGCGCACTGGAACTGCACCAGCCCGACCCGGCGGACCCGATCGGTGTCCTGGCGGCGATCGGCGGTCTGGAGCACGCGGCGATGGTCGGCTTCATCCTCGGCGGCGCTTCCCTGCGCACACCGGTGATCCTCGACGGCGTCAGCGCGGGAGCCGCCGCGCTCGTGGCCCGGGCCGTCGCACCGGAGGCCCTCGCGGCCTGCGTCGCCGGACACCGCAGCGCCGAGCCCGGCCATGTCGCGGCCCTCAACAAGCTGGGACTGCGCCCGCTCGTGGACCTCGACCTCCGTCTCGGCGAGGGGACCGGCGCGCTGCTGGCCCTGCCGCTGGTGCAGAGCGCGGCGCGGGCGATGCACGAGGTGGCGACGTTCGACTCGGCGGGCGTCACGGAGAAGTGACGTACGGCGCCCCCGCACCGCCAGATGCGGTGTGGGGGCGCCGCCGCCCATCTCCACCGCCCCACCACCCCACGCCAGGCACCCTCTCGCCCCACCGCCGGGCGCCCACCCACCACCTCCCCGTCCCGCCCGCAGTGACGATGGCAACGCGCGCGAGCACTGAGCGGCGGCCCGTGGGCGCCGTATGGTGGTCGTCAACGCCCCACCCCCCGCCTCACCAGCCGCTTCACCGCCGCAGTGGCCCCGCACACCGCACCACCCGCCGAGGAGACCACACCGCCATGGTCGAGTACGCCGAGCAGCCCGCC
Source organism: Streptomyces sp. NPDC047886 (assembly GCF_043204435.1). Lineage (NCBI taxonomy): Bacteria > Bacillati > Actinomycetota > Actinomycetes > Kitasatosporales > Streptomycetaceae > Streptomyces > Streptomyces sp. NPDC047886. Next base: position 210,818 of record NZ_JBIDCF010000009.1, read on the forward strand.
TACCCCGTCGGACTTCGCCTCTCCGGGCGCCGTGTCGTCGTGATCGGCGGCGGACAGGTGGCCCAGCGGCGCCTGCCCGCGCTGATCGCCGCGGGCGCCGACATCACCCTCGTCTCACCGTCCGCGACGCCGTCCGTCGAAGCGATGGCCGAGGCGGGGGAGATCCGCTGGGTCCGCCGCCGGTACGAGGAGGGCGACATCGCCGACGCCTGGTACGCGCTGATCGCCACGGCCGACAGGGAGGCGAACGAGCGGGCATCGGCGGAGGCGGAGCGGACGAAGACATGGTGCGTACGGTCGGACGACGCCGAGGCGGCCACGGCGTGGACCCCCGCCACCGGTCGCAGCGAGGGCGTGACGGTCGCGGTGCTCACCGGCCATGACCCGCGCCGTTCGGCGGCCGTGCGGGACGCGATCGTGGAGGGCCTGCGCAACGGCTCGCTGGCGGCGCCCAGGCATCGCGCCCGCGCCCCCTTCGTCGCCCTCGTCGGCGGCGGCCCGGGGGACCCGGACCTGATCACCGTGCGCGGCCGTCGGCTGCTGGCGGAGGCGGACGTGGTCATCGCCGACCGCCTCGGCCCGCGCGACCTGCTGGACGAACTGCCGCCGCACGTGGAGGTCATCGACGCGGCGAAGATCCCGTACGGCCGTTTCATGGCCCAGGAGGCGATCAACAACGCGCTGATCGAGCACGCCAAGCGGGGCAGGTCCGTGGTCCGCCTCAAGGGCGGTGACCCGTTCGTGTTCGGCCGGGGCATGGAGGAGGCGCAGGCGCTCGCCGAGGCCGGCATCCCGTGCACGGTGGTCCCCGGCATCTCCAGCTCGATCTCCGTGCCGGGCGCGGCCGGCATCCCCGTCACACACCGGGGCGTGGCCCACGAGTTCACGGTGGTCAGCGGCCATGTCGCGCCGGACGACCCGCGGTCGCTGGTGGACTGGGCGTCGCTGGCGAAACTCCGCGGCACGCTGGTGATCCTCATGGGCGTCGACAAGATCGGTGCGATCGCCGCAGCCCTCGTGGCCCACGGCAAGCCCGCGGACACGCCGCTGGCGGTGGTGCAGGAGGGGACGACGTCGTCCCAGCGGCGGGTGGACGCGACCCTCGCGACGGTCGCCGAGCGCGTCACGGCGGAGGACATACGGCCGCCCGCGGTCATCGTCATCGGCGATGTCGTCACCGAGGGCCCGACCGCGAAGACCGCCGGGCGATCACCGGTGTAACCGGAAGTAACCCCGTTCGTTCAGGCCGTTGGCACCGCACCACCGACAAGGCAGTATCACCCCCGTGGCAGAACTCATCACCGTCGACGACCCCGACGACCCGCGCCTGCGCGACTACACGGGCCTGACCGACGTCGAGCTGAGGCGCCGGCGCGAGCCGGCGGAGGGCCTGTTCATCGCCGAGGGCGAGAAGGTGATCCGCCGCGCGAAGCAGGCCGGATACGAGATGCGGTCGATGCTGCTCTCCGCCAAGTGGGTCGACGTGATGCGGGACGTCATCGACGAGGTGCCCGCTCCGGTGTACGCGGTGAACCCGGACCTCGCCGAGCGGGTGACCGGCTACCACGTGCACCGGGGCGCGCTCGCCTCGATGCAGCGCAAACCGCTGCCGCGCGCCGCCGACCTGCTGCGCACGGCCCGCCGGGTGGTCGTCATGGAGTCGGTGAACGACCACACCAACATCGGAGCCATATTCCGCAGCGCCGCCGCACTCGGCATGGACGCGGTGCTGCTGTCACCGGACTGCGCCGACCCGCTCTACCGGCGCTCGGTGAAGGTGTCGATGGGCGCCGTGTTCTCGGTCCCGTACGCGCGGCTGGACACCTGGCCCAAGGGCCTGGAGGCGGTGCGCGAGGCGGGCTTCACGCTGCTGGCGCTGACGCCCGACGAGAAGGCCACGTCGATCGACGAGGCGGCCCCGCACCGGCTGGAGCGGGTGGCGCTGATGCTGGGCGCCGAGGGCGAGGGCCTGTCGGCGCAGGCCCTGCGGGCGGCCGACGAGTGGGTGCGGATCCCGATGGCGCACGGCGTGGACTCGCTCAACGTGGGCGCCGCGGCCGCGGTCGCGTTCTACGCGGTCGCCACGGGACGCCCGGCGAGCTGACGCACCGGCCCGACAGGGCCACCCGGCACCGCGCGACCCCGTGGGGGGCGTCACGGGCCCGGGGACATCCGCCGGCCGCCTCCTACCCCTGCAGGGCCTGTGCGGCGGCGATGCCCAGCAGGACCACGAGCGTCACCACCACGAAGACGACGATCCGCTGCCGCAGCAGGCGCGGATTGGCGGGCCGGAGCGCACCGGACCCGGTGCGGACCCCGGGCCTGGACGCGGACGCGGGACCGGACCCCGTGCCGGGTCCGGTACGCCCGCCCGTGCGCGGGGGCTTGCGGTGCGGCCCGGAGCCGCCGGTGCGCGGCGACGAGGCGCGCGGCGCGGCCGGTCGGGGCGCGGGCGTCCGCTGGGACCGCCCCTGCTGGGTCGTCCGTTCCGTGTACCGCTCGGTCAGCGGCCCGGTGTGCCGCTCGTGCCCGGCCCTCTCGTGTCCGCCACGCTCATGGACACCGCCACCGCGTTCCGCGCGCGGCCCGGCCGGCCGGCTGTCGGAGAGCCCCTGCGCCTCACGGGCGGCGATCTCCTTGAGCCGCATGGACAGTTGCAGCGTGCTGGGACGTTCCTCCGGGTCCTTGGCCAGACAGGCCCGCACCAGCGGGGCCAGCGCGTCCGGCACCCCCCGCAGCTGCGGCTCCTCGTGCACCACCCGGTACAGCATCACCTCGGAACTGCCCTGCCCGAACGGCGAGTCGGCCATCGCCGCGTACGCCAGGGTGGCGCCCAGCGCGAAGACGTCCGTCGCGGGCGTGACCGCCGCGCCGCGCACCTGCTCGGGCGCGAGGAAGCCGGGCGAGCCCACGGCCGTACCCACATGGGTGAGCGTGGACGCGCCGGTCGCCCAGGCGATGCCGAAGTCGATGATGCGCGGGCCCTTGGGCGAGAGCAGGATGTTCGACGGCTTCAGGTCCCGGTGCACGACACCGGCCTCGTGAACGGCCACCAGACCCTCGGACAGCGCCGCGCCGATCGCCGCGACGTCGGCCGCCGGCAGCGGGCCCTCCTCGGCGATCTTGTCGTGCAGCGAAGGACCGGGCACGTACTGCGTCGCGAACCAGGGGCGCTCCGCCTCCAGGTCGGCCGCGACCAGCCGTGCCGTGCACCCGCCTCGGATGCGCCGCGCGGCCGACACCTCACGGGCGAACCGGGAACGGAACTCCTGGTCCTCGGCGAGGTCCGGCCGGATCACCTTCAGGGCGACCCGCTGTCCGCGCCGGTCGGAGCCGAGGTACACGACCCCCATGCCGCCTGCGCCCAGCCGCCGGTGCAGCCTGAACGACCCGACGACACGCGGATCCTCGCGCCGGAGCCGCATCATCGCCATGTCCGTCCCCTACCTACGGTGGGGAGGCCCCACCCCGCTGTCGCGGTCCTAATGACGTGGCCCAGCTTACGTACCCGCGCCCTGGTGCGCTCATAGGCCGCGCCCTCTCGTCGGCATCGATTGTCAGTGCTGGCGCCCTGATGTGAAGGGTGGTCAGGCGCCCCCGCCCGTACGCCGACCGGCGCCGCCCCGCCGCCAAGGCGCCCATGGCGGACGGCACTTGACGCGGGCGCCGCGACGGACGGGACGCGGGGCCCGAGGGGCGGTGGCGCGTGCGTTGGACGGGCCCCGGACGGCCGTGGGCCGGGCCGGTACGGAGCCGGAGCGGCGTACGTGATCGAAGTCACCCGGACCCCGGGGCGGGGCGCCCCTCAGAGGGCCGGGCGGGGCGGCGGGCCGGGGCGACGGGGTGATCCCCTCCGGGAACACCCTCAGAGCGGAGCCCCCGTGTCCAACCACGGGAGTACGCGATCCGCGGTCGCCTCATACTCCGGGAGGCCCGGCAATCGGTACGCGGGCATGACGCCCCGGCACGTTCGTCTCCCTAGTGTTGAGGTCAAGCGGCGGGTGCAGCACTCGTCCCCCGAGGTCGGACACCCGCCGCTTGCCAGACACGACAGGAGAGGGCCATGGCGGACACGGCAACGCGGACGATGATCCGCACGCGGGGACGGAAGGCTTTCGACTCGTTCGGCGGTCGTCCGTCGGGCCGGCGCCACCCGCTGGTGGCCACGGCCATGGTCCTTCCTCTCGCCACGCTCCTGGTCGTCGCCTTCGGCGGCTGGGAGGCGGTGGTGACACAGGCGTCGTCCGTGGGCGTGATGCTGGGGCGCTGAGCGGCGCTCCGGACCCGGGAGAGCGGCCCGGGTCGGGGACATCCGGCCAACAACCCCGTGGGGACGGGGGTGCGGCGGACGGCAGTGGTGGCCGGTCAGCTGGGGAGCCGACCGGCCACCGCTCTTTGCGGCCCGTCCTCCCCACCGCGCTGACCGCACCACCCAGGGCCGGGACGAGAGAAACCCCCGGCCGCACGAGGCGACCGGGGGTGTGATCTGTGCGCGATACTGGGATTGAACCAGTGACCTCTTCCGTGTCAGGGAAGCGCTCTCCCGCTGAGCTAATCGCGCGGGCGACGCACCGGAGTACCGGCGCGGTTACTGCGTGTGTACTGCGTGCGCGATACTGGGATTGAACCAGTGACCTCTTCCGTGTCAGGGAAGCGCTCTCCCGCTGAGCTAATCGCGCGCAGATCCTCGCGGATCCAGTGGACGATACTGGGATTGAACCAGTGACCTCTTCCGTGTCAGGGAAGCGCTCTCCCGCTGAGCTAATCGTCCTTGGAGGTGGAGACGGGATTTGAACCCGTGTAGACGGCTTTGCAGGCCGTTGCCTCGCCTCTCGGCCACTCCACCTGGAGTGCAGGGGTTCGGGAAGGATCCCCCACTTCGAGCGGACGACGAGATTCGAACTCGCGACCCTCACCTTGGCAAGGTGATGCTCTACCAACTGAGCCACGTCCGCCTGTCGTTTCGTTTCGCTTGCGCGTCCCGGCGACGTGTTGAACTCTAGCGGATTCCCGGGCCAGTACAAAAACGCGTTTCCCCAGCGTGCTGCGCCACTGCCCGCCCGAGCCCGCGCCGACGACCCCGCTGACCTCGGCGCACGTCACTCGACCGGCCTCCCGCCCTACACTCGCATCCGTGCACGACCTCGCTCCTCTGGCCCGCTTCGGCGGCCTCGTCGCAACCGACCTGCGGGATGTCACCAGTGACCCCGAGGCCCTGGACTCCGCCGGCTTCTGGGCCGTCTGCGCGGACTTCGAAGGCCGTCTGACCTGCGCCCGCTTCGGAGACGTACGCCCCGACCCGGTACCCGCTCCCGTCCCCGGCCGGTGGCGCGGGCCCGCGCCCGACGACTGGACGTCGTCGCTCGACCGCGAGGCGTACATCGCGGGCGTACGCCGCATCCGCGAGCACATCGCGGCCGGCGACGTCTACCAGGCGAACCTGTGCCGGGTGCTGTCGGCGCCGCTCCGCGACCCGCGCGCGGACGTGGACGCCCTGACCGCCCTCCTCGCCCGGGGAAACCCCGCACCCTTTGCCGGAACGATTCGGCTGCCCGCCCACGGCGTCGAGATCGCCACCGCCTCGCCCGAGCTCTACCTGCGGCGCCAGGGCGGCACCGTCGAGTCGGGACCCATCAAGGGCACCGGCAGGACCGCCGACGACCTGCTGGAGAAGGACCACGCCGAGAACGTGATGATCGTGGACCTCGTCCGCAACGACCTCGGACAGGTCTGCGCCACCGGATCCGTGACCGTCCCGGCACTCTGCGCCGTCGAACCCCACCCCGGCCTCGTGCACCTCGTCTCCACCGTGCGGGGCGAGCTCCGGCCCGGCGCCGGCTGGTCCGCGCTGCTCGACGCCACCTTCCCGCCCGGCTCGGTCACCGGCGCCCCCAAGTCCAGCGCCCTGAAGATCATCCAGACGCTGGAGACCGCCCCCCGGGGCCCGTACTGCGGCGGTATCGGCTGGGTCGACGCCGACCGCCGCACCGGAGAGCTCGCGGTGGGCATACGCACCTTCTGGCTCGACCGGGCCGAAGGAATGCTCCGCTTCGGCACCGGCGCCGGCATCACCTGGGGGTCCGACCCCGAACGCGAATGGGCGGAGACCGAACTCAAGGCATCCCGGCTGCTCGCGGTAGCGTCGGGCACGCACGAGGCGAGCGGAAGGACCATCCGGACATGAAGCTGTGGGTCGACGGCGGGCTGCACGAAGCGGACACCGCACGGGTCTCCGTACTGGACCACGGCCTGACCGTGGGCGACGGGATCTTCGAGACCGTCAAATCGAGCGACGGCCGGCTCTTCGCCCTGGACCTCCACCTCGACCGGCTCACCCGCTCCGCGCGCGGCCTCGGGCTCCCCGACCCCGACCTGGACGAGGTGCGCCGCGCCTGCGCCGCCGTGGTGGACGCCAACCCCATGCGGCTCGGCCGGCTCCGCATCACGTACACCGCCGGCCTGTCCCCCCTCGGCTCGGACCGGGGCGACGCCGGACCCACACTCGTGGTCGCCATCGGCGAGAGCGCCCACCGCCCCGACACCACCGCCGTGATCACCGTCCCCTGGACCCGCAACGAGCGCGGCGCGCTGACCGGGCTCAAGACCACCTCGTACGCGGAGAACGTCGTCGCCCTCGCCCGGGCGCACGGCAACGGCGCGTCCGAGGCGCTGTTCGCCAACACCGTCGGACAGCTCTGCGAGGGCACGGGCTCCAACGTCTTCGTCGTCCTGGACGGCCGGATCCACACCCCTCCCCTCGCCTCCGGCTGCCTGGCGGGCATCACCCGCGCGCTGACCGTCGAGTGGACGGGCGCCGAGGAGACCGACCTGCCGATGGACGTCCTGGAACACGCCGACGAGATCTTCCTGACCTCCACACTCCGCGACGTCCAGGCCGTCCACCGGGTCGACGGCCGCGAGCTGCCCGGAGCGCCCGGCCCCGTGACCACGAAGGCCATGCGCGTCTTCACGGAGCGAGCGGCACAGATGTGACACCCGGGACGAGCGGCCGCCGCGGCGAACGGCCGAAGGGCCCGCAGGGCCGAAGTCCCGTACGGAAAACGTGATGCCCCTCCCGCGCGGGGCGGGTAGAACAGCGGTGATGACCACCACCCTGCGGCCGACAGGGCCGCTTCAGCAGGCCGACGACGGCACCCTGACCCGCTCCTACGAGGTCTGTGTCAACAGCCGCCCCGTCGGGGCGGTCGAACTCGGCACGGTGCCCGGCCTGGGGCGGACGGCGGGCGTGATCCGCTCCCTCCGCATCGACGAGGCGGACCGCAGGCGGGGACGCGGCACGGTGGCCGCGCTCGCCGCCGAGGAGGTGCTGCGGGGGTGGGGCTGTGCGCGGATCCAGGTCTCCGTGCCCGCCGACGCCTCCGTCGCGCTCCGCCTGGCGGCCGCCCTCGGCTACACCGAGCGCGGCCGCAACATGTCCAAGGACCTCGTCGGCTCCCGCGAGCAGGACGAGCTCCGCGAGGCACCCGGCACAGGTGGTTCCGTACTGCCGGCAGGACTGTCGGTCCGGCCCATGACCGAGGACGAGTTCCATGGCTGGTACGCGGCCGCCACGGAGGACTTCGCGCGCCAGTGGGTCGCCCGCGGCCTGTCGGAGGAGGAGGCGAGGGCCAAGTCCGAGACCAGCCACCGACAGCTCCTGCCGGACGGGCTCGCCACCGGGGGCACGCGTTTCCATGTGGCGGTACGGGACGGTGCGATCGTCGGCCAGGTGTGGACGGGGCCGGCCCCGGACGGCGCCGAGCACGGCGCGTACGTCTGGGACGTCGCCGTCGCGGCGGAGGAGCGCGGCAAGGGGTACGGCCGGGCCCTGATGCTCTTCGCCGAGCGGGTCGCGCGGGACTCGGGGGCGCACCGGCTCGGACTCCACGTCTTCGCGGACAACACCCCGGCGCTCCGGCTGTACGAGTCGCTCGGCTACCGGACGACGCACATCAACAGCCACAAGCCGTTGCTCTAGGGCCGTCTCCCGGGGGCCTCGCTCGCAGTGCCGCCCGGGCAGGGCCCGGGGTCAGTCCCGGGCCAGCAGGCGGTCCACGATCTCCTCGATACGGGCCCGCAGCCCCTCCTGGCTCTTGCCGCCGTCCAGCCGCTCGTCACCGATCACATAGGTGGGCGTGCCGGTCACCCCGATGGCCTTGCCCTCCGCCTCGTCGGCGTCCACGACCAGCAGATGCCGGCCGTCGATGAGAGCCGTGTCGAACTCCTCCGCGTCCAGCCCGAGTCCGCGCGCGACCTCCAGCAGGAACGACTGGCCCTTCGCCTCCAGTTCCTCGGTCCTGGCGAGCACCGCCTCGGCGTAGGGCCAGCCGATGCCCTGGGCCAGCGCCTCCTCGGCCGCCTGCGCCGCGGCGTACGCGTGCTTGTGCTTCTCCAGGGGGAAGTGGCGCAGCCGCAGCTCCAGCCGGTCCCCGTACCGGGCGCGCAGTGCGCGCAGGTCGTCCAGGGCGGTACGGCAGTCGGGGCACTGGAGCTCGCACCAGACGTCGAGGACGACGGGCGCGGCGCTGCTGGCGGAGGTGGGGTCGCTCATGACAGCAGTCTCCCAGCCCGCGCGCCGCCGCCCCAACCGGGATCCGACCCCGAACCGCGCCGGGGCCGGGCCGGCGGACCGGCACCTGGGGAGGAGGCCGTCCCGGAGATCTCCCGGAGATCCGTCCCGGGGCGCCACGCACCGTGGCCGCCGCACCGTCGGGAGGTGCACGATGGAAGGGACCGACGCGACGCCCCACACGCCTGGAGGACCGGATGCTTGCCGAGACCATATGTTCCGCGGTGTCCGCGGCGGGGCTGGGGATCGCGGCCATCACGGCCTACCGCAAGCGGTTCCTGGCCGCGGGGCGGATCGCCGCGTACGCGCTGGTCCCGCTCGGCCTGGTGATGACGGGCGCGGTGCAGTGGCTGGCCGACACGGCGTTCAGCCCGGTGGCGTGGGCCGGCTTCGGGGTCCTGGGGTTGTCGTGGCTGCTGTTCACGAGTACCCGTGCCGTGGAGCGGCGCCGGGGCGGCACCACCCGTGAGGAGCGCAAGGCCGCGCGGGCCGGACGGTCGCGCGAGGCGGTCGAGCCCGGCGCTTCGGCGCCCTCGCTGGACGCGGGGAAGCCCGCCCGGAAGCCCGGCAGGCCGTCGCAGGCCGCGCCCGCCGACGACTTCAGCGACATCGAGGCCATCCTGAAGAAGCACGGCATCTGACGGCCACCCCGACCGCGCCCGCGCGATCCGCCTACGGCCCCCGGCCGGCGTCGGTGCGGCGCTCCACGACGCGGTCCGCCCGGCGGCGGGCCCGGCGGGACCCTGGCGAAGGGTGGCGTTGGCATGGCGACTGGTGCACCAGACGGTGAACTAGCCTCTCAGGGACGCTTTTTGGTCATGGAGGGGCCTTCGCGTACGCCATGATCTGCCCCGAGATGCTGGATACCTCGCGGGAGCAGAACCCCGCCTCCACCGAAGAACCGCGCGGCTGCCTGTTCGCGCTCTCCCAGCCACCGCTGATGATCTTCCTCGCGGTGATCGGCTTTCTTCTCCTGATGGCCGCCGTGCACGATCTCTTTCTCCTGTGACCGCCCGGACCGCCCAGACCGCCGGGACTGACACGACCGCCCGGACGGCCGGGGGCGCCTGGACCGCCGGGGGCGCCCGGACCGCCGTGGGCGCCCGCCCCGTGCCGGGTCGCGGGACCGGCACGCACGCCGGACGATCAGCCGGCCGCCTCCTTGCGGCGCGCCCGGTAGGCCGCGACGTGCAGCCGGTTGCCGCAGGTGCGGCTGTCGCAGTAGCGGCGCGAGCGGTTGCGGGACAGGTCGACGAAGGCGCGGCCGCAGTCGGGCGCCTCGCAGCGCCGCAGCCGCTCCTGCTCGCCCGCCACCACGATGAACGCCAGCGCCATCCCGCAGTCCGCCGCCAGATGGTCGGCGACGGATGCGCCGGGCGCGAAGTAGTGCACGTGCCAGTCGTAGCCGTCGTGGTCCGTGAGCTGCGGGGTCGTGCCTGCGGCGGCGACCAGCTGGTTGACCAGCTCGGCGGCGGTACGGGCGTCGGGGGCCGCGAACACCTCGGCGAACCGGGTCCGCACGTCCCGTACGGCCCTCAGGTCCTGCGGGGTGAGCTCGCCGACGCCGCTGACGTCGTGACCGCGTACGAACGCGTACAGCGACGGAACGTCCCCGAGGGTGTCGCCGCGGCCGCCTTCCGGCGCGGTGTTCATGAGATCGACGACGGTGTCGAGGGCGATCCGGGTGTCGTGGGGGATCAGCACGATACGCTCCCTGGCCTGCTGCGGGCCGGTGCCCGCCGAATTCCGCCCGACTCTAGCGGCTCGCCCTGGCGGCGCCGGGGCCGCGTCCGCGGTGTGGGAGGGGGCCGGGGAAAAGGCGTCGGCGCCGTCCCCGCGCCGGCTTGCGCGGTGACGGCGCCGACGGCTGCCGTTCACGGGCGTATGAGGTAGTCCGGGCGGCGCCGTCGCCCCGAGTCGGACGGCGCCGTTCGGCTCTCGGCCTGGCTCAGCTTTCGGCCAGGATGTGCGAGAGTTCCGTGTCGAGGTCGAAGTGACGGTGCTCGGTGCCCGGGGGCACCGCGGCGTCGGTCCGCTTCAGGAACGACTCCAGGGCCCGCGCGGGGGCTTCGAGCAGCGCCTCGCCCTCCGGGGAGCTCAGCGCGATGCAGACGACGCCCTGGCCGTGGCTGCGGGACGGCCAGACTCTGACGTCGCCGGTACCGGTGGGGCGGTGCAGACCCTCGGCCAGGAGATCGCGGGCGAAGACCCACTCGACGGTCTCCTCGGCTCCGGTGTGGAAGGTGGCGTGCACGGCATACGGATCGGCCGTGTCATACCGCAGGCCCGCCGGTACAGGCAGTGAGGACTCGCTCGATACAACGAGGCGCAGGTGCAGCTCGCAGCTGACCGTGGTGTTCATAAGCGCCAAGGCCTTTCGCTCAGTGTGCGCTCGGGGATTCGCACGTCGGCGAAATCGACATGCCACCTACGGTGCCGTTGTAAACCCCTCTGTCTGTTTTGTGGCCCTTGGGATAGCTCGTACGGCGGTGTGTAACCAGCTTGAACGCCCCCATTCCAGTGGTGCGCACACTTCTCGCCGAGGCCGCGCCGGTCCGGTAGGTTGGGCCCCATGAATGCGGAGAGTGACGAGCGGGGGAAGGTCGCCGACGACCCGGTGGCCCCGGCACCCGCGACGGGGGACGTGACCCGGGGCGCGCCACGGCGTGCGCCAGGAGACGCGCCGGGAGACGCGCCGGCCGACCGGGCGGCGGTCGGGGCGGGGGGCGGCGCGACGGGGGAGGCGGCGCCGGCCGCCAAGAGTGAGCGGCCCCTGGGGTCCCGGGCGCCCGAGTTCATCAAGGCCGTCCGGGCGCTGCACATCAGCTGGCAGGTCGGCGTCTTCGTCGTCGGCCTCGCCGTCGTCGGCACCGGCATCGTGATGCTCCCGCTGCCCGGCCCCGGCTGGCTGGTGATTTTCGCGGGGATGGCGATCTGGGGGACCGAGTTCGTCTGGGCGCAGCTCGTGCTCCGCTGGACCAAGCGCAAGGTCACCGAAGCCGCGCAACGCGCCCTCGATCCGCGCGTACGGCGCCGGAACCTGATCCTCACCACCGTGGGGCTGGCGATCACCGCGGCGCTCGTCGGCGTCTACGTCTGGAAGTTCGGGATCGTGATGCCCTGGAAGATCCCCCAGTGACCGCCGGCCACCCCCGAATCGGGTCAGGGGCACCCGCTGACATGCGGTAATGTTTGCGGTGCGCCCGGGCGATTAGCTCAGTGGGAGAGCGCTTCGTTCACACCGAAGAGGTCACTGGTTCGAACCCAGTATCGCCCACCACCCGGACCGAAGGCCCCGGAGACAGACCGTCTCCGGGGCCTTCGGCGTACCGCCGTCGCCCCCGCGCCGATATCCCGGTACGGGGGTGACAGCGGTGCGGGACGGCCGGTCAGCGCATCCGGCCCACCGTCTCCCGCAGCCGCCGCACATCACGCAGCCGCTGCTCGTACGTGGCGCCCACCGCCAGCAGCAGTACCCCCGCCAGCGCCGGCGGCAGCCACCGGGGCAGCACGCCCACGGCCTGGACCACGTACGGCGCCAGCTCGTGCGCCCCGACCAGCAGCAGCACCGCGCCGCCCAGCAGCAGCGGCGCCGCCAGGCGCAGCCGCGCCCCCACGAGCGTGACACCCAGCGCGACCAGCCCCAGCAGCAGCGGCCGCGGCCACTGCGTGTCGGCCCAGGCCGCGACGAGCGCGGGGAACAGCCCCGCCGCCAGACCCGGCCCGTACGCCGTCCACGACGACACCTCCGGGTCGCGGCGCGCGCGCAGCACGCCCACCACCAGCGCGGGCACCGCCACCGGCAGGGCGTACGCCTCGGGTGCCGACACGTCCCACACGGCGAGCCGCACCCACGACGCCGCGACGAACAGCCCGGCCGCCGTGTACCCGGCGACCCGGCGCCGCTCCGGCCGTACCGCCGTCGCCGCCGCGATCACCCCGCACAGGCCCAGTGCCAGCGCCAGCACCGCCGGGCGGTCCGCCGCCAGCCCCAGCGCCGACAGCGCGGCGGCCACACCGACCCCCTCCACCGGGAGCCCCGCCGGATCGTGCCGCAGCCGGGCCCCCAGCAGCGCCGCCGAGGCGGGCACCACCAGCAGTGCCAGCGCCACCTGATGCGCGGGCAGCCCCCCGGCGGCGGCAGCGGCGGCCACCAGGCCGGTCACCGCCACCCCGGCGACCCCGGCCGACAGCGCCCTCGTCCCACCGCCCGCCAGGGCCGCCGCCCCCGCGAACAGGGCGCCGAGCACTCCGAGCACCGCGAGCGTCGCGGCCTCCCGCGCGAGCGCCGGCAGGAGCACGACGACCGCCGACGCGATCCCGCAGCCGAGCGCCACGCGCGCCAACACCGTGACAGGAGCCACCCGAGCGGCCCCGGCGCCCCTGGAGGCCCCGCGGGCACCTTCGGAATCGCCGGACCCGTCAGCGCCTCCGGCCCCGTCAGCACCTCCGGACCCACCCGTGCCGACGGACCCTCCCGCGTTCCAGGTGCCGACGGTCTCCCGCAGGCGCCACGCCGCCGCCTCCGGCCGTACCGCCAGCGCCACCGCCGCGAAGGTCACCAGCGACTGCGCGACCAGCGTCGCCGCATATCCCGCACCCCACACCGACGGCAGGGACAGCGCCGTCACCCACGCCAGCGCCACCGCCCCCGACCGGGCGACGACCCCCCGTACCGCCGCCAGACAACCGGCGACCAGCAGCGACACCACCGTGGCCTGCCACGGCACCCCCGGGCCCGACGGCACCGCACCCGACCACACAGCGGCCGCGGTCACCGCCGGGGCCGCCAGTGCCGCCACCACCGGCACCAGCGCCCACGCGGCCGCCAGCCCCTGTACCGCCGCCGACGCCCCGGCCAGCCCCGGTGCCACACCGCGCGGCGCCACACCCCGTACCGCCGCGGCGACCGCGGCGACCACCACCGCGCACAGCACGTACGCCACGAACACCCAGTCCGTCGGCAGCGCCTCCCGCACCAGGCCGCCCGCACCCACGACCGCCACCAGCCCGGCCGCCGACGCGCACGCCACTGCCGCCGAGGACGACGCGACCCGCCACGCCGCGGCCACCGCCACACCCGACGCCACCAGCAGCAGCACGGCGGGCCCCGCACCGCCGTCCACCACCGACAGCGCACCGCCCACGAGCACCGCCCAGCCACCGGCCGCCGCCGCGGCCGTCCACGCCACGACCCGCACGCCGGCCACCGAAGCCGACCGGACCCACAGCGCCACCGCCACATCCGCCGCGGCCGTCGCCAGCAGCGCCCACGCCACGGTCAGACCACCCGCGTCCGCCGCCAGCGCCCACAGCGGCAACGGCAGTTGCGCCGCCACCACCGCCGCGGGCCGTGGCGTACGCGGCCCGGCCACCACCGTGCCGTACCCCGCCCAGACCGTCGCCAGCACCGCCGACACGACGGCCGCGTACGCGACCCCGCCCATCTCCGACAGCGTCACCAGATACAGCGCCAACGCGTCCAGCACCATCAGCACCAGACCCAGCACCGCCACGGTCTCCGCCGTCGCGCCCAGCCCCCGGCGCACCAGCGGCACCGGCACCGCGAGCGCCGCGACCGTCACGGCCGTCAGTACCGCCGCCCGCCCGCCGATCCCCATGTGACCCCAGCTGACCAGCGTGAACGCCACCGCGGCAATCCCCAGCAACGCCCCGCCCAGCGACAGCAGCACATTGCGCGCACCGCGCGGCGACGTCTCGGCCCGCGCCGCCACCGCTCCACGCGAAGGCGGCACCGGTCCCGGTACGGGCACCGACGCCGGTACGGACAGCACACTCACCAGCCACGCGCGGCGGGCCAGCAGAACCGAACGGCGCGCGTCGAGTCGAGCCAGTTCCCGGTCGAGGAGCGCCAGTTCCTCAGCAGGTGGCGGAACGTTTCCCATGCGCGCAGTGTGGCCCCCGCCACACCGGCGGCACATGCGTACGGATACTCAGACCTGATACTCAGACCCGTCACTCGGGCGCCCCCGGGTGCGTACCGGGCCCGTGCGCGACACGCGTCCGCCGCCGGGGTCTCACGGCCCCCCCGAAGCAGTTTGAACGAAACACGCGGGGACCTGTATGGTTCAGTGCGTTCCCGGGCGATTAGCTCAGTGGGAGAGCGCTTCGTTCACACCGAAGAGGTCACTGGTTCGAACCCAGTATCGCCCACCGGGAAAGGCCGGTCCGTCACGACGGACCGGCCTTCTTGCGTCGTCACGCCCGTCGTACGACACTCCGCGTCCGTCACGCGGCCGCCGCCGGGGCGTCCGGCCGCAACGGCCACGCCGGATCCACCGCCTCCTGCGAACCGTTCCGCGCGAACCAGGCCTGCAGACCCCGCGCCTGCGCCGCGTGCCACACGGCCTGCCGCGTATGCAGCTCCGCCGCCGACAGCTCCTCCAGGCGCTCCGCGAACCGCCGGCCCACCGCCCGTACGACCTCCAGCGCCGCCGTCGCGTCGGCCGCCGCGTCATGCGCCCCGTCCAGGACCACCTCGTAGTGCGCGCACAGATCCGTCAGCGTCCGCCGCCCCTTGCGGTAGCGGTCCAGATGCTTGTCCAGCACCCGTGGATCCAGCACGCACAGCGGCGCGTTCTGCAGATACCGCGCCAGCGACGAGGCGCGATGCCGGCGCAGCTCACGGTCCAGCAACGTCAGATCGAACGGCGCGTTCATCACCACCAACGGCCGCCCCGCGGCGCACTGCTCGGCCAGCGACCGGGCTATCTCCTCCATCACCGGCGCCGGCCAACGACCGTGCCGCTGCAGGTGATCGTCCGTCAGCCCGTGCACCTCCGTCGCCCCGGCCGGCACCGGAATCCCCGGATTCACCAGCCAACGCGTCGTACGCAACCGCCCACCGGCGGCATCCTGGACGACCACCGCCGCCGAGACGATCCGATCCCGCTCGACGTCGACTCCGGTCGTCTCCGTGTCGAATGCGGCCAGGGGCCCCTCATACCAGAGCGTCATACCCCGAACTCCTCGCCCTTGCCCGGCAGATGGCCTGATCCCCCTGCCGAATCGGTGATACCCGGGCCGTTTGCGCCGTACGCAACCCGGTGACAACACAGATGACGAGCAGAGACGTCGCACGACGACGCCCGGAACAGATCCCGGCGGAAACCAAGCTGATGAGCCGTCAGGGAAAGGGACACCGCCGGACCGCACGCCCGGAAGGCACGAAGAGCCATGGCGCTCGCGCAGCCCGACCCTGGAGGCACCTCCCGTACCGAAGGTCACGGGCAGACACTGCTGCCCCCGCAGCCGACGCCACCCCTACGCGGCACACTCGCGACCACCGCCTGCATGGAGACCCTCCAGGTCGGCTACCTGCACGCGGTCGCGGCCGCCGCCGGCTGCTCGCTCTCCCAGCCCTTCCCCGACAACGGCATCGACTGGCACCTCAGCCACAGCGCACCCGGACACACCGTCGACGACGAGGTCACCATCAAGGTGCAGCTCAAATGCACCTACCAGATCCCCCCGCACCCCCCGGGCCCCGCCTTCTCCTTCACCCTCGACAACGACCACCTGGTGAAGCTCGCCCGGACCCCCGTCTCCGTACACAAGATCCTCGTCGTGATGCTCGTCCCCCGGACCCAGGACGAATGGATCCGCGCCGGCCACGACCGCCTCGACCTGCGCCACTGCTGCTACTGGACCAACCTCGCCGGCCATCCCGTCACCGGCAGGCGCCGCACCACCGTGCGCGTACCGACCTCACGGATATTCGACGACCGGGCACTCTGCGAGATCATGACCCGCGTCGGGCTGGGAGGAAAACCCTGATGCGCCCACCCGCCGACGAACCCCTGCGCCCCCACCCCACCGGCGACCCCCCGTTCGGCGCGCCCCGCCCGGCCGACTACCACTGGCCGGGCCCACCACGCCCCGACCGCGTCGACCCGCTCGTCCTCGGCGCACTCCTCGACCGCCACGGCTGGCACCGGCGCGGCGGCGCCGCCGGACGCTACGCCCGCTGGACCCCGCCCGGCCCCACCCCGGGCACCACCAGCCTCCTCGTCCCCGAAAGCCGTGCCTTCCCCGACTGCGACGACCTCCTCGCCGAAGCGATCGCCGCCCTCGCCCGCTGCGCCGCACCCTCCGCCCGTGACGTCCTCACCGGCCTCACCGTCCCCAGCGACGAGATCCGCTGGCGGCGCGACACCCCCCACAGCTCCACCGGCACCGTCCCCTGGACCGTCCAGGAACGCCTCCGCTCCGCCGCCCGCCAGATCCTCCTCGCCGCCGCCCTCGCCGTACGCGCCCGCACCGGCTACCACGGCGCCCGCCACCGCCGACAGGCCCAGGCCCTCCTCGAAGGCGTCCTCGTCGGCACCGACCACGACGGGCGCGGCCTCACCGCCTTCGTCCCCGTCGACCCCGGCCGCACCGTCACCACCCGCCTCCACCACGCCCTGCACGCCGCCCGCGACGCCATCGACTACCAGCGGGCCACCGGCGGCATGGAAGCGTTCGACGCCGCCGTCCGCGCCGGCGTCAGCCGCGAACTCACCGAAGCGCTCATCGCGCTCGTACGCGGCGCCGAAGGAGCCGGCGTCGCCCTCGCCTGGGCCCCGGCCGCCGGACCCCCCGACGGCTGCGCCGCCCGCCCGGAGCCGGTCGAGTTCTCCCCCGGAGACCTGCCCGCCCTCCGCGAAGCCGGCTCCCGGTACCTCCAGGACGAACCCTCCGTCCCGGTGCGGATCACCGGCTCCGTCGTCCGCATGCGCAGGCCGGGCCCGCACGGCCCCGGCACCGTACGGCTCCGGGTCCTCGCGGGCGCCGAGGTGCCGCACGTACGGGTCACCCTCGACGAGGACGCCTACAGGGCCGCCGGCCACGCCCACATCGCCGGGCTCCCCGTCCGCGTCGCCGGACGCCTGGAGAGCCGGGGCGGCTTCCGGCGCCTCACCGACGCCACCGGCCTCACCGCCGTACAGGTGGACGAGGCGGAACGCGACCGCCTGATGAAGGCGCTCCAGGAGGGCCAGGGACCCTTCGGCGACGACACCGGGACCCGGGACTAGGGGACGGAGGGGACTGAGGGGACTGAGACGACGGGGGACGGAGGCGGAGACGGAGACGGGGACGGAGGCGGAAGCGGAGGCGGGGACGGGGACGGCCTGGGGGCCGCGGCAGGGGGACCGGCCGTCGCACGGGGACGCAAACCGTTTCGCGGCCGACGCCGACGGCTCGGTACCATTCCGTACTACATTGCGCGCGCCCCTCACCGGGTGCGCTTCCCCGTCAGTCAGGAGAGACCGGTGTCAGACGTCCGTGTGATCATCCAACGCGATTCCGAGCGGGAAGAGCGCGTGGTGACGACGGGCACTACGGCCGCCGAACTCTTCGCCGGCGAGCGCACCGTCGTCGCCGCCCGTGTCGCGGGCGAGCTGAAGGACCTCGCGTACGCGGTCAAGGACGGCGAGACCGTCGAGCCGGTCGAGATCTCCTCCCCGGACGGACTCGACATCCTGCGCCACTCCACCGCGCACGTCATGGCCCAGGCCGTGCAGGAGCTCTTCCCCGAGGCCAAGCTCGGCATCGGCCCGCCGGTCAAGGACGGCTTCTACTACGACTTCGACGTCGAGAAGCCGTTCACGCCCGAGGACCTCAAGGCCATCGAGAAGAAGATGCAGGAGATCCAGAAGCGGGGCCAGAGGTTCTCCCGCCGGGTGGTCACGGACGAGGCCGCCCGCGAGGAGCTCGCGAACGAGCCGTACAAGCTGGAGCTCATCGGCCTGAAGGGCGCCGCGTCCAGCGACGACGGCGCGGACGTCGAGGTGGGCGGCGGCGAGCTGACCATCTACGACAACCTGGACGCCAAGACCGGCGACCTGTGCTGGAAGGACCTCTGCCGGGGCCCGCACCTGCCGACCACCCGGAACATCCCCGCGTTCAAGCTCATGCGGAACGCGGCCGCGTACTGGCGGGGCAGCGAGAAGAACCCGATGCTCCAGCGGATCTACGGCACCGCGTGGCCGTCGAAGGACGAGCTGAAGGCGCACCTGGACTTCCTCGCCGAGGCCGAGAAGCGCGACCACCGCAAGCTCGGCAGCGAGCTGGACCTCTTCTCCATCCCGGAGGAGATCGGCTCCGGCCTCGCCGTCTTCCACCCCAGGGGCGGCATCATCCGCCGGGTCATGGAGGACTACTCGCGGCGTCGCCACGAGGAGGAGGGGTACGAGTTCGTCTACTCGCCCCACGCGACCAAGGGCAAGCTCTTCGAGAAGTCCGGCCACCTGGACTGGTACGCCGAGGGCATGTACCCGCCCATGCAGCTCGACGAGGGCGTGGACTACTACCTCAAGCCCATGAACTGCCCGATGCACAACCTGATCTTCGACGCGCGGGGCCGCTCGTACCGCGAGCTGCCGCTGCGGCTGTTCGAGTTCGGGACGGTGTACCGGTACGAGAAGTCCGGCGTCGTGCACGGCCTGACCCGCGCCCGCGGCTTCACCCAGGACGACGCGCACATCTACTGCACCAAGGAGCAGATGGCGGACGAGCTCGACAAGACGCTCACCTTCGTCCTGAACCTGCTGCGCGACTACGGCCTCACCGACTTCTACCTGGAGCTGTCCACCAAGGACCCGGAGAAGTTCGTCGGCTCGGACGAGATCTGGGAGGAGGCCACCGCGGTCCTCCAGCAGGTCGCCGAGAAGCAGGGCCTCCCGCTGACCCCCGACCCGGGCGGCGCGGCCTTCTACGGCCCGAAGATCTCCGTCCAGGCGCGGGACGCCATCGGCAGGACCTGGCAGATGTCGACCGTCCAGCTCGACTTCAACCTGCCGGAGCGCTTCGACCTGGAGTACACGGGCCCCGACGGCTCCAAGCAGCGACCGGTCATGATCCACCGCGCGCTGTTCGGTTCGATCGAGCGGTTCTTCGCGGTGCTCCTGGAGCACTACGCGGGTGCCATGCCGCCCTGGCTGGCCCCGGTCCAGGCGGTCGGCATCCCGATCGGCGACGCCCACGTCGAGTACCTGCGGGAGTTCGCCGCCGAGGCGAAGAAGAAGGGCCTGCGGGTCGAGGTGGACGGGTCGTCGGACCGGATGCAGAAGAAGATCCGCAACCAGCAGAAGCTGAAGGTCCCGTTCATGATCATCGTCGGTGACGACGACATGAACGCGGGCACGGTCTCCTTCCGCTACCGCGACGGCTCGCAGGAGAACGGCATCCCCCGTGACCAGGCGATCGCCAAGCTGGTGGACGTCGTGGAGCGCCGCGTACAGGTCTGATCCGCACGCCGCGGACGCGGTGAGGGGCGGTCCCGTTCCGGGGCCGCCCCTCACCGCTTCTCACCTGACGTGCAGCGAATATGCTGGCCCGCATGACGACTGAGCCGGAGCAGCAGATCGGAGTGGGGACGCCTGACGCGTTCCAGCGCCTGTGGACGCCCCACCGGATGGCGTACATCCAGGGGGAGAACAAGCCCACCGGCTCGGGCGCGGGCGACGGCTGCCCGTTCTGCTCCCTTCCGTCGAAGTCCGATGAGGACGGTCTGATCGTCGCCCGGGGCGACCGGGTCTACGCCGTGCTGAACCTGTACCCGTACAACGGCGGTCACCTGATGATCGTGCCGTTCCGGCACGTCGCCGACTACACGGAGCTGGACGAGGCCGAGACGGCCGAGCTGGCGGTGTTCACCAAGCGGGCGATGACCGCGCTGCGCGCGGCGTCGGGGGCCCACGGGTTCAACCTGGGGATGAACCAGGGGGACGCGGCCGGTGCCGGTATCGCCGCACACCTGCACCAGCACATCGTGCCGCGCTGGGGCGGCGACACCAACTTCATGCCGGTCGTGGGACACACGAAGGTGCTGCCGCAGCTGCTGGCCGACACCCGCCGGATGCTCGCGGACGCCTGGCCTCCCGCCTGAGTCGACGGAAGGCCGGCGCCCGGTCACGCGTCGTACGTGTCGGCCTTCTTCGGGCCCGGGTCCTGGACGAGGCCGCTGAGGACGAGCGAGCGGTTGGTGAAGCGTTCGGTGTCCACGCCGTGCTCTTCGAGCATCTTGATGGTGGCGGCGTGGACGGCGCGCATCACGGGCGTGGCGGCGCGGATGGCGTCGTCGGCCATGAAGCGGTGGCGCCAGGGCTTGTCGGCCCATGCGTGACGGAGTCCGAAGGGCTCGGGGAGCACCAGCTTGCCGCCGAGGAAGTCGAGCACGGGCGGGAACCAGGTGAGGGGTGCCCGTACGGCGAGGCGTACGACCTCGTTGGTCTCCACCAAGGGGAGCGTGATCTCCTTGGTCTCCCAGAAGCGGATCTGCTTGGCGACTTCCTTGGTCTTCGCGGCGGGTTTGCCGGTGAAGAGGGAGTGGACCGGGCCGAGGGCGTGTCCGGTGACCTCGATGCGCAGCGTGTGCAGGAGCGCGGTGACGGTGACCATCATGGTCAGGACGAGCTGGCCGTCCCAGAGGACGAACTGCACGCCGAGGTAGTGGCGGTTGCCCTTGCCGAACTGGTTCTCGTTGCAGACGCGCTGTATCTCGTGCGGCTTGACCTGGAAGGTGACGACGTCCTCGCCTTCCGGGCGGGCCACCTCCTTGGCGCCTTCGCCGACGGGGACGACGATCCAGTGGTTGACGGACGGCGTCGGGAAGCCGGTCTTGAGGGTGCCGCGTTCGAGCAGTTTCAGCTGGTCGTGGATGGGCCGTATGACGTCCCAGGTGCGGAAGGCGTGGATCTCCTTGCCGTCCCGGGGGACGAGTTCTTCGGCGAGCTGCCAGCTGCCCCAGCGCGTTCCCATCCCGAGTATGCCCTTGGGGCCGGCGTAGAAGACGACGTTGGAGCGCATTTCGGCGGTGAGCTTCTCCAGGGACTGGCGGAGCTCTTCGGCGGCGGTCTCGTTGGGGTCCTGGGGAACGGCCTCGGGGATCTTGGCGGCGACGCCGCCGCCGCTGAGGAGGGCGTCCCAGCGGGCGCGGAGGTCCTTGGCGGTGGTCTCGCAGACGCGTTTGGCGAGGAACCAGCCGACCACCGGGGCGATGATCATCGCGCGGAGGTAGAGCGCGACGAGTCCGGTGAAGGGCAGCCGGAGCAGGTAGACGACGGCGAGGGCGCCGACGCCGAGGAGAAGCGCGGTGCCGAGGGCGCCGGACCGCTTGCCGGAGGCTCCGGCGAGGTTGCGGCGCAGCTGGAAGACGATGAGCCAGAGCAGCATGCCGGGCAGGAAGACGACTCCGCAGACCACGGTGATCAGGGTGAGGAGCTTGTCGCGCTGCTTGCGGATGCGGGTGGCGGCGAGGCAGTGCTCGACGATCGGCTGGGGTTCGGTACCGAAGGACTGGATGAGGGGCTTGCGGCCGCCGCCGAGCATGCGTACCTGCACGGCCCGGGAGAACGCTTCGCCGAGGTTGGGTTCGAAGAGGGAGAACTTGCCCTTCTTGACCGTCGACTGGTGCCATTCGTTGTTGGCTTCGAGGATCTTCTCGACGGGGTCGTCGCGGTAGGCCGCGGAGGCCAGTGCGTGCGTGGCCACCGTCGCTCCGGCCGAGCCCTGGAGCGGGATCTGCGCCCCGGGGCCAAAACTGTCCATGGTCACTGCCGCCCCCTCGCCGCGTGTGCGGCTGCCGCATCCGCCGCTGCCGTATGTGTCCGCACTGCGCCCTGTTCCCAACTGGCGTGCTTCGCACACCTGCTGAGCTGGGCACTACAGCCTATCGGGGTCGTGGCGCGCGCGTCAGTGGACGGCGGATTCGGCCGATTCGGGCGTACGGGGCGGTGAAGGCCGCCCGCCGGAGGGGAGTTGGCGGGCGGCCGGGTCCACCGGTTCTCACCAGGGGTCAGGCCGCGGTCTCCTCGCGGACCTTGTCGGCGATCTGGGGCGGCATGGCCTCGTGCCGGGCGTAGACGCGGTCGAAGCGGCCGGTGCCGTGGGAGATGGAGCGGAGGTCGACGGCGTACCGTCCGATCTCGATCTCGGGTACGTCGGCCCGTACGAGGGTCCTGCCCTGGCCCGCCTGTTCGGTGCCGACGACGCGGCCCCGGCGGCCGGAGAGGTCGCTCATGACGGGGCCGACGTACTCGTCGGGGACCAGGACCTGGAGTTGGGCGACGGGTTCCAGGAGGTGGATGCGGGTGTCGGCGGCGGCTTCGCGCAGGGCGAGGGCACCGGCGGTCTGGAAAGCGGCGTCGGAGGAGTCCACGGAGTGGGCCTTGCCGTCGACAAGGGTGACGCGGACGTCGACCAGGGGGTATCCGGCGGCGACGCCGCGTGCGGCCTGCGCGCGGACGCCCTTCTCGACGGAGGGGATGAACTGGCGGGGTACGGCTCCGCCGACGACCTTGTCGACGAACTCGATGCCGGAGCCGGGCGGCAGGGGTTCCACCTCGATCTCGCAGATGGCGTACTGGCCGTGTCCGCCGGACTGTTTCACATGGCGTCCGCGTCCGGCGGCCCTGTCGCCGAAGGTCTCGCGGAGGGCGACCTTGTGCGGGACGACGTCGACCTGGACGCCGTAGCGGTTGCGGAGCCGGTCGAGCGCCACGTCCCGGTGGGCTTCGCCGAGGCACCACAGGACGACCTGGTGGGTGTCCTGGTTCTGCTCGAGGCGCATGGTGGGGTCCTCGGCGACGAGCCGGGCCAGACCCTGGGAGAGCTTGTCCTCGTCGGCCTTGCTGTGCGCCTCGATCGCGAGCGGCAGGAGCGGGTCGGGCATCGTCCAGGGCTCCATGAGGAGCGGGTTGTCCCTGGCGGAGAGGGTGTCGCCGGTCTCGGCGCGGTTGAGCTTGGCGACGCTGGCGAGGTCGCCGGCGACGCAGTGGGCCAGTTGCCGCTGCTGCTTGCCGAAGGGGGCGGAGAGCGCGCCGATCCGTTCGTCGACGTCGTGGTCCTCGTGGCCGCGGTCGGTCAGTCCGTGCCCGGAGACGTGGACGGTCTCGTCGGGGCGGAGGGTGCCGGAGAAGACCCGGACGAGGGAGATGCGTCCGACGTACGGGTCGGACGAGGTCTTGACGACTTCGGCGACCAGCGGCCCGTCCGGGTCGCAGCCGATCTCGGGGCGCGGGGAGCCGTCGGGCGCGGTGACGGTGGGCGAGGGGCGTTCCAGGGGGGTGGGGAAGCCGCGGGTGATGAGGTCGAGGAGTTCGACGGTGCCGAGTCCCTGCCGGCCGCCCGGCGCGGCGGGTGCGGCGGCGAGCACGGGGTGGAAGGTGCCGCGGGCGACGGCCTTCTCGAGGTCGTCGATGAGGGTCTTGAGGTCGATGTCCTCGCCGCCGAGGTAGCGGTCCATGAGGGTTTCGTCCTCGCTCTCGGCGATGATCCCTTCGATCAGCCGGTTGCGGGCCGTTTCGATGAGGGCGCGCTGGGTGTCGTCCGGCGGGTTCTCCTTTCGTTCACCCGTGGAGTAGTCGAAGATCTTCTGCGTGAGGAGTCCGACGAGTCCGGTGGCCGGCGCGTGTCCGTCGGGTGCCTCGGCGCCGAGTACGGGCAGGTAGAGCGGGAGGACGGCGTCGGGGTCGTCCCCGCCGAAGATGTCGCTGAGGATGGCGGTGAGCTGTTCGAAGTCGGTCCGCGCGGTGTCGAGGTGCGTGACGACGATGGCGCGCGGCATGCCGACGGCTGCGCACTCCTCCCACACCATGCGCGTGGATCCGGCGACGGCGTCGGCCTCCTGAGCGGCCGAGACGACGAAGAGGGCCGCGTCCGCGGCGCGCAGACCGGCCCTGAGCTCCCCGACGAAGTCGGCGTAACCGGGGGCGTCCAGCAGATTGATCTTGTAGGTGCCCCACTGGAGGGGGACGAGGGAGAGCTGTACGGAACGTTGCTGGCGGTGCTCGATCTCGTCGTAGTCCGAGACGGTGCCGCCGTCCTCGACGCGCCCCGCCCGGTTGATCGCTCCCGCGGTGAGGGCGAGGGCTTCGACGAGGGTGGTCTTGCCCGATCCGCTGTGGCCGACCAGCACCACATTCCGTACCGATGACGGCTGGTCGGCCGTTACCGCACTGCCGGCGGCCCCGGGGTGGGTGTTCGCCTTGTCGCCCATGGTTCTTCCTCCCGATCGCAAGGGGACGGTGAGGTGGGGGGCGCGGGCGCGGGGGAGCCGCACGGGCCCAGGCGCTGGCGGGGCAGCTCCGGCGGTGCCCGCGGTGGTCTTTCGAGCTTTCCACTCCCGTGGCGCCGCGTCCATACGTCGGACATACGGCGACGTCGGGGCGGGTGGCGCCGGGTGCCCGGCGCCGACGGGGGGTGGGCGTGACTACGATGGGCCAGCCGGTGGCCGATGGGGCCGCGCGGCTCTCCGACCCCTCGGGAAGGCCATGCTGAACAAGTACGCGCGTGCGTTCTTCACGCGTGTTCTCACACCGTTCGCCGCGTTTCTCCTGCGTCGCGGGGTGAGTCCCGACGCCGTCACCCTGATCGGTACGGCCGGTGTGGTGGCGGGTGCGCTGGTCTTCTTCCCACGCGGGGAGTTCTTCTGGGGCACGATCGTCATCACGCTGTTCGTGTTCTCCGATCTCGTCGACGGCAACATGGCCCGTCAGGCCGGTGTGTCCAGCCGGTGGGGCGCGTTCCTCGACTCGACGCTGGACCGGGTAGCCGACGGCGCCGTCTTCGGTGGCTTCGCCCTGTGGTACGCGGGCCGTGGCGACGACAATGTGTTGTGTGCCGTGGCCATCTTCTGCCTGGCGAGCGGGCAGGTGGTGTCGTACACGAAGGCACGCGGTGAGTCGATCGGGCTTCCGGTGGCGGTGAACGGCCTGGTGGAGCGGGCGGAGCGGCTGGTGGTCTCGCTGGTGGCGGCGGGACTCGCGGGCCTGCACGGGTTCGGGGTGCCGGGGATCCAGATCCTGCTGCCGATCGCCCTCTGGGTGGTCGCCGTCGGCAGCGCGGTGACACTGGGGCAGCGAGTGGTGACGGTACGGCGCGAGGCGGCCGAGGCGGATGCCGCGGCGGGCGCCGAGCCGGGTGCCGGGGGCGCGGGTGCCGAAGGCGCGAGGGGGAGTGAGGCCACGTCATGAGCGCGGCGAGGGACCGGCTGACCGACGCCCTGTACGGGCTGGGGTGGAGCACGGTGAAGAAGCTTCCGGAGCCGGTCGCCGCGGGGCTCGGGCGTCGCATCGCCGACACGGCGTGGAAGCGGCGCGGTACGAGCGTGCGGCGGCTGGAGTCCAATCTGGCGCGGGTCGTCCCCGATGCCTCGCCGGCCAGGCTCGCCGAGCTGTCCAAGGCCGGGATGCGCTCGTACATGCGCTACTGGATGGAGTCGTTCCGGCTGCCGACATGGAGCGCGGAGCGGGTGAAGCGCGGCTTCGACGTGCGGGACGTGCACCACCTGACGGACGGGCTCGCCGCCGGGAAGGGAGTGGTCCTGGCGCTGCCGCACCTGGCGAACTGGGACCTGGCCGGGGTGTGGGTGACCCGTGCCCTGGGCGTGCCGTTCACCACCGTCGCGGAACGGCTGAAGCCCGAGACGCTGTACGACCGGTTCGTGGCGTACCGGGAGTCGCTGGGCATGGAGGTGCTGCCGCACACGGGTGGCGCGGCGTTCGGGACGCTGGCGCGGCGGCTGCGGTCCGGCGGGCTGGTGTGCCTGGTCGCCGACCGTGACCTGTCGGCCTCGGGTGTCGAGGTGAAGTTCTTCGGCGAGACGGCGCGGATGCCGGCCGGGCCCGCGCTGCTGGCCCAGCAGACCGGGGCGCTGCTGCTCCCGGTGACGCTGTGGTACGACGACTCCCCGGTGATGAAGGGGCGGGTGCACCCGCCGGTGGACGTCCCCGAGGCGGGGACCCGCGGCGAGCGGACCGCCGTGATGACGCAGGCGCTGGCCGACGCGTTCGCGACCGGTATCGCCGACCATCCGCAGGACTGGCACATGCTCCAGCGGCTCTGGCTCGCGGACCTGGATCCGGCGAAGGCCCCTGCGGGTGATGTGGGTGCGGTGGGTTCTGCGGGTGATGTGGGTGCGGTGGGTGCGGTGGGTTCTGCGGGTGATGTGGGTGCGGTGGGTTCTGTGGGTTCTGTGGGTGATGTGCGTTCTGTGGGTGATGAGGGACCTGGGGGGCCTGCCGGGGGTTCGTCCGCGGCCGGAGACTCTTCTGCGGAGGGCGCCTCGTGAGGATCGGCATCGTCTGCCCCTACTCCTGGGACGTCCCCGGCGGCGTCCAGTTCCACATCAGGGACCTCGCGGAGCATCTGATCCGGCTCGGTCACGAGGTCTCCGTGCTGGCCCCCGCCGACGACGGGACGCCGCTGCCGCCGTACGTGGTGTCGGCGGGCCGCGCCGTACCCGTGCCGTACAACGGGTCCGTGGCCCGGCTGAACTTCGGCTTCCTGTCGGCCGCCCGCGTACGTCGCTGGCTGCACGACGGCACGTTCGACGTGATCCACATCCATGAGCCGGCGTCGCCGTCGCTGGGCCTGCTGTCCTGCTGGGCGGCGCAGGGGCCGATCGTCGCGACGTTCCACACCTCCAACCCCCGGTCGCGGGCGATGATCGCGGCGTATCCGATCCTCCAGCCGGCGCTGGAGAAGATCAGCGCCCGGATCGCGGTGAGCGAGTACGCGCGGCGCACCCTGGTGGAGCACCTCGGCGGCGACGCGGTGGTCATCCCCAACGGCGTCGACGTGGACTTCTTCGCCAGGGCCGAGCCGAAGGAGGCGTGGCAGGGCGACACCCTGGGGTTCATCGGGCGGATCGACGAGCCCCGCAAGGGCCTGCCCGTGCTGATGAAGGCGCTCCCGAAGATCCTCGAAGCCCGGCCCCGGACGCGGCTGCTCGTCGCGGGACGCGGCGACGAGGAGGAGGCCGTCGCGTCGCTGCCGGAGGACATGCGGCAGCGGGTGGAGTTCCTCGGCATGGTCAGCGACGAGGACAAGGCGCGGCTGCTGCGGAGCGTCGACGTGTACGTGGCGCCCAACACCGGCGGCGAGAGCTTCGGGATCATCCTGGTCGAGGCGCTGTCGGCGGGCGCGCCCGTGCTGGCGAGCGATCTGGACGCGTTCGCGCAGGTGCTGGACCAGGGCGCGGCGGGAGAGCTGTTCGCCAACGAGGACGCCGACGCCCTCGCGCGCGCCGCGATCCGGCTGCTCGACGACCCGGCGCGACGGGCGGAGCTGAGCGAGCGGGGCAGCGCGCACGTCCGGCGCTTCGACTGGTCGACGGTCGGCGCGGACATCCTGGCGGTGTACGAGACGGTGACGGACGGCGCGGCGTCGGTCGCCACGGACGAGCGCACCGGCCTCTGGGCCCGCTGGGGCCTCGCCCGGGACTAGCGCCTCTCCGGCGCGGCCGGCGCGGTGGGTGGGGGCGTGACCGTTCCGGGCTCGACTCCTCGGGGCCGGCGGCCCTCCGTACACGTATCGCGTGCCCGACAGCGGCCGCCGACCCCTGCGGGGACGACCCTCCACGGCCCCACCCGTCGCCGTCGCCGGGTGCGGGTCTCTGTGTGGTGTGGGTTGTGGCCCTTGGGGGGCTGGTTGCGGCCGCGTGCGTTGTTGTGGCCGGGTGCGTGTGTGGCGTGGGTTGGGCCTTTGGGGGTTGGTTGCGGCCGCGTGCGTTGTTGTCGCCGGGTGCGGTCTGTGTCGTGGTCTCCTCGGTGGGCGGGGGTAGCCTTTCGGGCCGTGACCGTAACCCTGATCTGGATCGTCGTCGCCCTGTTCGCGATCGGCCTGTACCTCAGCTGGACCGCGGGGCGGCTCGACCGGCTGCACGCCCGGATCGACGCCGCGCGTGCCGCGCTCGACGCCCAGTTGTTGCGCCGGGCCTCGGTCACCCAGGAGCTGGCCACATCGGGGGTGCTGGATCCGGCGGCGTCGATCGTGCTGTACCAGGCGGCGCACGCGGCCCGGCAGGCCGAGGAGGAGCAGCGGGAGGTCGCCGAGAGCGAGCTGAGCCAGGCGCTGCGGGCCGTGTTCGGCGAGCAGGAGCAGGTGGACGCGGTACGGGAGGCGCCCGGGGGTGAGGAGGCGGCCGGGGAGCTCGCCGCCGCCGTACGGCGGGTGCCGATGGCCCGGCGGTTCCACAACGACGCCGTACGGGCCGCACGCGCGCTGCGCAGGCACCGCAAGGTGCGCTGGTTCCGGCTCGCGGGGCACGCGCCGTTCCCGATGGCGTTCGAGATGGACGACGAGCCGCCCGTCGCGCTCGCCGACCGCGCGTCCTAGCCACCCCAAAACGAGCCACCGGCTCCCCATTGGCCCTTGCTGTGGCCTGGTCGGTCCGTGTTTCCTCACTGGTGTTGTCCTCGGGTGTTCCACCCGTCCCGTTTTCCCCAGTGAGGTCCTCCGTGTCCAGCACGCTCCCCACCAGCCCGCAGTCCCCCGAGACCGGCACCGCGCGCGTCAAGCGCGGCATGGCCGAGCAGCTCAAGGGCGGCGTGATCATGGACGTGGTCAACGCCGAGCAGGCCAAGATCGCCGAGGACGCCGGCGCCGTCGCCGTCATGGCGCTGGAGCGGGTCCCCGCCGACATCCGCAAGGACGGCGGCGTCGCCCGTATGTCCGACCCCAACATGATCGAAGAGATCATCGACGCGGTCTCCATCCCCGTGATGGCCAAGTCCCGCATCGGGCACTTCGTCGAGGCCCAGGTTCTGCAGTCGCTGGGTGTGGACTACATCGACGAGTCCGAGGTCCTGACCCCGGCCGACGAGGTCAACCACTCCGACAAGTGGGCCTTCACCACCCCGTTCGTGTGCGGCGCCACCAACCTCGGTGAGGCCCTGCGCCGGATCGCCGAGGGCGCGGCCATGATCCGCTCCAAGGGCGAGGCCGGCACCGGCAACGTCGTCGAGGCGGTCCGCCACCTGCGCCAGATCAAGAACGAGATCGCCAAGCTGCGCGGTTTCGACAACAACGAGCTGTACGCCGCGGCCAAGGAGCTGCGTGCCCCGTACGAGCTCGTCGCGGAGGTCGCCCAGCTCGGCAAGCTGCCGGTGGTGCTGTTCTCCGCCGGTGGCGTGGCGACCCCGGCCGACGCCGCGCTGATGCGCCAGCTCGGCGCCGAGGGCGTCTTCGTCGGCTCGGGCATCTTCAAGTCGGGCGACCCGGCCAAGCGCGCCGCCGCCATCGTGAAGGCCACCACCTTCTACGACGACCCGAAGATCATCGCGGACGCCTCCCGCAACCTGGGCGAGGCCATGGTCGGCATCAACTGCGACACGCTGCCCGAGGCCGAGCGCTACGCGAACCGGGGCTGGTGATGACCACTCCCGTCATCGGCGTCCTGGCGCTCCAGGGCGATGTACGGGAGCACCTGATCGCCCTGGCCGCGGCCGACGCCGTGGCCAGGCCGGTCCGGCGCCCCGAGGAGCTCGCCGAGGTCGACGGCCTGGTCATACCCGGCGGCGAGTCCACCACGATCTCCAAGCTGGCGAACCTCTTCGGCATGCTGGAGCCGCTCCGTGAGCGCATCGCGGCCGGGATGCCGGTCTACGGCACCTGCGCCGGTCTGATCATGCTCGCCGACAAGATCCTCGACCCGCGTTCGGGCCAGGAGACGTTCGGCGGCATCGACATGATCGTCCGCCGTAACGCCTTCGGGCGGCAGAACGAGTCGTTCGAGGCGTCCGTCGAGGTCGCCGGTGTCGAGGGCGGCCCCGTGGAGGGCGTGTTCATCCGCGCCCCGTGGGTCGAGTCGACGGGAGCGCGGGTGGAGGTCGTCGCCGAGTACGACGGTCACATCGTCGCCGTGCGCCAGGGCAACGCGCTGGCCACCTCGTTCCATCCGGAACTCACCGGCGACCACCGGATGCACGCGCTGTTCGTCGAGATGGTGCGCGCGGCGGCCTGAGAGGATCCCGGTAGGATCTCTGGGGTTCGTTCAGTATGGGTTACGCGAAGGAGACAGGCAGATGTCCGGCCACTCTAAATGGGCTACGACGAAGCACAAGAAGGCCGTGATCGACGCCAAGCGCGGCAAGCTCTTCGCGAAGCTGATCAAGAACGTCGAGGTGGCGGCCCGTACCGGCGGCGCCGACCCCGACGGCAACCCGACGCTCTTCGACGCCATCCAGAAGGCGAAGAAGAGCTCGGTCCCGAACAAGAACATCGACTCCGCCGTCAAGCGCGGTGCCGGCCTGGAGGCCGGTGGCGCCGACTACGAGACGATCATGTACGAGGGCTACGGCCCGAACGGTGTCGCGGTGCTCATCGAGTGCCTCACCGACAACCGCAACCGCGCCGCGTCGGACGTCCGGGTCGCCATGACCCGCAACGGCGGCTCGATGGCCGACCCGGGCTCGGTGTCGTACCTGTTCAACCGCAAGGGCGTCGTCGTCCTGCCGAAGGGCGAGCTGACGGAGGACGACGTCCTCGGTGCCGTCCTCGACGCCGGTGCCGAAGAGGTCAACGACCTCGGTGAGAACTTCGAGGTCATCAGCGAGGCCACCGACCTCGTCGCGGTCCGCACCGCGCTCCAGGACGCCGGTATCGACTACGAGTCGGCGGAGGCCAGCTTCGTCCCGACCATGCAGGTCGAGCTGGACGAGGAGGGCGCGCGCAAGATCTTCAAGCTGATCGACGCGCTGGAGGACAGCGACGACGTGCAGAACGTCTTCGCCAACTTCGACGTCTCCGACGACGTCATGGAGAAGGTCGACGCCTGATCCGCGTACGCACGACGGGCCGACGGGAACACACCCCCGTCGGCCCGTCGCGTTGTCAGAGGCGGCGGTTAGTCTGACCGCAGTCGTCAGGTGCGGAGAGGGGAGGGGTGGCGTGCGCGTTCTCGGTGTGGACCCGGGTCTGACCCGCTGTGGTATCGGTGTCGTCGAGGGTGTGGCAGGGCGGCCGTTGACCATGCTCGGAGTCGGAGTCGTCCGTACCCCCGCCGACGCGGACATCGGCGACCGCCTCGTCGCCATCGAGCGCGGCATAGAGGAGTGGCTCGACGCGCACCGCCCCGAACTGGTCGCTGTCGAGCGGGTGTTCAGTCAGCACAACGTACGGACGGTGATGGGCACCGCCCAGGCGAGCGCGGTCGCCATGCTGTGCGCGGCCCGCCGTGGCATCCCCGTCGCGCTGCACACGCCCAGCGAGGTCAAGGCATCCGTCACCGGCAGCGGCCGGGCCGACAAGGCGCAGGTGGGCGCGATGGTGACCCGGCTGCTGCGGCTCGACGCCCCGCCCAGGCCGGCCGACGCGGCCGACGCCCTCGCCCTGGCGATCTGCCACATCTGGCGGGCGCCCGCGCAGAACCGCCTCCAGCAGGCGGCCGCGGCGCACCGGGCCGCGCGGCCCCCGGCGCGTGGCCCCGCCCCCGTATCCGCGCGACGCGCAGCGAAAGGCCATACCGCATGATCGCCTTCGTGAGCGGCCCCGTCGCCGCCCTCGCCCCGACCACGGCCGTGATCGAGGTCGGCGGCGTCGGCATGGCCGTCCAGTGCACCCCCGGCACCCTCGCTGGCCTGAGGGTCGGTCAGGAGGCCCGGCTGGCCACGTCGTTGGTCGTCCGCGAGGACTCGCTGACCCTGTACGGCTTCGCCGACGACGACGAGCGCCAGGTCTTCGAACTGCTCCAGACCGCCAGCGGCGTCGGCCCGCGCCTCGCCCAGGCCATGCTGGCCGTGCACACCCCGGACGCGTTGCGCGTCGCGGTCGCCACCGGCGACGAGAAGGCGCTCACCGCCGTGCCCGGCATCGGCAAGAAGGGCGCCCAGAAGCTGCTGCTGGAGCTCAAGGACCGGCTCGGCGAGCCGACCGGCGCGCACATCGGCCGCCAGGGGGCCGCCGCCGCGGCCGCCCCCTCGTGGCGCGACCAGTTGCACGCCGCGCTGATCGGCCTCGGCTACGCGACGCGTGAGGCGGACGACGCGGTGGCCGCGGTCGCCCCGCAGGCCGAGGCGGCCGCCGGTGAACCGCAGATCGGGCAGCTGCTCAAGGCCGCCCTCCAGACCCTGAACCGCACCCGCTGACCAGCGGCGACGACCGGAAGACCGTGAGGCACACCCCCATGGACTGGGACGACACCAGCGACGACACCGCCCGCGAGACCCCGGCCGGCCGGGTGCCCGCGCCGGGGCACGGGGCCGACGAGCGGCTCGTCGGCGCGTCCGCCGACGGCGAGGACCAGGCCGTCGAGGCCGCGCTCCGGCCCAAGTCGCTGGACGAGTTCGTGGGGCAGGAGCGCGTCCGCGAGCAGCTCGACCTGGTACTCAAGGCAGCCCTGGCGCGCGGCGCGACCGCCGACCACGTCCTGCTCTCCGGTGCGCCCGGCCTCGGCAAGACCACCCTCTCCATGATCATCGCGGCGGAGATGGGCGCCCCCATCCGGATCACGTCCGGCCCCGCCATCCAGCACGCCGGCGACCTCGCCGCGATCCTCTCCTCCCTCCAGGAGGGCGAGGTCCTCTTCCTCGACGAGATCCACCGCATGTCCCGGCCCGCCGAGGAGATGCTCTACATGGCGATGGAGGACTTCCGCGTCGACGTCATCGTCGGCAAGGGCCCGGGCGCCACCGCCATCCCCCTCGAACTGCCGCCGTTCACCCTGGTCGGCGCCACCACCCGGGCCGGCCTGCTGCCGCCCCCGCTGCGCGACCGGTTCGGTTTCACCGCCCACATGGAGTTCTACGCCCCGGCCGAGCTGGAGCGCGTCG
Source organism: Streptomyces sp. NPDC047886 (assembly GCF_043204435.1). NCBI lineage: Bacteria > Bacillati > Actinomycetota > Actinomycetes > Kitasatosporales > Streptomycetaceae > Streptomyces > Streptomyces sp. NPDC047886. The sequence goes on from NZ_JBIDCF010000009.1 coordinate 243,944, forward strand.
TGCACCGCTCCGCCCAGCTCCTCGACGTCGAGATCGACCCGGCGGGCGCCGCCGAGATCGCCGGCCGCTCCCGTGGCACGCCCCGCATCGCCAACCGCCTGCTGCGCCGCGTCCGGGACTACGCGCAGGTGAAGGCGGACGGGCTGGTCACGAGGGACATCGCGGCGACGGCCCTCGCGGTGTACGAGGTCGACGCCCGGGGGCTGGACCGGCTGGACCGTGCCGTCCTGGAGGCCCTGCTGAAGCTGTTCGGCGGCGGACCGGTCGGTCTGTCGACCCTCGCGGTGGCCGTGGGGGAGGAGCGCGAGACGGTCGAGGAGGTGGCCGAACCGTTCCTGGTGCGGGAGGGGCTGCTGGCGCGCACGCCCCGTGGCCGGGTAGCGACGCCCGCCGCGTGGGCGCATCTCGGACTGGTCGCGCCGCAGGCGGGCGGGCCCGCAAGCGGACAACAGGGGCTGTTCGGGACGTGACGGCGCGGAGACTCGCGGGGTCAGGAACCGCGGTGCGATGCTGGGCGTTGTTCCATTGATGCGGACTCGCCTAGACTCCGCCGATGCCGCCCTTTCAGGTCGGCGTGCCCACCCCCGTAGACCAGGCCGCTCACCAGCGCGGTCGTGCGAAGGAATACCGTCCCGTGGATTTCGTGACTCTCCTCCCCTTCATCGTGCTCATCGGGGCCATGTTCCTGATGACCCGCTCCGCCAAGAAGAAGCAGCAAGCGGCGGCGGCGATGCGCGACCAGATGCAGCCCGGCACCGGTGTGCGCACGATCGGGGGGATGTACGCCACCGTCAAGGAGGTCGGCGACGACACGGTCCTCCTCGAGGTCGCGCCCGGCGTTCACGCGGTGTACGCGAAGAACGCGATCGGCGCCGTCCTCGACGACGAGGAGTACAACCGCATCGTTCACGGTGAGACCGCCGGCGACCTCAAGGTCGACGGCCCGGTCGTCCCGGACGACGCGTCCTCGCTGACCGAGCCCACCGACGCCGCCGGCGGTGCCTCGGGCGACGCCAAGCCGGACCTCACCAAGAAGGCCGACACGGACGACGCCGAGCCGCGGGACGGCAAGGGCGGCGGCGAGGCCGACGCGAAGTAGACGCGTACGGGGACCGCGGTGACGCCCACCGGCGTCCGCGGTCCCCGGGTCGTGTCCACATCGGTATCTGCGGGGGCAGGTCCCCACACACACTTCGTGGCCGCCCCGCGCACACCCTGCGCGGGGCGGTTGGACAGGGAGAATCGAGAAGGTGGCAGCACCGAAGAAGGGCCGGAGGCCCAGCGGCCCAGGCAGGCCGGGCCGTGCGCTCGCCCTCATCCTGAGCGTCATGGTGGCCCTCGGGGGGGCAATGTTCCTCTTCAAGGCCACCACGCCGCGGCTGGGCATCGACCTCGCGGGTGGGACGACCATCACGCTGGAGGCGAAGGCGCAGCCGGGTCAGGAGGAAGCGGTCAACCCGACCAACCTGAACACCGCGGTCGGCATCATCGACCGCCGGGTCAACGGTCTGGGTGTCTCCGAGGCCGAGGTCCAGACACAGGGTGACCGCAACATCGTCGTGACCATCCCCAAGGGGACCAACGAGAAGCAGGCGCGAGAGCAGGTCGGCACGACCGCTCAGCTGCACTTCCGTCCGGTGCTGACCTGGGCCCCGAGCGGACCGACCGCGCCCACGCCGTCCGACAGCCCCACCTCGTCCACGGAGCCCTCCGCGAGCCCGTCGACCTCGGCCTCGGCCGGTGCGGGCACCTCGGCGACACCCTCCGCCAGCGCCACCACGCAGGGCCGTGCCGCCAGCGACGTTCTGAAGAAGGCGCCCACCCCGAGCACCACTCCCGGCGCCTCCACCTCGCCGGACGCCTCGGGGTCCCCGACGCCGACGGCGCCCACGCCTCCCGGCGACGCGGCCGACGCGCAGCTGGAGCAGCAGTTCGCCGCGCTCGACTGCACGCCCAAGGCGGCCAAGTCCGGCGACAAGAAGGCCGTGCCCAACCCGGCCAGCAACGTTCCGGCGGAGAAGCCGACCGTGGCATGCGGCACCGAAGGCGACGCCAAGTACATCCTCGGCCCGGCCGAGGTCGCCGGTACCGACGTGGACAAGGCCAACGCCACGATCGACCAGCAGCGCGGCCAGTGGATCGTGCAGATGGAGTTCACCTCCGCCGGTTCCAAGAAGTTCCAGAAGATCACCAGCAAGCTGTCGCAGCAGTCGCCGCCGATGAACCAGTTCGCGATCACGCTCGACGGCCAGGTCGTCTCGGCCCCGTCCGTGCAGCAGACGCTGAGCGCCAACGCCGAGATCTCCGGCAGCTTCACCCAGGAGTCGGCGCAGGACCTGGCCAACATCCTGTCCTACGGTGCGCTGCCGCTCAGCTTCGAAGAGGCCAACGTCCTCACCATCTCGCCGACGCTCGGCGGGGAGCAGCTGAAGGCGGGCCTGATCGCGGGTGCCATCGGTCTGGCGCTCGTCATGCTCTACCTGATCATGTACTACCGGGCTCTCGCCGCCGTGGCGATCGCCAGCCTCCTGGCCATGGGCGCCATGACCTACGCGATCATGAGCCTGCTGGGTCCGGCCATCGGCCTGGCGCTCAGCCTGCCCGCCGTCTGCGGTGCCATCGTGGCGATCGGTATCACGGCCGACTCCTTCATCGTCTACTTCGAGAGGATCAGGGACGAGGTCCGCGAGGGGCGGTCGGTGCGCCCCGCCATCGAACGGGCATGGCCCCGGGCCCGGCACACCATCCTCGTCTCCGACGTGGTCTCCTTCCTCGCGGCCGTGGTGCTGTTCTTCGCCGCCGTCGGTTCGGTCCAGGGCTTCGCCTTCGTCCTCGGGCTCACCACCCTCCTGGACGTCGTGGTGGTGTTCCTGCTGACCAAGCCGCTGACCAGCCTGCTGGCCCGGCGGAAGTTCTTCTCCAGTGGCCACCCGTGGTCCGGTCTTGACCCCAAGCGGCTGGCCGGCCGGCCACCGATCCGAGGCGGACGCCGTTCGGCCCTGAAGTCCGCCGACCCGAAGGAGGCCTGAGATGTCACGGATCGGCAGCTTCGGCGCCCGCATGTACCGGGGCGAGACCGCTGTGGACTTCATCGGTCGCCGCAAGGTCTGGTACGCGATCTCGCTGATCATGATCGCGATCTCGCTCGGTGGACTGGGCTTCAAGGGCCTGTCCATGGGCGTCGAGTTCCAGGGCGGTGCCGTCTTCACGACCCCGGCCGACGCCCCGATCTCCATCGAGGAGGCCCGCTCCACCGCGCAGGCCGCCTCCGGCAGCGACGCCCGGGTGCAGAAGCTCGGCAACGGCGCGCTGCGCATCACGGTGACCGGCCTGGACACCGAGACCTCCGGTGAGACCCGCGAAGCCCTCGCCAAGGACCTCGGCATCGCGTCCGACAAGCTCGACGCGGAGCTGGTCGGCCCGAGCTGGGGCGACCAGATGACCAGCAAGGCCCTCACGGGTATGGCGATCTTCCTGGTGCTGGTGAGCGTCTACCTGGCGATCGCCTTCGAGTGGCGTATGGCGGCCGCCGCTCTCGTGGCACTCGTCCACGACCTGCTGATCACGGTCGGCGTGTACGCCATCGTCGGCTTCGAGGTCACCCCCGGCACGGTGGTCGGCCTGCTGACGATCCTCGGCTACTCGCTCTACGACACCGTGGTGGTGTTCGACAAGGTCAACGAGAAGACCAAGACCCTCACCCACCAGTCCCGCTACACCTACGGCGATCTCGCCAACCAGGGGCTCAGCGCCACCCTGGTCCGCTCGGTGAACACCTCGATCGTCGCCCTGCTGCCGGTGGGCGGCCTGCTCTTCATCGGCGCCGGCCTGCTCGGGGGCGGCATGCTGAAGGACATCGCCCTGTCGCTGTTCGTCGGCCTCACCGCGGGTACCTACTCCTCGATCATGCTCGCCACCCCGGTGGTCGTCGAGCTGAAGGGCCGGGAGCCGGACGTCGTGGCGCACGACCGGCGCGTCCTGGCCAAGCGGGCCAAGCGAGCCGAGCGCGGCCTCGGCGAGGACGACCCCGACGACGAGGAGAACGGCACGGCGGGGCCGGACGAGGGTTCCACCCGGGTCTCCGACGACGAGCCGGGCCGCGTCGGCGCCGGACCCGTCGTCGGCCCGCGCGGCAACCACCCGGCGAGCCGCGTCCGCGGCCGCTCCACCGGGCAGCGCTGATGACCGTCGACACCCGGGAGCTCCTGCTCAGCCGTATCCGCGACGTTCCCGACCACCCCACGCCGGGCATCACGTTCAAGGACATCACGCCGCTGCTCGCCGATCCGGTGGCCTTCGCCGCGCTCACCGAGGCCCTCACCGAGCTGTGCGTACGCCAGCAGGCCACGAAGATCGTCGGTCTGGAGGCGCGCGGGTTCATCCTCGCCGCCCCGGTCGCCGTCACCGCGCGACTGGGCTTCGTGCCCATGCGCAAGGCGGGCAAGCTGCCCGGAGCGACGCTGCGCCAGGCGTACGAGCTGGAGTACGGCACCGCCGAGATCGAGGTGCACGCCGAGGACCTGGTACCGGGCGACCGGGTCATGGTCATCGACGACGTCCTCGCCACCGGTGGTACGGCCGAGGCGTCGCTGGAGCTGATCCGGCGGGCCGGGGCCGAGGTCGCCGGGGTCGCCGTGCTCATGGAGCTCGGCTTCCTCGACGGCCGCACCCGGCTGGAGCGCTCCCTCGAGGGCGCCCCGCTGGAGGCCCTCATCCGGATCTGACCGCCGCCGTACGCACGGCATACGCGGTACGCACGGCCTCCCGGCCGGCGCGATGAACGAGCCCCGATGGGCGCTCCGGACCCCTCCGGAGCGCCCATCGGCGCGTCCGGGCCCGGCTGCCCGACCGGCGGCCCGCCCCCACCGGGGACGGGCCGCCCGCCCACGGCCGCCCGGTGCGGGAACTCCGTGAGCACTGTGACGCCCGGGGTCGATACCATGGGATTTCCGGGCCTCACCGGGGGACCCGGACCCGCACGAGGAGCGCTCTTGCCAGACGAGGCCCAGCCACTCTCCGCCGCGAACCCCGACCAGCGGGCCGACAAGGCCGCGGCAGCCTCGGCCACGCCGCCGAACAAGCCCGCCGGGCCCAGGCCCGGCGAGAAGCCGAGCCCCGCCACGCCCCAGCGCGCCGGTGACTCCGCTCCGACCCCGGTTTCGGCACCCAAGCCCGCACCGCCCGCCGTGGCCCGCGCGGGCGCCTCGTCCAACCGCGTCCGCGCCCGCCTCGCCCGGCTGGGCGTGCAGCGCTCGTCGCCGTACAACCCGGTCCTGGAGCCGCTGCTCCGGATAGTCCGCGGCAACGACCCGAAGATCGAGACCTCGACGCTCCGCCAGATCGAACACGCCTACCAGGTCGCCGAGCGCTGGCACCGGGGCCAGAAGCGCAAGAGCGGCGACCCGTACATCACGCACCCGCTCGCCGTCACCACCATCCTCGCCGAGCTCGGCATGGACCCGGCGACCCTCATGGCGGGTCTGCTGCACGACACGGTCGAGGACACCGAGTACGGGCTCGACGCGCTCCGCCGCGACTTCGGCGACCAGGTGGCGCTCCTCGTCGACGGCGTCACCAAGCTCGACAAGGTCAAGTTCGGCGAGGCCGCGCAGGCCGAGACCGTCCGCAAGATGGTCGTCGCCATGGCCAAGGACCCGCGCGTCCTGGTCATCAAGCTCGCCGACCGCCTGCACAACATGCGCACGATGCGCTATCTCAAGCGGGAGAAGCAGGAGAAGAAGGCCCGCGAGACCCTGGAGATCTACGCGCCGCTCGCCCACCGCCTGGGCATGAACACCATCAAGTGGGAGCTGGAGGACCTCGCCTTCGCGATCCTCTACCCCAAGATGTACGACGAGATCGTGCGGCTCGTCGCCGAGCGCGCCCCCAAACGGGACGAGTACCTGGCCATAGTGACCGACGAGGTCCAGGCCGACCTGCGGGCCGCCCGGATCAAGGCCACCGTCACCGGACGCCCCAAGCACTACTACAGCGTCTACCAGAAGATGATCGTCCGCGGCCGGGACTTCGCCGAGATCTACGACCTGGTGGGCATCCGCGTCCTGGTCGACACGGTCCGCGACTGCTACGCCGCGCTCGGCACCGTCCACGCGCGATGGAACCCGGTCCCCGGCCGGTTCAAGGACTACATCGCGATGCCGAAGTTCAACATGTACCAGTCGCTGCACACGACGGTCATCGGACCCAACGGCAAGCCCGTCGAGCTCCAGATCCGCACGTTCGACATGCACCGCCGCGCCGAGTACGGCATCGCCGCGCACTGGAAGTACAAGCAGGACGCTGTCGCCGGCGCCTCCAAGGTGCGCACCGACGTACCGAAGAAGGCCGGCAAGGACGACCACATCAACGACATGGCGTGGCTGCGGCAGCTGCTGGACTGGCAGAAGGAGACCGAGGACCCCAGCGAGTTCCTGGAGTCCCTGCGCTTCGACCTGTCGCGCAACGAGGTCTTCGTCTTCACCCCCAAGGGCGATGTCATAGCGCTGCCCGCGGGCGCCACCCCGGTCGACTTCGCCTACGCCGTCCACACCGAGGTCGGGCACCGCACCATAGGGGCCCGCGTCAACGGGCGCCTCGTGCCCCTCGAATCGACCCTGGACAACGGCGACCTGGTGGAGGTCTTCACCTCCAAGGCGGCCGGCGCGGGCCCGTCCCGCGACTGGCTGGGCTTCGTCAAGTCGCCCCGCGCCCGCAACAAGATCCGCGCCTGGTTCTCCAAGGAGCGCCGCGACGAGGCGATCGAGCAGGGCAAGGACGCCATCGCGCGCGCCATGCGCAAGCAGAACCTGCCGATCCAGCGGATCCTGACCGGCGACTCCCTCGTCACCCTCGCGCACGAGATGCGCTACCCCGACATCTCGTCGCTGTACGCGGCGATCGGCGAGGGCCATGTCGCCGCCCAGGGCGTCGTGCAGAAGCTGGTGCAGGCGCTCGGCGGCGAGGAGGCGGCCTCCGAGGACATCGCCGAGTCGGTGCCGCCGTCGCGCGGCCGCGGCAAGCGCCGTACGAAGGCGGACCCGGGTGTCGTGGTCAAGGGCGTCGAGGACGTGTGGGTCAAGCTCGCCCGGTGCTGCACGCCCGTGCCCGGCGACCCGATCATCGGCTTCGTCACCCGGGGCAGCGGCGTATCGGTTCACCGCGCCGACTGCGTCAACGTGGACTCGCTGTCGCAGCAGCCCGAGCGGATCCTCGACGTCGAGTGGGCGCCGACCCAGTCGTCGGTCTTCCTGGTCGCCATCCAGGTCGAGGCCCTGGACCGGTCCCGGCTCCTGTCGGACGTCACCCGCGTCCTGTCCGACCAGCACGTCAACATCCTGTCGGCGGCCGTGCAGACGTCCCGCGACCGGGTGGCCACGTCCCGCTTCACCTTCGAGATGGGCGACCCGAAGCACCTGGGCCACGTCCTGAAGGCCGTCAGGGGCGTGGAGGGCGTGTACGACGTGTACCGCGTGACCTCGGCGCGCCGCCCGTAACCCCCGGAGGCCGGGGCCGGACGACAGGGCCGTACGACTGCCCCGTCCCGGCCCCGGCTCCGGCCGCCGCCCGTGTACGCCTGCCCGCGCGCGACGCGGCACGTCGGCCCCGTACGACTGCCCGTACGTCGGCCCCGTGCAACTGCTCGTGAGCCGGCCCTGTACGCCGGCCCCGTACGACTGCCCTGTACGCCGGCTCCGCACGAGGCCCCGACACGACGGCGGCCCCGGTACGGAACACCCGTACCGAGGCCGCCGTCGCGCGGAGTGCGTCAGCACCCGCGAAAGAGGGTCAGCCGCCGAACTCCTGAAGACCCTTCAGGGCCTGGTCCAGCAGCGCCTGACGGCCCTCCAGCTCACGCGCGAGCTTGTCCGCCTTGGCGTCGTTGCCCGCCGCGCGAGCCGCGTCGATCTGCTTCCGCAGCTTGTCGACCGCGTCCTGGAGCTGCCCCGTCAGACCCGCCGCACGCGCGCGTGCCTCCGGGTTCGTACGGCGCCACTCCGCCTCCTCGGCCTCCTGGATCGCCCGCTCCACCGCGTGCATCCGGCCCTCGACCTTCGGGCGGGCGTCACGCGGCACATGACCGATCGCCTCCCAGCGCTCGTTGATGGCCCGGAAGGCCGCGCGGGCCGCCTTCAGGTCCTTCACCGGCATCAGCTTCTCGGCCTCTGCGGCGAGCTCCTCCTTCAGCTTGAGGTTCTCGCTCTGCTCCGCGTCACGCTCGGCGAAGACCGCGCTGCGCGCCGCGAAGAAGACGTCCTGGGCGCCGCGGAAACGGTTCCACAGCTCGTCCTCGTGCTCGCGCTGCGCACGGCCCGCGGCCTTCCAGTCCGCCATCAGCTCGCGGTAGCGGGCGGCCGTCGCACCCCAGTCGGTGGAGCCGGAGAGCGCCTCGGCCTCGGCGACCAGCTTCTCCTTCGCCTTGCGGGCCTCCTCGCGCTGCGCGTCGAGCGACGCGAAGTGCGCCTTGCGCCGCTTGGAGAACGCCGACCGGGCGTGCGAGAAGCGGTGCCACAGCTCGTCGTCGGACTTCCGGTCGAGCCGGGGCAGGCCCTTCCAGGTGTCCACCAGCGCCCGCAGCCGCTCCCCGGCGGCCCGCCACTGCTCGCTCTGCGCCAGCTCCTCGGCCTCGACGACCAGCGCCTCCTTGGCGTGCCGGGCCTCGTCGGTCTGCTTGGCCTTCTGGGCCTTGCGCTCCTCGCGCCGGGACTCCACCGTCGCGACCAGCTTGTCGAGCCGCTTGGACAGCGCGTCCAGGTCACCGACGGCGTGGTGCTCGTCGACCTGCGTACGAAGGTGGTCGATGGCGGCCATCGCGTCCTTCGCCGACAGGTCGGTGGTCTTCACCCGCCGTTCGAGGAGGCCGATCTCGACAACCAAGCCCTCGTACTTGCGCTCGAAGTAGGCCAGCGCCTCCTCGGGAGTACCGGCCTGCCACGATCCGACGACCTTCTCGCCGTCGGCTGTACGCACGTACACGGTGCCGGTCTCGTCGACGCGGCCCCACGGGTCGCTGCTCACAGCGCCTCCTCCACATGATGCCGACGAGGGGTTCCCACCCCTGGGCATCGTCCACAGTTTCCCGGCGGGCCTCGCCCGCCCTCCACAGCGCGAAACCAGCCCGCGCTGCACAACGCCAATCTAGGCGACCGGCCGCCCGGCTGTCCGCTCCCAGCGCGACCGAATTCGGCGGGGCCGTCCGGGCCTCCCTGCGAGCGGTCCCGCCGACGCCTCCCGAGGGCCCGCGCCGCCGGTCACGCCTTGCTGACGGTGGCCTTCTGGATGACGACCGCCTTCTTGGGCGCGCCGTCCTTGACGTCGCCCTCGACACCGCTCGCGGCGATCTTCTGGACGGCCTTCAGACCGGCCGCGTCCATCGTGCCGAACGGCGTGTACGACGGCGGCAGCTTCGTGTCCTTGTACACCAGGAAGAACTGGCTGCCGCCGCTGTCCGGCTGGCCCGTGTTGGCCATGGCCACCGTGCCCGCCTTGAAGGTCACGGTGCCGTCGGCGCCGGCCTTGCCGAGGGCGGTCAGGTTCTCGTCCGGGATGTTGTAGCCGGGGCCGCCCGTGCCGTCGCCCTTCGGGTCGCCGCACTGGAGGACGAAGATCCCCTCGGTGGTGAGGCGGTGGCACTTGGTGGTGTCGAAGTACTTCTTGTCGGCGAGGTGCTTGAACGAGTTCACCGTACGAGGGGTCTTCGCGGCGTCCATCGCGATCGTGATGTCGCCCTGGCCGGTCTTGAGGGACATCGTGTACGCGGCCTTCTCGTCGATGGCCATCGACGGCTCCGGCGTCGCGCTCTCGCTCGGCGACGGGCTGCCGGCGGCATCCGACGCCGAGTCGTTCCTGTCCCCGTCCGACAGCCCGACCGAGGCGTACGCGGCCACTCCCGCCGCGATCACCACGGCGAGCGCCGCCGCGATGATCGAGTTGCGGCGCCTGGCCTTCTTGCGCGCCTCCTCACGGCGCTGCCGCTGCCGCTCGAACTTCTCCCTGGCGAGCTGCCGCCGCCGCTGATCGCTGCTGACCACCGGGTCTTCTCCTTGTCGATCGAATGTTCTGTCCGGGCCGGATGTGCCCGTACGGTATACGGGTTGGCTGTGGAATGAGCAGCGCCGGTAGGCTCTGAACTGCTGCATTCTTCCGCCGGACGACTTTTTGAGGACGATCGTGCTTATTGCCGGGTTCCCCGCCGGGGCCTGGGGGACCAACTGTTACCTGGTCGCCCCTGCCGCGGGCGAGGAGTGCGTGATCATCGACCCGGGCCACCAGGCGGCCCGAGGAGTCGAGGAGACGCTCGCGAAGCATCGGCTCAAGCCCGTGGCCGTCGTCCTCACCCACGGCCACATCGACCATGTCGCCTCCGTCGTCCCGGTGTGCGGGGCCCATGACGTTCCGGCCTGGATCCACCCGGCCGACCGCTACATGATGAGCGACCCGGAGAAGGCACTCGGCCGCTCCGTGGGGGCGTCGCTGATGGGCGAGCTGACCGTGGGGGAGCCGGACGACGTCCGCGAGCTCACCGACGGCGCGCGGCTGACGCTGGCAGGTCTGGAGTTCTCCGTCGCGCATGCGCCCGGCCATACCAAGGGGTCGGTGACCTTCAGGATGCCCGAGGCCGCGGACGTGCCGTCCGTGTTCTTCTCGGGCGACCTGCTGTTCGCCGGCTCCATCGGACGCACCGACCTGCCCGGCGGTGACATGGACGAGATGCTCGGATCGCTGGCCCGCGTGTGCCTGCCCCTCGACGACTCGACCGTGGTGCTGTCCGGCCACGGCCCCCAGACGACCATCGGCCGCGAGCGCGCCACCAACCCGTACCTCAGGGACGTGGCCGCCGGCCTCGGGAGCGCGGACGCTCCCCGACGAGGAATGTGACGAGAGAACCCCGTGAGTACCTTCCAGGCCCCCAAGGGCACCTACGACCTGCTCCCGCCGGACAGCGCCACCTACCTCGCCGTGCGCGAGGCCATCGCCGCGCCGCTGCGGAACTCCGGGTACGGCTACATCGAGACGCCCGGCTTCGAGAACGTCGAGCTGTTCGCGCGCGGTGTCGGTGAATCCACCGACATCGTCACCAAGGAGATGTACGCCTTCGAGACCAAGGGCGGCGACCGGCTCGCCCTGCGCCCCGAGGGCACCGCGTCCGTCCTGCGCGCCGCTCTCGAAGCCAACCTGCACAAGGCGGGCAACCTCCCCGTCAAGCTCTGGTACTCGGGCTCGTACTACCGCTACGAGCGCCCGCAGAAGGGCCGCTACCGCCACTTCTCGCAGGTCGGCGCCGAGGCGATCGGCGCGGAGGACCCCGCCCTGGACGCCGAGCTGATCATCCTCGCCGACCAGGCGTACCGCTCGCTCGGCCTGCGGAACTTCCGCATCCTGCTGAACTCGCTCGGCGACAAGGAGTGCCGCCCGGTCTACCGCGCCGCCCTCCAGGACTTCCTGCGCGGCCTGGACCTGGACGAGGACACCCGTCGCCGCGTCGACATCAACCCGCTGCGCGTCCTCGACGACAAGCGCGCCGACGTCCAGAAGCAGCTCGTCGGCGCGCCGCTGCTGCGCGACTACCTGTGCGACGCGTGCAAGGCGTACCACGAGGAGGTGCGCGAGCTGATCACGGCCGCCGGCGTCTCCTTCGAGGACGACCCGAAGCTGGTGCGCGGCCTGGACTACTACACCCGTACGACCTTCGAGTTCGTCCACGACGGCCTGGGCTCGCAGTCGGCGGTGGGCGGCGGCGGCCGCTACGACGGCCTGTCCGAGATGATCGGCGGCCCCGAGCTGCCGTCCGTGGGCTGGGCCCTCGGCGTCGACCGTACGGTGCTGGCGCTGCAGGCCGAGGGCGTCACCCTCGACATCCCCGCCGCGACCAGCGTGTTCGCGGTGCCGATCGGCGAAGAGGCCAGGCGCCGGCTGTTCGGCGTCGTCACCGCACTCCGCAAGGCCGGGGTGGCGACGGACTTCGCGTACGGCGGCAAGGGGCTCAAGGCATCGATGAAGGCGGCCAACCGCAGCGGCGCCCGCTACGCCCTCGTCCTGGGCGAGCGCGATCTCGCCGAGGGTGTGGCCCAGCTCAAGGACATGGAGTCCGGCGACCAGCAGCCGGTCGAGCTGGACGCGATCGTGGCGACGCTCGCGGCGAAGCTCGCCTGACCCACGGGCGGCGGGGCGGGAGCCGGGTTCCCCCGGCTGCCGCCCGCGCGGCACAATGACCACTTCGGCGGCGATCACGTGAGGAACGACCCGTATGACGACGACCCCGGCGGTTGACGACGCGTCCTCGGCCCCCCGGACGACGGGGGCGGGCAGGGCGTTCGCGTGGATGCTCGTGGTCACGGGCGCGGCCGGGCTGCTGGCGGCCTGGGTCATCACGCTCGACAAGTTCAGG
>NZ_JBIDCF010000010.1:0-196496 GCF_043204435.1 Streptomyces sp. NPDC047886
GCAGGGGGGACCCTGTGGGAGAGTAGGACACCGCCGAACAATTTTTAGCCTCAACCCCTGGTCTTAGGACCGGGGGTTGAGGCATTTTTGCGTTCAGGACGGTTTCACCAGGCGGGTGTCGTACGCCAGGATCACCGCCTGGACACGGTCCCGGGAGCCCGTCTTCGCCAGAATGCGGCCCACATGGGTCTTCACCGTGGATTCGGCGAGATGGAAACGCTCGGCGATCTCCGTGTTCGTCCAGCCCTGGCCGATGACCGTGAGGATTTCGCGTTCCCTGTCGGTGAGCGCGGCCAGGCGCGGGTCCGGAGCCGCCGGCCCTGGCCCGGCCGGGAGGTGCTCGACGTAGGCGTCCAGGAGGCGGCGCAGCTCGGTGAGGGCCTGGCGGCTGGTCGTGGCGATGGCGTCCAGGGCCCTGGGCGGCACGCTCCGGGGACTTGGCGGCCGCGTACCTGCCGCCGTCCGCCAGGCCCGTGATGACCGACAGGTTGTGTCCGATGATGTCGTGCATCTCCCGGGCGATACGCGTGCGTTCGGCGGCCGCGGCGAGCTGGGCCTGCTGGTCGCGTTCGGTCTTCAGGCGGCGCGCCCGCTCCACGAGCGACGCGGTGTACTCCTTGCGGGTACGGACGGCGATGCCCAGCAGCGCGACGAGCGCGAACGCCCACAGGGGCGACACGATCTGCTGTTCCCAGCTGCCGTTCGGGTGGCGGACCGCGCCCACCAGCAGCGGCGGGGTCAGCATTGCGGCCGCCCACCAGAGGCGCTTGGGAGGCAGCCGGAGCGCGATGTTGAAGACCACGACGTGCTGGATCAGCGCTGCCTGCAGCATCGCGCCCGTCCAGCCGCTGAGGAGTGCGAACGGCGCCATGGCGGCCAGCGCGGGCACGGGGTGGCGCCTGCGCCACAGCAGCGGCACGGACAGGCCCAGGCTCATGACGAGGACGAGCCGGGCCGGGACGTCCGTGGCCGCGGCGTTGTTCCGCCAGCCGCCACCCGCGTCGACGAGCGCCGCGGTCAGGAAGAAACCGGTCAGCAGCAGATCCCAGACCAGGGGACGACGCCGGTCGAAGGCCCGTACGCGGTGCAGCGCGCTCTGCACGCGCACGGTGAGCGCACCCGAGGTGCCGCCGTCCCCTGTCCGTTCCGTCACGTGACGATCTTCGTACGGGAGGGGGTCATACGTCCCGCCGTTTCAGCGACAGCCCGGCCGCGCCCAGGGCCGCCCCCACCCACAGGGTCAGGGCGAGCAGGGCCGCGCCGGGGGTCGCGGCGCCCGGCAGCGGGGTGGCCGAGCCGAGGGCGGCGGCGGCCTGGCTGGGGAAGTACGTCAGGGCGGTGTCGGTGGCTTCGTACGGGAGGACGCTGAGGATCTCCGGGACGACCAGTACGCCGCCGACGAAGGCGCCGATGCTGCCGGGGACCGAGCGGACGACGGCTCCGATACCGAGCGCGATCAGGCTGACGAGGGTGATGCCCGCCGAGTTGCCGGTGATGGCGCGGAGCACGCCGGGGTCGACGAGTGACGCGGCCTGGTCGGTGTCGGCAAGGAGGAGCTGGGCGGTGACGAAGGTGACGAGGGCGGTGGCGAGGCTCACCGCGAAGGCCGTCACCGTGAACACCGCGGCCTTCGCCCACAGGACGGGCAGACGGCTCGGTACGGCGGTGAGGGACGCGCGGATCATGCCGGTCGTGTACTCGCCGGCCGTGACGAGGATGCCGAGGACGGCCAGGACGACCTGCGCCAGCATCGTGCCGTACAGGACCAGGACGACCGTGTCGACGTCGGAGTCGCCGCCGTCCGAGGTGTAGGTGGCACCCATGGCGGTGCCCACGCCGAGGACGAGGGCCGCCGAGGTGAGGATCACGGCCCAGGTGGAGCGCAGGGACCACAGCTTGTGCCATTCGGAGCGCAGGACACGGGCGAACGTGACCCGGTAGGCCGTCCGTCGGGCGGCCGCGTCGCCGGTCGGAGGCAGGGTGGCCGGAGGCCGGGCGGTGGAAGGCCGGGTGGTCGGGGTGGTCATGCCGCAGCTCCTGTTAGGGGCGTGGTGGTGGCCTGGTACTCGACCGTGTCGCGGGTCAGGTTCATGAACGCCTGCTCCAGGGACGCGGTGCGCGGGGTCAGTTCGTGGAGGGGGATGGCGTGGGCGGCGGCCGTCCGGCCGATGCGGGCGGCGTCCGTGCCGCGGACCTCCAGCGTGTCGGGGGTCTCCGGGGCGGCGGTGACGTCGGCTTCCGGACACGCGGTGCGGAGGGCGTCGCGGAGGTCGGCGGCGCGCGGTGTGACGACCCTGACGCTCGTCCCGCCCGCTTCCCGTACGAGGGCGGCGACCGTGGTGTCCGCGAGGAGCCGGCCCCGGCCGATGACGATCAAGTGGTCGGCGGTGAGGGCCATTTCGCTCATCAGGTGCGAGGAGACGATGACGGTGCGGCCTTCGGCGGCCAGGGAGGTCAGGAGGGTGCGGATCCAGAGGACGCCCTCCGGGTCGAGGCCGTTGACGGGCTCGTCGAGGATGATCGTCGCCGGGTCGCCGAGCAGGGCGGAGGCGATGCCGAGCCGCTGGCCCATGCCGAGGCTGAAGCCCTTCACCCGGCGGTGGGCGACCTCGGACAGGCCGGTGAGCTCCAGGACCGGCCGCTCCACCATCGGCGGCCGCGCCTACGCCGCCCACCCGGCCCCGCTCACTACGGAGGCGGTGGGTGCTGTTCGTCCGCCCTCGGGCGGGAGCTTTCGCGGGCGCGTGGTACCCGGGTACGACGGGGGAAACGCCGTCGAGTGGCCGGGCCAGGCCGGGGAGGATGGGCGCATGGACATCGTGATACGGCCCGTACGTGCCGACGAGTGGGTGCAGGCCCGTGACATCCGGCTGGCCGCGCTGCGGGACCCGGCCGCGCCGCTGGCGTTCCTGGAGTCGTACGAGGAGGCGCTGCGGCGGCCGGAGGGCTTCTGGCGGGACCGGACCGCGCGGGCGGCGGAGGGCGGGGGCGACGCGGTACGGCAGTTCGTCGCTGAGGCGCCGTCGGGCGGGGCGTGGCTGGGGACGCTGACGGTGCTGGTGGAGCGGCCGGGCGACGAGGCGCGGTTCGGTGCGGCCCCGCTGGTCGACCAGACGCACGCGGTCGGGGTCTTCGTACGGCAGGAGGCGCGTGGCACGGGGGTGGCCGACGAGCTGTTCCGCGCGGGCGTGGAGTGGTCATGGTCGCTGCCCGAGCCGCTGGTCAGGCGGGTGCGGTTGTACGTGCACGAGCGGAACGCGCGGGCGGCGGCGTTCTACCGGAAGGTCGGGTTCGTGCCGACGGGGGAGGCGGTTCCGATGCCGGGTGATCCGGACGCGCTGGAGCTGGAGTACGAGCTGCGGCGCCCGAACGGGCGCGCGGGCGGCGTCCCGGGCCCCGGTGGCCCCGGTGGCCCCGGTGGCGCCGGTGGCGCGGGTGGCGCCGGTGGCGCGGGTGGCGCCGGTGGCGCGGGTGGCGCCGGTGGCGCGGGTGGCGCGGGTGGCGTCACGGGGTGAGGGCGGCTTCCGGCCAGCGGGCGCGCGCCTGCTCCTGCGAGCGGAGGAGGACGAGGGTCGGCAGGCCCTGTTCCTGTCCGGTGGCGAGGAGTTCGGGCAGTCGGGGCAGCGGGGCGACGGCCGCGATGTCGTCCAGGACGAGCGTCAGTGGTGGGTCGAGCCGACCGTCGGATGACCGTGCGGCCATGCGGCGGCCGTGCTCGACCACGTGCGAGGCGAGGGCGGTGAGGAGTGGCATCGCCCCCGGACGGGTCCGAGGATCCTCGATCGGTTCGCCCACCATGTAGAGCGTGCCCCCATCGGCGATGAAAGATGCCAAGGTCAGGGAATCAGTTCGATTCGGTGTGCAGGTCTCGCGGATGTGGATCGAGGAGAGCGAGGACAGCGCCCGCACCGTCAGTTCCTGGGCGATCTCCCGCCGTTCGGGGTAGGCGGTGAGCGCCGACTCCAGGAGCCCGGCGTGGCTGTTGGTGGCCTTGGGGTGCGTACGGAGGATGCGTACGGGTTCGTGGGCGGTGCCGTTGTTCTGCGCCCAGCGGTGCACCTGCTTGAAGGGTCTGCCGTCGACGGCCGCGGCGTGCAGCCAGCAGCGGAGGAGGGTCTCGGCGGTGTCGGCGACGGCCGCGTCCACCCGGGCCCGGGGCCGTACGGGGGCGAGGAGGGCGGCGGCGCGGGCGGCCGCCGTCTCCGTGGACTCGCAGCCGTCGGTGGGCGACCAGTGGAGGCGGGCGGGGGTGTCGCACAGGTGGCCCGGGTCGTAGACGAGGACGGGGCCCAGCTTGGCGCGGGCGTCCTTGGTGTCGGCCCACACGGTCGGGTCGGAGGTGACGACGAGTGCGGGGCCGTCGGCGTCGTGGATGGCCTGGAGGGCGGTCGGCCTGCGGGCGGCGGGGTCGCCGTAGAGGAGGCGTGGGCCGTGGGCGCGGGGCGCAGGGAGGAGGGGTGCGGCGGCGACCACCGGCACCGGAGCGGTGGGGGCGGACGGGGCCGGTGCCGGTGGGGTGGGCGCGGGCGGTGCCGGTGGGGTGGGCGTGGGCGCGGACAGGGCCGGTACCGGTGCTGTGGGTGCCTGTGGGGCTGGCGCTGGGGCCGGTGCTGTGGGTGCCTGTGGGGCTGGGCCTGGCGCTGGGGCCGGTGCTGTGGGTGCCGGGGCGGTGGGTGACGGCTGTGCCACCTCCGCGTGTGCCCGCGCCTCGGGCGCCGGGGCCGGGGCGTCGGCCCCCTTCCCGTACGCCCGTCCCGCTCGGCGGGCCGCGCGTACGGCCCGCCAGCGGGCCACCGTGCCGAGCACGAACACGGTCAGCACCACGAGCACCATCAGCTCGCCGATCAGCAGGCCCCAGAACAGCCCGTACCCCGACAGCTGGGCCGCCGGGGTGCCCGGCCAGGCGGCGGCGAGGTCCTGCGGCGCGGCCACGAGCGACCGCATCGCCGACGGCGTGTGCGGGACCGTCACCCCCTCCGGCCAGGAGCCGTGGGCGAACAGCCCCGCGAGCCCCGTCGCCGTCCACACCAGCAGGGTCAGACCGAGGAGGAACCCCAGGAGCCCTACCAGCAGACCGTCGGGGATGCCCCGTTCCGTGGTCGCGGGCGTGCGTTCCATGTCAGGCCACCGTCGAGCGTGGGGAGCCGTGTGCGGGCTCGTTCAGCTGCTGTTCGATGAGGGCCGCGCGCTGCTCCGCCTCCCACTCCGCGGCCTGGACGTCTTCGGGGAGCTCGGCGGGTGACGATTCGGTCATCGCGCGGTCGGTGTAGACGAGCGGCCGTTCCGCCTCCGTGACCAGGTGTTTGACGACCTGGACGTTGCCGTTGACGTCCCATACCGCGATACCGGGCGTAAGCGTCGGGATGATCTCGACCGCCCACCGCGGCAGGCCGAGCACCCGGCCGGTCGCCCGTGCCTCGTCGGCCTTCTGGGCGTAGATCGTCCGGGTGGAGGCCATCTTCAGGATCGCCGCGGCCTCCCGGGCCGCCGCCCCGTCGACCACGTCGCTGAGGTGGTGGACGACCGCGACGAACGACAGGCCGAGCCGGCGCCCGAACTTCAGCAGCCGCTGGAACAGCTGCGCGACGAACGGGCTGTTGATGATGTGCCAGGCCTCTTCGACCAGGAAGATGCGCTTCTTGCGGTCGGGCCGGATCCAGGTGTGCTCCAGCCACACGCCGACGATGGCCATCAGGATCGGCATCGCGATCGAGTTGCGGTCGATGTGCGACAGGTCGAAGACGATCAGCGGCGCGTCGAGGTCGATGCCGACGGTCGTCGGGCCGTCGAACATGCCGCGCAGGTCGCCGTCGACCAGGCGGTCCAGGACGAGGGCGACGTCCAGCCCCCAGGCCCGTACATCGTCTATGTCGACGTTCATCGCCTCGGCGGACTCGGCCTCCGGGTGCCGCAGCTGCTCCACGATGTCGGTGAGGACGGGCTGCCGGTCGGTGATGGTCTCGACCACGTAGGCGTGGGCGACCTTCAGCGCGAAGCCGGACCGCTCGTCCAGGCCGTGGCCCATCGCGACCTCGATGATCGTACGGAGCAGCGCGAGCTGGCCGGTCGTCGTGATCGCCGGGTCGAGGGGGTTGAGCCGGATGCCGCCGTCGAGCGCCGCCATGGGGTCGAGCCGGATGGGAGTTATCCCCAGCTGCTCGGCGATGAGGTTCCACTCGCCGACACCGTCCTCGCCCTGGGCGTCCAGGACGACGACCTGGCGGTCGCGGAACCGGAGCTGGCGCAGGACGTAGGTCTTCTCCAGCGCCGACTTGCCGTTGCCGGACTCGCCGAGTACCAGCCAGTGCGGGGCGGGCAGCTGCTGGCCGTACAGCTGGAACGGGTCGTACACGTACCCCTTGCCGCTGTAGACCTCGCGCCCGATGATCACGCCCGAGTCGCCGAGGCCCGGCGCGGCGGTGGGGAGGTAGACGGCCTGCGCCTGGCCCGTCGACGTACGCACGGGCAGACGGGTCGTCTCCACCTTGCCGAAGACGAAGGAGGTGAAGGCGTCGGTGAGGACGGACAGCGGATCACGCATCACACAGGCCCCTATCGGCTCTCGGCTATCGGCGGATGCCGGTCGCGAACGGCAGGGTGTTCACGAAGGCCCGGTGGTGCTCGCGGTCGCACCACTCCAGCTTCAGATACGACTTGCCGGCCGAGGCCCGGATCGTCCGCTTGTCCCGGGCCAGGGCCTCGGGCGAACGGGACGACACAGTGATGTACCCGACGAGGTTGACGCCTGCCGCGCCGCTGGCGAGATCTTCACCCCGCTGGTCGAGCCGGCCGTGGGCGGCGATGTCGCGCGGGTCGACGGTCCGGTTCATCTTGGCGGCGCGGCTGGCCTCGGCCTCGTCGTTCGTCTTCTCCGTGAGCATGCGCTCGATGGCGATCTCGGTGGGTTCGAGGTCCATGCAGACCGCGACCGTACGGATCACGTCCGGGGTGTGGACGAGGAGCGGGGCGAGGAAGTTGACGCCGACGGGCGTCATCGGCCACTCCTTGACCCACGCGGTGGCGTGGCACCAGGGGGCGCGGGTGGACGACTCGCGGGTCTTCGCCTGGAGGTACGTCGGTTCGACGGCGTCGAGTTCGGCGGGCCAAGCGTTTCGTTTCGTCATGGCCTGGATGTGGTCGATGGGGTGGTCCGGGTCGTACATGGAGTGCACGAGGGACGCCAGGCGGGACTGGCCGAGGGGCTGGCGGACCCGGATGTCGGCCTCGGCGAGACGGGCGCAGATGTCGGTGAGCTCGCGGGCCATGACGACGGCGAGGCCCGCGTCCTTGTCGAGTTTCCTGGCGCCCGACGCGTGGCGGGCGGCGCGTGCCATGGCGTGGGCCTCCGCGGCCAGTTCGCGGGTGTAGTGCATGCAGGCCACGAGGTAGGCGCGGTGCTGCTCGCTGGAGGTCGACACCATGGACTGGAGCTGGTCGTAGGAGTCCTGGAGCCAGCGGGGGGCGTTCGGTTCGCCGCGCTGGGCGACGTCCTTGGCGTGGGCGTCGGGGTCGGCCGGCAGGGTACGGGCCAGCATCTGGAGGCGGGTGACGAAACCGTCGCCGTTGGCGACGTGCTTCAGCAGGGTGCCGAAACGGTCCACCAGGGCTTCCTGGTCCTCGCTGTCGCGCAGGCCGACACCCGGGCCCTCGATCTCGATGGCCGCGGTGACGGTACGGCGGTCGGCGTGCAGGAGCACGGCGATCTCGTCGGGGCCGAACGGCGCGGAGAGCCAGTTGATGCGGCCGATCCCGGGCGGCGGGCCCACCTCGACCTCGCGGCCGTCGAGCCGGGTGCCGGCCTCGACGGCGGCGGAGCGGTAGGTGGTGCCGCGGCGGAGGGTCCGCTTGTAGCTGCGGTTGATCTCGAACCAGCGGTAGAAGGTGCGGCCCTTGTACGGGACGTACACGGCGGCCAGCGCGAGCATGGGGAAGCCCATGAGCGAGCTGATGCGCAGGGACAGGACGGGGACCAGCAGGCCGCTCATCATGCCGAGGAACGCGCCCGCGATGATCAGGGCGATCTCGCCGGTCTCGCGGTTCTTGCCGATGATCGCGTTCGGCCGGGCGCGGCCGATCAGATACGTGCGGCGGGGCGTGATCGGATGGGACTGGGTCGTCACCGCCCTGCACCTCCTGCTCCTGCTCCTGGTACGGAACCTGGTCCTGATCCTGATGGTCCGCCGGCCCGGCGGCTGCTGTGCGGAGTGCCGCCGGTCGGGCCGCCGCTCGCGCTACGGGGCGGGGGTGCGGCGGAGGGGACAGATCCGCCGCCGGCCCCGCCCCCGGCAGCGGAGGTGCGGGCGCTGTGGGCGGCGACGCCGCCGGATACGGCGCCGGCCGTGCCGCCGCCGGTGCCGCCGCCGCTGCTGTTCTGGTGGTTGCGGCTGCTGTGGGTCTTGATGCCCTGGGAGACCAGCGCGGCGGGCGAGGAGATGACCGCGGCGGCCTGCGCGCCGTCGGTGGCCTGCTTGCGGTTGGTGCGGGCGGAGGCGATCTCGTCGCCGAAGCCGGGCACGAAGCGGTAGATCATCGCGGAGGCGAAGATCGCGAGCAGGATGATGGCGAGACCCGAGACGACGGCCGAGAAGGCGTCGGGGCCGCCGTCGGATGAGAGCGCCCCCGCGAGACCGAGGACGATCACGATGACGGGTTTGACCAGGATGACCGCGATCATGATGCCGGCCCAGCGGCGGACGTGGCCCCACATGTTCTTGTCGACCAGGCCCGCGTAGACGACGGTGCCGAGCAGCGCGCCGACGTACAGCAGGGCGGCGCGGATCACCAGCTCCAGCCAGAGGATGCCGGCGGCGAGGATCGACACGAGGGCGACGACGATCAGCATGATCGGCCCGCCGCCGATGTCGTCGCCCTTCTTGAGCGCGGCGGCGAAGGACCCGAAGAACGCGTCGGTCTGGCCACCGGTGCCGGCGGCGATGACCTCCGTGACGCCGTCGGTCGCGGAGACGACGGTGTACAGGACCAGGGGCGTGAACGCCGACGCGAGAACGGTCAGCCAGAGGAACCCGATCGCCTCCGACATCGCGGTCGCCAGGGGCACCCCGCGGATGGCCCGCTTGGCGACGGCCAGCAGCCACAGCACGAGCGTGAGGATCGTGGAGGCGGCGAAGACGACGGCGTACTGCTGGAGGAACTTGGGGTTGGTGAAGTCGACGGTGGCGGTGCTCTGGACGGCGTCGCTCAGCTTGTCGACGATCCACGCGGCCGCGTCGGCGCAGCCCCGGGCGAGCGAGGACAGCGGGTCGAGAGCGCCACCGGGCTCGGTGAGGGAGGGGGTGCGGCCGTTGTTGGCCGCCTCGCCGTCTTCGCAGTAGTCCTTGGCCAGGCCGACGATGAGGTCGCAGGGGTTGTCGGAAGCTGACGGCGTCGGCGTCGGCGTGGGCGTCGGTGTGGGCACTGCGGCAGCCCGTGCCGCGAACAGGACGAGGGCTGCCTGAACGGCCGCCAGCCCGACGGTGACTGAACGAACGCGGTGCCGAGGACTACCGGGCATAGGTGAAGCCTCCGTATCCGGCGACGGCGCTGGCGATCTCATCCGCCGTGGACGCGCGATTGTCGCCGTTGACCGGTGTCGGGCCTTCGGTCTGGCTCGATGACGCGATCTTCCAGTCGCTGCCGGTCCACTTGAGCTTCTGCGTGATCGTGAACCAGGTCGCGGTCACGGGCTTGGTCGAACCTTCCCCGGCAAGGCCGACGAGGCCGGTGCACCAGACCTCGACGGTCGCCGAGGTGCCGTTGAGTTCGACCACCTTGGTCCCTACGGGGACGGTACGGGAGACGAATGTGAGCCCGGCCGGGCTCGTTCCGTCCTCGTTGAGCCCGACGTTCTTGAGGAAGCCCGGGGAGTACGCCGCGTCGAGGTCGACGAGAAGGCTCTCGACCACGGCGGGGTCGTGCACGGCACGCAGGATCGCGTGCCTGCTGTCCTGTTGGAACATCTCGGCCGAACCCAGCGCCACCGCGTAGTTCGCCGCCGCGCTCTGCGCGCCCTGGTCGTCCTGGGCGTAGCCGGTGGGGATCGTGCCGTTTTTGCCGGTCACCGGTTTCACGCCGGTGGCCGCCGTGGGCGCGGCGTTCGCGCCTTTGTCGCCCTTCGCGGGGGTGTCCTTGGCGCCGCCGCCCCGGTTGGCGAAGGCGATGGCGGCGATGAGCAGCACGACGACGCCCACCACGGTGATCAGGGACCGGGAGCTTCGGGCGGGGCGGCGTGGGGTGTCGTAGGGGTCGCCGACGGGTTCGGGGAGGCGGGTACGGGTCTGGCCGGAGCCGCCGCCCCGGCCGGTGCCGCCGACGTCGTTCTCGTCGCCGAGGCTCATGTCGGGTACGCCCCTTCAACTTCGACCGGTCGCTGCTGGTCAGCGGTGTGGTCGTACGACGGTAGCCGTGCTGGTGTCCGCGCGTGCGCGGTGGGGTGAGTGGACATCAGGAGACGCATCCTCTGCGGGGGCCCGGAGCCGGCGGCGGGTCAGACGGCCATCCCGTACACGATGGTGAACAACGTCCCGAGTGATCCGATGATGAAGACGCCGGTGAGGCCGGCCACGATGAGGCCCTTGCCCTGTTCGGCGCTGAACGTGTCGCGGAGTGCGGTCGCGCCGATGCGCTGCTTGGCCGCGCCCCAGATCGCGATGCCGAGGCACAGCAGGATGGCCACGGCCATGACGACCTCGATCATCACGCGTGCCTCGTTGCCCAGGCTTCCGAATGGCCCCCAGTTAGGGGCGATTCCGCCAATGATGGTGGTGATGTCGCCCTTCTCGGCCGCCAGGTACATGTAACTCACCGCCCCTGTTCGGTAGTTCGACGCCCGTGCCCCGTGGCATGGGTCATCGACTATCTTCGCTGATGAAACCGCCGGTGTACGACGACTTGGCGGGTCTCTTTACCCGATCCCCGCACGTGTGACCGACCTCGGGCCTCTGACCTGTGCGAGTACGCGTATGGTCACTCTGTGTATCACGGGGTGTGACTCCGGGCAATGACCGTCGTTGTTCCCTCTCCGGGGTGCGGAGTCCGAAATGCGGACCGCCGCCCGCCGGAGGTCGTCCGGGAGGCGGCGGTGCGTGTGGGGTGACCGGCTGTCAGGCGCCCGTCTAGCCCATCTGGATGAAGAGGAAGTAGCCGAGGACGGCTACGGCCGTGGCGGTCAGCGCGATCACGGCAATCGCGGCGGCCGTTCCCCCGGAGTCTCCGACGCGGCTCACCTTGTTCCCCATGGTGTTCTCCTGTGTTGCTCGACCCTGCCGTGGTCGTCGGCGGGCGTGTGACGCAGCCGGTATGGCTGTAGGGCACAGATTAGTCGCCAGTGGTCCAGACCAGTGACCAGGTGGGGGCCGCGCGGCCGTGAAGTGGCCGAATTCACCAGCGGGGTCTCCCGGGTCTCCCGGGTCTCCCGGGTCTCCCGGGTCTCCGGGGTCTCCGGGGTCTCCGGGGTCCTTGGTTCACCCTCCGCTGTCGCCGGGGGCCGGGGTCCACCATCCGCTGTCGCCGGGTGTCGATGCGTCATCCGGCCCCTCCGTGCGCGGGCGTGCCGCCGCGACGCGCTGTCCGCGCCCCTTTCGTCCACCTCCTGTGGCGGGGGTCGGCCGCCTAGACTTGGGTGGCCGGCGGACCGGACCGGCGGACGGGGCCGTGTCGAGGGGTGGTTGACGGTGCGTAAGGTCTGGCTGGTCGGCGGTGCGGCCGTCGGGCTGTGCATGACCTTCGTCGCCCTGCTCGTCGTCGGGACGTACTCCGCGGCGGCCGGGCTCATCGGCGGGGCCGGTGGGGTGCGGGGGGCGGTCGGGCTGGCGAAGGGCGCCGTGCCGGCCGCGTACCAGCCGCTCGTGCAGAAGTGGGGAAACCTCTGCGCGGCGGTCAATCCGGCCTTGCTGGCCGCCCAGCTGTACCAGGAGAGCGGCTGGAACCCGCGGGCGCAGAGCCCGGCGCGGGCGCAGGGGATAGCGCAGTTCATCCCCGGTACCTGGGCCACGCACGGGGTCGACGGGGACCGGGACGGCGACCGGGACGTCTGGGACCCCGCGGACGCCATTCCGTCGGCCGCCTCGTACGACTGCGAGCTGGCGAAGTACGTGAGCAAGGTGCCGGGGGACCCGACCGACAACATGCTCGCCGCCTACAACGCGGGCGCCTACGCGGTGATCAAGTACGGCGGGGTGCCGCCGTACAAGGAGACCCAGAACTACGTCCGGATCATCCGGTCCCTGGAGAAGAGCTTCGCCCGGCCGGTCGGGCGGGTCGAGCCGTCGCGGCAGGCGGCCGGGGCGATCTACTACGCGCAGAAGAAGCTGGGCACGCCGTACCTATGGGGCGGCAACGGCACGCCGGAGCAGGGCGGGCGGTTCGACTGCTCGGGGTTGACGCAGGCCGCGTACCGGACGGTGGGGATCGAGCTGCCGCGCGTCGCCAACGACCAGTACAACGCCGGGCCGCATCCGTCACGGGACGAGCTGCTCCCCGGCGATCTGGTGTTCTTCTCTGATGATCTGACGAACTCTCGGGCCATTCGCCACGTAGGTATCTATGTGGGCGGCGGGTACATGATCAACGCCCCGTACACCGGTGCCGTGATTCGTTTCGACAAGATCGATACTCCGGACTACTTTGGCGCCACACGCGTCACCGAGGACGGCGCCAGGGCGCTTCCGCGCGGGCCTTCCGACGCGTGAATCCGCCATGGGCGGACGGTGGAATGCAGGCCGGATACATGACCGGTCGCCCTGATGGTTACTTTGCGTGGTATTCCTGCCCTGAGCTGGGGCGATGTATCACTCTTCGATAACGTCATGGTGATCGTTCCATGGAGAGTGGAACGTACCCCTCCCGCGGGTCGTTCCCTGGACTGACCACTCGACAGACATCCGGGGTCGACACAAGGCAAGGGGCCGCAGCAGATGGCTGGACTCGCATCGGACGGTTCGAACCCCGATGTCAGCCTGCTCTACGACATCAACGGACTCGCCAGGCAGGCCCCGTCGTGGTTCGACCGGGTCATGGAGTTCGTGGGCGAGTACGGCATCATGTTCGCCCTCGTCCTGCTCGTCCTCTGGTGCTGGTGGAGCGTCAGGAGGCGCGGCACGAGGGAGGAGTCGGTGGCGGCCGTCACCGGGCTCGTCTGGACGCCGCTCGCCGCCGGCATCGCGCTGCTCGTCAACATCCCGATCCGCGGCTTCGTCGAACGCCCCCGCCCCTTCCTGGACCACCAGGGGCTGGAGGTGCTCATCGCGGGCAAGACCGACTACTCGTTCGTCAGCGACCACGCCACCATCGCCATGGCCATCGGCGTCGGCGTGTTCATCGCCCACCGGTGGTTCGGGCTCGCCGCGATCGGGCTTGCGCTCGCCGAGGGCTTCTGCCGCGTCTACATGGGCGTGCACTATCCGACCGACGTCGTCGGCGGGTTCGCGCTCGGTACCGCCGTCGCCCTGCTCTTCGCACCGCTCGCGCTGGCGCTGCTCACCCCGGTCGTGTCGGCGGTGTCCCGGTCCCCGCGGGCGGGGCTGCTCGTACGCTCCAAAAGGGCGCCGGTGAGGCGGAACCGCCGCCGCCGGCACCGGACGCTGGACCTTCCCGAGCCCAGGATCGAGCCCCACGCGGCGTCCGGCGCCGGCGAGAGCGACCTCGCGGCCTGAAGCGCCGCGCGGCTCGCGCGGTCTGAAGCCTCGCGGCCTGAAGCCTCGCGCGGCCCGAAGCCTCGCACGGCCCGGACGGGCCTACAGCGCCTGCGGGAAGGTGAAGACGCGGCTCGGGTCGTAGCGCCGCTTGAGGGCCGTGAGACGGTCCGCCGCACCGCCGTAGTAGGCCCTCCGCCAGTCCCGCAGGTCCGGGTCGGTGTAGTTCTGGTACGCGGCCCCCGACGCGTAACGGCCCATCGCGGCCCTGCTCTCCCGCAGCCACGCCCGCTGCACGGTCCCCGGCGTCCCCGGCCGCCACGACGCCACGTACTGCGCCAGCATCCGCGACCCGCGGTGCACGAACGCCGTCGCCGACGGGTCCACCCGGTTCACCGCCCCGCCGAGCGCGGTCAGCGCCACCGATCCGCCGCCCCCGCCCCGCGCCACCGTCGTCCGGGTGAACGCCTCGACCGCCGACGTCAGCGCGGCCACGCCCGCCGCGGGCAGCGACCGGTCGAAGAAGTCCGACGTCGCCGCGTACGTCTCCCGGCCCAGCGCCCCGCCGGGGCTGCGGCCCGGCACCGGTCCCGGCAGCCGGCACTGCTCATCGGTCAGGCCCCCGCACCCCGCGAACACGAGCATCGCGTCCAGGTGGGAGCGGTCCCGCAGCGCGACCGACGAGGCCGGCGCGCCCACCCGGTCCGCCAGCCGGTCCAGGGAGTTCTGGAGGGCGTCGCGGTCGCCCAGCGTGAACGCGGTCACCGAGACGGTCGGCGCGACCCCGCCGGCACCGGCGGCCAGGTGCAGCGCCGACCACACCTCGTCGGGCTGGCCGGGGCCCCACTCCTGCCACGCCGCGACCACGGCACGCGCCCGCGACCACGGCCAGTTCAGATACGCGGTGACGGTCGACACCTCGGCCGGGGACACCGGCCGGGTACGGAACCGGAGCTCGGTGACGACGCCGAAGTTGCCGTTGCCCGCGCCCCGCAGCGCCCAGAACAGGTCCGGGTGCCGCTCCGCGTCGGTGACCAGGGTCCGCCCGTCCGCCGTGACGATCGTCGCGCCGGTGAGGCTGTCGCAGGTCAGGCCGTACGCCCGGGAGGTGACACCGTGACCGCCGCCCAGGGCGAGGCCGGAGATCCCGACGGTCGGGCACGTCCCGGCGGGGAGGGTGCGGCCCCGGCGGGCGAGGCCCCGGTAGACGTCCATGAGCTTGGCACCGGCGCCGACGACGGCGCTGTCGGCGCCGTCGGTCCCGACCCGGGACAGCTTCGACACGTCGATGACCAGGCGGCCCGTCCCGCTCGACCAGCCGGCGTACGAGTGCCCGCCGTTGCGGATGGCGACGGGCGTGCCATGGCGGCGGGCGAAGGCCAGGCACTCCCGTACGTCCTCCGTACCGCCCACGTAGGCCACGGCGGCCGGCCGCAGTCCGTCGAACCGGGTGTTGTACAGCTGCCGGGCGGTCGCGTAGGCGGCGTCCCCGGGGCGGACGAGCAGGCCGTCGAGCCCCCGCGCGAGCGCGTCCCACGCCGGTGGCCCGGCCGGGCTCCGGGACGGTGCCGCCGGGCTCCGGGAGGGTAGGGACGGCGTCGGCGTGCCGTCCGGTACCGGCCCCGGTTCCGGGCCCACGCCGCCGGAGCAGCCGGCGGCGCCCATGGCCAGTCCGGTGGTGAGCCCGGTGGTGAGTCCCAGGGTGAGCAGCAGGCGCCGGTTCATGGCGTCACTGTGCCCCACGGCGTCCCGCCCCGAACCAGTGCCCCACCGCGCCGAGCCAGGGCGGGGGCCTCAGCCCTCGTGGCCCGTCGGCTCGGCCAGATGCGCGGCCGCGTCCGTGCGGGCCAGATGCCTGGAGCGCCGGGCGGGGCCCAGCCAGCCGCAGCTGCAGCGGGCGACCGCGAAGGAGCCCCGTTCGATGGTGGTGGCGTCGTGATGGCCCCCCGTGACGGCGGAGGGCGGTGACTCCTGTGGCTGCACAGGTCCACGGTACCCGCGCGTGGTGCGGGCGTGACGGGGAGCCGAGGCGGTCGTTATCCGGGGCGGATGGGGGTCTCGGACAAGGGCAGACAGCGTCCACGCGTTGGGGGTTGGCAGGCGATGGTGGTGCAGCAGCACAGGCGGCGGCGGGGCGGCGCGTTCGCCGTCGCCGCGGCGGTGACGGGGGTGGCCGTCGCGGTCACCGGGTGCTCCGGGGCGGCCGACGCGAGCCCGCCGGGCCCCGACCCGGCGACGGCGGTGCGCGAGGTCCCCGACGTACTGAGCCGGGCGGGTACGGCCAAGGCGCGTACGTCCATGGAGATGGCCACCGGCGGGACGCTCGTCACGATCAGGGGCGAGGGCGGCTACGACTTCCACAGCAGCTCCGGACGGATCAGGGTCGTCCTGCCCAAGGAGTCGTCGGCGTCCGGGGAACGCCGGCCGATCACCGAACTCCTCACCCCCGGCGCGCTCTACATGAAGAACCGGGGCGCCGGTGTCCCCGCCGACAAGTGGGTCCGCATCGACACGACGGCCCTGGACGACGGCAACCTCGTCACGGGCGGCGCCACCGACCCGGCGGCCGCCGCCGAACTCCTGCGCGCCGCCCGCAAGGTGACCGTCGTCGGCGCGGAGGAGGTCGCGGGCGTCCAGGTCACGCACTACCGGGGCACCACCGACATCGCGGACGCGGCGCGGGTGGCGTCGCCTCGCGTGCGCGGGGCGCTGGCGGCCGCGGCGAAAGGGTTCGCCGAGGACACGGTGGCGTTCGACGCGTACCTGGACGAGCAGGGGCGGCTGCGGAAGGTGCGCCACCGGTTCAGCTTCGCCAACGACGGGCGCGAGGTCGCCGTCGCGTCGACGACGCTGCTGTACGGGTTCGGGGCCCCCGTCGACGTACGGCTGCCGCCCCCGCAGGACATCTTCGCCGGCAAGATCCAGACATGACGGCCGCCTCGGCGCGTGACCGGGCGACGGGCCCGGCGAGGGGCCCTGAGAGGTTCCGGGCGGTGGGCCCGGCGGGGCCGGTGCGGCTGCGGTCGGGGTTCCGGATGAGGGGCCGAGGCGCCGCGAGAATGGTCCGGACGTGCCATGCGCGGTGTGTGTTCCGCTCCCTACGCTAGGAAGCCGACACCCGCAGGAAGAGGTGATTGCACGTGGCTCCGTCCAGTACGACGGCCGTCCAGGACCACGTCGCCCTCGCCGAGATCGAACTGTGCGGTGAGCTGATGATCGCGGCGTCGGCCACCGACGGGGAGCGGCTCAGCCCGGACCTGATCGACGAGGTGCTGAAGGTCGTACCAGAGGCCCGGGCGTCATAGCGTCATGACCGGCAAGGTTCTTTTCGGTCAGGTGCGGATGGGGCGGATCGGGGTGGATCCGGGGGATCAGGTGCGCATCATGCGCGCGATCGCCTTCGTCGCCTCCTCGACCTTCGCGTCGATCTCCGCCCCGCCCTTCACCGCGGCGTCGGCGACACAGTGCCGCAGGTGCTCCTCCAGCAGTTGGAGGGCGAACGACTGGAGCGCCTTCGTGGAAGCGGATACCTGCGTGAGTATGTCGATGCAGTAGACGTCCTCCTCGACCATCCGCTGAAGGCCCCTGATCTGGCCCTCGATCCGGCGCAGCCGCTTGAGGTGCTCGTCCTTCTGCTTGTGGTACCCGTGCACGCCGTGATCGTGATCCGTGACCGGAAGGCCGGCCGCCTCGGTGGTCGTCATCTGGTCCCTCCGTCGTCCAGAAAGGTACATATACCCCTCGTGGGTATATGGTACCGAGTCCCGCCGGATTGCGCGGGGTCGGTTCTGTTCACTCTGTCCCATGGGCGACACTGAAGAACGCCGGTTAGCCGTGGCCGGATGATGCGCCTAGCATCAGCCTGACCGATTTCCATGCACCCGAGGGACCCCACGTGCGCTTTCGTCTGACCCCCAGGGAGACGAGCTTCTACGACATGTTCTCCGCGTCCGCGGACAACATCGTCACCGGCTCGAAGCTCCTCATGGAAATGCTCGGCGCGGAGGCATCCGGGCGGGCCGAGATCGCGGAGCGGATGCGGGCGGCGGAGCACGCGGGGGACGACGCCACCCACGCGATCTTCCATCAGCTGAACTCCTCGTTCATCACGCCGTTCGACCGTGAGGACATCTACGCCCTCGCGTCGTCGCTCGACGACATCATGGACTTCATGGAGGAGGCCGTCGACCTGGTCGTCCTCTACAACGTGGAGGAACTGCCGAAGGGCGTCGAGCAGCAGATCGAGGTCCTGGCGCGGGCGGCCGAGCTGACCGCGGAGGCGATGCCCCACCTGCGGACGCTGGACAACCTCACCGAGTACTGGATCGAGGTCAACCGGCTGGAGAACCAGGCCGACCAGATCCACCGCAAACTGCTCGCCCACCTCTTCAACGGCAAGTACGACGCCATCGAGGTGCTCAAGCTGAAGCAGATCGTGGATGTCCTGGAAGAGGCCGCCGACGCCTTCGAGAAGGTGGCGAACACGGTGGAGACCATCGCCGTCAAGGAGTCCTGACGTCCGTGGACACCTTCGCACTGGTCGTGACCATCGGAGTCGCGCTCTTCTTCACCTACACCAACGGCTTCCACGACTCGGCGAACGCCATCGCCACGTCCGTCTCGACCCGGGCGCTCACGCCGCGCGCGGCCCTCGTGATGGCGGCGGTCATGAACCTCGCCGGCGCGTTCCTGGGCAGCGGCGTCGCCAAGACGGTCAGTGAGGGCCTGATCGCCACGCCCGAGGGCAGCAAGGGGATGGGCATCCTCTTCGCCGCGCTCGTCGGCGCGATCACCTGGAACCTGATCACCTGGTACTTCGGCCTGCCGTCCTCGTCGTCGCACGCGCTGTTCGGCGGCATGGTGGGCGCGGCCCTCGCCGGCGGTACGGAGGTCATCTGGTCCGGTGTCCTGGAGAAGATCGTCATCCCGATGTTCGTGTCGCCGGTCGTCGGCCTGCTGGTCGGCTACCTGGTCATGACCGCGATCATGTGGATTTTCCGGAAGACGAACCCGCACAAGGCCAAGCGCGGTTTCCGGATCGCCCAGACCGTGTCGGCGGCGGGCATGGCCCTCGGCCACGGTCTCCAGGACGCCCAGAAGACCATGGGCATCGTGGTGATGGCCCTGGTCATCGCCGACGTCGAGGACGCCGGCGACCCGATCCCGCTCTGGGTGAAGATCGCCAGCGCGGTCATGCTGTCGCTGGGTACGTACGCGGGCGGCTGGCGCATCATGCGCACGCTGGGCCGCAAGATCATCGAGCTGGACCCGCCGCAGGGGTTCGCGGCGGAGACGACCGGTGCGTCGATCATGTTCGGCTCGGCGTTCCTGTTCCACGCGCCGATCTCCACGACGCATGTGATCACGTCCGCGATCATGGGCGTCGGCGCGACGAAGCGGGTCAACGCGGTGCGCTGGGGTGTCGCCAAGAACATCGTCATGGGCTGGTTCATCACCATGCCGGCCGCCGCGGTCGTCGCCGCGGCGAGCTACTTCGTGGTGCGGGTCCTCTTCGGCTAGCGGCCCGCGCCCCGCGCCCCCGTACATGAGTGGGCCCGCCCCCTGGGAGTGGGGGCGGGCCCTTCGCCTTGCGGTGGCACCGCCATGCAGCACCGCTCGACGTTGTTGCCCGGCCGGGGGGCGTCCTAGCCGGGGGCTCGGTGGTTGCTCTGGGTGGGGTTGATGTTGTGGTGGGCGGCCGGTGGGCGCCCTGTGTGGGGGGGGGGGTGCCCTGCTGGGAGTGCCTGGGCGGGTTTGGTTGCCGCGCCGGGTTGGTTGCCGCGCCGGGGGTCGTCCTAGCCGGGGGCTCGGTGGTTGCCCTGGGTGGGGTCGGTGTTGTGGTGGGCCGCCGGTGGGCGCCCTGTGGGGGGTGCCGGTCGGGGACGCCGGGGGCGCCCTGTGGGGGTGTCGGCCTGGGGCGTGCTGGTGCCAGGGGCCCGCAGGGGGGGGCCGGGGGTGGCCGTCGTGGCGGGTGTGCCCCCGGCCCGGGGCCGGCCTAGCCGAAGCGGCCGGAGATGTAGTCCTCCGTCGCCTGGACCGACGGGTTCGAGAAGATGCGCTCGGTGTCGTCTATCTCGATGAGCTTGCCGGGCTGGCCCACGGCCGCCAGGTTGAAGAACGCCGTACGGTCCGAGACGCGCGCGGCCTGCTGCATGTTGTGCGTCACGATGACGATCGTGAAGCGCTCCTTCAGCTCGCCGATCAGGTCCTCGATC
Source organism: Streptomyces sp. NPDC047886 (assembly GCF_043204435.1). NCBI lineage: Bacteria > Bacillati > Actinomycetota > Actinomycetes > Kitasatosporales > Streptomycetaceae > Streptomyces > Streptomyces sp. NPDC047886. The sequence goes on from NZ_JBIDCF010000010.1 coordinate 19,844, forward strand.
GCCAGGGTGGAGATCGGGTCCAGGGCGGAGCACGGCTCGTCCATCAGGAGCACCTGCGGCTCGACCGCGATCGCGCGGGCGATGCACAGGCGCTGCTGCTGGCCGCCTGAGAGGCCGGAGCCCGGCTTGTTGAGGCGGTCCTTGACCTCGTTCCAGAGGTTGGCGCCCTTCAGCGAGCGTTCGACGATGTCCGCCAGCTCGCTCTTCTTGTACTTGCCGTTCAGGCGCAGGCCCGCCGCGACGTTGTCGAAGATCGACATGGTCGGGAACGGGTTCGGGCGCTGGAAGACCATGCCGACGGTACGGCGTACGGCGACCGGGTCGACGTCCTTGCCGTACAGGTTCTGGTCGTCCAGCATCACCTTGCCCTCGACGCGGCCGCCGGGGATGACCTCGTGCATGCGGTTCAGCGTGCGGAGGAAGGTGGACTTGCCGCAGCCGGACGGGCCGATGAAGGCCGTGACGGAGCGGGGCTCGACGGTCATCGAGATGTCGTCGATCGCCTTGTGGGATCCGTAGTAAGCGGTGAGCCCGCTCACGTCGATGCGCTTGGCCATCTGAATCACTTCCCAGTATGCCGCGTCAGCGGCCGGTCTTCGGGGCCTTCCAGCGGGCGATACCGCGGGCCACCAGATTGAGGATCATGACGAAGGCGATCAGTACGAGGGCGGCGGCCCAGGCGCGGGCCACGGCGGCGTCGGTACCGACGGCGTACTGCTCGTACACGTACAGGGGCAGGGATGCCTGTGCGCCTTCGAAGGGGTTCGGGTTGATCAGCTTCGTACCGAAGACGAGGAGCAGCACGGGGGCCGTCTCACCGGTGATACGAGCGATCGCGAGCATGACGCCCGTGGTGATGCCGCCGATCGCGGTCGGCAGGACCACCTTGAGGATCGTCCGCCACTTGGGGACGCCCAGCGCGAGGGACGCCTCGCGCAGCTCGTTCGGTACGAGCTTGAGCATCTCCTCGGTGGAGCGGACGACCACCGGCATCATCAGGATGGCGAGCGCCATCGATCCGGCGAAGCCGGAGGGCCCGAAGCCCAGCATCAGATTCCAGGTGGCGAGGATGAAGAGGCCCGCGACGATGGACGGGACACCCGTCATGACGTCGACGAAGAAGGTGACGGCGTGGGCCAGCTTGCCGCTGCCGTACTCGACGAGGTAGATCGCGGTGAGCATGCCGATCGGCGCGGCGATCAGCGCCGCGATGGCGACCTGCTCGATGGTGCCGAGGAGCGCGTGGTAGACACCGCCGCCGACCTCGGCGTCGAGGACGCCGTTCATCGAGTGGGTCAGGAAGTACGGGTCGAGGACTTCGAGGCCCTTGCTGATCGTGACCCAGGCCAGGGAGAAGAGGGGGACGATCGCGAGGATGAAGCAGACCCAGACGAGGCTGGTGGCCAGCCGGTCGGTGGCCTGACGGGCGTTCTCGACCTTGGTCGTCACGGCGTACGTGGCGATCACGAAGATCAGCGCCGAGATCAGGCCCCACTGCATGCGGCTGTCCCAGCCGGCGGCGATGCCGATGCCGCAGCCGGCGGCGATCGACACGACCGCGATGGCGGCCGGCGCCCAGCGGGGCATCCGGGCGTGCGACAGCGGGTCGTGGTGTACGACGGGGGCGGCGGCCGGTCGCTTGTCCTGGACGGCGTGGCTCATGCGTTGGCCCCCGAGTACTCCTTGCGGCGCGCGATGATCCACCGTGCGGCGCCGTTGACCAGCAGCGTGATGACGAAGAGGACGAGACCGGAGGCGATCAGCGCGTCGCGGCCGAACTCGTTGGCCTCGTTGAACTTCGCGGCGATGTTCTGGGCGAACGTGCCGCCGCCGGGGTCGAGGAGGTGCCCGGAGATGATGAAGCTGGGGGAGAGGACGACGGCGACGGCCATCGTCTCGCCGAGCGCGCGGCCCAGGCCCAGCATGGACGCGCTGATGATGCCGGAGCGGCCGAAGGGCAGCACCGACATGCGGATGACCTCCCAGCGCGTGGCGCCGAGGGCCAGGGCGGCCTCCTCGTGCATCCGCGGCACCTGGAGGAAGACCTCGCGGGTCACGTTCGTGATGATCGGCAGGATCATGATCGCCAGCAGGATGCCGACGGTGAACAGGTTGCGTGCGACGCCTTCACTGGTCTTGTCGAAGATGTACGTCCAGCCCATGTACTGGTCGAGCCACTTGTTCAGGCCGTCCAGGTACGGGACGAGGAAGATCGCGCCCCAGAGGCCGTAGATGATGCTCGGTACGGCGGCGAGCAGGTCGACGACGTACGCGAGCGGGCCGGCCAGCTTGCGCGGCGCGTAGTGCGAGATGAACAGCGCGATGCCGATGGCCACCGGCACGGCGATGATCATGGCGATGACCGAGCTGACGACCGTGCCGAACGCGAGGACGGCGATACCGAAGACCGGCGGGTCGCCGGCCGGGTTCCACTCGGAGGTGGTGAGGAAGTTGCCCTCGTCCTGGGAGACGGCGAGCACGGTGCGGTAGGTGAGGAAGACCGCGATCGCGGCCATGATCACCAGAAGCGTGATGCCCGAGCCCCGGGAGAGGCCGCTGAAGAAGCGGTCGCCGAGGCTGGAGGGGGCGCTGCCCTTGGGGATGGAATCTATGTCGTCCCGCCGGGGTGGCGGCGTTACTTGGCTGGTGGCTGTTGCCATCGTGGTATCTCCGGTCTGCGGAGCCGGTGAGGCTCCTGGCGGCGGTGCACCGGATACCGGGGCCCCGCCCGGCCCCGGTGGCGCGGGACGCGGTGCGGAGCGGGGCGGAACCCCGGTCAGGACGGTTCGGTCAGGACGGTTCGCTCGGATGCGGGTCGCTCTGATGTGGTTCGCTCTGGTGCGGGTCGCCGGGAGGCGGTCCGCTCGGAGGCGGTCCGGTCAGCGGCGGTCCGCTCGGAGGCGATTCGGTCAGAGCGATTCGCTCGGAGACGGGTCGGTCGGAACGGTTCGTCCGGAGACGGTCCGTTCGGACCGCGTCAGGAGAGGGTCGGGACGATCTCGCGGACCTTGGCCGCGATCTCGGCCGGGAGCGGGGCGTAGCCGGCGCCGGAGAGGACCTTCTGGCCCTCCTCGCTGGCGGTGTAGTTGAGGAACGCCTTCAGGGTCGGCAGGGTCTCCGCCTTGTTGCCCTTGTCGCAGGCGATCTCGTACGTGACCAGGATGATCGGGTAGGCGCCCTCGGCCTTGGTCTTGTAGTCGAGGGAGAGGGCGAGGTCGCTGCCCGTGCCCTTGATCTTCGCGGCGGCGATGGCCTTGGAGGCGTTCTCCGTGGTGGCCTCGACCGGCTGGGCGGCGCCCGTGTTCAGCTTGACCGTGCTGATCTTGCTGGCGGTCGCGTAGGACAGCTCGAAGTAGCCGATCGCGCCGTTGGTGTCCTTGACGGCGGCCGCGACACCGGAGGAGCCGTTGGCGGCCTGACCGCCGGGGGCGGGCCACGACTTCGTCTTCGGGTCGTGCTTCCAGTCGGCGGGGGCGGCCTCACTGAGGTACTTGCCGAGGTTCTGGGTGGTGCCGGACTCGTCGGAGCGGTGGAACGCCTGGACCGCCGTGTCGGGCAGCGTGACGCCCGGGTTCAGCTTGGCGATCGCCGGGTCGTTCCACCTCTTGATCTCCGAGTTGAAGATCTTGGCGACGGTGGAGGCGTCGAGGACGAGGTTGTCGACACCGTCGAGCTTGTAACCGATGGCGACGGGGCCGCCGACCATCGGGAGGTTGATGCCCTTGCCGGTCTTGCAGATCTTCTGCGACTCGGTGACCTCGTCCTCCTTCAGGGCGGAGTCGGAGCCCGCGAAGGCGACCTGGCCCTGGTTGAACTTGGTGATACCGCCGCCGGAGCCGATCGCCTGGTAGTTGACCTCGACACCCTCACAGGCCGCCTGGAAGTTCTTCACCCAGAGATCCATGGCGTTCTTCTGGGCGGTGGAGCCCGCCGCGAGGAGCTGGCCCTTGGCACCGTCGCACTTGATGTTCGACGCGGCGGCGGTCTTCTTGCTGCCGTCGGGGCTGGTGTTCTCGTCCGAACCACACGCCGTGAGTACCAGGGCGCCGGAGACGGCGAGGGCGCCGAGCGCGGTGGCGCGAAGCCCGGTCTTGCGATGAAGCTTCACTTTCGGGTGATCCTTCCAGTAACCGCCGGCCTGATTGCCCGCATGAGGCCGTTGTACGGCGGCGTGTGTCGGAGTGGATGGTGTGGCGTCGTGCCGGTCACCGTGTACGGCCGAAATTAGGCAGATCAGGTGAAGCGGCCCATGGGGGAGAGTGAACGGAAAGTGAACCGTGCCGGAAGGGGCGGTGAGACCCATTGTTCCGGCGCCGTGGCCGTCGGGGCAGGTGGCGACGGGTGGGGCCGGAGGTGCGTCGCCGCCGCCGGGGCGCCGGGGTACGCCCGGCCCGCGCCCGACCCCCCTTCTACCTGCGGAAACCCCCCGGTTCACCCGCAAGGGCGCCCGGCGCCAGGTGTGGACGCGGGCCCTCCCCCGTGCGGGTGATCTCCGGCGCGGGTGCCCCGGGCGGCATCGGCGCTGTACGGGGCGGGTCCGGTGGTGCCGGTGACGCCGGGCCGGGTTCCGCCGGTCCCTCCGGCCCGGGTCGCGCCGGTTTCGGGGCCGGTCCTTCCCGCCCGGGTCTCCTCGTGCCCGGCCCTCGTGCCCGGCCCTCGCGCCGGTTCCGGGGCCGGTCCCGTGCCGGGACCGCTCAGGGCGCCTGGCCGGGGGCGCGGCTCGCCAGGAGCGCGGCGATCAGCCGCCGGTCGTGCGGGTACGTCAGCAGGCGCTCGGCCGCGCGCGGGGTGAGCCACGCCACCCGGTCCACCTCCGGTGACGGCGTGAAGGTGCCGTCCACGGCCTCCGCCGCCCAGTAGGCGACCTCCTTGGGCCGGCCCTTCGCCTCGTACCGGATCGTGGGGAGCGGGACGCCGGGCACGCAGTGGTGACCCGTCTCCTCAAGCACCTCCCGCACCGCGCCCGCGAGGGCGTTCTCGCCCCGCTTGAGCTTGCCCTTGGGGTGCGACCAGTCGTCGTACCGGGGGCGGTGGACCAGGCAGACCTCCAGCCCCGAGCGGCCGGCGCGCCACAGGACGCAGCCGGCCGCCCGGACGGGCGGGGGCGTGGTCACCGGGCCGTCACCGCCGTCCGCTGCCAGGCCCGCTGGAAGGCGCACCGCGCCGCCTCGACCTCGTGCCGCTGGTCCGCGTGCAGCACCCCCAGGGCGTACGCCGTGGCGGGGGCGATGCGCGGGGTGCGCGCGGCGGTCGCGGCCGCGGCGGCCGCCTCCGCGGCGTCCCGGTGCCGGTCCAGGGCGCGCCCGGCCTCGTACAGCGGGGCGACCGTCGCGGCGTCGGCCCTGAGCACTTCGCGCGCGTACCGGTGCAGCCGCAGCAGCAGCCGTACCTGGTGCCAGGGCGCGTCCTGCGGCTCGCCGCCCACGGCGGGGGCCATCGGCAGGGCCGCGACGCCGTCGAGCAGCCGCCGCTCCACCACCTCGGCGGGTGCGGCGAGCACCTCGTCGGCGGGCGCGCTCGCGGCGGGCCCGAGCGGCACGTCGGAGGCGAGGAGCGCGACCGCGTCGGCGACCGCGTGGAACCGTGACGAGCCGAGTGCCTGGAGCGCCGCCGAGTGCGCCCGGGTCCGGGCGAGGGTGAGCTGCCGCTCCAGCAGCGCCCCCGCGCGGGCGGCCCCCACGGTCATGGTCTCGCCGCCGGGCCCGCCGCCGTTCCCGCCCGAGCGGGGCGCCGGTATGCCGCCCGGCGGCCGGGACGCGCCGCCCGAGAGGCGGGCGAGCGCGTCCACGAGCCGGACGAGCCGCGACGTACAGGCGTGTTCCTGGGCGAGCGTGCCGGACAGCCAGGCCAGTTCGGTGCGGAGCCCGTCTGCCCAGGTGGCGTCGAGGAGTGGGCGGAAGGTGTGCAGGGTGCCGCTGATGCGGCGGGCTGCGGCGCGCAGGGCGCGGGCGGCCTCCTCGGAGCCCGTCGTGTGCGCGCCGCTCTCGGCGTGCAGGCGCAGGCCCCGCAGGAAGTCGGCCGCGCGGGCGTGCAGGTACGGCGCCAGCGCCTCCCCGGCGGAACCCTCACGCGTGCCCGGGAGGGGCGGCCGTCGCGTGACCAGGGCCCGCGTGTGCGGGCCCGGTGCCTGCGGGTTCCGCGCGTGATCGTCCGGTGCGTGCGGGCCCGGTGCGTGCGGGTCCGGTCCGTGCGGGCCCGGTGCGTGCGGCTCCGGTGCGTGCGGGTCCCGGACGGGGTCCGGGGCCCCCGGAAGGTGGCGGTCAGGGTTGTGCACGTCGGCGCCTCCGGGCGTCTATGAGCATCTCCTGGACATGGCGCAGCGGCTGGCCGTCGGGGTCCGTGGCGTGCCGGGTCCAGTTCCCGTCAGGCCCGAGGTGCCAGGACGACGTCGTGTCGGCCATGCCGGTTTCGAGGAACCGGGAGAGCGCCGCGCGGTGGGCCGGGTCGGAGACCCGTACAAGTGCCTCTATGCGGCGGTCGAGGTTGCGGTGCATCATGTCGGCGCTGCCGAACCACACCTCCGGCTCGCCGCCGTTCCCGAACGCGAAGATACGCGAGTGTTCGAGGAACCGGCCGAGGACCGAGCGGACCCGGACGTTCTCGGAGAGCCCGGGGACGCCGGGGCGCAGCGCGCAGATGCCCCGGACCCAGATGTCCACCGGGACGCCGGCCTGGGACGCGCGGTAGCAGGCGTCCACGACGGCCTCGTCCACCATCGAGTTGACCTTGAACCTGACATAGGCGGGGCGGCCGGCCCTGTGGTGGACGATCTCCTTGTTGATCCGCGACACGAGCCCGTCGCGCAGGGACTTGGGCGCGACGAGCAGGCGCCGGTAGGTCTCGCGGCGGGAGTAGCCGGAGAGCCGGTTGAACAGGTCCGAGAGGTCGGCGCCGACCTGCGGGTCGGCGGTCAGCAGGCCGAGGTCCTCGTACAGCCGGGCCGTCTTGGGGTGGTAGTTGCCGGTGCCGACGTGCGAGTAGCGGCGCAGGATGTCGCCCTCCTGGCGGACGACGAGCGACAGCTTGCAGTGGGTCTTGAGGCCGACGAGGCCGTAGACGACGTGGCAGCCGGACTCCTCCAGCTTGCGGGCCCACTTGATGTTGGCCTGCTCGTCGAAGCGGGCCTTGATCTCGACCAGGACGAGGACCTGCTTGCCGGACTCGGCGGCGTCGATGAGCGCGTCGACGATGGGGGAGTCGCCGGAGGTCCGGTACAGCGTCTGCTTGATGGCGAGGACGTCCGGGTCAGCGGCGGCCTGCTCCAGGAACGCCTGGACGGACGTGGAGAAGCTGTCGTACGGGTGGTGCAGCAGCACGTCCCGCTCGCGCAGCGCCGCGAAGACGTCGGGCGCGGACGCCGACTCGACCTCGGCGAGGTCGCGGTGGGTGCCGGCGATGAACTTGGGGTACTTCAGCTCGGGCCGGTCCTGGCCCGCGATGCCGAACAGGCCGGTCAGGTCCAGTGGGCCGGGCAGCGGGTACACCTCGGCGTCGGACACCTTCAGCTCGCGGACGAGGAGGTCGAGGACGTACGGGTCGATCGACTCCTCCACCTCCAGCCGGACCGGCGGCCCGAAGCGGCGCCGCATGAGCTCCTTCTCCAGGGCCTGGAGAAGGTTCTCGGCGTCGTCCTCCTCGACCTCCAGGTCCTCGTTGCGGGTCACCCGGAACATGTGGTGGGCGAGCACCTCCATGCCGGGGAACAGCTCCTCCAGGTGCGCGGCGATGACGTCCTCCAGCGGGACGTAGCGCTGCGGGGACGCCTCCAGGAACCGCGAGAGCAGCGGTGGAACCTTCACACGTGCGAAGTGCCGGTGGCCGCTGACCGGGTTGCGTACGACGACGGCGAGGTTGAGGGAGAGTCCGGAGATGTACGGGAAGGGGTGCGCGGGGTCCACGGCCAGCGGCGTGAGCACCGGGAAGATCTGCTGCCGGAACAGGGTGAAGAGCCGCGCCTGCTCCTTGTCGGTCAGTTCCGGCCAGCGGATGAGGTGGATCCCCTCGTCCGCCAGGGCGGGCGCGACGTCCTGCTGGTAGCAGGCGGCGTGCCGGGCCATGAGCTCGCGCGACCGGGTCCAGATCAGTTCGAGGACCTCGCGGGGCTGGAGCCCGGACGCGGAGCGGGTGGCGACGCCGGTGGCGATACGGCGCTTGAGGCCGGCCACCCGGACCATGAAGAACTCGTCCAGGTTCGAGGCGAAGATCGCGAGGAAGTTCGCCCGTTCGAGGAGGGGGGTCGCCGGGTCCTCGGCGAGCTCCAGCACCCTTTCGTTGAAGGCGAGCCAGCTGCGCTCACGGTCCAGGAAGCGGCCCTGGGGCAGTTCTGAGGGGGCGCCGTCCACCTCGTACGCGTCGATGTCGGCGTCGAGGTCAGGGCCCAGCTCGGAGACCGAGGACGAGGCCGGGGCGACGGTGTGCGGCCGGTGCGCGGCTATGGAGCCGACGGACGGCTGGGACGTGGCGTTCTGCGGGTGCTGGACCGGGACCTCGGCGGGCTGCTGGCTCATGGCACCATTCTTCCGCGCGATGGGCTCGTCGGGCGCGTCGGAGCGGGCCGTGGTGGAGGGAAGTCTCCCTTTGGGAAGGCCGCGCGGCCGTCCCGGGAGCGCTGACACGGCTGGCTTCATTCGCCGAGCGTCGCAAGCGCGTCTGAATGATCGGTAACGACGACATGACGTACGGGGTGCGGAAGGGCGGCCGGACCCCCGTCCCGGCCGCCCCGCCCGCACCCCGCTCGACCGGCCGCCCCGTCCCGGCCGCTCGACCGGCCGCCCCCGTCCCGGCGGCCCCGCCCGCGCCCCCGGGGCGCCGCGTGTCAGGCGTGGCTGCGGCGCAGCAGCCGGAAGGCGGCGATCACGGCCAGTGCGGCGAGGCCGAGGACGACCGCGCTCTCGGCGGCCTGCACCTGCCAGTAGTGGGCGGCGGGGTGGTAGTCCGCGAACCAGCCGGTGATGCCGAGGTCGGCGGGGCACTCGTCCCGGCCCGTCGGTCGCCAGCACGCGTCGTACGCGAGCTCCTCGCCGCTCTCGGTGACGTATCCGGTGCGCAAGGTGAAGTCGTTCCTGCCCAGTTCGCGCAGAGCGGTCAGCCGGTCCGTGGTCGCGGCGGTCAGCCGCTCCGACGGCCACACGTCCCAGCGGACCGAGCTGATCAGGAGCAGCACCGCGCCGGTGATGAGGCCGGTCAGCGCCATGGCGGGCAGGGTGCGCCGGACGAGCTGGCCGACCACGGCGCCGACGGCGGTGGCGAGGAGGCAGTACGCGACGAGGACGGGGCCGGTCGCCTCGTACACGCCCCGGTCCCACCAGCTCAGGCCGTAGGTACCGGCGACGGGTGCCCAGCCGTACCGGAACGCCGCGATGTACAGGGCCGACAGCGCCACCGCGACGACCGAGGCGACGGTCAGCTTCGACGCGAGCCAGCGGGTGGGCGAGACCGACTGCGTCCAGGCCAGCTTGTACGTACCGCTCTCCAGTTCGCGGGCGATCATCGGGCCCGCGACGAACGCTCCCAGCAGGAACGGAAGGAACATCAGCCCGGCCGAGGTGAACTCCACCATCAGCCGCAGCAGCCCGGAAGGCGTGCCCTGGCCGTTGAAGAGGCGGGGTTCGCAGTTGATGAAGTCGCCGGCCAGGCACGCCGCCTCGTCGCGGGTGGACACCACCCAGACGCGCAGGGCGATGAGCGCGGCCGTCACCGTCACCAGGAGTCCGGCGGCGGTCCACAGGGCCGGCCGGTGCTGGCGGGCGACGAGCCAGTGGGGGCCCCGAAGGGTGGGCGTGCTCATGCGGCCACCGTCCCGTCGCTCGTGCCGGCCGCTCCGGCCGCACCCGCCGTGTCGTGCCTGTCGTCCGTGTCGTCGGGGATCCGGAGCGCCGGGGCGTCGGGCGCGCGCAGATGGGCCAGCAACAGTTCCTCCAGGGTGGGGTCGGCGGTCTGCCAGGACGGTGGGGTGTCGAGCGGGCCGCGCGGCCGTATGAGCGCGGTGAGCTGACGGCCGGTCGTACGGGACTCGACGACCGTGTGCCGGGCGAGGGCGTCGGTGTCGGCGGCCGGGCCCGTCACCAGGGCGTGCGCGGCCAGGACCGCGTCGATGGCGCCGCTGAGGCGGACGCGGCCGCCGTCCACGAGGAGCAGGTGGTCGCAGGCGCCCTCCAGCTCGGTGAGGATGTGCGAGGAGACGACGACGGTCGTGCCGCGTTCGGCGGCGTCGGCCATCAGGGTGCCCATCAGCTCATGGCGGGCGAGCGGGTCGAGGTCGGCCATCGGCTCGTCCAGGAGCAGCAGTTCGGGCCGCTTGCCGAGGGCGAGGGCGAGCGCCACGCGGGTGCGCTGACCGCCCGACAGGGTGCGTACGCGGGCGTGGTGGTCGAGGGGGCCGGCGATCCGCTCGGCGGTGTCCGCGTCCCAGCGCTCCGGGTTGAGCTCGCGCCCCATCCGGAGCGTCTCGCCGACCGTCAGCTGGGGGTACAGCGGCTTGTCCTGGGCGACGTACGCGATGCGCTCGCGTGCCGTCGCCGGGTCGGTGCCGAGGACGCGGACCGTGCCCGCGTCCGGGCGGAGCAGACCGGCGGCGAGGGCCAGCAGGGTCGACTTGCCCGCGCCGTTGGGGCCGACCAGGGCGCAGACGCGGCCGGCGGGCAGCCGGAAGGCGCAGTCGCGCAGCGCGGTCGTGCGCCGGTACCGCTTGGCGAGGCCGGTGGCCTCCAGTGCGGCTGTCGTCGTCATCGGTGTTCCCCCTCGTGGTGCTCGCCGTCGTGCGGCGTGGCGGCGGGTGCGTCGGCGTAGAGCTCGTCCAGTACGGCGGTGAAGAGCGCCGTCACGTCGTCCCGGTCGAGACCGGCGGCGCGGGCGCGGGTGGCCCAGGCGGTGAGTTCGCCGTGGAGCGGAGAGTCGGCCGGTGCGCTGCCCAGGGTCCTGCGGACGAAGGTGCCGAGGCCGCGCCGGGCCTCCACGAGTCCCTCGCGTTCCAGTTCGCGGTACGCCTTCAGCACGGTGTTCGGGTTGATGGCGGTCGCTTCGACCACCTCCCGTGCGGTGGGGAGCCGGTCGCCGGGCTCCAACAGCCCCAGGCGCAGGGCCTGTTTCGTCTGCTGGACGATCTGCAGGTAGGTGGCCACGCCACTGCGCCGGTCGATGCGGTACTCGACCACGGTGTTTCACCACCCTTTCACTAATCGAATAGTGAAAGGGTGGTGCAAGGGTGGGGGCGCTGTCAACCGACGGCGCCCCCAGAGGACTTCGCGCTACGGCCCGCCTGGCGTCACCGCGCGCCCGGCATCGGCGACGGCATCGGCGTGGGCGTGTGCGTGGCCGTCGGCAGCGGGACCAGCGTCCAGGTCCGCGCCTTCCGGGACGCGTCCACGTACGCGCCACGGAGCGTGTACCGCCCGTACCGGTCCGGGGCCCCTCGACCACGGCGACCTTCATGCGGCAGGTGTCCATGACGCGGTCACCGGCTCGGCCGACGAGTAGCGCGCACGCGACCGGCCGAGCCCCCGCACCGGGAGTGCGGGGGCTCGGGGTCGTGTCTGCCGCCGGGCTACGGGAGCTGCTTCTTCTCGGCGTAGTAGGCGTAGGCGTAACTCCCGCCCCCGGGGCCGGTGACGGTGGCCGAGAACCCGACCGAACCGGGCTTGGGCAGGTCGATGCTCCGCTGGAGGACGGAGCCGTCGCACAGCTGGGTTCCGGCGGCCGACGGCACGTCCTCGCCCTCGACGGCGATCTCCAACGCCACCTTGGCGCCGCCCGTGCAGGTGAACGCGAACGTCACGCTCAGCACGTCGTCGGGCGTGGAGGGATGCGTGTTGCCGAAACGCGGCTCCAGCCCCCCGGACCCGGCCCCCAGGGGCTCCCTGGCGACAAAGGCCCTCTCCAGAACGGACTTCGCGGCCTCCGCGCCGGACGGGCCGGAAGCCGTCGGAGCCGGCCCTGTCACGCTCGGGCTCGCCGAAGGCGACCCGGACCCCTCGCCCGGGGAGCACGCCACCGCACCGAGCAGCGCGGTGACGGAGAGGCCAGCCGAGAGACAGCGGACGGCCCGCCGGTCCATTCCCCTGGTCCAACTCATGAGTTCTGCCGCCCGATCGACATGTCGCCCTTGCGCGGAGCCAGAACGACGATGGTCTTCTTCTTGACGTTACAAGGAGGAGCGATCCACGTCTTCACCCCCGTGAGCTTCCAGCCGACCTGCCCGAGCACGGCCCGGTAGCCCTTCGAGGTGCTGTTCGTGTCGCTGACGGTCTGCGTCCCTGTCCAGGTCCAGGAGTTGCTGATCTTCGTGTCGACGCTCACCTTGGCCTTGGCGAGGATGGCCCCCGCCTCGGCCTCGGCGCTGGCGCCGATGTCCCAGGTGAAGGTGTGACTGCCCGTCACGGTCCACGTCACGGTCTGACGGGGCAGCAGCCACGTCGACTGCGGCTTCTTCTTGTCGGGTATGAAGTACGGCGACCCCTTGACGGTGTACGTCGGCCGGTCGTTCACCTCCGGGCAGGCCATCGCGGCCATGTCCCCCTGAGGCGCCTTGGGCGAGGCGGTGGGCTTGTCCCCCTCGAACGTGAAGGTGACCGTGTCGTCGACGCCGACGACTCGTCCGTCGTCCAGCACGATCCCGGCACCCTCGGCCGGAGTCGGCTCGTCCATCGGCGCGGCGGTACCCGCGCCGGCGCCTGCCAGCAGAACAGCCCCGGCGGTTATGAGAGGCAGTGCGGTGCGCATGGCGATGCGGCTCATGTGTCCCCGTTTCAGTAAGCGTGCTGAGACGGCTCCTGGTCAGGGAGCCGAGACGCGTCACCCTGAGCGATGAGAAGGCCCCGAGTGATCCGCGTGCGCCGTTCCTACCGCGCCGCGATCACGGGCCGCAATGACAAGTGACGCGACTCACGCGCGGGCGCGGCCCTGCCGTACGTCAGCGCGGGGCTGGGGTGACGGCAGACGCCGACGCGGCCTGGAGCGCCAGCGGCCGCGCGAGCGGAACGGCGCCGCTTGTTCGGGATGGCAGGGGAGACGATCATTCGGGCATGAGGACCGAAGTGCGGACGTTCGTCGCCGAGGGGCCGCTTCCCGACTACGGTGCGAGCGAAGAGGACATCGACCGGCGTGACGGCCAGCTGGCAGCGATCTCCCGGCCCGTCACGCGCGAGGAGGCCGCGGCCTTGGCCGCCTGCTTCGGCCCCGATGACTGCTACGGACTCGCCTGGACACTCGTGCATCTCATCGAGACGGCCCCGGGCCCGGGGCCACGGCTGAAGGATCCGGGTGCGGAGGCGGGCGACTGGGCGCGGACCCTGTGGATGCGATGGGGCGGCGAACCCGAGCCTTGGAGCCCGGACCAAGAGCTGTCGCGAGGTACTGAGCGGCGGGCCTGTCGCCCCGGCCCCGTCGTGGAGGGGCCGGGGTCGTCGCCCATGGGCGTCACGTCTCCGTGCGGTACATCAGGTCCACCTCGTGGGTCGTGAAGCCCATGCCCTCGTAGACGCGTAGCGCCGCCGTGTTGTCGGCGTCGACGTACAGCATGGCCGTCGGGACGCCCTGGGACGCCAGGTGCCGCAGGCCGATGGCGGTCAGGGCCTTGCCGAGGCCGCCGCCCTGCGCGTCCGGGGTGATGCCGAGGACGTACACCTCGCCGAGCTGTTCCTCGCCGTGCGTCTTCGTCCAGTGGAAGCCGACGAGTTGTCCGTCCGACGCGCGCTCGGCGAGGAAGAAGCCCTTCGGGTCGAACCAGGGTTCGGCCTTGCGGTCGTCCAGGTCACGCTGTGTCAGGGCGCCCTGTTCCGGGTGGTGGGCGAAGGCCGCGGCGTTCACCGCGAGCCACGCTTCGTCGTCCTGGCCGGGCACGAACGTCCGTACGGTGATCCCGGCGGGCAGTGCCGGCTCCTCGATGTCCAGGGGGAGCAGCGGCCGCCGGAGCTGGCGCAGTTCGCGGAAGAGGGTCAGCCCGAGGACCTGGGCGAGGTGCCGGGCGGCGGACTTGCCGCCGTGCGCCCACACCCGCAGTCGCTTGCCCGATGCGGCGAGCAGGGCGGAGCCGAGGGCCCGGCCGTGGCCCCGGCCGCGCTGGCTCGGGTCGACGACGAGTTCGGCGGCCGGCGCCTCGACGGGGTCGGTGTCCTCCAGCTGGGCGTACCCGACGAGTCTGCCGGAGACGGTGAGCAGCAGATGCCGCACGCCTTCGCGCCGCCCGCCGCGCAGCTGGAGCCGGCCCTGTTCGGAGACGGCCTGCGTCCCGTCCGTCTCGGCGGCGTCGGCGATGAGGGCGAGGACGTCCTGGACCTGCTCGGGGGAGAGCTCTTCGAGGGTCTCGATTCGGCGGCCGGAGTCGAGGGCCGTCGCGGGAACGTCAGTCGTCATGCGTACGAGCCTACGGCGGCGGAGCGCGAGCGCGGTGGCATGACAAGACGGCAACCGTCCCGTCGGAGGCCGGTGCGGTCCCTCCGCCGGGGGACCCCTGTCCCGCGTTCGGCCTGTCAGGTGAAGGCAACCAGGTCGTAACCCGCTACCCCCTGTTGCGCTACGCGCGTTGACTTTAGGCTGCGCTCGGCACAGCAGTCACGTGACGTCACACGGCAGTCACGGAGGGGACCAAAGGGGACAAATGTCAGCCAACCATCAGAAGAAGCGTGCGACCCGGCGGATACTCGCCGCGGCCGCGGGCCTCGCCACCGCGGGCGCGCTTGTCGTCGCCCTCCCGGCGGGTGCCGCCGAGGAGTCGGTCAAGGCCCAGCCGCAGGGGTACGGGAAGAAGGGCCGCACGGTCGACGTGCAGCTGCTCTCCTTCAACGACCTGCACGGCAACCTGGAGCCGCCGGCCGGCTCGTCGGGCGAGGTCACGCACCAGCACGAGGACGGCTCGACCCAGAAGATCAAGGCGGGCGGCGTCGAGTACCTGGCGACCCACCTGCGTGAGGCCCGCAAGGGCAATCCGTTCTCGATCACGGCCGCCGCCGGTGACATGATCGGTGCGTCCCCGCTGATCTCCGGTCTCTTCTACGACGAACCGACCGTCGAGGCGCTGAACAAGCTGCGGCTCGACGTCACCTCGGTCGGCAACCACGAGTTCGACGCGGGCAAGGCCGAACTCGCCCGGATGCAGAACGGCGGCTGCCACCCGACCGACGGCTGCTCGGTCGACGGCAAGACGTTCGACGGCGCGGAGTTCCCCTTCCTCGCCGCCAACGTGACGAACGAGAAGACCGGCAAGCCGATCCTCGACCCGTACTTCATCTGGGAGAAGCAGGGCGTCCGCATCGGCTTCATCGGCGTCACCCTGGAAGGCACGGCGAACATCGTCAACGCCGAGGGCATCAAGGGCCTGAAGTTCGGTGACGAGGTCGAGACGATCAACAAGTACACCAAGGTGCTGGAGCGCAAGGGCGTCAAGTCGATCGTCGCCCTGATCCACGAGGGCGGCGCGCCGGCCTCGGGCGCGTACAACTACGACTGCGACAGCCCCGGTCCCGGCGACGGCATCTCCGGCCCGATCGTGGACATCGCCAAGAACCTCAGCCCCCAGGTGGACGCGCTGGTCACCGGCCACACCCACCAGGCGTACGCGTGCACCGTCCCCGACCCGGCGGGCAAGCCGCGCACGGTCACGTCGGCGGCGTCGTTCGGCAAGCTGTACACCGACACGACCCTCACCTACGACCGCAAGACCAAGGACATCGTCCGTACGGCCGTCAAGTCCGCGAACCACGTGGTCACGCGTGACGTCGCCAAGGCCAAGGACATGACCGACCTCATCTCCTTCTGGGGCGGCCACGCCGCGACGATCGCCAACCGGCCCGTCGGCCACATCGCGGCCGACATCAACGGGCGCGGCGCGAGCACGTACGAGAAGCCGCTCGGCGACCTGATCGCCGACGCGCAGCTGGAGGGCATGGCCCCGGCGGACAAGGGCGGCGCCCAGATCGCGCTGATGAACCCGGGCGGCATCCGGTCCGACCTCGTGTACGCGGGCTCGGCCGCCGGTGAGGGCGACGGTGTCGTGACGTACGGCGAGGCGTACACCGTCCAGCCGTTCACCAACATGATGACGGTCGTCGACCTGACCGGCGCTCAGCTGATCACGGCGCTCCAGCAGCAGGTCAGCGGCGCCAACGAGGCGTCGCCGAAGATCCTCCAGGTGTCGAAGGGCTTCACCTACACGCTGGACATGACCAAGTCGGGCGCGGCGCGCGTCGACGTGGCGTCGGTCAGGCTGAACGGTGCGGCGATCGACCCGGCGAAGACGTACCGCGTCGCGATGAACGAGTTCCTCTCGGGCGGCGGCGACGGCTTCCCGGTGTTCAAGGAGGGCGGCAACAAGCTGGTCGGCGGGTCCGACCTGGACGTCTTCACCGCGTACCTCGGTGCGCACTCGTCGGCGGCCTCGCCGCTGACGCCGCCGGCGGCGGACCGCATCACGGTCGTCCAGTAGCGGACGGAGTGATCGGCCCGGTCGGCTGACCGGGCGGCAGGAGGGGGGAAAGGTTTCGCCTCCTCGGCGGGGCGGTGGACCGGGCAACGGTCCACCGCCCCGTCCCCGTTCCCGCCGCCCTCTGGTCCGCTTGTCGTGGACGCGTCATACTCCGCGCATGGTCTTGAACCGACGCGGCTTCCTCGCCGGTGGCGCGGCCGTCGCCCTCACCGGCCTGCTCACGCCCCCCGCGCTCGCCCGGACGCGCACCACCGCCGGCGTACGGGACTGGATGGGCGCCCACCCCGACGCCACCCCGCTCCCGGCCCTCACCATCCCCGGCACGCACAACTCCGGCGCACCCGCCGGCGGGCTCTGGGTGGCCTGCCAGAACACCACCGTCGCCCAGCAGCTGACCAGCGGCATCCGCTACCTGGACGTCCGGTGCCGCGTCACCGGCGACGCCTTCGCCATCCACCACGGCGCCACCTACCAGAACCAGATGTTCGGCGACATCCTCATCGCCTGCCGCGACTTCCTCGCCGCGCACCCGTCCGAGACCGTCCTCATGCGGGTCAAGCAGGAGTACTCGCGGGACAGCGACGCCACGTTCCGCCGGATCTTCGACCTCTACCTCGACGCCAAGGGCTGGCGCCCCCTCTTCCGGATCGGCGCCGGGCTGCCCCTGCTCGGCGAGGCGCGCGGCAAGGTCGTCCTCCTCGCCGACAACGCCGGACTGCCCGGCGTCCGCTACGGCGACAGCGCCCTGTTCGACATCCAGGACGACTACATGGCCGAGCCCGGTGCCAAGTACCCGAAGATCGAGGCGCACTTCAGGAAGGCCGTCCAGCAGCCGGGCAGGCTGTACGTCAACCATGTCTCGACCGCCGCGCTGCTGCCGCCCCGCTGGAACGCCGACCGGCTCAACCCCCGTGTCCACAGCCTGGTGGACAGCGCCGGCGCCGCCGGGTGGCGCGGGCTCGGGATCGTCCCCATGGACTTCCCCGGCACGCGTGCCGGACTGGTCGAGTCACTCCTCCGGCACAACTGACCCCGCCGGGCCGCCCCCGGAGCCGCCCGGCGCACCGCCCGGCGCACGCCCCGGCGCATCGGGCGGCGCCTGGGGCGGTGGCGGCGTCGGCGCGCCGGGCAGCCGGATCACCGCCCGCGTCCCGC
Organism: Streptomyces sp. NPDC047886; assembly: GCF_043204435.1. Lineage (NCBI taxonomy): Bacteria > Bacillati > Actinomycetota > Actinomycetes > Kitasatosporales > Streptomycetaceae > Streptomyces > Streptomyces sp. NPDC047886. The sequence continues at coordinate 37,416 of NZ_JBIDCF010000010.1, forward strand.
CGCCCTCCGCCGCGGTGAGCGCGACCTCGCCGCCCGCCTGCCGCACCGTACGGGCCACGATCGACAGACCGAGCCCCGACCCGGGCAGCGACCGCGCCGACGGCGACCGCCAGAACCGCTCGAAGACGTGCGGGAGCTCCTCGGGCCGGATCCCGGGACCGTGGTCCCGTACCGTCAGCTCCCCGTCCCCGAGCACCACATCGACGGCGCCGCCCGGCGGCGAGAACTTCACCGCGTTGTCCAGGACGTTCACCAGCGCCCGCTCCAGACCGGCCCGCTCCCCCCGTACGTACCAGGGGCGCACATCGGCCGTGATCGTCAGCTCGGGCCCCCGCAGCCGGGCCCGGTCCAGGGCCGTGGCCAGCACGTCGTGCAGGGCGACGACCTCCAGCCGGCCCGGGGTCACCGCGTCGGGCCTGGCCAGCTCCTGGAGGTCGCCGATCAGCGCGGCCAGCTCCGTCATCTGGGCCTTCACCGACGCCATCAGCGCCCGCCGGTCGTCGGGCGGGATCGCGCGGCCGGTCTCGTCGCTGCGGGCCAGCAGCTCGACGTTCGTCCGCAGCGACGTCAGCGGCGTCCGCAGCTCGTGCCCGGCGTCGGCGATCAGCTGCGCCTGCCGGTCCCGGGACGAGGCGAGCGCGGCCGTCATCGCGTTGAACGACCGCGACAGGCGGGCGATCTCGTCCTCGCCCTCCACCGGGATCCGTACGGTCAGGTCCTCGGTACGGGCCACGTGCTCGACGGCGCCCGTGAGCCGGTCGACCGGCTTCAGCCCGGCCCGCGCGACCCACAGCCCGGCGGCGCCCGCGCCCACGACACCGATCCCGGCGAGCGCGGCCAGCAGCAGCGCCAGCCTGCTCAGCGCCGCTTCGACCTCGGTCAGCGGACGGGCCAGCGACACGGCGACGGTCACCGGCGGCGTGCCCGGCAGGCTGACCGTCTCGCGCACGGTGTGCACCCGCACGGACTCGCCCCGGTCGGTGGCCGACGTGTGCAGCGCCTCCTCCCGGTCGCCGACCGCCACGGCCACGTCCGCAGCCCGTACCCGCACGGCCCGCGAGTACGGCGCCACGCAGCGCCCGCCGTCCGCGCCCACCAGCTGCGTGTACGCGAAACCCGGCCGGCCCCCGTCGTCGGCCTCGTCGGCGGAACCCGTCCGGCAGGCCAGCAGCGCGTCCCGCACCTGCTCCTTCGGGGCTGCCGTGTTCCGCAGCGACGTGTCCAGTTCGTCGAGCAGCTGGGCCCGGGTCAGCAGCCAGGCCGCCACCGACACCGCCGCGACGGCCACCGCGACCGCGAGCGCGGTCAGCAGCGCCAGCCGGGACCGCAGCGGCAGCGCCCGGAAGCGCCGCACCGGACGGGTCACTCGTGACCTCCGTGGCGCAGCACGTACCCGACGCCCCGCACGGTGTGCACGAGCCGGGGCTCGCCGCCCGCCTCGGTCTTGCGCCGCAGGTACATCACGTACACGTCAAGGGAGTTGGACGTGGGCTCGAAGTCGAAGCCCCACACCGACTTGAGGATCTGCTCCCGGGTGAGCACCTGCCGCGGATGCGCCAGGAACATCTCCAGGAGGGTGAACTCGGTACGGGTCAGCTCCACCTGCCGCCCGCCGCGGGCCACCTCGCGGGTGGCCAGGTTCATCCGCAGGTCCCCGAAGGCCAGCACGTCGCCGCCGGGCTCCTGGGCGGCGGCGCTCGCGGCCGCGTAGGAGCTGCGCCGCAGCAGCGCCCGGATCCGGGCGAACAGCTCGTCCAGCTCGAACGGCTTCACCAGGTAGTCGTCGGCGCCCACGTCGAGGCCGGTGACCCGGTCGCCGACGGTGTCACGGGCGGTCAGCATCAGGATCGGCACCGTGGAGCCGGACGCCCGGATGCGGCGCGCGGCCGTCAGGCCGTCCATGCGGGGCATCTGGATGTCCAGGACGACGAGGTCCGGCCCGTACGCCGCCATCTTGCCGAGCGCGTCGACGCCGTCGACGGCGACCTCCGTCCCGTACCCCTCGAAGGCGAGGCTGCGCCGGAGCGCTTCGCGGACAGCGGGCTCGTCGTCCACGACGAGGATGCGGTCGGGCTCACCGGTGGTGTTCATGGGCTCAGCGTCGCACGCGGTCAGTCGGCCCCGCCGGAGCGGAGGTCGTCCAGGTCGGCCTTGACGGTGTCGATGGGGATGGCGAAGCCGAGGCCGACGCTGCCCGCCGTGGAACCGGTCGCCGCGCTCGGCGAGTACATGGCGGAGTTGATGCCGATGATCGCGCCGTTCATGTCGATGAGGGCACCCCCGGAGTTGCCCGGGTTCAGCGAGGCGTCGGTCTGGATGGCCTTGTACGTGGTCTTCGACGATCCGGTGTCGCCGTTGAACCGCTGTCCGCCGAACTCGAACGGCCAGGACTGGCGCTGGTCCTGCCGCGGGCTCTCCTCCTTGGACACGGTGACGTCCCGGTCGAGGGCGGAGACGATGCCGCTGGTGACGGTGCCGGTGAGGCCCTCCGGGGAGCCGATGGCGACGACCTGGTCGCCCACCCGGACCGCGCCGGAGTCGCCGAGGGTGGCGGCCTTGAGCCCCTTGGCGTCCCGTAGCTTGATCAGCGCGAGGTCCTTGCCGGGGTCGGTGCCGACGACATCGGCGGTGTACGAGGTGCCGTCGCTCAGCCGCACGGTGACCTCGGAGGCGCCGGAGACGACGTGGTTGTTGGTGACGACCTCGCCGTCTCCGGTGATGATCACGCCGGAGCCGGTGGAGCTGCCCGCCGTGCCGCCCGCCTGGATCTCCACGATGCTCGGCGACACCGCCTCGGCCACCCCCGCGACGGTGCCCTTGCTGGACTGCGACACGGTGGTCCCCGCGACCGGCGCGGCGGGGCCGGACCCCTCGTCGCCGGCCAGCCGCTGGGCGAGCGCCCCGGCGCCTCCGCCGATCGCGGCGGCCGCGATGGCCACGGCGGCGATCAGCGCGACGGGCCGCCTGGCCCGCCGGTGCGGGACGGGCCCGGAGCCGTGCGGCGGGACGGGCCCGGGGCCGTGCGGCGGGACGGAGCCGAAGTCGGCCGGCGGGACTGATCCGGAGTCGGCCGGCGGGACGGGGACGATCGCGGTGGGCGGCTCGTACGCCCCACCGCCCCCGCCGGTCCCCCGCTCGCCGCCGTGCGAACCGGGCCACACGGTCACGCCGGGCCCCGCGCTCACGGGGCGCACCGGCTCGTACGCGGGCGGAGGGGGGTAGCCCCGGTGCCGCTGAGGTTCGTCGTTCCCCTGTCCGGTGCTCCGGTCGCCGCCGCCGCGGAAGTAGTCGGTCATGGAGACGACTCTGCGGCCCCCGGATGAGAGCTTCCTGAGGACGCCCTGAGAGTCCCGGCAGAACCGCGTATGCCCGAGATGAAACCGGAGCCCGCGCGGGCTACGCGCCGTCGCAGCCGCAGCTGCGGCGCACGATCAGCGCCGACGGGAACTGCTTCACGCGCTCCCGGCGCGACCCGGCGACCCGCAGGCCGTCGTCCAGGACGAGGTCCACCGCCGCACGGGCCATCGCCGGACGGTCGGATGCGACCGTCGTCAGCGGCGGGTCCGTGAGCCCGGCCTCCTTCACGTCGTCGAAGCCCGCGACCGCCAGGTCGCCCGGCACGTCGATGCGCAGCTCGCGCGCCGCCCGCAGCACACCGATGGCCTGGTCGTCCGTGGCGCAGAAGATCGCCGGGGGCCGGTCGGGCCCGGACAGCAGCTTCAGGGCGACCTGGTACGCGTCGTAGCGGTTGTACGGGGCCTGGAAGAGCCGGCCGTCGGTCGAGCGCCCGGACTCCTGCATCGCGCGGCGCCAGCCCTCGACGTGGTCCGCCACCGGGTCGCCGACGACCGGTGTCTCCTCTATGCCGCCGAGACAGGCGACGTACGGGTGACCGTGCTCCAGGAGGTGGCGCGTGGCGAGCTGGGCGCCGCCGATGTCGTCGGTGACGACGGCGACGTCGTCGATCGCCTCCGGCCGCTCGTGCAGCAGCACCACGCGCGCGTCCCAGGCCTCGATCTCCTGGGCCGCCCGTTCGCTCGGGCCCTGGCTGACCAGGATCAGCCCGGCGACCCGCATGCCGAGGAATGCCCGCAGATAGTGGACCTCGCGCTCGTCCCGGTAGTCCGAATTGCCGACGAGCACCATTTTTCCCCGGTCGGCGGCGGCCCGTTCGACCGCGTGCGCCATTTCGGCGAAGAACGGCTGCCGCGCGTCCGGGACGATCATGCCTATGAGGTCGGTGCGCCGCGACGCCATCGCCTGGGCCACCCGGTCCGGCCGGTAGCCGAGCTCCTTGATGGCGGCGAGGACACGCTCGCGCGTGGCCGGGGCGACCGGCCGGGGTCCGTTGTTGATGACATAGCTCACGACCGCGGTGGAAGTACCCGCCAGTCGTGCCACGTCGTCCCGCGTCACCTTGGCCACGCGCGGCAGTCTACGCGGGGTGACCTACCTCTGGGCAGGTCGGACGGCGGCTTCCTGCTTCTCTTCGGTGTCCTCCATACGGAGGACGTCCGGCGTCGCCTCCTTGGCGCGTGTCTGTGCGCGTGCCTCCGCGCGTGCCTCCTCGCCGCCTCGGTCGGCCTTCTCGGGCGTCACGAACCGGTAGCCGACGTTGCGTACGGTGCCGATGAGCGACTCGTGCTCGGGGCCGAGCTTGGCGCGCAGCCGCCGGACGTGGACGTCGACCGTCCGCGTACCGCCGAAGTAGTCGTACCCCCACACCTCCTGGAGGAGCTGGGCACGGGTGAAGACCCGCCCCGGGTGCTGGGCCAGGTACTTCAGCAGCTCGAACTCCTTGAAGGTCAGGTCCAGGACCCGGCCCTTGAGCTTGGCGCTGTACGTCGCCTCGTCCACCGACAGGTCGCCGTTGCGGATCTCCATGGGGGAGTCGTCGGCGGTGATCTGCTGGCGGCCCATCGCGAGCCGCAGTCTGGCCTCGACCTCGGCGGGCCCCGCCGTGTCCAGCAGGACGTCGTCGATGCCCCAGTCGGCGGTGACGGCCGCGAGACCGCCCTCCGTGACGACGAGGATCAGCGGGCAGCCGGGGCCCGTGGAGCGCAGGAGCTGGCACAGCGACCGCACCTGCGGCAGGTCGCGGCGGCCGTCGACGAGGATGACGTCGGCGCCCGGGGTGTCGACCAGGGCGGGCCCCTCGGCGGGGGCCACGCGCACGCTGTGCAGGAGCAGGCCGAGGGCGGGAAGCACCTCCGTCGACGGCTGGAGGGCGTTGGTCAGCAGCAGGAGAGAGCTCATCGGGTCGCGCCCCCAAGCTGCCGGCCGAGCGGTCGCCCGAGCTGTCGCCCGAGTGGTCGGCGCTGTCGGCCGAGCACTCGGTCACGCTCTCGGCTCCGCTCGGGCAGGGGGAATCCCCAGGCCCGGTCCGTCGTCTCACGATCGTGCACGGTCAGCTCGCCCATAACGTCGGTTCCTCCTCGGTCCCTGCGGAGGGGGTACCCCCTGCTCCTTAAGAGCTTGGGGGAGTTGCGGCACTGCTTCACTGCTTCTCTGCGTTACTGCTGAAGGCTTTCACGGTCTTGCGGCCGTCACCGCCCGGTGTTCTCCGCAGCTCTCCGCGCCTTGAGAGCCTTTGTTCACCAGCCTGTAACAACGGCCGGAAAACACAAAAGGACCCGGGGGCTGCTTTGCCCGGATCCTCTGCCAGCAGAATAGCCCACATGACTTCCCGGGCAGAGGGCCTGTTTCACAGTGTGGATGTCTCTTCGCTCACTTGCCGTCCACCCGGTGAAACCTTGCGTACGTTTTTGCCTACCGCTGACGGTGTCCGTCTGGACGCCCTGTACGAGCCGGGTACGGGCGGGCGCGCGGACACCGCGATCGTCGTCGCGCACGGTTTCACCGGGTCCGTCGACCGGCCGGCGGTCCGGCGCGCGGCCCGGGTTCTCGCCGGTCGGGCGGCCGTCGTCACCTTCTCCTTCCGGGGGCACGGCCGCTCCGGCGGGCGGTCCACGGTCGGCGACCGGGAGGTGCTCGACCTGGCGGCGGCCGTCGCGTGGGCGCGGGCACTGGGGCACACGCGCGTGGTGACGGTCGGGTTCTCGATGGGCGGCTCGGTGGTGCTCCGGCACGCCGCGTTGCACAGAGGGCGCACCGAGGCGTCGGGGGGAGCGTGGACGGACGCGGTGGCCGCCGTCAGTGCGCCGGCCCGCTGGTACTACCGGGGGACGGCGCCCATGCGGCGGGTGCACTGGCTGGTGACCAGGCCCGCCGGGCGACTGGTCGGCCGTTACGGGCTCGGCACGCGGATCCACACCCGGGACTGGGACCCGGTTCCGCTCGCCCCCGTCGACGCGGTGCCGCTGATCGCGCCGACGCCGCTGCTGATCGTGCACGGCGACCGGGACGCGTACTTCCCGCTGGACCATCCGCGGATGCTGGCGGCCGCAGGCCCTGCGGAACTGTGGCTGGAGCCCGGGATGGGGCACGCCGAGAACGCGGCCGACGAGGCGCTGCTCGCCCGGATCGGGGACTGGCTGACGGTGGCGTAGCCCATCATGGAGAGCGCGCGACATGAACGAAGGGAGTGCCGCCATGGCAGCGGGGACGATCCGCTACTGGGCCGCGGCCAAGGCCGCCGCCGGTACGGCCGAAGAGCCGTACGCCGCACAGACGCTGGCCGAAGCGCTGGACGCGGCGCGCGAGAAGCACCCCGGCGAACTCGTACGGGTGCTCCAGCGGTGCTCCTTCCTGGTCGACGGGAATCCCGTGGGGACACGCGCGCATGAGACGGTACGGCTGGCCGAGGGCGGCACGGTCGAGGTGCTCCCGCCGTTCGCAGGAGGGTGAACCCCAGAGCATGAGCAGCGATCAGCAGTACCCGTACGGGGACCCGAACGAGCCCTACGACCCTCAGGTCCACGGCGGGCAGCAGGCGTACGGCCAGGGGCCCTCGTACGGTGAGCAGCCCTCGTACGGCGAGCAGCCCCCGTTCGGTGAGCAGCCCTCGTACGGCGAGCAGCCCTCGTACGGTGAGCAGCCCTCGTTCGGCGAGACCTACGGCCGGCAGGACCCCGGGGTCGCGCAGACCTGGGAGGGCCAGACCTGGGACACCCAGCACCAGCCGACCGTCGCGCCCGTACGGCAGGCCGCCGCCGAGACCGCGTACCTGCCGCGCCAGAACGGCGGCTCCGCCGCGTACCCGCTGCCGCCCGAGGCGCCGCACGGGACGGACCAGGGGGCGGCCCGCCAGCCGGGTCACACGACCGGATACGAGTCCGGGTACGAGTCCGGGTACGAGCCTGGCTACGAGGCGCCGACGGCGTATCTGCCGCCGGTCACGGCCGCGTCCGCGCCCGAGGCGGCACCCACGCCGACGCCCGCAACCGGACCCACTGCCACAGCCACATCCGCACCCGCTCCCACGCGGGACGACGGGTACAGCGCCCCCACCACCCTCGGCAACACCCGGATCACCGACGCGCAGCGCGCCCGCGCCGAGGGCCGCTCGCCGATCATCGACCCCGGCATCCAGCCGGCCGGGCTGACCGCCCTGCTGGGCGTCCTGCTCGCCGGGGGCGCAGCCGTCGGCCCGTACGGGCTGCTGGTGCCGCTGGTGCTGCTCCAGGCCGTGACGGCCGCCGGCTGGTTCCGGCTCAACGGCATGTGGCCGGCCCGCCAGGGCATCGCGCTCGCCTTCGCCGGCGGCGTCGTCGCCGACGTGGCGCTGCTCGCGGTCGGCGGGGAGCACGGGCCCGCCGCGATCCTCGGCACCCTGGGCGTGTGGGTGCTGCTGATCGTCGTCCTCCAGCTGCGCAGCCACGCGGACGCCGACGACCGGATGCACGGTCTGATGGCCACCGTCGCGTCGGCGGCCCTCGCCATCGTCGCGGCCGGTCACCTGGCTGCCGCCTCCGCCACGTCCGTCGGCTCCGACGCGGTGGTCGTGGGCTCCCTCGCGGTGGCCGCCGCCACCGTCGCCCGCGCGCTCCCGCTGCCGGGCGCCGCCTCCGTGGTGGTGGCCCTGCTCGCGGCCGCCGGTGCGGGTGTCGCGGCCGGCGGAGCGACCGGAGTGGGCGCGCAGGGCGCGCTGCTGGGCCTCGGGGCGGGGGTGTGCGCCCTGATCGGACTGCGGGTCGCCGCCTACGACTACCCGTCGCGGTTCGTGCACATGACGGCCGGTGTGGCGCTGCCGCTCGCGCTGGCCGCGCCCGCCGTCTACCTGCTGGGCCGCGCCCTGGTGTGACATCCCTGCCCGAGCCCGGCGGGGCCCGTTGAGAGCCTGGTGCAGGCCCGGTGGGAGCCCGGTGGGAGCCCGGTGGGGGTGATCTGACCCACGGCGCCGGACACGCGTGACCTGTGAGACTGGTGGGAACCAATCGGTAACCCCGCACGTCGCTCACTGACGTGGCGGGGGGCCGGGCACGATCAGGGTGGGGGAATCACGAGCCATGCGAGCACTGCGAATACTGCTGATCACCGCGGTGATCCTGGGAGGGCTCTTCGTTCTCGTGGACCGGATCGCGGTGAACGTCGCCGAGTCCGAGGCGGCGGACAGGATCCAGGCGAGCCAGGGGCTCGCGGGCTCGACCGACGTATCGATCAAGGGCTTCCCGTTCCTGACGCAGGTGCTCGGCAAGGAGCTCGACCAGGTCGACCTCAGCCTCACGGGCGTCGAGGCGACCGCGGGCGGCCGCAAGGTCCGCGTGAGCGAGCTGACCGCCTCCCTCAACGACGTACGGCTGGAGGACAACTACTTCCGCGCGGTCGCGGCCAGCGCCTCCGGCACGGCGCGCATCTCGTACGCCGACCTCGGCAAGGCGTCGAACGAGGACGTCACGCTCTCCTACGGTGGCAACGGCAAGGTGAAGGTCACCGGCACGGTCGAGCTCCTCGGCCAGAGCATCACCCGCAGCGTGCTCTCCACGGTCAGCCTCGCCGACGGCGCCACCATCCGGGTGCGGGCCGACAAGGTGCCCGGTGAGGGCATCCCCGGCCTGGAGGACATGGTCCGGCAGCGCACCGACTTCGACCGGCAGGTCGACGGCCTTCCCGCGGGCCTGAAGATAGCGAAGGTCGAGGCGACGGCCGACGGTCTCGCGGTCACCGTGACCGGCCGGAACGTCGTCCTCGCGGGCTGACGCCCCTGCGGCCCGGCCTGCTCCGGGGACCCCTTCCAGGACCTCTCCAGGACCTCTCCAGGACCTCTCCAGGACCTCTCCAGGGCCTCTCCAGGGCCTCTCCAGGACCCCTCAAGGGACCTCTCCAAACCCCCCAAGGGACCTCTCCAGAAGCCCTGCGGACGCACCCTGACCATATGGTGAGACGGAGACGTCCGCTCCACAGACGAACTGCGAGAACGCCCCCGGAGCCGTCGGCCCGGGGGCGCTTCCGTCGCCCATTCCATCCCGCCATTCGGATGATCCCGTCTCACGATACGACACACCGGTGACACGGCCGCCCGTCCGTCCCTACGATCGGTCGCATGATGAAGCGACAGGCGGACCTCACGAAGCGGCGGGCAGTAGACCTGTGCCGCGTCGCCGCCATGCTCTGTCGCCCTGTCTGAGCGGGGTTCACCACCCCCGCGTTTTTCGGCCCTTCCCCAGCAGAGGGCCTTCCTTGTGCCGTAGCCGCCCCGCACCCTCGTACGCGTAGAGCGCTCGGCGCACCCTGCCGTATCCGTACCCCCGCACACTGCCCCGGAGGAGAAACAGCATGAGCCGCAGCGACGTCCTGGTAGACGCCGACTGGGTCGAGGCCCACATCGACGACCCGAAGGTCGTCATCGTGGAGGTCGACGAAGACACCTCGGCGTACGACAAGAACCACATCAAGAACGCCGTCCGGATCGACTGGAAGTCCGACCTCCAGGACCCGGTCCGCCGTGACTTCGTGGACCAGGAGGGCTTCGAGAAGCTCCTGTCCGCGAAGGGCATCGCCAACGACGACACCGTCGTCCTCTACGGCGGCAACAACAACTGGTTCGCCTCCTACGCCTACTGGTACTTCAAGCTCTACGGCCACGAGAGCGTCAAGCTCCTCGACGGCGGCCGCAAGAAGTGGGAGCTCGACTCCCGCGACCTGGTCGACGGCTCCGAGGTCCCGAACCGCCCGGCCACCGAGTACAAGGCCAAGGCCCAGGACACCTCGATCCGCGCCTTCCGCGACGACGTCGTGGCCGCCATCGGCAACCTGAACCTGGTGGACGTCCGCTCGCCCGACGAGTTCAGCGGCAAGCTGCTCGCCCCGGCGCACCTCCCGCAGGAGCAGTCGCAGCGCCCCGGCCACGTGCCGTCGGCCCGCAACATCCCGTGGTCCAAGAACGCCAACGACGACGGCACCTTCAAGTCCGACGAGGAGCTCAAGGCCCTCTACGCGGAGGAGCAGGTCGACCTGGCGAAGGACACCATCGCGTACTGCCGCATCGGTGAGCGCTCCGCGCTGACCTGGTTCGTGCTGCACGAGCTGCTCGGCCAGTCGAACGTCAAGAACTACGACGGCTCCTGGACCGAGTACGGCTCCCTCGTCGGCGTGCCGATCGAGCTCGGCGCCAACAAGTAATCCCGCCCGACCTGCGACCCGAAGGAAGAATCGACATGTGTGGAGCACAGGCCGGCGGCCCCGACGCTTCGACCATCAAGCCCGGTGAGACCACGATCCAGGGCCAGGTGACCCGCGACGGCGAGCCCGTCACCGGTTACGTCCGCCTGCTGGACTCGACCGGCGAGTTCACCGCGGAGGTCCCGACCTCCGCCACGGGCCAGTTCCGCTTCTACGCGGCCGAGGGCACCTGGACGGTGCGCGCGCTCGTCCCGGGCGGCACGGCCGACCGTACGGTCGTCGCCCAGAAGGGCGGCCTCGCCGAGGTCGCGATCGCGGTCTGATTCACGCGGTCTGATCGCGGTCTGATCGACGCGGTCACCGCATCGCATCACCCATACCGGCCGAAGGGCCGCACCTCCTGGGGGTTGGACGCCATTCCGGGAACGAGGTGCGGCCCTTCGGTCGTACGCTGAAGACATGTACGCGAGGCGTCGGCACGCCTACTTCGTGCTGATGGGCACCTGCCTGGTGCTCTTCGTCAGCGCCTGGGCCGTCGTACGGCTGTGGTCGATGCCGGTCGCCATCGCGATGTGCCTCGTCGCCATGGTCATCCCGCCGGTCGCCGCGATGATCGCCAACCGGCGGGGGCCCGAGGACCGCTGGTGGGACGCGCCGTCGGGCGACCCGAAGTCCGACGAGTGGTGGGACGAACTGGACGGCAAGAGGAGGCACGGATAGACGCCCGTGCCCCTGCCGTGCGCCACCGGCCGACGTCCGTGGACGCCTGCCGGTGCCCGGTGCCCGGTGGCCGGTGGTGGCCGGTGGTGGACGGTGGTGTCAGTAGACCAGCGCCTGGACGCCGTCGCCCATGACCTCGCTGACGAAGACCTGCGCGCCCGCAATCCGTACGCCGTCGATGACGTCCTTCTCCGTGATCTCCCGGCGCGCCGCGCACTGGGTGCACAGGGTGATCTGCCCCGCCGCCCGGATCGACTCGATCAGGTCGGGCAGCGGCGCGGCGTGCGGCAGTTCGAACTCGGCCGCCCGGCCCGGCAGCGCGAACCACGAGGACTCGCCGGTCAGCCAGAGGGACACCTCGACACCGCTCGCGGCGGCGACCGCCGCCACCGTGAACGCCTGCGAACACCGCTCGGGTGCGTCGGCACCTGCGGTCACTTTGATCACGAGCTTCTTCGCCATAGCCGAACTGTAATCCGGGTGCGTACAACCCTCCTGTGCCTGTACATGTCAGTGGTGTGTGCAGGCAACGGAACCTGCGCCTCATAGGTCTCGTGGGGGGACCCTCTCTTGGACACCACAGAAGGACCGGTGGCGACGCCGGACGACCACACACGCCCGGATGACGCGCCGCGACGCCGTCCCCGGGGCCGTACGGCGCTGCTGCTCGCGGCCGCGGCGCTGCTCGGCGTCGTCGGCGGCACCGCGGTCGGCTACACGATCCAGGCCGACCGCGCCCCGACACCACTCCCGGCGCTGAACCAGCCCGGCCTCGCCTACCCGGCGAAGCCGCTGCCCAAGGGCCAGGAGCCGGAGCCGCTGAGTGCCGCCGACGACCGCCGTGTCACCACGGACGGCGACCTGCGGAAGCTGCTCGTGCCGAAGCCGAAGGGCGCGGAAGACGTCAACCACCGGTGGGGTGGGAATGGCGGCTGGCTGAAGCTCGGCGACTACGCCCTCTCCTTCGACAACGAGGACAGGATGTTCGAGTACCTGGTGAAGGGGGACTTTCGTCGCTCCGCGATCACGGCCTGGAAGCAGGACGAGCGCACCACGCTTGTCGAACTCGTGCAGTTCCGATCCGGTTTGACGCTTGGTGCTCAGGAACATGCCGAGGGGCAACGCTCGTACATGGTCCTCGACGAGCATGCGGGCAATGGCGGCCATTTGTTGAAGGGCACCGGTGACGGCCGGTACTACGTCTACGACGAGCCCGAGACAGAGCCGGGCTACCTGCCCCTTTACTCGGCCCGAGCGGTGTTCCACCGGGGTGACGTGATGGTGAACATCAGCATCTTCGACTCGAAGAACATCGGTAAGGACGACATCCGCATGCTCGCGGAACGACAGCTGGGGCGCCTGTGAACAAGGTGATGAACATCGTGCTCCCGGCAGTGCTGGTCCTCGGTGCGGTCGGCGGCGGGCTCGCGTACACCAAGAGCAGGATCGACGGCGCCGACCGGGTGGCGCCCACCGTTCTGTGGACGGACGCCGGGCGGAAGCCGGTCGAGGACCCGGCCGAGGGGTTCGCCAAGGGCCGGGCCTCGACGCCGCTCAGCAAGCTGCTGCTGCCCGTGCCGGAGTCGTACCGTCTCGGCCCGGACATCGACGGCCGGGGCAACGACACGGAGATCAGCGCCAGGGACGCCACGGCGCTGATCAAGGAGTCCGGTCGCGGCCTCGCCGGCAAGCAGCGCCGCGACTTCGACAGGAACGTCGACAAGATGGGTGTACAGGGCGTCGCCATGCGGTCGTACAGCGCTTATCACGACAACCTCGTCGTGGAGGTCCAGATCACCCGGATGAAGGACAGACGGAAGATCAAGGACCTGTACAAGCTGCGCACCGATCTGGCCGACTTCTTCGAGATGAGCGCGGGCCCCAGGATCAAGGGCCACAAGAACTCCGCCTGCTACATGAACGCGCCGGTCGGCTCGGGCGGGAAGAAGACCGACCTGGATGGTCTGACGTGCCTGGCCTACGAGGGTGACGTGCAGGTCACCGTGTCGGCGTACGGGCCCAAGCCGTTGGACAAGGCCGAGGTCGCCGACCTGGTCAGACAGCAGCTCGACCACATCGCGTCCCCGGGGGAGTACGTATGAGCGACGAGACGATGCCCGCAGCGCCCCCGGCACCGGAAGTGGCACCCGCAGTGCCCGAGGCGCCCGTGACGCCCGTGACGCCCGTGGCGCCCGAGGCGGCCGAGGCGCCGGCGGAGGGCGGGCCCGGCGGCGCCGCGCAGGCTCCGGCGAAGCCGCCGCGCCGCGTGCTGCGGGCCGTGGCCCGCTGGACCGCCGCCGTGCTGGTGTGCGGAGGGCTCGGGACGGGCGTGGCGTACGGGATCACCGGTATGGAGCGGGGCGACGTTCCGGGCCTCGCGACCGAGCACGACGGCCGCTGGGAGTACCCGAGGCTGACGCTGCCCGCGCTGCCGCAGGGCTCCCCGCGTCCCTTCACCGACGGCAACGACGCCGAGATCCACCACGCCGACCTGCGCAGGCTGCTGCTGCCCGCACCGGCCGGGGCGACCGTGGACAAGAAGCTGAACGGCGGCTGGGCGACCGTCGGCCAGTACGTCGCGGAGTACGAGAAGGACGAGCGCCCGGAGATCGAGCAGGCGCTGACCGACCACGCCGTACGGCACATCGCCGCGCGCGGCTGGACGATGCCCGACGGCACGAGCACCCGCGTCTACCTCCTCCGGTTCAACTCCGCCGCCTTCGCCCAGGAGTTCCAGGACGGCACCCTGGAGTTCAGCAGCCCCTCCGGACTGCCGCTGACCGGCTCCCCTGAGATGGAGGCCGACCCGGGCTGGCCCGAGGACGACCTGGTGCGGGGGGCCACCGCGTATGTGTACGAGGAGGTCAAGCCGTACGGGCCGGAGCGGACGCGGCAGGCGTACGTCGTCGCGGGCGACACCGTCGCGCTGCTGGTGCAGTCCCGGAAGGGCGACGCCCCTGACGTGCCGTTCCACCAGACCGTGATCCTGCAGAGCCAGCTCCTCGGCTGAGCCGGGCGCACCTCACACGGAGGGCCGGGTCCCCACCCATTACGCTGGGACCCGGCCCCTTTTCCATCGCCCACACCGCTCACCGAGGAGCACCCCGTGCTTGAGGCTTTCTTCTCCGCCCTGCTGGTCCTGGTCTGCGTCGGCGTCCTCGCCTTCGCCGGTCTGACCGTGAAGAAGCTGTACCAGGGCCAGCGCTGATCCCGTCCGTCCCCCGAGCAGATCGCCAGAGCAGCCAGCCATGATCCAGATTCCGTCCGACCTGAACCCGGACCTCGTCCCGCTCGCCTTCCTGCTGGGTACGTGGGAAGGCGCCGGTGTCTCCGACTTCCCCGGTGCCGACAAGTGCAACTTCGGCCAGTCCGTCACGTTCAGCCACGACGGCCGTGACTTCATCGAGTACCGCTCGTACTCCTGGGTGCTCGACGCCGAGGGCAACAAGGTGCGGCCGCTGGAGAGCGAGAGCGGTTACTGGCGCATCGACAAGGAGCGCAAGGTCGAGATCGTCATGGTCCGCGACCAGGGCGTCGTGGAGGTCTGGTACGGCGAGCTCGCCGACCAGAAGCCGCAGATCGACGTGGTGACGGACGCGGTCGCCAGGACCGGCGCCTCCGGTCCGTACAGCGGCGGCAAGCGGCTGTACGGGTACGTGAAGGGCGACCTCATGTGGGTCGGCGAGAAGGCCACCCCCGAGGTCCCGCTGCGCCCCTACATGTCGGCGCACCTCAAGAAGGTCGTCACGCCGGAAGAGGTCGAAGCCATGGCCAAGAGCCTCGGCGACCTGCCCGACGACGGCATCGCCTTCTTCAAGTAGACGGTCGGCCGCCGCACGCGGGCGGTCAGCCGCCTCCAGCGGGGTGGCAGCCGCCTCAAGCGGTTGGCAGACGCCGCACGAGGGCCCGCACACCCCTGCGGGCCCCTCGGCTTTTCGGCCGTTGCTCCTACACTGGACGGCGTGGTGAGCACCGACTGGAAGAGCGATCTTCGGCAGCGCGGTTACCGGCTGACGCCTCAGCGCCAACTCGTCCTCGAAGCGGTGGACGTGCTGGAGCACGCGACGCCCGACGACATCCTCGGCGAGGTACGCAAGACCGCGTCGGGGGTGAACATCTCCACCGTCTACCGGACGCTGGAGCTGCTGGAGGAACTGGGCCTGGTCAGCCATGCCCATCTCGGGCACGGCGCTCCCACGTACCACCTCGCCGACCGCCACCACCATCTGCATCTCGTGTGCCGCGACTGCACCGAGGTCATCGAGGCGGACGTGTCCGTGGCCGCCGAGTTCACCGGGAAGCTCCGGGAGACGTTCGGCTTCGACACCGACATGAAGCACTTCGCCATCTTCGGCCGCTGCGCCGACTGCGCGGCCAAGGCCGAGGCCGATGCGGCGGGCGGCGGCGACGCGGCCGAAGGGCACGGCGCGGCGGCCGGAACGGGGGCCGGGACGGAGACCGGGGCGGGGGCCGGGGCGGCGGGCGCGGCTTCGGGACGTACGGCCGACGGGGGCCCGACCGCCGGGTCGTAGGCTTATTCGCATGAAGAGCCCTCTCCTGTCCCAGCCCGGCGCGGTCCCCGCCGAGGGACGTGACGAAGGTGTCGCCGCCCACTACGGCGACCCGTTCCGTGAGCAGCGCGCCCTCGTCTCCGGCACCGGCCTGGTGGACCTCTCCCACCGCGGTGTCGTCACCGTCTCCGGCGACGACCGGCTGAGCTGGCTGCATCTGCTGCTCACCCAGCATGTGAGCGAGCTGCCCGTGGGGCAGGCCACCGAGGCGCTGATCCTCTCCGCCAACGGCCACATCGAACACGCCCTGTACCTGGTGGACGACGGCGAGACCGTATGGGCGCACGTCGAGCCGGGCACGCAGGGAGCGCTGATCGGCTACCTGGAGTCGATGAGGTTCTTCTACCGGGTCGAGGTCGCCGACCGTACCGACGACATCGCGGTCGTCCATCTGCCGGCCGGGTCGATCGCCGAGGTCCCCGAGGGGGTCGTCGTCCGGGAGACCCCGTACGGGCGTGAACTGTTCCTGCCGCGCGCCGACCTGGAGTCGTACGCGGCCGCGCACGGCCCGCTCGCCGGGACCCTGGCGTACGAGGCGCTGCGCGTCGAGGCGCACCGGCCCCGGCTCGGCTTCGAGACCGACCACCGCACCATTCCGCACGAGCTCGGCTGGATCGGCAGCGCGGTGCACCTGCAGAAGGGCTGCTACCGGGGGCAGGAGACCGTGGCGCGCGTCCACAACCTGGGGAAGCCGCCGCGCCGGCTCGTCTTCCTGCACCTGGACGGCAGCGAGGTGCACCTGCCGGGGCCCGGCACACCGGTCCGGCTCGCGGCGGACGGCGCCGAGGGACGGCAGCTCGGGTTCATCACGACGTCGGTGCGCCACCATGAGCTCGGTCCGATCGCGCTCGCCCTGGTGAAGCGGAACGTGGCCGTCGACGCCCCGCTGCTGGCGGGCGACACGGCCGCCGCGCAGGAGACGGTCGTCGAGCCGTAGTCGTAGCCGTAGCCGCATCCATAGCCCGAGCCGCAGCCGCAGCCCTGGGTGCGGTCACGGGCTGCGGCGCCCCCCTCCGAGCCGTCAGACCTCGATCAGGATCGTGAACGGGCCGTGGTTCGTGAGCGAGACGCGCATATCCGCTCCGAAGCGGCCCGTCTCCACCGTCGCGCCCGACTCCCGCAGCCGGGCGACCACCTCGTCCACCAGCGGCTCGGCGACGTCGCCGGGCGCCGCCGCGTTCCAGGTGGGGCGGCGCCCCTTACGGGCGTCCCCGTAGAGGGTGAACTGCGAAATCACCAACAACGGTGCATTCACGTCCGAGCAGGACTTCTCGCCCTCCAGGATCCGCACCGACCACAGCTTCCTGGCGAGCTGTGCCGCCTTCTCCGCGGTGTCCTCGTGGGTGACGCCGACGAGGACGCACAGGCCCTCGCCGACGATCTCGCCGACGGTCTCCCCGGCGACGACGACCCGGGCTCCGTCCACTCTCTGTACCACTGCTCGCATACGGACCAACCTACCGAGCCGGATGGCCGAAACCGGGGGAGGGCCGAACGGGTGCAGGGCACCTGCACATCGCATGCGGGAGTGGCACCATGCCTGTCAGGCGGTGCTGTCTGAAGCACCGGTCGAGGGGACGGAAACACATGAGCACATCTGGCGCCGGGCAGACGCCCGGTCCCGTACCGATGACCTCCAGGGTGCCCCGGCCGGGGCAGCCACCGCGCCCGCCCGTACAGCGCACCGCCGAAGCGGTTCCGGCCGCCGAGTTCCCACCCGGTCTGTCCGCCGAGCCGCGCCGGCCCGACCTGAAGGCGCTGCGGCTCGCCGAGCTGCGCGCCCTGCGGCGTGACGCGCACGGCGACGAGGCCGACCTGAGCTATGTGCGGCGCCTCGTGCACGGCCGGATCGACATCCTCCGCGCCGAGCTGGCGCGGCGCTCCGGCCCGCAGATGCCGGTGGTGGACCGGCTGTCCGAGATCCTCGCCGACGCGCCGTCACGGCACCGCTCGTCCGCCCGGCACGTCACGCTGTCCACGCCCCGGGGCGAGGAGTACCGGCGGCTGGCCGCCGAGATGCTCGGCGAGATCGAACTGTCGGACCTGGCCGCCCGTACGGACGACGAACTCAGGGCCGCGATGGGGCGGCTCGCCCGCTACGAGCAGCAGGTGTCGCAGCGCCGTCAGCAGCTCCAGCGGACGGCGGACGACTGCAGCGCGGAAATCACCCGCAGGTACCGTGAGGGCGAAGCCCAAGTGGACGACCTGCTCACCTGAAGCGATCCCTCCGGGCCGGTCGCCCCTTCTGCCGGGAGGCCGTCCGCCCATGTCACCCTCCACCGCCGCAGGCACAGAAGCCGGAGCCGGAGCCGGAGCCGGAGCCGTGGCTGAAGCCAAGGCCCAAGCCGCAGCCGGAGCTGTTCCCAAGGCCCAAGCCGGAGCCGGAACCGAAACCCGAGCTGAAGCCCAAGCCGGAGCCGGAACCGAAACCCGAGCTGAAGCCCAGGCCCAAGCAGAAGCCGAAACCCAGGCCCGAGCCGAGACCGGCACCCCCGCAGGGATACGTCCGGTGCTCGCCGAGGTCGTGCGTTCGGGCTTCGTCGAGGGCCACCACCGGGGCTCGCTGGTGATCCTGGGCGCCGACGGCGGCGTGGAGCTGGCGCTCGGCGACCCGGCGTCGCCCGTCTTCCCGCGCTCGTCCAACAAGCCGATGCAGGCCGCGGCGATGCTGCGGGCGGGCCTTGACCTGTCCGGCGAACGGCTGGCCGTGGCGGCCGCGAGCCACTCCGGGGAACCGTTCCACCGGGACCTCGTGCGCACGATCCTCACCGAGCACGGGCTCACGGAGGCCGACCTCAGGACCCCGCCCGCCCTGCCGCTGGACGCGGTGGAGGCGGAGGCGTACCTGGCGGGCGGACAGGTACGCGAGCGGATCACCATGAACTGCTCGGGCAAGCACGCCGCGATGCTCGCCGCCTGCGCGCTGAACGGCTGGGACCGCGCCGGCTACCTGGACCCCGGGCACCCGCTCCAGCGGCTCGTCCTGTCCGAGGTCGAGGCGGCGTCGGGCGAGCCGGTGACCGCCGTCGGCACGGACGGCTGCGGGGCCCCGCTGATGGCGATCAGCCTCGTGGGGCTGGCGCGGGCGTTCCGCTCGTACGTGCTGGCGGAGCCGGGGACGCCGGGGCGGCGCGTCGCCGACGCGATGCGAGCCCACCCCGAGTACGTGGCGGGGACGCGGCGGCCCGAGACCTGGCTGATGCGGGGGCTGCCGGGCGCGCTGTCCAAGATGGGCGCGGAGGCGGTGCAGGCGGTGGCGCTGCCCGACGGCCGGGCGGTCGCGTTCAAGATCGATGACGGTGGGGCCCGCGCGCTGGGCCCCGTACTGGCCAGGGCGCTGGAGCGGATGGGCGTCCAGGCGCCCGTACTCGCCCGGATCGCCGACGTCCCGCTGCTCGGCGGCGGCCGGCGGGTGGGGGAGCTGCGCGCCGCGTTCTGAGCGCGCGGGAGCGGCGTGGGGGCGCCGGGGCACACGGGCCGCGGGGGCGCTCGCGGAAAACTCGGGTGCGCGGGCCCGCGCCCTGTGCCTAGCGTGACGCCCATGATGCCCGACGCCTCGTCATCCGCAGGGCCCGTCGTCCGTACCGTCTCCGAGTCCGAGTTCCCCGACTGGCTGAGCGCCCTGAACGTCGGGTTCCTCCGTC
This sequence comes from Streptomyces sp. NPDC047886, assembly GCF_043204435.1. Lineage (NCBI taxonomy): Bacteria > Bacillati > Actinomycetota > Actinomycetes > Kitasatosporales > Streptomycetaceae > Streptomyces > Streptomyces sp. NPDC047886. The sequence goes on from NZ_JBIDCF010000010.1 coordinate 56,872, forward strand.
CGCCGACCGTGCCGGACGAGGAGGTCGCGGTCCGGCGGCCGCACATGGATCTGGTGCGCGCGCTCGGGGCGTTCGACGCGGGGCGCTGCGTCGCCACCTTCCGTTCCTTCGCGCAGGAGCTGTCCGTGGTCGGCGGCGCGTCGGTACCCGCGAGCGCGGTGACCAACGTGACCGTGTCGCCGACGCACCGGCGGCGCGGGCTGCTCAGCCGGATGATGGCCACCGAGCTGGCGGCGGCCAAGGAGCGGGGCGAGGCCGTCGCGACGCTGATCTCCGCCGAGTACCCGATCTACGGGCGGTACGGCTTCGGCCCGGCTGCCTGGATGACCGAGTGGAAGGTCGACCTGCGCCGGGCCGGCCTCGACCCGCGCCGTTCCGGCCCGGCCGACGGCGGCCGGATCGACCTGGTGGACGGTGCGGCCGTGCGCGGGTTCGGTCCCGCCCTGCACGACCGGCTGCGCGTACTGCGGCAGGGCGTCGTGAGCCGTACGCCCCGCAACTGGGAGCGGGCCACGGGCGTCGGACTCGTCCCGGCGGACAACTGGTCGGAGCCGTTCCACGCCACGTACCGCTCGGCCTCCGGTGAGCTGGAGGGGTACGTCGCGTACGCCGCCGACGCCACCTGGGACGACGGCAAACAGCCCCTGAACACCGCGACCGTACGGGACCTGATCGCCGTGACCCCGGCCGCGGAGCGCGCGCTGTGGCACTTCGTCTTCTCGGTCGACTGGGTCACCTTCGTCCGCAGCGGCTCCCGGGCGCCGGACGACCTGCTGCCGCTGCTGCTCCCGGACCCGCGCGCCGCGCGGGTGGTCACGCACGCGGACCTGCTGTGGGTGCGGATCCTCGATGTCGTACGGGCCCTGGAGGCGCGGACGTACGGGGCGTCCGGTGCGCTCGTGCTGGACCTGCGCGATCCCGCCGGGCTCGCGGGCGGCCGGTTCCTGCTGGAGGCGTCCCCGGAGGGCGGCGCCTGCGCGCCGACCACGCGGGAGCCCGACCTGGTCATGGACATCGCCGAGCTGGCCACGCTCTACCTGGGCGACGAGTCCGTGGCGCGGCTGGTCGCGCTCGGCCGGGTGGCCGAGGCGGCGCCGGGCGCGGCGGCGCGTGCGGACGTGCTGCTGCGCGCGCCCCGGCGGGCGTGGTGCCCGGACATCTTCTGACCCCGCGCGTCCGTACCGTCCACCGGGTCCGCAGGCGGAACAGTGCGCCGGACAGCGCCAGGGCCAGCGCGAGCAGACCCGCGCACCAGGCCAGCGCGATCCATGGCGTGTCGCCGACCGGTCGGTCGAGGAGCAGCCCGCGCAGGGCTTCGATGACCGGGGTGACGGGCTGGTGGTCGGCGAAGCCGTGCAGCCAGCCGGGCATGGTCTCGACGGGCACGACCGCGCTGCTCGGGTACGGCAGGAACATCATGAAGAAGGTGAACCCGCCCGCCGCCTGAAGGCGAGCAGGACGCCGAGCGCGGCGAGCCAGCCGGCACGCCGGGGACGACGTACGTGACGTACTCCGTACCGGTCTCGATGGCGCCGCCGAAGAAGTACACGAAGATCAGCATCAGCATCAGCATCAGCATCACGGGCAGGGCCATGGCGGTGATGACGGCGCCGACGTTGCGGCGGCTGAGGCGGATGCCCCGGCCTGCGGGTCCTGCGGGTCCCGATATCCGGCCCGCCCGTCACGCCCCACTCGGTGGCGTGGTGGGAGTGGGGGATGGCGGCGCTCGCCGACACGCCCCTGGACGAGGGCGCCAAGATCTCGGTGGTCCTGCTGGTCGGCGGCTTCGTGCGCAGCGGGGCCGGGATGATGGCGGACCTCGACGCGGCGATGGCGGCGACCGGCGACTCGCCGCAGGAGGCGATGGCCCGCTACGGCCGCACTCTGAAACGCCTCGCGGACCCGGCCCGCTATCCGGCGGTCGCCCGTGCGCTGGAGGTCGGCGTCATGGACGAGCCGGACGACCCGGACCACGAGTTCCGCTTCGGCCTGGAACGGCTGCTGGACGGGATCGAGGTGCTGATCTCCCGCACGTCACCGCGCCACAGGCCCGAGGTTGAATGACGGCATGGCGATCACCCCGTATCAACAGCGGCTGCGGCAGCGGTACCTCGACGCCCCGGTCCTCCCGGCCCCCGGCCCGTGGCGGGCCGTGCTCGACAACCGGACCCCCGTCGGCGGGCTCCTCGGCATCGGGTTCGCCACGCACCCGGACGACGGCCGGGACCTGGTGATGGTCGTGTCGGCCGACGGCCACGGGCTGTTCGACGCCACGACCGGCGAGAAGATCGCCCGGGACCGCGATCCCGACCTGGAGACCAGTACTCCGGACGATTCGCCGGACCTGACGTGCCCGGGCCTCGGCCCGGTCGCCGGCGTCCCGGTCCGGATCGCGGGCCTCCACGGCGGCGGGCTGCACCACGGCACCGGCGACGGCTGGTACGTCGACGTCGTCGCTCCCGACTGGCCGCACCACCGGGTGGTGCTGTCCCTCGGGAAGGAGTGGTGGCAGGTCTTCCACGCCGACTACTCGGAGCTGCGGGCGGCCGGTTTCTCCCCTTCCGGCCGTACCCTCGCCGTCGCGACCAGCAGCGACCTGACGCTCTGGACCCGCTGAGCCCCACGCCCCGCTGAGCCCCGGCCCGGCCGGGAACGGCCCCGAGCGGGGTGCGTGACCTACGGGCGGCGCACCTCGAAGTGGAAGCAGCCGTACTCCACGGCCCGTACGTGCACCAGCACCACCCCGGGGTCGGCGAACGCCTCCCCGATGGCCTGGTCGAACCCGGCGTCGGCGTCCTCGGGGATCTCGAAGAGGCGACCGCCGACGATGTGGCCCCCGGCGTCGTAGCGACGGATGGCGCGCAGTGCGCCGGGCCGGGCGAAGGGATAGCCCCGCATGCCCCGCGTGTCCTGCGTGTCCTGCGGCCCCTCGCAGGCGTCGGCGTGGATGAACACCGGCCCTGTCTCCTCGTACGCACCGGGTTCGGCACCGGTCTCGGCGGCCCAGCGCCGCAGCGGAGCGTAGGAGACGAGGGCGACCCGTTCACCGGGTTCGACGGCCCGCAGGCAACAGCGCAGCGGACTGCCCACGCAGTCGGGCGAAGCGCCGTCCTCGCCCGCCGTGTACGGCCGGAGTGGCTGCCCGGCGTCGTCGGCGTCGCGGAGTTCGGCGAGAGCGGCGGAGGGGATGGCGAGCGGTGTGTACGCGGTCATGCGTCCAGCGTCGGCGGCCCGCCCCCGGGAAGCTGGCGGAATTCCGACGTCAGGCTCGGCGGGCACCGGAGCGGCATCCGGAGCGGTATCCGGCGCGGATCGGACCCGGGCGCGGTGGTCGAACGCTCATGCCCATGGCGTCCGTATGGCGAGGAGGAGCGCATCCCCGAAACCGGTCGCAGGGGACCGGTTCCGGGCGGGACCGTGTCGGAACGGGGCTGCGAGGACAGTCACGTCCCCTCAGAAAGGAAACACCACCATGGGCACCATCACCAACGGCCGTACGACCAAGCGTTACGAGAACCGCCATGCCACGGGCCTGCAGTGGCGTAAATCGAGCAGGACGGACCTGGATCCGATCCTCAAGGACTGCGTGATCCTGGCCGAGGCGCCCGACGCCAAGGGACACCCGCACCCCAGCATCCCGGACGGGACCCGCATGGTGGCCCTGTCGGACGACAAGGACCCGGCCAGCGCGGTCCTGTACTTCAGCCGCGCGGAGATCCGGAAGTTCTTCGAGGGCGTGAAGGCGGGCGAGTTCGACGACCTGATGGCGTCGGACGACGAACTGACCGACCCTGCCGCCCTGGTAAGCGGGTGATCATGGACTCCGACTGTGTCACCCGCCGGTTCACGGAAGCGCGGCGGCTGTACGGCGACGCCCCCTGCGGCGAATGCCGCGGCTCGGGCACCATCACGCTGGTGTACGAGGGCGTGGTCGTCGTCTCCTGCCCGGACTGCGGCGGGGCCACCCGCATAGGAGCGCTCGCGACCAGCCGGTAGGCGGGCGGCCCGCCGCACCGGCCCCCGGGGCACGCGCGTGCCCCGGGGGCCCGGGACCCGAGGCCCGGGGACCTGGGACCCGCCGGGGGCCTGGGGGCCCGGCCTCAGCGGCGGCCCAGGACCTCAGCGATCCGCATGAACCCGTCCGCGCCGTGGCCCAGTCCCACGGTGCGGCGGGCCATGCCCTCCGCAGCGCGCATCACGCCCGCGTCGATGCCGTGGCCCTCCGAGGTGTGGACGATGTGGGCCATGGACGACACCGCGGAGGTGAGCGGGTTGCCCTCACCGGAGAAGTCGCCGCTGTCCATGTCCTCCGCGGCCTGTTCGAAGATCGGCGGCAGGATCGCCCCGATGCCCTGGGCGAACGGCGCCAGCTCCCGCGCGGTGACGCCCTCCGCGCGCGCCACCGCCACCGCGTGGGCGTAACCCGCCATCGCGGTCCAGAAGATGTCGAGCAGCGCGATGTCGTACGCCGCGGCCCGGCCGATCTCCTCGCCGAGGTGGGTGTGGGTGCCGCCCAGCGCGTCCAGCACGGTCCGGTGCTCCCGGTAGAGCTCCTCCGGGCCGGCGTGGATGAACACCGCGGCAGGCGTGCCGATCGTCGTGGTCGGCGTCATGATCGCACCGTCGAGGTAGCGGATGCCGTGCCCGGCCGCCCAGTCCGCCGTGTCCCGGGCGCGGTCGGGGGTGTCGGCCGTCAGGTTGACGACGGTGCGTCCCTTGAGCGCGTCGGTGACGGCGTCACGCCGCAGAATGGCGTCCGCCGCGTCGTAGTTGACCACGCAGACCACGACGAGCCCGCTCGCGGCGACCGCCTCCTCCGGGGTCCGCGCGATCACCGCCCCGCGCGCGCCCAGTTCCCGGCCCCGGCCCGGCGTCCGGTTCCATACGGTGGTCCGCAGTCCGGCGTCCAGGAAGGCACCGGCGAGAGCCCGGCCCATCGGCCCCAGACCGAGCACGGTGACGGCAGACTGTTCGGGGGACATGGTCATGATGCAACTCCTGTAAGTGAACAAACGTGGATGAAAGGGGCGGATATGACGCGCGGTCGTGCCCAGGACGCGGACGTCTGCGGGGTAACCGCCGCGATCGCCGTGATCGACGGCAAGTGGAAGACCGCGCTGCTCTGGCTGCTGGAGTCGGGACCGCACCGGCCCGGTGAACTGCGCCGACGGCTTCCGGGCCTCAGCGAGAAGGTGCTGACTCAGGCGCTGCGTGAGATGGAGACGGACGGGCTGGTGCACCGGGAGGTGCACGACACCCTGCCGCTGAAGACCGTGTACTCGCTCACCGACTTCGGCCGCGAACTCTCCGAGGCGCTGGCCGCCCTGTCCGACTGGGGCCATCGCCGCCTGGAGAAGCTGGCCGAGACGCGATCAGCCTCCTGACACGAAGCCGAAGCCGAAGCCGCAGCCGACCCCGTCCCGCCTTCCCGACCCGTCCCACGTCCCCGAAGCCGAAGCCGACTCCGCCTCGCCTCCCCGACTCCGCCTCGCCTCCCCGACTCCGTCCCACCTCCCCGACGCCATCCGACCTCCCCCGACTCCGTCCCGCCTTCCCCTGGCTCCGGCAGCACTCCGACCGCCCGAAACCACCTTCGCGCCACCGTCATCCCCTGCCAAGTACCCACAAAAAAGTGGGTACTTCGATGAGGGGGCGCCCCTCGGTCGAGAGACGCCCCACCGCGAGCGGCCGACCGGTCGCCGTCAGGCGTCTCGGCCGGCCTCCCGGGCCACCCGCTCCAGCCGGTCGCGATGGTTCGCCCACCAGGCCGCGTCGCCGGGCGGCACGCTGTCGTTGCCCTCGTTCATCCCCACGGCACCGTCGAGGAGTTCGCGGACGATGTCCGCGTGCCCGGCGTGCCGGTGCGTATCGGCGATCACGCGCACGACGGCATGATGCAGCGTCACCTCGTCCTTGCCGTCGGGCCACCACGGCACCCTGCCGACCGTGTCCAGCGCGAGCGCGTCGATCGTCGCGTCCGCGTGTGCCCACGCCCGGCGGTAGAGCCCCACGATGTCCTCGCGCGACTCGTCGGCGGTGGCCCACATGTCCGCGTTGGTCTCGGCGCCGTCCTCAAGCCACGGCAGCGGCTCGCCGGACGGCCGTCCGAAGGTGTCCCCGAGGTAACCCAGCTCCACCCCGGCCACGTGTTTCACCAACCCCAGCAGGTTGGTGCCGGTCGGCGTCAGCGGCCGTCGAGCGTCGTACTCCGCCAGCCCTTCGAGCTTCCACAACAGGGCGTCGCGGGCGGATTGCAGGTAGAAGCGAAGGTCGGTCTTGGCGTCGGATGTGGTCATTGTCCTGTCTCAGTGAAGGTGATCACGGTGTGGCTGTGACCAGCGGTGGGTCATCTGGGGTGAGACGCGCTGCATGAGTGCGGTCCTATGACGACTTGACCCCGCCGGAGCGCGAGCTGTGGGATGCCTTTCCCGAGGGGCGTCGCGTTGATCTGCGCACAGGCGCGCCCGAGGCGGGCGCTCCCGCTGCGGGCGACCGGTGGGGCACCGACCGTACTGTCCGCGCGGCCGTCGTGGCGGCGCTGTCGCTCGGCGCGAACGATCAACGCCGAACTCGCCCAAAGCGGTAGTGACCTGGACCTGAGGCGGTCGGCTCTCGAAGGGGGCTCTCTCATAGTCGTCAATGCTCGTATGGCCGGAAATCTGCTGCTCTCGGATGCCAGGATCGCGAGCTCAGCAGAGCGGGCAGTGCTCGCGGGCGGCCTCGTGCTGGATGGCGGCTTCTTCGGCCGGCAGCTCACCACGCAACGCGGACTGCGGCTCCCCGGCGCACAGCTGCTCAGCGGCCTGTTCCTGCACGGCGCACGGCTGGAGAACACTGCGGGGGTCGCACTTGCCGCAGGAGGTGCGGCTGCTTCGACCGTGGACTGCTCGCGGGTCCGCACGCGTACCACCTGCGGTGGGAGCCGGAGCCTGCCGCCGCACCTGATCCTTCAGTCAGGTACGGAAGGTGCGGCGGTAGGTGTCGGGTGGGACGCCGACGTTGCGGTGGAAGTGGCGGCGCAAGGTGGTGGCGGTGCCCATGCCGGTGGCTGCGGCGATGGTGTCCACGGTGGCGTCGGTGGTCTCCAGCAGTTCCTGGGCGTGGCGAATGCGCTGGGTGTGGAGCCATTGCAGTGGCGTGGTGCCGGTGAGGTGCTTGAAATGGCGGCCGAGGTGGCGTGAGCTCATGCGGGCCTGGCGGGCCAGGTCCTCCACGGTCAGCGGCTGGTCCAGCCGCTCCAGCACCCAGGGGAAGAGCTCACGCAGGGGGTGGTTGCCCGGGGCGGGGAGGGGGGTGGCGATGAACTGGGCCTGGCCGCCGTCGCGGTGGGGTGGGATGACCAGGCGTCGGGCGATCTTGTTGGCGTTGGCCGAGCCGTGGTCGAGGCGGACCAGGTGCAGGCACAGGTCCATGGCGGCGGCCTTGCCCGCGGAGGTGAGGACGTCGCCGTTGTCGACGTAGAGGACGTCCGGATCGACGGTGGCCGCCGGGTGGCGCCGGGCCAGTTCCCGCGTGTGGGCCCAGTGTGTGGTGGCGCGCCTGCCGTCGAGCAGTCCTGCCGCGCCCAGGACGAAGGCGCCCGTGCACAGTGAGGCCACGCGGGCACCGGCGGCGTGGGCCGCACGCACCGCCTCGACCAGCTCGGCGGGCGGGTCGCGGTCGGTGTCGACCCAGCCAGGGACGATCACTGTGTCCGCGTGCGCGAGGTGGTCGAGTCCGTGGTCGGGTTCCAAGCGGAAGCGGCCGACGTGCACCGGACCGCTGCCGCAGAGGGAGAAGTCGTACCAGGGGTCCACGATGTGGGTCAGGTCGGTTCCGAAGACCTCGACGGCCACGGACAGTTCGTAGTGGAGCATGCCGTCGGTGACGGCCAGCGCGACAGCGGGCATGTCCGAAACTGTACGTGGCATGTCGTTTCCGACGCTCGCACGGGGTGCTGCCCGAGGGACAGGATGGGGGAGTCCAGGCCGCAGCGGAGGGACCTCGCAGCGGGCGTTCGAGTGCACGGGAGCAGTCTCATGGGGTCAGGTCAGCTGGTGACGGTGTTCGGCGCATACGGTCACACCGGGCGGTTCGTGGTCGCGGAGCTGGCCGCGCGTGGGTTCGTCCCCGTGCTGTCCGGGCGCAATGCGCAGACCTTGGAGGAACTGGCCCACGAGCACGGGCTGGAGGCCCGGGTGGCGTCGATCGACGACCCGGCCTCGCTGGACCGGGCCCTGGCGGGAACGGCGGCGGTCATCAACTGCGCCGGCCCCTTCGCATCGACCATCGGCCCCGTGATCGAGGCCGCGCTCCGCGCGGAGATCCCCTACCTGGACGTGGCCGCCGAGCTTGAGGCCAACCTCGACACCTTCGCCCACTACCGCGAACGGGCCCGGGACGCGGGAGCGGTGATCGTCCCGGCCATGGCCTTCTTCGGCGGCCTCGGCGACCTACTGGCCACCGCGGCGGTGGGCGACTGGACCGAGGCCGACGAGGCACACATCGCCTATGCGCTCAGCAACTGGCACCCCACCGCCGGCACCCGGCTCTCGGGCGCGGTCTCCCGCGAGCGACGCGGCAACCACCGCCTGCGCTACAGGGGCGGGCAGTGGGAGCACCGCACCGACCCCGCGCCCACCCTGGAGTGGACCTTCCCGGAACCGATGGGATCCCAGCCGGTGATCGGGGAGTTCACGATGGCGGACGTCGTCACCGTCCCCCAGCACCTCTCCATCCCCGACGTGACCACCTACATGACCGCCGAGGCGGTCCGAGACGTTGCCGCCCCCCACACGCCGGCCCCGACCGCCATCGACGAGAGCGGGCGCTCGAACCAGACCTTCCTCGTCGACGTCGTCGTCCGCTCCGGCGGAGCCGAACGCCGGGCCACGGCCAGCGGGCAGGACATCTACGCCGTCACCGCGCCCCTTGTTGCCGAGGCCCTCGAGCGCGTCCTGACCGGCCGCGCCAAGACCGTCGGCGTCGCCTCCGCCGGCGAGATCTTCGACGCCCCCGACTTCCTGCACGCGCTCGACCCGCACATCACACTCGACCTGCACCCGCAGAAGCGGAACGCCTGACCCGAGCCATCGGCCCGGCCGTCGGGAGCGCGCCCTCTGCGAGCCGTGACGACATGAGCGTCGGCGTCCTCGTTCGATGTCCTCACCCTCACGGGTGCTGCCCGGAGTCCTGAACAAACGCTGCCCCCGAACTCGAGTACCGGCAGCGTTTGTTCACCAGTTTGAGCAGTGTGCGCGGTCGGCTGCGATGCGAACGGTGCAGGAGTCTGGGCAGCGCGGAGGCAGCCGATCGCGGCCGGGGGCCCTGGGTGCCGAGGCACTTCGGCCGTGGCGGCCGGCTGCCCGGACACCGTCGTCGAGTACGAGCCCGCTGACTGTCCCCATGCGCCCTTTCCGCCTCGCCCGGCAGGCTGGCTGTGGGGGTGGGAGGCTTACTTGTATTCGACTCGTCCTACCGGGGCGGGGCCGGTCGTCAGTGCCTCGCATTCGTTCGGCCACGTAGGGGTGCCGGGGTGCAGCTGGGTGCTGAGGTAGGCCGCGGTGAGCCGGGCGAGGGCGGCGACTCGCTCGGGGTTCTCGTCCGTGGTCTCGGCGGCGTCGTATCCGCGATCCCGCCAAGTCCGTGCTCCGCGTCCAACAGGGTGAGCAGGGTCTTGGGGCCAGGGGCGAGGGTGTGGGGGTCGGCGTGCCAGTCCGGCCCCATGTCTGTGAAGTGCCGGGAATCGTCCTTGTCGCCGGCGACGACCAGCGCGGGTGCGGTCATGGTGGAGAAGTCGACGGCCCCGATGATCGGCCACTGCTCGGCCATGGGCCCGTTGAGGACTTCGCCACCTCTGCCGGGCGCGGCGAGCAGTACGCCTGTCTTGATCCGGGGCTCGACGAGGTGCACCACGCTGCCGGTGCCGGGGTCGTCGAGCCCGGCGCCCAGCAGGAGGGCGGCGGTGAAGCCGCCGAGCGAGTGTCCGGCGACGGCGACCTTGGTGGGGTCGATCCGCCCCGCGAGCTGCGGCACGGTGCGCTCTATCACGTCGAGCCGATCGAGGATGTGGGTCATGTCCTCGGCGCGCCGGGCGGTGCGCCCGCGGGTGCCGGTAGCCGGCCAGCCACCGCACGTTCGCCATGACACATCGCAGAGACAGGACAGCTGTGCGCACCACGTCGCCGCGTGGGCACTTTTGCAAGCAGGCGCTTGCAAAAGTTAGCAATGGTGGTGCACCATCGAGGCATGGCATCGCTCAACGTCGGCAATCTCGGTGAGTACCTGCGCGAGCAGCGGCGCAACGCGCAGCTGTCGTTGCGGCAGCTCGCCGATGCCGCCGGGGTGTCCAACCCGTATCTGAGCCAGATCGAGCGCGGGCTGCGCAAGCCGAGCGCGGAGGTGCTCCAGCAGGTCGCCAAGGCGCTGCGGATCTCCGCCGAGACGCTGTACGTGCGCGCCGGGATCCTGGACGAGCGGGAGCGCGAGGAGTTGGAGACGCGTGCCGTCATCCTCGCCGACCCTTCGATCAACGAGCGGCAGAAGCAGGTGCTGCTCCAGATCTACGAGTCCTTCCGCAAGGAGAACGGACTCGACACGGGGGCCAAGGACGCCGATGACACGACCTCACCCGACCTCTGACCTCGCGTTCCGGGAGGACCACACCGTCATGGCCATCATCGAAGAGCTGCGTACCCCCCTCTACTTCGCCGCCGGTACGGCCGATCTGGCCGTGCGGCAGGCCAGGAAGGTCCCCGGCCTGATCGAGCAGATCGCCGCCGAGGCACCCGCCCGGATCGAGGCGGTGCGCAACACCGACCCCAAGGCCGTGCAGGAGAAGGTGGCCGCGCAGGCCAAGGAGGCGCAGGCCACCGTGACGGCGAAGGTCGCCGAGGTGGTCGGCGGGCTCGACACCGACCTGAAGAAGCTCGGTGAGACCGCCCAGGACCTGGCGCTGCGGAGCGTCGGCGTGGCCGCCGAGTACGCGGTCAAGGCCCGGGAGACGTACGAGCGCGTGGCCGAGCACGGCGAGCAGGCCGTGAAGGAGTGGCGCGGCGAGGCGGCCGAGGAGATCACCGAGATCGCCATCGCCGTGGAGCCGGACCCCGAGCCCAAGCCCCAGGCCCAGGCCGAGTCCGAGGCGGACGCGAAGCCCGCCGCCGGCGCCGACGAGGTTCCCGCCGCGCGCAAGCCGGCCGCCCGCAAGGTGCCCGCCCGCAAGGCCGCCGCGAAGAAGACCGCTCCGGCCGCCGACAAGTAGGCCGACCTGACGTCATCGGTGCCCGGTCGGACGCGCGCTGCGGCCGGCCGGGCACATTCGGCGTCGTCGGGGCGTTGTACGGGTACCTTGGCCGCGAGGCGCTTCACTCTCTGACTAGGCGGTGCTCTCCCATGCTGATGGCAGGATTCGGGACTTTCCTGTGGCTGCTCAATATCGCCATGATCGCGCTCGCCGTGGTCGCCCTCTTCTTCGCGGCGACCGCGCGTGAGGACGCCTACCGCGCCGCCGACAAGAAGACCAAGCCCTTCTGGCTGATCGTCCTGGGTGTCACGGTCGCCGTGGACCTGCTCGTCCCGATGCTGATCCTGCAGCTGGCCGGGCTCGTCGCGTCGATCGTCTTCATGGTGGACGTCAGGCCCGCCCTCCAGCAGGTCTCCGGTGGTGGCCGGGGCCCGCGCGGCGGCGGTTCCAGCAGCGACGGCCCGTACGGCCCGTACAACGGCGGCCGCTGAGCCGGGGCGTTCCCGTAGGACGCGGCCGCACCGGTCACCGCACCGGCGCGGCCCTTTCACGGCCCGGACCGGCGCGGCCCCTTGACGGCCCGGACCGGTGCGGCCCCTTGACGGCCCGGCCCCCGTCGCCCGCTCGGGCCGGAGGCTCGCGGCGGCGCCCCCGCAGGCCACGGGCTCGCGGCACGCCTTCGCCCGGGACTTCGCCCGGGACCTCGCGGCACGCCCTGGTTGCCATCCCCCGGGGCGCTCTCAGGCGGGGCGCCGGCCGCCGCGGTCCAGCAGCAGCACCGCCACGTCGTCCGTCAGCTCTCCGCCGTTCAGCTCCCGCACCTCGGCCACCGAGGCCTCCAGGAGCTCCTCCCCGCCGACGCCCCGCGCCAGCTGCCGATTGACCATCTCGACCATCCCGTCCTGACCCAGACGCGGCGACCCGGGGCCCGCCGAGCGCCCCTCGATGAGCCCGTCCGTGTACATGATCAGGCTCCAGACGCCGCCCAGCTCCACCTGGCGGCGCGGCCACCTGGCCTGCGGCAGCAGCCCCAGCGCCGGGCCCCCGTTCTCGTACGGGAGGAGCTTGGCGCCCTCGCCCGGCCGGGCTATCAGCGGCGCGGGGTGGCCGGCCAGGCACAGCCCGGCCCGCCGCCCGTCCGGCGCGATGTCGAGCGTGCACAGGGTCGCGAAGATCTCGTCGTTCTCGCGTTCGTGCTCCAGGACCCGCTGGAGGGTGGAGAGCAGTTCGTCGCCGCACAGCCCGGCGAACGTCAGCGCCCGCCACGCTATGCGCAGCTCCACGCCGAGCGCCGCCTCGTCCGGGCCGTGCCCGCACACGTCGCCGATCATGGCGTGCACGGTGCCGTCCGGGGTGCGCACCGTGTCGTAGAAGTCGCCGCCCAACAGGGCGCGTGAGCGGCCCGGCCGGTACCGCGCGGCGAACCGCAGGTCGGAGCCCTGGAGCAGCGGCGTAGGCAGCAGGCCCCGCTCCAGCCGGGCGTTCTCCTGCGCCCGCAGCCGGGACTCGGCCAGCTTCACCTGGGCCGAGTCGGCGCGCTTGCGCTCCACGGCGTACCGGATGGCGCGGCTGAGCAGCGGTCCGTCGAGTTCCTCGCGCAGGAGGTGGTCCTGCGCGCCGGCCCGTACCGCCTCGGCGGCGAGTTCCGTGTCGTCGGAGGTGGCCAGGGCCAGCACGGCGTGCCGGGGCGCGAGGCGCAGCACATGGCGCAGGGGCGCGAGCGGGTCGTCGCCGCGGCGCGCACCGGGCAGGGCGAGGTCCACGAGGACGCAGTGGACGTCGTCGGTGAGAAGCCGTTCCGCCTCGGTGAGGTTGCGGGCGGTACGGATCCGGACGCGGCCGCCGGAGGCGTCGGTCACCTCGGGGACGGTGAAGGTGCCCGCCGGGTCGTCCTCGATCACGAGGAGGGTGAGATCACCGCCGGAGCCCGATCCGAGGGGACCGGAACCGGCCGAGCCTGCGGAGCCGCTGCCGGCGGGGCTGCCGGGCTCCTGAGCCGTCGCGCCGACGGTCACCGCGTCGGGGGCGTCGACCGGAGCTGACTGTCCGAGAGCGTTCACCCTCTGTCGCGGTACGGGTACGGGCATCGGTTCGGTTTCCTTCCCTCCCCCCGAGGGCGCGGGTGGAACGCCGGGCGACGCCCCACCGACCGGGACCATAGCGGTACGTGACGTCCGAACGGAATGGCGATCAGTGAAGAGCCGTCGGCATATGCCGCGGATGGGGAGGTAGTTGCTCCCGCGCCCATGACGAACATCACGCGGAAGGGCGTACGCGCGTGACGAGGTACGGAGGTGGTGCGGCGGGGAGGCCCTGACCGGGAGGCCCTGACCGGGAGGCTTGGGGCCGGGAGGCCCCGACCGGGAGGCCGGGGACCGGGAAGCCGGGGCCGGGAGGGCCCCGCCCCTGCCTACCGGTCCGGGCGTACGACGCCCAGGATCCGCATCGAGCCCGCGCCCGCCATCGTCACCGTGCGGCCAGGCCGGGGGGCGTGCACGATCGCGCCGTCGCCGATGTACATCCCCACGTGACTCGCGTCGGCGTGGTAGATGATCAGGTCGCCGGGGCGCATGTCCTTGATGTCGATGCGGGGCAGCAGCCGCCACTGCTCCTGCGAGGTCCGGGGTATGCCCTTGCCGGCCACGCCCCACGCCCGCTGGGTCAGCCCCGAGCAGTCGTACGAGTCGGGGCCTTCCGCGCCCCAGACGTACGGCTTGCCGATCTGCGACGTGGCGAACTCGATCGCCTTGCGGCCCTGGGCGCTCGCGCTGCGGTTGATCTCCTTGAGCGCGCCCGAGCCGAGCCACTGGGTCTGTGCCCGGTACTGCGCCTGCTGCTCCAGCTTGAGCAGCCGCTCGCGCTCCTCCGCCTCCAGCTGGGACTCCAACTTCTCGGCGGCGGCGATCTTGGAGTTGATCATCTTCTTCGCCTTGTCCTGCTTGACGCGGTTGGCCTCCAGCTTGGTCCACTCGCTGCTGGCGTCCCTGGTGTACGTCTCCAGGTCGGCCTGCTTGGTGCGGAGTTCGGCGAGCAGGTCCTTGGTGGCCTTCTGGCCCTGCTGGAGGCGGCCCGCGTTGTCCAGGAAGAGCTGCGGGTCGTCGGTGAGGACGAGTTGGGCCTCGTCCGGTATGCCGCCGTTGCGGTACTGGGCGCGGGCGGCGGCACCGGCGCGCCGCTTCAGGTCCTCGATCCGGGCCTGGCCCTCGACGATCGCCTGGGCCAGCTTCACGATCTGGGCGGACTGCTTCTTCGCCTGCTCTTCGGCGAGGTTGTACGCGTCGGTGGCGGACGCGGCCTGCCGGTACAGCTCGTCGATCTCCTGGCGCACCTGCTCCAGGCTCTTCTTCGGCGCGGGCGCGCCCGGCGAGGGCTGCGGGCCGGGGGCGGCCGGAGCGGCCGGAGCGGCCGGAGTGGCCGGAGCGGCCGGAGCGGTGGGGGCTGCGGGAGCTGCGGGGGCGGCATGGGCGGCCTGGACCGGTGACGCCAGCACGGTCAGGGCGCAGACCACGGCGATCGCGGCGGCGACGGTCGTGGACGTGGCGGCACAGCGACGTCGGTTCACAAGCTTCTTCCCCCTCCGGACCTGCCCGTACGCAGATGTGATTTACCGTCAGTAACTTCACTGGCCCCCGAGATCGTGCCACGGCCCGCGGCAAATCAACAGAGGTGTACGCGCCTGACCCCGCCACACCCCGTCCCATAGGGGACGAAAGATCCACGCCGTACGTTCCCACACCGGCGCGCGGACGCGTCAGGTGGCGTCAACCCGCCGGGGCGAGAGCCTCCCAGCGGACCGTGAGCTCCCCCTGCCGCCGGCGCCGCCGCCCGTCCACCAGCGGCCAGTCCGCCGCGAGCGCGGTCGCGGTCGCGATCCACCGCTGGCGGGCGCCCAGCGAGGCGTACGGGGCGGCCGCCGCCCACGCCCGGTCGAAGTCCCGCAGGAACGCGTGCACCGGTTCTCCCGGGACGTTCCGGTGGATCAGCGCCTTCGGGAGCCGCTCGGCGAGGTCCGACGGGCGCTCCAGCGAACCGAGGCGAGTGGCGAACGTCACGGTGCGCGGCCCCTCGGGCCCGAGCGCGACCCACACATGGCGGCGCCCGATCTCGTCGCAGGTGCCCTCCACGAGGAGCCCGTCGGGTGCGAGGCGCCCGCACAGCCGCGCCCACACGGCCTGGACGTCGGCCTCGTCGTACTGGCGCAGCACGTTCGCGGCGCGGATCAGGGCCACGGGCCCTTCGACCGGGATCTCGAAGCCGCCGTGCGCGAAGGACAGGCCCTCGCGCGCGTACGGCTGCGCGGCGGCGACGCGGGCGGGTTCGATCTCGATGCCCACGACCCGGGCGCGCGGGTCGGCGGTACGGAGCCGCTCCAGCAGCTCCACGGCCGTCCAGGGCGCCGCCCCGTACCCGAGGTCGACCGCGACGGGCGCCTCGTCGCCGCGCCGCAGCGCCGGCCCGTGCACGGCCGCGATCCAGCGGTCCATCCGGCGCAGCCGGTTCGGGTTGGTGGTCCCGCGAGTCGGCGTACCGACGGGACGGGTGGTGCGCGGGGCCATGCCGACGAGCGTAAACGCTCCGCCATGGGAAGCGGACGGCCACCTCGGGACGGGCGCGCGTGCCCACCGCCGAGGAGGCGGACAGCGGCGCGCCGGGCACCGCTGCACGGGACGGCCATGGGACTGGCCACGGGATTGGCCACGGGACGACCATGGGACTGGCCATGGGGCGGACCACGGGACTGGCCACGCGACGGCCACGGGACTGGCCAGGGGGCGGACCACGGGACTGGCCACGGGACTGGCCGCGGGGCGGCCACCCGGCGGCCACCCGGCGGCCGGGGGCCGTTCCCCGCGGGGAAGCGGAATGAAATCGGCGGCCGCGCTGTTGGGGGCCACGGAGGATCGGCGTGCCGGAGAGCGCGTGCGGCCTCCGTTCGTGTGAGGTCCCGGACGTGATCGCGGCGTCCCGGACCTGATCGTTGCCCCAGAGCGGAAGGACCGCCGACGTGAGCCACCACGTGTCCCGGTTCGCCGGTGCCCTGGCGGCGCCGCCCCGGTTGCGGCTGCCCGGCCGGCCGCGTGGGCCCCGACGTATCGCCATGCTGAGCGTGCACACCTCACCCCTGCACCAGCCGGGCACGGGTGACGCGGGCGGCATGAACGTCTACATCGTCGAGCTGGCCAGACGGCTCGCCGCGATCAACATCGAGGTCGAGATCTTCACGCGCGCCACCTCCGGCGGACTGCCGCCGTCCGTGGAGCTCGCGCCCGGCGTGCTCGTACGGCACGTGGACGCGGGGCCGTACGAGGGGCTCGCCAAGGAGGACCTGCCGGCCCAGCTGTGCGCGTTCACGCACGGTGTCATGCAGGCGTGGGCGGGCCACCGGCCGGGCTACTACGACCTCGTGCACTCCCACTACTGGCTCTCCGGCCACGTCGGCTGGCTCGCCGCCGAGCGGTGGGGCGCGCCGCTCGTGCACGCCATGCACACCATGGCCAAGGTGAAGAACGCCGCGCTCGCCGACGGCGACACCCCCGAGCCCGCCGCCCGTGTCATCGGCGAGACGCAGATCGTCCGGGCCTCGGACCGGCTCATCGCCAACACCGAGGGCGAGGCCGAGGAGCTCGTACGGTTCTACGACGCCGACCCGGCGAAGGTCGCCGTCGTCCACCCGGGCGTGAACCTGGACCGGTTCCGCCCCGCCGACGGCCGGGCCGCCGCACGCGCGCGGCTCGGGCTGCCGCGGGACGCGTTCATCCCCGTGTTCGCCGGCCGCATCCAGCCCCTGAAGGCCCCCGACGTGCTGCTGCGCGCCGCCGCCCACCTCCTCCAGCAGGACCCGTCGCTGCGCTCCCGGATGGTCGTCCCGGTCGTCGGCGGGCCGAGCGGCAGCGGCCTCGCCAAGCCGGAGGGCCTGCAGAAGCTGGCCGCCCGCCTCGGCATCCTCGATGTCGTGCGCTTCCACCCGCCGGTGGCGCAGGAGCGGCTCGCGGACTGGTTCCGTGCCGCGTCGGTGCTGGTCATGCCCTCGTACAGCGAGTCCTTCGGGCTGGTCGCCGTGGAGGCGCAGGCGGTCGGCACGCCGGTCGTCGCGGCGGCCGTGGGCGGTCTGCCGGTGGCCGTACGGGACGGGGCGACCGGGCTGCTCGTCGACGGCCACGACCCGGCGGACTACGCGACCGCCCTGCACCGCTTCGCCCAGGATCCCACCCTTGTCACCCGGATGGGCGAAGCGGCCGCTCGTCACGCGCGCTCCTTCGGCTGGGACACGGCGGCCTCCGCGACCTCGGACGTCTACACGGCCGCCATGCACGAGCACCGGATGCGCGACCACCGCCGTCGCGTACGCTCGCACCATGGCTGACGCACGGCAGATCATCGAGTCCGCACTCCAGGACGCCGGACTGTCCTGGGAATCCCCGGAGCCCGGCTCGTACGTCGTCACGCTGCCGGGCACCCGCAAGCTGTCCACGACGGTGTCGCTGCGGCTGGGCAACCACTCCCTCTCCCTCAACGCCTTCGTGATCCGTCACCCGGACGAGAACGAGGCGGGCGTGCACCGCTGGCTGCTGGAGCGCAACCTCCGGCTGTACGGGGTGGGTTACGCGATCGACGGCCTCGGCGACATCTACCTGACCGGCAAGCTGCCGCTCTCCTCGGTCACGTCCGATGAGCTGGACCGGCTGCTGGGGTCGGTCCTCGAGGCGGCGGACGGGGCGTTCAACACGCTGCTGGAGCTGGGTTTCGCGTCGGCGATCCGCAAGGAGTACGAGTGGCGGGTCGCCCGTGGCGAGTCCACGCGCAACCTCGAGGCGTTCAGCCACCTGACCCAGCCGTCACGGTAGGCACGACTGGGGGCGTACGGCACCCCCGTGTCCGTACGCCCCCAGAACCTGTACGAGGCCCGGCGCGCCCTTACGCGCCGACCTTCACCTCCGTGGCGCCGGTGCCGGTGCTGGTGCCCTCCGTGGCGGCCGGCCCGCACGGGGCCTCCGCGCTCCTGTCGCCACTCTTGGCGCCCCTGTCGGCGCCATCCGCGCTCCTGTCGTCGCCCTCCGCGAGGGCGCGCCGCAGGAGCAGCGCGTACCCGGCCGACGCCACCGCGCCGACCACCGCGCAGCCCACCCACAGCGCGGCGGGGCCGGGGCCGTCCACGACCCAGCCGGCCGTGATCGGCGCGACGAAGCCCGCGACCGACCAGGACATGCCCATCACGCCCTGGTAGCGGCCGCGCGCGTGGGCCGGGGCGAGCCGTGCGGTCGCGGCGGCGTTCGTCGGGACGTGCACCATCTCGCCGATCGTCCACACCACCACCGTCGCCGCGAACATCAGCGGCGTGCCGACGAGCGCGGTGGCGCCCGTGCCGACGGCGAACAGCAGCGACGACACGGTCAGCAGCGCGGCCGGCGAACGCTTCTCGGTGACCTTGTTGACCAGCAGCTGGAAGCCGACGATCACCACGCCGTTGACCGCGATGACCATGCCGTACGAGTCGGCCGCCAGGCCCTTGGACGCCATGGTCAGCGGCAGGCCCACCCAGGGGGCGGTGAAGACGAAGCAGACGAGCAGGTTGAGCAGCACCAGCGTCCGGAACGGCGCGTCGCGCAGGACGTCCAGCATGGAGACGCGCGCCTCGGTGTCCGGTCCCGCCGCGCCGCCGACGCCGGATCCCGGACCGGAACCGGTGGCGGGGTCGGGCCGGGTCTCGCCGAGCCGCAGGAAGACGATCAGCGCGCAGAGCGTCGTCGCGACCGCCTCGGCCACGAACAGTGTCCGGTAGCCGAGGAACGCGGCGGCGCCGCCACCGAGCGCGGCGATCGCGAAGCCCAGGTTGAGGGCCCAGTAGTTCAGCGCGTACGCGCGCCGCCGGTCGTGGTCCGGGACCAGGTCGGCGATGGTCGCGCCGATCGCGGGCCGCACCGACTGCATCGCCACGCCCATCAGCAGGACGACCACGGCGATGGCCCAGGCACTGGTCACCACGGCGAGCATGGCCGCGCAGACGGCCGCCGCGAGATGCCCGGTGACCATGGTCGGGCGACGGCCCCACCGGTCGCTGAGCATCCCGCCCAGCGGCGACCCCGCGATGCCGCCGAGACCGTGCAGGGCGATGACGAGGCCCGCGTACCAGGCCGAGTGACCCAGTTCCTGGGTCAAATACAGCGAAAGAAAAGTGAGGACGAAGGCCCCGGTGCGATTCACCAGCGTCGAGGTCCAAAGCCACCAGAATCCGCCCGGAAGTCCCGAAACGGTTTGTCGTGCTGATCGTCTGAGCGAGGCTATGGACACACGAGTGGACACGCGAGCTCCCCGTAAGCGGCCGATGCGGTAACCGGAACTTACAAGCCCGCTGGTCCGGGCAGCCACCGAATTGACGGGAGCCGTCAACCGTCGCGGCGTCCATTAATCTCGTACGCATGGCCGACGCACCGTACAAGCTGATCCTCCTCCGCCACGGCGAGAGCGAGTGGAACGCGAAGAACCTGTTCACCGGCTGGGTGGACGTCAACCTCACCGAGAAGGGCGAGAAGGAGGCGGTCCGCGGCGGTGAGCTGCTCAAGGACGCCGGTCTGCTCCCCGATGTCCTCCACACCTCGCTCCAGAAGCGCGCGATCCGCACCGCGCAGCTCGCCCTGGAGGCGGCCGACCGGCTGTGGGTCCCGGTCCACCGCTCCTGGCGGCTGAACGAGCGCCACTACGGCGCCCTGCAGGGCAAGGACAAGGCGCAGACGCTCGCCGAGTTCGGCGAGGAGCAGTTCATGCTGTGGCGCCGTTCGTACGACACCCCGCCGCCGGTCATCGCCGACGACAGCGAGTTCTCGCAGGCCCACGACGCCCGGTACGCCACGATCCCGCCGGAGCTGCGCCCGCGCACCGAGTGCCTGAAGGACGTCGTCGTCCGCATGCTGCCGTACTGGTACGACGGCATCGTCCCGGACCTGCTCGCCGGCCGCACGGTCCTGGTCGCCGCCCACGGCAACAGCCTGCGCGCGCTGGTCAAGCACCTGGACGGCATCTCCGACGCCGACATCGCGGGCCTGAACATCCCCACCGGCATCCCGCTGGTCTACGAGCTCGACGCCGACTTCAAGCCGGTCACGCCGGGCGGTACGTACCTGGACCCGGAGGCGGCGAAGGCGGCCATCGAGGCCGTGAAGAACCAGGGCAAGAAGAAGTAGTCGGCCAGACCTGATCGAGCCCCCCGCCCGCCGCCACCGCGGCGCGGCAGGGGGCTCGTCGCCGTTCAGGGGGCGCGCCCTGGGCCCACGGCCGCTACAGCTGTCGCGGCCGTGGCCTGGCTACGGTGGGTATGCGCGGGAGAAGTCCCGGCGTCGTCGGACAGGCGGTGGTGATCATAGGTTTCGCACGGTGGACGCCGGTCGGGTCGTCGACGGAGCCGCGCCGGATCGAGCCGGCGGGCGGTGGTGCCGACGCCGCCACGGGGGATGCCGCCACGGGGCTCGTCTGGTATCTCGCGTACGGCTCGAACACGCATCCCGACCGGCTGGCCGCCTACCTCGCGGGCGGTCGGCCTTCGGGCGCCTCGCGGACGTACCAGGGGTGCCGGGACCCGGGGCCGCCGGTGGCGAGCGTCGCACTGGAGGTGCCGGGAGCCGTGTACTTCGCCACGGAGTCCCCCGTGTGGACCGGGGGCCGGGCCTTCTACGACCCGGCGTACGACGGCGGCGGTGGTGGCGGTCGCGGCGGTCGCGGTGCCCCGGTGCTGGCGCGGGCGCACCTCGTCACCGGCGAGCAGTTCTGCGACATCGCGGCGCAGGAGATGTACCGGCCGCCCGGCCACGGCCCCGATCCCGACCGCGACCTGGGCGACGCCGTACGGGACGGGCGGGCCGTGCTGGGTGGGGGGCGGTACGAGACGCTGGTGTGCCCTGGCGCGCTCGACGGCCTCCCGGTGCTCACGTTCACGGCGCCGTGGGCCATGGAGGCCGTGACCCTCAACGCGCCGTCCGCCGCCTACGTGCGGTACCTGTCGCGCGGCCTGCTGTCGGCGGGCACCTGGGACGCGGACACCGTCGCCGCGTACCTCTCCGGCTGTCCGGGCGCGGCCGGCCACTGGACCCCGGGAACCGTCATGGAGCTGATGGGCTGACGCCGCTCACGGCATGGTGAAGGGCCCTGCCCGGCCGCTGCACGGGCAGGGCCCTCCGCTCACGGGCCGCGCGTCGGTGAGGTCCGGCCCCTAGGCACACCTAGCCGCAGCAGCCGCCGCACTGGCAGGGCGCGCCCGACTGGCATCCGCATCCGCAGCCCGAGCCGCAGCCGCAGGCGCCGAGCACGGGCAGGTGCACCACTTCGACGGATGAGTCCTGCCGGGGCTGGTCGGTGGTGGGGGAATCTGCCATGGGTTCCTCCTCAGGGGCGTACGTCGAGGCGCACGTCGTCTCTCCCATTGCATGCCCACCGGACAGGGCGCATCAACGGCGCACGGATGCGCCCATCGCGCCGACGCGCCCTCCGGCTCGCCGCCCGCCGGGGGCTACGCGCCCTCGACCGGGGCCTCGGCCTGCTGGAGCTCGTCGGCGTGCTCACCGGTGACCAGGTACACGACACGCTTCGCGACCGACACGGCGTGGTCCGCGAACCGCTCGTAGTAGCGGCCCAGCAGGGTCACGTCGACGGCCGTCTCGATGCCGTGCTTCCAGCGGTCGTCCATCAGGTGCTGGAACAGCGTCCGGTGCAGCAGGTCCATCTCGTCGTCGTCCTGCTCCAGCTGGAGCGCCAGGTCGACGTCCTTGGTGATGATGACCTCGGCCGCCTTCGCCATCAGGCGCTGCGCCAGCTGGCCCATCTCCAGGATGGTGGCGTGCAGGTCGCGCGGCACCGCACGGTCCGGGAACCGCAGCCGGGCGAGCTTGGCCACGTGCTGCGCCAGGTCGCCCGAACGCTCCAGGTCGGCGCTCATGCGCAGCGACGTCACGACGATCCGCAGGTCCGTCGCCACCGGCTGCTGCCGGGCCAGCAGGGCTATGGCGCGGGCCTCCAGGTCGTGCTGGAGGTCGTCGACCTTCTGGTCGGCCGCGATCACGGCCTCCGCCAGCTTCAGATCCGCGTCGAGCATCGCCGTCGTGGCGCGCCCGATCGCCGACCCGACCAGCCGGGCCATCTCGACCAGGCCCTCGCCGATCGAGTCAAGTTCCTCGTGGTACGCGTCCCGCATGGATGTCCCTCTCTCACTACGACCGGGGTCCGGGTGGGGCTTCTCGGACCCCCACGCTCCCACGTTTCGTGGGCGACAAGTCGGGGGCCTCCCTCACAAGTGAACCGTCACTATCCCCTCGGTGAACTCTGAGCGACGACTGTTCGAGCAGCCACTCGGATGGCTGGGAGACTGTCCGACACCCCGCATAACCTGGATGCATGGACGTGAACGCGGCGGTCGCCGCAGCGGCAGCGATCGCCGGGTTGCTCACCGGTGTCATCGCCATGCTGGCGTTCCGCTGGAGCGAACGCGAGCAGGCGAGACCGACACGGTCGTCGCTGCACACGGACGCCGTACTGCCGCCCGGGGTCGACACCGTCCTGTCCGTGCTCCGCTCATCCGCCGTCGTCCTCGACGAGAGCGACTCCGTCGTCAAGGCCAGCTCCGCCGCGTACGCGCTCGGGCTGGTCAGGGGCGGCAAGCTGGCCATAGAGCCGATGCTCCACATGGCCCGCGACACCCGGCGTGACGGCGAGATACGGCAGGTGGAACTGGACCTGCCGCGCCGTGGCACCGGCCGGGGCGAGGCCCTCGCCGTGTCCGCGCGTGTCGCCCCGCTCGGCTCCCGACTGGTGCTCCTGCTGGTCGAGGACCTCACCGAGGCCCGCCGTATCGAGGCGGTACGGCGTGACTTCGTCGCCAACGTC
Organism: Streptomyces sp. NPDC047886; assembly: GCF_043204435.1. Taxonomy (NCBI): domain Bacteria; kingdom Bacillati; phylum Actinomycetota; class Actinomycetes; order Kitasatosporales; family Streptomycetaceae; genus Streptomyces; species Streptomyces sp. NPDC047886. Next base: position 79,961 of record NZ_JBIDCF010000010.1, read on the forward strand.
AGCCATGAGCTCAAGACCCCCGTCGGCGCGCTCTCCCTCCTCTCCGAGGCGGTCATGGACGCGTCCGACGACCCGGAGGCGGTCACCCGCTTCGCCGGCCGGATGCAGGTCGAGGCGACCCGGCTCACCAACCTCGTACAGGAGCTCATCGACCTGTCCCGGGTCCAGAACGACGATCCGCTGGACGACGCGGAGCCCGTCCGGGTGGACGAACTCGTCGCCGAAGCCATCGACCGCTCCCGGCACACGGCGACCACCAAGAACATCACCATGGCCGCCAGCATCGGCGGCGGGCCCGCGGGGCTCTCCGCCGACGGCGCCGGTGGGGGGAGGGCGGGCACCGCGGAACTCCATGTCTGGGGCCACCGCGGCCAGCTCGCCGCCGCCCTCGGCAACCTCGTCGAGAACGCAGTCAACTACTCTCCGGCTCATACACGCGTCGGTATCGCCGCCCGCCGCGTGTCCGCTCCCGGCGGCGATCTGATCGAGATAGCCGTCACCGACCAGGGCATCGGCATCCCGGACAAGGACAAGGAGCGCATCTTCGAGCGCTTCTACCGCGTCGACCCCGCCCGCTCCCGTGCCACCGGCGGTACGGGACTGGGCCTCGCCATCGTCAAACACGTGGCCGCCTCGCACGGCGGGGAGGTCACGGTGTGGAGCACCGAAGGCCAGGGCTCCACGTTCACCCTCCGACTGCCGGAGTCCGGTGCCGGACGCGACCGCTCTTCCGGCACCGCAGTCATCACCGAACGCGCGAACACCACTGAACCGCTCTCTGCCCCGGAGGTCCTTCCGTGACCCGAGTGCTCGTCGTCGAGGATGAGGAATCCTTCAGCGACGCCCTTTCCTACATGCTCCGCAAAGAGGGCTTCGAGGTCGCCGTCGCGACCACCGGGCCCGAGGGGCTGGACGAGTTCGAACGCAACGGCGCCGACCTGGTCCTGCTCGACCTGATGCTGCCGGGGCTGCCCGGCACGGAGGTCTGCCGCCAGCTGCGCAACCGCTCGAACGTCCCGGTCATCATGGTCACCGCGAAGGACAGCGAGATCGACAAGGTCGTCGGCCTGGAGATAGGGGCGGACGACTACGTCACCAAGCCCTTCTCGTCGCGCGAGCTCGTCGCCCGCATCCGCGCGGTGCTGCGCCGCCGCGGCGAGCCGGAGGAGGTCGCCCCCGCCGCCCTGGAGGCCGGACCGGTCCGGATGGACGTGGACCGCCACGTCGTGACGGTCGCGGGCGGCAAGGTGGACCTCCCGCTGAAGGAGTTCGACCTCCTGGAGATGCTGCTGCGCAACGCCGGCCGGGTACTGACCCGGATGCAGCTCATCGACCGGGTCTGGGGCGCGGACTACGTCGGTGACACCAAGACACTGGACGTCCACGTCAAGCGCCTGCGCGCCAAGATCGAACCCGACCCGGGCGCGCCGCGCTATCTGGTGACGGTCCGGGGCCTGGGCTACAAGTTCGAGCCGTAGGCCGCGCAGCCGCGCGGGCCCGCCCGCTGCCGGGCGGCTGGGGGAGCCGGACGGTGTCCGGTACGGCGTCCCGCTGCCCGCGGAGCGGTGCGAGGGCGCCCGTGGGGAGGGGTCGAACCCGACGCGGGCGTGCCGCGCTACCTGGTGACGGTCCGGGGCCTGGGCTACAAGTTCGAGCCGTAGGCCGCGCAGCCGCGCGGGCCCGCCCGCTGCCGGGCGGCTGGGGGAGCCGGGCGGCTGGGGGGTGGCCGGGTGGCTTTCGATGCCCGTCGCTACGCCCGAGGGCGCCCTACCGGGAACGACCGGTGGGGCGCCCTCGGGCGTGACGGTGGGGTCAGTGGCTGTCGCCGGCGTGCGACGCCGACGCGGCGTCGGACGGGCTGGACGAGGCCTCCGAACCGGCCGCCGGGGCGGTCGCGGTGCCGGTGGGCGTACCCGTCGGCGTGGCGGCGGGGGAGTCCGCGGGCGCCGGGGACTGGGCGTCCGTCGGCTTGGCCGCCTCGGACGGGCCGAAGCCCTTGTAGTAGCTGGTGGCCGGGACGACGAACGCCTTGAGCTTCACGTCGCCGGTCTCGCTGAGCTGGAACACGACCTCGCGGGCGTTGCCGTTCTGCGCGGCCTCGTGGCCCTTCTCGATGACGGCCGAGGCGTTGCCCTCGCCGCCGAGGATGACGGAGCCGCCGGCCGGCACGGTGATCGGGCCGGAGCCCGTCGCCGGGGAGAGCTTCACGGGAGCGTCGGATCCCGGGAGGGTGATGGCCTCCAGGGTCTCGTCCTTGGCGCCGTCGTTGAAGATCGTGGCCGACACGGTCGCCGGGCCCTCGGCTCCCGCCTCGGGCTGCGTGATCACCACGGCGTTCTGCACCTTGATGGTGCCGACGGTCACGGCGGCGTTGTCCGGCCTGATGGCGAGTGTCTCGGCGTCGTTGCCCGCACCGCAGGCGGAGAGCGAGGCGATCGAGATCACGATGGCGGCGGCGGCGAGGGCGCCGCGTCGAAGGCTGCGGCTCACGGCGGCGGCAACTCCTAGGACGTACGGACAGGCACGGACGACGAAAGGTGCCGGCGCTCCCGTGCCGGCCGTGCGGGCCGGGCCCGGGTCGGCCAGCGGGCTCAGGTTACCGACCCCTACTCCCCGTCCCGCACCCGACCCGCCCCGTGAGGAACGCCGACCACCGGGTGACGGCATCACCGCTCCAGACGGACACCCCGACGCACGCCCCCGGCGCCCACCGGCCGGCACCCTCGCGCACATCCGGGTCGACACCCCGACGCACGCCCCGACCGGCACCCCCACGCACATCCCGGTCGGCACTCCGACGGGCCCCCGCGCACACCCCGACCGACACACCGACGGGCGTGTCCGGGATCTTCCGCCGATCTTCCGGGTCGTTCCGCGTTCACATAACCGCCTTGATCAATTCCGCACGCGCCACGCATTCCTTACCGAAAAGCCACCGTGATCAATTTCAGGAATCCGGCGCACTGCCGTCCGTGCGGGTGAGCGACATCCGAACGGAGTACGGGAAGTAGACTGCCTGGAACCCGACAAAACGGGACGTTCCCCCTCTTCGGGGGGTCTTCGACCCCGTGTGACGGGGCTGTTTCAGGGTGCCCGTGTAGCCGCTCCGACCTGCGAATACCCCCTTCCGGAAGGGCTCCGCAGCACGTTCGTGTTGCTGTTGTCAAGCCCCGAGATATGCCCTGACCTGCGAAAACGCCATTCAGAAGAAGCCGTTCTCGTGTTACCCTGGATAGCCACGGAAGGGGTACCTGTCACATGACGTTCAAGGTTGGCGACACCGTGGTCTATCCCCATCACGGGGCCGCGCTGATCGAGGCCATCGAAACTCGCCAGATCAAAGGCGTGGACAAGACCTACTTGGTGCTCAAGGTCGCCCAGGGCGACTTGACGGTTCGTGTGCCAGCGGACAATGCGGAGTTCGTCGGCGTACGCGATGTGGTCGGTCAGGACGGACTGGACCGGGTCTTCGAGGTGCTGCGCGCACCATACGCCGAGGAGCCGACGAACTGGTCCCGTCGCTACAAGGCAAATCTCGAGAAGCTCGCCTCCGGCGATGTCATCAAGGTCGCCGAAGTGGTACGTGACCTGTGGCGCCGTGAGCGTGAGCGCGGTCTCTCCGCCGGAGAGAAGCGCATGCTCGCGAAGGCGCGTCAGATCCTGGTGAGCGAGCTCGCGCTCGCCGAGAACACCAACGAGGACAAGGCCGAGGCCCTGCTGGACGAGGTCCTCGCGTCCTGAAGCCCAGGGGAGCCCCGGTGAGTCCCGGCGGGGCTGTGCCTCAAGGGCCGCAGGGGCCGGAGGGGTCGCAAGGGCCTGAAGGCCTGTCGGTCTGAGATGAATCAATGCCGCGGTGCCCGCTGGCGTGCTGTGTGATCATTTGTGATCACAGCCTCGCCGCCGGGCGCTGCGGCATGTTCGTCGGATCCTTCGACCGATACCCGAACCGACCGATACCCGAACCGACCGACACCCGAACCGGTCGGCGCCGGGCCGAGCGGCACCCGTCGGACGACGAGTCGGATGACGCCGAGACGCCGTCCGCCCCCGGATGTACGTCCGGGTCCGGGCAGCCGCGCAGCTCGCTCGACCAAGGGGTCACGGAAGGGTCAGGTCAAGGCGCCGCGCCCGGCACTCCCCCTAGCCTCAGCAGGGGGTACCCCCAGGCCATACCCATGTCGGCCGAGTCAACAAACCTGCCGGAGTGCAACCGATGACAGACGAAGCACGTGCTGCCCGCACCGCCGCGGTGATCCCCGCGGCCGGCCGTGGCGTACGCCTCGGCCCGGGCGCCCCCAAGGCGCTCCGCGCGCTGAACGGCACGCCCATGCTCATCCACGCGGTGCGGGCCATGGCCGCGTCCCGCGCCGTCTCCCTGGTCGTCGTGGTCGCGCCACCGGACGGCGTCGGCGAGGTCAAGGCCCTCGTCGACGAGTACTCGCTGCCCGAGCGGACGGACATCCTCGTCGTCGCGGGCGGGGCCAGCCGTCAGGAATCCGTACGGCTCGGTCTGGACGCGCTGCCCGAGACGATCACCACCGTGCTGGTGCACGACGCCGCCCGCCCGCTGGTGCCCGTGGACACCGTGGACGCCGTCATCGAGGCCGTACGGGACGGGGCGCCGGCCGTCGTGCCCGCGCTGCCCCTCGCCGACACCGTCAAGGAGGTCGAGCCGCGCACCGACGGCCGCCCCGAGCCGGTCGTGGCCACCCCTGTACGGTCCAGGCTGCGCGCCGTGCAGACGCCGCAGGGCTTCGACCGCGACACCCTGGAGCGCGCGCACCGGGAGGTCACCGAGAACGTCACCGACGACGCCGGCATGGTCGAGCAGCTGGGCCTCCAGGTCGTGGCGGTGCCCGGCCACGAGGAGGCGTTCAAGGTGACCCGTCCGCTGGACCTCGTCCTCGCCGAGGCGGTCCTCGCCCGCAGGAGGGCCAACGATGGCTTCTGAGACCCCCGCCCCCGCCACCACGTCCGCCCCCGCCCCCGTGGTGCTGCCCCGGATCGGGATCGGCACGGACGTGCACGCCTTCGAGAAGGGCCGCGAGCTGTGGTGCGCGGGCCTGCTCTGGGAGGACGAGGAGTACGGGCTCGCCGGGCACTCCGACGGTGACGTCGTCGCCCATGCCGCCTGCGACGCGCTGTTCTCCGCCGCCGGCGTCGGGGACCTCGGGGCGCACTTCGGCACCGGCAGGCCCGAGTGGTCCGGCGCGTCGGGGGTGACCCTCCTCGCGGAGGCGGCCCGGATCGTACGGGCCGAGGGGTTCGAGATCGGCAACATCGCCGTACAGGTCGTCGGCGTACGCCCGAAGGTGGGCAAGCGGCGCGACGAGGCGCAGAAGGCGCTCAGCGCGGCGGCCGGGGCGCCCGTGTCGGTGTCCGGGACGACGACCGACGGGCTCGGTCTCACGGGCCGGGCCGAGGGGCTCGCCGCGATCGCCACGGCGCTGGTGGTCCCGGCCGTGTGACCCGTACCTCCCGCATACCTCTCGCACGCCTCCCTGCGGCCCGCGCCGGGCGTGGCGCCCGGCGCGGATATCCGCACGGGGCACTGGCGTGGGCCCACTACTCTGGAGGCGTGACTATTCGGCTGTACGACACCAGCGCCCGGCAGATCCGCGACTTCTCCCCGCTCAAGCCGGGCTGTGTCTCGATCTACCTGTGTGGTGCCACCGTGCAGGCCGCCCCGCACATCGGGCACATCAGGTCCGGGCTGAACTTCGACATCATGCGCCGCTGGTTCGCGTACCGCGGCTATGACGTCACGTTCGTCCGCAACGTCACCGACATCGACGACAAGATCATCGCCAAGGCCGCCGACCAGGGCCGGCCCTGGTGGTCGATCGGGTACGAGAACGAGCGCGCCTTCAACGACGGCTACGCCGCCCTCGGCTGCCTGCCGCCCACGTACGAGCCGCGTGCCACCGGCCACGTCACCGAGATGGTCGAGATGATGCGGGGCCTCATCGAGCGCGGGCACGCCTACGAGGCGGACGGCAACGTCTACTTCGACGTGCGGTCCTACCCCGGCTACCTGGAGCTGTCCCGGCAGGACCTGGACGATCTGCGGCAGCCGTCCGGCGAGGGCGAGACCGGCAAGCGCGACCCGCGTGACTTCGCCATGTGGAAGGCCGCCAAGCCCGGCGAGCCGTCCTGGGAAACGCCCTGGGGCCGTGGCCGGCCCGGCTGGCACCTGGAGTGCTCGGCGATGGCCCACAAGTACCTGGGCGAGGCGTTCGACATCCACGGCGGCGGCCTCGACCTGGTCTTCCCGCACCACGAGAACGAGATCGCGCAGGCGAAGGCGTACGGCGACGACTTCGCCATGTACTGGGTGCACAACGCCTGGGTCACCATGAGCGGCGAGAAGATGTCGAAGTCGCTCGGCAACTCCGTCCTGGTCTCCGAGATGGTCAAGCAGTGGCGGCCGATCGTCCTGCGCTACTACCTCGGCACCCCGCATTACCGGTCGATGATCGAGTACAGCGAGGAGGCCCTGCGCGAGGCGGACGCCGCGTTCTCCCGGATCGAGGGCTTCATCCAGCGCGTCGTCGAGAAGGCGGGCCGTACCGTCGAGCCCGCCGACGAGGTCCCGGCGGCGTTCGCCGAGGCCATGGACGACGACCTGGGCGTGCCGCAGGCCCTGGCGATCGTCCACACCACGGTCAGGCAGGGCAACAGCGCGCTGGCCGCCGACGACAAGGACGCCGCCGTCGCGCGGCTCGCCGAGGTCCGGGCCATGCTCGGCGTCCTCGGTCTGGACCCGCTGGATCCGCACTGGGCGGGCGAGGCGGACCGGAGCCAGGACCTGCACGGTGTCGTGGACTCCCTCGTACGCCTGGTCCTCGACCAGCGGGAGGCCGCCAGGGGCCGCAAGGACTGGGCGACGGCGGACGCCATCCGGGACCAGCTCGGGCAGTCGGGCCTCGTCATCGAGGACAGCCCCGACGGACCTCGCTGGACGCTCGGCGCCCGCTGACGCACTCTTGATGTGCCGCCCGGCCCGGCCGGGCGGCACACTTCTTACATACAAAGACACGCAAGACACGCAAGACACGCAAGACACGCAAGGCGTACGTACGACATACGCACACGCGTACGCGGCAGCCGCGCACGCGCCCGCACGCGTCGCACGACTCACGCATGTCACGGAAACAGACGGAAACAGGTAGGTCATGGCCGGGAACAGCCAGCGCAGGAACCGCCGCACCAGCAACAAGAAGGGCGCGACGATCGGCAGCGGTGGCCAGCGACGCCGTGGCCTGGAGGGCAAGGGGCCCACGCCGCCCGCGTCCGCGCGCAAGGGGCACAAGAAGAACCGCATGGCCAACGCCCAGGCGAAGCGCGTCCAGCGCCGCCCCGTCGCCCGGCGCGGCGGCAAGGGTTCGTCCGAGATGGTCGTGGGCCGCAACCCCGTCTTCGAGGCGCTGCGCGACGGCGTGCCGGCGACCACGCTGTACGTCCAGCAGTTCATCGACAACGACGAGCGGGTGCGCGAGGCGCTCCAGCTCGCCGCCGAGCGCGGCGGCATCCACCTGATGGAGGCCCCGCGCCCCGAGCTGGACCGGATGACGAACGGCCTCAACCACCAGGGCCTCGTCCTCCAGGTCCCGCCGTACGAGTACGCGCACCCCGAGGACCTGGCCGCGGCCGCCTTCGACGACGGCGAGGACCCGCTGATCGTCGCCCTCGACGGGGTCACCGACCCGCGTAACCTCGGCGCGGTCGTCCGCTCCGTGTCGGCGTTCGGCGGGCACGGCGTCGTCGTCCCGGAGCGCCGCGCCGCCGGGATGACGGCCGGCGCGTGGAAGACGTCCGCCGGTACGGCCGCCCGCACCCCGGTGGCCCGCGCGACCAATCTGACCCGCGCCCTGGAGGCGTACCAGAAGGCGGGCATCACCGTCGTCGGGCTGGCCGCCGACGGTGACGTCGAGGTCGGCGAGCTGGACGCGCTGGAGGGCCCCGTCGTCATCGTCGTGGGCAGCGAGGGCAAGGGCCTGTCGCGGCTGGTCGGCGAGACCTGCGACTTCCGGGTCAGCATCCCCATGCCGGGCGGCGCCGAGTCGCTGAACGCGGGCGTCGCCGCGGGCATCGTGCTGTACGAGGCGGCGCGCCGCCGCGCCTGAGCCGCGCCGCCGCGCCGTCGCGCGTGCGCCCCGAGAGGTACCGGGACCCGTCATGATCTTGACGGGTCTCGGACATTTCCCCTGCGTCAAGGCAGTGTCCTAATCCCGCGTCACTCGGTTAGATGAGTGTGGACACCAGAACGCCCCGGCCCGGGTTCGACGATCAGCCTGCGCTGACGATGGTCAAGGTGGATTGCGATCCCGCGCAGGTCATCGTGAACCACGCCAGCTTCCGGGTGCAGCTCGCCCCGGTTCAGAAGCCCCGGTTCGCCGACACCACCCGCGTCCCCGTCATGAGCGGAGCGGCGGCGGGCGGGCGACGGCGGGCGCCCGTCGTGTGGAGCGGCAAGTCCTCGCCCGGCGACCCCGGCGCGACGGGACTGCTCCAAGCCGTACGGGACTCCGCGGCCGTCGACACGCTCGGCGACTCCCGCGACCACGCGCACGACGCGGGCTCCACGCAGGTCATCCCGCGCGTCGACCTCTCCGACGACACCATGCCGACGCCCGTCGTCGGTGGTCAGCGCGGCCCGCGCGGCACCGGGACCGCCCCGCTGCTGCCGCCGATGCGGCGCGCCGAGGGCGCCTACGACGACCAGGAGCCGTCCGGGTACGGGCCCGACGGCCACGACGCGTACGAGGGCCGGGCCGCCCACGCCGGCGACGGCGACGACACCGGATCCGGCGGGGCCGTCCAGCGGCACGCGTACTACCCCGGACGCCGTATGAACCTCGGCGTGGTGCTGCTGCCGCTGCGCGTGTTCCTCGGCTTCATCTCCATCTACGCCGGCATGGGCAAGCTCTGCGACCCCGTCTACTTCGACGGCGGCGAGCGCGGCTCCATGGTCAAGTGGCTGACGTCGCTCGACCCGTGGCCGCTCGCCGAACCGCTGCGGGACTTCGCCCTCTCCCACCCGGTGGGCGCGGGTCTGACGGTGGCCTTCGCCCAGGTCGTCGTCGGGGTCCTCACGGTCCTCGGACTGTGGCAGCGGGTCGCCGCCGTGTTCGGCGCGCTGCTGTCGGCGGCGCTGCTGCTGACCGTCAGCTGGCGGGCCGTCCCGGTGTACGACGCGCCGGACATCATCTACCTGGCCGCCTGGTCGCCGCTGATCATCGCCGGTGCGCCCGTCTACTCCATCGACGGGCGGCTCATGGGCGAGGCGTGGCGCACGCTCGGGCCCCGTTCGGAGCTGTGGCAGCTGCGGCGCCGGGTGCTGCGGCGCGGTGTGATCGTCGCGTCGGTCGTGGTGGGCCTGACGCTGCTGGTGGGCTCCGTCCTCGGCGGCGCCGTACGGTCCACGGACCTGATCACCGTGCCCGGTCCGAACGACGACCCGACCAACCACCTGCCGGGCCAGCCCCTCCCGCAGGAGCCGGGCGAGCGCTCCCCGTCCCGTGCGACGTCCCGGGAGCCCAGGCCGTCGGAGTCGGCGTCCACGTCCGCGAGCCCGTCCGCCGAGAGGTCCTCGTCGTCCGAGCCGGTGCGCGAGACCGGCCGGGTCCAGGAGCAGCGGCCCACGTCCACGCAGGGCGTCGGCCAGGAGCCGCCCCGGCAGTCGCAGCCGGAGCCCCCGCCGTCGACCAGCTCGGGTCCCTCGTCGAGCGGGGCCGGCGGCGGTGGCGGTGGCGACGACACGGGTTCGGGCGGCGGCTCGGACGACGACAGCTCCGGCAGCGGCGGCAACCGCAACCCGCTCGGCGGCCTGCTGGGCTGAGCGGTACGCACGAGGAGGGGCGGTCACCGGATCGACGGTGGCCGCCCCTCTCGCGTGCCCGCTCCTCTCGCGTGCCCGCCCTGCCCCGTGGGCGCGCCCGCGCGCCCGTGGCTGCCGAGGGCGGGGCGGGGCGGCCCTGACGGCCTTCCTGAAGCCCTGGGGCGTCAGAGGCCGTTCACGGGGCGCTGTGCGGCTTCCAGGGGCTCCGTGGGGCGCCGTGCCGGGTCCGGGGGCGTCGGGGGAAGGTGGGCGGCCAGTTCCCTGGCGGCCTCGGTGAGGTCCTTCGCCGTGTCGATGGCCCGCCAGTACGCGCCCTGGGGGAGGGGGTAGCCGGCGAGGCGGCGCTCGCGCGCGAGGCGCGGGAAGGTGGTGCGCTCATGGTCGCCGCGGTCCGGCAGGAGCCCGGTGAAGGCGGCGGAGAAGACGTACACGCCCGCGTTGATCAGATACGGGGACGGCGGCGACTCGATGAAGTCGGTGATGTGCCCGAAGGCGTCCGTCTCGACGGCGCCCCACGGGATGCGCGGGCGGGCGAGGGCGAGCGTGGCGACGGCGTCCCGCTCGGTGTGGAACGCGGCCATCTCCCGCAGCGAGAACCGGGTCCAGATGTCGCCGTTGGTGGCGTACCAGGGCTCGTCGGGGTGTCGCAGCCGGGCCGCCGCGTACTTGAGGCCGCCGCCCCTGCCCAGGGGTTCGTCCTCGACCACGGTGGCGACGTGCAGGGGCAGGTCGGCGGTCGCCAGCCACTGCTGGAGGACGTCCGCGAGATGGCCGCAGGAGACGACGGCGTGGGTCACGCCCTCGGCGGCGAGCCAGGAAAGCTGATGGCCGATGATCGGGGTCCCGGTGCCCGGGATCTCGACCATCGGCTTGGGGCGGTCGTCGGTGTACGGGCGCAGTCGCGAGCCCTGGCCGCCCGCCAGGACCACGGCCTGCGTCGGTGTGGTGTGCATACCGGGCACGATAGGCGTACCCCGGCAGCCATGACGGGCCTCAGCTCGCGTGGGCGACGCCGGAGGCGAAGGACGTGTCGCAGACGGGCCGGGAGTACGCCTGGGCGCGCGTCGGGCCGTAGACGCGTACGGCCTCGCGGCCGAGCTCCCGGGCGATCGGCATGCAGTGCTTGGCGAGGGACGGGCGTTCCTCGACCGCGCGCTGGAGGCTGGTGAGTGCGACGGACGGCGACTGCTCCCGGAGCTCGGTGAGGAGCTTCTCGCGGAGGATGTCCTGCGGGGCGCGGGGCTTGGCCGGGACCGAGACGTTCTCCGCGGACGCGGTGATCATCTGGGTGCCGGATGCGGTTCCCGCCCACGGGACGCTGGTGACCGCGAGAGTTCCGGAGAGCACCAGGACGACGGGCAGGACGAGAGCGAGAGTACGGCCGATGCGGCGTGCTGTGTGGGTCACGGAGGCGAGCGTAGCGCTCAGTGAAGATTTGGAGACATTTAGTCACCCTCACGAGGGAGGTTTCTCTGCTCCTTTTCGCGGCGCGTGTTGACGAACGGCAACCGAAATGACGGGTCTGCCGGGGTATTTGTCGACACCCATGATCGCGTACGGGGAGGGCGACGGGGTGGTGGCGGAGCGCCGACGGGGCGGTGGCGGGGCGGCGGCGGAGTGGTGGCGGGGGTGCCGGCGGGAGCGGCCACGAGAACGGCCCCGCACCGAAGTGCGGGGCCGGTCACGACCGTTGGGGCGGTGGGCGGCGCGTCAGTCGCTGAGGCGCTCGCCGGTGGTGGTGGAGAAGACGTGGATCTCGTCCGGGCGCGGGACGACGTGCAGCTCGGAGCCCTTCTCCGGGATGGCGCGGCCGCCGACCCGGACCACCAGGTCCTTGACCTCGCCGCCGACGTGGGCGGAGCCGTACACGTATCCGTCGGCGCCGAGCTCCTCGACGACGTTGACGGAGACGGCCAGGCCGGCCGGGGCGTCGGCGGAGCCCTTCGAGAGGGTCTGCGCGGCGGCGCCGCCGAGCTCGACCACGTCGAAGTGCTCGGGGCGGACACCGACGGTGACGGTGGTGTCGCCCTTGTCGGCGGCCGACGCCAGGGCCTCGCGGGAGACCGGGACGACGCTGTTGCCGAACTTGACGCCGCCGTCGGTGATCGGGACCTCGACCAGATTCATGGCGGGCGAGCCGATGAAGCCGGCGACGAAGAGGTTGGCCGGGCGGTCGTACATGTTGCGCGGGCTGTCGACCTGCTGGAGCAGACCGTCCTTGAGTACCGCGACCCGGTCGCCCATCGTCAGCGCCTCGACCTGGTCGTGCGTGACGTACACCGTGGTGATGCCGAGGCGGCGCTGGAGCGAGGCGATCTGCGTACGCGTGGAGACGCGGAGCTTGGCGTCGAGGTTCGACAGCGGCTCGTCCATGAGGAAGACCTGCGGCTCACGCACGATGGCGCGGCCCATGGCGACGCGCTGGCGCTGACCGCCGGAGAGGGCCTTCGGCTTGCGGTCCAGGTACTCGGTCAGGTCGAGGATCTTGGCGGCCTCCTCGACCTTCTTCCGGATCTCCGCCTTGTTCACGCCGGCGATCTTGAGCGCGAAGCCCATGTTGTCGGCGACGGTCATGTGCGGGTACAGCGCGTAGTTCTGGAACACCATGGCGATGTCCCGGTCCTTCGGCGGCAGGTGCGTGACGTCACGGTCACCGATGCGGATCGCGCCGCCGTTGACGTCCTCCAGGCCGGCGAGCATGCGCAGCGAGGTGGACTTGCCGCAGCCGGACGGGCCGACGAGGACGAGGAACTCGCCGTCCTCGATCTCGATCTCGAGCTGGTCGACGGCGGGCTTGGTGGCACCCGGGTACAGCCGGGTCGCCTTGTCGAACGTGACAGAAGCCATGGTGATGCGGTCCCTTCACCGGCAGGAACGTGCCGGACGATCCGAGTAAAGGAATGGAGTGTTCAGGTCTAGTCCACGTGAGTGAACTCCTGGTGACGCTACCTGGCCGCCGCCCGTTCTGTCAGTAGTTCGAGGTCGGCGAAATTTTCGACCGGGCCGTGCACCCCTCCGGTTACACTGGCCCGGCTGCCTCCTTAGCTCAGCTGGCCAGAGCACCGCTCTTGTAAAGCGGGGGTCGTCGGTTCGAACCCGACAGGGGGCTCAAGGGCGAAGGCCCCCGACCGTTCGCGGTGGGGGGCCTTTCGCGTGTGCGGGGTGTGCTGGGGTGTGCTGGAGGCGCCGGGGTGTGCTTCCGAGCGGGGCGGGGGCAGGGGCTTTTCGCCTTGGGCGCGGGCAGGGGTGGCGGGCCGGGTCAGCGGCCGGAGACGCGGTCGGCGAGGCGTGCCAGGCGGGACGTCGTGGCCGTGTGGGTGGCGGCTTCCCGGCGGTCGGCGGCGCGGTAGGCGGCGTACAGGGCCTGGACGCCGAGCCAGCGCAGGGGTTCGGGCTCCCAGCCCCGGACCTTGTGGTTCACCCACGGCAGGGTCGTCAGGTCCGTGGGGCCTGACTGGCCGGAGTCCTGCTGGATCAGATCGCGCAGCGTGCGGGCGGCGAGGTTGGCGGTGGCGACGCCTGAGCCGACGTATCCGCCCGCCCAGCCGAGGCCGGTGGAGCGGTCCAGGGCGACCGTGGCGCACCAGTCGCGGGGCACGCCGAGGACGCCGGACCAGGCGTGGGCGATGCCGGTGCCCGCGAGCGCCGGGAAGAAGCGGACGAGGAGGTCGCGGAGCGCGTCGACGGTGGCGGGCTGGGTGCGGCCGTCGTTGTCGGTCCGGGAGCCGTAGCGGTACGGGACGCCCCGGCCGCCGATGGCGATGCGGTCGTCGGCGGTCCGCTGCGCGTACATGTACGCGTGGGCCATGTCGCCGAGGGTCTCGCGGCCCTGCCAGCCGAGCTCCGCCCAGAGGGACGCGGGGAGCGGATCGGTGACGATCATGGAGGAGTTCATCGGGAGCCAGCTGCGGCGATGCCCCTTCAGCGCCGCGGTGAAGCCCTCGGTGCAGCGCAGGACGTAGGGCGCGCGGACCGTGCCGTACGGGGTGGCGGCGTGCTTGGGCCTGATCTCCGTGACGGGGGTGTTCTCGTGGATCGTGACGCCGAGCGCCGCCACGGTGCCGGCCAGGCCCTTGACGAGTTTCGCCGGGTGCAGGCGGGCGCCGTGCGGGGTCCAGGAGGACGCGACCGCGCCGGACACACGGAGGCGTTCCGCGGTCTCGCGGGCGCCGTACATCCGGCGGTCCTTCTCGCCGAAGGCGACGTCGACCGCGTGGAACGCCTTCAGCCTGGCCAACTGGGCCGGTGTGCGGGCCACTTCGAGGACGCCGCCCCGGTGGATGTCGGCGTCGATGCCCTCGGCGGCCGCGACCTCGACGACCTCGGCGACGGTGTGGTTCATGGCCTGCTGGAGGCGTACGGCGGCGTCGTGGCCGTGCCGCTCGGCGTACCGGTCGCGGCCGGCGATGCCGTTGTAGAGCCAGCCGCCGTTGCGGCCGGAGGCGCCGTAACCGCAGAACCTCGCCTCCAGGACGGTGATGTCGAGGAAGGGCACGGCCTTCTTCAGGTAGTACGCCGTCCACAGCCCCGTGTAACCGCCGCCTACGATGCAGACGTCGGCCGTCGTGTCGCCCGGGAGGGGCTCCCGGGGCGCGGGGATGCCATCCGCCGCGTACCAGAACGAGATGCCGCCGTTGATCGTGTCCATGGCGGGGGACGTTACTCGATGGGTGGGGTGCGGGTGGAGATCCAGGTTCCGGATGAATTCGCGGTGCGCGCGGTCGAGAACTGGGGCGACGAGGGGCGGGAGTTCGTCGCCGCCCTGCCGGGGCGTGCGGCGCGGCTGCTGGAGGAGTGGGGGCTGCGGCGGTCGGGGCCCGCGATGTACGGGATGGCGTCGCTTGTGTTCCCCGTGGTGCGCGGCTCCGACGGTCTGCCCGCCGCCCTGAAGCTGCGGTTGTCGGACGAGGAGACGGAGGGCGAGGCCGCCGCGCTGCGGGCGTGGAACGGCGCCGGAGCCGTACGGCTGCTCGCGGAGGACGCCGCGACCGGGACGCTGCTCCTGGAACGGCTCGACGAGGGGCGGCACCTGTCCGCCGTCGACGACGTCCGGGAGGCCACGCGGCTCCTCGCGGAACTGCTGGCCCGGCTGGTCGCGGTGGCGGCGCCCACCGGGATGCGCGGCCTGGGCGAGATCGCGGCCGACATGCTGGCGGACGTGGACGACGCCGTCGCCGAGCTCACGCGCGAGGACGACCGGCGGCTGCTGCGCGACTGCGCCGCCGCCGTACGGGAGGTCGCGGACGAGCCCGGGGACCGGCTGCTCCACTGGGACCTGCACTACGACAACGTGCTGGCCGCGGGGCGCGAGCCGTGGCTCGCGATCGACCCGAAGCCGTTGGCGGGCGACCCCGGGTTCGAGCTGCTGCCCGCGCTGTTCAACCGGTTCGACGCGGACGAGGTGCTGTGGCGCTTCGACCTGATGACCGAGGTGCTGGCCGTGGACCGCGAGCGCGCCCGCGCCTGGACCCTGGGGCGGGTCCTGCAGGACGCCCTGTGGGACGTGGAGGACGGCGAGACGACGCTGAACGGCGAGCGAGCGCGCGTGGGCCGGATCCTGCTGGCCCGGTGACACGGGCGGTGCCGTGCCGTGGCGTGCGGGCGGTGTGGTGGCGCGCGGGCGGTGCCGTGGCGCGCGGGCGGTGTGGTGGCGCGCGGGCGGTGCCGTGGCGTGCGGGCGGTGTGGTGACGTGCGGGCGGTGCCGTGGCGTGCGGGCGGTGTCGCGGGTTGGCGTGACGGGGGTGCGGGTGGGGGTGGGCGCGCGTGAGCGTGCCGTGACGGGGGTGGGGGCGCGCGTGAGCGTGACGGGGGCGGGGCGGGGGCGGATCGCGGTGGCGCGCAGGGGGTGCGACCAGGCAGGCTGCGCTCATGATTCGTACTGCCACGCCTGCCGACGTCCCCGTCATCCACGCCATGGTCCGCGACCTCGCCGAGTACGAGAAGGCGCTCGACGAGGTGCGCGCGACCGAGGAGCACCTGCGGGAGGCGCTGTTCGGCGAGCGGCCCGCCGCGTACGCGCACATCGCCGAGGACGAGAGCGGCGAAGCCGTCGGCTTCGCGCTCTGGTTCCTCAACTTCTCCACGTGGCGCGGCGTCCACGGCATCTACCTGGAGGACCTGTACGTCCGCCCCGAGGCGCGCGGCGGGGGCCACGGCAAGGCGCTGCTGCGGGAGCTCGCCCGGATCTGCGTGGAGCGCGGGTACGAGCGGCTCGAGTGGTCCGTCCTGGACTGGAATTTGCCTGCCCGCGAGTTCTACAAGTCGCTCGGAGCTGTGTCAATGGACGAGTGGACCGTGAACCGGCTGACGGACGACGCTCTCCACAGGCTGGGGACGGGAGGGTAGGGCTCACGGGGTCGCACTATGCACCGACGGACGCCCGCCTGGGGCAACCAGGACGGGCAAGGTGGTACTAGGGAAGGGCCCGGCCATCCGCCACGGGGGAAGCGGACGACCGGGGCCGGTCATGAGGTGGTCAGCCGGTGTTCGGGAGCGGCCGGTCCGGCGTGTCCAGCCAGACCCACTCACGGGTACCGGGGGCGGTGCTCAGTCCGAACCGTTCGGGTCCGGGTTGGCCGGCGTGGGTCCACCAGGCGTGGGCCGCCTCCACCTCGTTCCAGAGACGCCGGGGGCCGTACTGCCACACGGTGAACTGGTCGTCCGACTTCCCGTCCCAGTCGATGGCCGCCCAGGACGTGGCGTCGGTCGTCGCGACCCACAGCCTGGCGTCCACCCCGTCCACGTCGGGGTTGTCGTGCCAGGTCCACCACACGTCACGGAGCTGGAGGCCCATGGCGAACTGGGCCGCAAGGTCATCGCCCGTGACGGTCCACGGGGACAACTTGGTCCGCGACTCGTCCGGTTGGGGGTCGTCGCGCACCACGTCCCGGTAGATCCGCAGGTCCGTGCGCTGGTTCCGCATGAGCATGAACGCGGAGTGGGGAGAGAACCGTCCGGACGCGTCGCCTTGTACGCCCACCTTCAGGCGCAACAGGCCGTAGCACAGCCAGGGCGCCTCCCACGGTGTGAGGATGACCCCGCCCGGCCGGGTCTGTTCCACCCAGGCCCGGGGGACGGACCGCACGGAACAGGTGGCCTCCACCCGGTCGTACGGCCCGGCCGAGGAGTGGCCCCGGGCGCCGTCCCCGGAGATGACCTCCGGCTCCAGGCCCAGCTTCCGCAGACGCGTCTCCGCGTCCGTCGCCAGCACCGGGTCCACCTCCACCGTGGTGACGTTCTCCGACCCCAGACGATGGGCCAGGAGACCCGCGTTCCAGCCGGTCCCCGTGCCGATCTCCAGGACGTGGTGACCGTCGGCCACGTCCAACATGTCGAGCATCCGGAACACGATGGACGGGTCCGACGCGGACGACGACGCCCACCGCTCCCCGTCGCCGGGGTCGTGGCCGTCGTTGACCTGGGTCACCACGGAGTCGGCCGCGTACGCGGCCCGTAGCCACGTCTCGGGTGCCTTGGTGCGGTTGCAGGGCGTCAGGTCCTCCCCCAGATAGATGCGCTCCGGGAGAAAGTGGTGGCGGGGTACCGCCCAGGCCGCTCGCTCCCATTCGGGAGCCAACGGCGCCTCCAGTGCGGTGTTCACCGCGCCGAGCAGATCGCGCATGGCGATCTGCTCAGACGCCGACAGGTCGGGTGTCGTCACCGGTGCTAGTCCTTCTTGTGCTTCGGCGGGTCTTTCGGCTTGGCCGTGTCCGACGACGGCTTGGACGTGCCCGGGTCCTTCCCCCCGGCGTGCTGGCCGTTGCCACCGCTGCCACCCTTACCCGTTCCCCAACCCATGTTGGGCTCCTCTCTGATACGAAATGCCCTGCCCGAGCCTCGTCGGCTCGGGATGTGCCCGCCCCGGGCCGACCCGGGTGGGGCCGTCCCACCCTGGGGCGGATGTTCCCTCCGGCGGTTCCCGTGCGGAGGGGGCTGGCCCGCTTCCCCGGCTCGGGACGGTCCCCGCAGAAAGGGGCCTGACCGAGGAAGCGGAGTTCGTGAGCGGGCCCGGCCACGGCCAACGGGATGGAAGTCCGATGACTGGGCTCGTGTTGTGCAGTCCCCCACCGTCGGCGTTGGAGGGCGCCGACGGCACCGTTGTGGAGGCCCGGGGGCGCCTGTGTGGACATCTCCGCGCGGGGGAGTTTGTCACCGCCCGATCCGGATCGGGCGGCTAGTCGCTCGCAGGACTACACGGCCCCGCCGTGTCGGCGGCGGGGAGCCTAGGGGTAGAACGGCGTCCGCAGAGGGGCGCTGGGGTGGCCGTAGTGGGCATGGAGGGCGGCCACTTCGATGATTTCCCTGAAACCGACAGTGGGCGGTCAGGAAGAACGCGACGGCCGCCCAGACGATGAAGGCGGCGGTGGACCACCCGAGCCGCGACCAGGTCACCGCGTGGAGACCGCCACGGCCAGGGCCACGACACTCACGGCGCTGGCGACGGTGACCGCCAGGGCCGGGAGCCACCTCACGCCGTGCCCTCCAGCCGCTCCACCAGGGCCACGTCCTCAAAGGTCCGAGCGAACATCGTGTGGTCCCTGAGCAGGCCGGTGTGCTCCATGCACTGGTCGTCCACCTCGTTCACCTTGGTGCTGGGCTTGGCCTCCCAGTCGCACTCGCCGTGCAGGCATCTGGCCGACGCCGTGGCCTCGGAGTCGGGGTGACGTTTGATCCGGTGCGTCACGAACCGGAGAACCATCCGGACCGTCACGACTCCACCGCCAACACCGGAGTGGTGAAGACGCGGACCTGGTCCAACTCCTTCGGGGTCGGCCCCCGCAGCTCCTCCGGCGGGACCGCCCATTCCCGGCCGCCTCCCGGCGGACGCAGGTACACGCTTCCCTCGTACCGTCGGTCCACCCGACCCAGCGTCCCTTTCGCGTCCACTGCGTACCGACTGACGGTCGATCTCCACTCCTCGGTCATGCCTCACCGTCCCCTCCAGCGCTCCGAATGCCTCGGTCCATGGGGACGGTAGGAGTGCAGAGTCCAATGGGGCAGCGCTGATTCGCCTTGATTCGAGCGATGCCGGGGCGTCTTCGGGGTGATTCTCAGGTGAGGTCGAGGGCCCGGCGTGCGCGGGTGATCACGCGGTGGGCGTCGGGCCCGTAGACAGCGGAGTCGGCGAGGGTCTGCCAGACCCGCTGGTACACCCCGACGGTCGGGGCATCGTCCAGCCAGAGTTCCGCGTGCCAGTCCTCGGCGATGGCCAAGCGGTCGTCGTACAGCCAGAACGCATTGGCCGGCGGAAGCCTGAGAGGGGCGCCGAGGGGAACGATCCCCAGGGTGACGGTGTCGAGACCGAGAACGCCCATGAGCCGGTCGAGTTGGGCGGCCAGCACCAGCGGTGGGCAGACCAGGGCGTGAAGGGCGGCCTCCCACATGACGATGTGGAAGCTCTTCCCCGGCTCGTACAGCATCTCCTGGCGTCGCACGCGTGCCCGTACAGCTTCCTCCACGTCCCGGACGGACTGGTGGAGGTCGACGTGCTGGGAGAACACGTGGCGGGCGTAGTCGGGTGTCTGAAGCATCCCGACGACCATGGAGCCCTGCCAGGCCCGGAGTGTTCTGGACCGCTCGTACTCGGCACTGAGAGTGTCTTGGACGGGCTTGTGCCCGGCGGCGAGCTGGCGCCGCCAGGAGCGTGATCGGGACTCCAGGGTCCGTAGCCGGGTGATCAGTTCATCGGCGGAGTCCGGGTGCCCGGTGGCCTGTGCCCATGCCTGGAGATCGTCGGTCGTGGCCGTCTGGCGCCCGGTCTCCAGTTTGCTGACCTTGGACTGGGGCCAATGCAGCACCGACGCCAGTTCACGCCCTGTATAGCCCCGAGCGGCGCGCAGCTCACGGAGCCGCGCGCCGAGGGCCACCCGGGCCTGTTGGAAGTCGGTACTCACTCGGTGGAAGGTACCTGTCCCGCGAACTGGTCGGACGGGATGGCGTGATGCCAAGCAGCGTCGCGGGCCTGGCAGGCGCGCAGGACCTCCACGGGGTCCGTGACGAGTTCGACGCCGGTCATGTCGTCGCCCTCGTCGAAGTGAAGCCGTGCGATGACGCGCGAGTCGAACAGCCAGAAGTCCTCGTCGGGGAGCTTCAGCCCTTCGGCGTCGCTCCTCCACAGGTTGCGGATGTCCTCTCCCACGGCGCTGTTGCGCCGGGCGTTGTCCAGGAGGTACCGCTGTCCGAGGGTCGGCGGGTTGTCCACGATGCGTACGCGCTCGAACCGCTTGCCGAGGGCGGACTGTTCGCGCCGGGACGCGCACCACGGGTCATTCAGGTCCCATCCGGCATCCTCGCCCCGGGCGAACCGGATGTACGTCTCCGTCTCCTCGTCCGACGCGTACCGGCGGCGGGTCTCCAGCCGCCAGGCGGTGTGCTCGAAGGTGCGGAACATCCCGCCGAACTCTTCGAAGCTGATCATCGTCGGCACCCGGTCCACATCCCTCGGGGCGAAGTCGGCCAGGAGCACACGGGGCACCAACACGAACCCCTCGCCGGGCTTTACGTTGCGGAGCTGAGCCACGTCTTCGGGGTCGGTCACAGCGTCTCCCTGGACCAAGACCTCCCCCGTGTCCTGGTCTTCGTAGAGCGTCGGACAGCCGTCGTTGCCGGAGTTGGTGCCGATGAAGCGAAGTCGCCTTGCCAACGTCGTTCCCCTCTCGCCCAGATGACCCGGTCGGGCCGTGCCCAGGATGGAGCCACCAGTGCCGTTCTGTCCGCCGTGATTCTCGAATATTCGCGAATCACGGCCTGGCGTCCTTCTTCGGCGCCGGGCGGTGGTCCCGAAACCCCCGTTACGGTCCCTTCACCAGTTCGGCTGAAATGGAGTTCTCGCATGTCAGCGGTCATGCGGAGTAGCAGCAGAATGCCCTGGCGGACCCTGGAACCCGTACAGAGACCGAGCCGCTATCACTCTTCGATGTCCCAGCCGCTCCGGAAGGGGGTACACCCCGGGTCTAAACGGACACAAGGGACGCACGGGGCAGCTGCGGAGTGCTCACCCAGCGTTATGCCAGCTCTCCAGGATGCGGAGCCGTCGGCCGTCGCCTGGAGACCCTGGGCCCCCGGGCCGCCGCCCCTTCCGCCGCACTCTTGCGTGCGTGGTGCCAGCTACACAGGGACTGAAGGTTGGTCAGGTCGTGGTCGTCGCCCGGGACGATGTGGTACACGTCCGTGGCCATGGCCGTGCGCCGGGCCCCGTGTCCCGCAGGATCGCCACACACAGGTAGCCGTCCCGCTTCAGGACCTGGGCCCGCAGGGTCCGCCAGTTCGAGGGGAGCCTGGCCCGCCGATCGCTGCCGTGCCAGGCCATGGCTACATCTCTCCGGAGACAGGACAACATGCGACCCCGGCGGGGTACGGAGACACTGGCTGTGAGTGCGGCAGATTCAGGAGGTCACCATGTCGAAGTGGGAATCGGTGAAGGATACCCCCGATTTGCGGGAGCTGTATTTCGCTTGTCTCAATGCGGCGTCGGAATGCCTCCGCAGTGACTACCCGGCCCGGGATCCCAGCACTGGAATGCTTCGGAACCCATCGCCGGCGCCTCAGGCCGCCAAGAACCTTGTGGACCTGGCGGACCAGATCTATGAGGTTGTGACCGGGGGGTAGTAGTGCCCAGAGGGTGGGCCCCCAAAAGCCCATCACCCTTGGGCAGGGCCGGTCAGGGAGCCCTGTGGAGAAGGCCGAACTGACGCCTGTAGAGCCTTCATACGACTCGTCAACGGTGGTTGGTGACCAGGTCTGAAGCGACCTTCGCACGGAATGGGTTCTCCATGTGGCCCGCCCGGTACCGCGCGTCTGCCGTCCACGTGCGGCCAGGCTCAAGCCCACCGCCGGGGTCAACTTGCTACCTCATCGGCGAGCCGGTGTGGGGGCCACCTCTCAGCCATGTGGTTGGTCACGGCCAGGGTTACCCGGCCCGTGGCGTCCTCCCGGCTGGTCTGGCCTACGAGTGAGGTTGCAAAGCTCACGCGTTCCTCCGGGGCGTTCCCGGCCCGCCAGGGCCGGGAACAGGAAAGGGGGGCTGGCACTGTCGCCAGGCCCTCAGGCGGGCTCTCAGGCCGCAGGCAGGAGGTCCCTGGCCTCCGCCGCCGTCATGTCGGCCGGCACCTCCAGGGCGGACACCAGGCGGCCCGCCGCGCGCTCCCTCAGTTCGATGCGCCGGAGGTCTCGACGGTCCTGGCTCCCGGGGTGGTTGCGGGCCAGGCGCTCTCGCTGCCACACGGGCGGGGTGGCCGTCAGCTCCTCCACGGTCATCGTGGCCCATCGGCCCGACGCCACCGGGTCATTAGTCCCCAGGACCCTGTTCAAGACCGGCCACGCGTCCTGGGCCTCCGAGAACCAGCGGAACCGCTCATTGTCGATTCGGGGTACCACACCCGTAGGTCCGCCACCCAGACCCAGGGCCGCAGTGATCTGTCCCAAGTGGTCACTGGTGGTCCCCCAG
Source organism: Streptomyces sp. NPDC047886 (assembly GCF_043204435.1). Classification (NCBI taxonomy): domain Bacteria; kingdom Bacillati; phylum Actinomycetota; class Actinomycetes; order Kitasatosporales; family Streptomycetaceae; genus Streptomyces; species Streptomyces sp. NPDC047886. The sequence goes on from NZ_JBIDCF010000010.1 coordinate 102,248, forward strand.
TCCGAGAACGCGGCCTCTGCCGATGCCATGGCCTCCCGAGCCTGGGCCTGAAGGCCGTCGAACTTGGCGACGAGGGCGGCCCGGGCCTCCTCCATGACCGTGCGGTCCTCCAGGAGTTGGGAGTACGTGCCCATAGCCTCCAGAGCCAGGTCGACCAGGGCTGAACACCGGAGGAGTTCGTCCGCGCGCCGTGCCGCCGCATCCTGTGGCTTGTAAGGCTTGGGCTTGGGGCCGTCGCCACGGAGGTGGGCGCGATGTTCGGCCACACGGCTCCGCTCAGCCTGCTGGGCCTCCGCCTCGATACGGTTCCACGCGTCCAGGGCGTCTGTCGCCGTATCGCTGGCTTCCAGGAACTTGGCCCACGCGTCATGCACCCGCTCCGGATGCTCCGGGAGGTGTCCCACGTCCCGTCGGTAGCCGTTCAGCCGGTCGCGCAGCCTGGACGCCTGGGTGCCCAGTTCGTCCCGGCTGTCATGCCATGGGGTGGTGTTCATGTCTGGTACTCCCGATTGAGGTTCGCCAGGTGGCCGCCGGGGTGGTGGCCGTAACGCGAAAGGGCCCCCGCCGGCCCGCGCTCGACCAGGGGTGCAGCCTGGGAGCGACGGAGCCGAACGGGGGCCCTGTCTGTGGGGGAGTGGTTCGCCATGTGGCACCCGGCCCACCGCCGGGAGTCAGTCGTCCTTGAATGGCATCCTGCCCAGTGCCCGTACGGTCGCCAGTAGGCCCGGCCGAACGCTAGGAAGCGCCCGGCCGGGGCCCTCCCGTGGAGCTGGCGACCCATTGGGAGTACGGGCGGCTCACGGCCGCCCGCATGTGTTGGTGCACCGCCGTGGCTTGCACACCGGGACAGGTCAAAGAGCCGTCTGGGGCGCGATGCACAAGCAAGAAGGTCCCGTCACGGGGGCGCGCTCACTCGGGCCGCAGAACCCAGGGAGGCACCACCCATGGACGGGGGCCAAGCGCGCAGGCGGCCTGCGGTCCGCCTACCAAGCCATTAACTGGGGGCCGTGACATGCGCTGGGACCGGTCGCTCCGCCAGACGTTGGACCCGCACGCCCTGGGGCAAGAATAGTGCCCTGGGGCCCTTCTTTTCCATGAACGCTTATAGAGAAGAACAGGCGTAGGGCACTTTTCTTGCCCCTGGAACCCGGTTCGGTCACTCACGGGTCCCGTGACAGTCACAGAACGCGAAAGAGGGCTGGACCCTTAGCGGGGCCGACCCTCCTCTGTGGATTGGCCGCCCCACGATGGCAAGCGATCAGGCACGCGAGAGGGCCCGCCCTTCCGAGTAGGAAAGGCGGGCCCGAGGCCCATCTATCTAGGCTGAGGTCGCCACTTCGGTGCGCTCGCTCACCGGGACGTAGGTGTCTTCCTCACCTGCCCAGACACAGCGCACGTCCAGGTCTGTTACACCCTCCGCCTGGACGATGTACGTACGTTGCAACACCAGACCCAGCACGTTCCGGCGTGCCTCCAGGGCGTTACCGTCGCCCTCGGAAAGGGCCTCCGCTGCCTCCTCCGGGTCCAGCAACATGGACAGGTCGATGACGGGTTCCGGGAGCTTGGACAGTGCGCTCTCGACGGCTGCGAGTTGTTCCGCGATCCGGGAACGCAGCCGGTCGTACCGCGCTGGACCCTCGGCGTCATCGAACTCGCCGCGTTCCCACCGCGCCTCTTCCAGCGCCTCCAGGCGAGCCCGGAGCGTCTGTGCCTTGGTCTCGACTTTGCCTCGCTCCGCGTCGTACTCCGGCGCGTACGTCGTCAGCCAGCGACGTTCTACCGCCTTCAGCATGGGGTCATCGGGCTCCATGGCCGCCAGGCGGGTCAGGACGCGGTCCGCCACCAGCCGCTCCACGTTCTGGACGACGACAGAGGAAGCGCCGCACGGGTGCCCGTGGGACTTGGCGATGCACCGGTAGAAGGAACGGCGCGGGGGCTTGCGACGGTTGCCCGTCATTGCTGCGCCACGTTCACCGCACCGGAGGAAACCGGCCAGGAGGAACGTGACGGGGCGGCCCGGGGAGCCGCCCTTGCCCGTGCGCTTGCCCGGCTTCTTCACCGTGCCCTTCCTGGTGTTGATCCGAGCAAGAATTCGCCGGTGCTCCACCTCGGTGATCAAACCCTCGCCTACGCGTATGGGCTCGCCGTCCGCGTTCTCCGCGATCTTTCCGTCGTGGACCATCAACCCGGCCAAGGTCGGGTTCGTGAGGATGTGCCGGACCGTGGTGAGGCCCCAGGAATCGCGGGAACGGATGGGAGTCGCCTCGATGTGAGCGGCTTCGTCGTGGCGGCCAGCCTCTCGGAGCCTGGCCAACAGCTCCGCACGCTTCATGTGGCGGAGCGTGGGCACCTTGTCCTTGGTGAGTCGCGCCGCGATGCCCCGACGTGTTCCCCCGGCCAGAAACTCCTTCACCATGCCCCGGACGATCGCGGCCTCCATGGGGTGCGGCTCCAGTTGGCGGTCCTCGTTCACGAGGAACCCGAACGGCCGCTCCTTCACCCACCGCCCCTTGTGGCGGTCGCGGAGCTGGCGGGCAGCCACCCGGAGTTGGATGTTCTTGGCCTCCTCCTTGGCCTGTTCAGCCAGGAACGACGCAAGGGTGACCCAGCCCGGGTTCGCCGAGTCCAGGTTGTCCTTCAGGGACACGAACCGGACGCCGGCAAGCTGCCGGATGCCCTGGCGGGACACCCGGTCCCACTTCCATGCGATCAGGAATGCAGGGCGGTGCTCCTTGACGTACTCGGCCATGGCGTCGAACTCGCGCCGCCGTACCTTGGCCTTGGAGGCGGAGACGACCTCCCGGAAGATCACGATCTTCACGTCCGGCCCAGCCAGCTCCTGGGCCCGACGGATGCAGTCCGCCTCCTGGCCCTCCAGGGAATCGGACGCGAACGACTCGTGCGAAAGCCGCAGGTAGAGCACTGCGACTGCACAAGCGACACTCTTAGACATGCCACCCACCACTGTTCAGGTCCGGGACTTTGCCTCCGTCCACTGGGGACCGTGACAGGGCACGGAATGAGCGGTGGAGAGTACTGGACTGGAACACCCCGTCGATCAACTTCTACAAGTCGCTGGGCGCGCGGCCGCAGGACGAGTGGACGGTGTACCGGCTGACCGACGAGGCGCTGGCGGAGCTGGGTGACGGCCAGGCGTAGGGGGCCCCGTCAGGGGATGAGGATCACCTTGCCCATCGTGCCCCTGGTCTCCAGGGCGCGGTGCGCGGCCGCCGCTTCGGCGAGCGGGAAGCGCTGGACGGCGGGGCGGAGCCGGCCGGAGGCGGCCTCGGCGAGGGCGCGGGTCTCCAGGGTGCGGATGTCCCCGCCGGCCTTCGCGAGCATGACCGGGCCGAGTACGGACTCGGAGGTGATGCCGCGTCGGGCGAGTTCCTCGTCGGTGAAGGTGAGCGGTTCGCCGTCGTGGAGGCCCTGGCCCGACCAGCCGAAGACGACGTGCTGTCCGCCCTTGCCGAGCAGGTCGACGGCCGCGCGGCCGGTGTCGCCGCCGACGGAGTCGAAGACGACGGTGGCCCGCCGGTCGCCGAGGTACGCCCGGACCCGGTCGGGCCAGTCGGGGAGCGTGTAGTCGACGGCGAGGTCGGCGCCTTCGCGTGCGACGCGCGCGACCTTCGCGGGGCCTCCGGCGAGGCCGATGACGGTGGCGCCGGCGTTCTTGCCGTACTGGACGAGGAGGGTGCCGATGCCGCCTGCGGCGGCCGGGACGATCGCGACGCTCGACGGCCCCAGGTCGGTGAACTGGAGGATGCCCAGCGTGGTGCGGCCGGTGCCGATCATGGCGACGGCCTCGGCGTCGTCCAGGTTCGCCGGGACCTCGTGGAGCCGGGCCGCGTCGACCGCGGCGAGCTCGGCGTAGCCGCCGGGGGCCATGCCGAGGTGGGCGACGACCCGCTTGCCGAGCCAGCCGGGGTCGGTGCCTTCGCCGAGCGCGTCGACGGTGCCGGCGACTTCCCGGCCGGGGACGGTGGGGAGTGCGGCGGGGCTGGGGTACGGGCCCCGCATGCCTTCGCGCAGGGCCGTGTCGAGGAGGTGCACCCCGGCAGCGGTGACGGCGATCCGTACCTGGCCGGGTGCGGGAACCGGGTCGTCGGTCCGCTCGTACATGAGGTTCTCGGCCGGGCCGAAGGCGTGGAGGCGGATGGCGTGCATGGTCGGCTCACTCCTGTCTCGTCCGCGGTGCGCGCGGCGCCCGCGGTGGCGTGTACGAGACAGCCTTCGACCTCAACCAAGCTTGAGGTCAAGCCGGTTGCGGGCGCTGTCGGTCAGGGCACGCGCGGGAAGCGGGACTGGAGGTCCCAGATCACCGGGTTGTCGGCCAGGCCCTCGTGCATGTCGACCAGGTCGGCGATCAGGTCGTGCAGGAAGTCCCGGGCCTCACGGCGCAGCACGGCGTGCCCGAACGTGAGCGGCGGCTCGTCGCCGGGCATCCAGTCGGCCTCGACGTCCACCCAGCCGAAGCGGCGCTCGAACAGCATCCGGTCGGTCGACTCGGTGAAGTCCAGCTCCGCGTACTGCGGCTGCGCCGACCTGCTGCCGCGCGGGTCGCGGTCGAGCCGCTCCACGATGTCGCACAGCGCCCACGCGAAGTCGAGCACCGGCACCCATCCCCAGGCTGTGGAAACCTCCCGGTCGGCCTCGGTGTCCGCGAGGTAGACGTCACCGCAGAACAGATCGTGGCGCAGGGCGTGGACATCCGCGTGGCGGTAGTCGGTCTGCGGCGGATCGGGGAAGCGGCGGGAGAGGGAGTAGCCGATATCGAGCACGGGTCGATGGTGTCACGGCCGAGCCGGCCGGAACGACGCGGCGGCGGCCGCCGGAGTCCGGCGATGCCCGCAGGGCCCGAGGCGGCGGCCGCAGCCGGAACGCGGTGGCAGCCGGCCCCGCCCGCGTTGTTATGCTCCGCACACTTGTGCGGACAGCTGGTACGGCTGGGGGCGGGGCCCGGAGGCCGGCAGACCCTGTTCGCGATGCCGAGGCTTGGGGGCCAACCGCTGATGAGTCGTACGTCGATGTTCGCCCGTGCGGTCACGGGTACCGCGCTCGTCGGGGCGCTGCTGGGCGGGCTGATGGGGACGGCGCGGCCTGCGGCGGCCGCCGAGCCGTCCGTACCCTCCTGGCTCGTGCCGGTGCACCACGCGGACGACGCCGGCGGCGCCGGCAGGTCCTGCACCGCGATCGCCTTGTCGGCGACCCGCGTGCTGACCGCCCCGGACTGTTTCACCGGCCGGTCGCAGGGGGACATCACCTGGGGCTATGACCTCTCCACCGGGTACATGCAGGGGGGCGGCGGCGGGCCGATCTACCGCACCCACCCGCAGTACAACGCCACCACCCGCCATGCGGCCATCGGCGTCGAGAACGAGCTGGGGAACCTCAGGGCGAGGGGCAAGCCGGTGCTCGCCGGGTCCGCCGACACCGTGCTGTACCGGACGGGGTCGGCGGCCACGTTCTACTCGTGGGCCGCAGTAGGCGACGCGGAGTCGCAGCGCGTCCGCCACCGCGAGCAGGTCGTCGTGCGCAGTGGTGCCGCGTGCGCGGCCGAGTTCGGGATGAGCAGCCTGCCGTACGGGATGATCTGCTCCGGACCGGCGCCCGGGACCGCCTTGCCGGACCCGCGGCGGCAGTGCGTCGGCGACTCGGGCGGCGCGCTGGTCTCCAACGGCAAGCTGATCGCCTTCTCCGCGACCCCGGCCAACGGCTGTGTGCGCAACGGGCTGCGGCTCTACACGGCCGTGCCGTCGTACCGGGGCCTGCTGGAGGGGTGGGCCAGGGACGTCGACTTCGACTACACCTCGCCTGGTTCGGTGCTCGGCCTGGAGCCGGACTACCCGTTGTACGACTTCCTGACCAACCGGGCGTACACCCGGGACCCGGTCAATCAGACCGGCCAGTTCATCCTGCACGATGTCAACCTGGCCTTCCAGGGAGGCGATTTCGACGGGAACGGCTACGCCGACGTGCTGGCCCGCTCGATCGGCGGCACGCTGTACCGCTACCCCGTCACCGCACTGGAGGATTTCGCGACCAAGGTCAGCCTCGGTACCGGCTGGAACCGCTACAACAAGCTGTTCGCGGTCCGCGACTGGTCGGGGGACGGGCGGCCGGACATCATCGGCCGGGACAGCTCCGGTTACGTGTGGATGCACCCCGGCACCGCGTCCGGCGGGGTCGGCACGCGCGTGAAGATCGGTACCGGCTGGGGCGGGTTCACCGCCATCACCGGGCGCGGCGACCTCTCCGGCGATGGCAAGCCCGACCTGCTGGCCCGGGACCGGGCCGGTGACCTGTGGCTGTACCGGGGCAACGGCCGGGGCGGCTTCCTGACCCGTACGAAGATGGGCGCGGGCTGGGGCGGCTTCAACGCCGTCGTCGCGTCCGGCGACTTCGACAACGACGGGCGGCAGGACGTCATCGCCCGCAAGTCCACCGGCGCCACCTATCTGTACAACGTGAACAACCGGGGCGGCCTCGTCGCGGCCAAGCTGATCGCCACGAACTGGAAGCGGTACGTCGCCCTCACCTGACCCGTGACCCGTGACCCGTGACGTGATCACTGGTCACTGGTCACTGGTCACTGGTTACTGGTTACTGGTCACGGGAGCAGGCGCTGCTCCTTCGCCAGCGCCACGGCGCCCGCGCGTGTGTCGACGCCCAGCTTGGCGTAGATCCGCCCCAGGTGGGTCTTGACCGTCGCCTCGCTGATGAACAGCGCGCGGGCGATCTCCCGGTTGCCCAGCCCCCGGGCCAGCTGGCCCAGGATGTCCCGCTCCCGGTCCGTGAGCGTCGGGCCGGCGGCGCCGCGCATGCGGTCCATGACACGGCTCGCGACCGGGGCGGACAGGGCGGTACGGCCCTGCGCCGCCGCGTGGATCGCGGCGAACAGCTCATCGGGCCGTTCCGCCTTGAGCAGGTACCCGGTCGCGCCGGCCGCGATCGCACGGGTGATGTCGGCGTCCGTGTCGTACGTCGTCAGCACCAGTACGCGCACCCCGGCGGAGGCGATCAGGCGGGTCGCCTCCGCACCGTCGATGCCCGGCCCGAGCTGAAGGTCCATCAGGACGACGTCGGGGCGGAGCGCGGCGGTCATCGCGACGGCCTCCTCCCCGCTGCCGGCCTCGCCGACGACCTCGATGTCGGGTTCGCTGCCGAGCAGCGCCAGCAGTCCGGCGCGTACGACGGCGTGGTCGTCGCACACGAGGAGGCGTACCGCGTCGGTGGTCATCGCGGGTTCTCCGTTCGCGGGGTGTCCAGGGGGATCGCCGCGGACAGGACCGTGCCCTCGCCGGGCGCCGACTCGACGGTCAGGGTGCCGCCGAGCTGGTGCGTACGGGCCCGCATCGCGGGCAGGCCGTGTCCCCTGCCCCGCCCGCCGCCCCGCCCGCCGCGCGGTACCGCACGCGGGTCGAAGCCCCGCCCGTCGTCGGCGACGTCCAGCACCACCTGGTCGTCCAGGTGCGTCAGGGTCAGCCCGGCGGTGTCGGCACCCGCGTGTTCCCGTACGTTGGCCAGCGCGCCCTGCGCGATCCGCAGCAGCGCCGACTGCACCCTGCTGGGCAGCGGCGCGGGCGCCGTCCCGTCGACATGGAACCGGACCGCGAGCCCGGCCGTGGACTCGCGGGCGGCGAGGGCGCCCAGCGCCTCCTCGAGACCGCCGCCCTCGGCGAGGTCGGCGGGCGCCAGGTCGTGGACGAACCGTCGGGCCTCGGCGAGATTGCGCTCGGCGATGGACGCGGCCGTACGGACGTGGCGGCGGGCGGTCGCCGGGTCGCCGTCCCAGGTGCGGTCGGCCGCCTGGAGCAGCATGCGCTGGCTGGACAGGCCCTGGGCGAGCGTGTCGTGGATCTCCATGGACAGCCGCTGCCGTTCGGCGAGGGTGCCCTCGCGGCGTTCGGTGGCGGCGAGTTCCCTGCGGGTGCGCAGCAGGTCGTCGATGAGTGCGCGCTGGCGCTCGGCCTGCCGCTGCGCGTGCACGAACACCGCCGTCGCGATGGCGGCCACGGCGGGCGGGGCGACCAGCAGGTTCGGGTCGACACCGCCGTCGGCCAGCTTCAGCTGGGCGGCCACGACGAACGCGGTGAGCAGCGCGACCAGGACGAGCGCGGCGCGCGGCCGCAGGGTCCGCAGGCCGGTGTAGAACAGCGGCACGGCGCACCACGCGAAGCTCGGCGCGAGCACCACCAGCACCATCCACACGGCGACCACGGTGATCAGCCAGCCCAGCCGGTGCCGGGCCGCGCGCGGGCCGAGCACGTACAGCGCCGCCAGCGCGGCCGACAGGGCGACGATCGACAGCCCCCGGTCCGCCCACGGATGCCGCAGCAGGAACCGTACGAGCGAGGCGCCGAGCAGCAGGAAGAACGCCGCGTGCATCACGCGCGCCAGCCACCGCGCGTCGGGGTCCGCGTCGGCGTCCGCGCCCCGGTCGCCGCGCGGGTCCTGGTCGCCGCGCGGGTCCTGGTCGCTGTGCGGGTCTCGGTCGTCGCGCGCGTTCTGGTCGCCGGTCTCTTCGCCTGTCCACACCCTTCCCATCCTCCGCCCGCCGGGGTCATGCGGCATCAACCGATCGGCTGACCCGCAGGTCGACCCGATCGGCGACGCGAAACCGCAGGTCAGCGCCGGATCATCGCAGTGCGGGGCGAAACGGCGCCCGTCCCCGACCCACGTTCCCGACCCCGGCACCGTCCCCGACCCCGGCACCGTTCCCGGCACCGTCCCCGACCCCGACCCCGACCCAGACCTGGGAGCCATCCGTGAAGACCCTGAAGAACGCCAAGAAGCTGTCGCTGCCCGCCCGTGTCCTGACCGGTGCCGCCGTCGCCGCCGTCCTCGGCGCGGGGACCTTCGGCGCGGTCTCCGCGAGCGCCGCCCCCGCCGCGCCCGCCGCGCCCGCCGCGGCCCCCGCCGCCGCGCCGCAGAGCGCCGTGACCGCCGACCGCCACCTCCGTCAGACCACGCACCTCACCGTCGACGCCGCCACCCGGGCCGCGCGGGCGGCGCTGGACGCGGCGGAGAAGGAGGGGCAGCGCGTCACCGTCGCCGTCGTGGACCGGAACGGCTCCACCGTCGTCACCCTGCGCGGTGACGGCGCGGGCCCGCAGTCGTACGAGTCCGCCGTCCGCAAGGCGTTCACCGCGGTCTCCTGGAACGCGCCGACCTCCGAGCTCGCCAAGCGCCTCCAGAACGCGCCGAACCTGAAGGACATCCCCGGCACCCTCTTCCTCGCGGGCGGTGCCCCGGTCACCGCGCAGGGCGCGCCGATCGCGGGCATCGGCGTGGCCGGCGCCCCCGGTGGCGATCTGGACGAGAAGTACGCACAGGCCGGGGTCGCCGCCCTCGGCCGCTGAGCACCCCGCCTACGATCACCGGGTGAGGTCTCATCTCTCGGCGAAGGCGACCGCGGTGACCGCCGCCCTGCTGCTCGCCGCCACCAGCGGCGGCTGCACGGGCGGCGGGGTGACGGGCACGCCGGGCGCGGCCGGGCTGCGCGATCCGTACTTCCCGAGGCTCGGCAACGGCGGCTACGACGTCGGCCACTACGACCTGACCCTCGCCTACGACCCGGCGAGCGGGCGGCTCGACGGCACCGCCACGATCACCGCCCGCGCCACCCAGGACCTGAGCGCCTTCAACCTGGACCTGGCAGGACTGACCGTGCGCGCCGCGACCGTCGACGGCGCCCCCGCCTCCGTCCGCAGGGCGGGGCACGAGCTGACCCTCCGGCCCCGTGAGGACATCGGCGACGGCGACACCTTCCGTACCGTCGTCCGCTACTCCGGCGAGCCGCGCACCATCACCGACCCGGACGGCTCGGACGAGGGCTGGCTGAAGACCGCCGACGGGGCGGTGGCGCTGGGCGAACCGACCGGTTCCATGGCCTGGTTCCCCGGCAACCACCACCCGTCGGACAAGGCGACGTACGCGGTCACCGTCACTGTCCCGAAGGGCCTCCAGGCGGTGTCCAACGGCGAGTTGCGGGAGCGGCGCACCGACGCCGACGGCCGTACGACGTTCGTGTGGCGGTCCGCCGAGCCGATGGCGAGCTACCTGGCGACGCTCGCCGTCGGCGCGTACGACATACGGACCTCCCGCACCCCGTCCGGCGTGCGCGTCCTGACCGCCACCGACCGCACGGTCACCGAGGACAGCGCGGCGCTCCTCGCCCGGCTGCCGGAGCTCCTGGCCTGGGGCGAGGAGAACTTCGGCCCGTACCCCTTCTCGTCCGCCGGTGCGATCGTCGAGCGTGACGAGGACGCCGGATACGCGCTGGAGACCCAGACCAGGCCGGTCTTCCCACGGCACACGTTCACGCCGTCGATCCTCGTGCACGAGCTGGCCCACCAGTGGTACGGCGACTCCGTCACGCCCGAGTCATGGCGGGACATGTGGCTCAACGAGGGTTTCGCGCAGTACGCGGAGTGGCTGTACGCCGAGGACTTCGAGGACACGCCCGCGCAGGACAGCTTCGACGAGGCGTTCGAGGACGACGCGAACTGGGCGTTCCCGCCCGCCGAGCCGCCGTCCGCCGAGGACATCTCGGGCGACCCCGTGTACTACCGGGGCGCGATGGTGCTGCACCGGATCCGCCTGGCCGTCGGTGACGACGCGTTCTTCGGCCTGCTCCGCGGCTGGCCGGCGAAGTACCGGCACGGCAACGCCTCCACGCGGGACTTCACCAGGTTCGTGGAGGAGGAGACCGGCGAGGACCTGACGGAGCTGTGGGACGTCTGGCTGTACGGGACGGACAGGCCCGACACGCCGTGAGCCGCCTGCCCGCGCGCCGAGCTCAGAGGGCCTTGCGCATGACCAGGCAGTCCCGGCCCAGCCGCAGGTCCCTGCGGCGGTCGAACTCCCGGTAGCCGAGCGTCCGCCAGAAGGCGATCGCCTTGCGGTTGTTGTCCAGCACGGCGAGCTTCACCCCGGTACGGCCGCGTTCCCGGAACCGCTTCTCCACGATCTCGGCCAGCTCCCGCCCGAACCCCATCCGGTGGTCTCGCGCGTGCACCATCAGCAGCCCGATCCACGGGTCCTGGTCGTCCGGGTCGGGGTGGTGCCCCAGGGTCACCGAGATGCCGATCACCCGGCCGGCCGAACGGGCCAGCAGCACTTCCGCGTCGGGCCGCGCCAGCTCGTCGGCGAGCGAGGCGGCGACCTGCTCGGGCCGGATGTCGTCCGGATCCGGGAATTCCCCGCTGAGCTGCTGGAACTCCTGGTTCGACGCGTACAACTCGGTGAGTTCGGTGAGGAGCGGCCCCGGTAGGGCAGCCTCCTCGCCGAGCTCCAGCGGTTCCACGATCATGCGGCCACAGTAGGGCCCCGGCGGGTCGATCGCCGCCGGGGCCACTCCATGCCGGTCGGATCAGACGTTCACGCCGAAGTCGCGGGCGATGCCCTCGAGGCCGGAGGCGTAGCCCTGGCCGACCGCGCGGAACTTCCACTCGGCGCCGTTGCGGTAGAGCTCGCCGAAGACCATGGCGGTCTCGGTGGCGGCGTCCTCGCTCAGGTCGTAGCGCGCGATCTCGGCGCCGCCCGCCTGGTTGACGATGCGGATGTAGGCGTTGCGGACCTGGCCGAAGTTCTGCGAGCGGTTCACCGCGTCGTAGATGGAGACCGGGAAGACGATCTTGTCGACGTTGGCCGGGAGGCCCGCGAGGTTGACGTTGATCTGCTCGTCGTCGCCGCCGCCCTCGCCGGTGCGGTTGTCACCGGTGTGCACGATGGTCTGGTCCGGCGTCGCCTTGTTGTTGAAGAAGACGAAGTGCGCCTCGGAGGCCACCTTGCCCGACTGGTCGACACCGATCGCCGAGGCGTCGAGGTCGAAGTCGGTGCCCGTGGTCGTACGGACGTCCCAGCCGAGGCCCACCGTGACGGCGGTCAGGCCCGGTGCCTCCTTGGTCAGCGAGACGTTGCCGCCCTTGGACAGGCTTACAGCCATGGGAAGTCCCTTTCCTCGTTCATGTCTCATGTCTCATGCGGATGTCACAGCGTCACAGCACTTAACGCGGCAGGGGCCGAGCTGGTTCCAGGCCCCGACAAGAGTGTGGACCGGAGTCCGGACAAGAGTGTGGACCGGAGTCCGGACAAGATTGTGGACCCTCCGGCCCGTAAAAGAGGGTGACGTGACCGGCCGCGTACGGGGAACATGGAACGCATGTCCGGTCCTCATGTCATCCGCGGTTCGGTCGTCCTCCCGGAGTCCGAGCTCATGTGGCGTTTCTCGCGATCGTCCGGGCCGGGCGGACAGCACGTCAACACCAGCGACTCGCAGGTGGAGCTGCGCTTCGACCTGGCGCGCACGGAAGCCCTGCCGCCGGTGTGGAAGGACCGCGCCCTCCAGCGGCTCGCCGGCCGGCTGACGGACGGTGTGGTCACCGTCCGCGCCTCCGAGCACCGCTCGCAGTGGCGCAACCGGGAGACCGCGGCCGTACGGCTCGCTTCGCTGCTCGCCGAGGCGACGGCGCCGCCGCCCAAGCCGAGGCGCGCCACCAAGATCCCGCGCGGCATCAACGAGCGCCGGCTGCGGGAGAAGAAGCAGCGCGGCGAGAAGAAGCGCCTGCGGTCCGACCGCGACTGGGGCTGACACTCCTCCGCCCCTCCGCCCCTCCGCCCCTCCGCCCCTTCGCTCCGCCCGGCCTCGGCCCCAGCCTCTGCCCAGCCTCAGCCCAGGACGCGGTAGCGCCCTCGGAAGTACAGCAGCGGGTTCTCCTCGCCGCTCGGGAAACCGGCTGTCAGCACCCGTCCGACGACCAGCGTGTGGTCGCCCGCCTCGACCCGCTGCTCCGTACGGCACTCCAGGACCGAGAGCGCCCCGTCCAGCAGCGGCGCGCCGCTGACCTCGCCGCGCGTGTACGGGAGGTCGGCGAAGAGCAGCCGGTCGCTGACGCGGCCCTTCATGGCGAACCGCCCCGCGATGTGCCGCTGGCGCTCGGAGAGCAGCGAGACGGCCCACAGCGGCTGTTCCGCCAGGAGGTCGTCCATGCGGGAGCCGTTGCGGAGACTGACCATCACCAACGGCGGCTCCAGCGACACGGACACGAACGCCGTCGCGGTCATGCCGGCGTCCTCGCCGCGCGGGCCGTCCGCGCTGAGCGGCGGTTCGTGCGCCGTGACCAGCACCACCCCGGCGGCCAGCCGGGCCATGGCGGCACGGAACTCGTCGTTGCTCACCCCCTCAGCATGCGGGAGACCGGCGGCGGACGCGGTGGACCGGGTTGTTGGCAGCACGCCGGGAACGCTAGCCGCGCACCTCGCCGGGCCGCATCGGGCCAGGGGACCAGCCCGGTCCTAGGACCAGCGACGGGGGCGGCGACGGGGCGGCGACCGGGCGGCGACCGGGCGGCTGAGGAGGCGGCGACGGGGACGGCCGTTCCCGCGGGTCCGGCGCGTGCTCCCGTACATCTCCGGAGGCGTGCGCGTACGTACCGCGGGTACGCACCGCCGTCCTCCCGTCGAATTTGCGTTCAGTAAGTTCCGGGGAAGGCCATGGCCCGGACATCCCCCCGCCATCACCGCTTGTGACTTGAGTCACAGAGCGCGGTAATTGTTGACCCTGTGTACCGGGTGCACAGCTCGCTGTGATTCAGTGGCCGTGACAGTGCAATACGAGCGTCTATGAGAACCCTGGAGTTGCTGTCGAGGTCTCGGGGAGAGCGAGCACATGGAGACCGAGTCGGAGCCGTACGTCCGTCTTGCGACCCTGCGGCAGCTGCATCAGGTCGTCGCCACCCTGAACACGGCCCGCAGCCTGGCCGACACGCTGCAGACCGTCGCCGACGGCGTCATCAACGGTCTCGGCTACGAGCTGGCCTGCGTGAACCTCGTGCGCCCCGACGGTGACCTGGTCGTCGCCGCGTTCGCGGGCAGCTCCGCCGCGGAAGCCCTGATCACCGGCAGGGTCGGCTCCCGGGTCTCCTGGGAACGCCGCCTCCACATGGGCGAGGCGTGGGGCGACCTGCGGTTCATACCCCACACCGAGGGCTGGGTCCTGATAGAGGACGACGTGCCGCAGTGGCACACCGAGGGCCCCGAGCCGCGCTTCGAGGACGAGTGGCACCCCAGGGACCGGCTCTACGCGCCCATGTACACCTCGGGGCCCAACCGCGAGCTCCTCGGCGTCATCTCCGTCGACCGGCCCCGCAACGGCCGCCGACCCGGCCCCTGGGGGCAGGAGGCGCTCCAGATGTACGCCTCCCAGTCGGCGATTGCGATCAGCAACGCCCGGCTCCGCGCAAACATGCAGCGGGCGCTCGTCCGCCTCGAACGCGAGCAGCAGGCGCTGCGGGCCAGCGAGGAGTCGTTCCGCCAGGCGTTCGAGTACGCCCCGTCCGGTATGGCCATCGCCGAGATGGGCGGCGACCAGCACGGGCGGCTGCTCCGGGCGAACGACGCTCTGTGCCGGCTCCTCGGCCGCCCCGCCGCCGTGATGCGCCGCTACTCGTTCGCGGACCTGGTCCACCCCGAGGACGTCGGGACCCTGCTGCGGACCTCCGCCGAGGGCGGCCGCGCCGAACTGAGACTCGCCCGCCGGGACGGCACGTACGTATGGGTGTCCCTGCGGAACTCCGTCGTCGCCGACACGGCCGACGGCCCGAGGTTCCTGCTCACCCATGTCGAGGACATCGAGGAGCGCAAGCGGCATGAGCTCCAGCTCGCCCACCGCGCCTCGCACGACGCGCTGACGGGGCTGCCCAACAGCGCCGAGCTGCGCTCCCGCCTCAGCGCCCGGCTGTGCTCGCGCCCCGGCGCGGTGCGGGCGACGGCGGGGCAGGACCCCGAGCCGTACGGCAGCACCTACGAGAACACGTACGACAACGGCCACCGCGACCGGTACGACAACGGCTACGACAGTGGTTACGACAACGGGTACGAGCACGGCTACCGGGGTGACGCGTTCGACTTCGACCCGACCGCCGCCGGCCCGTACGACCACCATGTGCACACCGTCGCGCCCAGCGGCGACAGCGATGTCGACGACGGGACGAAGGGGCTCGCCGTCCTCTTCTGCGACCTGGACGGCTTCAAGTCGATCAACGACCGGTTCGGGCACCACACCGGTGACGCCGTCCTCATCGAGGTGGCCCGCCGGCTCACCGCGGGGGTGCGCGACGGGGACACGGTCGCCCGGCTCGGCGGTGACGAGTTCGTCGTCCTCGCGGACGGGCTGGGCGCGGCCGACGCCGCCGATCTCGCCGTCCGGCTGCGTAACGGAATCATCCCGCCGATCCGCGTCGACGGGCGCGCGGTGCGCGTGGGAGCGAGTTTCGGTATCGGATGGGCGGAGTGCGGAATGTCCGTCGAAGAGGTACTGAACTCCGCTGACCAGCGGATGTACATCGAGAAGCGGTCCCGCGCCAAGGTTCACCGCCGGGCGGGGTAGCCCGTTCGGGGTAGGCTCGCCGGGGTCGGTAGACGGCTGGCGAGCACGGATGAGGAGTGACCAGGGATGGCTGCCGGTAACAACGGCAACGGCGCGGGCACGCCCGAGGACGAGGACCCGTTCGGCTACCTGTACGCGGACGGTCAGGCCTCGGCTGCCTCGTCGCAGCGCCAGGGCGGCTACGGCTACCCGGGGCCGGCGGCCCAGCCGGGACGGCCCCGTACGTCGTACAACCAGGTCAGGGCGGTCGGCGAGCGCCAGTACGGCCAGGTGCCCCAGCAGGGCCAGGCCCCGCAGCAGCAGTACGGCCAGCCGCACCCCCAGTACGCCGCGCCCGAGACCTACCCCGGCGGTGCCCCCACCCGTCCGGTGCCCGCGCAGCCGCAGCGCGGCGGCCGGGGCGGCGGGCCCAACACGAAGGGCCTGCTGATCGGCGCGATCACCGTCGTCCTGGTCGTGGTGGCCGGCATCACGGTGGCGCTGCTCAACAAGACCGGCGACGAGAAGGACAAGGCCGGCGGCACGAACCCGTCTCCGGGAGCCACCCAGGTCGAGGAGTCCCCGTCCCCGGACGCCTCGCCGTCCGACGAGGCCCCCGCCGAGCTCCCCAAGCAGGACGCGGCCACGCTCCAGCTGACCCCGCCGGCCGTCCTCGGCACGGAGGTCAAGGGCGCGAAGGGTGCGGGCGGTGCGTATGTGACGGGCTTCAACGCGGTGGGCGCGGCGGTCACCTGGAAGGCGAACGTCGACGTCCCGGGCGAGTTCAAGCTCTACGTGCGCTACGCGATCCCGGCCGTCGAGGCCAACGCCACCCTGACCGTCAACGGCAAGCCGAACTCCAACCCGCTGGGTCTGAAGGACTTCATCAACCAGACCGATCCCGCGTGGGAGAAGGGCTGGCAGACCACCTGGGCGCCCGTCACCCTGCAGAAGGGTGAGAACGAGATCAAGATCTCGTGCGAGGAGGGCAACCAGTGCAACGTCATCCTGGACTGGCTCGAGGTCAAGCCGGCCTGACCCGTCCGGCGATCACGGGGTGCGGAGCAGGCTCAGGAACCGTGTCACCGTCTCCGCCATCGCCTCGCGCGCGGCGGTGAGGTACGTGCGGGGGTCGACCTTCGAGGTGTCGGCCTCCGCCGCCAGGAAGGCGCGGATCGCGCCGGTGTAGGCGGCGTTCAGGGCCGTACCGACATTGATCTTCGTCATGCCGGCGGCGGCCGCCGCCCGTAGTCCCGCGTCCGGGACGCCCGACGAGCCGTGCAGGACCAGCGGTACGGGGACGGCCCCGCGCAGCGCGGCGATCAGGGTGTGATCCAGGGCCGCCGTGCGTTCGGTCATCGCGTGCGTGGAGCCGACCGCGACGGCCAGCGCGTCGACGCCGGTGTCGGCGACGTACGCGGCGGCCTCGGCCGGGTCGGTGCGGACGCCGGGTGCGTGCGCGTCGAGCGGCGGTTCGCCGTCCTTGCCGCCGACGCGGCCGAGTTCCGCCTCGATCCAGATGCCCCGCTCGTGGCCCCAGCGCACCGCCTCGGCGGTGGCCTTGACGTTGTCGCCGTACGGGAGTCCCGACGCGTCGAACATCACCGAGCCGAAGCCGTGCGCGTGCGCGGCGTGCAGCAGCTCCACGGACACCACATGGTCGAGGTGGAGGGCGAGGGGCGCGCCGGACGCGCGGGCGATCGCGGCCGAGGCGGCCGCGACGGCGGACAGGTCGCCGCCGTGGAAGCGCACCGCGTTCTCCGAGACCTGGAGGATCGCGGGGGTCCCGGCCCGTTCGGCGCCGAGGGCGATCGCCTCGGCGTGTTCCAGCGTGATGACGTTGAAGGCGAAGACCGCGTGGTGGGCCGCGCGGGCCCGGGTGACGAGTTCACCGGTGTTCACGAGTGGCATGGCCCCTGCTTTCGGTGCGTCTGCTCAGCGTCGGCCGCTGAGAGGTCTTCGCCCTCCCCACGCCCCTCCGGCCCCGGTCCTCCGGCCCCCCGGTCCTCCGGCCCCCCCGGTCCCCTGGCCCCGGTCCTCCGGGTTCTCGGGGTCCTTCGGGTTCTTCGGGTTCTCGGGGGTCTCGGGGTTCTTCAGGGTCTCGGGGTCCTTCGGGGCCTCCCGGTTCTCCGGGTCCTCCGGGTCCTCGGGGGTCTTGGGGTCCTCCGGGTTCTTCGGGTCCTTCGGGTTCTCGGGGTTCTCCGGGTCCTCCGGGTTCTCGGGGTCCTCCGGGGCGGCGGGGCTCCGCCGGGTCTCCGGGTCGTCGTCAGGCCGCCGCGGCGTGCTCCCTCACCGTGATGCCGTCGAGCAGCCGCCGGTAGTCGCGCGGGTCGAACTCGCCGGCCGTGGGCGCCAGCACGGTCGCCGTGGCGAGGGCGGTGGCGCGGGCCAGCCGCTCCGGCCACGGCAGCCGCTCCACCAGGGCGGAGAGCAGCCCGGCGACCGCCGAGTCGCCCGCCCCCGTGGGGTTGCCCCTGACGGGTGCGGTGGGCGCGGCGTGCCAGGTGCCGTCGGGCGTGACGGCGAGCAGCCCGTCGGCCCCGAGTGAGGTGACCACGGCGTGGGCGCCCCGGCGGCGGGCGTCCCGGGTCGCGCGCAGCGGCTCGCGGGCGCCGGTGAGCGCGGCGAGCTCGTCGGCGTTGGGCTTGACGAGGTCGGGGCGGGCGGCGATGCCGCGGCGCAGCGGTTCGCCGCTGGTGTCGAGGAGGACCGGGACGCCGGCGGCGCGGGCGCGGCGGACGAGATCGGCGTACGCGCCGACGTGGACGCCGGGCGGCAGGCTGCCGCAGAGGGCGACCGCGTCGGCGTCGGTGAGCAGCTCCTCGTACGTCGTCAGGAGCGTCGCCCACTCGGTGGGTGTGACGACCGGGCCGGGTTCGTTGAGCTGGGTGGTGTCGCCGGTGGCGGTGTCCACGACGGCGACCGTACGGCGGGTGTTCCCGCCGACGGGGACGAGCGCGTCGCGCAGCGGGAGCGTCTCCGCCCGCTCGGCGACGAGGCCGCGCAGGAGGTCGCCGGTGGGGCCGCCCGCGAAGCCGGTGACGACCGTGTCGTGGCCGAGGGCGGCGAGGACGCGGGCGACGTTGAGGCCCTTGCCGCCGGGGCGTTCGGCGACGGTGGTGACACGGTGCGCGGTGTGCGGGACGAGCGCGGGCACGGTGTAGGTGACGTCCAGCGCCGTGTTGAGCGTGACCGTCAGGATCACCCGTAACCACACCCCCGAAGTCCCGGTCGCCGCGGCTCCGTCGGTGGTGACGGCCGGGCGACGATGACACAACCGCTTGCTCCGGGCCCCGATCATGCCAAACAGACGGCGGTCGGCCCAGTCCCCGGGGCCGACCGCCGTACGGCAATTCATTCGGAAATCAGCCCAGTTGGGGTTCAATCACCCATTCGCCCTGGCGCATGACACCCTTGAGGGTGAATTCGGCGTCGAGGATCACCAGGTCGGCGTCCTTGCCCGGCTCCAGGGAGCCCACGCGGTCGTCGATGCCGAGCAGCTTCGCCGGGTTGGCGGAGATCGCCTGGACGATCGCGTCGACGGGCAGCCTGTCGATGGTCGCGGCCCGCTTGAACGCGGTGTCCAGGGTGAGCGTGGACCCGGCGATCGAGCCGCCGTCGACCAGCCGCGCGACCCCGTCCCTGACCTCGACCTCCAGCGGCCCCAGGTGGTAGACGCCGTCCCCGAAGCCGGCCGCGTCCATGGCGTCCGTGATGAACGCGACGCGTTCCGCGCCCGCGTGACGGAACGCCAGCTCCAGGGCGGCCGGGTGCAGGTGCGTACCGTCGTTGATCAGCTCGACGGTGATCCGCTCGTCCTCCAGCAGCGCGGCGATCGGGCCGGGGGAGCGGTGGTTCAGGGCGGGCATCGCGTTGTAGAGGTGGGTGGCCACGGTGGCGCCCGCCTCGATGGCCTCCACGGTCTGCTCGTAGGTGGCGTCGGTGTGGCCGATCGCCGCGATGACTCCGTGGTCGGCGAGCAGCCGTACGGAGTCGATGCCGCCGGGCAGTTCGGTGGCGAGGGTGACCATGCGGGAGTGGCCGCGCCCCGCGTCGATCAGCTTCCGTACCTCGGCCGGGTGCGGGTCGCGCAGCAGCGCCTCGCTGTGGGCGCCCTTGCGGCACGGCGAGATGAACGGCCCCTCGAAGTGGATGCCCGCGATGTCGCCCTGCTCGGCGAGCTCGGACAGCTGCCCGGCGCGGTGCGCGAGGAAGTCCATGTCGCCGGTGACGGTGGAGGCGACGAGGGTGGTGGTGCCGTGCAGCCGGTGCGTGTGGACGCCCTTGAGGACCTCCTCGACGGTGCCGGAGGTGAAGGAGGCGCCGCCGCCGCCGTGGTTGTGCATGTCGACGAAGCCGGGCACGATCCAGTGCCCTGTCAGGTCCAGGGCGGGCGTGTCGGCGGGGGCGTCGTCGGTGATCCTCCTGCCTTCGACGGTCACCCGCCCGCTGTCCACGATCCCGGTCGGCAGCACCACGCGGGCGCCGGCGAGAACCTTGTGATCGGCCATCAGGCGTTACCTTCCGAGTCGTTGGCGAGGAGATCCCAGGCGAGGAGTCCCGCGCCCAGGCAGCCGGCGGTGTCCCCGAGGGCCGCCGGGACGATGGCGGGCAGCTTCTGGAACGTGACGCGCTCCTCGACGGCGGCCCTGAGGGGTGTGAACAACGTTTCCCCCGCCTCGGCCAGGCCGCCACCGATGATCAGCGTGCGGGGGTCCAGCAGGGTGAGGGCGGTGACGAGCCCGTCGGCGAGCGCGTCCACGGCGCTCCGCCAGACCCGTACGGCCCGTTCGTCGCCCGACTCGACGGCCTTGGCGCAGTCGGCGGCGTCCGCGTCGGGATCGCCGCTCGCCTCGGCCCAGGCGCGGGTCACCGCGGCGGCCGATGCGAGGGTCTCCAGACAGCCGCGCTGGCCGCAGCCGCAGGAGGGGCCGCCGGGGCGTACGACGATATGGCCGATCTCGCCCGCGCAGCCGTGCGCGCCGGCCTCGATCGCGCCGCCGATGCCGATGGCGCCCGCGATGCCGGTGCCGAGCGGGACGAACAGGAACCGGTCGGCGCCCTTGCCCGCGCCGATCCGGCCCTCGGCGAGGCCGCCGGTGCGGACGTCGTGGCCGAGCGCGACGGGCAGCCCGCCGAGCCGCTCGGCGAGCAGCGCGCGCAGCGGGATGTCGTGCCAGCCGAGGTTGGCGGCGTAGACGGCGATTCCGCGGTCGGCGTCGACGATGCCGGGGACGGCGACACCGGCGGCCGAGGCGCCGACGCCGTACCGCTCGCGGCCGTGGGCGTGCAGCTCGGCCGCGAAGCCGAGGATGGACTCCACGACCGCGTCGGGTCCGCGCTCGCGGCCGGTGGCGCGGCGTGCCTCGTACAGCAGCGTGCCGTCCGCTCCGACCAGGGCGGCTTTCATGCCGGTGCCGCCCACATCGAGGGCGATGACGTGTCTCACGGAAGACAGTGTCGCCCGCGCGGCGTGAAAGGTCTAGTCCACTTGCGAGGATTGTTGCCGCACCATACAAATCAGATGGTCGGACGAACCTCCCTGCGGTCGTGACGGCAGGTCACGAGAGGATGACGCTCCGCGTGAGGTTCCTGGGGCGGTCCGGGTCGTACCCCCTGGCCTCCGCGAGCGCGACGGCGAGCCGCTGCGCCCGCACCAGATCCGCCATCGGGTCCGCCGACGCGTGCGCGTGGAGCGTGCCCCCGACCCGGGCGACGTCCCCGGCCAGGCCCTCCGGAAGGGCGCCGAAGACCCAGGCCACCCGGCCGGGCCCGGTGATCGAGATCGGGCCGTGCCGGTACTCCATCGCGGGGTACGCCTCCGTCCACGCCCCGGCCGCCTCGCGCATCTTCAGGGCCGCCTCCAGGGCGAGACCGTAGGTCCACCCCCGGCCCAGGAACGTCCACTGCTCGGCCGTGAGCACCGCCTCCGGAAGGGGCTCGGTCACGGCGAGCTCCGCGTCCAGCGCCGCCTCCGCGACCGTCTTCAGACCGGCGACGCCGCTCGCGCCCGTGCCGCCGTTCGGGCCGGTGCCGCCGTTCGCGCCGTCGGCGACCGGGCTGTCGTCGAGGCCCGCGCGCAGGAACGCCAGCGCGGTCGTCGCGAACCGCGTCTGGACGACCGACTCCTCGTCCGCCCAGTCCAGCACCGCGACCGTGTCCGCCGCGTCCATGACGGGCGTCTTCGGGTCCGCCGTCAGGGCCAGCGTGGGCGCCCCGCCGGCCATTCGGGCCAGCAGGTCGAGGACCTCGGTGGTCGTACCGGAACGGGTGATCGCGACGACCCGGTCGTACGAGGCGGCGCGCCCCCGCGGGAACTCGGACGCCGCGAACGCGTCGGTCTCGCCCTGCCCGGCCGCCTCGCGCAGGGCCGCGTAGGCGAGGGCCATGAACCAGGAGGTGCCGCAGCCGGTGACGGCGACCCGCTCACCAGGGCGCGGAAGTCCGTCGAAGGCGGCGGCGGCCTCGGCGGCACGGCGCCAGCACGCGGGCTGGGTGGCGATCTCGGCGGTGGTCCGTGACATGTGAGGCAGCTCCCCTGGGAGTCGGGTCCATGCGGTCGGGTGCGTGCGGATCGAACGGGGCGGCGCGTTCGATCTGCATAGCAGTGCCCGTGAGAGCCCGGCAACCGTCCTTGGATGACCAGTGGTTTAGACCTAGGTGTAGACCTCATGGCCGGGAATGAGGCAAAATCGCAGCTCTACGAAGAGCAAGGGTGGTAAGAGCTGTGCAGCGCCGCTACACGAGACTGACCGCGGCGGTGGCCGCACTGGGCATCGCGGCAACGTTGTCGGGCTGCGGCACCGGCGATTCGGGGGACGTCACCCTGAAGCTGGTGGCCGCCGACTACGGCAGCGGCGAGGCGAACAGTTCGAAGAAGTACTGGGACCGGCTCGCCCGCGAGTACGAGGGCAAGAACCCCGGCGTCACGATCGACGTCAACGTCCTGTCCTGGAAGGACGTCGACCGCGAGGTCGCGGAGATGGTCGACCGGGGCGAGGCGCCCGACCTCGCGCAGATCGGCGCGTACGCCGACTTCGCCCAGGCCGACAAGCTGTACCCGGTCGACGACCTGCTCTCCATCCCCACCCAGGCCAACTTCCTGCCGATGCTCAGCCGGGCGGGCGAGGTCGGCCGGACGCAGTACGGCATGCCGTTCGGCGCGAGCACCCGGCTGCTGTTCTTCAACGAGGACCTCTTCGACAAGGCCGGGGCCAAGCCACCGGAGAGCTGGGAGGACATCCAGAAGGCCGCGCAGAAGCTGAAGGCCAAGGACGTCACCTACCCCTTCGCGCTGCCGCTCGGCTCGGAGGAGTCCCAGGCGGAGACCATGATCTGGATGCTCAGCGGAGGCGGCGGCTACCGCGACGCGACCGACACCTCGTACCAGATCGACTCGCCGGAGAACGTCACCACCTTCACCTGGCTCAGGGACAACCTGGTCGGCAAGGGGCTGACCGGGCCCGACGCGCCCGGCGAGCTCGACCGGCAGGAGGCGTTCGACGCGTTCGTCCGCGGCGAGGTCGGCATGCTCAACGGCCACCCGACGCTGATGGAGGCGGCCGAGAAGGCCGGGGTCAAGGTCGGCAAGGTGGCACTGCCCGGCATCGACGGCAGGGCCAAGGGCTCGATGGGCGTCGCCGACTGGATGATGGCCTTCAAGCAGAACGGCCACCGCAAGGAGATCGGCGCGTTCCTCGACTTCGTGTACGAGGACAAGAACGTGGTCGCCTTCTCCGACCAGTACGACCTGCTGCCCGTCACCGTCACCGCCAACACCGCCATGAAGGCCGACCCGGCGCACGCGCCGCTGCGGAAGTTCCTGGAGGAGCTGCCCGGCTCGGAGCTCTACCCGGTCGGCCAGACGTCGTGGGCGCGGGTCAGCGAGAGCGTCAAGAAGAACATCGGCAAGGCGGTAGCGCCCGGCGCCGACCCGAAGTCGGTCCTGGAACAGATCTCCCGCGACGCCCGAGCGGCGGAACAGGCGGCGGCGAAGGCCGCGGAGTAGCGCCCCCGTCCGCGACGCCGCCCGGCAGGCCCGCGTCCACCGGGCCGGCCGGTGCAGTCGGGCCGGCGGGTGCAGGCGGGCCGGCCGGTGCAGTCGGGTCGGCCCGGGGTGGCCTGGGGCGGCCCAGGGAGCGGTGAGTCCCGGAACGCCCGCCCGGTCGGTGCCGGTGCCGGTCGCCGGTGGCGGACGCGGCTCGCACCGGATCCGCCGGTGGCGGGCGCGGCCCGCACCAGGTCCGCCGGAGGTGGCGCAGCCCCGCACCAGGTCCGCCGGTGGTGAGCGGGCTGGCCGGGCCCGCGGTCGGTGGGCGTGGCGGTGGTTGGAGTAGCTAAGTTGCTCATATGACCGCACCCGAATCCCCGCGCCAGGGCCGGACCCCGGGCCCGCTCGGTGAGCGCGAGCGCACCGTCCTCGCCATGGAAGCGCGCTCGTGGCCGGGGCCGGGCGCCAAGGAGCGCGCGATCAGGGAGCGTCTCGGCATCTCGCCGACCCGCTACTACCAGCTGCTCAACGCCCTCCTGGACGACGAACGGGCCCTGGCCCACGACCCGGTCACCGTCAACCGGCTGCGCCGCGTCCGCGCGGAACGCGAGGCTCGCCGCGAGGCCCCCGGGCATTCCGGCATGTGATACGCCCACCCGTGTCGCGAGACGGCCAGGTGTGAGTCATGGGCCGGGTGGATAGATAGGCACACATGTCCACCAACCCGGAGTCCCTGCCGTCCGCGCTGCCCCGGCCCACCACGCCCGCCGGCCGGGACGGCCTGGCGGCGATCCTGGCGCGACCCGGCAAGGCGGTCGTCGCCGTCGACTTCGACGGCACCCTCGCGCCGATCGTCCCCGACCCCGAACAGGCCCGCGCCCACCCCGGCGCCGTGGCCGCGCTCGCCGCGCTCGCGCCCCGGGTGGCGTCCGTCGCCGTGGTCACCGGCCGCCCGGCCGAACTCGCCGTGCGATACGGCGGCTTCGCCGGGGTGCCGGGCCTGGACCACCTGGTGGTCCTCGGGCACTACGGCGCCGAGCGGTGGGACGCGGCGACCGGCGAGTTCACCGCGGCGCCTGAGCACCCGGGTGTCGCGGCGGTCCGGGCGGAACTCCCCGCGGTCCTCGACGCGGCGGGCCCCTGGCCCGGCACCTGGACCGAGGAGAAGGGCCGCGCGGTCGCCGTCCACACCCGCCGCGCCGAGAACCCCCAGGCCGCGTTCGACGCCCTGTCCGGCCCGCTCGCCGACCTGGCGAGCCGCCACGGCCTCGTGGTGGAACCGGGCCGTCTGGTCCTGGAGCTGCGCCCGCCCGGCATGGACAAGGGCCAGGCGCTCACCGACCACGTCCGCGAGACCGGTGCGGAAGCCGTCCTCTACGCGGGCGACGACCTCGGCGACCTCCCGGCCTACGCGGCCGTGGAGAAGCTCCGCTCCGACGGCACCCCGGGGCTCCTGATCTGCAGCGGCAGCGACGAGGTCACCGAACTCGCCGCCCGCGCCGACCTCACCGTCCCGGGTCCGGCGGCGGTCGTCACCTTCCTCGCGGCCCTCGCGGGGGCGCTACGCGAGTGACGAGGCGTCCAGGTCGATGTCGAACGGCTCGCGAAAGGGCGTCCGCCACCTCAGCCCCGTGCCGCCCGCAGGGCTTCCAGCTGGTCCAGGAACCAGCGCTGCGGCGGCAGCGCCGTCGCCGCAGCGGCCAGGCGCTTCGTGCGTTCCGCGCGTTCCGCCTCCGGCATCGTCAGCGCCTGGTGCAGGGCCTCCGCCGTGCCCGTCACGTCGTACGGGTTCACGACGAGCGCGTCCTCCCGCAGCTCCTCGTACGCCCCCGCCTCCCGCGACAGCACCAGCGCGCAGCCCGCGTCGGAGACCACCGGGACCTCCTTCGCGACCAGGTTCATGCCGTCCCGGATCGGGTTGACCAGCGCCACGTCCGCCAGCCGGTACGCCGCCAGGGACCGGGCGAAGTCGTCCTTCACGTGGAGGATGACCGGGGTCCAGCCCTCTGTGCCGTACTCCGCGTTGATCTCCGTCGCCAGCCGGGAGACCTCCGCCGTGTACGCCCGGTACACCTCCAGGTCCTGCCGCGACGGGTACGCGAAGGCGATGTGGACGACCCGCTCGCGCCACTCCGGGTGGTCGGCGAGGAGGGCGCGGTACGCCAGGAGGCCGCGCACGATGTTCTTGGACAGCTCCGTACGGTCCACGCGGATGACCGTCCTGCGGTCGGTGCCGCCGATCTGGTCGCGGAGCAGCGCCATGCGGTCCGCCACGTCCGCCTCGCGCGACCTGGCGCGGAGGAAGTCGCCGTCCGCGCCGAGGCCGTGCACGCCGATCTCCGTGGTGCCCGTGCCGCCCACGAGGCGGGCGCAGCACGCGGCGAACGCCTCCGCCCAGCGGTGGGTGAGGAAGCCGAGGCGGTCCGCGCCGAGCATGCCGCGCAGCAGCTCCTCCGCGATGTCGTCGGGCAGCATGCCGAAGTAGTCCGGCGGCGCCCACGGGGTGTGCGAGAAGTGGCCGATGCGGAGGTCCGGGCGGAGCGCGCGGAGCATGCCCGGCGCCAGCGCCAGGTGGTAGTCCTGGATCAGGACCGCCGCGCCGGGCGCCGCCTCCGCCGCCAGGGCCTCGGCGAACGCGCGGTTGTACGCCCGGTACTCCTCCCACCGGCGGCGGAACTCCGCGTCGAAGACGGGTTCCAGCGGCGTCTGGTAGAGCATGTGGTGCACGAACCACAGCACCGAGTTGGCGATGCCGTTGTACGCCGCCTCCTGCGTCTCGGACGGGATGTCCAGCATGCGGACGCCCGGCTCGCCGATCCCGCGCCGTACCGCCTCACGGTCGCCGTCGCCCAGCGCGGCGCACACCCACAGCGCCCCGGCGTCGGGGCCGATCGCGGACAGGCCCGAGACCAGGCCCCCTCCGCCGCGCCTCGCCTCCAGCGAGCCGTCCTCGCGGAGGGCGTAGCTGACCGGACCGCGGTTCGATGCCACCAGAATCTCGGAGACCATGTGGCGAACCTAGCCCGTACCAGAAACGCTCAAACGTACGGAAATCAAGCCACGCGGCGCTTTCTCGTGTACTCCGTCACCTCTGCCATCGGCGGTCGCTCCTCCGTGTCGACGGGATGCGTGCGCGGCGCGAAGCCGTCCTCCGTACGGTCGAACTGGGTCAGCCTCGGCCGCACCAGGTGCCCCCGCGACAGCCGTAGCTGCGCCGTCCGGTAGATCGCCGCAGCCATCCGCCCCAGCGCCCGGTCGTCCTGGTGCCGGTGCAGCCGCACGCCCACGTCGACCTGGGCCAGCGCGTCCAGGCCGACCGTGTGCAGCGCGTCCACCAGAAGGCCGAGCTCCACGCCGTAGCCGACCGGGAAGGGCAGTCGTTCGAGCAGCGAGCGGCGCGCCGCGTACTCGCCGCCCAGCGGCTGGACGAATCCGGCGAGCAGCGGCCAGTGCAGGTTCAGCAGCGGGCGGGCCACCAGCTCCGTCACCCGGCCACCCTGGCCGCCGACCGGGCCGGTGCCACCGTCCGCGAGCGGGCGGTCGTACATCGCCTTCACGAACTCCACGTCGGGGTCCGTCAGCAGCGGGCCGACGATCCCGGTGACGAAGTCCGCCTTGAACTCCCGCAGGTCGGCGTCGACGAAGCACACGACGTCCCCGCCCGTCACCAGCAGGGAACGCCACAGCACCTCGCCCTTGCCGGGCACGGCGGGGACGCGGGGCAGCACCTCGTCCCGCGCGACCACCCGCGCGCCCGCCGCCGCCGCGACCTCCGCCGTACGGTCGGTGGAGCCCGAGTCGACCACGACTAGCTCGTCGACCAGGGGCACGGCGGCGGACATGAGCTCGCGCCGGATCACGGCCACGATCTCGCCGACCGTGGCCTCCTCGTTCAGCGCGGGCAGGACCACGCTGACCGTCGTCCCGTGCGTCTGTTTGGCGGCGAGCAGCTGGTCGATCGGCCGGTCGGCCACGTTCCAGGACCGCCGGTCCAGCCAGCGCTCCACCTCTTCCAGCACCCGCGCCACTCCTCGTCTGTGATCCATCTCGCGGTTCGGACGACTATCTCAAGCGTCCGGACCTTCGGTTACAGTCTTGAACAACGCGCGAGACCACCGCATGCCGGGGTCCCGCGCCGACAATCACATACCGCTCATCCAGAGGGGCAGAGGGAAACGGCCCGATGAAGCCCCGGCAACCCTCCAGCCGGCACCGCATATCCACCGCGGGGCCCCGGCTAGGGAAGGTGCCAAATCCGTCTCATGGCGAAACGCGCCAATGAGAAAGATGAGGAGAAAGGGCCTCGCCTCCATGGCTGTGCAGACCGCCGCACCCACCACTTCCGGCACTTCCGGCACTCCCGGTACCGCTTCCGCCGACGCCGTCGACCCCGCTGCCGCCTCCGCCGGATCCGTCGACCTCGGGCCCGCCTCCGCGCTTTCCTGCCGTGAATGCGGCGAGCGCTTCCCGCTCGGCCCCGTCTTCGCCTGCGAGCTGTGTTTCGGCCCCCTCGAAATCGCCTACGACCTGCCGTCCGGCGACCCGGAGGCGCTCCGCGCCCGGATCGAGGCCGGCCCCGCCAGCATCTGGCGGTACGCCCCGCTCCTCCCCGTCCCCGCCGACGTGACGGAGAAGCCGAACCTCAACCCCGGCTGGACCCAGCTCGTCCAGGCCGACAACCTCGCCCGTGAGCTGGGCGTCGAGCCGGGCAAGCTGTTCGTCAAGGACGACTCGGGCAACCCGACGCACTCCTTCAAGGACCGGGTCGTCGCCCAGGCCCTCGAGGCCGCCCGCGCCTTCGGCTTCACCACCCTGTCCTGTTCCTCCACCGGAAACCTCGCGGGTGCCGTCGGCGCCGCCGCCGCCCGCGCCGGCTTCCGCTCCTGCGTGTTCATCCCGCACGACCTGGAGCAGGGCAAGGTCGTCATGGCCGCCGTGTACGGCGGTGAGCTCGTCGGCATCGAGGGCAACTACGACGACGTCAACCGCTTCTGCTCGGAGCTCATCGGCGACCCGCTCGGCGAGGGCTGGGGCTTCGTCAACGTCAACCTCCGCCCGTACTACGCCGAGGGTTCCAAGACCCTCGCGTACGAGATCTGCGAGCAGCTCGGCTGGCGGCTGCCCGACCAGCTGGTGATCCCGATCGCCTCGGGCTCGCAGCTCACGAAGATCGACAAGGGGCTGCAGGAGCTCATCAGGCTGGGCCTCGTCGAGGACAGGCCTTACAAGATCTTCGGCGCCCAGGCGGAGGGCTGCTCCCCGGTGTCCACGGCTTTCAAGGCCGGTCACGACGTCGTACGGCCGCAGAAGCCGAACACCATCGCCAAGTCGCTGGCCATCGGCAACCCCGCCGACGGGCCGTACGTCCTGGACATCGCCCGCCGCACCGGTGGCGCGGTGGAGGACGTGAACGACGAGCAGGTCGTGGACGCCATCAAGCTGCTGGCCCGTACCGAGGGCATCTTCGCCGAGACGGCCGGCGGGGTGACGGTGGGGGTGACCCGCAAGCTGATCGAGAACGGCGTACTCGACCCGTCCCTCACCACCGTCGTCCTCAACACCGGCGACGGCCTCAAGACCCTCGACGCGGTCGCCCCGACCACCGGCCCCACCGCGACCATCCGCCCCAGCCTGGACGCGTTCCGCGACGCCGGCCTGGCCCGCTGAGCTGCCGCCGAGCCATCGCCGAGACCCTGAGGAGAGCAACCGCATGAGCGTCAACGTCCGCATCCCCACCATCCTCCGCACGTACACCGGCGGCAAGGCCGAGGTGCCCGCCGAGGGATCGACCCTCTCCGAGGTCATCGCGTCCCTGGAGCGGAGCCACCCCGGCATCGCCGCGCGCGTCCTGGACGACCAGGGGCAGCTGCGCCGCTTCGTCAACGTGTACGTCAACGACGACGACGTCCGCTTCGAGGGCGGCCTCGCGACCGCCACGCCGGACGGTGCGGGCGTCTCGATCATCCCCGCGGTCGCCGGCGGCTGATCGCCTCATCGCCTCGCAGAACGACCCCTGCCCCCTCCGCGAGTAAAAGCGGAGGGGGCAATTCTGCATGGTTGAGCGCGGTAGAGTTGGGGAAGTCCCCACCGCTGCTCTTGCCCGCCGCATATGAGAATGCGCCCCGTCACGACGAGATGCAGCCAAAGTGTCCGAGCGTTATGCGCCATTTGTGCGCTTTGCCGGGCCCGACTTGCCCTGGGATCGGGTAAATTCCAGCGGTTTCTCCGTTCACGCCTGCTCGGAATTCTCGTCCGATTGACCTGTTGCAGAGGGCAGTTGGGCAGATACATTCAGCCGCGGTCGACGCGTTCCGGCGCACGTTCCCGCCTGTCAGGGAGCGAGGTCTGACCCGGGTCCGCGAAGTGCGGTCCTGTGCAAGGGCCAGTAATAGGGGAGTTAGGCATGGCTCAGGGCACCGTCAAGTGGTTCAACGCGGAGAAGGGGTACGGCTTCATCGCGGTCGACGGTGGTGCGGATGTTTTCGTCCACTACAGCGCGATCCAGATGGACGGGTACCGCACCCTTGAAGAAGGTCAGCGAGTCGAGTTCGAGATCTCGCAGGGCCAGAAGGGTCCGCAGGCGGACATGGTCAAGCTCGCCGGCTGAGAACGGCGCGATTCGGCCATCGACTTCACGCGCGGCCAGCCGCCGTGGCGTGCTGAGGGGCTCGTATCCCGGAGGGGGATACGAGCCCCTCATGCGTACCCGCGTGCGGGATCGGGATCGCGTGGGGGGCCGCGTGCGGGGTCGCGTCATGCCCGCGTACGGGGCCTCGTCCCGCCCGTGCGCGGGATCCCGCCCTGGCGCGCGTACGGGGTCGCGCGGCGGCCCGGCGCACGGCCGCGCGGCGGCCTGGACGCACGGCCGCGCGGCCGCCCGGAGGCGCGGCCGGGCGCCCGGGGCGCTTGCACTCGCAGGGGTCGAGTGCTAATCATTGGCGTTAGCACTCTGAAGGTGAGAGTGACAACGAAGGACCTCGTCGGTGAGGCCCGCAGGCCGCGTGGGGCAAGGAACCACACGGCACGCAGGCCGTCCGTCGCGGGCGCCAGCGCGGTCCGGAGCAATCCTTCCCCAAGCTCTCAACTGCGTTCGAGCAGGGGAGACCCCATAAGTCCGGGAGGACCACTTCACATGGCCAAGATCATCGCGTTCGACGAGGAGGCA
Organism: Streptomyces sp. NPDC047886; assembly: GCF_043204435.1. Classification (NCBI taxonomy): domain Bacteria; kingdom Bacillati; phylum Actinomycetota; class Actinomycetes; order Kitasatosporales; family Streptomycetaceae; genus Streptomyces; species Streptomyces sp. NPDC047886. The sequence goes on from NZ_JBIDCF010000010.1 coordinate 132,773, forward strand.
CGGCGCGGTCTCGAGCGCGGGATGAACCAGCTCGCCGACGCCGTCAAGGTCACCCTTGGCCCCAAGGGTCGCAACGTCGTCCTCGAGAAGAAGTGGGGCGCCCCCACGATCACCAACGATGGTGTGTCCATCGCCAAGGAGATCGAGCTCGAGGACCCGTACGAGAAGATCGGCGCCGAGCTGGTCAAGGAAGTCGCCAAGAAGACGGACGACGTCGCCGGTGACGGTACGACCACCGCGACCGTCCTCGCCCAGGCGCTCGTCCGTGAGGGTCTGCGCAACGTCGCCGCGGGTGCCAACCCGATGGCGCTGAAGCGCGGCATCGAGAAGGCCGTCGAGGCCGTCTCCGGCGCCCTGCTCGAGCAGGCCAAGGACGTGGAGACCAAGGAGCAGATCGCCTCCACCGCCTCCATCTCCGCCGCCGACACCCAGATCGGCGAGCTCATCGCCGAGGCGATGGACAAGGTCGGCAAGGAAGGCGTCATCACCGTCGAGGAGTCCAACACCTTCGGGCTCGAGCTCGAGCTCACCGAGGGTATGCGCTTCGACAAGGGCTACATCTCGGCGTACTTCGCGACCGACATGGAGCGCATGGAGGCCGTCCTCGAGGACCCCTACATCCTCATCGTCAACTCCAAGGTCAGCAACGTGAAGGACCTCCTTCCGCTGCTGGAGAAGGTCATGCAGTCGGGCAAGCCGCTGCTGATCATCGCCGAGGATGTCGAGGGCGAGGCCCTGTCGACCCTGGTCGTCAACAAGATCCGCGGCACCTTCAAGTCCGTCGCCGTCAAGGCCCCGGGCTTCGGCGACCGCCGCAAGGCCATGCTCGGCGACATCGCCATCCTCACCGGTGGCCAGGTCATCTCCGAGGAGGTCGGCCTCAAGCTGGAGAACGCCGGTCTCGACCTGCTGGGCCGCGCCCGCAAGGTCGTCATCACCAAGGACGAGACCACGATCGTCGACGGCTCCGGCGACAGCGACCAGGTTCAGGGTCGCGTCAACCAGATCCGTGCCGAGATCGAGAACTCCGACTCGGACTACGACCGCGAGAAGCTCCAGGAGCGCCTCGCGAAGCTGGCCGGCGGCGTGGCCGTCATCAAGGCCGGCGCCGCCACCGAGGTGGAGCTCAAGGAGCGCAAGCACCGCATCGAGGACGCGGTGCGCAACGCCAAGGCCGCCGTCGAGGAGGGCATCGTCGCCGGTGGTGGCGTGGCCCTGCTGCAGGCGACCAGCGTCTTCGAGAAGCTGGACCTGGACGGCGACGAGGCCACCGGTGCCGCCGCCGTGAAGGCCGCCCTGGAGGCTCCGCTCAAGCAGATCGCCGTCAACGCCGGCCTTGAGGGCGGCGTCGTGGTGGAGAAGGTGCGCAACCTCACCCCGGGCCACGGCCTGAACGCCGCGACCGGCGAGTACGTCGACCTGGTCGCCGAGGGCATCATCGACCCGGCCAAGGTGACGCGCTCCGCGCTGCAGAACGCCGCGTCGATCGCCGCGCTGTTCCTCACCACCGAGGCCGTCATCGCCGACAAGCCGGAGAAGGCCGCCGCGGCCGCTCCGGGCGGCATGCCGGGCGGTGACATGGACTTCTGATCCGCCCGGCCGTCAGGCCACGGATCGGACCCGTCCGACACACCGAGGGCGGCACCCCTTCTCCAGGGGTGCCGCCCTCGGGCGCGTCCGGAACGCGGTCGTGTGATTTTTTACGTAATGCCTGGTTGGCGGCCGTATGTGAAGATGGCTCGGGCCCCGCGACGACCCGCGCCGCCCCCTGCCCGCCAGTCGTCCCCCCACAAGGATCCCTGTGCAAAGCCTCGATGCCCTGATCGTCGACATCAACGACGTCTTCTGGACCTATCTGCTCATCCCGGTCGTCGTGATCGCGGGCCTGTACTTCACCCTCCGCTCCAAGGGGGTGCAGCTGCGGCTCTTCCCCGAGATGCTGCGCGTCCTGAAGGAGCCCGGCCCGCGGGGGACCGGGGGCCGCAAGCCGGTCTCGTCCTTCGGGGCGTTCACGATCTCCGCCGCCGCCCGTGTCGGCACCGGCAACATCGCCGGTGTCGCCACCGCGATCACGCTCGGCGGCGCGGGCGCGGTCTTCTGGATGTGGGTCATGGCGCTCGTCGGCGCGGCCTCCGCGTTCGTGGAGTCCACGCTGGCCCAGCTGTACAAGGTCCGCGGCGACGACGGCACGTACCGGGGCGGCCCGGCGTACTACATGCGGCGCGCGCTCGGTAAGCCGTGGCTCGGCTTCGTCTTCGCCGTCACCATCACGGTGACCTTCGGCTTCGTCTTCAACGCCGTCCAGTCCAACACGATCACCGCCGTCGCCGGCGGCTCGTTCGCGGCCGGCGGCGAGGAGTGGTTCGCGCCGGCCATGGGTCTCGGCGTCGCCCTGCTGCTCGGCCTGGTGATCTTCGGCGGGGTCCGCCGGATCGCCTCCGTCACCCAGCTGCTCGTGCCGGTCATGGCGATCGTCTACCTGCTGCTCGGTATCGCCGTCGTCCTGCTGAACATCGGCGACGTCCCGCGCGTCTTCGCCGACATCGTCGGCGGCGCCTTCGGCTTCCGCGAGGTCGCGGGCGGCGCGATCGGCGCGGCCATCCAGAACGGCATCCGCCGCGGCATGTTCTCCAACGAGGCCGGGCTCGGCTCGGCCCCGAACGCCAGCGCCACCGCCGAGGTCTCCCACCCGGTCAAGCAGGGCCTCGTGCAGTCCCTGGGCGTCTTCTTCGACACGCTGCTGATCTGCTCGATGACGGCGTTCATCATCCTCACCACGAACCCGTCGCTCGCCGGCCGCCAGGGCGCCGACCTGACGCAGTCCGCTCTCCAGTCGACGCTCGGCGCGTGGGCCGGGCACGTGCTGACCGCCGTCGTCTTCATGCTGTGCTTCTCGACGCTGATCGGGAACTACTACTACGGCGAGTCCAACATCGAGTTCATGACCCGCAAGCGGTGGGTCCTGCCGTCCTACCGGATCCTGGTCCTCGTGACCGTCTTCCTGGGCGCGCTCGGCTCGGTGAGCGTGGTGTGGAACCTCGCGGACGTCTTCATGGGCTTCATGGCCCTGGTCAACCTGGTGGCGATCGTCCCGCTGTCCGTGATCGCCTTCCGGCTGCTGGACGACTACCAGGCCCAGCGCCGCGCGGGCCTCGACCCGGTCTTCACCGCCGACCGGCTCCCGGACCTGCGGAACGTCGAGTGCTGGGACGCCCCCCAGGAGGACGTCCGCGCCCCCGTCGCCTCCTGACGGCCCGTACGTACGCCGAGGGCGGCACCCCGCGCGGGGGGTGCCGCCCTCGTTCGTGCCCGGGTTCCGGCTCGGGCTCCGGCGACGCGGATCAGCCCGCCGCGTCGCTCCGGCGACGCGGATCAGCCCGCCGCGTGCTCCTCGGCCACGACCACCTCGCGCAGCTCCAGCAGCGCCCGCAGAGCGGTGCTGTACATGTGGACACTCTTCTCGCTGTGCGTGGTGACCGCGCTCTTGACCTCGTTGTAGGTCTTGGCGATGACCGCGTCCAGGTCCTTCTTGTCGATGCCGTCCATGGCGGAACTCCCCGTGTACTCGTACCTGTTCGTTCGCGCGTGGGTCAGACGCGCGGAACGATCAGCATAGAGGGCCGGTCGGTGGGCGTACGCGCGTCGTGCGGGTCAGCGGTGCTTCAGCCCCGCGACGAACGCCGACCATGCCGGGGCGCGGAACACCAGCCGCGGGCCATGAGGGTCCTTGGAGTCCCGGACCGGGACGATGCCAGGTCCGCCGTCGGCCACTTCGAGGCAGTCGGCGCCGTCCCCGCCGCTGTGAGTCGACTTGCGCCACTCAAGGCCGGTGATCCTCATGGGCGCGATCCTCCGCCACTGATTCGATCAGGGCCAAGGAGTCCCGGGGTGGCAGCGCACCGGCTCGGAGCAGGTCGTAGGTGTACTGGTGGCGCTTGACGGCGGCCGGGTCGTCCTCCAGCCGGCCGGACGCCAGGCCCTCCAGGTAGGCGAGCGGGGGCCCGTCCTCGAACGTCATCAGCTTCAGGGAGCCGCTCATGCCCGCGTGTTCGCCCACGCGGAACGGCAGCACCTGCACGATGATCCGGTGGCGGCGGATCATCGCGGCGATATGGCGGAGGGCCTCCGCCATCACCGCCGGGCCGCCGACCCCGCGGCGCAGCACCGCCTCGTCGAGGACCGCCCAGTACAGCGGCCTGTCCGGGTCGTGGAAGATACGGGCCCGGGAGAGCCGTGCCGCCACCAGCGTGTCGATGACGTCCTCCGCCGCCGTCGGCCGGTACGCGCGGAACACCGCCCGCGCGTACCCCTCCGTCTGCAGCAGGCCCGGGATCAGCAGCGGCGCGTACTCCTTGATGGTCGCCGCGACCGCCTCGGCCTCCGCCGCCTCCGCGAAGTGGTCCGGGTACTCGGACTTGTTGGCCGCCTTGCAGTTCCGCTCGAAGAACCCGTTGGTCTCCAGCAGCTCGTCCAGCTTCACGGCCATGTCGGGCTGTATCCGCCGGGTACCCGCCTCCAGCTGGCCGATGAAGGAGCCGCTCACGAAGAGCGGACGGCCCAGTGCGTCCTGGCTGAGGCCCGCGTTCTCCCGGGCGAAACGCAGCTCCGCGCCGAGCAGCGCCCTGGGGGACGAGGAGGGATCGAGATCCTTGGGTCCGGGCACAGTGCAACTCCCGTTAGCCAGATGGGGTTGTTGGGATGCCGACACCGTTCAGGCTAGCCATCGAGTGACCACGCTGTGTAGGGAAGGCGAATACTCAGCGTGCGTGGAGGTGCGGGTCATGGAGGCGCGAGCTGCGGATCGGTTGCGGATGGCGGAGGAGACGGTGGCACGACTGCGGGGCGAGCTGGGCGCCGCGGGGGTCGTCCTGCCTTCGCTGCGCGTGGACCCGGTGACGGCCACGGGCGAGGAGCCGTACCCGCTGGTGGAGCTGGGGCGGTGCAACCTGGACACGGCGCTGCGTCTGGCGGCCGTGCTGCACGAGGCGAGGCGGTGAGGGTGGAGGTCGCCGTCGAGGTCGGGACGTACGCCGTCGACGCGCGGGACGGCCGGGTGGGGGAGGTCGTGGGCCATGTCGGCGGGTGCGTGCGGCTGCGCCCGCCGGGCGGGGGCCGTGAGTGGGACGTACCGTGGCCGGTGGTGACGCCGGCCCCGCCGGGCGTGGCCCTGCGGGCGCGGGTCCGGGCGCTGAACCGCGCGGCGCGGCGAGGGGTGTGACCGGGCGGGAAGGCGCGCGCTGGATCCGGGGGCGCGGAGGGCGCGGAGAGGGAACGGGGGAGCGGAGAGGGGCGGTCACCCTGTTGGCTGGCGCCTTGTCGCGGGGGAGTGGGACGCGGAGGAGGGTGAGAAGCGGGCCAGGCGCCCCGACCCGTGAGGAGAACGCACGATGCGCATGATGCTGCAGGCCACGATGGACACCGAGAAGGGCAACGAACTCATCAGGAGCGGCAGGATGCCCGAACTGCTCGGCGAGATGATGCGGCGGCTCCAGCCCGAGGCGGCGTACTTCACGGCGGAGCACGGCTGCCGTAGCTGCCTGATGGTGTTCGACATGGAGGACCCGTCGCAGTTGGTGACCATCTCGGAGCCGCTGTTCATGGAGCTGGGCGCGGAGGTGGTGATCCAGCCGACGATGAACGTGGACGACGTCGAGCGGGGACTGGCCGCGTTCCAGGGCTGACCCGCGCCTCCTGCCCGGCCGGGGCGGTCAGGTCCGGCGGGAGGGGGCGGCGGCCCGTCGGGGTTCTCACGCGGGGCTGATCGGGGGCTCCCTCCTGAGTTCGCCCAGACCGAAGAAGTACGTGAGGAGAAAGCCGGCGACGTAGCCGGTGAGCAGCCCGCCCGCGTAGACGGCGACCGTGGTGCCCAGGCCCCGGTCGCCGGCCAGCAGCGGGAACAGCGCCCACCCCGAAGGGCCGATCGCCGTCGAGCCGACGGTGTCGCCGAGCATGCCGAACAGGCCGACGAACCCGCCGCCGAACGCCCCGCCGACGCACGCCGTGACGAACGGCCGCCCCAGCGGCAGCGAGACGCCGTAGATGAGCGGCTCGCCGACGCCGAGGAGCCCGGCGGGCAGCGCCGACCTGATGGTGCGGCGCAGCGCCGTGTCGTGGCGGAGCCGTACGAACACCGCGAGCGCCGCGCCGACCTGGCCCGCGCCCGCCATGGCGAGGATCGGCAGCAGCACCGTGTAGCCGGACTGCTCGATGAGCGTGGCGTGGATGGGGATCAGCGCCTGGTGCAGGCCCAGCATGACCAGCGGCAGGAACAGGCCGCCCAGGACGAAGCCGGCGGCGGCGCCGCCGTGCGCGAGCAGCCGGTCCGCGCCCGCGCCGATCGCGGTGGACACCTCACCGGCCACGAACATCAGGCCGTAGACCGTGGCCAGGCCCGACACGAGGACGGTGACGGTCGGCGTCACGAGCACGTCCAGCGCCTCCGGGACCCGGCGCCGGCACGCCTTCTCCACCTGGACCGCCAGCGCCGCCGCCGCGAGCGCGCCCAGCACGCCGCCCTGTCCGGGGGCCAGCTGCTGTCCGAACGCGGTGATGTGCGTGACGCCGGGGAACACGACGACCGCCGCCGCCGCGCCGCCGAGGATCGGTGTTCCGCCGAACTCCTTCGCCGTGTTGTAGCCGACGAACACCGCGATCAGCGCCATGAAACCGGAGGCGATCGCGGTCAGGGCCGGGGTGAGGGCGGGCAGCAGACGCAGGTTGACCAGCAGGCCGTTCAGGCCCGCGATCACCCCGCAGCCGATGAGCGCGGGGATGAGCGGGACGAAGATGTTCGCAAGGCGCCGCAGGAACCGTTTCGCGGGTGTGGCGTTGCGGGTCTTCCGGGCGGCCTTGATGGCGGCGCCCCTGGCGGCCAGCCCGGCGGGAGTCAGGTCGTCCGTGGCGCCTGTGGCGTCTGCGGCGCCGGTGGTGTCCGTGGCGTCTGCGGTGTCCGTGGCGTCTGCGGTGTCCGTGGTGTGCGTGGTGTGCGTGGTGTGCGTATTCGTGGTGTCCGGGCCGGTGGCGGCCTGGCCTCCGGTGGTCGTCGCGTGCTCCGCGACCAGCGCCGCGAACAGGGGCGTCACCCGCGCGACCGTCCCCGGGCCCAGGACGATCTGGTACGTCGTGTCGTCGTCGACGACCCCGAGGACGGCGGGGAGCGCCCGGAGCGGGGCGTCCTGGACCAGGGACGGGTCACGGAGGGTCAGGCGGAGCCTGGTCATGCAGTGGGCGACCGCCGTGACGTTGCCGGGCCCGCCGACGAGCGGGAGGAGGGCGGCCGCGGTCGCCTGGTCCTTCGAGTGCGGGGTCATGGGCGTCATCGGGCACATGGGGGCCTTGCCGGGGAAGGGGGAGGATCAGCGGTGGGGGGTCCCCTCGGTGGGGGTGCGCAGGGCCGCCCGCAGGTGGCCCCGGTGGGTCTCCAGCAGGTGCGTCGCCGTCTCGGCGTCCACTCCCGCCAGGACCGTCAGGATGGCGGCCTTCACCTCGCCGCCGGTCGCCCGGAGCGCCTCCGCTATCTCCTCGTCCTGCGCGCCCGTGGCCAGCGCGACGATCCGGTGCGACCGGGCGCGGAGCTTGTCGTTGGTGGCGCGCACGTCCACCATCAGGTTCCCGTACGTCTTGCCGAGCCGGATCATCGTGATGGTCGAGATCATGTTGAGGACCAGCTTCTGGGCCGTGCCCGCCTTCAGGCGCGTCGAGCCCATGATGAGCTCGGGGCCGACCACCACCTCGATGGCGTGCTCGGCCGTCGCCGCGAGTTCGCTGCCCGTGTTGCAGGCGAGGCCGATCGTCAGCGCGCCCACCTCGCGGGCGTACGCGACGGCGCCGACCGCGTAGGGGGTGCGGCCCGACGCCGACACGCCCACCACCGTGTCGTCGGCGGTGAGCTTCAGCTCCGTCAGGTCGGCGCGGGCCAGGGGCGCGTCGTCCTCCGCGCCCTCCGCCGACCGGACGAGGGCGGAGGGGCCGCCCGCGATGAGGCCGACGACGTCGCCGCGGGCCGTGTTGAACGTCGGCGGGCACTCGCTGGCGTCCAGCACCCCCAGCCGTCCCGCCGTGCCGGCGCCCGCGTAGACCAGCCGTCCGCCGCGCTCCATCCGGGCGGCGGTCGCGTCGATCGCGGCGGCGATACGGGGCAGTTGCTCCGCCACGGCCGTGGGTACGCCCTGGTCGCCCTCGTTCATGACCCGCGCGATGTCGAGGGTCGGCAGCGTGTCGATGTCCGCGAGCTCCGGGCGGAACGCCTCCGTGGTGAGCGTCTCCAACCGGGCCCGGAGGGCGGGGTCTTCGTGCGTCATGTGCGGCTCTTTCCGGGTGGTGCCGGCGGGGTGGTCGGGCCCGCGCGGTGCTGCTCTCGTCCTGCGTTGCGGACGGGACGGCCTAACGGCCGGTGCGTGGCGCGTGGCGGTGGGCCAGGGCCTCGTACGAGGCGGCCAGCGCGGGCGCCGCCGTGTCGTACGTACGCTGGGTGACGCCGGTGAACAGGCAGTCCACGACGAGGAGTTGGCTTGTACGGGAGGACATCGCCGCCGGGCGCAACTCCGTCTCGCGGGCGGTCGACGTCGTGAGTATGTGGTCCGCGTACTGGGTCACGGGGCCGTCGGGACGGCCGGTGATCGCGACCGTCGTCGCCCCGTGGTCGAACGCGACCCGCAGCGGTTCTATGACGTCCCCGGTGGAGCCCGAATGGGTGATGGCGATGGCCACGTCCCCCGAGCGGAGCTGTACGGCGTTGGTGACGGCGAGGTGCGGGTCGCTGTGCGCCTGCGCGATCAGCCCGATCCTGAGCAGCTTCTGCGCCAGGTCCTGCGCGACCAGACCGGACGCGCCGACGCCGTAGACGTCCGTGCGGCGGGCGGCCGCGAGTGCGGTGACGGCGGCCGCGAGCTGGACCGTGTCGAGCGCGGCGGCCGTGTCCGCGAGGGTCTGCTGCTCGTCGTACGCCAGCTTCGCCACGACCTCCTCGATCGGGTCGTCCACCGCGATGTCGGCGGTCACGGACGGGGAGCGGCCCGACTGCTGCTGCGCGGCGAGCCCCGCCAGCGCCAGGCGCAGGTCCCGGTAGCCGGGGTAGCCCAGGAGGCGGGCGGTGCGGACGACGGTGGCCTCGCTGGTGCCGGTCAGCTCGGCGAGGCCGGTGACGGTGAGCGCCGCGCAGCCGGCGGGGTCGCCCGCGACGGCCTCGGCGACCCGCTGCATGGAGCGGGTCATGGACGGCGCGAGGGTGCGCACCTTGGCCGCGAGAGCGGCGGGCGCGGCATGCGCGGCGTGCGCCGCGTGCGGTGTGCCTCCGCCCGGAGCGGCGCCCACCGGCGGGCTGAAAGTTTCCTTCACCTCGTTCGTCACGTATGAAACGTATTTTCAGCGATGGTGGCCGTCAACCCCCCGGGTCACAATGGGGTCCATGAGCACCCTCGACCCCTTGGAGCAGGCCCTGCACGCCGCGCGGGCCCTGGTCCTCGCCGACCTCGTGGCCCGGGACGTCGCCGAGGCCGAGGTCGTCTCGCTGGTCGAGGAGGCGGTGAGCCACCGGCGCTGGTGGGTCGAGCAGTGGCCGGACGGTACGGCGTACGTGGCCGGGCTCGTCGCCCAGGACGTCCAGGACGCGCTGCTGGAGCGGTACGGCCGCTGGCCCCTGTGCCCGGTGTGCGACGCGGGCGACCCGCACGCCCTGGACGTCGAACCGGAACTCGGCCCGGACCCGCACTGGGTGTGCGGCAAGGCGGGCGTGGTCGTCGCCCCGGTGGGCGGCCTCGCGTGACGCTGTACATCGACCCGCCGAACTGGCCGGGGCACGGCCGTATGTGGTCCCACCTGATCAGTGACGTGTCGTTCGACGAACTGCACGCGGCGGCCGCGGCGATCGGCGCCCCCGCCCGCGCCTTCGACGGCGACCACTACGACATCCCGGCGGAGCGGTACGCCGACGCGGTCGCCGCCGGTGCGGTGGAGATCGGCTCCAAGGAACTGGTGCGCCGTCTCACGGCGGCGGGCCTGCGCCGCCCGAAGCGGCGCCCGGCGCCGTACCCGAGATGAGTGCTCCCGGGTGTCCGCAGCGTGATCAGGTCCGTACGGAGTCGCTCGCGACGCGCGCCGACGCGCCCATGACCACCCGGCTCGGCGCCGCGTCCCGGCGGTGCAGCCGCAGCGCCACGGCGACCGAGGCCAGCGCCAGCACCGTCATCGCGGCGCCCGCCCACGCCGTCGACGGGAACCCGAGGCCCGCGTCGATGACCGTGCCGCCGAGCCACGGCCCGCCCGTGTTGCCCAGGTTGAACGCGGCCGTCGTGGTGGCGCCCGCCAGCGTCGGGGCGGCGCCCGCGACGTTGAACATCCGGGCGTTCAGGGCCGGTGCGGTGAAGAACGCCGAGACCCCCAGCAGGAACGACAGCCCGATCGCCGCCGCCGGCACGGACGCGAAGACGGCGAGCGCCACCAGCAGCACCGTCGACGCGGCGATACCGGTCAGCATCACCCCGAACAGATGGGCGTCCGCGATCCGGCCGCCGACCGTCGTACCGATCAGCGCGCCGATCCCGAACAGCCCCAGCACGGTCGGCACCCAGCCCGCGTCGAGCCCGGCCACGTCCGTCAGCAGCGGCGCCAGATACGAGAACGCGCAGAAGACACCGCCGGCGGCGAGCGCGGTGACGACCACGGCCAGCCACACCTGCCGGTCGCCGTAGACGCTCAGCTCGCGGCGCAGACGGGGCCGTTCGGCCGGCAGCGGGATACGGGGGATCAGCGCGAGGACGCCGACGAGGGCCACCGCGGACGCCGCGCCCACGGCCCAGAACGCCGAGCGCCAGCCCAGGTGTTCGCCGAGGAACGCCCCGGCGGGGACACCGAGGACGTTCGCGATGGACAGCCCGCCGATCATCACGGCCATCGCGCGGGCCCGCGCCCCGGCCGGGACCATGGCGATGGCGACGGCCGCGCCGACCGCCCAGAACCCGGCACAGGCGAGCGCGCTCACGACCCGGGAAGCGAACAGGATCCCGTACGAGGGCGCGAGGGCGCCCGCGACCTGTCCGAGCCCGAAGGTGGCGAGCAGCGCGACGAGCGTCGTCTTGCGCGGCAGCCGCAGGGTGGCGATGGCGAGCAGGGGCGCGCCGACGACCATGCCGACCGCGAAGGCGGAGATGAGCAGCCCGGCCCTGGGGATGGACACGCCCATGTCGTCGGCGATGGGCGGCAGCAGCCCGGAGAGCATGAACTCGCTCGTGCCGAGCGCGAAGACCGAGAGGCCGAGGATGTAGACGGCCAGCGGCATCCCGGTGGAGGCGGTCCCGGGGGCAGCGGTCGCGGTGGAGGCGGTCGCGGTGGAGGCGGCGGGGGCAGCGGTCGCGGTGGAGGCGGTCCCGGGGGCAGCGGTCGTGGGGGAGGCGGCCCCGGCGGGCGCGGAGGGGGCCGGGCCGGAGCCGGAGGGCGTGGCCGGGCGCGGGTCGGGGGAGTGATCGTCGGAGGGCGGCATGACAGGTGTGAACACACCCGGCACGCCTTACATTCCCGCGAGTTCCGCCGTGAGGTTCGCCCGCGCCCGCTCCTCCCACTCCCACGCGCCGTGCGGCGTGCGGAACAGCCGGGGCAGTGCCAGCAGTTGGCGCAGCACCGCCGCGCGGCCCGCACGGAACGCGTCGTCCGGGACGAACCCGTACTCCTCGCGCACCGCCACCGCGTACGCGGCGTACTCCTCGGGCGCGGCGGCCAGGATCGCGAGGTCCGCGTCGCACAGCACCTCGCCGTTGCGGTCGCCGTCCGCCGGGTCGTGCGTGATGGTGAGCCGCACGAGCCGGGCGACCTCTCCCGTACGGGCGGAGTCGACGCCGAGTTCCGGCAGGGCCCGTTCGGCGAGCCGGGCGCTGCGCTCCTCGTTCTCGGACCGCTCGGGCAGGTACACGGCGTCGTGGAACCAGGCGGCGAGCCGGACCAGGGCGGGGTCGTCGGCGTACGCGGCCAGTTCGTCGACCCGGTCCAGGACCGCGACCAGGTGGTCGGTGGTGTGGTAGCGGCGCTGGGGTTCCGCCCAGCGGCCGAGCAGGTCGTCGGCGTACCGGGACGGGGCCGGCAGTCCCGTGAACGTGGCGCGGACGGCGGTCACGTCCTCGGCCCAGCGGTGGCGCAGCGCGTCATGGGCGGGGTGCGGGGGAAACGCGGGCATGCGGGCAGCGTAACGGGCCCCGGTGAGGGGGCCCGCCACGTCGCCCGTACCCGCGCGCTGCGCGGCGGCCGGTACCGGCGCCCCGTGCGGCGCCCCGCGGGACCGCCCCCGCGCGGCACGTTTCCCGGCCTCCCCCGCGCGGCACGTTTCCCGGCCGCCCCGCGCGGGCCCCGCGGGCCCTGTAGGTGCGCCGCCGCGCGCCGCCGCCCGCCGCCGTCGTCCTACACGGCCGCCTTGAAGCCGCGCAGCCGGAGGCTGTTGCCGACCACGAACACCGACGAGAACGCCATCGCCGCGCCCGCGATCATCGGGGTGAGCAGGCCCGCCGCCGCGAGCGGCAGCGCCGCCACGTTGTAGGCGAACGCCCAGAAGAGGTTGCCCTTGATCGTGGCGAGGGTGCGGCGGGACAGCCGGATCGCGTCCGCCGCCGCGCGCAGGTCTCCCCGTACGAGGGTGAGGTCACCGGCCTCGATCGCGGCGTCGGTGCCGGTGCCCATGGCCAGGCCCAGGTCGGCCTGGGCGAGCGCGGCGGCGTCGTTGACGCCGTCACCGACCATGGCGACGCTGCGGCCCTCGTCCTGGAGGCGCTTGACGACATCGACCTTGTCCTCGGGCATGACCTCGGCGTACACCTCGGTGATGCCGACCTCGGCCGCGACCGCGTCGGCGACGGCCCTGTTGTCGCCGGTGAGCAGGATCGGGGTGAGGCCGAGGGCGCGCAGGCGGCGGATCGCCTCCGGGCTGGTCTCCTTCACCGCGTCGGCGACCTCCAGGACCGCCCGCGCCTCCCCGTCCCAGGCGACGACGATGGCGGTACGGCCGGCCGCCTCCGCCTGCCGCTTGGCGTCGGCCAGCCCGTCCGGCAGCTCGATCGCCCACTCCTGGAGCAGCCGCTCCCGGCCCACCAGCACCGCGTGGCCCTCGACCACGCCCTGGACGCCGAGGCCCGCGACGTTGGCGAAGTCCTCGGGGGCGGGCAGCACGCCGGCCCTGGCGGCGGCGCCGGCCGCGACGGCCTGGGCGATCGGGTGCTCGGAGGAGTGCTCCAGGGCGCCGGCCAGGCGGAGGACCTCGGCCTCGTCCGTGGAGCCGGCGGCGTGCACCGCGAGCAGGGTCATCCGGCCGGTGGTGACCGTGCCGGTCTTGTCGAGGACGATGGTGTCGACCTTGCGGGTGGTCTCCAGGACCTCGGGGCCCTTGATCAGGATGCCGAGCTGGGCGCCCCTGCCGGTGCCCACCATGAGGGCCGTCGGCGTGGCCAGGCCCAGGGCGCACGGGCAGGCGATGATCAGTACGGCGACCGCCGCCGTGAACGCCGCCGCCGCCCCCGCCCCGCTGAGCAGCCAGAACCCGAGCGTGCCGAGGGCGAGCAGGATCACGACCGGGACGAAGACGCCGGAGATCCGGTCCGCGAGGCGCTGTGCGGCGGCCTTGCCGTTCTGCGCGTCCTCGACCAGCCTGGCCATCCGGGCCAGCTGGGTGTCGGCGCCGATCCGGGTCGCCTCGACCACCAGCCGGCCGCCCGCGTTGAGGGTGGCGCCGGTGACGGAGTCGCCGACGGACACCTCGACCGGCACGGACTCACCGGTGAGCATCGACGCGTCGACGGCCGACGAGCCCTCCACGACGGTGCCGTCCGTGGCGATCTTCTCGCCGGGGCGGACGAGGAAACGGTCGCCGACCCGCAGGTCGGCGGTGGGCACCCGCACCTCGTGGCCGTCGCGGAGGACGGTGACCTCCTTCGCGCCCAGCTCCAGCAGTGCCCGCAGGGCCGCGCCCGCCTTGCGCTTGCTGCGCGCCTCGAAGTAGCGCCCGGCCAGGATGAACGCGGTCACACCGGCGGCGGCCTCCAGGTAGATGTTCCCGGCGCCGTCGGTGCGGCTGATGGTCAGCTCGAACGCGTGGGTCATCCCGGGCATGCCCGCGTGGCCGAAGAACAGGGCCCACAGCGACCAGAGGAACGCCGCCGACGTGCCGACCGAGACGAGGGTGTCCATCGTGGCGGCGCCGTGCCGGGCGTTGGTCCAGGCGGCGCGGTGGAACGGCCAGCCCGCGTAGGTGACGACGGGCGCGGCCAGCGTGAGCGAGAGCCACTGCCAGTTCGTGAACTGGAGCGGCGGGATCATGGCCATCGCGATGACCGGGACGGAGAGCACGACGGCGGTGATCAGGCGCTGGCGCAGGGGCCGCATCCCGTCGTCGGGCTCGGCGGCGCCGCCCTCGTCGGCCGTCGGCGCCGCCGGTGCCGGGGGTTCCGGCTCTTGCGCGGTGTAGCCGGTCGCCTCGACGGTGGCGATCAGGTCGCGTACGGAGACGTCGTCGTCGCGGTAGCTGACCTTGGCCTTCTCGGTGGCGTAGTTCACGGTCGCCGTGACGCCGTCCATCCGGTTGAGCTTCTTCTCGATCCGGGCCGCGCAGGACGCGCAGGTCATGCCGCCGATGGAGAGCTCGACCTCGGCGGTGCCTGCGGCGGTCGTGGGCGTGCTGCTGCTCATACGGGCTGCTCCTCGTCCTGTGCGTGGGCCCAGTGTACCTGGGGCTACCCCTAGGGGGTATCTCGGATCGACGGCTCATGTATACCCCCTGGGGGTATAAACGCGCAAGAGGCGACCGGCTCTCCGTGGGGGTACGCTGGACATTGGACTAGACCTGTAGTCGCCCGTCGAAGAAAAGGGGTCTCATGAGCGACCGTGCAGTCCTGGAGGTGATCGCCCTCGACACCGAGGACGCGATCGCGGCCCAGGCGGGAGGGGCCGACCGGCTGGAGCTGGTCACCGACATGGCCGCGGACGGACTCACCCCGTCCCGCGAGACCTTCGCCGGGATCCGCGCCGCCGTCGACATCCCGCTGCGCGTGATGCTGCGACTGGCCGACGGATTCGCGGCGGGCGACGTCGACGCGCTCGTACGGGCCGCCCGGGACCTCCGCTCCGAAGGCGCGGACGAGTTCGTGCTCGGCTTCCTCGACGCCGAAGGCCACCCCGACAGCGCCGCCGTGGAAGCGCTGGTCGCGGAGCTGGACGGCTGCCGGTGGACGTTCCACCGCGCCATCGACAGGGCCGCCGACCGGGACACCCTCCGCAAGCAGCTCGCCGACCTCCCCGGCCTCGACACCTACCTCACGGCAGGCTCCGCCGCCGGGGTCGACGAGGGCATCGGCGTCCTCGTCGCCGAAGCCGCCCGGCGCGGTGAACCCGGCTACGAGCAGCGGATCCTGGTCGGCGGCGGCCTCCGCCTCGACCACCTGCCCCGGCTCAAGGCGGCGGGCCTCGACGCGTTCCACATCGGCGGCGCCGCCCGCCCGGCCGGCTGGACGTCGCCGGTCGCCCAGGGCGCGGTACGGGCCTGGCGGCGCGCCCTGGACGAGGAGTAACCCGGCTCGACCGGGAGGCCCGGCGGCCGGGCGGTCCCCAGGACGACACCGGGCGGCCGGGCGGGCCCCAGGGGGCGGGACCCCGGCGCGGCCGGGCGGACCCCCAGGGGGCGGGACCCCGGCGGCCGGGCCCCATTCGCCGTCAGGCGCCGAGCTGGGGCGGCAGCGGCGCCGCGTGCACGACCGTCAGGCCCGACACCGCACGGGTCAGCGCCACGTACAGCCGGCGCAGACCCGTGCGCTCGTCGGGCTCGCCGTCGACCACCGCCGCCGGCTCGTCCAGGACCACGTAGTCGTACTCCAGGCCCTTCGCCAGCGACGCCGGGACGAGCGTGAGCCGCGAGGCGGCCGTCGTCTCCTCACCCGGCGCCAGACACGCCAGACCCGCCGCCCCCAGCGCCTCCGCCAGCGCCGGAACCCGCGCGTCCGCCGCGATCAGACCGATCGAGCCCTCCCGCTCCAGCGACGCCACACACGCCGCGACCACCGACGCGTCCAGGTCGCCCACCGCGACCTCCCGCACCGCGAGCGAGCCCGGGTTCTCCCGTACCGACCGCACCGCCGCCAGCCCCGGCGACATGTGCGGCAGCAGCCGCGACGCGTACGCGATCACCTCGCGCGGCACCCGGAAACCGGCCGTCAGCTCCTCCACCACCGCGTCCGGCTTGCCCAGGTGCCGCAGCGCGTCCGCCCAACTCGCCGTCGCCCACGGCGTCGTGCCCTGCGCCAGGTCGCCCAGCACCGTCGCCGACCCGGTGGTGCAGCGGCGCCCCACCGCCCGGTACTGCATCGGCGACAGGTCCTGCGCCTCGTCCAGCACGACATGGCCCAGCGAGTGCGTACGGGACACCAGGTCCGTCGCCTCGTCGATCAGCACCGCGTCCGCCGCCGACCACCTCGCCGACCGCACGCTCCTCGGCGGCCTCGCCCACTGGACCGCCTTCCGCTCGTCCGCCGTCAGCAGCCCCTCCGCGTGCTCCGCCAGGAACTCCGGGTCGGACAGCAGCCGCAGCACCAGCTTCGCCGGATCGACCGGCGGCCAGATCGCCTTCACCGCCGCCTTCACCGCGGCGTTCCGCGCCACCGCGTCCTGCACCCGGTCGTCGGGCGCCTCGCCCGCCTGCTCCATCCGTACGAGCACCGCGTGCGCGATCCGCTGCGGCAGTGCGTCACGAGCCGCCCCGTACCGGATGTCCCGGTCCAGCAACTCCCGTACGATCGCCCCCAGTTCGTACGCCGGGATCCGCCAGCGCCGCGAGCCCCGCACCACCACCAGCGGCTCCGACGGCAGCGTGACATGCGACCGCACCGCCCGCCGCAGCACCTCCGCCATCCGGGCGTCGCCCTTCACCACCGCCGCCGGCGCCTCGTCCTCGCCCCGCACCTCCACATGCGCGACCAGGTCGTCCACCGTCGCCTGCCGCACCTCCAGCTCACCGAGCGCGGGCAGCACCTGCTCGATGTAGTGGAGGAACGAACGGTTCGGCCCGATGACCAGCGTGCCGGTCCGCGCCAGCCGCTCCCGGTGCGCGTACAGCAGATACGCCACCCGGTGCAGGCCCACCGCCGTCTTCCCGGTGCCGGGCCCGCCCTGCACGCACACCGTGCCGCCGAGCCCGGACCGCACGATCTCGTCCTGCTCGGGCTGGATCGTCGCCACGATGTCCCGCATCGGCCCCACCCGAGGCCGCTCGATCTCCGCCTGGAGCAGCCGGCTCGTCCGCTCCTCCTCCGCCGGGTCGGAGAGGTGCTCGTCCTCGTACGCGGTGAGCTCGCCGCCCGTGTACCCGAACCGGCGCCGCAGCCGTACGTCCTGCGGATCCTTCCTCGACGCCCGGTAGAACGGCTGCGACACGGGCGCCCGCCAGTCGATCACCATCGGGTCGCCGTCCGCGTCATGGACGTGCCGCCGCCCGATGTAGAACCTCTTCCCCTCCTGCGTGGTGCGCAGGTAGTCGAGGCGCCCGAAGAACAGCGGCGTGTGGGAGAGATCGGCCAGCGCCTTGATCCGGTCCTCGATCTGCCGCTCCAGGACCGCCGCGTTCACCCAGTTCGCGGTGACGTCCCGGATGTCCAGCGCCTCCACGTCCTCCCGCATGGCCCGCAGCGCGGCCCTGGACGCGGTGAGGTGCGCGCGCTCCCGCGCGAGCGGATCGGAGCCGGGTGCGGACATGGGAGTGCCTCCAGGGATCGTGCGGGCGGTCTGCGGGCCGTCCGGTTTCCGAGCGGACGGCGGCGCTCCCGAGGAGGGGAGGCGGGGAAGGACGGGATCCTAGCCACGCGCCGGGGTCGGGGCGAATGAATTTCGCCGCGGGGTGCCGACAGGGCGGGGTGCCGACAGGGCGGGGTGCCGACAGGAGGAGACGACGCCTACGACCCGTAGGGGATGCCGTATGCCTGGAGTCGTACAGGCGCAGGACCGGGGTTCAGCCTGCCGACCGATGGAACCGGGCGCCCCGGAACCCACCATGGATACATGAGCGCAGCGACCTTCACCCCCGTCACCCGCCCCTCCGGACCCCGCCCCTCCGGACCCCGCCCCGCCACCCACTCCACCCACTCCACCCACTCCGCCCACCGCGTCGGCAACGCCCTGCGCGCGGTCAGGGTCTTCGCCGGTGCGGCGTTCGGAGTGGCCGTCCTCGGTGAGTACGCCCAGGAAGCCGGCGTCAGGCGCCGCTGAACCCCGGCTCCCCACTGAGCAGTTCGTCCGCGTCCACGATCCGGTACGCGTAACCCTGCTCGGCCAGGAACCGCTGGCGGTGCGCCGCGAAGTCCTGGTCGATCGTGTCCCGCGCGACCACCGAGTAGAAGTGCGCCTGGTGCCCGTCCGCCTTCGGCCGCAGGACCCGGCCCAGACGCTGCGCCTCCTCCTGGCGCGACCCGAACGTGCCCGACACCTGGATCGCGACCGTCGCCTCCGGCAGGTCGATCGAGAAGTTGGCCACCTTCGACACCACCAGCACGCTGATCTCACCGTTCCGGAACGCGTCGAAGAGCTCCTCACGCCGGGCGTTCGGCGTCTCCCCCTTGATCACCGGCGCGTCAAGGTGTTCACCCAGCTCATCGAGTTGATCGATGTACTGGCCGATCACCAGGATCTGCTGCCCGGCGAACTTCCGCACCAGCGCCTCCGTCACCTTCCGCTTCGTGGCGGTCGTGGCACAGAACCGGTACTTCTCCTCCGTCTCGGCCGTCGCGTACGCGAGCCGCTCCGAATCCGTCAGATTGACCCGCACCTCCACGCAGTCGGCGGGCGCGATGTACCCCTGCGCCTCGATCTCCTTCCACGGCGCGTCGAACCGCTTCGGCCCGATCAGCGAGAACACGTCCGACTCGCGGCCGTCCTCGCGCACGAGCGTCGCGGTCAGCCCCAGACGGCGGCGCGCCTGGAGATCGGCCGTGAACTTGAACACCGGCGCGGGCAGGAGGTGCACCTCGTCGTAGACGATCAGGCCCCAGTCCCGCGAGTCGAACAGCTCCAGATGCGGATAGACGCCCTTGCGGCGGGTCGTCAGCACCTGGTACGTGGCGATCGTGACCGGGCGGATCTCCTTCTTCGTACCGCTGTACTCGCCGATCTCGTCCTCGGTCAGCGACGTCCGCCTCACCAGCTCGTGCTTCCACTGCCTGGCCGACACCGTGTTCGTGACGAGGATCAGCGTCGTCGCCTTCGCCTGCGCCATCGCACCGGCCCCGACCAGCGTCTTCCCGGCCCCGCACGGCAGCACGACGACACCCGAGCCGCCGTGCCAGAACCCCTCGACGGCCTGCTTCTGATACGGGCGCAGCGCCCAGCCGGACTCGTCCAGGTCGATCCGGTGCGCCTCGCCGTCCACGTAACCGGCCATGTCCTCGGCCGGCCAGCCCAGCTTCAGCAGCGTCTGCTTGATCTGGCCCCGCTCGGAGGGGTGCACGGCGACGGTGTCCGCGTCGAGGCGCGCGCCGACCAGCGGCTGGACCTTCCGCGACCGGAGGATCTCCTCCAGGACCGGCCGGTCGGTGGTCGTGAGCACCAGTCCGTGCGTCGGGTGCTTCACCAGCGTGAGCCGTCCGTACCGGGCCATCGTCTCGGCGACGTCGACCAGCAGTGCGTGCGGCACGGGGTAGCGCGAGAACTCCACCAGCGCGTCCACGACCTGCTCCGCGTCATGCCCGGCGGCGCGGGCGTTCCACAGGCCGAGCGGGGTGACCCGGTAGGTGTGGATGTGCTCGGGCGCCCGCTCCAGCTCCGCGAACGGAGCGATGGCACGGCGGCACGCGTCCGCCTGCTCGTGGTCGACTTCGAGCAGGAGTGTCTTGTCGCTCTGGACGATCAGTGGTCCGTTCACGCCTCACCCTTTCCGTACGCCAAACGTCCAGTGTCCCGCATAACGGGCGTTCGGTGCGGTGTGAGCGCGCTCACCGGCCGTGCGCGGGCACGGCCGGTGAGGTTTCCGGTGCTGCTTCGGTGGTGTTGTGGGTGGGGTGGTGGGTGGGTGGCCGGTGTTGTGGCCGGTGTTGTGGGTGGGGTGGTGTCGTGGGTGGTGTGCCGGCGGTGGTCAGAGGGCGATGTTGTTCACCAGGGGGCCCTCGAACAGCTGGAACTCCAGGGGGATGGGCAGTGCGGCGGCCAGCGCCAGCGCGGCGCAGACGACGGTCAGCGTGATGGCGATACGACGGGTCATACGGTCGGTCCTCTCGATGACGTACGGATCACGCTCGGTGGTGCCGGACGCCTCAGAAGACGAGCCCGCCGCCGAGCGCTCCGGACAGGTCGATGCCGACGGCGGCGGCGGGCGCGGCGAGGACGGTCAGGAGCGCGGTGGCGGTGAGGAGGAGAACGGTCGGGACACGGCGCATGGCGGATCCTCTTTCCTGCGTGCGATGTTGGCCGGGACGGCTCGTGGCTGCCCACGGCACGCCGGAGGGATGCGGGACGAGGTGACACGTCCCTCCAAGGTGGTACATCACGCCGGATCGTCGGCGAGTTCGGCCACTCCTGTGATCCGGTGCAGCGGGTACGTACGGACCTCGTCGGCCGTGTGGTCGTACGCCGTGACGAAGCCGCCCTCGACCCGTACGGGGGCGATGACCCGCTGGCTGGCGGCGCCGTCCGCGTTGACGTAGCCGATCCACACCGCCGAGCCGGTCATGGCCGCCGCCTGGACGGTGGCGAGCGTCTCGGCGGCCGAGGTGCGCGGTAGCTCGCCGCGCCCGCGCGTCGACGGCTCCTCCGCGCGGGTCTCCGCGCGGTCCTCCTTGCGGACGACCGTCGCGGCCAGGTCACCGGCGCGGATGGCGCGGACGGCCGCCCCGAGGAGTGTGGGGTCCGGGGTGGGCGGGCCCCCGGGGACGGGGGCCGGGGCGGTACGGGGCGGGGTGCGGTACGCGTGGGCGCGGGTCACCAGGACGTCGCCCTCGGCGGACTCGCCGGCCGGGGCGAGCCCCATGGACCGCAGCCCGTCCAGGAGGGCTGCCGGGTCCGCCTGCGCGGCCAGCACGGTCGGGGCGAGGCGGCGCAGCCGCAGCGGCGCGGAGCGCTTGTCGGCGAGGATCTCGCCGAGGAGGGTGTCGTCGTCGCAGCGTACGTAGGCGGAGGCAGCGCCCACACGGAGGTGGCCGTGCTTCCGCGCCACGTCGTCGACGAGGTAGGCGAGCGGCTGAGGGACGGGCGTGCTGGAGTGCGCGGCGAGGAACGCGTGCAGGTCGGCGGCGGTCTGCCCGGCGTCGAGCGCACGGCGTACGGAGCCGGGCGTGAAGCGGTAGACGGTGGCACCGCCCTTGGACTCGACGTCCGCCAGTACGGACAGCATGTCGGCGAGCGGCCGCCGCAGCGGGCCCGGGGCGACGGCCGTCAGGTCGGCCTGGAGCAGGACGTGGTCCACCGGCTGGGGCAGCAGGGGTGCCAGGAGCTTCGCCGCCCGCGCGATCGCCTCCTGGAGCGTGGGTGGGGTCGGCTCTGTGGGTGGGGTGGGTGCGGTGGGTGGGGTGGGTGCGGTGAGGTCGGTGGGTTGGGTGGGTTCGGTGGGTTCGGTGGGTGCGGTGGGTTCGGTGAGGCCGGTGGGTTCGGTGGGTGCGGTGAGGCCGGTGGGTTCGGTCGGTTCGGTGGGCTTGGTGGCTTCGGTGTTTTGGGTCGGGGGCTCTCCGGGCTCACCTCCTCGGGGTCGGAGGCCTTGGCCGCCGGTCTGGGGAGCCGTTTCCGGGCCTCCGATCCCCTGCGGGGGCGACCCTCCGAGCCCCCTTCCGTGTCGGGCCAGCGCGCGGGCCGGGGTGGACAGGGCGCCTCGGCCGGTGATGCCGAGCAGTTCCGCTTCCGCCAGGGTCCAGCGGGCGAGGCGGGCGCGGAGTTCGGCGCCCGTCGGCGCGGCGCCGCGCAGGGGGCGCTCCCAGCGGAGCCTGGCCAGGAGGGCCTCCGGCTCGGGGGCGGCGCCGTCGGGGAGGTCGGCCAGCAGGGCGAGTACCCGGCGGCGCACCTCCGGGGCGGCGCCCCGGTCGAGGTCGGGGCCGAGCGCGGCCAGGGTGCGGCCCTTCGTGTCCTGTTCGCCGACCAGGCCGGGCGTCCGCGTCGCGGTGAGCCACGCCCCGGCGAGGCGGGCCCAGCGGTCGGCCGGGGGGAGGTCGAGCCACTCGTCGTACCGGGGGGTCGGCGCGTACCGTTCGTCGGCCTCGCCGTCCGATGCGATGAGCCCCGCCGCGTACGCGAGCTCAAGCCAGAACGCGGCCGTCTGCTCGGGCACGTCCAGGGCGGTCGCCGTGCGCCGCAGGTCCCGTACCGAGAGGCCGCCGGCGCGCAGCACGCCGGGGCCGCCCTCGTTCCACTCGCGCATCAGCTCCTCGACGGTCGCGAGCGCCGTGTACGCCTGGCCCGCCGCCGTGTTGTCCACAACCTGTGGACGGTACTCGCGGGCGGGAGGGACGACCGGCGGCAGCGGCTCCGGCGTACGGTGCGCCCGCCCGGCGCGCAGATGCAGCGCCACCTCACGGGGCAGCACCACGGTGCGCGCCGACACCGGCAGCAGCAGTCCGTGGTCGCGCAGCCAGCGCACCGGCGGCGCCGGGTTCGCGGTCACCTCGCCGTACGGCGGGCCCCACACCAGCCGGTCCAGGACGGCCAGCGCGTCCGCCGGGGCCTCGTCCAGCAGTGCGTTCATCCGGCCCCGGTCGGTGAACAGGGAGTTGAGCGCCGCGACGGCCGACACCGGGTCGTGGGTGGTGGGCAGGCCCGCGTGCGCCAGGATCTCCTGCAGCCGGCCGGGCGACATGCCGGCCGTGGCCTCCGCGACCGTCGGTCCGAGCCCCGTGGGGGACGGGTGCTGGGGTGACGGTACGAGCAGTTCGCGCGCCGTCCGCACCAGCCGCAGCCGGTCGTCGTCGCCCCACACCAGTGCCTGGTCGCGCAGGACGCGCACGGCGTGCGGGAGCGCGGCGGCCACGTCGGGGTCGCCCTCGTCGCCCGCCATCAGCGCCAGCAGTACCGCGTACGGTGCCGGGTCCGGGGCCACCGCCAGTGCCTCGGCGGTCTGCAGCGTGAACCGGTCCAGGTGCTCCAGGGCCCGTACGACGGAGGCGCGGGTGCCGGCCCGGGTGGCGAGCTGCGTGAGGTCGGTGGGGACGGGCGCCAGCAGGTCGGGCCGGGCGCGCAGCAGCGCCGCCAGGCCCGCGTCGCCGCGGGCCCGCAGGGCCTCCGCGAGGGTGCGCGGAGCCGTGCCCGCGGCGGGGTCGTCGCCGCCGGGGCGGGCTTCCGCGGGTCCTCCGGATACTTCGGCTGTGTCGCGCACGTGCGCCTCCCGATCGAGCTCACCGGTCCCCATCCGGACCACGTTAGCCCCCGCCCGTGGCGCAGACGCTAACGTCGGGATGTCGGCCGTGGAGGGGCACTGTGGGGATCGAGAGCGACCAGCTGGTCTTCGACTATCTGAGCCGGGTCGGAGACCTGGCCCAGCAGCGGCAGTTGTCCTCGCAGGCGCGGATGAACCTGGTCGCGTCGCTGCGCGGCGAGATCGAGCGGCAGCGCGCGGGTGGCGGCGCCGACACCCCGGGCGCGGTACGCCGCATCCTCGCGTCGCTCGGCGAGCCGGACGCGGTCGTGGCGGCGGCGGCCGACGGCGGGGTGACCGTGCCGGAACAGCGCACCGCCCGCACGCCGAAGCCGGGCGGGGCGGCGGTCGCCGACGCGGTGAACGCCGCGTCCCTGTGGATCCCGGGCCCGCACACGGCGGGGACGGACGAGGCCGGGACGCCGGACACCCAGCCCGACTGGTGGCGGGTCGACGAGGGGCCGTTCGGCGGCGGCGACATCGTGCCGGGCTTCACGGGCGGCGTGGAGTTGCCCGAACTCCTCAAGCCCCCGCCGAAGAAGGAGCCCGCTCCCGACACGGACCCGGCGGCCGACGCGAAGACGGACGCCGACGCCCCGCGCCGGCTCCTGCCGCGCCTGCGGCGCCGCAAGCGCGAGGAGAGCCCCGCGGGCGCGGCGGCGGAGACGACGGCGGTTCCGGCTCCGGCGCGTACCGTCTCGCACCCGCTGCTGCTGGTCGCGGCCGCTCTGCTGGTCGCCGGAGCCGTGCTCGGCTCCTGGCTGGCGCTCGCGGGCGGCTGGCTCCTCGCGTACGCGTCCCGCCGGCTGAGCCGGGCCGAGGCGAAATGGGCGGTGCTCGGCCTGCCGGGCGTGGCGGCGGTCGGCGGGGCCGTCTGGCTGTGGGGCAGGATCGACGGCCGGTGGGGCGACCCGATAGCGGCGGGCGGCGACGCGATGGGCGAGGCGATCTCCGGCACCTGGCCCTGGGTCGTACGGGCGGCCGCGCTGGCGTCCGCGTTGTACCTGGCCTGGCGGTCGCGCCGGCCGTGACCGGGGCGCTCGCCCGGCCGCGTCAGCGCGCGCCGTCCCGCACCGCCGTGTCCGTGTCCGGCGACGGGGTGTCGGCCGCCCAGGGCGTGCCGGGGACCACCAGCGGGGAGCCGGTCACCGGGTCCGGGACCACCACCGCGTCCAGCCCGAAGACCTCGCGGACGAGGCCGGCCGTCACGATGTCGGCCGGCCGGCCCTCGGCGACCACCCGGCCCGCCTTCATCGCGACCAGGTGATCCGCGTAGCGCGCCGCCTGGTTGAGGTCGTGCAGGACGACGACCACGGTCCGGCCGCGCGTCCGGTTCAGGCGGCGCACCAGGTCCAGGACCTCCACCTGGTGCGCGATGTCCAGATACGTCGTCGGCTCGTCGAGCAGCAGCAGGTCCGTCTCCTGGGCCAGCGCCATCGCGATCCAGACGCGCTGCCGCTGCCCGCCCGACAGCTCGTCCACCGACCGGTCGGCGAGCTCGCTCACGTTCGTACGGGCCATCGCGTCCACGACCGCCCGCTCGTCCTCGTCCGACCACTGCCGCCACCACGCCTGGTGCGGCTGGCGGCCGCGCGACACCAGGTCGGCGACCGTGATCGCCTCCGGCGCCACCGGGGTCTGCGGCAGCAGCCCGATGGACCGGGCGATGCGCTTCGTCGGGATCGACGCCAGCTCCCGCCCGTCCAGCAGCACCGAACCGCCCCGGGGCTTCAGCAGCCGGCCGAGCGCCCGCAGGGTGGTCGACTTGCCGCACGCGTTCGGCCCGACGATCATCGTCACCCGCCCGTCGGGTATCGCGAGGTCGAGCCCGTCCACGACGGTCCGGTCCTCGTACGCGAGGGTCAGCTCCCGCGCGCTCAGCCTGCTCGTCACGCCTTACCTCCCGTACGGCCGCGCATGATCAGCCAGATCAGATACGGCGCGCCGACGGCCGCCGTCATGACACCCACCGGCAGCTCGGTCGGCGACAGCAGCCGCCGTGCCAGCAGGTCCGCCGACACCACGATCACCGCGCCGGACAGCGCCGAGCACAGCAGCGGGATCTGCGCCGTCCGGGTCAGCCTGCGGGCGATCTGCGGCGCCAGCAGCGCCACGAAGTCGACCGGGCCCGCGGCGCCCGTCGCCAGCGACGCGAGGACGACGCCGAGCCCGACGAGCCCCAGCCGCACCCGGCCGAGCCGCACCCCGAGCGCGGTCGCCGTGTCGTCGTCAAGCGACACCGTCCGCTGTGCCCGCGCCGCCCACAGCACACAGGGCAGCAGCGCGAGCAGCGTCCAGCCGAGCGGCGCCGCCTCGTCCCAGCCGCGCCCGTTGAGGGAGCCCGTCATCCAGATCTGGGCCTGCTGGGCGACCAGGTAGTCGCCCTTCGTCATGAACAGCGTCGTCACGGACCGCAGCGCGATCGCGAACCCGATCCCGATCAGGACGAACCGGGTGGCGTGCAGCCCGCCGCGCCACGCGAACACGTACACGAGCAGCGCCGCGATGATGCCGCCTGCCACCGACAGGTACGGCAGCACGGTGAACGACGTGACGCCGAACGTCATCGCCGCGACGGTCACCGCGCCGGCGCCCTGGCTGATGCCGATGATGTCGGGGCTGGCGAGCGGATTGCGGGCGACCGTCTGGATCAGCGCCCCCGCCACGCCGAACGCCGCGCCCACCAGGAGACCGATGACCAGCCGGGGCAGCCGCAGCGTGCCCACGACGAGCTCCGCCGACGACGGCCGCCCGGTCAGCACCCGCAGCACATCGCCGGGCGCGACGAACCGCTCGCCGACGCACAGGTACGCCACCGACACCGCCGCCAGCACCGCGGCGAGCGCCACCGCGACCGCCAGGGCCCGCCGGTGCAGCAGGAACGACCCGTGCCCGCGCCCCCCGGCCCGTACGACCGTGTAGCCCGCCGGGCGCACCCGGGGCCCCGCTGTCGCCGTCATGCCGGGACCGCCTTCCGCCGCACCAGCGCCACCAGGAACGGCACCCCGATCAGCGCCGTCATCACGCCCGCCGGGACCTCGCCGGGCGGGAACACGATCCGGCCCACGACATCCGAGACCAGCAGCATCACGGGCCCCACGAGCGCCGCCAGGGGCAGCACCCACCGGTGGTCGGAGCCCACGATCGCCCGGACCATGTGCGGCACGGCGAGACCCACGAACGCGATCGGCCCGGCCGCCGCCACGCCCGCGCCCGTCAGCACCGTCGCGCCCGCACCGGCCACGATCCGTACCGTCGCGACCCGCTGACCGAGCCCCTGCGCCACGTCCTCGCCCAGCGCCAGCGCGTCCATGCCGCGCGCCACCGACACCACCAGCACCGCCCCGAGCAGCAGGAACGGCCACAGCTGCGCCACGATCGCGGCGTCGCGCCCGGCCACGGACCCGATCTGCCAGAACCGGAACTCGTCCAGCGCCGACGCCTTCGTCGTCAGGACGCCCGTCGTCACCGACAGCAGCAGCGCGTTCACCGCCGCACCGCCCAGCGCGAGCTTCACCGGCGTCGCCCCGCCCCGGCCGCTGGAGGCCACGGCGTACACCGCGACCGACGCGAGCGCCGCGCCGACGAACGCGAACCACACGTATCCGCTCAGCGTGTGCACCCCGGCGAACGCGATCGCCAGCACCACGCCCACCGACGCGCCCTGGCTGATGCCGAGGATCCCCGGATCGGCGATCGGGTTGCGGGTGATGCCCTGGAGTGCCGTGCCGGCGACCGCCAGCGCCGCGCCCACCATCAGCGCGACCAGCGTCCGGGGGACCCGCAGCTCCCGTACGACGTCGGCCTCGCCGCCCCCGCCGCCCAGCAGGGCGTCCAGGACGACGGACGGCGCGATGGGCCGGGCGCCGACGGCGAGACTCAGCAGGACCGCGAGCAGCAGCGCGGCGACGGCCGCCGCTGTCGCGAGGACACGTCTGGAACGCAATGCGGCAGCCATTCGGAGGAGTGCGGAGCACGGACGGGCGGGGCCGGGGACCCCTGGTAAGGCTTGGCTAAGTCTGGCTCATGCCCGCCCACGGCCGGAAACCGCCCCCCGCCCACCCCGGAGACCCGCCCCGGGAACCCGCCCGGGTGCCGCGTCCTGGGATCCTGGCCCGGTGGTCCGGTCTGGGGGAGCAGGCCCGGTGTCGTGCCCTGGGGTCCTGGCCCGGTGGCCTGGTCTGGGGGAACCCGCCCCGCCCCGGTGTACCCGCCCCGGCTCCGGACCCGCGCGGGCCGCCGGTTCGGCCGGCGCGCCGTGGCCCCTGGCGGTCCCGGCACAATGGCCGGCATGGCTGCCTCCGTCTCCGCACCGCTCACCGTCGGCTTCGACCTCGACATGACGCTCATCGACACCCGCCCCGGCATTCACGCCGCGTATCGGGCGCTCTCCGCCGAGACCGGGGTGTGGATCGACGCCGACCTGGCCGTGACCCGGCTCGGGCCTCCGCTCGAGCACGAGCTCGCCCACTGGTTCCCGGCCGATCGGGTGGACGCCGTGGCGGCCCACTACCGCGAGCTCTACCCCACCCACGCGATAGCCCCGAGCATCCCGCTGCCCGGGGCGAGGGGTGCGATTCAAGCCGTTCGCGCGGCGGGCGGGCGTGCCGTCGTCGTCACCGCCAAGAACCGTCCCCACGCCGAGCTGCACCTCGCCCACCTGGGCATCGAACCGGACGCGGTGATCGGCAGGCTGTGGGCCGAGGCCAAGGCGGAGGCGCTGCGCGAGTACGGCGCGAGCGTCTACGTCGGCGACCACACCGGCGACATCCGGGGCGCCCGCGCGGCGGGCGCGCTGGCCGTGTCCGTGGCCACGGGACCGTTCGCCGCGGACGAGCTGCGGCACGCGGGCGCGGATGTCGTCCTGGGGGACCTGACGGCGTTTCCCACCTGGTGGGACGCCTATCGGGCGGAGGCCGCCGGGCTTCCCGACGCGGCCGACGCGGCCGGGGCGGCCGACCGCGCCTGACGGCGCTGCGCCGCGATCGACCGCAGGACGCCGGCCCCGGCGATCAGGAAGCCGACGCCCATGAGCATGGACACGGCGTAGGCGATCGTCGGGAACGGGTCCGTGCCGAGGAAGAGCGGGGCCACGGTGACCAGAGTGGCCACCGCGCCGACGATGAAGACGATGGCGCCGGCACGGACCAGACCGTCACCGGGCGCGGCGCTGCTCGAAGGGGTTTCACTACGCATTCGGCCAGGGTAGTTCCCAGGCCGGAGGAACAAACCAGTTACGTCTTGTCACCAGCCCGTGGACCATTAGCCTTGGCGGGGGCTTCCCTGGGGAGGGCCGGGGCGCCCCCTGCAGTGCTATCCATCGCCGATTCCTTTGGCGTCACCCATCGAGTACGAGGACGAGGACGGAC
Organism: Streptomyces sp. NPDC047886; assembly: GCF_043204435.1. Classification (NCBI taxonomy): domain Bacteria; kingdom Bacillati; phylum Actinomycetota; class Actinomycetes; order Kitasatosporales; family Streptomycetaceae; genus Streptomyces; species Streptomyces sp. NPDC047886. The sequence goes on from NZ_JBIDCF010000010.1 coordinate 161,477, forward strand.
GTGCCTACCGGCAAGGTCAAGTGGTTCAACAGTGAGAAGGGCTTCGGCTTTCTCTCCCGCGACGACGGCGGCGATGTCTTCGTCCACTCATCGGTGCTCCCTGCCGGGGTCGACAGCCTGAAGCCCGGCCAGCGCGTCGAGTTCGGCGTGGTCGCCGGGCAGCGCGGTGACCAGGCGCTGTCGGTGACGGTCCTCGACCCGACTCCCTCGGTGGCGGCGGCGCAGCGGCGCAAGCCGGACGAGCTGGCGTCGATCGTGCAGGATCTGACGACGCTCCTGGAGAACATCACGCCGATGCTGGAGCGGGGCCGCTACCCCGACAAGACGCACGGCAAGAAGATCGCCGGCCTGCTCCGCGCGGTCGCCGACCAGCTCGACGTCTGACGGCGTCCGGGCCCGGCGGCGCCCAGGTCTGGTGACGCCCAGGTCTGGCGCGCTCAGGATCTGGTGACGCTCAGGGCTGGTGACGTCCCGCCCTGACGGCCGCGCCCTGACGGCCGCGCCCTGACGGCCGCGCCCTGACGGCCGCGATCGGGCGGCGCGATCGGGCGGCGCGCGGGCGTCAGACGAACGACAGCGCGTCGGGGCCGAGGGGCGGTACGAGCCCCTCGGCCGCCGCGCGGGTCAGCAGGCCGCGCACGGCGGCGTAGCCGGCCTCGCCCAGGTCGGCGGTGAACTCGTTGACGTAGAGCCCGATGTGCTGATCGGCCACAGCCGGGTCCATCTCCTGGGCGTGGGCGCGTACGTACGGGCGGGACGCCTCCGGGTCGTCCCAGGCCATCCGGACCGACGCCCGCGCCGACTCGGCGAGCAGCTTCAGCGTCGGCGCGCCGAGCGAGCGCTTCGCGATGATCGCGCCGAGCGGAATCGGCAGCCCCGTCGTGGACTCCCAGTGCTCGCCCATGTCGGCGAGGCGGTGCAGCCCGTACCGCTCGTAGGTGAACCGGGCCTCGTGGATGACGAGGCCCGCGTCGACCCTGCCGTCCCGTACGGCGGGCATGATCTCGTGGAAGGGGAGGACGACCACCTTCCCCACACCCTCGGGGACGACGTCCGCCGCCCACAGCCGGAACAGCAGGTACGCCGTCGACCGCTCGCTCGGTACGGCGACTGTCTTCCCGGTGATGTCGAGTCCGGGCTCCGCGGCCAGCACGAGGGGCCCGCAGCCCCGGCCGAGCGCGCCGCCGCAGGGCAGCAGGGCGTACTCGTCCAGGACCCAGGGCAGGACCGCGTACGACACCTTCAGGATGTCCAGCTCGCCGCGCTCGGCCATGCCGTTGGTGAGGTCGATGTCGGCGAACGTGACGTCGAGCTCCGGCGCGCCGGGTACGCGGCCGTGCGCCCACGCGTCGAAGACGAACGTGTCGTTGGGGCAGGGGGAGTAGGCGATGCGCAGCGGCGACGGCGGGGTCACAGGTCCTCCAGGTCGGGCGCCGGCCGGCGCTTCAGGTCCGTGCGCTTCAGGTCCGCGTGCTCCAGGATCGTGCGCTCCGGGATCGTGCGCTCCTGGTCCGCGTGCTCCAGGATCGTGCGCTCCTGGTCCGCGCGCTCCAGGCCCGCGTGCTTCAGGTCCGTGAACACGGTGGTGCCGAGCAGCCGGAACGTCTCGCCCAGGGCGCTCAGCGCGGGGCCGATGCGCCAGGCGGCGCGGTCGCGGGGGCCGACGGTGTTGGAGAGGGCCCGTAGCTCGGTGACGGGCAGGCCGTGCGCGGCGGCGGCCTCGGCGACACCGAAGCCCTCCATCGCCTCCGCGGCGGCCCGGGGGTGGCGGGCGGCCAGCGCTGAGGTACGGGCGGCGGTGCCGGTGACCGTGGACACGGTCAGGACGGGCGCGACGATGTGCGGGAAGCCGAGCCCGGCGGTGCTCAGGGCGTCGGCGATCCGGCCGGTCAGCGCGGCCGGCGGATGGTGGACGGAGCGGCCGAAGCCGAGTTCTTCGACGGCGAGGTAGCCGTCGGGCGTGTCGGCGCCCAGGTCGGCGGCGACGATCGCGTCGGCGACGACGAGGCTGCCCAGCGGCGCGTGCGGGGCGAAACCGCCCCCGATGCCGGCGGACACGACCAGGTCGTAGGGGGAGGGCGCGGTGGCGAGCACGGTCGCCGTGCGCGCCGCGGCGGCCGCCGGGCCCACACCGGCGGCGACGACGTCCACGTGGACGTCCGCGGCCGGGTCCAGGGCGGCGGTGACGGCATCCGCCTCCGCCGCCACCGCGGTCACGACCAGGACGCGTGGGGCCACCCCTCGGTCACACCTTCTTGAGCTCGAAGTGCCAGATGCCGACCAGCTTGCGGCCCTTGGTCTCGACGACGCTGATCTGCACCTTGTTCGTCTCCTCGCCCATCTGGCTGGCGAAGAACGCGTTGGCCGGGATGGTCCGGTACGTCTTCTTGTAGGGCTCCTGCTCGGCCTGCTGACCGTTGATGAACAGCGTCCAGCCGTTCTCGGCCATCTCCGGTTCGACACCGAACCGGATCTTGTCGTCCATGGAGACCTCGATGGTCTTCCCGGACTTCTTGTTCAGGCACTTCTGCTGCTCGGACTCCTTGATGGCCTCGCCGTCGTTGTAGCAGAGGGCCTCGGAGCTGAGGGATTCCGAGCCGACCGTCACGGTCGCGAGCGGCGTCGGCTTTTCGCAGGCGGAGAGGACGAGGAGCCCGGCGGATACGGCGCCGAGGGCGGCACCGGCCCGGCGGGCCCTGCCGGAGAAGAACGCAACGGTCATGGGGCGAAGGCTATCGGGCCTGACCCCGTGTACCGCATGCGGGGCCTCATGCGACGCGCGGGCGCGGCGTGCCGCCGCGCCGGGCCGCCGTCAGCAGCCCCCGTACGGTGACGCCCACGCCCAGCGCGAGGATGGCGGACGCGACGGACATGCCGACCGTGCCGTTCAGCGGCAGGGAGATGCCGATCGCGCCGCCCACCACCCACGACATCTGGAGCAGCGTCTCGGAGCGTGCGAACGCGGACGTGCGGACGACCTCCGGCACGTCCCGCTGGATCAGCGCGTCCAGCGACAGTTTCGACAGGGCCTGGGACAGCCCGGCCACCGCGCCCAGGATCGCCACCGCGAGCCCGCCGAAGAACACGGCGGCGCCGATCGCCGCCGTCAGCGCCAGGCCCAGCATGGTGGCGATGATCGCCTCGGGCCCCCGGGCCCGCAGCCAGGCCCCGATGGCCGTGCCGCACGCGTTGCCGACCCCGGCGGCGACGCCGACGATGCCCAGCGACACGGCGGCGCTCTGCCCCTCCAGGGGATGCTCCCGCAGCAGGAACGCCAGGAAGAAGATCAGGAAGCCGGAGAGGATCCGGTGTGTCGCGTTCGCCTGGAGACCGTGCAGCACGGACGGCCCCACGGTGCGCAGGCTCGGCTTCTGCTCGCCGTGCGTCAGCATGTGCGCCTTGCGCTCGCCCTTCGCCGAGTCCACCTTGTGCGGCAGGGTCAGCGCGAGTGCCGTACCGGTGACGAAGAGGGCGCACGCCCCGTACAGCGGCCACTGCGGCCCGATCCGCTGCAGTCCGATCGCCACGGGCGCGGCGATGCCCGTCGCGAGCAGGCCCGCGAGGGTCACCCGCGAGTTCGCCTTCACCAGGGAGAAGCGCGGCGGCAGCAGCCGGGGCACGACGGCGGATCTGATCACCCCGTACGCCTTCGACGCGACCAGCACGCCGAGCGCCTCCGGGTACAGCTCCAGGCCGCCCGTGGCGACCGCGCCGGACAGGGCGATCGCGAGCAGCGCCCGGGTCAACATCGCGCCCGCCATGGCGGCGCGCCGGCCGTGCGGGATGTGGTCGAGGAGCGGGCCGATGACGGGGGCCAGGAGGGTGAAGGGCGCCATGGTGATCGCCAGGTACAGCGCGACCCGGCCGCGTGCCTCGTCCGTCGGCACGGAGAAGAACACGGTGGACGCCAGCGCGACGGTGATCATGACGTCGCCGGCGCCGTTCACGGCGTGCAGCTCGATCAGTTTCCCGAGGCCCGACTCGCCCGCGCCGTGCGCGTGCGTGGCCTTCCGGATGCCGCGCGCGGTGCTCGTGAACGGCAGGTGCAAGGCACGGCCCAGCCGCCGGCCCGCCCTCCGGAACGGCCCGGCACCCTGGGACGACCTCACGGTTGCCACCCCGTCATAGTGCCCCAGCCGCTCACCGGGCGAACCGTGAAGCGGGCTAGTTGGGGCAGGCAGGTGGGCGGCGGGCTGCGGAGGGGGTAGCGTGCGTAGCGCGCCACCGGCGGAAAAGTCTCGGCCGCGCGCCTCTTCGGCATCCCGCAGAATGGATGACAAGAGGTGTGCCCGAGACACGACGGGCGCGGACGTCGATGCGGCCCACTGGTCCGCTCCGCCCGCCCCGTACAACGCGAATCGGCCGGCGCAACCGTGAGACGGCGTAGGAGAGAAGCGAGACCTGTGAGTGCTGCGACGACGCGAAGCCGTGCCCGGCGTACTGCCGCCCCCGACCGCCTGTGCGCCGAGGCGGTAGACCTCGCCAGGGAGGCGGCCGAGGAGGCCGCGGCCCCAGGCGTCGTCGGTGAGCACGTGGGGGTGGTCGCCGAGGGCGACCGGGTCGTCACGCACTTCTTCGAGTGCCGGGAACCCGGCTACCGGGGCTGGCGCTGGGCCGTCACGGTCACCCGCGCGTCCCGCGCGAAGGCCGTCACGCTGGACGAGACGGTGCTGCTGCCCGGACCCGACGCCCTCCTGGCGCCCGAGTGGGTGCCCTGGAGCGAGCGGCTCCGTCCCGGCGACATGGGCCCCGGCGACCTGCTGCCCACGGAGGCGGACGACCTGCGGCTGGAGCCCGGGTACTCCGGCGAGGACGCCCTGCCGCCGAACCCCGCCGTGTCGGGGGAGATGGTGGAGCTGGTCGACACGGAGGACGCCGAGTTCGTCACCCGTACGCCGTCGCGTGGCGCGATCGCGTCGGTCGCGGAGGAGCTCGGGATGCGCCGGGCGCGCGTTCTGTCCCGGTACGGGCTGCATGTCGCGGCCGACCGCTGGGAGGAGTCGTACGGGGCGAAGACCCCGATGGCCCAAGCGGCTCCGGCTTCCTGTGTGAGCTGTGGCTTCCTCGTTCCGCTCGCCGGGTCCCTGAAGCAGGCGTTCGGCGTGTGCGCCAACGAGTTCTCGCCGGCCGACGGCCGGGTCGTGTCGCTCGACTACGGCTGCGGCGGCCACTCCGAGGCCGCCGTGATGCCGAAGCCGCCGCGCCCGGCACCGCCCGTGCTGGACTCGATGGCCGCCGACGAGTTCCCGCTGCGCCCGGCCCGGGACAGCGGTTCGGTCCCGGAGACGGCCCCGGACGCGGCGACGGAGGACCTGGGGCACTCCTGACGTACGGGCCTCCCGGCGTACGGGCCTCCCGGCGTACGGGCTCTCCGGCGTACGGGCCTCCCGGCGTAGGCGGCGCGGACGGGGCCGTCCCGGGAGCAGTCCGCTCCCGGGACCGGCCCCGTCTCCTCCGTCCGGTCGCCCGGTCAGTTGCTCACAGTGATCGTCTCCGTGCCGCCGTCGCTGATCGCGTTCATCCGGAGCCGGGTGACGCCCTGCGGGAACGAGGAGCCCAGCGCGATCCGCAGTTCGTGGACGCGTGGGGCGCCCTCCTCGATGGTCTCGCCGTCCGCGTCGGTCAGCCGGCCCTCGTAGCCGGACGGGCCGGTCGTCCCGACGGGCCGCCAGCCGCCGTCGGCCGTGCGCAGCGACACCTTGATGTCACCCGCCCGCAGGGTCCCGGAACCGCCGTCGGGGGTGATCGTGAGGACGTCGGAGGCGTTCTCGGCGGTGACCATGTCGTTGTCGATCCGCAGGGTGAAGGCGGTGACCCCGCCGCCGGTGCGCATCGTGACAGTCCGCGCGTCGTCGCCGTAGACGACCGTGACCGACCGGGACACCGGCTGGGTCGTCCCGGCCGGCGGTGCGACGGCCGACGCGGGCGCCGACGGGGTGGTGGAGGGGCTCGGTGACGCGGTGAGCGACGGCGGGGCCGGCACGTCGGACGGCGAGGTGTTCGCGACGCCCGTCCCCTCCGGCTCGGTGAGCATCGACACGGCCGCCGTGCTCACCAGGGCCACCGACGTGATCGCGGCGGCCAGCGCCAGGACCAGCGGACCCCGGCCACGCGCCGCCCAGTTGGGGGCGGGCGGTGCGGCGGGGCGCAGCGAGTGGTGGGTGACCTGCGCCGCGCGGGCCGCGAGGGCGCGGGCGAGCCGGTCCTCGGTCTCCGTACGGCTGTCGCCCGCCGCTGTCGGGTCGTTCGTCATCGGGCGGTACTCCTCCTCAGCCACGGTCGCCGTCCTGGGCCCGCAGGACCCGCTCCAGCGCGTCCAGGGCCCTGCTGGCGGTGGACTTGACCGCGCCGCGCGACAGGCCGAGCGTCTCGGCGATCTGACCTTCGCTCAGGTCGGACCAGTAGCGCAGGACGAGGACTTCCCGCTGACGGCTCGTGAGCCCGTGCAACGCGGCCAGTACGCGGCGGTGTTCGTCGCCGAGCAGGGCGTGGTCCTCCGCCGACGGGGCGTCGGCCTCGTGCGGCGGCACGTACGCGCGGGCGGTCTTCCTGCGCCGCAGGACCGAGCGGGCCGTGTTCACCACGGACGTACGGAGGTAGCCCAGCGCGTTGTCGACGTCGTCCAGCCGGTCGCCGTGCCGCTTGTAGAGCGCGACGAACGCGTCCTGGACGACGTCCTCCGCGGTGTTCCTGTCGTCCACCAGCAGGATCGCGAGCCGCACCATGGACAGCCGGTGCGCGTGGTACAGGTCGGTGACGGTCGGTCGGCCCGGGTCGGGCGCCTGCCCGCCCCGGCCGCCGGGGAGCAGCCGGAAGCGCGGTCTGGCGGGCCGTACGGGCTCGGTGGCGCCGCCGTCCTGCTCCGTACCGAGCAGCCGCAGGAGCCACGTCCCCAACCCTCGGGGCGGCCGGGACAGGGGCGTGAAGGGCGGCGCGAGGGTCGCGGTCATCGTGGTGGTACCTCCGGAACAACACATGCCTCGTGCTGGAGCGTCCGGCGATCCCCACCCCCGTGAACTTCAGCGCCCGCAGGCTACTCGACATGATCACTGGGCCCGGCGGCGGGCGATCAGCAGCGCCCCGGAGCCCACGGCGACCAGCAGACCGGTCGCGCCGATCAGCAGCGGGGTGCTGTCGCCGCCGCCCGTCTTCGCCATCTCGCCGGTGCCGGTGGTGTCCGCGGCGGTGCGGGTGACCGGCGCGGCGGACGGCGAAGGCGACGCGGTGGCGGGCGCGCCCGTGCCGGCGCCCGCGCCCTCGACGGTGAAGGGCAGCCGCGTGCGGGTGCCGGTCTCCGCGTTGCTCGCCTCGATGTCGACGGAGAACGCCTTGGCCTTCATCGCGGAGGTGGCGACGACACGCAGCTTGTAGGTGGCGCTCTCACCGGGTGCGAGCTTGGGCTGCGCCGGGATGACGACGGCCCGCAGGTGGGCCGCCTCGTTCGGCTTCCGCATCGCGGTGCCCTCCTTCGCGGTGGGAAGCAGCTCGGCCGGCTGCCACTGCTTCGGGGTGACCCAGTACTGCTCGATCCGGACCTCGCCGGCGGCCATGCGGCGCTCGGCGTCCTTGTCGGTGATCTCCATCACGACGTCGATCCGCTGGGAGATGTTGCCCTTGTTGGTGACGGTCGCGGTGAACTCCTCGGCCACACCGGTCTTCAGGGGCGTGACGCCCGCGACCCCCGCGACGCCGATCGACAGTTCGCGGTTGACGTCCGGGTCGTCGCTCGCGGGGGTGCCGTGCTCGACGCCGAACTCGAAGGAGTTCGTGCCGTTGTTGGAGGACAGGGTGAAGGTGCCCTGCGCCGTGTTGCCCGGGAAGTACTTCGTGGCGCCCAGCCGCAGCTGGTACGTGCGCGACTGGCCGGCCTTCAGGGCGCCGTTGTCCAGACCGCCGGTGACGGCCCTGTCCTGCTCGCCGGTGCGGACCGGGACCCAGGCGCCGGAGGCGTTCCGCCGCTCGACGGTGATGTGCTCGGGGTCGAGGTCGTTGCCGCCGTCGACGAAGAAGAAGTCGGACGCGTCCAGGTCGGTGCCCGTGTTGTTGGTGACGGTGGCGGAGAACGCGAACGGCTTGCCGCCGGTGTCCAGGACGGGGCGGCCGCTGATGCCGCCGAAGACGACGTCGGCGTCGCGGCCCTCGATGTGCCACGGGAGGCTGAAGCCGGTGCGCCGCAGGTTCCCGCCGTCCGCGTGGCCGCCGATGCCGACCTCGCCCATGCTCGCGGTCTGCGGGATGCTCCGGTCGATGGTGACCTCGATGGTCGCGCGCACGACGGCGCCCGGGGCGATGGCGGCGGGCAGCGGGAACGTGGCCTGGACGGCGCCGTCCTGCCCCCGGGTCAGGGCGAGCCGCTGCCAGCCCGCGTCGGTGCGGTGCCGGACGGTGATCTTGGAGAGGTCGGCGGGCATCGGCTCCAGCCGGGCGTTCACGTGCTTGCCGTAGGCGACGGTGACCAGGCCCTGGGCGCCCTTCACCTCGGCCGGCGACGGGTTGGTGATCTTCGCCCGGAAGACGTTGTCCTTGCCGAGGACGAAGGGGCCGTCGTGGCTGATCGTGGTCGTCAGGACCGGCGCGGTGGCGGCCTCGGTGGCGGCCCCTGTGGTGTCGGCGGCGACCGGCTGGGCGACGGCGGGCGCGGCGACCGCCACCGGGGTGACGACGGTGAGCAGCACGGCCGTTGCGGCGACCGCCGAGCGGGCGGCGACGGCGGAGCGACGGGCGAAGCGGGACGAAAGGTGCGTCTGCATGGCGGAGTTCCCCCAGGGAGTACATGACCGTGATCGATGAGTCGTGCCGGCGGCGGCTGCCTCGCGTCCCGGATCCCCCGGTGCCGTCGGCCGTTTCGCTGCCTTCACTTGGATAGACGTGCGGCCCCCTCGGGGGTTGCAGGTGACTTCAGAAGTTTTTTCGCGAGACTTCCGGGGCCCGTGTGACGAGCGGACGGAGGTCCGGCAGGCGGGCGGACCGGGGCCCGTGGGGCAAGCGGACGGAGGCTCGCGGGACGAGCGGACGGAGGTCCGGCAGGCGGGCGGACAGGGGCCCGTGGGCAAGCGGACGGATGCCCATGGGACGACAGACGGATCTCCTGACACGGGCGGGCCGAACAGCGGGGGAGAGCCGCCCGGTCTCGTGGGACGGCCGGAGCGACACCGTTCACCAGGGGGTTCAGGGGTACCCGGGAGCGCGCGGTACCTTCTGGCCAGAGCGGTACGTACGACGAGGAGAGCGGAGCACATCGTGAGCGTGAGGGCGACGGCGGCTACCCAGGGGGCCGACCCGTTCGGAACCGCACGGCTGCGGCGCGGCGTGCTCGACGCGTGGGGCGCCGGGCCGGCGCGGTTCCGCGAGGACGCCAACGCCGAGGAGGAACTGTCCCTCGGCGGCTACCGCGACCGCCTGGTCGTCGAGCTGGCCCAGAACGCCGCCGACGCCGCCGCCCGCGCCGGCGCCCCCGGCCGGCTGCGGCTGACCCTGCACCCCGCCGACGCGGCCGGGCCCGCCGTCCTCGCCGCCGCCAACACGGGCGCGCCGCTGGACGCGACCGGCGTCGAGTCGCTGTCCACCCTGCGCGCCTCCGCCAAGCGGGAGGGCCACGAGGGCGCGGTCGGCCGGTTCGGCGTCGGGTTCGCCGCGGTGCTCGCGGTGAGCGACGAACCGGCGGTGATCGGCCGGCACGGCGGCGTCCGCTGGTCGCTGGCCGAGGCCCGCGAACTCGCCGCGCAGGCCGCCAAGGCCAGCCCCGGCCTCGGTGACGAGCTGCGCCGCCGCGACGGCCACGTACCGCTGCTGCGGCTCCCGCTGCCCGCCGAGGGCTCACCGCCCGCCGGGTACGACACGGTGGTCGTCCTCCCGCTGCGCGACCCCGCCGCCGTGGACCTGGTGGAGCGCCTCCTGGCCGGGATCGGCGACGCCCTGCTCCTCACCCTGCCGGGCCTCGCCGAGATCGTCGTGGAGACCCCGGCCGGGCTGCGGGTCCTGCGGCGCTCCCAGCACGGCCCGTACACGCACATCGAGGACTCGGCGGCCGGACCCGAGGGCGCCGTCAACCGCTGGCGCACGGTCACCCGCCAGGGCCCGATCACCCCGGAACTCCTCAAGGACCGGCCGGTGGAGGAGCGGCTGCGGCCGCACTGGACCGTCACCTGGGCCGTCCCGGTCGACGCGGACGGCGCACCGCTGCACCCCGGCACCGCCCCGGTCGTGCACGCCCCGACCCCGACCGACGAACCGCTCACCGTGCCCGCGCTGCTCATCGCCTCGCTGCCGCTGGACTCCAGCCGCCGCCACCCGGCGCCGGGACCGCTCACCGACTTCCTCGTCCGGCGGGCCGCCGACGCGTACGCGGAGCTGCTCGGCGACTGGCGTCCGGTGTCCACCGGCACGATCGACCTGGTGCCGGGACCGCTCGGCAAGGGCGTCCTGGACGGCGAGATCCGCGGGGCGATCCTCGAACTGCTGCCGCGCGTCGCTTTCCTGGAGCCGGCGGCGCCGTCCGAGGAGCTGACCGCGCTGCGCCCGTTCGAGGCGGAGGTCGTGGAGGGCGCGGGCGCCGACACCGTACGCGTACTCGCCGAGGTCCTGCCGACGCTGCTGCCCGCCGGTCTGGAGCGCCGTGTCGAGCTGCGCGCCCTCGGGGTGGCCCGGCTGCCGCTGGGCGACGCCGTGGACCGCATCGCGGGCGTGGAGCGGACGCCCGAGTGGTGGCACCGCCTGTACGAGTCGCTCGCGGGCGTCGACCCGGACCGGCTGTCCGGCCTGCCGGTGCCGCTCGTCGGCGGCCGTACCGCGATCGGGCCCCGGCAGGTGCTCCTGCCGCTGGCGGACACGCCCGCCGACCTGACCCGGTTCGGGCTGAAGGTGGCCCACCCCGACGCCGCGCACCCGCTCCTGGAGAAGCTGGGCGCGCTGCCCGCGACCCCGCGCGCGGTGCTCACCACCCCGCAGGTCCGGGCCGCCGTCGCGGCGTCCCTGGACGCGGACGACCTGTGGGACGACGCCCCGGACGCCGACGAGCTGGTGGAGACCGTGCTCACGCTCGTCAGGGACGCCGCGCTGGAGCCGGGCGACGAGCCGTGGCTCGGCGCGCTCGCCCTGCCCGACGAGGACGGCGAGCTCGCGCCCGCCGGGGAGCTCGTCCTGCCGGGCAGCCCCTTCGCGGCCGTCATGCGCGAGGGCGAACTCGCCCAGTGCGACGCGGAGCTCGCCGAGCGCTGGGGCGAACAGCCGCTGGCCGCCTGCGGGGTGCTCGCGGACTTCGCTCTCGTACGGGCCACCGACGTCGTCCTCGACCCGGACGAACTGGAGCCGCGCGACGGCGACTTCGCCGAGCCGGACGACGCGGGGCTGCTCGACGCCGTCGACGTGTGGTGCGAGGACGTCCTGGACCGGCTGCCCGACACACCGGTCCCGCCGGTCGCGACGGAGATCGTCGCCGTGCGGGACCTGGACCTGGTCGACGACGACGCCTGGCCGCGGGCGCTCGCCCTGCTGTCCCGGCCGCCGCTGCGGGACGCGCTCACCCAGCCGGTGCGGATCCTGCTGCCCGACGGCACCACCGAGACGGTGCGCTCCTACACCGCCTGGTGGCTGCGCGACCACCCCGTGCTCGACGGGCGCCGCCCGGCCGGGCTGCGGGCGGCGGGCGCCGACCCGCTCCTTGAGGGCCTGTACGACCCGGCGGACACCACCGGCTTCGCCGACACCCAGGTCCTGCACGCCCTCGGGGTGCGTACCTCGGTGGCGGCCCTGCTGGACGAGCCGGGCGGCGCCGCCGAGCTGCTGGGGCGGCTCGCGGACCCGGACCGGGACGTGACCGGCGCCCAGCTGCACGCCCTCTACACCGCGATGGCCGACCTCGACCCGGAGCAGGTCACGCTCCCTGACGAGCTGCGCGCGGTGGTCGACGGGCGCGTCGAGGTGGTCGCCGCCCACGAGGCCGTCGTCGCCGACGCCCCCGACCTGCTGCCGCTCGCCGATGGCCTCCCCCTGCTCCCGGTCGCCCCGGCCCGCGCCGCCGATCTGGCGGAGCTGTTCCAGGTGCGGCGGCTCAGCGAGGAGGTCGACGCGGACGTCACGTCGGACGGCGAGGAGCACGAGGTGCCCGAGTCCGTGCACGCCCTGCTCGGCCCCGGCACCCCCGACGCGTACGTCGAGCACGAGGAGCTGCGCGCCGGGGGCGTCGAGCTGGACTGGCGCCGCACCCCGGACGGCACGGTGCACGCGGCCACGCTGGAGGGTGTGGCGGCGGGCCTCGCCTGGGCGGCGGGCCAGTGGCCGCGCCGGTTCGAGGTGGCGGCGCTCCTGGAGGACCCGTCGCGGACGGCGGAGCTGGCAAGGGACCGCTGGTTCGACTGACCCCGGGGGTGACCCCGAGGGGGCGTGCCGCGGGGCGCGGTCAGGCGGGGAACCTGCGCCCCACCCACCGCCAGGCGAACTCCAGCAGCACCGCCCCCGCCGCCGCCATGCCGACGGCCGCCCACGGCATCGTCGTGCCCACCAGCTTCAGCGCGAAGAAGTCCTGGAGCCAGGGCACGACGAGCACGGTCAGGAACGTCAGGCCCATCACCGCGACGAGCCCGATCCGCCACCAGGTGTAGGGGCGGGCGATGATCGCCAGCACCCACATCGACACCAGGAACAGCGTCAGCGTCGCCGCGCTGGTCTCGGCGTCCAGCGCGCCCGGCCCGCTGTAGTGGGCGCGGGCGAGGGTGTACGTGACGAAGGTCGCCGTCGCGGAGATGAGGCCCGCCGGGATGGCGTACCGCATGACCCGGCGGACGAAGTGGGGCTGGGCCCGCTCCTTGTTGGGGGCGAGCGCCAGGAAGAACGCGGGCACGCCGATGGTCAGTGTCGACACGAGGGTGAAGTGCCGGGGCAGGAACGGGTACTCCACCTGGAAGCAGACGACCAGGATGGCCAGCAGCACCGAGTAGACGGTCTTCGTCAGGAACAGGGTGGCGACCCGGGTGATGTTGCCGATGACCCGGCGGCCCTCGGCGACGACCGACGGCAGCGTGGCGAAGCTGTTGTTGAGCAGCACGATCTGGGCGACGGCCCGGGTGGCCTCGGAGCCGGAGCCCATCGCGACGCCGATGTCGGCGTCCTTGAGGGCGAGGACGTCGTTGACGCCGTCGCCGGTCATGGCGACGGTGTGCCCCCGGGACTGGAGGGCGCCGACCATGTCCCGTTTCTGCTGCGGGGTGACCCGCCCGAAGACGACCCCGTCCTCCAGGGCGCCGGCCATCTCCTCCGTGTCGCGCGGCAGCTTGCGGGCGTCGACGGTGTGGTCGGCGCCGGCCAGACCGAGTTTGGCGGCGACGGCGCCGACGGAGACGGCGTTGTCACCGGAGATGACCTTCGCGTCGACGTTCTGGTCGGCGAAGTAGGTGAGCGTGTCGGCGGCGTCGGGGCGCAGCCGCTGCTCCAGGACGACCAGGGCGGACGCGTGGGCCCCGTCGGCGGCGCCCGGCCCGTCCAGTTCGCCGGCGGCCCGCGCCAGCAGCAGGACGCGCAGCCCCTGCTGGTTGAGGTCCTCGATCTCGGTGAGCACGGGGTCGCCGTCCGGGAGCAGCACGTCGGGTGCGCCGAGCAGCCAAGCGCTGGTCTGGCCGTCGCCCTCGCTGAAGGCGGCGCCGCTGTACTTGCGGGCGGAGGAGAACGGCAGGGACTCGGTGCACCGCCAGTCGTCGCTGTCGGGGTAGGCGTCGATGATGGCCTGGAGGGAGGCGTTGGGCCGGGGCTCGGATTCGCCGAACGCGCCGAGCACCTTGCGTACGTACGCCTCGTCGGAGCCGTTGAGGGGGCGCAGCTCGGTGACGTCCATGCCGCCCTCGGTGAGGGTGCCGGTCTTGTCGAGGCAGACCACGTCGACGCGGGCGAGCCCTTCGATGGCGGGCAGCTCCTGGACGAGGCACTGTTTGCGGCCGAGCCGGATGACCCCGATGGCGAAGGCCACGGACGTCAGCAGCACGAGACCCTCGGGGATCATGGGCACGATCCCGGCGACGGTGCGGGCGATGGAGTCCTTGAAGTTGGTGTCCTTGACGACGAGCTGGGTGAGGATGAGCCCGATCGCGGTGGGGATCATCATCCACGTCACGTACTTGAGGATGGTCGAGATCCCGGACCGCAGTTCGGAGTGGACCAGCGTGAACCGGGACGCCTCCTCGGCGAGCTGTGCGGCGTAGGCTTCGCGGCCGACCTTGGTGGCGGTGAAGGCGCCGCCGCCCGCGACGACGAAGCTGCCGGACATGACGGTGTCGCCGGGCTTCTTCAGCACCGGGTCCGCCTCACCGGTGAGCAGCGACTCGTCGATCTCCAGGTTGTCGGCCTCGGCGACCTCGCCGTCCACGACGACCTTGTCGCCCGGACCGAGTTCGATGAGGTCGCCGAGCACGATCTCGGCGGTCGACACCTCGGCCGGGACGCCGTCGCGCCGTACGGTCGGTTTGGCCTCGCCGATGACGGCGAGCCCGTCGAGGGTCTTCTTGGCGCGCAGCTCCTGGATGATGCCGATGCCGGTGTTGGCGATGATGACGAACCCGAACAGGCTGTCCTGGATCGGCGCGACGATCAGCATGATCACCCAGAGCACGCCGATGATGGCGTTGAAGCGGGTGAAGACGTTGCCCCGGACGATGTCGACGGCCGACCGGGACGACCGTACGGGTACGTCGTTGACCTCTCCCCGCGCGACCCGCTCGGCGACCTCGGCGGCGGTCAGCCCGCCTGGTCTGTGCCGTACGGCGGATCCGGGCGGTCCCGATGACCCGCCTCCGGCTTCCACCCTGGTCTCCATCCTCGCCCGCTGCGTCATGGTTCCGACGGTACGGCCGGAACCGGGCGTTCACCCGCCGAGCGGCGAGAAGATCCGACCGGGGTAGGACACGGGTGGTCCTGTAGCCGTACGTGCGGGCGGGCGGGCTACGGGGACGGGGGAGCCGCCCCGTCCGCCGGGCCGGTCCGGTGCGCGGCGTCGGCCGCCCGGTCGGCGGCGTCGCGCTTGATGGCGGCGTCGCGCTTCCTGACGTACCAGATGCCGATGAGTCCGAGGCCGCCGCCCGCGAGGCAGGTCCACACCCACCAGGTGAGGTCGCGGTCGGCGAACCAGCCGTAGAACGGGACCTGCGCGAGGAACAGGACGAACCAGAGGATCGTGCCGCCGGTGACGGTGCCGACGACGGGCCCCTCCAGGGGCTCGGGCGCCTCGTGCTTGGGGGTCCACTTCGCCATGCGCTCAGTGTATGGGGGCGCTCCGGCGTACCCGTCCGCCCCGTACGGCACAAGAGCCTCATGGGTCTACGCGCGGAGATGGTGATCTTCGACTTATGTATTCATACTGAAACGGTTTGTCGGTGACCGGTTCTGTTAGTGCGAACGCATAAAAACGATCACCTGCACCCCCCGCTCCCGCCCCCCCGCACCATGAGGTTTCGCATGCCCTCCTCGGTCACCGCTCCGCCGGTCGTCCCGCCGCAGCCGGCCAGCAGCAGCGCCCTGGACCGGTTCTTCAAGATCTCGGAGCGCGGCTCCACCGTCGCGCGCGAGGTGCGCGGCGGTTTCGCGACCTTCTTCGCGATGGCCTACATCATCGTGCTGAACCCGATCATTCTCGGCAGCGCGAAGGACATGTACGGGCACCAGCTCGACGGCGGCGAGCTGGTCACCGCCACCGTGCTGTCGGCGGCGTTCACGACGCTCCTCATGGGCGTCATCGGCAACGTCCCGATCGCCCTGGCCGCCGGGCTCGGCGTCAATACCGTGGTCGCCCTCCAGCTCGCGCCCCGCATGTCCTGGGCCGACGCGATGGGCATGGTCGTCATCGCCGGTTTCATCGTGATGCTGCTGGTCGCCACGGGCCTGCGCGAACGCGTCATGAACGCCGTGCCGCTGGGCCTGCGCAAGGGCATCGCCATCGGTATCGGCCTGTTCATCATGCTGATCGGCCTGGTCGACTCCGGCTTCGTCTCCCGTATCCCGGACGCCGCCCACACCACCGTCCCGCTGCAGCTCGGCGCGGACGGCCACCTCTCCGGCTGGCCGGTCCTGATCTTCGCCGTCGGCACGCTGCTCACGCTCGCGCTGATCATCCGCAAGGTGCCGGGCGCGATCCTCATCTCGATCGTCGTCATGACGATCGTCGCGATGGTCGTCAACGCGGTCGCCACCGTCCCGTCCTGGGGCCTGACCACGCCGACCTGGCCGGGCAACCCGGTCGCCAGCCCCGACTTCGGGCTGTTCATGGAGGTCAGCCCGTTCGGCGGCTTCGAGAAGGTCGGTGTGCTCACCGGCTCCCTCTTCGTCTTCACCGTGCTGCTCTCCTGCTTCTTCGACGCCATGGGCACGATCCTCGGCGTCGGCGACGAGGCGAAGCTGATGGACAAGGACGGCAACTTCCCCGGCATCAACAAGGTCCTGCTCGTGGACGGCTTCGCGGTCGCCGCCGGTGGCGCCACCTCGTCATCGGCGACCACCTGTTTCGTGGAGTCCACGGCGGGCGTCGGCGAGGGTGCCCGTACGGGCCTGGCGTCGGTGGTCACGGGCGGCCTGTTCTCGGTCGCGCTGTTCCTCACGCCGCTCGCCACGATGGTCCCGTCGCAGGCGGCCACGCCCGCGCTGCTGGCGGTCGGGTTCCTGATCCTCGCCGGGTCGGTCAAGGACATCGACTGGAGCGACTTCACCATCGCGGTGCCGGCGTTCCTGGCGATGGTGATGATGCCGTTCACGTACTCGATCACCAACGGCATCGGCATCGGCTTCATCGCGTTCAGCGTGCTGCGGCTGGCGACCGGCCGGGGCCGGGAGGTCCCGGCGGCGATGTACGTCGTGTCGGCCGTGTTCGTCTTCTCCTACGCGATGCCGGCGCTCGGCCTTACGTGATCCCCGGGGTCGTGATCCCCGGGGTCGTGATCCCCGGGGTGGTGATCCCCGGGGTCGGGATCCCCTGGCTGGTGATCCCCTGGGGTGTGATCTCCCGGGTCGTGCGGGCCGGCCGGGCCGGCCCGTAGAACCTCTCCGTTTCGTCGACCGCCGCTTCGAAGCGTTCGTCGAAGTCATCGCGAATGAGCGTCCGGACCACATAGTCCTGGACGCTCATTCCGCTTCTCGCCGCGTGCTGCCGGACCCGGTCGAGCAGCTCTCCGTCTATCCGCAGGCTGAGCACTGTCGATCCCATGGCGGACAGGGTTGCCCTTCGCCGCGCACCCATGCGTCGCTTTTCGGCTGACTCTCACTCCTTCGGGTGACAGGGGTGGGCAGGCCGGAAACCATTGGTCTTTAGCTTGGGTAATGAGTTACGCTAAGGAACATGCCTGATCTGTCCCGAGGCGACGACCCGGTGGACGCCGCCGCTGTGAACGCGCTCCGCTCCGCCGTCATGCGGCTGTCCCGGCGCCTGAAGCACCAGCGCGTCGACGAGTCGCTGAGCCCGACCGAGATGTCGGTACTCGGCACCCTGGCCCGCTGCGGCTCCGCCACCCCCGGCGAGCTGGCCCGCAAGGAGCACGTCCAGCCGCCGTCGATGACCCGTATCGTCGCGCTGCTCGAAGCCAAGGGACTGGTCCGGCTGGAGCCGCACCCCGACGACCGCCGACAGAAGGTGGTCAGCCAGACCGAGCGGGCCGAGGCCATGCTCGAGGAGTCCCGCCGCAAGCGGAACGCCTGGCTGGCGACGCTCGCCGAGGGCCTGGACGAGGACGAGTGGGCCAAGCTGCGCGCCGCCGCCCCCGTCCTGGAGAAGCTCGCGCATCTATAGGACCGAGCCGAGGAGGCGAACCCTTTTGAGTACGGGACCCGGAGCAGACTCCGCCCCCGGACACAACCGCACCGACCCCGCCCACCCACCAGCCGCGCCCGCCAGGACGCGCCCAGCCGCCCGCCCGCCCCACACCCCCGGCGCGGCGCCCGCGCTACCCGCCACCCCCGGCCCGGCGCCCGGAGTGACCGCCGAGGTCCCCGCGCCACCCACCAGCCCCGGCTCGGCGCCCGAAGTGATCGCCGAGGCCCCCGCGCCCACCCGATCCGCCGCGACCACCCGCACCCCCGGCGCCCCCCGCCCGTCCGCCGCGCCCGGCGCCCCCCGTACCCCCGCCGCCCCCCGTACGCCCGGCGTGCCCGAGGCGTCCCGGAAGGGGACGTTCTCCTCGTTGGGGGTGCGCAACTACCGGCTCTTCTTCACCGGGGCGATCGTCTCCAACACGGGCACCTGGATGGCCCGGATCACGCAGGACTGGCTGGTCCTCAGCCTCACCGGTTCCGCCGCCGCCGTGGGTGTCACCACGGCCCTGCAGTTCCTGCCGATGCTGCTGTTCGGCCTGTACGGCGGAGTGATCGCCGACCGCTACCCGAAGCGGCGCCTGCTGGTGCTCAGCCAGGGCGCGCTCGGCCTGTGCGGTCTCGCCCTCGCCGTGCTCACGCTCTCCGGTCACGTCCAGGTCTGGCACGTCTACCTGGTCGCGTTCCTGCTCGGCATGGTCACGGTCGTGGACAACCCGGCCCGGCAGACCTTCGTCTCCGAGATGGTCGGCCCCGACCGGCTGCGCAACGCGGTCAGTCTGAACTCGGCGAACTTCCAGTCGGCGCGGCTCGTCGGCCCCGCCGTCGCGGGCCTGCTGATCGCCTCGATCGGCAGCGGCTGGGCCTTCCTTGTCAACGGCCTGTCCTTCTTCGCCCCGCTCACCGCGCTGCTGCTGATGCGCCCCGCCGAACTGCACAAGGCGGCGCGCGCCCCGCGCGGCAAGGGGCAGTTGCGCGAGGGCCTGCGGTACGTCGCCGGGCGGCCCGAGCTGATCTGGCCCATCGCGCTGGTGGGCTTCATCGGCACGTTCGGCTTCAACTTCCCGATCTGGCTGACGGCGTTCTCGGACGGGATCTTCCACGTCGGCGCGGGGACGTACGGCTTCCTCAACACCCTGATGGCCGTCGGTTCGCTGGCGGGTGCGCTGCTGTCCGCCCGGCGCGGTACGTCGCGGCTGCGGATGCTGGTCGGTGCGGCGGCGGTGTTCGGCGTCCTGGAGATCGCCGCGGCGCTGTCGCCGTCCTTCTGGCTCTTCGCGCTGCTCCTCGTCCCGATCGGCATGGTCGGCCTGACCGTGAACGTGACGGCGAACTCGTTCGTCCAGCTGGCGACCGACCCGGTGATGCGGGGGCGGGTGATGAGCCTGTACATGATGGTGTTCGTGGGCGGTACGCCGCTGGGCGCGCCCCTGCTGGGCTGGATCTCCGACACGTACGGGGCGCGGGCCGGCTTCGCCACGGGCGGTGCCGTCTCGCTGGCGGCGGCCGTCGTCATCGGCGTGGTGCTGGCCCGGGTGGGCGGCGTGCGGCCGCGGATCCAGCTGCGGCACGGCCACCCGCGGGTACGGTTCGTGCCTCGCGAACAGCGCCCGCCGGCCGCGCGGAAGCCAGATCCCGGGCCCGTACGGGAGCCGGGTCGCGAGTCCGAGCGGGCGCTCGCCCCGGCGGCGTAGATTCGCGCCATGAGGCTTTTCGCTGCCGTGCTGCCACCGCGCGTGGCGGTCGAGGAACTGGGAGGCGTCGTCGACCGGTTGCGGGCGCTCCCCGGCGCCGACGGGCTCCGGTGGACCGGCCGGCCTGGCTGGCACTTCACGCTCGCGTTCATGGGCGAGGTGGACGAGGCGCTGCTGCCGGAGCTCGGCACCCGGCTGGCGCGTGCCGCGCACCGCACCGCGCCGTTCCCGCTGCGCCTCCACGGGGGCGGGCGGTTCGGCCGCCGGGCCCTGTGGGTGGGCGCGGCGGGCGGCCTGGACGAGATGCGGCTGCTGGCCGAGCGGGCGGACGCGGCGGCCCGGCGCTCGGGCATCCCGATGGACGAGCACCGCCGCTACCAGGCGCACCTGACGGTGGCGCGCAGCCGTGTGGACACGGATCTGCGCCCGTACGTCGCGGAGCTGGCGGGCTTCGAGGGTGCCCGCTGGGAGGTCGCGGACCTGGTTCTCGTGCGCAGCAACCTGCCGACGCGCGGTGTGCCGGGCGACCAGCCCCGGTACGAGACGGTCGGTTCCTGGCCGCTGGGCCGGGGGAGCTAACCTCGAAGCGTGGACCCGAAGACCCGAAACCGGATCATGGCCGGTGTGCTTGTACTGATGTTCGCCATCATCGCCTTGGCGGCGGCACTCGGCTGACCGCCCGCGCCGCACCGGCCGCCGCCGTGGCGGGCGCCCCGTGGTCCGGCCGTGGCGGCC
This sequence comes from Streptomyces sp. NPDC047886, assembly GCF_043204435.1. Classification (NCBI taxonomy): domain Bacteria; kingdom Bacillati; phylum Actinomycetota; class Actinomycetes; order Kitasatosporales; family Streptomycetaceae; genus Streptomyces; species Streptomyces sp. NPDC047886. The sequence goes on from NZ_JBIDCF010000010.1 coordinate 181,681, forward strand.
GCTCCCGTGGTCCGGCCGTAGCGGGCGCTCCCGTGGTCCGGCCGTAGCGGCCGCCCCCGTGGTCCGGCCGTGGCGGGCGCCCCGTGACGCGGTCGTAGCGACGCCGTGGTGGCGCCGAGGTGGCCGCACCCGGCTGACCGAGCGCGGCCACCACCCCCCGTGGCCCCCCGTTGTTCCTGTTGGTCCCGTTGGTCCCGTTGGACTCCTACGGGTCCCGCGGCGCTACCAGGCGAACGCCTCCGGCGACGGCCCCGGACCCGGGAAGATCGCGTCCAGCTCGGCCAGCACCTCGGCGGACAGCTCCAGCTCCACGGCCCGCAGCGCGGAGTCGAGCTGCTCGGCGGTGCGCGGCCCGACGATCGGCCCGGTCACCCCCGGCCGGGTGAGCAGCCAGGCGAGGGCCACCTCGCCGGGCTGGAGCCCGTGCTTCTCCAGCAGGTCCTCGTACGCCTGGACCTGTGCCCGGACCTCGGTATTGGCGAGCGCGTCCGCCGACCGGCCGGACTGCGACCGCGCGGTGCCGCCCTCCCGCTCCTTGCGGATGACACCGCCGAGGAGCCCGCCGTGCAGCGGCGACCAGGGGATCACGCCGAGCCCGTAGTCCTGGGCGGCCGGGATGACCTCCATTTCGGCGCGGCGCTCGGCGAGGTTGTAGAGGCACTGTTCGCTGACGAGGCCCATGCCGCCGCGCCGCGCGGCGGTCTCGTTGGCCTGGGCGATCTTGTAGCCGGGGAAGTTGCTGGAACCCGCGTAAAGGATCTTGCCCTGCTGGATCAGTACGTCGATCGCCTGCCAGATCTCCTCGAACGGGGTGCGGCGGTCGATGTGGTGGAACTGGTAGAGGTCGATGTAATCGGTGTTCAGCCGCCGCAGGCTCGCCTCGACGGCCCGCCGGATGTTCACGGCCGACAGCCGGTCGTGGTTCGGCCAGACCTCCCCGTCGGGGGCCATCGACCCGTACACCTTGGTGGCGAGAACGACCTTGTCGCGCCGGTCGGCGCCGCGCGCGAACCAGGATCCGATGATCTCCTCGGTGCGTCCCTTGTTCTCGCCCCAGCCGTACACGTTGGCGGTGTCGAAGAAATTGATACCGGCGTCGAGCGCCGCGTTCATGATGGCGTGGCTGCCGGCCTCATCGGTCTGGGGCCCGAAGTTCATCGTGCCGAGGACGAGTCGGCTGACCTTGAGTCCGGTGCGTCCGAGCTGCGTGTACTTCATGAACGTAAAGACAACGCCTTGGAGCGCGCTCCAAGCAAGGGCGCACGACGGGCGCGGCGGCGCGCGGTGACGCGACGCCCCCGCGCGGCTGCTCAGTCCCGGGGGAAGTCCCCGGTGCCGAGGGTGAGCCCGACGGGGGTGCCGGTGAGATCGACCGGCTCGCCGAACACCGATCGTGCCTCGAACGCGTACTCGCCGTCCTTCGGCTGACCGTGCACGACCCACTTGCCGGTGTACGGGTCGACGATCAGGTAGACCGGGACCCCGGCGGCCGCGTAGGCGGCCTTCTTCGGTCCGTAGTCGTTCATACCGGTGCTGCGCGAGACGACCTCGGCGACGAACAGCACGTCCTCGCAGCGCCACTGCCCCTTCTCGTTCTTGACGGCGTCCTCGGCCAGCAGCGTCACGTCGGTCGCGAAGCCGTTGAGGTGACCGGGGTAGTCGATCCGGACGTCGGACTTCACCCGCTTCCGGGGGTACGCGGTCCTGAGCTGGTCGTAGATGTCCGCGATGATGTCCCAGCGGGTGTCCCGCTGCGGCGACATGAAGATGTGACCCCCGACGATCTCGGCCTTGTATCCCTCGGGGACGCCCATCCGCTCAAGCGCCTCGAACATCTCGTCCAGGGTGCGCTCGTCGCTGTCGTCGGCCATACAGGTCCTGTCGTTCGCTACGACGGTCATGGTGGCGCTCCTCCCCGCCGCCCCGTCCCCGGTGCGGCCGCGCACTTCAACGGTACTCAGCGTGACGTCGACACGCCCGTGGCGCGGACTCGCCAGGGCGGGACCGGCGCTGCGGGTCCGGGCGTTGATAGCGTGGAACGGGCAGTACCAAACCGGCGCAAACCCGAGCAAACGGAGCGCGGCCTGTGACGACGACCCTCGCCCTCGGCCCCGACTGGCTGTCGCCCGACCACCTGATCAGCACGTACGGCCTGATCGGCATCCTGCTCATCGTCTTCGCCGAGTCCGGTCTCTTCGCCTTCCTGCCGGGCGACTCGCTCCTCTTCACGGCCGGGCTGCTCGTCGCCGAGGGCAGCTACCTCACCCAGCCGCTGTGGCTGGTGTGCACGCTGATCGTGGTAGCGGCGGTCCTGGGCGACCAGGTCGGGTACACGGTCGGCCGGTTCTTCGGCCCCCGGATCTTCAACCGCCCGAACTCCCGGCTGCTCAAGCGCGAGAACCTCGACAAGGCGCACGGGTTCATGGAGAAGTACGGGGCGAAGGCCATCGTCCTGGCCCGGTTCGTGCCCATCGTGCGGACGTTCGCCCCGATCGTCGCGGGCGCCGGACGGATGCGCTACGCCACGTTCCTCACGTACAACGTCGTCGGCGGCATGCTGTGGGGCGCGGGCGTCACGATCGCCGGGTACTTCCTCGGCCAGATCGACGTCATCAAGAACAACATCGAAGCGATCCTGGTGCTGATCGTGCTGCTGTCGCTGGTCCCGATCGTGATCGAGCTCGTCCGGGGCCGCGCCCACGCCAGGAGGCGCCGCCGCGCCACCACCGCCGACGCCCGCGCCGCGCACCCCGCCGACCGCGTCTGACCGTCACCGTCACCGTCACCGTCAGCGCTGGTGGTGCGGCCGGAGACCAGCAGCCCGGAAACCAGGTGACGTACGGCTTCTCGGCCTCGGCGGCGCACCGCGTTCTCCGTACCCGCGCGGAAAGCTCCAGCGCCTCGGAGCCGGTCTCCGGTGTCGAGTTCCCGCCCTTGTGACGGCACGTCTCGCTGTGTACGAGATGGAGTCATGACTGAGCCGAATCCGAGCGACGAACAGCCACCGTCCCCGCGAGGCCCTTCGGCGGACGAGGCCCCCCGTTCATCCGCCGCTAGCCCGGACGGGCCCGCCACGCTCCCGGCTCACGCCGTTCCACCGATGCCCGCCGGCCCACCGCCGTCTCCCCCTGCGCCGCCGATGCCCGCCGGCCCGCCCACGTCTCCCCCTGCTCCACCGGTGCCTGCCGGTGGACCGAGCCGCAGTCCGTGGATGTTACGACTCCAGGCACTGACCGGACGTCAACGGATGTCGCTGATCGCCGGGACCGGTGTCGTCGTGGTGGCACTGGTCGCCGGCCTCCTGTCGCTGACGTCCTCCGGGTCCGACGAGGCTCGGGCGGAGAAGCAGGCTGCCCAGCAGAACCTCAAGCCGTTCCGGGAAGCCGTCGATGATCTGGCCGTGGCCCCGGGGCTGCGCTACAAGGACACCTCGGCCTTCGGTATCACTGAGAACGAGATCACCGTCACCGCTGGCGGCAGCCAGTTCGGTGCCACCTCCTCCGGGCGGAACGACAACGGCCGGGACGTGCTGCGCATCGGCGGCAAGACGTTCACGCGGTGGCAGGTCGACCCCGCCCCCAGGGAGGACGTGGCGGCGGGTGCGAAGGCGTCGCCCAGCGAGTGGACCGTGGGGCTGGACGACGGCTCCGAGCTGCTGGACGAGGCACTGGCCCGCACCATCGCCCCCTCGAAACTCGCGGCCGTACTGGCCAAGGCCCTGGACGACCTGGAGAAGTCGCCGCCGGCGGGCAACGGGTCGCAGACGTCGAGCACGTCGGGGCGGCAGCAGCTGAGTGTGAACGGAACGCCGGCCCTCGGCATCGACACGTCGGCCGGTCGCCTGCTGGTGACGAAGCGGAAGCCGCACCGGGTGCTGCGGCTGGAAGGCTACGACCTCCGCGAAAGCCTCTCCGACATGAGGGACCGGCTTGAGAACGGGGAGGTTCCGGCGGCCCCGCGCAGGGTGACCACCGGTCCGCTGGCGTCCGGCGACGGCGAGGGAATGGACCTGACCCCGGTCCTCGCCGACGCCGCCGACAAGATGCTCGACACTCTGGTCGCGTACGCGGACCAGCTCAAGGACGCGACCGACAGAGGCGTCACCTTCACTCTGGACGGCGCGGGCGGGATGAACTGCGGTCCCTCGGGCTGCACCGCCACCCAGAACTTCACCGGCGCGGTGTCGTCCATCGCCCGGCGGGAACGCGTCACCAAGGGCGAGGTCACCGCCGTGCTGAGCGCGACCTTCACCATCGACGGCAAGCCCGCTGGGCGGTGCACCAGTCCGCAGCGCGTCTTCCCGGTCCGGGGCACCAAGGTCTCGGGCACGCTGAAGTGCTCGAACCCGGGAGCGGGACCGCTGTACTCCTCGGTCGCGGCTCGCTACAAGGCCCAGGCCCAGGCGGACGCCCGCGCTTGCGGCTGCACCGTCCGCTACTCCATCCCACTTCGCGCCAACACCCTGATCGACGCCAGGGCCCTGGCCGCGGTGGAGGTGCAGAAACTCGTCGACCGTGCGGAGCGGGAACGCGACGCCGCGAAGTGCCGCCCACCCGGCGGCTACAGCCAGAGCGGTTCCACGCGGGAGCACGGTGCGGACGGCAGCCGCGCGTACTACACCGGCACGGCTGCGGCCTCGCTTCTCGCTGACGACCGCCTGGTCACGGTGTACCACTACACCGACAGGGACGGATACAAGGCCATCAGTGCGTGCAAGCCGTACTACATCAAGCCCGGAAGGTCCAAGAACGGTCCGGGGCCGTTCTTCACCACCCGCAGCCCGGCGGACCTCACCTCTCCCAACGCCTTCAAGAAGCTGGGGATCACCAAGGCGAAATCGCAGTACGTGATGGAGCTTCAGGTTCCCAGGAATGTGCTCAAGGAACTCCGGGGCAACCGAGGAGATTTCATCTTCACCATTCCGGGCGGGGCTACGGTGGACCGCGCCAAGGTCAGGTACTTCGGCCCCACTTCTGCATGGAAGGATTCATGATCACAGGATATGACTCCGTTCTCGTGGCTCACGGTCCCGTCGCTCCGGCGATCGAGCGGTTCTTCGACCGGTGGTCCGCGCGGTGGCCACAGCCACGGATCGCGACGGACAGCGAGGGCTCCGGCGAGTTCCTGCCGTGGGCTCCCGGGGCGATGACATGGGCGGAGTCCACGGACCACGTGCTCGTGGCACGCGACGAGGAGATGCTGAGGCACTGGGACGAGTCCGGTTACGCGCTCGACGCCCGGGGAGAGGGGCCCTTCGCCCTCATGTACAAGCCAGCGGAATGGCGGACCCTGAAGGCCGTAGCCCTCGAAGACCCCTACGTCCGCACCAGTAGCGGCTATGAGCCGTACGAGATCACGGTGGCCGGCTCACAGCTGTGGATGGTCACCGTGGTCACCCCGGACGAAGAGGTGTTTCGCAGATCCGTCGTGGACACGTTGACGGCATGTTTCTGAACCGTGGTCACGGGCGTGAGCAGTTTCGGTGCGGGAACCCCGAGTGAAAACGATGTCGCCGGGGTTCGTCCACCTCGGACGGGCTTCGAGCTGACGGGGGACGGCTCCGGAGCGCGGTTCCGGAGGTCCGACGTCGCCCGGCTCTCCGGGGCGCTTCCCCGACTGCGGACGCACCCTCCGAAGGGGCCGCGCCCACGCCCAGCTCCCCCGCCTGGACGACTATCTCGCCGGGCGACGGGCGATCGCGGCTCGTATGTGCGCCGCGCTGGACGGGGTGCCGGGAATCCGTGCTCCGCACGTGCCCCCTGGGGCGGGGGCGTCGTGGTACGCGCTGCCGCTGCGGTATGAACCGGCGGTCTTCGGCGGGCTGCCGCTCCAGCGGTTCCTCGACGCGGTGTACGCCGAAGGAGCCACCGAGGCCGACCAGCCGGGCTCGACGTGCCCGCTGAGCACCCATCCGCTGTTCCAGCGCCCCGGGGACCTCCTGCCTCGCTACGCTGGCCACCGCGGTCACGCGGTCGGCGAGTTCCCGGCAGCCGAGGCCGTGTACGCCACTGTGCTCAAGCTGCCGGTGTGGCACCGCGAGGCCGACATCCACCTCGCCGACGCCTACACCACGGCCATCACCAAAGTCGCCGACCACCACAAGGACCTCCTGTGAGCTCGTCGCCCGCCACCACCGCGCTTCTGGAAGACCTCGCCCACGCTGCCGAGCGCGACGGTGTCGACAAGACTGTCGTCGGCGCCGTCATCGCCGGGCCGGACGGCGAGGTGCTCCTGCTGCACCGGCCGGCCGACGACTACCTCGGCGGCCTGTGGGAGCTGCCTTCCGGTGGCGTGGACGAGGGCGAGACCCTGATCGAAGCCCTGCGGCGCGAGGTCGCCGAGGAGACCGGGCTGACCGTCGAGACCGTCGGCGACTACCTCGGACACTTCGACTACCGCTCCGGTTCCGGGCGGGCCACCCGCCAGTTCAATTTCACCGCCACCGTCACCGAGGGACCGGTGAAGCTCACCGAACACGACGCCCACGTCTGGGCCGACACCGACCAGCAGAGGCAGGTCTCCAGCGCCGTTCAGGCCGTCCTCGCCACCTGGCACCGCAGCCGGGTGGCTTGACCAGCTCGACCGGCCGGGCCCCGGCCCCACCCGCACCCGCGTGGTGCGGCCGGGGCTTGCTCTCCGAGGCGGTCGACGGACATGGCGCCTCCGGCCGCGTCGGGGCCCCGGCGGTGGTGGTCAAAGCCGGGTCAGGCGCTCCAGCATGAACTCGGTGTCCTCGGCCGGAGTGATGACGAGCGAGCCGACCCGGTAGCGGCCCGGTTGGACGTTCAGCCGGAGGACGTCCGCCTCGCCCACCTCGTCGCCGCGCGCCGCCGAGTCCAGCACCACGTAGCGGCCGCCGAGCGTGACCTCGACGCCCGCGTCCTGCCAGCCCGCGGTGCGCGCGGCCCGCTCCACCGCGTCCTCCAGGCCCCGGTCGTCGTCGGCGGCGATCCACCGTACGAAGGTCATCGTGGGCGCGTGGTACGCGACGGGGAGCGGCTCGCCGCCCAGCGTGAGCACGTCGCCGCCGACGGCGCCCGGCAGCGTGATCCTGCCGACGTACTCGCCCGCCACGGCGTCCGCCTCTGTGCCGTCCCAGTCCTTCAGGTACGGCTCAGGGCATACGGCGTAGTACCCGAAGTCCGTCTCGTCCAGCCACCGCATCGTGCCCTCCAGCCCTCGCCGGCCAGGTTACGGAACCTCAGGTTCTCCGCAGAGAACGGGGCACCTCCTTGCCGACGCGGCCGGGGCGGTGACACGGTGGCGCGAGGAGCACGGGGCACGGGGCACCGGGGGAACGGAGGGGGTCAGCCATGCGCGCACAGGGCCTGATCGTGGCTGTGGCGGTCGTTGCGGCCGTGACGATGACCGGCTGCTCGACGGCGGCACCCGAGCCTCCCGAGACGCTCGCGACGGCGTCGCCGGTACGTGCGTCCTCGCCCGTCCCGCCCCCGTCTCCGGCCCCCTCGGTGGGCCTGCCCGATCTGGAGCCGAACGAGACCGTCATCGTCAGCCAGCCGCAGACGAGCGGCAGCCGTGCCCTCGAGTTCCCGGCCGGTACGCGCGGTGACGCGCTGATCGTCTCCCTCGACTGCGAGGGTCCGGGCACCGTCCGGGTGACCCTGCGCCCACTCGGCACCGCCTTCCCGGTGACCTGCACGCCCGGCGAGGTCACCGGCACGCACCAGCAGATCGCCGTGCCCGGCGCCCACCGCGAGGGCGTCGTCTCGGTGGAGGCGCCCTCGGATGTCCGCTGGTCGCTGACGGTCGGCCGGGGCGAACCGGCCCGCCCCGACGGGTCCTGAACCCGGACGCCGACCCCCACGGCACGCGTCTGATCCGGTCCGGGTGAGTCGCAGGGCCGAACGCGTGACGTGCCCGGCTTCGACGCTCGGAGCGGCCGGTACGCGGCGATCCATGACGAAGACCGCACCCCCCGATCCGGAGCGAAGGGAGCCGAGGCATGCCACGAGCGTCGGTCAACGGCGTCGAGCTCTGTTACGAGGTGAGCGGCGACGGCGATCCGCTCGTCCTGGTCCACGGCTCCTGGGGCGACCACCACAACTGGGCCTCGATCCTGCCCGCCCTCTCCGCGAGGTACCGCGTCCTCGTGTACGACCGGCGTGGCCACAGCGAGAGCGAGCGCCCGCCGGGGCAGGGCTCGCGGTCCGAGGACGAGGAGGACCTGGCGGGCGTGATGGAGACGCTGGGCCTCGCCCCCGCGTACGTCGCGGGCACCTCCTTCGGCGCCTCGATCGTGCTCGGTCTGGCGACCCGGCGCCCCGAGCTCTTCCGAGGGCTCGCCGCGCACGAGCCTCCGCTCATGGGCGTCGTGTCCGACGATCCCGAGCTGCTTCCGTCGATGGCGGCGGCCGAGGCGCGGATCGAGTCCGTCCTCGGTCTCCTCCGCGCGGGTGAGACCGTCGCAGGAGCGCGCCGGTTCGTGGAGGAGGTCGCCTTGGGCCCGGGAATGTGGGACCGCCTGCCGGACCGGCTACGCGAGACGTTCCTCGACAACGCCCCCACGTACCTGGACGAGCAGGCCGACCCCGCGTGGGCGAACCTCGATCTCGGCCGGCTCTCCGGCTACACCGGACCCGCCCTGCTGACCCACGGCACGGAGAGCCCCCCGTGGTTCGGCACCATCGTCGCCCGGCTCGCCGAGGCGCTTCCCCGAGCGCGGACGCACACCTTCGAGGGGGCCGGGCACATCCCGCACATCACGCACCCGCAGGACTACTCGGACCGTCTGCTCGCCTTCCTGGAAGAGAACGGCCGTCCCGCGTAGTCACCGGGGGCGGCGCGCGTGGTCAAGGAACCGGCGCGCGCGGTCAAGCCGGAACGGATCGCGGCTGGGGAGGATGTGTGGGGGCAGGAACGGACTGCTCCGCCGCACCGCACCCGTGCAGACGTAAGGAGAACGAGTTCCACATGCTGAGCCGCCTCAAGAGGACCGCTGCCGGACGCCGTGTGAAGCGGGTCGCCGCAGCCACCGCCGCGACTGCCGTCATGGCCACCGGGCTGGTCGCCGTCACCTCGCCCGCCCACGCTTCCACCAACGTCAGCTTCTCCTTCACGAAGCACAAGGACGGAAGCGGCGAGATCCTCATCCAGCGGAACGGCGTCGCCGGAGCCGTGAAGTGGGCGGCCGACCCGGGCTCGCTGCCCCTGTGGATCGACAAGGGCGACACTCTTTACGTCAGTGACCAGTACAGCGACGGGTACGCCATCAGGGGCGAAGTCGTGCACGCCGCCGGAACACCGAAGTACTACCGCTCAGCGAGCACGTCCGGCCACAAGGCCCCTTACAGCGTCCAGAAGACCGAGAACGTGGCCGAGGGCCGCAAGCTCCAGCTCCGGGCGTGCATGCTTCAGGGATCGAAGGTCATCCAGTGCAGCCCGTACTACGCCATCCACGCCTGAGCGTCGACCGGTCACCGTCCCCCTGACGGGGAGGGCGGTGACCGTCACGGCAGCCGGGCCGCGTAGACCAGGTCGAAGCCGTCGTACCCCTCTCCGTCGAGGTGTTCTGCCCGTACGAGCCCGGCCCGCACGGCCACCCGCCGCGACGCGACGTTCGCCGGGCGGACGCGGGCGATCAACGGCAGGCCGGGCACGTGCCGCCCCGTCCAGTCGGCGACCGCCGCCGCGGCCTCGCTCGCGTACCCCTGGCCCCACGCCGACGCGGCGAACCGGTAGAAGAGGTTCAGCACCCGCATCCCGGCCAGCTCCATGGGCTTCACCCCGCAGAACCCGAGAGGCGTGGCGTTCCCGTCACCGCGCGGCCGGACCACCCAGTACCCGTACCCGTGCCGCTCCCACTGCGCGTCCCAGCGCCGGAACAGCGCCTCGGCCTCCTCGCGGTCGGCCAGCGCGTCGGACGGGTTGTGCAGACACGTCGCCGGGTCACTGTGGACGGCGAACATCGCGTCGATGTCGCCCGCGCCCGGCCGCCGCAGCGACAGTCGGGCGGTGTCCAGTACCGGCCGGGTCACCGCCCGAGCCGCTGGACGAACGCGGACCAGGCGGTGGGGGAGACGGCGAGGGCGGGCCGGGCGGTGTCCTTGGAGTCCCGGACGTGCACGGTATGGGGGCAGACGGCGACCTCGACGCAGTCGCCCTGCTGGTCGCTGCTGTACGAAGACTTGGTCCAGGCGAAGGCGACCTCCACGCAGTTGCCGCCCTGGTCGCCGCTGTAGCTGCTCTTGAACCAGTTGAGGTCGGTGCTCATAGCTCTCGTGCCACCTGTTCGATGAGTGTCGCGGAGTCTTCGGGGTTGAGGGCCTGTGCCCGCAGGATGCCATAGCGGGCGAACACATCTCCTACGTCCGGCTGTTCGCTGAGAAAGTATCGGCCGCCCTGCCCTTCGACGTAGACGAGTTGATGGCGACGCTCGGCTGTCTCAAGCAGTACGAATGGACCGCTGAGCCCGGCATGTGTCTGCCGGTCCTCGGGCATGACCTGGATCTCGACGTTACTGAGCTTTCCGATGTCGAGAATGTGCAGGAGGTTTTCCTTGAGGACCTCAGGACCGCCGATGGGTCGCGTGAGGGCGATCTTCTCTAGTACGAAGCTGACGAGGGGCGCAGGCTTGCGGTGGAACACCTCTTGCCGAGCGAGCCGGGCCACTACCGAGGCTTCGATTTCATCGTCTAGGGGTGGGCAAGCGCAACGGAAGACAGCCCGTGCATACGCCTCGGTCTGGAGAAGTCCGGGGATCAGGTGGTTCTCGTACTTGTGGATACCGGCCGCCTTCGCCTCCTCCACGAGGTAGTCCTCGAACCAGGCAGCGATTCCACTCGCCGTCATCTCCTCCGCGACCTCCAGAAGTGCACCTTGTGCACCGAGCACCTCGTCGGCGATACGGACGAAGTCGCCCCTGGCGCGGCGCTCCCCGCGCTCGATCATCGCCACCTGCGACTTGGAGTACTGGGTGTGTTCGCCCAGCACCTCCTGCGACACCTTGGCCCGCAGGCGGTGGAAGCGCAGCAGCCGTCCGAATGCCTTCGCGGCTCCGGGGCTGCCATTGCCTCCGATGTTCCCGATGTTCACACCCGACCTCCCCAAGTGCACAACCCGACACAGAAGTCCTGTGGCGCTGGTCACAGTAGATCCCGGCCGTAAAGCTGGGCGCATGAATCTGCGCAAGTCACTTGACAAGGTGCCTTCTTGGGTACCCGCCACCGGGCATGCCCTCCTCCGGGTGGGCGATCACTTCGACGCCGTACGGGTCGTGGGGCTGCTCGGTGAGGACGTGGCGTACCGGCTCATGGAGTTCACCGACTTCCGCGCCGGGCCGATCGTCCGGGAGGCCGGTGGGGGCCGGAGCATGTACTTCCTGCTGCCGCCGCGGACCGCCGCCGCGTACGCCTGGCCGGACGGGGTCACGGCGTTGGGGGCGGAGGGGCGGGGTGTGGCCTTCGTGGGGGTGCCCGCGTTCGAGGGGCTGACGTGGCCGCTGGGGTGGAGGTCGCGGCCGACGGACGAAGTTCCGTTCGTGGAACCGGACTTGTTGTACGAAATGGTTCACCATGCGGTAGCGTGACCGTGGCACTACGCTCCGTAAAAACGGAGCGGTCCCCGGCGGTGCGCCAACACCAATCCGGGGACCTTCACCTACTAGTGGAATCCAGGTCCACCAAAGATGCTTCGGCATGCTATCGCGCCCGTCCGGCGCTTTCTCAAGGTCTCGCACGACGTCGTACGGCATCCCCGCCTCGGCAGCGACGCGAAAATTCTGCTCCTGTACGTGGAGGGGCTCCCCGACAGCGAGGCCGACAAGCCCCTCAGTGAGCACGCGGCCCGGCTCGGCATCAAGGGCCGGGCGTACCAGCGCGCCAAGGACCACCTGATCGTGTGCGGGTTCTTCCACGAGTGGCGGTGGCAGACCAACCGTGGGCGCTGGATGACGGACCAGCTCCTGTCGAACGTCACCCTCACGCGTGAGGAGGCGAGCCGCCTGCGGGACGGGGCACCGCCGAGTGCGCGGATTCCGACGGTCGGTGTGCCGGGGCCCCGGAATGTCGGTGGCTCAAACCCGGTAGACGAAGAACGATTGAAGAAACTTCCCCACCCACCACCCGAAGAGACCGGCGAACGCGACGAGCCCGGTGAACGCGTCGAACGCGATGAACGCGTCGAACGCGGCGAAGGGGCGCCCGAGGAGCCGCCCCCGGCGGAAGCCGCGACTCGGGCGGCGGGTGCCGAGCCTCCGGCGGTTGCCGCGCCACGCCCGGTGGGCGAGAGTTCGGCGGACGCCGGGCCTCCGGGCAGCGTCGAGCCCCCGTCGGCTGAACTCGCCCTCGCCGAGCGGGTGCTGCTCTCGCTCCGCCACGTCAGACGTGACCTGCTCCTGGGCGTACGGGAAGCGCGCCTCCTCGCGGACGCGGCGGCCGAGTGGCTGCGGCGTGGCGTCTCCGCCGCCGAGCTGCGGCACGCGCTGACGTCCGGGCTGCCCGCCGGGGGCGTCACGTCGGCGGTCGGGTTCCTACGGCACCGGCTCGTCCACAAGCTGCCCGTACCGGAGGCCGCGTCGTCCGTACCGCCGCCGGAGCCGCCGCCCAGAGGCCCCGTACCCATGGTCACCTGCGAGGGCCCTGGCGCCCCGCACGCGTTCCGGCCGCTCTACGGCGAGGCGATCTGCCCCCGCTGCAGCCAGGAGGCGGCCGCCCGCGAACAGCCCCCGCGCCCACCGTGGCGGGAACTCGTGGCGCAGCTGGCCGCGCAGCCGCCGGACCCGGTGGGGGCGTGATCGCCGTACCGCGCGACCCACGCGACCCGCGCGACCCGTGCGCCCCGCGCTCGGCGACATCACCGCCGCCGAGGTCGCCGGGGGCGGCGGTGAGGGCCGGGACGTCGCCCTGTCCCGGCCCTCACCCCGATCGCGTCGCCCCTCCTAGCGCGTCGGGCGCCTCGGCCTCACAGCACCACCAGGACGCTGACGACCAGCGCCAGCAGGGTGATCACGGCGAAGAACGCCCGCGTCCGCCAGTGCGGGATGCTGACCAGCCTCGTGCCGCCCGTCACCGGCAGCGGGGTGTTCCGGTGCCGGTGACGCAGGTTGGCGATCTTGATGCGGGTCACCGTGTGGTGCCAGATCAGCGTGCGCTCCGGGTCCAGGCCGCACGCCGTCAGGAAGATGTGCAGCCACTCGGTCGTAGGCAACTCGTCGCCGTTCAGGACGTGCGAGAACGTGGCGCCGGAGATCGGGTAGAGAGGCTGGCTGCGCTTCTCCAGATCTCCTATCGTCAGGTTCTTCTCCGTGACCAGCTCCCGCATCAGCGACAGCACGTCCCGGGGCGTCGTGCACAGCGCCAGGGCGGTGTGCATGTGGTCCACCGTCGGGCTGGTGACCCGCTCCAGCTCGTCCGGCTGGTGGTGCTCCATGAACTGCTGCACCAGCGCCAGCAGACCGTCCGGCTGCGCCGGTATGGCGGCGTTGGGGTCGCGGACGATCCGCCTGCGCGGCCTCGGCAGCCGTAACGCGCCCGCCGCGCCGGGGCGGAGCCCGCCCGCGCCCTCCGCCCGGTCGTCCCCGCCGGCCTCCGTCGCCTCGTCCTCGGCCCGGACGGCCGACTTGCGGGACTCCTCGCCCGCCGCGCGGGCCATCGCGTTGCGGTGCAGCCGGATCCACATGCCGAGGTCGCCGGTGTAGCCGCAGCCGCGTACGAACGCCTCCACGATCTCCCACTTGGGTACGCCCCGCCCGGACGCCGCCGTGGACAGCGCGGCGGCCGAGTAGTGCGACTTGACGGCCAGCTCCTTGTAGGTGAGCCGGACGCGGCGGCGGAGCGCCCGCATCTCGCGGGCCAGCTCCGCCACCTCCATCGGCGTGCCCGCCGGGATCTCGTTCTCAGGCCGTGCCATGGCCGTTCCCGGCGGCGGGCCGCCCGGAGCGGTACCCGTAGGCCCGCTGAACATGACGCTGACCGCCCCGGTAGAGGCGCCGGTGCCGGGCGTGGCGCGGCTCGGCCGCCGGGGGCGCCGCCGCCGCGCAGAACAGGTGGCGGAGGTCGACGTCGTGGGCGCCGTGCGGGCGGCGGCAGCGGGCGTAACCGCTCGTACGGGCGGCGGACCCGGCGCGCGGCCGGTGGCGGTCGGGCGCGGGTCGCTCCCGGCCGTCCGGGTGGTCCGGGCCGCGACCGTCCGGGACGTGGCCGTGGGGGGCCTGAACGTCGCGGGCCAGGCCGTCGCGGGCCAGGCCGTCCGGGAGGCGGGCGCCCCGGCCCACAGCCTCCCGGCCCACGTCCTCCCCGCGCACGGGTTCGGGGCCCACGTCCTCCCCGCGTACGGCCTCGGGGCCCCCGGCGGCCCTGGGGCCCGTCACCAGCTGGAACAGCCCGTCGGCCACGGTGCCGCCGACGAACGCTCCGATGAGGACGGAGGTGTGCGGGTCCATGCCCAGAGTGCTGGCGAGGAAGCCGGATCCGGCACCCGCGACGTTCGCCGTGCAGGCGGCGACGGCAATGCGCCGTCGCCGCTTGTCTCCTGAGTGCATCTCAATGTCCTGTTCCGAGGGGCCCCTTGGGCGCCCTCGTCTGTCCTACAGGGATGCGAAGCGAGGGCGTCCACATGCGACGCCCTCGCTTCGGGACCCCTCCTCCTCGGAGGCTCACTCGGGAGACTCCGAGGAGGAGAGGCGTAACTGGCCTGAGTGCGTATGCAGTTGTGTACGAGCGCGGGACTGGCCTGCGGCGCGGCGGTGAGGCTCCAACCCCTCAGTGAGCTTCTTCAGCGTTGCAACTCCAGGGTGAGGACGGCCTTGGCGATTGACGTCATGCGGTTGGGGCTGCAGCGGGACCTGCGGAAGATCCGCC
>NZ_JBIDCF010000011.1:0-164315 GCF_043204435.1 Streptomyces sp. NPDC047886
TGCCGTCAAAACTCGTGACGATCCGCGAAGCCCCCGACCGGACGATGCCGTCAAAACTCGTTAACAAACGCTGTCGCAAGAAGTGATCGAAGCCACCGCGAAGGTGTCGGCGCGCTGGGCGGGGGTGTGCTCGCCGTGGGCGAAGAACAGCTCCGGGGTGATGTCCGGGACGAGGCTGGGGTCGGTGCGGGCCAGCAGGCGCAGGGTGTGCGGGAGTTCGCGGGCAAAGCGGCGTGCGTCGGAGACGAGGTTGAAGTAGACCAGCACCTTCTTCAGGCCGTGTTCGGTCATGGCGCGCAGGACGGCGAGGTGCAGGGCGGTGGTGCGCAGCGCACCGTCGTCCTTCTCCTCCTCGGCAGCGGTGCCGGGCGGGACCGCGGTGCCGGGGGCGGGCCGGTTCAGGCGGCGGCGCAGGTCGGTGTCGGTGAGGGTGGGCACCACGATGCGGTAATCGGCAGCGCGGCCGTCGGCCACTGCCTGTGCGAGCGGGTAATCGAAGACCTTCTTGCCGTAGACGGCCTCGTTGTCCATGGAGTTGGCAAACGCCTGCGCATCCGCTGACGTGGATTGCCTACGGCGCGGGCGGGTGGTGTCGGCGGACTCGGCCAGCTCGGGGGCGGCGAAGATGCGGGGGGTGGCGGTCATGTAGAGGCGGCGGTCCGCGCGGATCCTCTGCGCATCGTTGACGATCGCCCACTTCTTGTCGGCACGGCCCGCGATCCGGTGCGCCTCGTCCATGACCGCCAGGTCGAACGGCGGCACCGCGTACCCGCTGCTCTGGGTCTGTTCGATCTTGTCCAGGGAGTCGTAGGTGCAGATCACCGTCAGGGCGGGGATCTGGTCGTGGCCCTCTCCCACCACCGACATCAGCGCGCCCAGCGCATGCGGGTCGCTGGTCGAGCCGACGCGGGCGGCCACCAGGTCGTCGCGGCCCGCTGTGTCCAGGGAGGAGACGATCACCATGTGCTCCAGGTGGCCGTCCCGGCGCCAGGCCAGGGCGGTCTGCGCCGCCAGGTCCAAGGTGGGCACCACGAACAGGACCAGCCGCGCACCGAGTTCGTCCGCCGTGCGGATCGACACCAGCGTCTTGCCGGTTCCCGTGGCTGACACATAGAGCCCGCGCGTGCCCGTACGTCGTAGATGCCGCGCCAGGCGGGAGACGGCCTCGGCCTGATCGGCAAGGAGCACCGCACGGGAGGGCCTGCCGTGCACGGGAGCGATCACAGTCATCGGGCGTTCCTCGATACGAAGCGGAGGGCAGACAGGCGGCGGACGGGCCGGAAAGGCGATGGCGAGCCCGCCGGCACAGGCCACCCGGCGAGCACCCTACCACCCCCGCACGGCATTCGTACGCCCTATGTACGTAATGCGTACGCGATATGTACGGTTAATGGGGTAGGGTGGGAGCGGAGGTGTCCCATGTCCGAGCTGTTCGACGCGGTCGACGCGCTGGTCGCGTCCCGCTCCCCGCTGCCGCCGCCGGCTGAGCGCAGGTGGCTGCGGCAGGCTCACGCGCTCACCCTGGACGAGGTGGCCGCCGCCCTGGGGGTGCGGCGGGCGACCGTCGGCGGCTGGGAGGCGGGCCGGACCGAGCCGCGGCCGCCGGAGCGGGAGGCGTACGCGCGCCTGCTCAAGCAGCTCGCGCAGCTCTACCCCGCCCCGCAGGAAGGCACCGCGGTGCCGCAGGCATCCACCGCTGCAGCGCCCGCCGTGGAGGCTTCGCCCGCGCCCGGGGCGCCGGAAACCGCTGCCACGGCTGAGACCGAGGAGTCCCCAGCCACTCCCCCGGCTGCCGTCGGCCCACCGGCCGCCGTGTCGCTGCCGCGTACCGAACGGGCGCCGCGCGCCTCGCGCCGCCCCGCTGCGAAGAAAAAGACCCCGGCGAGCACCCCCGCGCCCGGCGGCGCGTACGCACACGGCCCGCTGCTCGTCCTCGACGCCGACACCGACAGGCGGGTGACCGGCTACGGCGTCGGCGGCCTGATCCTGGACGTGCCCGCCAAGTCGCTTCCCGCACTGGTGGAGTGGACGCTCACCGAGGCACGGCTGGGGTCGGAGAGGCTGCACGGCTCGGGCAAGGACGGCGACCCGCTGCTGGTGCTCACCGAGGCGGCGTGCGAACGCTACGGCCTGCCCGCCGCCTTGTCCGAGGCCGAGCAGCTTGCCGGGCGGCTGCCGGAAGGACACAAGGTCATCAAGCAGCTTGAGCGCGCCGACTGGCAGCTCACCAAGCGCGGGCTGGGGCCGTGGGCGCGGATCTACCGTCCCGCCCAGGGCAGCCGCAGGCAGTGCGTACAGCTGTGCATCCCCTCCTGGCGTGCCCTGGACGACCGCGCCTGGGGCCACGCCGCCCAGTTGCCGCCGCCTGAGCTCGCCCGGGTGCTGGGCGTGTATGCGGCCCGGGTGATGACGCCGGTCGGCTCAACGGCCGTGACGGGGCTGCAGCTGATGACCGCGCTCAACCCGCCGACCCGCGCGAGCGAGCCGGACGCCGACGGCAGGCGGCACCGCGAGCACCGGCCCGGGTCACTGGGCACGCAGCCGGTAGACCCGGCGCCGTGCGAGGCGATCGACGGACACCCCGTCCTGGCCCATCTGCCCCGCTTCCACGTGCGCGGCCCCGGCGAGCGGCTGTTCGAGGAGGCCTACGACTGGGCGCGGGACCTCACCGACGCCGAGTGCATGCAGGGGCACCTGGTCGGCCTGGATGTGAACCTGGCCTTCGGTGCAGCCGCCAACGGTGCGGTCGTCGGGCTGTCATCGCCGCCCGAGCACGTCACCGATCCGGTCTTCGACCCAGCGGTGCCCGGTTCCTGGCTGGTCGACCTCTCCCACGTCGACCTGTCCCGGGTGAAGGTCGGCAAGCAGTGGCGCGACCTCGACGGTGGCCTGCTGCCCAGCCCGTTCACGCCGAGCGGCCAGCGCCCGACCGGTCCGGCCTGGTATGCCACGCCCACCGTGGCGTACGCCGTCGAGCTCGGCTACGACGTCACGCCCGTCGAGGCCTGGGTGCGCACCGAGAGCGGCCGGTTCCTGGACGGCTGGTACAAGCGGCTGCGCGATGCCTACGTCGCCACCATGGCCGACCTCGGCGTGGGCGAGAAGCTGTCCCCGGCCGAGTTCCTGACCGCGATGGACGGCTACAAGCAGCGTGATCCGGAGCTGGGGATCGTGGTGGACGCGGTCAAGATGACCGTCAAGGGCGGCATCGGCAAGCTGCAGGAGAAGGCGCGCGGCGGCGGCTGGAAGCCGGGGCAGGCCTGGCCCGCCCTGGCCCGGCCGACCTGGCGGCCCGACATCCGCGCCACCGTCATCTCCCGGGCCCGGGTCAACATGCACCGCAAGATGCTCGCCCTGGCTGCGGCCACGGGGCGGTATCCGGTCGCGGTCCTGTCCGACTGCGCGGTGTACGCCGCCGACGGGCCCAGTCCCCTGGACGTGCTGCCGTACGGCGCCGACGGCAAGACCGTGGCGGGCTCGTTCCGGCTCGGCGTCTCGCCGGGGATGGTCAAGCACGAGGGCACGCAGAGCGTGCTGTGGGGGGCGGACGTGCTCGAGCAGCTCGGCGCCGACGGCCGTGTCGCCAACCTCGCCCGCTACATCAAGACCGGCGAGGTCACCGCCAAGGACACTGGAGAGTAGGAGAGTTACGGCGATGGTCACGGTCGCAGAAGAACTCGACAAGGCGGTGCAGGGCGCGTTCACGCGCCCTGCACCCAAGTCCGCCGGAGCGCAGATGCGCTACCTCGTCAAGCAGCACGGCGGACGGACGAAGCCCGTCGCCGAGCTGCTCGGCCTCAGCCAGCGCACCGTCGAACGGTACGTGAAGAACCAGATCAAAAAGCCTAGGCCGCGGCTCGCCGGCCGCCTCGAACGTGAAGTGCGCACGCGCTGGCAGCCGCAGATCCGGGCCAGGGCCAAGAAGGCCGCGGCCACCACCAACGGCATCATGATCGATGTCCACGCCCGGTTCGGATACAAAGCCGCCCCCGGCACCACCGACCAGGCCCGCGTGCGTCACCTCACCCTCGCCCTGCCGCCCCGTCACGCCGCCCGTCTGCTGGAAGCCCAGGAGGCCGGGGTCGACGAGGACGAGCTGCGTCAGGTCGCGGCCGAGGCCCTGGGCGAGGTGTACTTCCGCGACAACGGCCGCCGCGCCCACGGCCTCGAAGTGAAACTCACCGACGTCCTCGACCTCGAGTTCCGGCTGTAGCGGTCAGGGCGCTGGATCCGGAAGCAGAAAGGGCATCGGGGAGAGCTGTGACAGCAGGAGCGTTACGGACCGTGCCGCTTGCCGGGGAGCTGACCTCGTCGCTGATCAGCCGGGCCGCGGACCGCTACGGCCTGCCGGCTGCCGGTGTGCTGCGGCTGTGGACGTGCCGCAACTCCCCCGCCCGCAACGACGGCGGCGGCGTGCGGGCCGACGCGGAGATCGTGCTCAACGAAGCCGGGCGGGCTGTGCTCGCCGAACTGTGCGGGGTCGAACCGGCGGTGCTGGCGCGTGCTCTGCCCGCTTTCACCATGGACGACCCCAAGATCAGCACCGGCCGGGAGGCCGCCCTCGCGCAGGCCCGGTGGCGGGCGGCGGGCTCGGTGGCGGGCGAAGCGGCGTTCGCCTGCCGCTCGTGCACCGCGCGGCGCACCGGGCAGACGGTGCGGGCGGTGCGGTATGTGCCGCGCTGGGAGCGGGTGTGTGTCCGGCACGGGCGGTGGCTGCTGGACGCAGACGCCGACCAGCCGCTGGAACACCTCGATCTGCGTGGTGTACCGGAGGTGGCGGCCGCGCAGCGGCGGTGGACCGGGGTGGCGCGCCGTGCGGGGCGGGCCGGAGCGGAGGCCGGTCAGGTTTTCGCCCTGGCGCACGCGGTCGTGGCCCGGTGGTGGGAGGAGGCCCTGCACTGGGAGCGTGAGGAGATCTGGCCGCAGCGCCTGCACCAGGTGGCGGGCGGCAACGCGGGGACGGATCTTGAGCGGTGGCGGATTGTGGGCCGGGACGCGGTCGTCTTCCCGGAGGTGGTGGCCGTGGCGGACGCGCTGCTGGACCCGGCCATGGCTGAGCTGGCCTGGGCGGACAGCGGTGCCCGGCGGCCGCGGCCGCTGCCCGCCGACGGGGCGTTCTGCCGCCGGCTGGGCGAGCGGGTTGGACGCGCGTGGCTGGGGCCGCTGTCGGCGGTGGACTACGGTGGGCCGCTGATCGCCTGGATGGGCGCTGTCATCCGTCGGCGGCGCGGCGAAGGCGGACCGCCCGGGTACGACAACAACCCGTGGTGGGTCCGGCAGGAGCACCAGCCCGCGACCATGGCCGCCCAGCTGCGTGTGCTGGGCAGGGAGCGCACATCGCCCGGCTCGGGCACCACCTGGCGCGCGGCGGTACCGGCCGAGCAGCGTGCGCTGATCACCGGTCTGGTCAACGGCGCGCAAGAGCAGCTGACCCAGCTGCGCGGCGCCCAGCAGGGCAAGACCGTTGATGCCGCGCGGCAGTTGCTGGGCAGCCTCGGCCATGCCGCCACGCTGATCGACCAGGCCGTGCGGGAGACCGCGGCGGGGGCACTGCAGGCCGGGGTGGCACTGGAGGATCTGGCGCAGTGGGCCCGGCTGCCTGCCGATGTCCTGGCTAAGGCGCTCGCGAACGACCGCAACGGGCGTCCCGGGGATAAGGGGTGAGCGCGGGCCGCCGCGGTCGCGGGGCGTGCCGACAGGAGGTTGTACATCGCCGGGCACGGTGTGATCAGAATCTGTAAAGACTGCCCGTCACCAGGCGGGACGGGCTTGGATGATGCATGTGAGTGGCAAGGGCGCAGCGGCCGCAGCGAGCGGCCGGTCACGGCAGACATGGGCGGATGCCGGATCCGGGTGGGAGGCGGTCTTCGTCGATCCTCTCGGGCAGGTGGTGCAGCAGCGGTGGGCAGATGCGGCCCTCGCGGTGGCGTTCGAGGAGCTGGAGCCGGTGTCGGCGTTCCCGGTGGTGCCGGGGCAGCGGTGGGGGCCAGGCCTGTGGTGGTCGGCCACGACCGGTCGGCATGTGGTCTGCGGATCGGCCGCGATGCGGGCGCAGTTGATGGTGCTGGACCGTGACCCTGAGGTGGTCGGCCTGGCTGGGCGGCCGGTCCGGCTGTTGTGGCGGGACGGGCGCGGCAAGGTGTATTCGTGGGTGCCGCAGCTCTTCGCCCGCTACAGCGATGGCACGGCCTTGCTGGCCGACTGTCCCAGCCGCCCGGAGGCTGGCGGTGAACGGGCCCGGCGGGCTGTGCCGGTCCTCGAGGCGGCGTGCGCGCAGGCCGGGTTCCGCTACCGGCGTCTTGAGCCGCTTCAGAAGGTGGAGGCGGCGAACCTGAAGTGGCTGGCCGGCTACCGTCACCCCCGCAACCAGGGCCGGCCCGGCCTCGCGGCCGCCGTGAGCGAGGCGTTTGCGCGGCCCCGGCCGCTGATCGAGGGCACCGAAGCGGTCGGCGACCCGATCGAAGTCCTCCCCGCTGTCTTCCACGCCCTGTGGCACGGATACCTCACTGCGCCTGTGGATGTCCCGCTCAACGCACATGTTCTCGTCAGCCCCGGGACCGGCGGTGCGGACGACCGCCGCGACAGCACCGGTGGCCCGGACAGCGAGGGCAGGCAGTGAGCGCGCGGCGTGGCAGGCGCCCGGTGCTGCAGGTCGGAGCGCATGTCCGCTTCCGAGAGAGCACCTGGCAGGTCATCGCTCTGGCAGGGCAGCAGATCCACCTGACCGGTGAGACGGGAGCAGACGAGACGGTCATGGCCGGGCATCTGTTCGCCGACCCGTCCTTCGCCCTCGTAGGGGCCGAGATGCCCCAGGCCGTGACCCGGTGGGGGCTGTTCGAGACCGCGCCCGAGAGCGCGCGCCGAAAAGCGCTGGCCTGGCAGCGGCACATCCGCGAGGTGGAGTCCGGCATGCCCGGCGAGCCCGGCACCGGCGGGGTGCCGCGGGCGGAGTACGACCCCGGCCGGTTCACGCTCGCCCAGCGTGAGGAGGCCAAGGCCGCGGAGCTGACCGCGATCGGGTTCGGACAGGTCTCACGCACGACAGTGCAGCGCATGCGCCTGGCCTACCGCAAACAGGGCCTGTGGGGCCTGGTCGATCACCGCACCACCCGCCGCGCCAGCCCCACGGGGCGCACCGACGAACGCGTCGTCACCGCGATCGAGGAGGCCCTGCGTCGCCAGCGCGGCCGTTCCAAGGGCACCATCAAGGGCCTGAAGCCCCTGGTCACGCAGATCCTGGACGACCGGTACGGGCGCGGCACGGTGCCCGTACCGTCCCAGGCCACCTTCTACCGGCTCGTCCACCAGCTCGCCAGCCCCGCCGAACACCCCCACCGCCCCGCCCGCACGCTGCCCTCCCCCACCGGCGGGCGGGCTTTCACTCCGACCGTGGCGCTGCGCCCGGGCGAGCAGGTCCAGGTCGACACCACCCGCCTGGACGTCCTGGCCGTCTTCGACGACGGCACCACCGGCCGCCCTGAACTCACGATCGCCGTGGACGTCGCCACCCGCGCCATCCTCGCCGCCGTCCTGCGCCCGGCCGGCACCAAGGCCGTGGACGCGGCCCTGCTGCTGGCGGAGATGGCCGTCCCCCACCCGGCCCGCCCCACCTGGCCTGACGCCCTGCGCCTGGCCCACGCCCAACTCCCCCAGTTCCAGCGGCTGCTGACCCTGGACGAACGGCTCGAGGGCGCGGCAGCCCGGCCGGTGGTGGTACCCGAGACGATCGTCGTGGACCGGGGCAAGGTCTACCTGTCCGCGGCGTTCACCGCCGCCTGCGAAACCCTCGGCATCAGCGTCCAGCCCACTCCGCCCCATGCCCCCGCCGCCAAAGGCATCGTGGAGCGCACCTTCGGCACCATCAACGCGCTGCTGTGCCAGCATCTGCCCGGCTACACCGGCTCGGACGTCACCCGCCGCGGGCCGGACGCCGAAACCGAGGCCTGTTTCAGCGTCGCCCAACTGCAGGACCTGCTCGATGAATGGCTCGTCCACTACCACCACCGCCCCCACGAGGGCCTGCGCCACCCCACCCTGCCCAGGAAGGCGCTCACCCCGAACCAGATGTGGACCGCCCTCATCGCGGTGGCCGGCCACGTAACCCTCCCCTTGAGCGGCAGCGACTACCTCGAACTGCTGCCGGTGCGCTGGCAGGCCATCACCGAACGCGGCATCCGCATCGACCATCGCACCTACGACGCGGACGTCCTGGCCCCCTACCGCGGCCAGGCCTCCCCCGTCACCTCCCGCGGCGGCAAATGGGAGATCCACACCAACCCCCACGACGCCCGCCAGGTCTGGATCCGCCTGCCCGACGGACACCTGACAGAAATCCCGTGGATCCACCGCGACCACATCCACGCCCCGTTCAACAGCGCCACCTGGCAGCACATCAAGACCATCACCGCCCGCCACGACGACCGCGACACCCACGAAGCCGACCTCGCCGACGCCCTCGACCAACTCATGCGCCGCGCCCACACCGGCACCGCCACCCCCGGCGAGCAGCGCCTGATCACCCGCGCCGCACCGCTGAAGACACCCCCCACCACGGCCGGCACCCGCCCTCCCCGCGATTCGGACCCGCAGGCCGGCGGCTGGGACGACGACAGCCTCGACGCCCTCGGCGACCTGCCCGACGACGCAGAGCAGGCCGACGGCGAGGACGAATACGACCTCGGCGACAACGCCAGCGCCCCTGTCCCGTACACCGGACTCGGCCTCTACGACCCCGCCCAGGAAGCCCTCAACTGGTGACCAGCCCCGCACGCAACCAGCACGCCGCCGTCGACCCGAACACAGCACAGCCGGACTGGCCGATCACCACCTGGCAGGGCTGGCAGCACTTCGCCACTGCCCCGCCCCTCACCCCGCCCCGGCCCGGTGACGTGCCCCGCAGCACGGAAGAGCGTCTCGCCTACCACTCCGCGTTCGTCACCGTCCGCACCCCCGCCATCGACACCCTCGCCACCCAGGTCCGGACCCTGATGCTGCTCGGCCGCCACCAGCAGACCACCGCCCGCCCCTCGCTGATCGTCACCGGCCCCGCCGCGGCCGGGAAAACCACCGCCCTCCTCGAAGTCGGGCGCACCTGCCACCTCGCCCACACCCGCAAGAACCCGGCACCGCCCGGACGCACCCACCAGCAGGTGCCGGTCGCGTACCTGCTGGTGCCGCCCGGCGCCACCGCCAAAACCCTCGCCACCGAATTCGCCCGCTACCTCGGCATCCCCGTCACCACCCGCATGACCCAGGCCCAGATCACCAGCGCCGTCTGCCACACCTACACCGCCGCTGGCGTCCGCCTCGTCCTCATCGACGAAATCCACCGCCTCAACCCGCGTACGACCACCGGCGCCGAAGCCGCCGACCTCCTCAAAGACCTCACCGAACGCATCAAGGCGACCTTCGTCTACAGCGGCATCGATGTCGCCGACACACCTCTGTTCGCCGGAGTCCGCGGTGCCCAGCTCGCCGGCCGCGCCAGCCTCATCACCTGCGGTCCTCTCCCCGCCCGCCACGGCACCCGCCGGCCCTTCACCGACCTGGTCACCGACATGGAAGCCGCCCTCGACCTGACTCAGCACACACCCGGCACGCTCCCCCGTCACGCCTCCTACCTCCACCAGCGCACCGCCGGCCGCATCGGCAGCCTCGCCCGCCTCATTCGCCAGGCAGCCATCACCGCCATCTGCGACGGCACCGAACGCATCACCAAAAAGACGCTCGCCGCCATCCAGCTCGACCACCTCGCCGAAGAAGCAAGCCGCCCTCGCAGCCGCCAACCCGCCAGAACGGCATGATGCGGACATGCGAAAGACCGCCGAGACGCAGGGCGGCGACGAGCACGCTGCCCTCTGCCGGCAGGCCTGGGACACCCTGATCCCCGCCCGCGCCAGCTACCTGGCCGATGTCTCACCCCACTACGACGACGTCCTCCACGAGGTCGCGCAGCGAACCGAGCACGCCGGCAGCCTCGGCAAGACGGACATCGCAGCCCTCGTCGTCTGGAAACGGCTCTCCGCACAGACCCGCTGGGTGACAGCCCTCATGTCCCTGCCCGAAACCCACGTGCGAGCCGTCACCAAGCGGGCCGTCACCGCCGTCCGCAACACCACCGTCTCGCGAAGCGAGGCCGCCCGCACCGCACGCGGCATCATCGCCGAACTGCCCGGCCTGCGCACCGGCGACGCCCTCGCCTCCGCCGTCCTGACCGCAGCCGCACCCACCCGGATGGCCGTTTACGACCGCCGCGTCCAACACACCCTTGACACCCTCGGCCTCACCCTCACCCCCGCGCCGGGACGCTATGGCCGCTACCTCCAGCTCCTCGACGACCTCCTCCAATACGGCGGAACACGCGCCGACGGCTGGACCGCACGCGACATCGACACCGCCCTGTACTGGACCGGCTTCAGCCCTCAACCAGCAGCACCGACCGGCCAGCAAGCCGCTGACCAGCACAAACCCGCACCAGCTCTTTAGATGCCGGACACCATCACCAACAGCACTCTGCTGTTATCACCAAACTCAGAACAACCGCAGGCCAGATGCCCCATCAGCATCGCCTCCAGCGTCCCGCAAGCACCGGGACCGTTATCAAGGAATCCACAACACCCCAGCTCAAGCCACCCTCACCACACCAACTACGAACCCCGGAATCACAGCACGCTGGAGCGTGCGCACGCCGGGGGCCTCGCGGCCTGGGACCTGATCGTCGTGGACGAAGCCCACCGGGTTTCGGGCCGGATCGGGAAGCCGTGGGCGGTCGTGCACGACAACCAGAAGATCCCGTCCCTG
The DNA here is from genome assembly GCF_043204435.1 of Streptomyces sp. NPDC047886. Taxonomy (NCBI): domain Bacteria; kingdom Bacillati; phylum Actinomycetota; class Actinomycetes; order Kitasatosporales; family Streptomycetaceae; genus Streptomyces; species Streptomyces sp. NPDC047886. The sequence goes on from NZ_JBIDCF010000011.1 coordinate 10,801, forward strand.
CGCCGTCTGTACATGACGGCCACGCCCCGGCTGTGGCAGCTCGGGGACGAGGACGAGGCCGGCGCACCCGGTGAGCTGGTCGCGAGCATGGAAGACGACCCCGAGGGCCCCTTCGGCAGCAGGGCGTTCACGTTGACGCTCTCGGAGGCCATCGACCGGGGAATCTGTGCCCCCTACCAGGTCGTCTGCGTGGACGTCACCGACACCGCGCTCCATACCGCGCAGCTCCTGGGCGCCGAAAGCCGCTCGGCAGAAGTCCGCGGGGCGCGGCTCGCTGCCCTGCAGACCGCCCTGGTGAAGGCGTCGGCGGAGGAGAACTTCCGGCGCACGCTCGTCTTCCACCACCAGATCCGCGAGGCCGAAGCGTTCGCGGCCGGCCTTCCCGACGTCGCCGCGCAGCTGCACGCCAGCGACCCCGAGCTGTACCCGAAGACGATCTGGGCGGACTGGCTGTGCGGAGACCACAAGCCGCTCCACCGCCGCCGCCTCCTGGGCGAGTTCGCGGCCGGGATCGCCACGGACGGCACCGTCGTGGAGAAGTGCTACCTCAGCTCGGTGAAGGTGCTGGGCGAGGGCGTCGACACCAAGAACTGCGACTCCGTGTACTGGGCGGACGTACGCGGCTCGATGCCCGACCTCGTCCAGGCCGTGGGCCGGGCGCTGCGGATGCAGCCCGGCGAGGGCAAGGTCGCCTCGCTCGTGGTGCCGGTGCTGCTCGGACCCGGGGAGACGGCGGACAACATGCTCACCTCCCGGGCCTTCGGCGGGCTGGCCAAGCTGCTGGAGGCGCTGCGGGCGCACGACGCCAGGATCGTGGAGAGCCTCGCGGAGCAGCAGGCCCCGAGCCGCTACAAGCCCGTCAGCAAGGACGACAGCGGGAAGAGCACGGGCGGGAGCGGCGAGGGCTCCGGAGGCGTCAGCGCCCCCGCCAAGGCCCTGCTGAAGTTCTCCACGCCCCGCGACCCGGCCGCCCTCGCCGCGTTCATCAACCTGCGCGTCCTCAACCCCGAGCACGAGCACTGGCGGCGCGGCGTGGAGGCCGCCGTCATCTACGCCCGCGAGCACGGCGACCTGAAGGTGCCGTTCACGTTCCGGGTGCCCGCCGTCGACGACCAGGAGCAGGAGGAGGGAGGCGCGGTGTGGCCGGCCTCGCTCGCCGGGTTCCCGCTGGGGCAGTGGACCGCCGACGCGCGCCGGTTCTACGCCCGTGGCGACATGGACGAGGACCGCGTCGCGCAGCTGGAGAAGCTCGGCATGATCTGGTCGCACTTCGACGTCGCGTGGGAGGAGGGCCTGTCTGCCGCGCGCGGGTGGGCGGCCGAACACGGGCACCTCCTGGCCCCGCTGGACGCCACGTTCCAGGGGTACCGGGTGGGCATCTTCCTAAAGAACGCGCGGGCCGCCGCCCGGAAGGCTGCCGAGATCGAGCAGCGGCGTGCTGAGGGGTTGCCGGTTCAGTCGTCGGCGGGGGCGCTGTCGGAGATGCGGCGTGAGCAGCTGGAGGAGATCGACGCGTCCTGGTGCCCGAGCTGGCCGGTGACGTGGCAGCGGTGCTTCCACCTGGTCCGGATACACCTGGACGCCGGTGAGGCGCTGCCCACCGAGACGGGCGACGTCGTGCGCCAGGGCGAGGACCTCGGACGGTGGGTGCAGTCCGTGCGGCTCGGCTGGGACCAGCTCACCACCGTGCAGCAGTGGATGTGCGAGCAGGTCCTCGGGATCACACCCGCCAGCGAGGACGAGAAGCCCAAGCGCCGTACGCAGGCCGACAAGTGGGCGATGAACTACGAGGCCGCCAAGCAGTTCTACGAGCGCGAGGGGCACCTCCAGGTCCCCAGGAAGCACGTTGAGCGGGTCGTCGGCGGCGAGGGCCAGGAGGAGCGGGAACACAAGCTCGGTGCCTGGATCGGGAATCAGCGCAGCCGGGCCGCGACCCTGACGCCGGAACGGATGGAGCTGCTGTCCGCGATCGGGATGCGGTGGTCCTGATGGTGGGCGTCGTCGTCACCGCGGCCGCCGCGCTCGCCGCCGGCTACCTGCTCGGGCGGCTGCGCCCGTGGCAGCGGCTGGGCGACTGGGCGGCCGATCAGGTCCGCTTCACCGGGGCGTGGGTCCGGGGCGGCACCGCCCGCCAGGCCGTCGTCGTCCTGGCCCACGCCGTCACCGCGCCGCGCACCAGCTGGCGCATCATGCGCACCCCCGCCACCGAGACCCGAACACCGACGCCCGTACGCGATCCGGACTGGGTCGCCAACCGCACCCGGGGAGACCACGAGTAGACGGAAGGTCGCCGACTCCCTTATAGGCAGTCGACCCACTAGACCCCCTTCGACAGCGCAAGGCCCGGACCAGGTGTCCGGGCCTTCGTCGTGCCCCGGGATCTTTCTCCGGCCGCTGCTGTCCGGGTCCCAGCTTCCGGCCCTACGGGGTGAAAGAGCCGTGCCCGCCAGGACGAGACGCAAGCACCTGCGCCCTGTCACTGTCCCGCCCGCCATGTCGAACTCACGTCGGAGGCAGTACTGATGACCAGCCGCCAGACACCCGGGGCAACACCCGCGCCGATCGCCGCTACGCTGAACACGCCCACCCTGGGCCGGGCCGAAGCTCCACAGGGACGCTCTCCACAGAGCCGTAGCAGGACCGCCGACCGCGAGGCGCGCGCCACCCCCACGCGGACGACACCACCACAGGTGTCCGCCGTCTCTGTTCCTCCGCCTCGTAGGAGACTCCCGATGTCTCGGGACCCGCACCCGCACTCCCCCATACCCGCCCGCCCCGAACCGCCCGGCCCGGCCAGCGCAGGGACGCCTTCGGAGACCCCGCTGCTGTCGGTGCACGCGGCTGTGGTGTTCCTGGCGGCCGTCGTCATCGGCCTCATCATGGGCGGCCTCATGTTCCTCCACGACAAGTCCGTACCCGCGGCCGTCGCTGCGGGCCTGGCGGCCGCTGGAGTCAGCGTTCCCGTGCTGCACAAGCTGATCGGCTGACCGGCGGCGGGCGCCGGGCGCAGCATGTGCGCCCAGCCCACCGCCTCCGTCAGGCGGCGTGGAACTCGTGGGCCTGGCCACCGCGCCATTCCACCTACCGCGGGTCGTCCAAGACGGCCTCAGGTTCGGCGACGCCGGCGCCCTCGAGGAACACGACCAGGTCGTGGTCGCTGAAGGCGGTACCGAGAATCTCGTCCCGGCCGCCGCTGTGCACGGTGACTCTCCGGCCACCCGAGCTGGAGGGCCGGTGTACGACGATCGGCCCACTGCTCACGCCTCCCAGCGTGCCCTGGGCCGATCGGCTGGGCGGCCTAGCGATCTTCGACGATGAAACACGCTCGCTGGTAGAGCTCGTCGAACGTGATGATCTCGACGTCCTGGATCGATGTCCGGTAGAGCTCGAAGGAGTTGATCTTCTCCGGGTTCACGGCGCCGTTGTGAGTGAACTCGCGCAGACTGCCGATCACCACGACCTGCCGGGGCCGGGTAGTGGACATTTCGACGCCGGTCGGAGTGCCGTCGTCGTCGTAGATGCGGGTGAGGAACTCGCGGGAGATGAGCTGCTGGGCCTTGCTGGCGGTCTTCTGCACCTGCGCCACGCCGCCACCCAGTTCTTTTGAGGCCTGGTAGACGCCCGCGCGGTACGGGGTCTTGGCGAGCAGCTCCGTGTCGTGGGTCTTGATTTCGCAGAAGAGCATGCTGCTGATCAGGCCTTTGGAACGCATGATGGCGTCAATGCGTTTCCCGGCTCCGCCGAAGATGTTCGCACCGGTGGTGATGCGTTCCAGCTTGCCGTCGTCGATGGATTCACAGGCGATGAGGTTGAGGCCGTAGCCGAAGATCCACTGGTTCGCCTCGAAGAAGGCCTGCCAGACCGCTTCCGCCCCGCGCGTCGTTGCCAGGCTCTCCTCCTGCTGGAAGTAGTCCGGATCGGTCAGCAACCGCTCGAACCTCTGGAGTTGCTCTCTGCGGTTGCTGATCAGCCGGATGTCCTCTTCGGTGAGCCCACCGCCGATCGCGGTCCTGACCGCACTGAGAACCATCGTCCGGTCCTGGCCGGCCAGCAGCTGGGTCAGTTGGCCCTCGTCCCTGGCCACGAGCTGGAGGGAGTCACCGGGCGTGCTCAGCCCCGTGCAACCCTGGAGGAAGTTGATGACCTTCCAGAAGTTCTCGTGGACATCCCCGGCGTCGACGAGCGCCTTGACAGCCCGGGTGGTCCCGGTATCGGGCACCGTATGCGTGGCGGAGACCTCCCCTGCCTTCCTCTTGTCTTTCTTCCACAGCTTGATCCTCGGCGTGAAGGTGTCGCCCTTCTTAATGATGGTGACGTTGCACAGGGTGGCCACCCGGGGCCGGTCGTCGAGGACGAAGTCGGTGATCATCCGACGTGCGCGGGTGTCGTAGAGGTAGTGGAACCCGCTGCTGTCCTGCGAGGCTCGGATCTCCAGATCGGCGAAGTCCCTGCGGGTGACGTCGAACTCGGTAGTGGAGAAGGAAAGGCGGAGACCGCGAACGATGGGGGTAGCGGGTGCCGCAGCCTCAGTGCGCCAGTCCGGGGAGATGTTAGGCAGCGGCCGGGCATCGCCTTCGACCACAAGGTTCTGGACGTCGGTGCGTCCGAGCTGGCTGAGCAGGGGCTCCAGTGTCCGCCAGATCACCTCCTTCATCTCCGGGGTGCAGGTGGGCTGGAGTTCGCGCTCCACGGTCAGGACCGCCTCGTAGGTAGCCGCCGTCCAACCGTCACCAGGCACAGGGTTGAAGAAGCCGCCGTCGCGGCGCAGGGTCAAGACAGCTGTGCGCAGCAGGTCGCGTGCGGCCTCCTCGCCGGCGCAGTCCAGGAGGCTGTAGGTCTGCCCGAGGACCAGGTCGAGCTTGCTCGTGTCGTCGTCGTTCAGCGGCAGCGGGACCAGCGGTCCCGTGGGCGGAATCCGGACCGGCGTATAGACAGGGCGGCCGGAGAGGAAGTCGTAGGAACGCAGGCCCCATCCGTCGGGTGCTAGCAGCCGGTTCAGCTCCTCAACCTGCTTCATTGCCTCATCGACGCTGGCCGCGACCTCTGGATGGACGGTTCGTGCCAGGAAGGCGAGCAGCACCTCGTCCGGTCCGTCGGACAGCCCCAACCGGGAGTCCTCGAAGATCCAGTCGTCGTCCAGGTCGTAGTTGTTAATCCGGTGCTGCTGGATGTCAGCGCGGACAGTCGGGAGCTGGCTGTTATCGGCCGTAGGTTGGTCCAGGTCGTAGAGGTCCTCCAAGAACGTGACCTCGTCCAGTTTCCCCCACCAGGGGCTCGATATCTCGCGCAGGTAGTTGAAGATGTCATACCGCGTCACCGCTGTGATCGAGGGCTGCGGGTGTGCCGGGGTAAGGTCACTGGACGTCATGTGTCTCAGGATGAAGGGCAGGGCGGCCGGGTACCAGCAGATCGAGATTCTTCCCCTCCCTGACGAGACGTCAGGCAGAGCGCCGCAGCAGGACCGCCGACCACGAGGCGCGCACCACCCCCGCCGCGGCTGGGCAGGACGATCCTGCCCAGCCGTGATCTCCGTCCGGATGTCAGCCGCGGAAGCGGGAGAGCCAGGTGCCGCCGGCCTTCTGCTCGGGCACGGCCTGGTCGTGCTCCTGGTGCTCGGGCCCGGCCTGCTCGGCTTGGCGTTCGGCGGTGATGGTGCGCTGCTTGCAGTCGTCGCACAGGTGCGGGTGGGTCTCGCGCGGGGCGTCCCACCCGGCGGGCTCGATGGCCTTCCACCGTTCGTCGGTGAAACCGGTGCCACAGTCGACGCACACGGGACGGCGGGCCTCCCGCTCGGCCCGGTGCTCTGCGGCGATACGGCGCAGCTCCTCCTTGTGCTCCCGCTGCCGTGCGGCGTACTCAGCCTGCTTGCGGGCGTCGTGGGCTTCACGGCGCGGGTTGCCGATCGCCTCGAGGAGCGTCTGGTTCTGCGGCCGGCCGAAGCGCCGGAAGACCGCTCCGGCCGGGCCATGCTCCTGGAGCTGCTTCATGCCAGTGACCACAATGGGCAGCTTGCCGTCGTACATGTGGAAGCCACCGTCGTACCAGGCGCCCTTCCGGTGCCGCTCGGTCAGCTCGGCCAGCTGCGCGATGACGGTGTTGGGGTTGCGCGGGCCGATCCGGTTGAAGACGAGCAGCAGCGGCGGGTGCGGCCGGTCGCCGTGGCGGCCGTCGGGCACCCACCATCGGGTGCGCCACATCGGCCGCTCCTTGCCGTCGACGTCCTTCACCTTCCGCTGGCAGAACCGCATGTACTTGTCGATCTTCCCGGCGAGGACCTGAGCGGACTCGAAGCAGTTGTCGATCTCCACGAACAGCAGCGGCACCCCGTCCTCGGGCGCGGTGATGACGATGTCCGCCTGGGCGCCGCCCTTGCTCGGGTTGGCCCAGGTGCCCGTCGCGGGAAGCGCCACCTCGGTCGCGTAGGAGGCGATGGTGCCCAGCCCGGCGGGCGCGTCGACGGCGGCCTGCGCGGCGGCGCGGACGTCGGCCGGCTCGCCTGTGAGCTCGGACAGGTTCGGCTTCGGGCGCAGCAAGGCGAGCACGGCTTCGTTGACCGTCATCGGGTGGGAGGCCCCGGTGCGGCCCGCGCCGCGGGCCGGGTTGCCCATCTCCCCCACCGGCCGCCCCAGCTCGCGAGCGGCGGCCTTCAATCCCATCGGGGTGAGGTTGCGCAGCGTGTCCCCGCCCGGGAGCTGCCCGCCGTTCTCCGCCAGGCCGTGCTTGCGCAGATCCGATAGCGCCCCGGTGTGCGAGGCGGTGCGAGCCTGCTTCCGCTTCGACGGGGTCGGCTTGTCGGTGTGCCGGTAGCTCAGGTGCGGTGCTGAGATCTGCTGGATCTGTTCGACCGTGGCGACCTTCAGCACTCCGAGCACCCGCAGCACGTCACCGCGCAGGTTGTTCGACGACCCCGCCGGGTTCTCCTCACGCTTGCCCGCCATCAGCTGCGCTCCTTCCCCGTCGTCTGGCACGCGCGGCCACCTGCCGCGCGCCGGCCGCGCCCGGCCGCCAAGGGCACCCGGCCCCCGAACCCGATGATCTCCTCCTCTACGGACATCACTTCAAAGTTCAGGAGTAGATAAGAGGGGTGTGACAACGCGGCGCGCGGCCGTATCTGCGTGCTGACCTGGGCTTTCTCCGTCCGGCTCGGTGCCGGGCACCAAAGTGGGTTCCACAGTGGCCTCCCAAGTGCGTGCCGCAGGAGGTCGGGACGGCTTGCCCGCTGGTGGTCGGGCCCGTGGTCGGGGCGGGCGCGCCGGGCGCCTGCCGGGGGTCGGTGCGTGGTCATCGCAGTGGCTCCTTCGCTTCGGGTGCCCTGGTGGGCGGGACTCGAGGGAGCAGCGTGCAGGGGACCCCCTTGTCCGCGGTCTAACCGTGGCCAGGTCAAGGAGAAACACGGCGATGGTCGGGGCGGTAGCAGAGGTGGACAAGGGGTCAGGGTCGTTCGTGGTCGGCCCGACCACCATGGACAAGGGGGCCCGGTTTGACCCTTGCAGACCCGATTCGCCGGTTTCGGCTCGGGGGGGGTGCCCCTATCTCCTTCGTCAAGCTCGGAGAGGATGGGCGCCATGGTGGATGTGGGTCAGGGGCTGGACTGGATGGGTCGCTCGGCGGTGCATTACTGCGCTGTGCAGGGAGACGTTGCTGGCCTGCGGGAGGCGCTGGCGGGCGGGGCGGATCCGGACCTGGCAGACAAGGCAGGCATGACGCCGCTGCATTTCGCCGCGCAGTCTCAGAGCGCGCTCGCCGCTGAGTTGCTGCTGGCGGCGGCCGCGACGGTGGATGCGCGTGACCGTGACGGCAACACGGCTCTCTTCGACGCGGTGTTCAACTATCGGGGTGATCCGGCAACGCTCCAGGTGCTGCTGGCGGCGGGAGCCGATCCCGAGCGGCAGAACGTGAAAGGCGTGAGTCCGCGTGCTCTGGCCGACCTGATCGGCAACTACGACGTGGCGGTTCACGTTCCTGGTGCAGGCGAGGAGCGGTAGCCGCCAGCCCGTCTTCATGCCTGCTCATGACGCTGCTGACGGCTGGGGTTCGTAGAAGGTGCCGTCGCGGAGCATCGCGAAGAGGACGTCGGCTCGTCGTCGGGCGAGGCAGAGTAGGGCCTGGGTGTGGTGCTTGCCCTGGGCGATCTTCTTGTCGTAGTAGGCCCGGGATGCCGGGTCGCCGAGTGCGGCGAACGCGGAGAGGAAGAAGGCCCGTTTGAGCTGCTTGTTTCCTCTCCTGGAGGGTTGTTCGCCGCGGATCGAGGAGCCTGAGCTCCGGGTTGCCGGGGCGAGTCCGGCGTAGGCGGCGAGGTGGCCGGCGGTCGGGAAGGTGCTGCCGTCGCCGACCTCGATCAGGATCCTGGCTCCCGTCCTGACGCTGACTCCCGGCATCGACGTCAGGACTTTCGAAAGAGGGTGGGCCTCCAGGAGTTCCTCGATCCGCCCGGCCAGGAGTTTCCGCTGGTCAAGGACGGCCGTCAGGGATCCGGCCAGGCTCGGGACGATCAGCGCGGCCGCCTCGGTCCCCGGGACGGTGGGCGGTCTGCTCGTCCAGCGCGGCGGAGATCTCCTCCACGAGCCGCTCGGCCATCCTCGGCGCCTTGGGCCGCAGCAGCGTGACCAGCCGGCGCCGTCCGGCCTTGCGTATCTGTGCCGGGGAGCCGAACCGTTCCAGCAGCGTGAGGACGGCCGGGTGCTGCAACCGCGGCCCCAGGACCCGTTCCAGCGACGGATGGATCTGGGTCAGCAGGCCGTGGAGCCGGTTCGCGACGCGGGTGGCCTCGCCGGCCAGGTCGTCGTCGAAGCCGACGATCATCTCCAGCTCGGCGATCGTCTCGTCCTCGCTGTCGATGGCCCGCAGCGTGTGGGGCATGGCGCGGGCGGCGTCGGCGATGATGAACGCGTCCCTCGCATCGGTCTTCGCCTCGCCGGGGTAGAGGTCGGCGATCCGCCGCATCGTCAGCCCGGGCAGGTAGGCGACCGGGCAGCCCATGTCCCGGGCGACCGCCAGCGGCAGGGCGCCGATCGAAGCCGGCTGGTCGACCACGACCAGCACCGTCCCATGCTTGGCCTTCAGCTTCGCGAACAGCTCGCGGAGCTTGGGCTCGGTGTTGGGCAGCCGCTTGTCGAACGCCTTCTTCCCCGCCGGGGTGACGGCGGTGGCGTGGTGTTCGCCCTTGCCGACGTCCAGGCCAAGGAAGACGTCAATGTCGCCGGTGTCGATCACGTGCAGGCCCCTCCATCACGCTTTCGTCCGGCCTTGCCAGGGCACCGAGCTGCCACATCCACGTTACGGAGAGCTCTTCCGGCTCAGGTGAAGCCGGTGCTCAAGCCCCTCATCAGCGGTCCGTCGATGCCTCCGGACCCGGTGACACCACCCCCCGGATCATGAACAACAAGGGGGGAAGTCATGCCGGACCCGAAGGCCGGAGGCCCCATTGCGGAGCCACGAAAAAGGTAACGGGGGGGAGAGTTCACTGGCCTCTGTCCACAGGCTGGCGGGCCGAACCTGCTGGGACGTCGCCGTGATCGGCACGGCGCCCGTACGTCAGGAGCTCTCCATGTCCCCGATCGTTCCCTCGCTGCCCCTGCACCTGGTCCAGCTCGGCTTCGACTACGTCCTGGCGGTGGAGGCCGGAGACGACGCCACGGCGGCGCGGCTCGCGCCCGAGGTGGCGCAGCTGCCGGGGCTGCTGCCGGCCATCGCGGAACTGGTCGTCTTCCCCGTGATCGCGCTGTCCGACGACACCGACGCCTGCGCCGACTCCTTCGTCCTGGACGAGGTCGGCGTCCTCTACCTGATGGCGATCCGCGAGTGGGCCACGCACGCCCCCGCGGCGGCCGCGCCGGGGATCGCCCGCACCATCGCGCACTTCGTCGGCCAGGTCCTCGCCGATGCGCCGACCGACGCCGCCCGCACTCTGCGGGAGCTGCGCGCCGAAGAGGTGGCGCGGGCCCGCGCGGTGGTGGAGAACGTGGTGGCTCTGCACCGCTGACCGCTACCGCACCGGGTGGGTGCGCACCGGTGCGGTGGAGCGCACCTACCCGGTGCGCACTGGTGCGGTGGTGCGCCCATCTGGTGCGCACCGAGTCCATCCGGTGCGCACCACGATGCGCACCACCGTCCATCCGGTGCGCTCCACTCGGTGGGCGGTGCGCGCACCGGTGCGGCCGGCGCGCGGGAGTGGTGCGCACCGGGTGGATGGTGGTGCGGCGAAGTGGGCCCGGGTGGAGGCGCGGCGGCCCCACTCCCGTCGATGGCGTCCACTTCCACTCGGTGGGCTCCACTCGGTGGAGTGGATGGCGAGCACGGTGGCGTCCGCTCCCGGACGGTGGACTCCACTCAGTGGAGTGGAGCCGGGCGTCGTCGGTGCGCACCACCGCACCGGGTGCGCACCATCGGGTCCACTCAGTGGCCGGCCTCCCGGCCGCGGTGCGGGCCGGGTTGCTGTGGGTGGTGCGCCTGCTGGTCGTCCGGGCGCACAGGGCGCACCGCGTCGGCGTCGGCCTGTGCGGTGTGGCGGTGCGCGCGGGCGCGGGAGTCGTTGACCATCTTGGTGGCCGCCTCCTGGATGCGGCGCAGCCGGTCGGCGGTGAGATCGAGGGCTTCCACGTCCGTGCGGGATTCCCGCAGGGCCCGCAGCGCCGTCATGTCGATCGCCCCTGGGCGCCCGGCCTCCGGCTCCTGATCGTCGTGTTCGGGGTCGGCCGGCTCGGGCGCGAGCAGATGCTCGGGCATCGCCGCCTGCTGGTGGGCGACGACGTCGTACGCCCGGCCCCGCACAGCGGCGGTCGTGGTGGTGCGCAGTGGCTTCGTTCACGTGAAGTGGTTCTGGCTCGCTTTCCGTGAACCGGTCACGGTGGGTCATGCGACGTAGCTCAAAGGCAGTGGTTCTGATGCGCTTCTGTGGCGAGAAAGTCTCGCGCCGCGGAGGTGACCCGGTCGCGAATGTGCTGCTGATCCGGAAGTTGATCGTTCGGCAGGTCGAATGCTCTCGCCAGATCAACGATGGGTTGCAGCACGTCGGGGTAGTCCAGTTCGGCTGCAGACTCCTGATAGATCAGCTCGGCTCCGTGTACGGGATCGAGCTGGCCCGCGACGATCCGGCCAGCCCACCAGCGGGCCGCAGTCCATCGAGCCTTCGCAAGATCGTCCGAGGCGAGCGGCAGCAGACCCAACTCTTCCAGCACAAGGACGAACAGCTCGCGGGCCTGGTGGTACTCACCACGCGCGAGGCCAGCCAGCAGGGGAAGCGACGGAGCCTCGATGTCGGCCATCAGGGCGTCCAGGCCCAACTGGACCAGATAAGCGTCCGAGGGGCGCTGCCAGGGTTCCATGGCCAAGTCTGCAGCGGCCATGCGGATCAGGCTGATCGCTACTACTGCGTCCACGCTGTCGCTCCCCCCATCATTTTCCGTAGAGGGAAGTCCTATCACCGAGAGCCGGGCCGTTGGTCAGGTGCCCAGCAATACGCGCTTGCGTAGCAGGCTGAAACCGGCGCGTCCGAACATCTGGCGCTTGAGCATCTTGATCCGGTTGACGTGTCCTTCGACGACGCCGGAGTTCCAGGGCAGGTCAGGCCGGCGATGACCGCGTCGCGGTCTCGGTCGATGCCGGTCGCGAGAGTGTGGAGGCTGGGAAGGTCGTCCTGGCGGACGGCGTCGAGCCACTGCGGGAGGCGTTCGCCCTGGCGCTCGGTGAGAATTCGGGCGAAGGATCGGACGTGACCGGTCAGGGCATCGAGTTCAGGGCAGTTGGCCAGGATGGTCTTGAGCCGGAGCTGTTCGATCTCGGTCAGCGTCTCGGGTCGGCTGAGGATCCATCTCGTCACCATGCGGGGTGCCGGCGGTTGCGCGGTGACCGGCCGTGGCGAGGTGCGTTTCTCTCGCAGGTAGGCGCTGACCCGGCCGTAGCTGCCTCGATAGCCCAAGGGAACGATCTCCTCCCAGAGCTTCCAGGCGTTGGTGCAGCCCTCGTCCCAGCGTTCGTCCAGGTAGGGCTTGTACTCGTCGAGGACGGAGGTCCTGTTGTGCTGCCACTGACCACGAAAGAGGTCTTCCGGCTTCGCAGCGTCTGCAAGGCTCTTGACGGTGCGGTGGGTCATGTTCAGCTGGCGCCCGATGGAACGGCGGCTGTGGCCGGCTTCCAGGAGCGCGTGGACCGTGGCGTGCCTGGCTCGGACGCGGTTGGCGAATCGCTCACTCCGCCATGGAGAGTCCGTTGTCTCGTCGGGCGGCGCCGGTTCGTCGGCCTTCCCCTTGCGATCGGGGACCAGGACGCGAAGGCACTGGCGGTGGCGGGCGACAGCCCGCTCAGCAGCCTCTCCGAGGTTGTGCCACAAATGCCAGCGGTCGGCGACCTGCGTCGCCTGGGGTGCCCCGGCTGTGGCGCCTTCCGCGAAGAACGGCGCGCGGTCCCGGCAGACGATCTCGATCCCGGGTCGCTTCGCCAGCCATGCGGCCAGGCTGGACGCCTCCCGGTCAGGCAGCAGATCCACCGGCCGACGGGTCTCGACGTCGACGAGCACCGTGCCGTAGACCCGTCCTTTGCGTGTGGCGTACTCATCAACACCAACCACGCGCGGGGCCGGGACTTCGGGTTCGGGCAATGCATCGAGCAGCCGCAACACCGCGCTGCGGCTGATGGACACCCCGAAGGCACGTGCCATCCGGGCGCCAGCCCGGCCGGCGAGGGCGAGACCCACCGCGGCGAGAGTCGATCGCAACCGCTCCGTCCACCTGCTGTGCCGCCGGGTCAGTCCCGGCAGCTGCTCAGCGAACGTGAGCCGAGCACACGAAGACTCCGGGCAGAAGAACCGCCGGACTCGCAGTTGTAGGACCACCAGACGTCCCCCACTCGGCACGTCCGCAGGAAACCGCAGGTAAGAGCTGTGCACCCGGGTCGACTCGCTCCCGCAGTCCGGGCATGCCGCCCCGGCTGCCGTACTGCAGACGTCGATGCGTATCGCCTCGTGGCTCACCTCCAGCGACTGCACCGACACGTCCGCGATGGACGGTAACAGCAGGCCCTCCAGGGGAGGCGACGTCTCTTCCACGACGCCGCACTGTCGACCACACCAAGAGCGGCCCTGGTCACTTTCAGGCAACTTCCCGAAGCCTGATCGGAGCAGTAGCCGTCACTCAGCGTGCGCGCTTCACGAAAAGCGAGCCAGAACCGCTACCCGTGATTACAGCCAGCACCCAGCTGCCGACAGTACTCAAGGACCCCCGCTGGCCTGCTTCCGACGGATGGGTGAAGATGGAGATGGAGGTAAAGGGCGTTGAAGTCCATTACGTCTATAATCCCCGGACGCGAGAAGCGCTCGACTTCAAGTTCAAGGACCGCAGCGAATGAGTAGCGACAGCACGGAACACCCCCGCTCCGGGACTGGCGGTGAAGATGTCCTTGCTGCCGGAACGCGGGTGACGGTCGTCCAGGACCCGTCCTGGGAAGGCCCTTGGGCGCAGGAGTTCCAAGGCAAAGTCCTTGACTTTGAGGACCCTGAACCGTTGCAGCACCCCATGGCTCACCAAGGTGAAATGGTGTACTGGGTTCAGTTCGACGAACCCCAGTACGACTGTGACGGTGACGGTCCCTACCGGAAAGCCCAAGTCTGGGGCCGCTATTTGCGGAGAATTCCGGCGCCTTAGCCGAAAAGGCTGAACCCGCTCACGGGCGCGGTCCTCGCTCCTCTTCGTGCGAGAACCGCGCCCGGCCGCCTTTCTAGGTCTCGGGCGGCGGTCGGTAGTACGACCTGGTGGTCTCGTAGCTGTCGTGGTCCATGAGTTCGGCCAGGACGTCGATGGCGAGACCGGCGTCCGCATGGCGCTGGGCGAAGGAGGGATCATAGGACAGCAACGCCGACGGAAACGAGGCATTCCCGTGCGAACAGACCGGCCAGACACGAGGACCAGGATCGTCAGCGGGACGTCGACCTCGTGCGACGCTTGCCCCATGCTTGGGCAGGGCTGGGAATCGCACGCTCCCGGGATCGTCCCTTCACCGTTCTCCGACACAGCCGGGAGGGGATGTGACCTGGCTGGGAGTGGTGATCTGGTACAACGGCTGACTTCCAGGACGCCGTAGCAGGTGGCCGGGTCTCGCTCGGGGCCGAGGGCTCGAAGCGGTGTGCTTCGCCGAGCCGGGCGTATCGGCGCGTCCGCGGCGTGCGGCGCCTCGAGGCCGTGAGGGTCGCGCAGTGGGGCAAGCGGCCGGACCCCTCATCGCCAGCCGAGTCCGAGCGGGCTTGCCTTCAAGCGCACTTGAACCCCTAGCGTCGGGGTCGTGACAAAGACGAACGAGACGAAGACGTGGATCATCACGGGTGCGAGTTCGGGCCTCGGCCTGGCGCTGGCCGAGGCGGCACTCGGGGCTGGCGAGCAGGTGGTCGGGACCGCGCGGCGGGCCGACCGGTTCGACGGGCTCAAGGCGCGGTACGGGGACCGGCTTCTCGCCATCGAGCACGATGTGCGTGACACGGCGGGGGCGGACGCGGTGGTGCAGCAGGCGCTGGAGGTGTTCGGTCGGGTTGACGTGCTCGTCAACAATGCCGGTGCCGGCCAGGTCGGTACCGCCGAAGAGATCACGGATGCCGATCTGCGGGCCATGCTCGAGCAGCATCTGTTCGGCCCGGCCGCCTATGTGCGTGCCGTGCTGCCCCATCTGCGGGAGCGCCGCTCGGGCGCGATCGTGCAGATGAGCAGCCAGGGAGGGCGGATGTCGTTCCCTGCCGTCGGCAGCTACTCGGCCGGAAAGTTCGCGCTCGAGGGATGGTCGGAGGCGCTCGCGGGTGAGGTCGCGCCGTTCGGCATCCGTGTCCTGATCGCCGAGCCCAGTCGCTTCCGCACCGCGTTCAACGCCCCCGACGTGCTCAACACAGCGCGGCAGAGCTCCATCTACGACGATTCCGTCAGTGCCGTGCGTGCGAACATGGCCGAGGCCGACGGCATTCAGGAGGGCGATCCGGCACGTGCCGCCCAGGTGATCCGCGACATGCTCGACACCCCCGACGCGCCGCTCCGCCTCCCCCTTGGTGCCGAGGCGGTTCGCAATCTCACCCGCGTCTACCGGAGTGGGCTCGACGACGTCAAGAAATGGGCGTCGGTGAGCGAGTCGGCGGACTTCCCAGGGCTGCCGCCCGCAGTGCGCGCGTTCTGATCGCCGTAGGCTGCGGGCCATGGCCACTGAAGCGCTGATCGAACGTATCCTCGCTGCCGGCGACGGGCCGTCCTCATCGGCGATCGCTGCTCTGCACGAGCTCCTCGACGACGCCACGATCGAGGCCTCGGCGATGCCCAAGAGTGTCGCCGAGGCCGCCCGGCTGGTCGGCCTGTCGACGCACACCCTCCGGTACTACGAGCAGGAAGGGCTCGTGCGGCCCGCTCGCAACACGTCCGGGTACCGGGAATACTCCGCGCTCGACCTGCGCCGTCTCGTCTTCCTCACCCGGATGCGCCTGTCCGGCATGACCATGACCGACCTCAAGTGCTACATCCTGCTCGTCGAGCAGGGCCCGGACACCATCCCGGAACGCCGCCGCATCATGCTCGACCAGCAAGACCGCATCAAACGGCAGATCCGTGAACTCCGTCTGGCGCTGGAGATCACCGAGTACAAGATCCACGTCTACGACGGACACCCGGAAGACTGACGCCCGCCCTTCGGTCCCACGGCCTGAGGTGAGGCCGACGGAGCGGGTTCGGGCGATCGCCGTCCAGACGAGGACGGGCACGACGGCGAAGAGCCACGGTGCGACCCGGCGACTCCTGGCCGGCAGGGTGCGGGGCGGGGGGCGGATCCGTGGTCGCGCAGGCGGTGTGGCGGCTCCTGCGGTGCCTGATTGTTCCGGGGGATGCCTGCGGCCTTGGCGCCTTCGCCGGAGAGCGATGCGCGGCGGTGTTCGCAGAGACGAAATCAGGATCCGGCCCGGCCAGGCACGGCGTTTGCCGTCGGCGTGCCGAATGCTGGCGGATTGGCATGCAGCCGCTCCGGCCGTCCCCCTTTCGTCCCGGCGTCGCTGGTGCCGACCGCCGGTCAGGCCCTGTGCACCTCACGCCGGTAACCGCCCGGGGCCTGCCCGTACTCGCGCTTGAAAGCCTTGGCGAAGGCGTACTCGGAGCTGTAACCGGTGCGCGCGGCGATCTCGGACAGCGGGACGTCGGACTCCCGGAGGAGCCGCGCGGCAGTCGTCATCCGCCAGCGGGTCAGATACGTCATGGGCGGTTCACCGACCAGATCGCTGAACCGGCGGGCGAAGGCCGCACGGGACAGGCCCGCGCGGGCGGCCAGCGTCCCCACGGTCCACTGGAAGGCGGGCTTCTCATGGATCGCCGCCAGGGCCGGTGCGACCGCCGTGTCACCGAGCGCGGCGGCCCAGCCCTTGGCCTGCGCGGCCGGGCGTTCCTCCAGCCAGGCGCGCAGGATGTACAGGAGCAGCGAGTCGATCAGCGCGGGCACGATGCCCGCGGAACCCGGCCGCGGCTGTTCCAGCTCCGTGCGCAAAAGCTGCACGGCCGAAGCCAGTTCGGGATGCCGCAGGGGATCCGCGGGCAGATGGATGATCTCCGGCAGCTGCCGCACGAGGGGATGGGCGCGGGCCTGGTCGAGGTGATAGTTGCCGCACAGCAGGTTGGTGGCGGCGCCCACGCCGCCGACGGTGACCGTGCCCAGCGGTGAGCCCGGGCTGAACTGCGAGGCCCGCTCGACCTCGGAGGGGGTGTCGGGGTGGTCGGCCAGGATGTGACCGCGCCCGTCCCGAAGGAAGACCACGTCGCCCGGGCCGAGCGGAAGGGGCGACAGATGGGCCGTGTCCTCCAGCGGGACGAGCCAGCACGTACCCGACAACACCACGTGGAATCCCGCACCGGCCACGGGGGGAAGCCTCAGCCCGAAGGGCACACGGCCGGTGGTCCGTACGGAGACCGGCCGACCGGTACGCATCGAGGCCAGCACCTCGGTGAGGATGTCCAACTCCCGCCCCTCTCCCCAGACCTCCCGGTCTTCCTCCGCACTCTAACCCGCCCTGCTCAGGCCACTGTCAGGACGACCTTGCCGCGCGTGCGGCCGGATCCGACCAGCTCGTGGGCCTTCGCCGCCTGTTCGAGCGGGAGCGAAACGGAGACGTGCGGGCGGATGCGGCGGGCGTCGACCAGGGCCGCGATCGCCTCCAGGGAGGCGTAGTCCGGTTCGACCGAGACCCCGGCGAAGCGGCGGCCCTCGTTCTCGACACGGGCGGCAAGCTCGGTGTTCCAGTGCTCCATGATGCTGACCAAGGTGCCGCCGGGCCTCAGGACGCTCAGCGCCCGCTCACCCTCGGAGCTGGAGTCGAAGACGACGTCCATGCCTTCGGCCGCATCGGTGTAGTCGGTGGTGCGGTAGTCGATGATCTCGTCCGCCCCGAGTTCGTGTACGAAGTCGTGGTTGGCGGCGCTCGTCAGCGCCGTGACGTGGGCGCCGCGCGCCTTGGCGATCTGCACCGCGAAGTGGCCGACGCCACCGGCCGCCCGGTGGATCAGCACCCGCTGTCCCTCGGCGAGACGGGCCGCGTCGACCAGGCCCTGCCAGGCGGTCAGGGCGGCCAGCGGCACGGAGGCGGCCTGCACATGGTCGAGTGCCGCGGGCTTGCGGGCCACCTGGCGCGAGGGAACCGCCACGTAGTCGGCGTAGCCGGTGGCGGCACGCGGGAAGAACGGCAGGCCGAAGACCTCGTCCCCGACCTTGAAGCGGGCACCGGGCCCGGCTTCCTCCACGACACCGGATATGTCCCAGCCGACACCGAACGGAGGCTCGCCCAGGAGCGGGTAAGCGCCGGAACGCACCGCCACGTCGACCGGGTTGACGCCGCTCGCGTGAACGCGGACCAGGACCTCACCGCCGAGCGGGGCCGGCTTGTCCCTCTCGACGAGCTCCAGGACCTCGGGGCCGCCGAAGGACTTCTGGATGACAGCACGCATGGTGAACTCCCTCTCGCTGGGGCGGTCCCGGGGTGGCCGCCCTTCGTGTGCCTCCACACTAGGAAGATCGAACGAGCCGCTGAATATCCTTCAGTCTTCGAAAGATGTCCGAGCGTCCACGGCGCCTGAGGGGGCACACAACCTGCCTGGACGAGGTCGAGGTTGCCGGCCCGCTGACTTCCGGCGCCTTGACGCGGCCGTGACCGACGGCCCCTGCGTCGCCCGCCCCGATAGCCGGAAGCGTGTAGACGAGGAGATCGCCATGGAAGCGCAGTTGCTCTCGGTGCCACGAGCAGCCCCTGGCCGCCCGCCTGCGCCGCTTCGACAGCATTCGCTGCTGCCCAGGGTTCGGAGGGCGCCGGTTCCCTCGGGAGGGGCGAGGAGGGCCGGCGCTGGCCGACGGGGGCGGCGGTCCTGCACGCCGCCTCTCGTTACGACCGTACGAGCCCTGTGGCCGGGGTGCCGTTCCGTTGTCCGTGCCACCCCGACGCCGCGCGGAGGGTTATCAGCATCCGCGGTTCAGAATGAGCCTTTTCCAGGCTGGTCGTAGCAGCCACCAGTTGGACGCTCCTGCGCAACGACGAAGCTCCTGGTAGACGGTGCCATGACTAAGATCCACCGTGCTGCCAGGAGCCTCGCGTGCTCGTCTACCCGTCGTCCATCGACCTGTCCAGTCACACCCTGCGGTATCTGGCCGGACAACTCACCTCCCGGTGGCAGGAGATCGGTACGCGGTGGCGACGGCTGACACCAGGGCGTCAGGCCCTGCTCGCCCTCGCCCACCTGCGGTGTGGTGACACCTACGCCCAGCTCGCCGCCGGGTTCGGTATCGGGATCGCGACCGCCTTCCGCTACATCCGCGATGCCGTCGACGTACTGGCCGCCCTCGCCCCACGACGAGACCGAGCCGTGCGCCGACTCCTTCGTCCTGGACGAGGTCGGCGTCCTCTACCTGAGCGGCCGGGCACGTCCGTGATTTCGGTGAGATCCTCACCGGCCGCCTCGGTGCCACGCTCCCTGCCTGGATCGACGCCGTCGGCGCCAGCCGGCTGCCTGGGCTCACCGGCTTCGCACTTCACCTGCGCCGAGACCTCGACGCCGTGACCGCCGGCCTCACTCTCGACTGGAGCTCCGGCAGCATCGAAGGCGCCGTCAACCGCATCAAGAAGATCAAGAGACAGTTCTACGGCCGAGCCGGATTCGAACTCCTACGCAAGATGATCCTGCTGCAGTAGCCCGGAAGCGGACTCTTGCTGATGCGGGTTCGACGGGCTAGAACTTCGTGTGATCACTTTTGTGTGTGCCGCCTGTGCTCGCCCTCTGACCAGGGCTGTGCAGCTGTCTGAGACGCTGGTCAGGCCTGAGTTCGACGGACGGATCGGGCCCGACGGGTCCCGCCGGGCCCCGGCCACCATGGACCAGGGGTTCTATGCTCTGGAGCCCGAGCCATGGGGTGCCCCGTTGCTTCCCACGGACGAATGCGTCGCAGTATTTCCCGGAGGTCCGGCTGTTGCCGATCCCGACGGAGACGGGTTCCTCACGTCCGGAGGCCCCCGAAATACGATCGTTCTCCATCCCAACGACGCGCCGGACCTGCTGCCCGACCTTGAAGGGGTCCACGGAGGCTGCTGCGGGCTGCATGGCCAGGACGGGCTGAATCAACTGTGTCCTTGCGGCACTGCAGTGGGAACAGAGATCAGCGAGTGCTACACCGCGTACGAACTCCACCTTGACCCAGCACGCGTCTATGCACGAGACGTCACCATCGCCTGATCACTGTCGGAGTTCGTGGGACAGATCAACAGGTACGGATCCGAGGCTCAGACCCTCCCGCGTCCTCGAACACCGCGATAACTCTCCGCGACGGCTCCCCAAAATCTGTGCCAGAACCCACTACCGCTCGATAAAGCCAGCCTAGGCCAGCTCGGTGTCGGCGGCCAGCGGACGGTGCACCGTCGCATCAGTGCGGATGATGTTCGCAAGAACCTCTTTTCGTCTATTCGCTTGTGCGATCGTGCGGGTGCCGACAACACGGCGATCCCGGCAGGGGAACTGCCGGGAGTGCCGGTTGGCAGGTGCGGGCTCCTGATCCGTGCACCGGAACTGTAGGTGGCTGTCGTCAGCCGGTGTGGAGATCTGGCGGTCTGACGTGTGGTCATCAGTCGGGTGGGGCAACTGGGCCCAGTCGTCAGGTGGTGCGGCGGGAGCGGGCCAGTACGAGGCCCCCGAGGACCATGCCGATCAACCCCAGGACCACCGCCACGACAGCCCCGCCCAGACCGTTGCCGGTCCCGACCCCACCGGCGGAGGTGGCCGCGACCAGCGCACCGAGGGCCGCGCTGATCAGCCCCGCCGCCACGGCCACGGCGCCCCTGCTCGGCCCCGACAGGATGCCGACACGACCGGTGGGGCGGGCGAGGGCCAGTCCGCCGATGACCAGGCCGGTCAGCCCCACCAGTGCGGCCACGAGGGCCCACAGGCGTCCGGCGCTCAAGTCGTAGGCAGTGGCGGCGACCTGCTGGACCGAGACCCCGGCGGCGTCCGAGGCCGGATGGACGGCAGGGGGCGCGGCTGCCGGTACGGCGAGCCCGGCACCGCCGATCAGGGTTCCTCCGGCCACGGCGAGCACATAGCGGACCGACATGACGTACTCCTTCTTCTCCTGCGGCTGAATGCCCTCCGAGCATGTCCGCCGGACCCACCGCCGGTCGTCCCGCGAACGCAGACACTTCGCGCTGCCGCAGACGCCGCAGGAAGCGGCGAAAGTACCGCAGGTGCGGTAGCCGGCCGATCGTCCGCCCGCACGAGTCGCCCGTGCGGACATCCGGCTAGGGTGCGCGCATGGGTACAGGACTGTCCGGCGTGGGGGCCGGGGCCAAGGACTGGGCGATCGCCGCCTGTGTGGCGGCGGCACTGCTGGTCACCGGGCTGTCCGGGCAGCACTCCACCAAGCCCCTCGACCTTCTCGGCTACGCGCTGCTGGCGGCCGGCGGCCTGGCGCTGGCCGCACGCCGTCGCGCTCCCGTGCCCGTCCTGGCCGTCACCGGGGTGAGCGCGGTGGGGTACCAGGCGGCCGGTTTCGACGTGCCTGCCGTCGCGTACCTGTTCGCCGTGTACGCCGCCGTACGTGCGGGACACCGGGGCGTCACAGCGGCGGCGAGCGTGATCCTGCTGGCCGCCCTGCCACCCGCGGCCATGGCCTCGGGCCTGCACGACACGGGAGAGGCGTTCGCACAGGCCCGAGGAGCCCTCGAGATCGCCTGGCTGGTCGCTGCCGGAGCCGCGGGAGAAGCACTGCGGCAGGCCGAGCAGCGCGCGGACGAAGCCGAGCGCACCCGGGAAGAGGCCGCGCGGCACCGCGCCGACGAGGAGCGGCTGCACATCGCGCGCGAGCTGCACGACTCGCTCACCCACCAGATCTCGGTCATCAAGGTGCAGGCCGAGGTCGCCGTCCACCTCGCACGCAAGCGCGGCGAAGATGTGCCAGAAGCCCTGCTGGCGATCCGGCAGGCCGGCGGCGAGGCGGCCCGGGAGCTCCGGGCAACCCTGGAGGCGTTGCGCGACGACGGCACGGCGCCGGCGCACGGACTCGACCACGTCCCGGAGTTGGTGGAACGGGCCCGGACCACCGGCCTGGACGCGACACTGACGATCGAGGGGCGGCGACAGGACGTACCGGCCGCGGTGGACCGGACCGCCTACCGGATCGTTCAGGAGTCGCTCACCAACATCGCCCGCCACGCCGCCGCGGCGACGGCGTCGGTCCGGATCGCCTACGGCCCCGACGTCCTCGCGATACGAGTCGACGACGACGGGACGGGCGCGCCCGGCCCCGCTTCCGCTTCCGCTTCCGCTTCCGCTTCCGCTTCCGCTTCCGGCGTCGGACTGCTCGGGATGCGCGAACGAGTCACCGCCTTGGGCGGCCGGCTACGGGCACAGCCGCGCGGTGAAGGCGGCTTCACCGTACAGGCCGAGATTCCCGTGGACCGAACCTCATGATCCGTGTTCTGCTCGTCGACGACCAGCCGCTCCTTCGCAGCGGATTCCGCGCGCTGCTGCAGGCCGAGGACGACATCGAGGTGGTGGCCGAGGCCTCCGACGGGAACGAGGGCCTGGCGCTCGCCCGTGAGCATCTGCCCGACGTCGCGCTCGTCGACGTCCAGATGCCGGTCATGGACGGCATCGAGGCGACCCGGCGTATCGCCGCCGACCCTGCACTGGCCGATGTCCACGTCGTCATTCTCACCAACTACTGCTTTGACGCGTACGTCTTCGACGCGCTGCGGGCCGGCGCCGCCGGATTCATCGTCAAGGACATCCGGCCGGACGACTTCCTGCACGCCATCCGCGTCGCCGCGCGCGGCGACGCGCTACTCGCGCCGTCGATCACCCGCAAGCTCATCGACAGGTACGTCACCCAGCCGTTCGACAACCGCACCGACGCGGGGCTGAACGAACTGACCAACCGTGAACGCGAGGCCGTCGTCCTTGTCGCGCAGGGCCTGTCGAACGAGCAGATCGCCCACCGCATGGTGATCACCCCGCTGACCGCGAAGACCCACATCAACCGGGCCATGGCTAAACTCCACGCCCGCGACCGCGCCCAGCTCGTGGTTCTCGCCTACGAATCCGGCCTGGTGGTCCCGGCATCACGCCGCCCGTGACATCGCATCGCAGCATGGTGCTTTCCGCTCAGGCTGTCCGCTGAACGGATCGATGCTGCGGAACAACACCGACGGTGAGGGCCGGTCGCGGGGTCGGCGTCGGCGTCGGCTGAGTGGCTGCTCGTACGGAACCTGGACCGATACGCCCCCGGTGTCGCGCCCAGCTCCTGCTGGAAGGTCCGCCGCAGTGTCTCCGGGCTGCCGAACCCGGCGTGGCGGGCGACCCCTCCTGCGGGGCGGTGCCCGAGCAGCGTGGTCGCGCTTCCAGCCGTACCTGCTCCACGAAACGCGCCGGCGTGGTGCTGGTCTCCGCACGGAACAGCCGTCAGGTGCCGGGCGCTGACGCCCACGCGCCGTGCCAGGCTCTCCAGCGCGTGGTCGCCGGACGGCTCGGCGGTCACGGCGTCGAGCACCGTGCGCAGCAGCGGCGTACGGGGTTGTCGTACCCGCCACGGGCGCTGAACTGTGACGGACCGCCGGGCCTGGCCAGGAACACCACCAGGTGCTGGGCCACGGCTCGCGCCGCGTCCGCGCCCAGGCCTCCTCGACCAGCGCGAGCGCCAGGTCGATTCCGGCGGTCACCCCCGCGGAGGTGTGGAAGTCCCCGTCCCGTACGAAGAGGGCGTCGGCGTCCACGGCGACCTGCGGGAACCGCCGGGCCAGCGACTCCGCCAACTCCCAGTGGGTCGCCGCCCGTCGCCCGTCGCCCGTCGCCCGTCGCCCGTCCAGCAGACCGGTCGCCGCCAGCAGTGCTCCGACGTCCAGCAGCTCAGGATCTGCCTTCAGTCTGCGGGTCATGCCCCGCAGTGCACCCAGAAGAAGACACGGCGGGAGTGGTGGAAGACGGTCGGCGATGCCGCGTCCCGGACGATGGCGGTCTCCTCGCGGGCGATGCGGCTGTCGGGGACGGCGATGCCGACGACGGTGGTCATGCGTACCTCCGGGCGGTGTGGTGTCATCCCACCCAACCGCGAGCCGGTCGGCGACCGGCAGTGTCCACCAGGACACACGACCCTCGGATCAGGACACGGGGACCGGGGGGCGTAGCGCCATAGGAGCGTGCCGGGGGGCGCTGGGGCGTGTTCGGGGGCGCCGAGGCGTGCCCATGACGCTGGTACGCCGAGCGGTCGCCTGCCGGTACGCGCACGCGTCGCCGTCCGCGGTGTGGGTGGTGTTCACGGCGGTCGGTGGCCGGTGGCGGATGGTCGACGGTCGGCGGTTGCTGGTCGGTGGCGGTCGACAGAGACGGCGGCTGCCGGCGGGCGGTGGTGGGCCATCTTCGTGACGTGGGCTGTGCTCGGCGACCGGAGGTGCCGCACGGCTGGACGGGGTACTCCGTTCACTTGACCTCGTGTCGAATAATCCGGTTATCGCCTCATGTGCTTACGTTTCTGGTGAAGCCTTCCCCCCTTCTTGCACCTGGGAGACAGAACATGCGTCAGTCCGTACGTATCTGGGGTTCCGGAATCGCCGCCGCAGCCGTGGTGGCCGCCTCCGTCGGCACCGCGGTCGCCGTCGTCTCGCCGTCGCCCGCGCAGCACAAACCGGCGACCGCGGTCCCGTCCCACTCGGCCAAGGCCTCCGCGAAGAACGTGCGCGCCTGGCAGCAGTTCCGGATCCGGGGGGTCGCCAAGAACGTGTCCCCCGGCAGCAGGGTCACCCTCCAGCAGAAGCTCGGCGACCGGAACTGGGTCACCCTGCCCGCGTCAATGCACACCAACTCGCGCTCGATGTACAACATGCGCGTCATGCTCGGCATGAAGGGCCACAACAAGCTGCGCCTGGTCGACAGCCGGAAGCGGGTCGTCTCGCCCGTCATCGACGTCTGGGTGCGCTGACCACCCGGGCGTGTCGTGCCCGGCGTCGCTCGCTTACGGAGGCGGGTTGGGTCTCGTCGTCGGGCACGCACGGCGACCCAGCGCAGGCGTCGGCCGCCCGACCGGCGGGAGAGCCTCCCGGCAACCCCGGGTGCCCAACCGCATCCTGACGTCACCATCGAGATGTACGAGTGAACGGCCGGGCCGTCCAGGTCCGCCTGACCTCACAGTTCAGCAACGTGGCGAGCTGAGCGAACCAGTGCCGCGAGGACGGCGGCGCGTTCTCGTGGTGAGCGAGCGTCATGTGAGTCGCCGCGGCAGGGGAATCGAATGGCCTGCACGCGGGACGGATCAAAGATCCGCGTCGCCGACGTAGGCCGCGGCCTCGCATACGACGCGACGCATGCGAGGACCGCCGCCAACCCGCCTGCTCCCGGGCGTTCCCGGCCTAGTTCGGATCATGGTCCTTCGGACCTGCCCTGAACCGTTCGCCAGCGCGGGGCCTCGTCATCGGGGAGATCCGGCGAGGCGAAGTGGAACGGCACCCCGAGGTAGTCGGCCAGGGCCCGGCCCGCCTCGGTCGCGGCGGTAGCCGGCGGAAGGTCGCCAGGGCGGTAGTGGACGGTCGCCAGGTGGCCTTCGCCGGCCGGACAGTCCAGGACGGCGACCAGCAGCACGAACCAGTCGTGGACGGTATCGCCGTCCCAGAGAGCCTCGACGGCGGCCACTCGGCCAGGCAGGGCTGCGGCGCGGGTCGCGAGGGCGGGGACATCGAGCGAATCAGGCGGGCTGTACTCCACACGATCGCCAAGGGCCTCGTAGCGCGCGTTTACCACCTGCTCCGCCTCGTGCAGGCCCAACCGCAAAGGGCGCAGTGCCTTCCACACTGCCTTGACCGCCGTCATCCGGCGGTCACGCAACACGCTCGCGTCGACCTCCTGGCGGGTCCGCTCCTCCAAGTAGGCCCACCAACCGCTCACGGAGTGTCCTTCGCGTCGGCTTCCATCGCGCGTGTCGTGCACCGACCGTATGTCACCGGTGGGACGGACCGAGCGGCGATGGCCACCGGGCGGTGCGCGGACCACCTGGGGCAGACCATGGTTGTCCGGCCCCAGTGGAAGCCTCCGTTCCTCGTCCGTGGGGCCCCGGTCCTGATCACGCCCATGCGGCAGCCACTACTCGTCGACAGCGGTGGATGTCGGCCGCCGTCGACCGCATGCGCGGCCGTGGGCCGCCTCACACCGGCCTCGGCTCGTCCGCCGGTCGGCGCAGCGGACCACCGACGGGAACTGGCTGACGGGTCGCGCCCACATGCTCGCCCACGGGCGAGGCCGGCTCGTCGGCGGCGCCGAGCCACGGGAAGGCGCGGTCAGCTCAGGTTCGGTGGCGTCCAGTCCGCATGCCGCTGGATGGTGCGGACCGGTGGTGCGGGAGGGCGCCAGCCGGAGTGCGGTGTTGCGTACGACGATGGCCGCGGGATCATCCAGTTGTCCGCGTGCCGCACGCCTCGCGGCGGCTTGATCACCGCATGCCGCTCCGCCCGGTTGCCGGTGAACCGCCGGGGCGACACCGTCCGGTTGACCGTCGACGCCGAGCAGAACGACAGCCCGGTGATCGAGCTGTCCGTACCTGAGCTCCGCCACTTGCTCGACGGCGCCGAGCGTGAGCTACCGACTTTCTTGGCGCCGCCGCCGATTGGGCGCGCCGGTACCTGCCGGGCACCTCGCCCCCGTGACCGCCGCCCTGGCGGAGTGTCATCTCTTCCGCCGAGATGACGTCACTCGGCCGTCAGATGCTTGCGAGGAGGCCATCAAGTGGCGCGGGAACGCGGTCGGGGTCGAGGGCCTCGACGAGGACTCGGCCGTAGTGGATCTTGCGCCCCTTCTTCGTACCGAGGAAGCGCCGCAACTGCTGCTGTGAGGTGCGACCCCGCTGGGCGGGCTGACGCAGGAAGGTCTGGAGCGGGCGCAGATCACCCTCAGCCTGGACGAGTTCCTCCACCCGTGTCACGCCCAGCGCGCGGATGAGTTCGTCCTCCAGGTCCGCCGCGCAGACGAAGAACCCTTGCTGTGGTGCGCTGGCCCGCTCCCAGCCGCGGGCGTAGTAGCGGCGCTCCGCCTCATCGCACAGTCCCGCGAGGCGGAGGCCCAGACCGGGTGGCCCGAGGAGTCGGGCGAAGCGCCCGACGCTCATCGCGCCGCCCATCGACAGGACGCAGACCCCTTCGGCCGCCAGGTCCCGCCCCCGACTCGCGGCCAACGCGCCGACCGCTGCGACGTCGCTCGGGCCTTCGAGCAGGACGACTGCCCGGACGGACAGCCGCGCGGCCAGCTCGCGCGCGGGTTCGCCGGGACCACCTGCTGCCCAGGCGATGACCGCCTCCTGGAAGGACGTCATGTCAGTCATGAGACGAGTCTCAACCCCTGCAGATCACCGTGCCAGAGAATTTCCGCCGGCGCGTCGATCAGCGGTGAGTCAGCCGGGCAGGGGGATCGCATACGGGTCACGGAGGAGGGAGGATGCCTTCCTCCTGGGCGACGTGGGAGCAGGCCATGGCGGCGGCCGTCATGCCGAGCCGGTCGAGCACCTCGATGGACTCCAGCAGGATCCGGGTGTCGGCCTCCGCCATGGCGTTGCCGTCGCGGTTCCGCTCGGCCAGTTCCTCGGGGGTCGTGGCGGTACGCAGCGCGGTCACCCGTGCGGCCAGCACCTCACGTGCGGCCTCCATCGCGACGATGCCGCGTACTGCGCGGGCGATCTCCTCATCGGTCATGTCGTTCATGCCCTCTCAGACGGTGCACACCCGCCGCTCGTCACATCCCTGTCTCTGCCTGTGACCAGGAACACTCGCCGTGACCAGCGCGCTCGGGGCCGTCCGGCTCCCTGGGCCGTCGCAGCGTTCCTGGCCCGCGCGGAGCCAGGGGCGCCTTGATGCAGCCACGAGGCCTCGCGCGCGTTCCGTCGCCGGGGCCCGACGTCGCCGACGGTCACCGAACTGTGTTGCCGCCTGCCGCCTCGGCAGTGATGAGCGCTCCATCCCATGTACCACGGTCGTCCGGCGATGGCGCGGGCGGAGGCTCTTCGCGTCGGCGGGTCCGAGCGGCGCAGCAATCCAGCGGCGCAGCATCGGAGCGGCGCAGCATCGGAGCGGTTCCGACAGCGCAGGCCCAAGCGTCTGGGGATAGAGGGATATGGGACGGCTCCTGAGCTTGTTCGTCGACTTCCGCCGCCTCGGCCACCGGCCCCGCACCGAATCCATCGGTGTACACAGGGGTGTACTCGGGCGCAAGCGGCCGACGCCGGAGCACGGTGGACGGGTGACCCAGTCGCCATTCGATGACCGTCGACCACTCGATGACCGTCAACCACTCGGTGACCGTCGGCCGCCTTGGATCTGCGTGTGCTGCGCCTGAGCCCCCTGCCCGACCCGTTGCGCAACCGGCTCCTTTCGCCCTGGGGTCAGCCGGTGAAGGACTCGGGGCCGAAGCGGCCCCACGCGACGAACGCGGCCAGGACGAGGTAGATCAAGTCGCCCGCGATCGTCACCCTCTCACCACGGCGGAGGCGCGTCGTGACCGCGCCGACGAAGAGCAACACCAGCCCCGTCGCGGCCAGCGGTACCAGAACCGGAGCGATATCGAGGGCGGCGGGCAGGATCAGGCCCGCCGCGGCCAGGAGTTCCACGGCACCGATGGCCTTGAGGGCGCCGGGGCTGAAGTCCTCGACCCATCGGGTGGAGGTGGCCATGCCGGCCATCTTCTCCTTCGGCACGAACATCTTGGCACTGCCGGCCAGGCAGACAACGGCCAGCAGCCCGGCAATGATCCACAGCGCGAGGTTCATCTCAGCTCCTTGATCGGGTTTCCGCATCCCCTGAGACGAGACAGCACCCCGGCCTGTGACATCCCCGTACACCAGGGAGCATGGAGACTCGGGTCACATTCGTCCGTGTCACAGACGGTCGCGTCATCTCGTCTCAGGGGTGTAGCCACGGATGGCACGGAGGGAGCACCCCATGGACGCGCGACTGAACTACTTCGCCAGCCCGACCGCTGGCAACGCCCTCAAGCACCTCATGTCGGCGGGCAGGGCGATCAAGGACTCGCCGCTGCCGGCCGCGGTACAGGAACTGGTGGCGCTGCGCGTGAGCCAGATCAACGGCTGTGCCGTCTGCATCGACATGCACACCAAGGAGGCCGCCGCCGCCGGCGAGACCTCGGTGCGGCTCAACCTGGTGGCGGCGTGGCGGGAGGCCACCGTCTTCACCGAGGCCGAGCGTGCCGCGCTGGAGCTGGCGGAGCAGGGAACCCGGGTCGCGGACGCGGCCGACGGAGTCAGCGACGAGGTCTGGGCGCGTGCGGCCACGCACTACGACGAGGAGCAGCTCACCGCTCTGGTGGTCCTGGTCGCCTTCATGAACACGGCGAACCGGCTGAACATCATCGCCCGGCAGCCGGCCGGCGACTACGAGCCCGGGCAGTTCCACTGAACGGAACCGGCACGGGCCAGCGATCCGTGTCGGCAACCGATACCGGGGCGGCTGCCGGCCCCGTACGGGCCGGTGTTGCTCCGGCCCGCCGGCAGAACGGATGATCATCAGACGACCCCCGCCCCGCGAAAGACCGCGGGGCGGGAGGGAATCAAGGGGGAATCGGCGTGAACAAGGTCGAGGAGTTCGAGGAGCTGCGGCCGCTCCTGTTCTCGATCGCCTACCGGATTCTGGGCAGTGTGAGCGAGGCCGAGGACGCGGTGCAGGAGACGTGGCTACGCTTCGACGGCTCGACGACCACACCCACGTCGGCCAAAGCCTTTCTGTCCGCCACCGTGACGCGCATCGCGATCGACGTGCTGCGCTCCGCGCGGGTGCGGCGGGAGCAGTACGTAGGGCCGTGGCTGCCCGAGCCGCTGCTCAGGGATCCGTACCAGGATCCGGCGCGCTCGGCTGAGCTGGCCGACTCGGTGTCGATGGCGGCGCTGCTGCTCCTGGAACGGCTCAGTCCGCTGGAGCGGTCGGTGTTCGTGCTGCGGGAGGTGTTCGCCTTCGGGTTCGACGAGGTCGCGGCGGCGGTGGGGCGTTCGGAGGCGGCGTGCCGCCAGCTGCTGGTGCGGGCGCGGCGGCACGTGGAGGCCGGGCGGCCGCGGTTCGCAGCGGACCGCCAGGAGCGGCAGGAGCTGGCGGCGCGGTTCTTCCACGCGTTGCGAGACGGGGACGTGAGCGCGCTGCAGAGCCTGCTGGCCGCCGACGTCCAACTGGTCGGGGACGGCGGTGGCAAGGCGCCCCAGCTTGCCAGGACCGTCATCGGCGCCGAGAACGTGGCCCGGCTGCTGGCCACCGCCTTCCCCCAGATGGCCCGGGTCGAGGTGACGTTCGTACCGCACGAGGTCAACGGCCAGCCGGGAGCGGTCTTCCGCGACCGGGACGGCAAGGTGCTCCACACTCTGGCCCTCGATGTGCTCGACGGGCAGATCCAGACCATCCGCTCGGTGATCAATCCCGACAAGCTGAGCCACCTCGGGCCGGTCGCCGACGCGTGGGCCGTCGACCGCGAGGTGAAGGCGGCCCGCCGGAAGGCGAGGTGACCGGCGAGCGGCGCGGGCCGGCTCGCTCGCCGGCAGCTCAGGTCAGCGGCGGGCCGGACGGGCGACCAGGCTTCTGAAGCGTCGTGTACGTGGCGGGGCGCGGCGTGCTCGGCCGCGGGTCGGGAGCCGCCTCCGGCACGCGGAAAAACGACGATCGGCTTCCGGGTGGTCTCCGTACACTGACAGGCATGGCATGCCGCATCAGTGAGCTGGTCCTCGACTGCGCCGACCCCGACCGTCTCGCCGCGTTCTGGAGGGAGGTCCTCGGCTACGTGGAACTCGGCCGGGAGGACGACGGAAGCATCGAGATCGGGCCGCCCGATGCCGGCTTCGGCGGTCTGCAGCCCACCCTCGTCCTCAGCCCCAGCAGCGACCCCCGGGCCGGGAAGCTCCCGCTGCACATCGACGTCAACCCCACCGACCGCGACCAGGACGCCGAGCTGGAGCGGCTGCTCGCTCTCGGCGCCAGGCCCGTCGACGTCGGTCAGACCGGCACCGAGAACTGGCACGTCCTGGCCGACCCGGAAGGCAATGTGTTCTGCCTCCTGCACTCCCGTCTCCAGCCCCTCTGACCGTGTGCACGTGCGTGTCCCGTCGCCGAGCAGCTCGGTCGCCTCTCTCAGGTGGCGTGGAGGACGCGGAAGCGGTCGGGTCGTGCCGGTTCCCGGTGCACGACCTGGGTCGGCGGCCAAGCCCACTGCCACACGCTGATGCCGGGCGTGCGCGAGAACCGGATCTGCCCGCGGGTGCCGTCGACCGCGACGCGCGGCCAGGACGCGGCGATGCGCGCCCGGTCCGAGCCGTGAGAACGCAGCATGTGGGCGAGGACCGCGACAGTGTCGTAGCCCTCGAACGCGACGAAGGAGGGCGCTGCGGCCAGCCGCTCGCGAAGGGCCTTCCCGACGCGAACACCGAGTGGGGTGAGGCGCTCGGGCAGGTAGCGCAAGAAGGGGATCGCGACACCGTCGTGGCGTAGCGACGTCGACCATGCGGCGAACTCCGGTTGTCCGGCTGGGGCACCGATCATCAGCTCGGCGAGGCGCTGATCCCGGCGGACGGACGTGACGATCGGCACTGCCGGCCCGGGGAAGCCGACCAGGAGAAGGAGAGCAGTCGCGCGGCTGTCGACGAGTTGGTCGCACACGGCCGCGGGGGCGAGCGCGCGTACATCGAGTTCGATGACGGTGCCGCCGCGTGGGGAGAGGTGGTCCCGGAGGACGCGGGTTCCCGAGGCCCAGTAGACGCTCGGTTCGGTTGCCACGGCGATTCGACGGTGGCCCGCGCGGAGGAGGAAGTCCGCGTAGATCCGCCAGCCGTGCGACTGCGCCGGGGCGAGGCGCGCGACCCAGTCCGTCGGCTCGTCGGTGAGAGTGTCGAGCACCGCCGACGAGCAGAGGAACGGCACTCCGAGCGCGTCGGCCGTGGCGGCAGCGGCGCGCGCGACGACGCTGTGATACTCCCCGGCCACGGCAGCCACGCCCAGGCGGGCCAATTCCTCCACGGCCGCAGCGGCCCTCTGCGGGTCAGCGGCGGTGTCTCGGATCACCAGTTCGAGTGGTCTTCCACCGATACCGCCGTTGTCGTTGACCTCGTCTGCGGCCAGCTCGAGCCCAGCGAGCAGGTGACGGCCGGCCTCGACCCAGCCGGGCCGAGTCAGCGGAACGAGGGCACCGATCCTGACGGGTGTTTCGTCGGAGCGTTCCGTTGCGTGTCGCGATGGTGGCGCATTCATACGTTCGCTTCTCCCTGTGCCGGTGATTCGGCTGCGCTCAACGGCGCGCCGTCGCACCGGTGTCGTATCGCTCCACCCTGCCCCACCACGCCGGACGATCGACGGGAGACCCCTGTCGCAGGAGTGCGGCGGGGCCTGCGGGAAGCCGGCCCTTCGCAGACGAGGGCCTGTCCGTCGGGAACGGAACCCGCCCGCAGAACTCGGCCTCGATCACATTGACGTAGAGCGATCCATCCCGCAACCAGTCGCCGTTGACGTTGAACGTCAGCTGGTGCTTCCCGTCCTGCGTTCCGACCATCGCGGACAGCGAGCCGTTCGTACGGCCGCTCTTGCCCACCACCTTCAGGCCGCAGGACAGCTCGGCGAACTCGACTCCGAGCCCGTACCCGATCCCCTCCCCCGCCGGCACCTCGTCGAGCATCGCCTTGAGCTGCGCCGGGGGCAGCAACTCTCCTCGCATCAGGGCCCGGTGGAACCGGTTGAGGTCGCCGCTCGTGGAGATGACATCGCCGGCCGCGCCCAGCCAGGTCATGTTCTGCTCGGTGGCGTCATGGATCTCGGCGTCGGGGCCATCCTGGTGGAGCCGGGAGTAGCCGACGGGGTGCGGATGCGGCATCTGTGGCGCCGTTCCGGGGAACGAGGTCCCACGCAGCTTCAACGGCTGGAGGATCCGGCGGGTGACCTCGCGCCCGTACGAGCGGCCCGTCGCCTTCTCGATGACCATCCCGGCGATCACGAAGTTGGTGTTCGCGTACGACGGCGCGTTCTGCGGGTCGGGTAGTGGCGGGTACTTCAGGGCCGTCGCCACCAGCTCCTCGGGCTCATGGCTGTCGTACCGGTGCTCCGGAAAGCCGGGGCCGGCGGCGTTGTGTATGAACGCGGGATCCGAGGTGTAGTCGGCGATGCCGCTGGTGTGGTTGAGGAGCTGACGCAGAGTCACCTCGCTGCCGTCGTAGCCGTTGCCCTGAAGCAGGCCGGGCAGCCACGTCTCCACCGTGTCGGCCAGGCTCAGCCTCCCTTCCGCCTCCAGCTGGAGCAGAACGGTCGCGACGAACGTCTTGGTGATGCTGGCCCCGCGGAAGCGATCGCGGGCGGAACGCTCACGGCCCGTGCCGGTGTCCGCGTACCCGGACGCGGCGAACCAACTGCCTCTGCCGTCCTGGACCTCGGCTGCCGCGCCGGGAAGTCCACCCTTCTCGACCAGATCACGCAGCGCGGTCCGGGTCGCCTCATGGCCGTGCTGCGACTGCGCCGCGTGTCCGGCCGGGGCGAGTGCGGTCGCCCCGACGGCTGCGGCCACCGCCAGGGCGACTGCGACGGTGCGTAAGGCCCGCTGCTTCATGGGTGTGTGCCTCCGGGGTCATCGCGGGGCCGGACCGCCCCTGTGGCGCGAAGGACGCCGAACGGCCGCTTCATGGTTGATCGTCGGGGTGGGCGGGGAAGGTGGCGGCGCGCTGCGGGGTGCCGGGCGGGCGTGGGCGACCGGCGCAGGGGCGGGGGGCTGGGCGGGGAGGCGGGGCGGGGGCAGCGCCCCATGGTGCCTTGGCCACCTGGCCACAGCGTTCGACGGTGTTCGGCCGTCCGTTCGGCCGCGCAGTCGGCCGCATAGTCGCTCGCGTTCGGCCGCGTTCGGCCGCGTTCGGCGAAACGTGGTTGCGTCGGCGCGGTCGCAGGTGCCAGCATCGCCGCATGATGATCCGAAAGGCTGGCCTCGCGATCCTCCGGTGATCGCGATGACCGTTGCCCACGAAGAAGCCGCCGCTCTGTTCGCCCGCTTCGACCCCATGCCGCACTCGTCCCGTACGCGGGCCATCGCCGAGTACACCAGGTCCCTGGACGAGTCCCGGTACCGCGCTCTCCACACCGTTCTCGACGCCGGTGGCGCCGACGAGCGCTGGCTCGCGTTCTTCCTCGCCGTCGTCCGGCGTGATCTCGACGTCGTCACGCGCGCTCTGACCGACCCGCTGCTGCGGCGTCGCGCCCTGGCCGCCGCCGTCCGGCTGCCCGTGCCTGACGAAGCGCTGGCGGCGGTGGCGCTGTCCGACGTACGAGCCGTGCGCCAGGACGCGTACCGCGTCCTGCGCCTGTCCCGACGCCGTTCGCTCGCCGGTCGCCTGCTGCCGGACGTGCTGCAGCGGTACGGGGAGCAGGACGCGGCCCGCCTGTTGCCCGCCTGCGCGCCGGACACCGTCGGGACCTGGCTGCCTCGGCTCTCCGCCGTATCCGGCGTACCGGAAGGAGTGCTGAAGTCGCTGGCACGTACCGCGCCGGCGGCGGTCGCGGCCCACCTCGCCGCCCTCCACGAGGCGGCCGACACCACCAGACGAACCCGACTGCGCCGCCACTGCCCACGACTGGTCGACACCCTCACCGCCCGCGACCCCGCTGCCGGGATGCTGCTGCTGGAACGGGCACCCGAGCTGCTCACCGAACGGGCCTGCGTCGTCCTGTTGCGCGACCCGGCCGGCGTAGCACGCTCCCTCCGGCGTACCGGTGCCCGTCGGCTCCCGCTGGTCCCGGAGCCACTGCCCCGCAGGGTGCTGCGTGCCCTCCACGGGCTCGACCGGGCAGACGTGCGCCTCCTCGCGAAGGTCTGCGCGAGCGAGCAGCCGTGGCCGCACGGAATGCCGCACCCGGCGGGCTCACATCCCGTACTGGCCCTGCTCGATCCGGCCGAACGCCGGTGCATCGTCGAAGCGTGGGCGAAGGACAACACCAGGCCATGGATCTCCGGCCAGACCTCGATCAGTGCGCTGGCACCGGCCGACCGGCGGGAACTCGTCGGCGGGTGGCTCAAGGGCCGCGCCGGGCGCAGGACGTTGCCCCGCGTCCGCCTCGCCGCGCTCCTGCCGCTGGCCGACGGCGAGCCCCTTCTGCGGGAACTCACCGGCGCCCACCGTTGCGACGAGCGGGCTCTGGCCTGGCCCGCGCTGCTCGGCTGCGCCGCCCTGGAGGGTGATCCGGACGCGTACGCCCGGGTCCTCAGCTCCTGCGAACGCGCCTGGCACGACCAGGAGGAGGTGCGCAGGGCCGCTCTGGCCCAGGCCGCCGCCACGCCGGCGGCTCTGCTCGACGCCGTTCCGTTCGGTGCGCTCCGGGACGCCGCTCTCACGGCCGTGCAGTCCCGCGACTCCACCGCCGGGACGCTCGCCGCCGCCGAACGCTGGCTGCGTCGTACGGCCGAGAGCGCCGCCCGCGCGGGAGACACCCGACGGGCGGCTGCGGTCGCCCTGCTGCTGGGCAGGGTCGTGGCCGATCCGCGGCGCCCCGGCGATGACGTACGCCCTCTGAGTCTGGATCGCGTCACGGCGGAGGCGGTCGAGGCGACGGTGGTAGGAGCGGAAGTGGTAGGGGCGCGGGTGGTAGGCGCGGAGGCGGTAGGCGCGCGGGGGGCAGGAGCGGAGGCGGCGCGGGGCATGCCCGGCGTCGGCCCCGCCCACCGGATCGTGACCGTCGCCGCACTCCTCGCCCCGCATCTGCCGGTCCTGCCCGCGTTGGACGAGGCGCTGGGCCGGATCGCACGGCGACACCCCGACCGGTCCTTGACCGACCAGTCCTTGACCGACCGGGCCCTGCGGGACCGGGCCGTGATCGAGCGGGCGGCCGCGCTGTGGGTCTCGGCGCCCGCCACCAGGGAGAGCCGGTGCGCCGAACTGATCGCCGCCGACGCCTCGTTCGTGACGGTGCCGGTCGTACTCCGTACCCTCACCGCACGGCGGACCGACCTGCTCGACACCGTTCTGGGCGGGAGTCCTCCGCCCCATTGGGTGCCCCGGCTGAGGCGTCGCGTCACCGGGCGGTGGCTGCCCCGGCAACGCGCCCTGTTCGACGCCCATCTGGGGCGCGTCGCCGTGGACGAGGAGGCACCGCTACGGGAACGGTCCGATGCCGCCGCCCTGCTCGGCGATCCGGATGTCCTCACGTCCCTGGCCGCCGAGGCGCCGCAGCCGGTGGCAGCGGCGGCGCTCACCGCGCTCGGGTCCATCGCCGCGGACAGCGGTGGCGCCTCGGCACACCCCCGGACCGTCGCCCTGCTCCTGGACCACGCCGCGGTGGGCGGAGTGCGCGGGCGCGCCGCCATGACGGGGCTGCGCGAGCTGCTCGCCACCGTGCCCGACGAGGAGGCGGTGGCCGTCCTCACACCCGTCCTGAACGATGTCGCCGGCCCCGTAGGCAGCCGTAAGGAGGCCGCCAGAGCGCTGGCCGCCCTCCCGGGCCGGACAGGCTTCGCGGCACTGCTCGCCGCCTGGGACGCGCCCGGTCAGCACCGTGACGTCCTCGCCGTCATGGCGTCGGCGCTCGTGGCCCGTATCCACGAACCCGCCGTCCGCGCGCGGCTCGCCGCCCGGCTGGGTTCGACGGCGGTACGGGAAGCCGCGCTGGCCGCCTGGCCGGCCGCTCCCCCGGCCCGCGCCGGCTTCGCGGCGTTCCTCGCCGGGCTCGTCCGGACGGCGGACGCGGAGGTCGCGCAGACCGCGGCGCGTGCCCTGGAACAGGGTGCGCCGAGCGCGGTCCTGACCGTGCTGGACACGCTCGCGGCCGCCGTGTCCGACACCGACCGCCCGGCATCGGTGCGGGGCAGGGCCGCTCGGATCCTGTGCCGCCGTGCGGGCACCGCGGCGGTCCTGGACGCCCTGCGAGCGGCGTGCGGCGACCTGGTGGGCCAGGCGCGCGGAGGCCCCGACGAGGATCGAAGGGCCGCGCTCAGGGTCCTCGACGCGACGGCGACCGGGTACGACCTGCTCCCGCCGCCGGCCCATGACGTTCTCGCCACCGCCCTCCTGGACGCCGGGCTGCCGGGCAGTGCCGCCGGCGCCGCGCTGCAGGCGGCGGTCGCCTCACTTCGCGAGAACGATCCGGCACCGGGGCGCTGGCGGCGCTGGCTCGCCGTGGCGGGCGACAGCCCGGGCCGCGCCGGCTTCCGGGACCGGCTGCGCGTCGCCCCCGTGGGACCGCCGTCCACGGAGGCGGTGCACAGCGTGGTGGCCGTCCTGCGCGAGGAGGGCTCGGTCCTGGCCGGCCTCGCCGCGGTGCAGTTGGTACGGGAAGCCGGATCGCGCACCCGCTGGGCGGAGCCCTGGCCCGCGCGGCTCGCCGAGCTGCGCGCCTCCCCGCACCCGGACGTGGCGGAAGCCGCGCTCCTGGCGGACCTGTACCGCACTGCGTGACCGGCCACCTCCTCGCGGGAAGCGGCGGTGCGCCGTTCCCCGGTGCACCGCCGCGTGGGAACGCCGCCGGTAGACCCGGCAGCGATCCGTACGGTTCATGCGTCCGTAGGTCCACGCCGCTCCGTACGGTCCACGCCGCTCCGTACGGCCCTTGCCGCTCCGTACGGCCCGCAGGGGTGTGTCAGGAGGCGGAGGGTGTCCAGCCGCCGAGCCAGTCCCTGACTTCCTGGTCCGCTGCCTGGGCGTCGGTGAGGTGCGGGCGCTCTGTGCCGGCGGTGCCCGCGCCGGGACCGGTGTTGCGGTACTCGGCGAAGCGGTCGTTCTTCCACGAGAAACCGCTCATGTCGGTCCACGGGTTGGTCTTGATCGCAGCGCTGAGGTGGGTGTCGCGGACGGTGGTCTGCGGGTCGAGGCTCGCGTCGCCGCCCGCGTGCCAGGGGCGGCCGAGGTGGAAGCTGCCCGGGGACACGTCCCCGTTGACCACGGACCGGTTGATCAGGAAGCCCTTGCGGTCGGCGGCGGTGCTCGGCGCGGTGACATATCCGGCGGACGTGCCGTTCCAGCGCTTCTTCAGGGTCAGGATGGACCGGTCGATGACCGCTGTGGCGCGGCCGAAGACGAAGTCGACGTTGCCGGTGATGTAGGAGTCGGTGACGTAGACGCGGCCGAGCCGGTCCTTGGCGGCGGTGTCCAGCAGCAGGGTGTCCTGGTCGCCGTGGACGATGACGCCGTCCAGGAAGACCCGGTCGGCGGCGGTGCGCAGTGCGACGGCCTGGTGGCCGTTGAGGTTCTGGTTCCTGGCCTCGTCGAAGTCGTTGGTGACGGTCAGGTTGCGGGCCTGGAAGTTGTCGGCCTCCACGGCGACGGTGGCGCTGCCGCTGGTGCCGTACGTGCCGGAGCCGTCCGGCTTGGGGGTGCCGGCCGCGTTGCCGTACACGATGACGGTGTCCTTGCGGCTGCCGCCCGTGCCCTGGATGGTGACGTGCGGCTTGTTCGAGGGGACCTTCACCGTCTCCCGGTACGTTCCGGGCGCGACCGCGATGACGACGCGCGAGGTGTTGTTCGCCGGGACGGCGTCGACGGCCTTCTGCACGCTGCTGAACCGGCCGCTGCCGTCCTTGGCGACGGTGAGCGTGGTCGCGGCGGCGGTCGCCGTTGTGGGGGCCGCGGTGGGGGCCGCGGTCGCCGTCGCCGTACCGATCGACGTACGCGGGCCGGCGCCCGCCTTGAGCAGCTTGGGCACGTCGGCGGCCTTGTCGAGCGTGTAGGCGTAGTACGCCTTGGGGTCGAACGCGGTGCCGCCGCTCTCGTTGCGGCCGCTGGTGCCGGAGAAGACGTTGCCGCGCTGGACGAGGGCCGCCGTGCCGTCCTTGATGACGGGGTTCTTCAGACCCTGGAAGTAGCTGTTCTCCAGGACCATCCTGGTCTTGCCCCGGGAGTAGTTGCCGTAGGACGTGGTGATGCCGGTACCCGTGTCGTCCTGGAGGTAGTTGTTGTAGAGGTGGGCGTGGGCCGCGTTGTCGGTGGAGGGGTTGCGCTGCTCGGTCTCACGCAGCCAGTTGTGGTGGATGGTGATGTCGGTGACGACGTTCGGGGTCCAGCCGATACCGAAGGTCTTGTTGTTGTTGCTGAGCCTGTTCCAGGACACCGTGACGTAGGTGCTGTCCTTGCGGACGTCGATGAGTCCGTCCGCCATGTTCCGCAGGTCGTTGTGGTCGATCCACACATGGTGGGCGCCGTCCATCTGGACGGCGTCGAAATCGTGGTCCTTGTCGTTCCAGATGCCCTGGTAGGAGTCGCGGATCGTCAGGTTCCTGATGATGACGTTGTGCACGCCCTGCCCGAGGAAGAAGCCGCCTCCGACGATGTGCCCGGCGGTTCCCGAGCCGACGATCGTCTTGTCGGACGCGACCTTGATCTCCTTTCCGACGGGGTTCATGGTGATGGTCCCGGCCACGACGATGACGTACGGTTCGGCGGCCGTCGCGTACTTCTCCAGGTCCGCGAGGGTTCTCACGGTGACGGTTCTGCCGCCACGGCCGCCGTAGGTGCCGTTCTGGCCGAGCGCGTTGACGGAGGCGAAGCCGTCGGCGACGTCATCGGCCCAGGCCGGTGCAGCGGCGGGCGCCGCGGAAGCCGTCTGCCGCTGGTCCTCACCGAACACCCCGAAGGCGGTGCCGTAGGCGAGGGCGCCTGCGGCGGCCAGGGCCACGGGAAGACCGACGGTGAGGGCAGTCCTGCGGCGGCGGTGGCGTGCCCTGCCACGGGTTTCAGTCATGTATTGGCTCCGATACTGCGGTGGGATGTGCTGCTCGTTGCGGACACTCGGCCGCTGAGCACATGACAGTTGCCGCTGGACGGCGGGAGGTTGCCGCGCGGAGGGAGTTCCTGGGGCGAGGCCGTCACGACTCCCGGCCGCGGACGGTCCATTGGCGACCGCCTTCGGCTACCCTCGGCGCGGTTCCAGAACTCGCGGATCCAGACGACCGCACCCCCCGGGGGGGGTAGCCACCTAATACGCTCACGACCTGGCGATTCAGCTTCTGCGCGGCAACACCACGGTGATCACGGCGTCGGCCCGAAAGGGACCTCGCAGCTGTGGCAGCCTGCGGAGATGCCATGGGACCTTCGCGAACACGCGGGACGCCACTACGCCGTCCTCTTCCACTACGCCTTGCCCGACGATGCCTGGGCCGTGGAGCTGAGCGAGGCCAGGCCCGTGCCGGGCACGGGGGCCGAGAACCCCGACGCCGTGGTGACCCACCTGCCCGGCGCTGCTCTGCTCGTGGCGCTTGTCCCGGACGAGGACCCGGATGTGGAACCGACCGTCCGTATCGAAAGCCACAACGAGGATGTCATTCCCTACGAGATCATGCGCTGGTTCATGGAGCAGGTGGCCGATCAGGTTGAACGCTGCCGCACCGCGTTCGAGCTGGAAGGACCTGAGGCAGTGGGATGACCACGCGGCAACTGGCGTGAGCGCGCCGCGATGTCACCGGGTGAGCGTGAAATCGTCGACCAGCTTGACGAACTCGTCCTCCTCCTCGGAGAACGCCACGTGTCCGGCGTCGGTCTCGGCACACGTGCTGTTCGCGATCGCGGCATGCAGGGCGTGACTGATCTCCAGCGGGATGGTGATGTCCCGCGTGCGGCCGATGACGAGCGTCTCGGCCTGTCTGCGCGGGACAAAGCCGCGAATGCCGATTCGGGTGTCGAGGTCGACGTGGCGCAGGGTGCCGGGGGTTGGCGGCATGTCGGGGATCAGGAGCTCCACCTGCTCCCGGCGATCGCGTTGCGGAATCCGCGGCTGAAGCCGGTCACGGCGACGGCGAGGCCGAAGGCGGCGGGTCGGGAGGTCCCGAGCTGCTTCCACAGGGCGAAGAGGTTGCGCAGGTACTCGTCGCTGTCGGTGTGTGCCCATCCGGCGACCAGGATCAGGCGGCGGACCAGGGCGGAGTGCGGCGACGGCGGCGGATACCGGCGCGCCCGTCAGCCGGCTGACCTGCCCGGCTCGTGGGCAAGGCGGGCCTGTCGCCCCTGGCGCCGGGGCCGGCGTTCTGTGGCGGTCGTCGGGCCTGCGGACCGGCGCGTGCCCGGTGCAGACGCGGGTGCAGATGCGGGTGCGGTGCGGGTGCGGCTGCCGCATCTCGGGGTCGTTTTCGACTGCTGGGACGTCCCCGTCCAGCGTGGACGGACGTGGACGCATGCCCGCCCCGTACCGGGGCGGGCCTCGTCAGGCGTTCACACACGACGCCGGGCGGTTCAGAGCTTGTGCATGCCGAGGTAGGGGCTGACGATGCGGGTCTGGCTGGTGCCGAAGTCGACGAGGAGCGCCCCGCCTGCGAGCTCCACACCAACGATCTTGCCGAGGCCGTGTCGGTCGTGAGAGACACGGTCTCCGAGGGCGAAGTCCTCGATCACACGGTCGGGGCGTGCTTTGAAGGGACTGGTGGGCAGATAGCGCCGTGGCG
This sequence comes from Streptomyces sp. NPDC047886, assembly GCF_043204435.1. Lineage (NCBI taxonomy): Bacteria > Bacillati > Actinomycetota > Actinomycetes > Kitasatosporales > Streptomycetaceae > Streptomyces > Streptomyces sp. NPDC047886. The sequence goes on from NZ_JBIDCF010000011.1 coordinate 51,672, forward strand.
CGGATTGGTTCGTCATTACGAGCCAGTATGCGGCCCCGAGGGCCCAACAACATAGACGTGAATGTCGTTCGACCTCAGGCACGGCCTGTCCCGCCTCGCGGACGTCCCTCGACAGCGTTGCCGTCCATACCGACCTGGCGTGCGGAAGCCGCCACTGTGATGCCGACCACACAGGGGCGCACGAGCCCCTGACGGCCGCCACTGCGGGACCGGTCCCATGCCCTGTGAGCCGTCGCCGCACCAGGACGATCACCCCGCGGCCACCGGGCAGGACGGAACCGTCCGTCATGGACGCGCCGCTCTGCCGCCGGGTTGCGGGAGGCCACGCCATGCCTCGGTTTCTCCCGGAGTTCCTGCCGATCACCACAAGCCCCGGGACGACGGCCTCTCACCGGCCTTCGGTGCCGTAGTGGGAATCGGTCGCTTCGATGCTCCGGGACGTCCCGGAGGCGCTCGCCCGTTCGCGGGCACGGTCCTGCGAGGTCCTGCACTTCATGTCGCCTCCCACGTCGAACGTCCGGAACGGTTCGGGTACCCCCGGGGGGCGGGGTCGTACGCGCCGGTCGATCTCGTACGCGCGGGGCGGGCCGAACGCGGGGGGCGAGGCCGGACGCGGGGGGCCGAGCTCGCGGGGCGGGCCGGACGCGTGGGTCGGGCCTGGACACCCGGGTCGTGCCGTAGTACGGCGCTCCCGGTTCAGGACTCGGCGCCCTCGGCCACCGCCGCCGCATCGGCGAGGTCCTTCGCCACCGTCCTGGCCACCGCCTTGGCGCCGATCCCGCCCAGCAGCCTGCCGAGGAGCCCGGCGAGCCCTCCGGGAGGTGTGGCCGTGAACGTCATGCGCACGGTGGTGGAACCGGGACCGCCCGCGGCCAGGACCCACTCGGAAACGTAGTGGGCGCCCCGCGAGTCCGCCTCGACCACGAAGCGCGAGGGCGGCTCGCACACTGTCACCCGCATCTCCTCGGCCGCCTGCTTCCCGAACAGGCGCCGCGTCTCGCGCCAGCGGGTCCCGACGGCGAACGGGCCCTCGGTGAGCACCTCGACCCGGTCCACGCCGCTGAGCACCGCCGGCATGCCTTCGAGATCGGTGAGGACCTCCCACACCCGCCCGGCGGACGCGGCGATCCGGCGCTCGACCACGACTCTCACATCACCCACGACGACCTCCCGCCTCCATGAGAACAGCGGCCGACGGCATCCGCGTCTCCCCCACACCACACGTGGACGTCGGGGACCGGGTCCAGGTCAGGGCGCGACGCGTTCATCGGCCGGGGGCCACACCCGGGCGCAGGTCGGGGAACCGCTCGGCCAGCGAGTCAGGCGCCGCCTGTCTCCAGGAGTCGACGAGGATGTCGCGGAGCTCGTCCAGGTCCTCCAGCGCCGCGAGCCGTACCCGGACCCATGCCGAACCGGCCTCGTGGGGCGGCACCCAGAACTTCTCCGGCTCGGCGGCGATCAGCTCCGCACGCTCATGTCTGGGGCAGCGCACGGCGAACGACGTCTGGTCGTCGGGGATCGTGATGTACATCTTCCCGGCGACGCGGAACGTGGGCATGCTCCAGGCTTCCTTCTCCACCGTCTCCGGGAAGGACAGGGCGATTCGGCGGACGTCCTCGGCATCGATCATGGTCACCACAGTAGCCAGCGCCACTGACACCGGCGGCGGCCCGGCCTCGGGGTACCGGCGGGCGCGCGGCCTGTCCCTTCGGCCACGCCCATCGGGGAGACCGGCCGCACGCGTGCACGGCCCGGCCGGTCGACGGCGGCGTGGACCGATGGTCCCCTTCCCTCGTCGGCCCGTCCGGTGCGTCACCGGACGGGTCCTGATCGCTTAGGCTCGGCAGATGGCGAAGTACTTCGACGTGCACCCGGAAAATCCTCAGCAGCGCACCATCGACAGCGTGGCCGACAGCATCCGCTCCGGCGCTCTCGTCGCCTATCCGACGGATTCCTGCTTCGCGCTGGGCTGTCAGCTGGGCAACCGTGACGGCCTCGACCGGATCCGGTCGATCCGCGCCCTCGACGAACGTCACCACTTCACGCTCGTGTGTCAGAACTTCGCCCAGCTGGGCCAGTTCGTGCACGTCGACAACAACGTGTTCCGCGCGATCAAGGCGGCCACACCCGGCAGCTACACCTTCATCCTCCCGGCGACGAAGGAGGTGCCGCGCCAGCTGATGCACCCGAAGAAGAAGACGGTCGGGGTACGGATTCCGGACCACGTCGTGACGCAGGCCCTCCTCTCGAACCTCGGTGAGCCGCTCGTCTCCAGCACCCTGCTCCTGCCCGACGAGGAGGAGCCGATGACACAGGGCTGGGAGATCAAGGAGCGGCTCGACCACGTGGTGGACGCCGTGGTCGACTCGGGCGACTGCGGTACGGTGCCGACCACGGTCATCGACTTCTCCAGCGGCGAAGCCGAGGTCGTCCGCCGGGGAGCGGGCGACAGCGCACGGTTCGAGTAGTCCTGGCGGGCGCGCCCCGTCCTACGAGCGCCGTCCAACAAGGGCCGCCCCCAGCGCCGTCGTGCGGGCCCCGTCGTGCGGCCCCGTCGTGAGCGGCTCATCCCTGGGATGTCTCACCGGTCACGGTGTGCGGTCCATCAGCGCGGCGAGGCGCCGGCGCGCGTAGTCCGGCTCCAGCCGCCAGCCGTTCGCCGCTTCCCAGGCGTCCACCGCGGCTCGTGCCGCTGCCAGCCGGTCCGGCGGGAGTTGACGGCACGGGAAGATCGGCGAGGTCGAGGTCCACGCAGTCGACGCGGGCTTCGTCCCAGTCCAGCAGTCCGATGCCCGTCGCCGTCACCCGGATGTCGCCCGGCGCCGGATCCCCGTGGACCACGGCCTGCGGCACGTCCGGCAGCGCCCTCCAGGCACCGCGGCAGACCTCGACCGCGACGCGCGGCATCACGGTGAGATCGACGTCTCCGCCGCGTTCCGTGTGCGGCAGGTCCCGGCATGAGCGGAACCCGGGACGCTGCGGCCGGCCGCGTGTGAGCGTGTGCAGCCGTCGCAGTTCGGCCGCGACGGCCGGCCAGTCGTGGACGCCGGGCGGATCGCCGTCCAGCCAGCGCTGGACGACGACACCGTCGACATGTCGACGACCGTCCGGTGCCCTGACCGCACCCGGCACCGTGAAGCCGTGGCGGCCCAGAAACGCCAGCAGGTCCAGCTCCCACGCCAGGGCGGCGGCTCCGCGCCGGCTGCGCCGCGCCACGAGCCTGTCCCCACCGAGCCGGACCTCCAGGACCTCGTTACGGACACCGCCGGTGAGTGGACCGACGACGCTCACGTCCCCCCATGCGCGAAGCTGCTCCAGCACCCCGATGCCTCTCAGGCGACATGCGGCACATGCCGTGCCTGTCCCCCGCGCCCCCTGGCAACGGCGCGTGGCGGCGGCACGGGTGAGCCGTCACGGCCCGTTCACCTTACGCCGCGGTCTCGTCGGTCCGGGCGGCCGCTCACCCGTGGCTCGAGGGCACCCTCTGGTTCGGGTTCTCCGTCGTGCCCCGGGCGAGCGGTGCGTGCTGTCCGCCGTCGTCCGCCTTGTCAGCGGACGTGGAAACCGCCCTGGGCTCGGACCCTCACCGATACGTCCTTGCCCGCGATGAGCTGGACGTCCTTCGCGATGCCCGTGTCGTTGTGCCAGACACGAGCGGTGCTCGCACCGGGGTGCAGCCAGCCCGTGCAGCCGTGGTCATAGCCACCGCCGTACGGTTCGACGCAGAACCGCACCTTCTTCCCGCCGGAGGAGACGAGATCGACGTCGACGCGCTGGCCGGGGTGAACGGTGAGCTTGCCGGAGCACACGGTGTAGGAGAACCCGCCGGTGATGAGGCAGTCCAGCTTGTGTGAGGCGGCCTGGGCCGGTGCCGCCGAGGCGATGCCGCCGGCCAGTGCCAGGGCCGTCAGGCCGGCGGCCAGGCCGGTGCGACCGCGGCGTGCCGTACGGGAGTGGAAGAGTCGCATGGTGAGGTCTCCTTCATCGGTTGGGTGATCCCCGCTGTGGGGAGCGAGCCGCTGGGTCGATCACGCGCCAGGGCGTCGTCGGTCGCGACGACACTGGTGGTTCATCAGGTGATCGGCCGCGAGCGGCGGTGGGAGTCGACGCCCCGGGAGCGGGGAGTCGCCGGCTGCGGCGCCGGACTGCTCAGAGTCTGCGGAGGCCGACCGGGCACCCGCAAGCGTGTCCCGTATGCTTCACCGATCTCGGGATCCCCAAGGCCCTGACCTGCTGGGACAGCCCTGTCCCGGGACAGAGAAGGGCCCGCGGGGGCGCGGGGGCGGCTGCACGGGCAGACGGCTGCGCGGCGGTCGGCGCCTGCCCGGGGCCGACGGCTGCGGCCGCCACAACGCCGCGACGGCCCGCCCCCGGTCGGGGCGGGCCGTGCGGGTGTCGATGTCGAGTGCTCTCAGGGGTGGTGGCCGGGTGTCACAGTCCGCCGGTCTGGAGGAGCCGGTTGGGGGATCCCTTGCTCACGGTGAGGACGTTCTTGACGGACTGTTCGGCGAGCCAGGTCGCCGTGGTCGCCGGTGACGCGTCCCGGTGGCCCGCCTTGTAGAGGGCGGCCACACCGGCGACGTGCGGGGCGGCCATGGAGGTGCCGTCGAGGGCGACGCTGCCGCCGCCGAGCTTCGCGGAGACGATCGCGGCGCCCGGGGCGTACATCCAGAGGCAGGGACCGAAGTTGGAGAAGCCGGTCTCCTGGTCCAGGTGGTTGGTCGCACCGACGGTGAGGACTCCGGGTGCGCTGGCCGGGGAAACGCCGCAGGCGTCGATGGCGCTGTTGCCGGCCGCGATGACGGGGAGAACACCCCGCTGGGACAGGGCGGTGGCCGCGTCGTTCACCGCCTGGCTCTTCGGCCCGCCGAGGGAACCGTTGAGGACGGCGGGCTGCCGGGCGTGCTGGGCGACCCAGTCGAGACCGGCGATGATGCCCGCGTTGCTGCCCTTGCCCTCGCAGTTCAGGACACGGACGCTGACGAGGGCGGCGGCCCGGGCGACGCCGTAGTTCGCACCGCCGACCGTTCCCGCGACATGGGTGCCGTGACCGTTGCAGTCCTGGCCGTTGCGGCCGTCTCCGATGGCGTCGAAGCCGAACACGGCACGGCCGCCGAATTCCGGATGGCGGTAGTCGATGCCCGAGTCGAGGATGAACGCGGCCACCCCGGCACCGTTGCCGTTGACGTGGAACTGTACGTTGAGGGGGAGGTAGGGCTGGTCGATCCGGTCCAGTCCCCAGCTCAACGCCTGGGCACGGGTGGAGCGCGTGTCGACCGGGGTCGCGGTGACGGCGGCGTCCTGTTCGACGGCCTCCACGTCCGGGAGTGAGCGGACGGTTGCGAGCTGGGCCGCCGTCAGCTTGGCCGCGAAACCGTGCAGCGCGCTGCTGTAGGAGTGGAGCGGCGTGATGCCGAGTTCGCGGCTGACCTGCGCGGCGGCCGTCCGGGGCGCGAGCGTGACGATGTACTGGCCGGGGATGGGTTCCGCCGTGGTGCGCAGCGGCGCCGGGGTGGACCGGCGGGGCTCGGGCCCGGGTTCGGGGCCGGGTACGGCCGCCGCGGCGGGGGCGGCGAGGGGAAGCAGCAGGAACAGCGCGGCGGTCAGGCAGCGCGCGGGCAGCCTCATGGGGCACTCCGTTCACGAGAGGGTGGAGGTGTGGGGTGGGCCGGTTCGGGGGCAGGTCGTGGGGGCGCGGGCACGTCGGACGCGTGGCCCTGAGGGTGTCTTCGGGACGCATGGACCGGCTCGTGGACCTGGAGACGACGCGGAACCGCGACGGGTTGGCGAAGCTCGCGTCCAACCGCCGGTGGAACGCCTGGGACATGGAGCAGGCGTACTGCGCGACGTGGGTCGCGATGCCGTCGTAGGGGCTGCCCGCCGTGACGCGCTTGCCGGGGACGGTGTTCCGGATGAGGCAGCCTTCGCGGCGGGGCACCCGTCGGACACGTCACCCGTCCGACACCGCTCGGATTCATGTCATGTACATGACCTACCGAGGTTCCACGCATGCGCCCGATGGGATGAACTCACACAAGTAGGTGAATACTCATATGAATTACTGCCGTCGAGGTCGACGACGCCGATGGTGGCACCACGACCGGCACCACCACGTCGCGGACACCCTCCCCCTGAATTGCCGCCCACCACCGGCCGGAACCGCCGTCCACCGGCCTTGGCGACCAGTCGCCACTCCGTCGGCGCCTCCACGGCGGGAGGTCCCCGCGCCAGCACCGGGTGGCACCGGTCCGTTCGCATGAAAGGCGGCTCTCCGGGAGTGTCACAGGGCCGTCCCGGGATGCCCCCGGCCAAGGTGGGCCGGGCCGTATGTCCGGCGTCCGGACCACTGTACGAGGGAGTTCCACCATGGAGACTGGCAGACGAGAGCTGTTGCGCACCGGAGCAGGGGTGGCGGCCGCGGGGGTGGCGGCCGCGGGGGTCGCCGTCGCCCTGGGCGGCGGAGGCGGCTCGGCCGTGGCCGCCGGCCGCCGCGCCTACGCGGGCGACGGCATCGAGAGCGCCGCCTGGCGCGAACTCGCCCGCGGCCTGAGCACGGGTGCGCGGCTGTACCGTCCCGGCCACAGCGCCTACGCGACCCACGCGACGGCCGACAACCAGCGGTACGCCTCCGTACGCCCGGCCGGTGTCCTGGCCTGCGCGACCGAGAACGACGTGCGCGCGGCGGTCCGGTGGTGTGCGAAGCACGGGGTGCCGCTGGCCCCACGCTCCGGCGGGCACAGCTACGCCGGCTACTCCACCACCCCCGGCCTGGTGATCAGTGTCCGCGCGCTGAAGGAGGTCGCACCCTCGGGGAACCGGCTGCGTGTGGGCGGCGGGGCCACCAACTCGGACGTCTACACGGCCCGTGACGCGGGCCTGTACTTCCCCGGCGGGCGCTGCCCGGGCGTGGGGGTGGCGGGCCTGACCCTCGGCGGAGGACTCGGCTTCAACGACCGCAAGTGGGGCCTCACCTGCGACCGGCTGGTGGAGACCCGGGTCGTCCTGGCCGACGGCACCCTCGTCCGCGCGGCCGACGACGAGAACGCCGACCTGTTCTGGGCGTGCCGGGGCGGTGCCGGCGGCAACTTCGGCATCAACACCGGATTCGTCTTCGACTCCGTTCCGGTGAGCCGGCTCCGGGCCACCGTGTTCGACCTCACCTTCGCCCTGGAGGCGGGGGTCCGGGTGATGGACGAGCTGCGGCAGATCCTCGACGGCGACCACGCCGGGGACTTCGACGTACGGATCGGGTTCAAGCACACGGGCGATGGCACCACCGCCCTCACGGTGCTCGGGCAGCGGCTCGGCGACGAGGACGCGCTGCGCCGCCGGATCGCGGCCCTCCTGGGGCTGCGCCCCGTCAAGTCCTTCGTCGAGGAACGCGGGTTCTGGGCCGCGCAGGACTACCTGATGGATACGCCGGGGCCGAAGGACGCCTACGCCTCCAAGTCCCTCGTCCCCGACCGGTGGCCGAGCCCGGACACCGTGGCCGCCGTCGCCGACTGGGCACGCGGCTGGCGCCCGGGACCGGGCGCGGGAACGGGCTATGTGACCCTGTTCGCCATGGGCGGCGAGAGCGGCGGGCCCCGGCCGGACGAGACCGCCTACCCGCACCGCCGGGCCACGTTCGTCATCGACGTCGGTACGCACTGGAAGCCCGGCGCCCCGGCCGCCGAGGTCCGGGGCCTGCTGGAGCAGACCCGTACGGTCCACCACACGCTGCGCCGCCACCTGGGCACCGAAGCGGCCTACGTGAACTTCCCCGACCCGGATCTACGCGACTGGCGGCGCGCGTACTACGGCGCCAACTACGACCGGCTGACCGATGTCAAGCGCCGGTACGACCCCACCGGACTGTTCCGTTACGAGCAGGCGGTGGGCGGCCCGGCGGACTGAGCCACGCCACGCCACGCCCGCGCGTGCGGCGGCGGCCCTGCCCGGACATCGGCCGGGCGGCGTTGTCAGTGGTGGCGGGCACGATGGCAGGCATGACGACGACGAATCCCGATGTGCTGCTGGACGCCCCCTCCTATGCCCGAGCCGTGGACGAGGTGCGGCGTGCGGCCGCCGCCTACTACGGGGACGGCACGTCGCCGCTGGACGACGACGCCTACGACCGGCTCGTACGGGCCGTCGGCGCGTACGAGGACGAGCATCCCGACGAGGTGCTGCCCCACTCCCCGAGCGGAAAGGTGGCGGCCGGTGCCGTCGAGGGCGACGTCCCGCACAGCCGGCCCATGCTGAGCCTGGACAACGTCTTCTCGGCCGAGGAGTTCACAGCCTGGACGGCCTCCGTCGCCCGCCGTACGGGCCACGAGGTGACGCGGTGGAACGTCCAGCCGAAGCTGGACGGGCTGGCGGTCGCGGCCCGTTACTCCGACGGCCGCCTGGTCCGGCTCATCACGCGCGGAGACGGTACGGCCGGGGAGGACGTGACGCACGCCGCCGCCACGATAGAAGGGCTGCCGCGCGAGCTGGCGGAGCCGGTCACCTTGGAGGTACGCGGCGAAGTCCTGATGACGACGGCCCAGTTCCAGCGCGCCAACGAGGTGCGCACCGCGCACGGCGGGGCGCCGTTCGCCAATCCGCGGAACGCCGCGGCGGGCACGCTGCGCGCGAAGGACCGGGCCTACTCGCTGCCCATGACCTTCTTCGCGTACGGGTTGCTGCCGCTGCCGGCCGGTGGCGACGACCTGAGCGAACGGCTCACGGAAGCCGCGCACGGCCGGCTGATCGAGTACGCGGCCGAGCTGGGCGTCAACACGCCCGCGTCCACCCGGGTGCCCGGCCTGACCGTCGGCACGGTGGACGAGGTGCTGGAGCGGGTGCGGGCGATCGCGGCGCTGCGGGCGGAGTTGCCGTTCGGGATCGACGGGATCGTGGTCAAGGCGGATCTGGCCGCCGACCAGCGCGCCGCGGGCACGGGATCGCGGGCGCCGCGCTGGGCGGTCGCGTTCAAGCTGCCGGCCGTGGAGAAGATCACGAGGCTGCTGGAGGTGGAGTGGAACGTCGGCCGTACGGGCGTCATCGCGCCGCGCGCCGTCCTCGAACCCGTCGACATCGACGGCTCCACCGTCACCTACGCCACCCTGCACAACCCCGCCGACATCACTCGGCGGGACCTGCGCCTGGGCGATCACGTGATGGTCCACAAGGCCGGGGACATCATCCCCCGTGTCGAGGCCCCCGTGGTCCATCTGCGCACCGGGCGGGAGCAGGTGATCGCGTTCCCCGATGCCTGCCCCCAGTGCGGTTCCGGGATCGACACCGGCGATCAGCGGTGGCGTTGTGAGCGCGGCCGGGACTGCCATCTGGTCGCCGCCCTCGCCTACGCGGTGGGGCGTGATCAGCTCGATGTCGAGGGGCTCGGTCACAGCCGGATCGTCCAGCTGGTGGAAGCGGGCCTCGTCCAGGACCTGGCGGACCTGTTCCTCCTGACCCGCGAACAGGTACTGGCCCTGGACCGGATGGGTCCGGCGAGCACCGACGGCCTGCTGTCCGCGATCGCCGGCGCCAAGGGGCGGCCGCTGTCACGGGTCCTGTGCGCGCTCGGCGTGCGCGGCACGGGACGGTCCATGTCCCGCCGTATCGCGCGGCACTTCGCCACGATGGAGGCGATCCGCGCGGCGGACGCGGAGGCGATGCGGCAGGTGGAGGGCATCGGCACCGAGAAGGCGCCCGTCATCGTCGCCGAACTCACCGCGCTGGGCCCGCTCATCGACAAACTGGTGGAGGTGGGGGTGAACATGACCGAACCCGGCGTCAGTGCGCGGAGCGACACCGACGGGGCCGACGGAGCTGATGGGAACGACGGGGCGGACGGGACATACGCGGCCGACGCGGCCGTGGCGGGGGCGGAGGCGGCAGGCCCCCTTCAGGGTCTGACGGTCGTCGTCACGGGCGCGATGACGGGCCCGCTGGAGAGCCTCAGCCGCAACCAGATGAACGAGCTCATCGAACGGGCGGGCGGCACGTCGTCCGGCAGCGTCTCGCGGCGCACCAGCCTCGTGGTCGCGGGTGCGGGCGCGGGCTCCAAGCGCGCCAAGGCCGAGGGGCTCGGCATACGGCTGGTCGCTCCGGACGAGTTCGCCCTCCTGGTCGCCGACCTGCTGCCCTGAACCGTTGAGCGGTACGCCGTGGTCGGGGGCGCCGGCCGGCGCCCCGGGCGGGCGGGGGGTCAGCGGGAGCAGATCACGCTGACGAGGGTGAAGGAGGCGAAGAACTGGCCCTCGCGGAGGGACGCGAACCAGCGACGGCCGCGTCCTTCCTCCACGCGCCCGTCCTTGATGGCCTTACGCATGTTGCGGCCGAGTCCCAGCGTGTGGTCGGCGTCCTCGAAGTCACGGAACACCGGAGTCGTGGCCAGCACGGTCTCGACGACGAAACCCGCCTGTTCGGCACGGCGGGCCAGGCTGCGGCCGATGGTCGCGTGACGGACCACCTCCGATGTGGTGTAGCGCGTGAACGCGCGGCTGGTGTCGAGGTCCTCCGCGTCGACGACCAGCGTGTCCCAGTCGGGTTCGACCAGGCCGATCAGGGCGCCGGGCCGGGTGGCCAGGTGCAGTTGGGCGAGTACGTCATCGGGTTCCTCGACGTGCATGAGCACACGGTCGATCTTGGCCCGGTCCGCCGTTCCCGGCTGGACGGGGAGGGCATGGGCGTCGCCTTCGCGGAGCTCCACGCCGGCCAGCCCGTCCGTACGGTGGCGGGCCTCGGCGAGCATGGCCGGATCACGGTCGACACCGATCACCGTGCCGCGTTCGCCGACGCGTTCCGCCAGAGCGGGCAAGTCGGCGCCCGGGCCGCACCCCACGTCCAGCACCGTGTGACCCCGCTGGACGTCCAGCAGGTCGATCAACCGCTGCTTGTACGCGCGGCCGGCGCCTCCGGCGGCGGCTCGCAGCAGGTAGGCAGCCTGGTCGGGTCGGGGCGCACCAAGGGTCTGTGACATGCCGGGCAGTCAAACACCCGGGACGGCGACGGCGCCAGCGGCCCGGTGCCCGCTGTGAGGTACGACCACCGGGCCGGCCCGCCTCAGGAGAGGGAGGTGAGATACATCTGCGAGGAGTCGGTGCCAGGGGTGTTCCGGCAGCTGTAGTCGCCCGTCGGCCTGGCGTGGACGAGCGCGAGGCAGCGGCCCTGGCCGAGCTGGCCGTAGTGGTTCGGGTGCATGGACTCCTGTACGGGTCCCTGGGTGGAGTCGCTGTCGATCCAGCGGGCCCACTCGCTGGTCGTCGGCGACGGCGGCTGTGTGGGGCTCACCAGGCGGCTCGCCTTGGCGCAGACCTCCCGGCCCTGCAGCATGTCGCGCAGATCGAGGAACTGGACGCCCTTCGCGGCCGCCACGCCCTTGAGCCGGTTCGCGATCTGCGGGACGAGGGAGTCGCGGGCCCAGTCGGAGTCCTTGTTCCAGAAGGGGCAGCCGCCGGTGCTGACGCGCGACCAGCCGCTCTCGGAGTACCGGTTCTCGGTGCTGCGCGGGATCGGGGACGGGTAGGACTGCAGGACGATGCGGTAGGCGGACGCCGTGTAGCCGGCGCCGGACATGACCGCGCGGATCTCGTCGATGGACTTGGCGACATCGGCCATGGCCTTGTCGATCTTCGAGTCGACGGCCACCTGCTGGTCGTCGTGGCAGTACGAGTACCAGACGATGTAGTCGGTCGCGCACTTGGTGATGATGTCGGCGAAGCCGAGGTCGTTGCCGCCGATCGACAGGGCGATCAGTCTGACGTTGTGGGTGGCGGCGATGGTGGCGAGCTGATCGGCCTGCGGGGCCTCGCCCTTGTAGCTCAGGCCGCCTCTGGAGGCACGGAAGACGTTCGCCGTGGTGGCGCCCGAGCAGGCGATGTTGATCCGTGCCTCGGTGAGCCCGGTCGTACCGTGCACCTCGGCTGAGTCGGAGCGGTGGCAGCCGTTCGCGGAGGTGGGGCCGTACACGAGAGACGGGTGGTAACCGCTGCCGGTCCACGCGCGGTCCGTGCCGTCGCGACTGCCGCTGTTGGTGAGGCTGTTGCCCTTCCATCGTCCGGCCTCGCCGGAGATGTAGCTGTCGCCCATGGAGACGATCGCGGTGGGCCCAGACGTCGGGCTCGCGGCCGCCGGGCCGGCACCGGTGCCCAGCAGGCCGGTGAGGGCCAGGGGCAGCGCGAGGGCCGAGGTGGCGAGCCGTCGGAACGGGGACGACGGTCTCGCGGGACGGGGGGAGGTCGTGCTGAACGTACGGAATTCGGTCACGGCGGGGAACTCCTGCGGTCAGCCACGCCTGGGGGCAGCACACAGTCCAGGCGGTGTGGCATGAGGGTGAGGGGGATCGCGCCGCCGGCCGGTGGCACGCGGAATCTCGCACGCCTCAGCCTGTTACCGCCAGGTAGCCGGAGGTTTCGGTTTCATCACGCCGTCGCGAGGCGACGCCGCCGGTGCGTGCCGGGGCGGCGTCGGGATCCGGCCACAGGGGCATGATCAGGCAGCCGGAGCCGTCCGGGACGACCGAGTCGTCCCGGTTCGGATGGGGGCATGACCGTCACGCGGGTTCGGATGGGGGCATGACCGTCACGCGGGTTCGGATGGGGGCATGACCGTCACGCGGGTTCGGATGGGGGCATGACCGTCACGCCTCCGGACGTGGTCATGCCTCCGGTGCGTCCGTGTCGGCCGTCGCGACGAAGTCGCCGATGCACGCCTCGACCGCGTGGTGATCCGAGAGCGCCGGAGCGGCGGCGTCCAGAGCGCCCACCGCGCCGGTGGCGGTCAGGGCCCGGTTGGTGGCCCACATGCGCACCTCGAGCGCCGTCAGCGGGTCGAGTCGGTGGTGCCGCCGCCACCGCAGCCTCGCGGGGTCGGCCGCCTCGGTGCGGGCGCCCGTGCCGTTGTCGTGGCCGGTGCCGTTGTCGTGGCCCGTGCCGTTGTCGTGGCCCGTGCCGTCGTCGTGGCCCGTGCCGTCGTCGTGGCCGGGGCCGTTCTCGTGGCCGGGGCCGTGGTCTGCGCCTGTGACCGTGTCGCGGAGCCGTTCGGCTTCGGCGGCCGCCGCGAAGTAGTCGTCGATGATCCGCCGTGTCCGCTCCCGATCGTCCATGGGGAGCCTCCTCCTGCCTCCCCACCAGCGTGGAACCCCGGCCCCGGGAGCCCCAAGGACCGACCGGCCCTCATCCCCGTCCGATCGGCCACCCGCCTCGGCACCCGGGCCACGTACGGAGTACACCGGTGTCCCCCGTACGGGTGCGGTCCCCGCTCCTGGGGCCGGGTGGCGTGGCGCGGGGCCCGCACCGGGGTGGAGCGTGGGCCCGTCATCGGGGTTCCAGTCCCGGGAGCCGCCGGACCGGGCAGGTCCGGCGGGGAGCACCAGCAGAGAAGGGCAGGGAGAGAGCCATGCCGGATACCTCCGCCTCGCGGTTGTCGGCGAACCGGTCGAGGCTGGGGCACAAGGTGCGGTACGCGCTGCGCCACCCGGAGCGGGTGGCGCCCTATGTGCGGCGCGCGGCGCGCGACGCCTGGCTGCGCGTCAAGCACCGGGACAGCCACGTGGCGTACTACCGGGCGGTGATGGCCCGCGACACCGCGCGGAGCCCGGAGGCGGCCGTGGGCGGCGGTCCGTCGCGGGAGCGATGGCTGACCATCGGCCGTATGCAGTACGACTACCTCATCGGGCACGGGCTGAAGCCGCAGGACCGGATGCTGGAGATCGGCTGCGGGAACCTGCGCGCGGGATGGCGGTTCATCCAGCATCTCGAACCCGGTCACTACTACGGGGTCGACATCTCGCCCGACATCCTCGTCGAGGCCAAGAAGACGCTCGTCCGCTACGGCCTCCAGGACAAGGTGCCGTATCTGACCCCGGTGGACGACCTGACCCTGGACTTCCTGCCCGACGGCTGGTTCTCGGTGGTGCACGCCCACAGCGTGTTCTCGCACTCGCCGCTGGAGGTCATCGACGAGTGCCTGGCCCACGTGGGCCGGGTGCTGGCCCCCGACGGCTTCTTCGACTTCACCTTCGACCGTACCGAGGGGCGGGAGCACCAGGTCCTGCGCGAGGACTTCTACTACCGCACCGAGACCCTGGTCGCGCTGGCGCGGAAGCACGGTCTCGCCGCCCGTTTCATGGACGACTGGGAGCGTCTGCCGCACGGTCAGTCGAAGCTGCGTGTCGGCCACGCCGGGGCACCGCACCTCGCGCCGTAACGCGCCGAACCCGTGCGACAGGGGGCGTTCAGCGGCCGTACGTGCGGTGGCACAGCGCCGTGATCGAGGGGTCGGTGACGCCCTGCGACGCACGGCACAGGCCGCGCATGCCGTCGTACGTCCGCCCGGGGCGCGGGGCGCGTACGGCGGGCGCCGTGGCGCGGGGAGGGCGGGCCTTCGCCGGCGCGCTGTGGGGAGGCCGCTCGGGCACGGACGTCCGCCGGTCGCGCGGGGGCCGGGTGCCGTGGGGGGCGGAGCGCGCGTTCCGCTCGTTCCGGGTGTCCTGCCGCGCGGGCTCCACGGGCCGCGTCACCGGCGGCGGTGCGGGCGGGATGGTCGCGAGTTCCTCGCGCGGCGACGGCGGGGCGGGCTCCGGCCGGTCGACCGGGACGGGAGCGCGGTCCCCCGCCGGCGTCGGCCCCGGATGCGGACCGGGCATCGCGGGCACGGACACGCAGGCCGCGGCTCCCAGGAGGACGACGAGGGCGAGGGGCACGATCCGGCGCATCCGCATGCGGCCACTCTGGCGTACCGGGGGCGGGAACCGGACCTTCGTACGGCGCAACTCCCCGACACGAGTGACGGCCCCCGGCACGGCGACGGGCGCCCACGGCGACGGGCACGCGCGGCGGCCCGCACCCACGCGGAACGTGGACCCCGCGCCCACGCGGAGCCGTGTACGCCCGTGGACCCCGCGGCCAGGCGAACCCGACCGATTCGAGCCGCCCGCGCCCCGGATGCGGGCGGAAGATCCCCGTCCGGCCTGCGTCATCGTCTACGTTCACCGGCGTCCGCACGGTCCACGGCACCGCACGAAGGGAGCGTCACCCATGCGCAAGCGCACTCTCGGGATCATCGCCGCAGCCGGTTCCCTGATCTTCGCGACCGCGACCCCCGCCTCGGCCGAGGCGAACCCGCCCGGCTGTCCCAAGGGCTACTTCTGCGCGTACTCCGGCTGGAACCAGACCGGCACGCTCAAACTCAAGACCGCTGGGAACTGGTCCGGCAGCGTCTCGGGCATCGGGTCCATCTTCAACAACGGCCACGTCTATCCCGGGTACGACCATGTGCAGGTCTCGTTCGGTTCGTGGAGCGAGTGCTACCACTACAACCCCGGACCCGGGGACTACAAGGCGAACTTCCTTGCGCCCTACCCCACCATCACCAAGGTCGTCTGGCGCGGTGAGTGCTGACCGGACCGGTCCGCCTAGCATGGCCCCATGACCTGTGCGGTGGTGACTCCATGGTGGCGTCGGCGTTCCGGCGCGCCCTCGGGGCGAGAAGAGTACGGCTCCGTCGCGGCGACACCGATCCTCGACCGGGGCCACCCCCGGGTCGCCGCGCTGGTCGCCGACGCACGGAACGCGGCGGGGCCGGAAGCCGGTGCCCGTGACCTGGTGGCGGCCGCTCACGGGCTGATCCAGGAGCGGGTGCGGCCCGTGTACGCCATGGACGACACCCAGCCCGTGTCGCGCACGCTGGCCCGGGGCCGCGGCTCCTGCAGTCAGCGGCTGGCCGTGCTGGAGGCGGTGGCTCGCGCCTTCGGTGTGCGTACGCGGGTGCGCGGCCTGGTCGTGGACGGCTCCTTCTGGTATCCGAGGTTCCCGCGCACCCGGTACCTCGTTCCGTCGGAAGTCGTTCTGGCCTGGCCCGAGTTCCGGTTCGAGGACGAGGGCGAGGACGACGGCGGGTACGCGGCCGGGGGCAGGAGCGGGAACGGGAACGGGAACGCGGCCGGGGGCAGGAGCGGGAACGGCGACGGGAACGAGTGCGCGGCGGCGTGGGTGCCGGTGTCCGAACTGTTCGGCAGCCTCGGCGCGCTCGCCGCGGGCAACCCGCGCGGCTTCACGAACACGGGGACGCAGACGCTGTTCGAGGCGCTGGCCAGGACCGCCGTCGACTGGGACGGTTCCACCTGCGGCGGCGGCAGCTGCTCCGCGTACGACCTGTCGGCGTCGGTGCTGCGCGACCTGGGGCGTTTCCCGTCGCGTGACGCGCTGTTCGCCGCGCACGGCCAGACGCTCTGTCCGCTGGCCAGGGTCGTCGGCGACGCCGTTCTGGGGCGCCGCGCGGCGGCGTGAGGCGGTACGCGACCGGCCCCGGCCCCCTCCGCGTCGGCGGAAGGAGCCGGGGCCGGTCCGCTGCCGGACGGGAACGCGCTGACGGTCAGCTGACCGCCGGCTGACGGTCGGCTCTCGGTCGGCTGTCGGTCGTCCGGGATGTCGGGGCGGGGGCCTGCCGGAGGGCCATGAGGGACGCGACCAGGCGGTCCACGTCCTCGGTCGTGTTGTAGAGGGCGAGCGAGGCTCGCGCAGCGGTTTCCAGGCCGTAGTGGGCGAGTGCGGGTTGCGCGCAGTGGTGGCCCGCCCGGACGGCGATGCCGTCCTGGTCGAGCCAGGCGGCGATCTCCGCCGGGTCGTGCCCGGCGAGGGTGAAGGTGAGGACGGCGACCCGTTCGGGTGCCGCGCCGACGACGTCGAGCCCGGGGATCGTGGCCAGGGCCTGCTGGGCGTAGGCGAGCAGGGAGTTCTCGTAGGCGGCGACGGCGTTCCGGTCGAAGGACGTCAGCCAGTTGAGCGCGGCCAGCAGTCCGACGACGCCCGAGATGTGGCCCGTACCGGCTTCGAGGCGGTGCGGCACGGAGGCGTAGGTGGTGCGGGTGAAGTCGACGGACTCGATCATGTTTCCGCCGCCCTGCCACGGTGCCATGCCGGCGAGGATCTCCGGTTTGGCGTAGAGGGCGCCGATGCCCGTGGGGCCGAACAGCTTGTGGCCGGAGAAGGCGTAGAAGTCGGCGTCGAGGGCCTGGACGTCGACCGGGAAGTGGGCCACCGCCTGGGCGCCGTCGACCAGTACCTTGGCGCCGTAGCGGTGGGCGAGGGCGGTCATCTCGGCGACCGGCGGGATGGTGCCCAGCACGTTCGACGCCTGGCTGACGACGACGAGGCGGGTGCGCATGGAGAGCAGGTCGGCGTAGGCGTCCTGGTCGATCCGCCCGTCCGGTGTGAGGGGTACGGGGACCACCCGGGCGCGGGTCTCCTTCGCGATGAGCTGCCAGGGCACGATGTTCGAGTGGTGTTCCAGCACGGGTACGAGGATGTCGTCGCCCGGACCGAGGTTGCCCCGGCCCCAGCTGTGGGCGACGAGGTTGACGGCCTCCGTGGTGCCGCGTACGAAGACGATGCCGTCGGCGGACGGGGCGTTCAGGAACCGGGCGACGGCCTCACGGCCGCCTTCGTACGTTTCGGTGGCCTCCCGCGCCATGGTGTGGGCGCCGCGGTGGATGTTGGAGTTGGCCGAGCCGTAGAAGGCCGCGAGCGCTTCGATGACCTGCCGGGGTTTCTGGGTGGTGGCGCCGTTGTCGAGCCAGACCAGCGGCCTGCCGTTCACGGTGCGGTGCAGGACGGGGACGTCCGCGCGCGCCGCCTCCGGTGAGAAGGCGCCCTGCCGCACGGTGGACCCGGACGGTGGGGCGACGGCTGCCGGGGCGTGGGACGGAGCCGTCGCCGTGGCCGGGGGCGTGGCCCGGGTGAGGTCAGGAATAGTCATGGTAGTTGTGCACCCCGACGTTCTGGAGCACGGCCGTGGCGTCCTCCACCAGCACCGCGGCATTGAAGTAGGCGGTCATCAGGTAGGAGGTGATGCCCTTCTGGTCGACTCCCATGTTCCGCATCGACAGGCCCGGTTCGATCTCGTCGGCGACGGCCGCCGGGCGCAGGCCCACGACGCCCTGTTCGGCCTCGCCCATCCGCATGAGCAGGATCTCGGTCGTTCCGGCGCCGCCGCCGGAGAAGCGGACCTTGTCGGAGGGCAGGAGGGGGACACCGCGCCAGGTGAGCAGGGGGCTGCCGAACCGGCTGTCGGTCACCGGCGGCACGCCCCTGCGGGTGCACTCACGGGCGAACGCGGCGATGGCCTTGGGGTGCGCGAGGAAGTAGCTCGGCTGCTTCCACACCCGCGACAGCAGTTCGTCCAGGTCGTCGGGGGTCGGCGCGCCGGTGCGCGACTGGACGCGCTGGCCGGGTGCGACATTGTGGAACAGCCCGAAGCGGGGGTGGTTGAGGAGGGACGCCTCCTGCCGCTCGCGCAGGGCGTGGGCGGTGAGGTTGGCCTGGGCGCGGGTCTGGTCGATGGGCCCGTTGTAGAGGTCGGCGACCCTGGTGTGGACGCGCAGCACGGTCTGGGCGAGCGTCATGTGGTACTCGCGGGGCGTGTCCTCGTAGTCGACGAACGTGCCCGGCAGGTCCGGTTCACCGGCGTGCCCGGCGCTGAGGTCGACGGGTACTTCGGCGCCCGCCATGGCGGTGCCGTCGGTGAGGTAGGTGTCGACGGCAGCCGCCAGGGGTGCGTGGCGGTCGCTGAGCGCGGCGAGCGCGGTGCGGTCGAGGCAGACGGCCACGCCGGCGGTGAGGGCCTGGACGCGGTAGGGCATGGGTTCGGCGCGGGTCCATGCCTCGAGGTCGAAGAACTGGCCGTCGCCGATGACCTCCAGCAGGGCGTCCTCGCCGTAGAGGCCGGTCGCGCGCTTCTCGGCGCGGCCGCGTACGAGCACCCAGAGCCGGTCGGCGGTGTCGCCGTCCTGGGCGAGTAACTCGCCCGGTTCGAAGGTGACTTCGGTGAAGGCGCCGGCGAGTTCGGTGAGGAGCGCGTCGTCGGCGTCCCGGAGGTAGGGCAGTTCCCGCAGGTCCCCGGGGATGACGCGGGCCGGACCGCCCGCGCCCTCGTCGGAGTGGGTGCTGATGCGGTCGTCGCCCAGGACGTAGGTCCGGCGGCGGTTGACGCGGTAGACGCCGGATTCGACGTCGACCCACGGGAGGGCGCGCAGGAGGTAGCGCGGGGTGATGCCGCGCATCTGGGGGCTGGTCTTGGTGGTGTTCGCGAGTTGCCGTGCCGCTTCGGGGCTGAGACTGAGCCGATCGTTCACAGGGTCCTCCTCGCAGAAGGGCGCACCGGCGGACGGGCGTCGGGCCCGGCCGGGACGGATGACATGCGGGAACGAGGAGCGATCCTCCGTGGGACGACCAGTGATCACAAGAGCATATTTAATAGATCTTATGACGATATGGCTTGATGCTGGATGCGAACGGCTGCGGACGCATGAGCGACCGCGGCGCACCTCATATGGTCACGGCATGTGCGTTTATCGAACACTTCCTTCCCCGCCGTACTCCCGCACAGCCTCGCCGGACCGAATACGGCCCGATTTGACGCCTTACAAGCACTTTGGGGTTCTTCAAGCAGGGCTTATGGGTGGCCACTTCGGCCTGGGGAATGGCCGCCTCAGCCCTTGAGCTCCGCCTCCACGAGCGCCTTGTACGCGTCGGGGGTGATGGAGTCGATGCCCTTCCCCGACAGCACGTCGAGCTCCTTGCCGTCCAGCTTGACGACCGGTGTGCCGGTCACGCCGCTCTCGTAGAAGGCGGCGGACACCTTGTCCACCCACGGCATGTACGTGAGTTCCTTGACGGCCTTGTTGAAGGCGGGCGAGCGCAGCCCGGGCACCTGGTCGGCGAGCTTCAGCAGGGTGGAGGTCGAGCCGAACTTGTCGTCCGACTCCTTCTCGGGGTGGTTCGAGTAGAGCACTCCGAGATAGGCGTGGAACTTCTCGGGGCTTTCGTTCACCGCGGCGCCGAGCGCGTTCACCGTACGCTTCGAGCCCTTTCCACCGAGCGTTCCGTCGAGGAAGGTGGCGAAGTGGTACTCGATCTTGTACAGACCTTGGTCGGCCTGCTCCTTCATGACCTTTCCGAGGCCCATTTCGAGACCGGCGCAGTAGGGGCAGCGCGGGTCCAGCCAGACGGAGAGCGTGTGCTTGGCGTCGGCCTTGCCGTAGGTGACGACGGTGCCGTCCTGACCTGTGGTGTTGGCGGGCTTGACGAACGGCTTGGCAACGTCGGCGCCGGCGTTCTCGCTTGCGGCCACACTCGTCGGGTCGTCCGTGGAACGCGCGGCGTACCAGCCCACCCCTCCCCCGACGGCGAGGGCGAGCGCCGCCGTGGTGAGCACCGCCGTGCGCAGGGTTCTCCTGGCCGTCGCACCGGGGTCGCCACCCGCTTTGCCGCCTGAATTTCCGCCGGTATTCCGGTCGGCGTTCGCCTGGGCTCTGCCGTTGTTCGGCGCCATTTCCCACTTCCCTTTCTGCGGGCCCTCCCATGGGGCCACATTCAGACTAGAAAGCGGAAAGCGCCCGCCGATCCGTCGTTGGACCTCGGCTCAGGGTCGTTGGTCCCGCCGACATCGCCGACATCGCGGCATCGGCGGCGTCGGTGGCATCGACAGGCGGGCGGCACGGGTCAACCTGAGCGGCCCGTATACCAGTACGAGCCCGCCACAAGCAGTCCTCCACCGACCACGTTGCCCGGGACGGTGACGAGCAGGTTCCGCAACAGGTCTCCGAAGTCCGCCGTGCCGTCCAGGATCGCGAGGCCGAACAGCGACATGTTGGCCACGCAGTGCTCGAAGCCGACCGCCACGAAGACCAGTACGGGAAGCCACAGCACGAAGACCTTCGCCGCGTCGCCCCGCACCCGGTAGAACATCCAGACCGCCAGGCAGACCAGCATGTTGCAGAGCACGGCACGCCAGAACAGCTGACTTGACGTCAGCTCCTGCTTGGCGACGACGAGTTCGGCGAGCATCGCGCGGGCCGACGGTGTGTCGAGCACCCCTCCGGCGTGCGCCATCGCCCCGAAGGCGAAGGCGCCCACGAAGTTGCCGATCAGCGACAGCAGCCAGCTCCCGACGAGCGCGCGCAGCCCGGTGCGCCCGGACAGGGCGCCGATCAGCATCACCATGACGTTGCTCGTGAACAACTGCCCACCGGCGAACATCACCAGGGTCAGCGCCACGGGGAAGACCGCCCCCTCCAGCAGCCGGACTCCCGCCGAGTGCTGGGCGACGAAGGGCGAGACGGCCACGAGCATCAGCACCTCGCCGACGCCTATGTAGGCCCCCGCGAGCACGGCGGAGACCGTGTACCGGCCGGGTTTCGCGAGGTCATGTGCCTTGTGGGCAGCCTGGCCCACCGTCTCTTCGAGGTTCTCCGCGACACTGATCACACATCGACGCTACGCCCGCCGCATCGCCTGATTCGTCCGCATGAGTCCTCCCGGGCATGGGCCCTGTGGCCCTTGTTGCCGTGACGGGCGAGGGCCGGTCCGCTTGTTCGGGCGGTTCGCTCCAGGCGGCGCGCCGGACCGTCTCCGCGAGCTGTTCCCGGTCCGGCGCGGCCTCCCCGGGGGTCTCGGGCCACTCCTCGACCAGCGCGGCGGCCCACTCGGCCCACTCGGCGGTCATCCGGTAGAAGTCGGTGAGGAAGCGGCCGACCAGCATGGTCTGCGCGGTGCGTTCGGGGAACGGCCCGTCCCCGGAGAGGTAGCCGCGCGCGGTGGCGAGGTTGTCGCGGTTGCGCTCGGCCGCCCAGGCCCGGACGGCGCGGAGCGTGGCCAGGGCGTCCTCGGTGGTGCCGAACTCGGCGAAGAACACCTTGAGCAGCTGCTCGCTCTCCAGGACCGGGCCCTCGCCCGGTTCGCCGAGCCACTCGGCGAGCGCCCGGCGTCCCGCCGGGGTGATGGCGTAGACAGTACGGGGACGTCTGCCCACGGACTCGCGGGTGGCCACCGCCAGGCCGTGGCGGGCGAGCTTCTTGGGCTCCTCGTAGATCTTGCTGCGGGCCCTCGGCCAGACACGGTCCATGCTGCGGGTCATCTGGCGGGCCAGCTCGTACGTACTCCACGGCCGCACCGCCAGCAGGCCGAGCACCGCGTAGGAGGTGGTGCTGAGCTCAGGATGTCTTGACATGGGGACCCCCGAGGCGTAGACCGGAATGGATAGTCCCTTTGGGAGTATAGGCAGGTGGTCGGCATGACCGGCAAGACTCTCCAGGTCGATCCGTCGAACGCCGAGCAGGCCAGGGCCTGGGACGGCGACGAGGGGGCCTACTGGGCGGCACACGCGGATCAGTTCGACCGTGCGCTCCGCGCCTATCAGGGACGTTTCCTCCACGCGGCCGCGATCCGTCCCGGCGAGCGGGTGCTCGACATCGGCTGCGGTACGGGAGAGACGGCGCGCGCCGCAGGACGGGAGGCGGCCGGAGGGGCGACCGCGGGCGGGCGGGGCGTGGACGGGGAGGCGGCCGGAGGGTCGGTGCTCGGCGTCGATCTGTCGGGCGAGATGCTGCGCGTGGCGCGGGAGCGGGCCGCGCGGCAGGGACTGGCGCACGTCGTCTTCGAACAGGGCGACGCCCAGGCGTATCCGTTCGGCGACGGGGTGTTCGACGTGGCGCTCAGCCGCACCGGAACCATGTTCTTCGCCGAACCGGTGACCGCGTTCCGCAACATCGCGCGGGCTCTGCGCCCGGGCGGCCGGCTCGTCCAGCTTGTCTGGCGGGAACCGCGCCGCAACCCGTGGTTCCTCGCCTTCGGCGAGGCCATGACGGCGGGCCGTGACCTGCCGGGGCCGCCCCCGCCGGGGGCGCCCGGCCCGTTCGCCATGGCCGACCCGGACGTGGTCCGCACCCGGCTGCGGGCGGCCGGTTTCGCGGAGCCGGTCTTCGAGGGCCTGTCCGCTCCGATGTACTTCGGCCCCGACGCGGAGCAGGCGTACGCCTTCGTCTCGGGCATGCTCGCGTGGATGCTCGAAGGGCTGGACGAAGCGGGCAGGCGGCGTGCGCTGGAGGGCCTGCGTGCCACGATCGACGCCCACCGGACGCAGGGCGGCGTGCTGTACGAGTCGGCGATGTGGCTGATCACCGCCGACCGCCCGTGACCGCTCGCGGGCGACCGGGAGAGCGGCGAACGAGTGAACGGCACCTCGCCGGTCCGACGGGCCGTTACACGTCCCGGGGTCCTCCGTTGGGCAGGAGGGCCCGGGCGCCCGGGCCCGTCGACGAGAGGGTTGGACCATGATCAAGAAGGTTCTCGCCACCGTGGGTGTGGCCGCGGCCGTTCTCGGTGCCGCCGCTCCGGTGGCCAACGCCGTGGGTGACGACAAGGTGGAGACGCGGAACGGCAACCACTCCCACCAGTCGTACGGCAACACCGGCCCCGGCTCCCCGCAGGCCGCCGGCTCGGGCTCCGGCTCCGGCTCCGGCTCCCGCCAGGCGACCGGCCCCGCCGAGGACACCGCCTCGGGCGAGAAGGCCTCCCCCGGGCTGGGACTGGGCGGCCTGCTCTAGCACACGCGGAGGGGCGACGGCCGGGGCGTGCGTGCGGCGCGGGCCGCCCCGTGGCCGGGCGGAAGCGCGGTCAGCGAGCGGCGAACACGATCCACACCTGTCCCGGCGCGAAGTTCAGGGGCGCGCCCGCCGGAGTCGTGAAGGACGTCCCGCCCTCGGCCGCGGGGCGCGACCACCTGGCGTCGTGGACCCGGCCGTCACGCAGCACCGACGCCGTACCGGAGCCCACCGTCCGCGTGTACGGGGTGACGTTGCCCCCTCGGTCCTTGAACGCCGACGGCGTGACGTCCACGTTCTGCACGACCACGGTCCGCGCGCCCAGCCGCTGGCCGTCCGACGTCCGCGCCGCCGTGCCGTCCATGCCCACCAGCCACCGCTTCTCGGTGTCCGACCAGGTGAAGCTGAACCGCGCCGCCGGGTAGCGCACCGTACGCTCGTTGACCTCCCTGCCGCCGGGCGGTGCGGCACCGAACCGGAACCCGATGTCGGCGGCCTTGTCCGCCTTCGGGGCGGCGGCCAGGGCCCGTTCGGGGCGCAGGTAGAGGTTGTGCGGGGCCGGGCGGTCACGGTCGCGTACGTACGCCCCGGGCGCCTTCCCGGGCGGCACCGGGTACAGGGGGGCGGCGTCGATCAGGGGCCGCAGCGCCGACTGCACGCCCGAGTAGGCGAGCGCCGGCCGGCCGAACTGCCGCAGCAGCTCCAGGTCCGACTCGCGTGCGCTGCGGACCGGTCCCACGGTGGGAGGCTGCCGGGACGAGTAGATCGCGAGGATGCGGCTCAGACCCGCCTCGACCTGTTCGACATAGACGATGTCGGCCGCTTCGAGGCCCGTGGGCGGACGGGCCGGGCGGACGTTGTCGATCTTGACGGCGAGTACCGGGGCCGTACGGGCCGGCAGTCCGGTGAAGGGGGAAATCCCCTGCCGTGAAGGGGTGGTGGGGGTGGCGGGGCTGGGCGGCGCGGTGGCCGAGGGGCTCTGCGGGGTGGGTTCGGGCTCCGACGCCGAGCAACCGTAGAAGCCGGCGGCCACCGCTGCGCCGGTCACGACAGCGGCTGCTGCGCCGGCCAGCGCGGGCGTCCGTCTGATAGCCACTGGCCTGCTCCTGCAACAAGTGAACCACGCGGGTTCCGGGTCGGCATCGCGGCGGACGAGCAAGGATCCCGGTCCCTGTCAAGGATCTCCAGGACGGCTTCCGGCACGGCCCTCTCGTCCCGGGGGTGGAGCGCGCGTCATCCCGTACGCGTCCCCGCGTCTACCTCTGCGGGCGGATCTTTCGTCCGCCACGCAACGCGTGCGGCCCTGGCGCCATCAGTCATCGAGGAGCACCTGATGCTGCGCAACCACCGAGAAGGGCCTCATGATGCGCGTGAAATCCCCCGGGCTGACCACCGTCGCCATCGCCGTGGCGGCGGCGAGCCTGGCGGCCCCCATGACCCCCGCGTTCGCCGCACCCGCGACCGCACCCGTCACGGCGGACCTGCGGGCCGACGTGAACCGGGACGGCAGGGTGGACGTCACCGGTTCCACCGACCAGAGCGGTGAGGACACCTGGACGACCAAGCGGGGAGCGGTCTTCCTGCCCAACATCGATGACGACGCCAAGCGGTGCCGCACCACGGGTCCGGGCGGCAAGCCGCTCACGGACGCCGCCCTCGCCCGCTGCAACGACGGCGCCGACACCACCGTGAACGGCGCCGCCGACGTCGCCGACCTGGCCCGGCTGCGCACCGTGCCGGTGGCGAAGCTCGCCGGTTCCGCGTCCGGCACCGTGCGGATCGTCGGCAAGGGCGCCGCGTACACGCGGCTGTTCGTCAAACGACCCGCCGGCTGGACCCTGTTGACGCCCACCACCAAGCTGACGGCAGCCGAGCTGCGCACCGGTGTCGAGCTGGGCATGGAGGGCACCGACGTCGTCCGCGACCCGGCCGTCTGGGACGGCCGCGCGGTGGTCGAGCTGCGGATCAGCCCCGGTGGTGGCGCGCCGGTGAGCACCGACCGGGTCACGCTGCGTGTCGCGCCGCTGCTCACGCACCACCACCTCCAGCAGACCCAGCGGTTGCTGGTGACGCAGGTGCGGGGCGACGACGCGTACGCCAGGACGCAGAGGACGTTCGTCCGGGCGCTGGACTCGGAGGCCAAGCGCGCGGGCATCAAGGGCGGCACGCTCAAGTTCACCGAGGACGACGACCCGTGGACGCAGGACTTCGTGGAGCCCGCCTACGTCAGCATGGCCGGGCCCGGCGGTACGCCGCGGTCGATGCGCGTCATGCTGCGCTCGGCGCAGCCCGACCGTACGGCGGGCCGGCAGCTGTTCGGCCTGCGCGGCCGTGACGTGGGCGTGGTGCAGGTCTCCCGGGTCCTCGGCTCGGAGGAGTGGACGCTGAACTCCATGGGCAACCTGGAGACGATTCCGCCCTATGAGCACGGCGGCCGGTCGTTCCCCGCCGGGCGGATCATCATGGGCGAGCGCAAGGACACCGGCGCCAAGCCCGCGAAGGCCATGCGCACGCTGCTCGCCGCGCAGGGCATGCAGGACCCGCTGCTGCTCGACACGTCCTGGCTGCACGTCGGGCACGTGGACGAGTTCGTGCAGTTCCTGCCCGCGAACACGCCGCGCGGCTGGCGGGTCGCGATCGCCGACCCCGAGGCGGGGCTGCGGCTGCTGCGTGACGCGAAGGCCCAGGGGCACGGCGGGACCCGGATGTTCTCGGTGAAGGGGGCGCTCGGCATACCCGCGCCGAAGGAGACCATCGACCAGGTGCTCGCCTCGCGGAAGCTGCGCGACGACAACGCCATGGCGGCGCGGCGCATCGAGGCCAACCTGGCGATCCTCCAGCGCGAGACCGGCGTCACGGACGCCGAAGTGGTGCGTGTGCCCGCCCTGTTCACGCGTGGCGTCGAGGAGGGCGAGGAGGGCGACCGGATGCCGCTGCTGCGCCGGCTCGGCGGCTCGGCCGACACCCCGGACGCGGTGCGCAAGTACGGCCAGCAGCGCCGTCTGGAGTCGGCCGACGACCGGCCGGGGAACGCCGTGATGACCAGCGCGTACGTGCCGGGTGCCGTCAACGGCGTGGTACTCGGCCGGGACCGCTACCTCGCGCCCCGGCAGTGGGGGCCCGTGATCGGCGGCCGTGACATCTTCACGGACGCGGTCAGCACGGCGTACCGGAAGGCCGGGATGCGGGTCTCGTACATCGACGACTACTACACGTACCACCTGGGGATGGGTGAGGTGCACTGCGGGACGAACTCGCTGCGGGACACCTCCCAGCGCTGGTGGAAGTAGCGCCGGACGAGGTGCCGCCACGGGGTCCGGCCCGGCCCGCCACGGGTCCGGGCCGGGCCGGACCCGGCAGGACCCGTCGGGCGGGACGGCCAGCGGGCGGGCGGGGACGCGGGCGGGCGGATGGCCGGTCGCCCGATCGGCCGAAGCCTTGGCGGTCGGGCGGGGCCATGGACGCGCCGAGGCGTCTGGCACACTGTCAGGTGATCACTTCGGGCGGCGCGGACCAGGAAACCGGTGCGAATCCGGTACGGTCCCGCCACTGTGACCGGGTCCGCGCGTGTCCGCGCGCGCCCCCGGGAGTCAGACACTGACGCGCCGCCCTTCCATTCCGACCAGGGGACGAGGATCCCCCGGAGAGGTACGGCCATGGCCCGTCTTCGCGCCTCCCTGCGCGCCTTGCTGTCCACCGCCCTGCTCCTTCCGCTGGCCGCCTGCGGTGCCACGGACACGGGCGGCGGCCGAGCGCCCGGCTCCGCCGCCGCACCGGACGGGGCGGGTTTTCCGTACACCGTCACCAACTGCGGTGTGACGACGACCTTCACGGCACCGCCGGAGCGTGCCGTCACCATGAACCAGCACGCCACCGAGCTGATGCTGGCCCTCGGGCTCGAGGACCGGATGGCCGGCACGTCCTACCTGGACGACGCGGTGCTGCCCGCCTACCGGGACGCCTACGACGAGGTGAGGGTCCTCGCGGAGGAGTACCCGTCGAAGGAGGTACTCCTCGGCGCCGGGCCCGACTTCGTGTACGGCGGGTACGCCAGCGCCTTCGACAAGGGCGCCGGCCGGGACCGGGCCGGCCTGGAGAAGAGCGGCGTCAAGACCCGGCTGAACGTCGAGTACTGCGCGAAGGGGCCGGTGGGCCTGGACCTGCTGCGCACGGAGATCACCGAGCTGGCGCGGACCTTCGGCGTGCCGGAGCGGGGCGAGCGGCTGATCCGGGAGGAGGAGCGGCGGATCGACGCGGTCCGGGCGCGGCTGAAGGGCACGGCACGGCCCTCGGTCTTCGTGTACGACTCGGGTGACACCGCCGCGTTCACGGCCGGCGGCGCCGGTATCGGCCACCACATCATCTCCCTCGCGGGCGGTGAGAACGTCTTCGGTGATCTCGACAAGACCTTCGGTGACGTGTCGTGGGAGCAGGTCATCGCGCGGCGGCCCGAGGTCATCGTGATCTACGACTACGGCGGTACGAGCGTCGAGGCGAAGAAGCGGCGCCTCCTGGACGACCCCGCGCTGGCCGGTGTACCGGCCGTGCGGAACAAGCGGTTCGCCGTGCTGCCGCTGTCGTCGGTCGTGCTGGGCGTCCGCGTCGGTGACGCCGTGGCGGACCTGGCCCGCCAGCTGCACCCCGACGCCGCGTGAGGCGCGGCGTCGAGCGCCGCGACGGAGGCGGACGTCGGGGGAACGGCCGCGTCGTGACCCGTGCGGTCGCGGTGGCGGGGCTGGCCGCCGCCCTCGTCGTGGTGGCGGTCGCCGGCCTGGCCCTGGGTCAGGTACGCATTCCGCCGGGCGAGGTGGTGCGCCTCGTCCTGGACGGGTTCGCCGGCGAGCGGACCGGGGCGTTCGCCACGATCGTGTGGGACGTGCGGCTGCCGCGTGTGGTGCTGGGCGCGGTCGTCGGCGCCGGGCTCGCCGTCTCGGGGGTCGTCCTCCAGGCGCTGGTGCGCAATCCGCTCGCGGATCCGTTTCTGCTCGGGGCGTCGTCCGGGGCGTCGGCGGGCGCCGTCGTGGTCGTCGTCCTCGGGGTCGGGGCAGGTGTCGCGACCACGGTCGCGCTGCCGGTCGCCGCGTTCGCCGGGTCGATGGGCGCCCTCGTCGCCGTGTACGCGATGGCGCGGCGGGGCGGCACGATGACGACGGGCCGGCTGGTGCTGGCCGGCGTGGCGGTGCAGTACGTGCTGTCGGCGTTCACGAGCCTGGTCCTGGTGGTGTCCGCGCGGGCCGAGGAAGTCCGGTCGATCATGTTCTGGACCCTCGGGGGGCTCGGCGCGGCGCGCTGGGAGGAGCTCGCGCCGCCGTCGGTGGCGCTGGCCGTGGGGACCGGGCTGCTGCTTCTGCTGGCCCGGCCGCTCGATCTGCTGCTCGCCGGCGAGGAGGGTGCGCGGACCCTGGGTCTGGACACGGGCCGGTTCCGGGCGGGGGTGTTCGTGTTGGTGTCGCTGGTGATCGGGGTGCTGGTCGCGTTCAGCGGGGCGATCGGCTTCGTGGGGCTCATGGTGCCGCACGCGGCCCGGATGGTGGTGGGCGCGGGGCACCGCGCGCTGCTGCCGGTGGCGGCCCTGGGCGGGGCGGTGTTCCTGTCGGCGGCGGATCTGGTGGCGCGTACGGCCGCCGCGCCGGAGGAGATACCGGTGGGGGTCGTCACCGCGCTGGTGGGCGGCCCGTTCTTCCTGTGGCTGCTGCGGCGGTCCACCCGGACGGAGGGGATCGCGGAATGACCGGCGGAACGGCGCGGGTGCGGGACCCGGAGCCCGGGGGGCCGGTCGGCGCGCGGGAGAGCGCGGGGCCGGTCGGGGCGCGGGTGGCGCTGGCCGTGGAGGGCGTGCGGTACGCGGTCGGGGGCCGGGTGCTGCTGGACGGTGTCGGTCTGACCGCGTCGCCCGGCGAGACGGTGGGGCTGGTAGGCCCCAACGGCAGCGGCAAGACCACGTTGCTGCGCTGTGTGTACG
Source organism: Streptomyces sp. NPDC047886 (assembly GCF_043204435.1). NCBI lineage: Bacteria > Bacillati > Actinomycetota > Actinomycetes > Kitasatosporales > Streptomycetaceae > Streptomyces > Streptomyces sp. NPDC047886. The sequence continues at coordinate 80,984 of NZ_JBIDCF010000011.1, forward strand.
GCGCGTTGCGGCCGACGGCGGGGCGGGTGCTGCTGGACGGTACGGACGCCGCCACGCGTTCGGTGAGGGAGCGTGCCCGGCGGGTGGCCGTGGTTCCCCAGGACGCGGCCGGCGTCTTCGGGCTCACCGTCCGGGAGGTGGTGGCGATGGGCCGCGCGCCGCACAAGCGGTTCTGGGAGCAGGACGGTCCCGACGACGCGCGGCGGGTCGCCGGGGCCCTGCGGCGGGTCGGGGTGGCAGCGCTCGCCGACCGGCGGTTCGACGAACTGTCCGGTGGTGAACGCCAACGGGCGCTGGTCGCCCGCGCCCTGGTCCAGGAGCCGGGGCTGCTCGCCCTTGACGAGCCCACCAACCACCTGGACGTCCGCCATCGGCTGGAGGTCCTCGGACTGCTGCGGGACCTGGGCACCACGAACCTGGTGGTGCTCCACGACCTCAATCTGGCGGCGGCGTACTGCGACCGCCTCCACGTGCTCTCCGAGGGGCGGGTGGTGGCCTCCGGCACGCCCGGCGACGTGCTCACCGAGAAACTGCTGGCGGACGTCTACCGCGTGCCCGCGCGCGTGGCGGCCCACCCGGTGACGGGCGTGCCCCATGTGTTCTACCTGCCGTTGCGGGACTGACGGCCTCCCGGGTTGAGCGAACGCTCAAGTGGCGCTACCGTCACACCCAAGGAATTGAGCGGTCGCTCAAGAGGGCGGCCGCGGGGACGCACAGCGACGGCGGACAGGGGCGGGCAGGGGTGGGGATCTATGTCGAGACATGCGTACGGAGCGACCTCGAGACGCTCTGGGCGCGTACCCAGGATCCCGCCGAGCACCAGCGGTGGGACCTGCGCTTCACGACCATCACGTACCTCCCGCGCGGGGCGGACGAGCCCGATGGACCCCAGCGGTTCCGGTACGCGACCCGGGTGCTGCCGTTCCTGACCGTCGCGGGTACGGGGGTGTCCGCCGGTGAGCGCCGGCGGGACGGCGAGCGGGTGTCGGCGCTGCGCTTCTTCTCGCCGCATCCGCTGTCGCTGCTCGCTGAGGGCAGCGGCTACTGGCGTTACGTGCCGGGTCCGGACGGGATCCGGTTCCTCACCGGCTACGACTACCGGCCGCGCTGGGGGCGGTTCGGGCGGCTGGCGGACCGTCTCGTCTTCCGGCCGCTGATGGGCTGGGCGACCGCCTGGTCGTTCGACCGGCTGCGTCTGTGGTGCGAGCGCGGCGTCACACCGCGGCGCTCGCTCGGGTACGCGGTCGGCGAGTCCGCCGTCCGGCTGCTCGCTGTCCTCGCGACGGCGCTGTACGCGGGGCCGGCCGTCGCCCTGCCGGTCGCCGCGGCCGCGCTGTTCGCCCCCGTGCTGCCCGTCACCCCGGCGGCGCGGCGCTGTCTGCGCACCCCTCCCGGCCGGGCCGCCACCCCGGCCCTCCTCACCTCGCTGGAGCGCCCATGACCTCGATCTTCCGCCAAGCCCTGGGTGACGACTTCGACCGGCTCCACCCCCGGCTGCGGCGGCGCTTCTCGGTCGGTCTTGACAGCGGGGAGGCGTGCGTGGGCCGGGGCGTGATGGACCGGATCTGGCACGGGCGCCCTTTCGTGAAGCCGTTCCTGGCGCTGGGCGGCACCCGGAACATCCTGCTCCCGCGCACCGGCCGTCAGGTGCCCTTCACCATCGAGAACGTCCCGTACACCGATGCGTACGGCCGTGAGACCGTGACGTTCGTACGGACCTTCGCGCTGCCCGGTGGGCCGCGCCGCTTCGACGCCACGATGGTCTACAGCCCCGAGCGCGGCTGCGTCCTGGACTACCTGGGCACGCACCAGCACCTCGCCAGCGATCTGCACCCGAGTGTGGAACCGGACGGCTCGCTGCTGATCCGCTCGGGGGAACACCGGTTCCGTGAAGGGCCGGTGGACGTGCGGGTCCCACACCTCATCGGCGGTGACGCGGAGGTGCGCGAGTCCTACGACGAAGCCGAGGACCGCTTCCGTATCCGGGTACGGGTCACCAACCGGTACTTCGGCCCGCTGTTCGGCTACGAAGGGTCGTTCACCGCCGAGTACGCCGACGTACGCTCCCACGGGGTGCGCGCCGGGCTGCGCCCGGTACGCGAGGAGGCACGGACGTGACAGCGGAGACCGGCAGCCGGGACGGCGGGAGCCGGACCGGTACGAGCGGGCAGCGACGCACGAGCCGCGACGGCGCGGGGAAGAACGGTCCGGTGCAGAACGGCACGGGGCGCGAGGGCACCGGGCGGAGCGTCGTGGGCCAGGACGCCAGGAGCCGGGACACGAGGGTGAAGCTGCTGGACGGCGCCCTGCGCACGCTCACCGAGCAGGGCATCGCCAAGACGTCCGCGCGGTCCGTCGCGACGGCCGCGGGCGTGAACCAGGCGCTGGTCTTCTACCACTTCGGGTCCATGGACGAGCTGCTGGCCGCCGCCTGCCGGCACGGCGCCGAACAGCGCGTCGCCCGCTACCGCGACCGGTTCGCCGCCGTCACCACGCTCGGTGAACTGCTGGAGCTCGGACGGCGGCTGCACGCCGAGGAGCGGGCGGGCGGCCATGTCGCCGTCCTTGGCCAGCTGCTGGCCGGCGCGCAGACCCATCCACGGCTGGCGCCGGCGACGGCCGCCGGGCTCGACCTGTGGGTCGAGGAGCTGGAGCGGGTGCTCGCCCGGGTCATCGGCTCCACCCCGCTCGGCGAGTTCACCGATCCGGCGGGGCTCGCCCGCGCCCTGGCCGCCTCCTTCGTCGGCCTGGAGCTGTACGAGGGCGTGGACCCGCTCGGCGCCGAACGGGCCCTCGACGCGCTGGAACGGCTCGTGGAGCTCGTCGGCGTCCTGGAGGAACTCGGTCCCGTGGCCCAGCGGGCGGTACGGCACCGGCTCCGCCGCCGTACATCCCCGCGCCGGTGACAGGCCGGGCGGCGGGCGCGGCGGCGGACGGCCCTGGGGCACGGGTCAGCGGGTCCCTACGAAAAGCGTCGCCCAGCAGTTCGCCGACCGCGCCCTCGGCCATCCGGTGCGCTGCGCGACCTCCAGCATCCCGCCGATGCCGAGGATGACGCGACGCCTGTTCCCGCGGGGCTCCTTGCGCTGGTCCGCCGGGCACTCCCTAGGTGCCCGGGCCGCCGGGTGTCTCGGCGTGCGGCGCGGGTCCGGCGGCGTCGGCGAGGTCGGTGACCAGCCGTGCGGCGTCGTCCCGGAACACCGCCGCGCCGAGTGCCGTCCGCCGGTCGCGGTCGGGACCCGGGGGTGCCAGCCGGTGGGCGGCCGACAGCAGGCCGGGGAGGTCGGCTGCGTAGGCGGTGAGGTCCGCCCGGGCCATCGCCCGGACGCCGGCGGCGCCGTGCCCGGCGATGGGCCGGTAGCCGATGACGGGGAGGCGGGCGGCGAGGGCCTGGGCCGCGGTCTGGCCGGCTGCGTTGTCGACCAGGAGCCGCGCCGACGCCATCAGGCGCGGCATGTCGTCGACCCAGCCGAGTGCGAGGACGCCCGGCAGGCGGGCGCCGGTGCGGCGGAGCCTCTCGTCGCGGCCGCACAGCAGGACGGGGAGGAAGCCGTGCGCGGCGAGGGCGCGTGCGGTACGCGGGAGTTCGGTGGCGACGCCCCAGGCGCCCGCCGACAGCAGGACGGCGGGGCGGTCGTCGCCCGGCGGGAGGACCGGGGTGGGCGTGGGCCGGTCCGGAGGGGCGTCCGGCGGGTGGTGGAACGCCGGGGGGACGACCGGACCCGGTGCGCGGGCCGTACGTCCGGTGGCGGCGCGCGCGGTGAGCGCGGCCGTCTCCGTGACACAGAGGTAGAGGTCGTTGCCGGGGTGGAGCCAGCCCCGGTGGACGGCGAAGTCGGTGACGAACACCGCGCAGGGGACCGCGAGCGCACCCCGGGCGCGCAGGCGGCCGGTGATCTGTCCGGCGAGGTGGAAGGTGGAGACGATGACGTCCGGGCGCGTTCTCGCCACGAGGTCGCGGAGGGCGCCTTCGGCGAGCACGGCGAGGGGCGACACGTCCGGGCGGCGCGTACGGGCCGTGGCGGCAGCCGACGCGGTAGACGCGGCCGACGCGGTGGATGTGGCGGATGTGGCGGGCGCGGTGGATGTGGCGGGCGCGGTGGGCGGTGACTTCAGGAACAGCGCGTAGATCGCCTCGTACAGCGCGGGCACGCGGCGTACGGTCACGCGGTAGAACCCGCGCAGTGCCGCTCCGCTGCCGAGAGGCAGGAGGGTCAGCACGTCCCGTACGAGGACGTCGTGGCCGTTCTCGCGCAGGCGGCGGGCCAGTTCGCCCGCCACGGCGTCGTGCCCGGCGCCCATGCTCGCGGTCAGCACCAGGCAGCGCCGGGCGCCGAGGCCGCCCGTGGCCGTCGTGCCGTTCCCCCGCATGCGCGCCCTTCCCTGTGCGTCTCCCTGCGTGCGCTTCCGTTCGCGCCCCCTCCATGGTGGTCCGGAGTGTCCGTGAGGACCGCGCGCCACGGTCTGTTCGGGTGGTTCGGGGGCAGGTCGACGGCTGCCGGGAGGCGAACCGGCGAGAAACCAGCAGGCTGGGAAGACACGGTTCCGCGACTCCCGGAGGATCTGCCATGGCGTCGGTATCAGCGCGTCCGGTGGTGCTCGTCACGGGCGCGTCGTCCGGTATCGGCGAGGCGGTGGCCGAGCGGTTCGCCGCGGACGGCCGCTGGCGGCTGGTGCTGGGAGGCCGGGACGAGGAGCGGCTCGCCTCGGTGGCGCTGCGGACCGGTGGGACCCCGGTCGTGGCGGACCTCGGTGAACCGTCGGGGCGGCGGCGGCTGGCCGGGACGGTGCTGGAACGGGAGGGCAGGGTCGATGTGCTGGTCGCGGCGGCGGGCATCGGATGGGCCGGGCCGTTCACCCGGATGCCGGAGGGAATGCTGGACCGGCTGGTGAGCGTCAACCTGACGGCGGTGATGCATCTGGTCCGGCTGCTGCTGCCCGGGATGGTGGCGCGGGACCTGGGACGCGTCGTGCTGATCGGCTCCATGGCCGGGAAGGTGGGCGTGGCCGACGAGGCGGTGTACGCGGCGACGAAGGGCGGGCTGTTCGCGTTCGCCGACAGTCTGCGCTACGAACTGGCCGGCACCCGGGTACGGGTGTCGGCGGTGGTCCCCGGCGCCGTCGACACGCCCTTCTTTCAGCACCGGGGTTCCCCCTACCACCGTGAACGTCCGCGTCCCGTGCCACCCGAACGGCTGGCCGACGTCGTGTGGACCCTCGCTGTCCGGGGCCGCGACGAGGCGTTCGCACCCCGCTGGCTGGACCTGCCGGCGCGGATCCACGGAGCGGTGCCGGGCTTCTTCCGCGCGCTGGCCAAACGATTCGGCTGAGGGTCCGCCGATGCTGGCGCTCTCGGTGTGTCTGGCGCTGCTCGCCGCGCTCGGCAACGCGGCGGCGTCCGTGCTCCAGCGGCACGGCGCGGCCGGCGCGGCCCTTCCGGCCGCGTCCGTACGGGGGTGGTGGCCCCGGCTCGTCCGGCGGCGGGACTGGGTGTGGGGCGCGGCGTTCCTCGGCGTGTCGGGCGTCTTCCAGGCGCTGGCGCTGGCGACCGGGCCGCTGGCCGTGGTGCAGCCGGTGATGAGCACGGAGCTGCTGTTCACGCTGGTGCTGGGCGGTGTGGTGTTCCGGCGCCGCCCGGACACGCGGACGTGGTGGGCGTTCGGGGCGATGGCGGTGGGCCTCGGCGCGTTCCTGGCGCTCGCCGAGCCGTCGGGCGGGCGGGCCTCGGTGCCGGCGTCCGACTGGGTGTGGACGGGGGCCGCTGTGGGGTCCGTGGCGGTGGTACTGGTCGTGCTGTCGCTGCGGCTGCGGGCCGCGCCGCGCGCCGCGCTACTCGGCACGGCGACCGCGCTGGGGTTCTCCTGTACGGCGGCGCTGCTCAAGGACGCGCTGGGGCGGCTGCCGGAGGGTGTCGGGGCGCTGTTGACGGCCTGGCCGCTGTACGCGGCGATCCTCGTCGGCCTCGCCAGCTTCGCGCTGCTTCAGGTGACGTTCCGGGCGGGCTCGCTGGTCGCGTCGCAGCCCGCCCTCACCCTGGGCGACGCGCTGCTGAGCGTGGTGCTGGGCGTGGTGCTGTTCCACGAGCACGTGGAGCTGGGCGGGCGCGTGCCGTTCGAGGCGCTGGCCCTGGCGGTACTGGTGGCGGGATGCGCGCGGCTGGCCCGGTCGCCGCTGGTCGTGGGCGAGGAGGGTGAGCAGTCATGGTGAGCGGGGACGGGCGGGCAGGGGTGCCGGAGGGGACGTGGCCGACACGGGCGCCGCAGGCGGACGCGCGTACAGCGGGGGCGATGGGGCCGATGAGCGCGGCAGGATCGATGGGGCAGGCGGGATGGATGAGGCCTTCAGCGGCGATGGGGCCGGTTGGGCGGGTGGGGTCTACAGGGTCGATGGGGTCGTCGGGGCCGGCGCGGCCGGCGGGGCGGGCGTCCCGGGTGGCCGCCGGAGTGTCGGCGGCGGCGGTGCTCGCGGGCGGTGCCTGGCACATCGGCCCGGCCGTGACCTGGCTGCCGGGCTTCCGGGGCGCGCTGTGCCCGCGCCTCGACGGGCGCGGCGATCCGGGGCATGTGGCGCTCACCTTCGACGACGGACCCGACCCGGCCAGTACGCCGCACTTCCTGCGGGCGCTGGACCGGCTGTCGGTGCGGGCCACGTTCTTCGTGCTCGGGGAGCGCCTGGAGCGGTGCCCCGGTCTCGGGCGGCTGATGGTCGCCGAGGGGCACGAGCTGGCCGTGCACGGCTGGCGCCACGACCGGCCGTGGTGGCCCCGGCCGGCGCGGGACCGGCTGGAGCTGGCGCGCGCCGCCGACGCGGTCGCCGAACTCGCCGGGCAGCGGCCGCTGTGGTACCGCCCCCCGTACGGCGTCCTGACGGGCGGTCGGTGGGCGGCGGCCAGGGCGGCCGGGCTGCGGCCCGTCCTGTGGTCGGCGTGGGGCCGGGACTGGACCGGCGACGCGTTCCCCGCCGGTGTGCTCGCCGAGGTGCTGCGGACCCTGCGCGGCGGGAGCACGGTGGTGCTGCACGACTCGGACGTGGTGGCCGCTCCGGGCGCGTGGCGGTCGGCGCTCGGCACTCTTCCCGGGCTGGTCGCGGAGTGCGGGGCGCGCGGGCTGGCGGTGGGGCCGCTGGCCGAGCACGGGCTGGCCCCCTGACTGACGGAACCTCAGAAGCTGGTGTAATCAGGCCTGTTCACGCCGCAGCCACGGTTCACCCGTGCACGCGACGCCCCTCCTTCTTCCGTTCGTCACCCGGCGGCTCCAGGCTCACGGGCGGCGATCGCTCCCTCGCGGCGATCGCTCCCCCGATGTGAAGGAGCTGCTTCGTGATCAGACACCGTCCGATCCGCCCGGTCACCGGAAACCGTCCCGCGCGCCCCGCCCGGCTGGCCGCCCTCGCCGCCGGTACCGCCCTCGTGGCGCTCGCGACGGCCGCCGTGCCCGCCCAGGCCGGTCCGGTCGGTGCGGTGGCGGACGCCCGTACGACGTACCGGCTTCCCGCCGTCGCCCCCCGGGCGGAGACGCCGACCCTGTACGACGACGAGGCGGGCGGCAACGCCGACGCGGACGATCCCGCGATCTGGCGGAACGCCGCCGACCCGGACCGCAGCCTGGTCATCGCCACCGCCAAGGAGGGCGGCCTCCGGGTGTACGACCTCGACGCCCGCGAGGTCCAGTCGATCGCGGCGCCGCCCCCGCCAGGCCCGGATCACGCGCCCGGCCGGTTCAACAACGTCGATCTGGTGCACGGCATGCGCCTGGGCTCCGGCCGCGCCGATGTGGCCGTGACCAGCGACCGGGGCCACGACCGGCTGCGGGTGCACCGCATCGACCCGGCCGCGCCCGGCGGCCCGCTCGTGGACGTCACGGATCCCGCCGCGCCGCCGGTGTTCTCGGCGGACCAGGAGGAGATCGACGACCAGCGGACCGCCTACGGCCTGGCCACCTGGCGGGACCGGGCGACGGGCCGTTCGTACGCCCTGGTCAGCCGGCGTGAGCGCACCCGGATAGCGCTGCTGGAGCTGCTGCCGACCCGGACCGGCACGGTCACCTACCGGATGGTCCGCACCCTCGACCTGCCGTCCGTCTTCCGGCTGCCCGACGGCTCGTCGTGGTCGCCGTGCGCCGAGCCCGACGAGCTGCCGCAGGTCGAGGGCATGGTCGTGGACCCGGCCAACGGCATGCTCTACGCGGGCCAGGAGGACATCGGCGTCTGGCGCCTGCGCGCCGACCTCACCGGCACGCCGAAACTGATCGACAAGGTCCGCGAGTACGGCGTGCCCGGCGTGTACGACGAGGAGACCGAGGAGTGTGTCTCGGGCGCCGACCCGGGCTTCGGCGGCTCGCGGCTGACGGCCGACGTCGAGGGGCTCGCCCTGCTGACCGAGCCGGACGGCGACGGCTACGTCCTGGCCTCCAGCCAGGGCGACGACACGTTCGCGCTCTACGACCGGGAGCTTGAGGACCACAACGAGTACGAGGGCGGCTTCCGTGTCACGGCCGCTTCGGCGGTGCTCGACGGGTCGGAGGAGTGCGACGGCGCGGCGGTGCTGAACGCGCCGCTCGGCCGGAGGTATCCGCGCGGCCTGCTGGTCGTCCAGGACGGCCACGACACGCCCGAGGACGGTGAGCGCGACGCGACCGGCTTCACGTTCGTGGACCTCGGTGACGTGCTGGACCGCGTCGACGACTGACCGGACACCCCGGGGCCGGGCCGGCGGGGCGCCGTCAGTGGTGGTGGAAGGGCCCGCAGCCGACGCGGGCCCGCCAGGACCCGGACGGCGGGTGGGGCCGCCAGGCCCGGTCCCAGTTCGCCCGCCGGCCCGTGCCGCCGCCGGCTCCGTCTCCCGTACTCCCGCCCGTGCCGATGCCGGCGTCCGCCGCCGCGCAGCGGCAGACGAGCGCGGTCAGCACGGCGGTGAGCGCGGCGAGTTCGGCCGCGGTCGGGGATCCGTGGACGATCCGCAGATGGTGGTGGCGCATTCTCCGATCGTCCGGCACGCCGCCGGTGGGGGCGCGGTCTGCTCGCCCACCCGGGTGAGGAGAGCGGGTACCTCGCCGGCGCTGTTGTTGCGCGTGGCGTGGTGGCGGCTCACCGGGATGGCGGTCGCAGGCCGGACCGCACGCATGCTGGGCAGGCTCGTCGGGCGGGGGACGCGCGGAGCCCGGCCGGAGTCACCGCTCCGGCGCCTGTCGCGGAGGCGCCGCGTCACCGTTTTGCCGTAACGGTGCGGGGTTCCCTTCGACGCGCGCCGCGCCCAGGGGTCGCACATTCTTTGGGATGAACGCGAGCAACACGCGACGAAAGGGCTCGACTTCATGGCCACGTTGTGCAGACCCGCGGTGTCCGTCCCCGAGCATGTGATCACCATGGAGCAGACGCTCGACCTGGCTCGGACCATCCACGCGGATCATCCCCAGCTTCCGCTCGCCCTGCGCCTGATGGAGAACACCGGCGTACAGAAGCGGCATCTGCTCCGGCCGATCGAGGAGACACTCAAGCATCCCGGCTTCGAGGAACGCAACGCCGTCTACGAGGCCGAGGCCAAGGCGCGGGTGCCCGCCGTCATCCGGCGGGCGCTGGAGGACGCCGAGCTGCGCGCCGAGGACATCGATGTGATCATCTACGTCTCGTGCACGGGCTTCATGATGCCGTCGCTCACGGCGTGGCTGATCAACACGATGGGCTTCCGCAGTGACACCCGCCAGGTGCCTATCGCCCAGCTCGGCTGCGCGGCGGGCGGTGCCGCCATCAACCGGGCGCACGACTTCTGCACGGCGTACCCGGAGGCGAACGCGCTGATCGTGGCCTGCGAGTTCTGCTCGCTGTGCTACCAGCCCGCGGACCTGGGGGTCGGCAATCTGCTGTCCAACGGTCTGTTCGGCGACGGCCTCGCCGCCGCCGTGATGCGCGGCCGGGGCGGCACGGGCGTGGCGCTCGAACGCAACGGCTCGTACCTGGTGCCGGAGACCGTCGACTGGATCGCCTACGACGTCCGCGCCACGGGATTCCACTTCAAGCTCGACAAGCGGGTGCCCGGCACCATGGAGCCGCTCGCGCCGGCCCTCAAGGAACTGGCAGGTCAGCACGGCTGGGACGCCTCCGACCTGGACTTCTACATCATCCACGCCGGTGGGCCGAGGATCCTTGACGACCTCAGCAAGTTCCTCGGAGTGGCTCCCGAGGCGTTCCGGTTCAGCCGGGCCACGCTCACCGAGTACGGCAACATCGCCAGCGCCGTCGTCCTGGACGCGCTGCGCCGGCTCTTCGACGAGGGCGGTACGCCGGACAGCGCACGCGGTCTGCTGGCCGGGTTCGGCCCCGGCATCACGGCGGAGATGTCGCTCGGCCGCTGGACGATCGCACCCGCCTCGACCGCCCCGCCCACCGTTCTCGCGGAGGAACCCAGCTGTGTTGGATGAGACGAGCACGACGGAGACGACGGAGACGACGACCGCGGCGGAGACGACGACCGCGGCGGGGACGACGACCGCGGCGGGCGCCGCGACCACAAAGGACGCGGCGCCCAGGGCGGCGACGGACGGGGACCGGGACACGGGAGCGGCGGGGGCGCAGGCCGCCGCCCCTCCCCCGGTGCGGCAGTGGCCCGCGCTCGACCTGTTCGGCGTGGACTTCGACCCGGTGCTGGCCCGGCTCATGGACGAGGGGCCGATCACCCGGATCCAGTTGCCGAACGGTTCGGGCTGGGCGTGGCTGGTGACCCGCTACGACGACGTCAAGACGGTGACGAACGATCCCCGGTTCAGCCGGAAGCTGGTCGCCGAGCACGATGTCACCCGGCTGGCCCCGCACTTCATCCCGGTGGACGGGGCGGTCGGGTTCGAGGACCCGCCGGACCACACCAGGCTGAGGCGTGCCGTGGCGCCCGCGTTCACGACGAAGGGTGTGGAGCGGCTGCGCGAGAGCGCGCGGCGGATGCTGGACGAACTGGTCGAGGGGGTGCTGCGGGACGGTCCCCCGATGGACTTCACGGAGCGCCTGCTCGGGCCGTTCCCGCTCGCCGTGGTCTGCGAGCTGATGGGGGTGCCCGCCGCCGACCGGCCGCTGATGCACGAGTGGACCGGGCTGATCCTGTCGTCCGCGCAGGGGGTGGCGCGCAGCGAGCAGGCCAAGGAGTCGATGTGCGGCTACTTCGCCCGGATCGTGCGCGAGCGGCGCGGCACGGGCGGCGACGACGTCATCGGTCTGCTGTCGTCCGCCGTGGCGGCCGGGGAGATCACCGAGTCGGAGGCGGTGGGCCTGGCGCTGCTGATCCAGATCGGCGGCGAGGCGGTCACCAACAACACCGGCAACATGCTGTTCATCCTGCTCTCGCGGCCCGATCTGATGGAGCGGCTGCGCGCCGAGCCGGCCGTTCGTCCCCGTGCGATCGAGGAGCTGCTGCGCTACATCCCGCACCGCAGCGCGGTCGGACTGTCCCGTATCGCGCTGGAGGACATGACGGTCGCCGGGGTACGGATCAGGGCCGGCGAACCGGTGTACGTGTCCTATCTGGCGGCGAACCGGGACCCGGACGTCTTCCCGGATCCGGAGCGGCTGGACTTCGACCGGAGTCCCAACCCGCATGTGGCGTTCGGGCACGGGCCGCACTTCTGCGTGGGCGCGATGCTGGCCCGGCTGGAGTCGGAGCTGCTCGTCTCGGCGCTGGTGGACCGCTTCCCGGGGCTGCGGCTGGCGGTTCCCGCCGCCGAGGTCCCGTTCCGGCGCGGCGCGCTCATCCGCGGGCCCGAGTCCCTGCCGGTGACCTGGTGACCGCGCACCAGTCGGCCCCCGCGTCCCTGCTGGCCGAGGCGCCGGACGGTCTGCTGGTGCCGTCCGGCCACGGCCGGACGCTGAGCGCCCCGGCTCAGCAGGTGACGTTCAAGGTGACCGGGGAGCACTCGCGGGCCGCGTCGAGTTTCGAGGTCGTGGTGCCTCCTGGCTTCGACGTGGGCGCGCATGTGCACACCCGCAGCGAGGAGCTGTTCTACATCCTCGAAGGGGAGCTTGACGTGCTGGCCTTCGAGCCGCGCGTCCGTACCGGCGACGACTGGCGGGGCTGGGAGTCGCCGACGGGCCGGCGCAGTGTCCGGGCGACGCCCGGCACGGTGATCGTGGTACCGCCGGGCTGTCCCCACGCGTTCGCCAATCCGACCGACCGCCCGGCGAGGATGTTCTTCCAGGCGTCCCCTCCGCCGGACCACGAGCGGTACTTCGAGGAGTTGCTCGCGCTGCTGAAGGCCGGGGGCTCGCCCGATCACGCGGCCATCGCGGAACTCCGCTCGCGCTACGACATCGAGCAGCTGACGCCGATGCGACACGACGTACCGACCGGGTCGTGAGCGCCGGAGGCGGCGGTCCCGTCCGGATACGGACGGGGTCGCCGCCGCTCGACGCGTACGAAGCCCCGGCCGGGGCTACCGGTCGGGGTCTTCGTGTTTCGAGCGTCGGATCACAGCGTCGGATGACAGCGTCCGATCACACGGCTGCTCCTCGGCTCACGGGGTCGGCATGCCCCTGCGGCCACGGACGGCTCCGGCGCGGCGTTCCCTTGTGGCGGCCATGGCGGCGCCGAGCAGCAGGGCGACGGCACCGACGATGATGTTGTTGACCACGCTGCGGGTCGTGTCGACGTTCCCTGCCACGACCCAGGGGGAGATGATCGTCCATGCTCCGATGACCGTCGCGCACCAGGCCATGGCGTGTGTCCGTTCGTACGCGGAGCCGAACCCGCCCATGCACAGGACGTACGCGGCACCGACGATGAGGTTGCACACGGCGAGAGCCGTGAGACCGCTGAAGCCGGCGATCCACGGCGAAGCGGCCAGATAGAGACCCGTGAGCAGGCCGAGGGTCTCGATCGCCTGCGCGCGGGGTGTGCTCGTCGCCCGTTCGAACCGAGACCGCATCTCGGCAAGATCGGGGTGTTGCTCGATGCTCGTGTGGGTGGTCATTGCGGGCCCGCCTCCTGTAGAAGCCTTTATCCGCCCTTTATCCCCCATATAACGCCTACCGGCCCATTTTGGTCAACAGTGAATTTTTCAGCCTTGGACTGCCTCATCCGGGCGGCCCTGACCGCGGGCTCGACACCTCTCCGGCCTCCGGTCGTTGATCATCGGCACGGCCGACGGGCCGACGGCCGTGCCGATGATCGACGAATCGCCCACCCATCGAGCCGAGAGGGAACCATGCACCTCCGTACCGTCGCCATGGCAGCCGCCGCCGGGGCGCTGCTGACGGCCGCCGCGTCGAGCGCGCACGCCGCCACCCCCACCGCACGGCCCGACGACGACACCCGGACGGACGACCGGGTGGCGCTGATCCAGGGCAATACCCCGACCCCCTGGTCGGTGGTCGACTTCGCACTGACGGCCACACAGGAGTGACACCGGTGCGAACCCGGCATGAACCACAAGGTCGACACAGTGCGTGTTACCGCTGCGTTTCGGACGTGTTGCGCACCGCCGACCCGCACTGTTCTACGCATAGTGGACAGATGAACCACATGCGACTCACCGCCAAGGCCGCCCGGGGAACGGGGAATTGACCGACGGCACCGATAAGGAAGAGGCATTTCACGTCACTGCTTGAATAACAGACCAAACTGAAAAGCGACGCTGAATGTGCGTCAACAAGGGCTGCCAGGCAGGCTGTTCCGCACCGAACCGGAAAACGAGTGAGAGGTTCATACCCATGCGGACCCTGCTGAAGCGAAGCGCCGTGTACGGACTTGCCGCCACCGCCGCGATGACCGCCCTCGCACCGGGCGCCGCGGCCGCGACGCCGTCGCGGCTCTACGCGCCCTCCGCGCTCGTGCTCACCGTGAGCAAGGGCGAGACCGCCGCCACCGCGACGCCCCTGCGAGCGGTGACCCTCACCTGCGCCCCGGCGCCCGGCGGAACCCACCCCGCCCCTCAGGAGGCCTGTGACCGGCTGCGCGGGGTCGACGGCAACTTCGCGCAACTGCGCGACGACCAGCAGCGTATGTGCGTGAAGATCTACGACCCGGTCGTCGTCACCGCGCAGGGAGTGTGGGAGGGCCGGTGGGTCGACTTCCAGCGGACGTACGGAAACTCCTGCGTGATGCGGGCCGAGGCGACGAAGGTCTTCGCCTTCTGACCCTCGCACGCTCCGCGAAGGCCCCACGGCCCGCGCGGCTCCCGGGTGGACGCCTCCCCCCGCCCGGGGCCGCGCGGGCCGTTTCCGTTCCACCGCGCCCCCGCCGCCCCGTTCCGTCGTTCCCGCACGGTCCCCGACGGGTGTTCCGCCGGGCCGTCAAGGCTCATGACGTCGCAGAATGGGCACTGTTCGATGGAGCGGAATTCCGCGCCCGCCCATGACACCGCAGGGGGATCCGTGGACCTGGAAAGCGTGGCCGGGGAACTGTACGCGCTGCGGCCCGACGCTTTCACCGGCGCCCGGAATCAGCGTGCCGCCGAGGCCCGCGAGGCCGGCGACCGGGCGCTCGCCGACGCCGTTCAGGGGCTGCGCCGCCCCACGCTGGCGGCGTGGGCGAGCAATCTGCTCGTACGCGATCGGCCGGACGAGGCCCGGTCCCTGGTCGCCCTCGGCGAGAGCCTGCGCCGCGCCCATCGGGACCTCGACGGCGAACGGCTGCGCGAACTGGCCCGTCGGCAGCACGCCGTGGTCACCGCTCTGGCGCGGCAGGCACGGGAACTGGCGGCCGACGCCGGGCAGCCCGTGGGCGAGGGCGTCCAGCACGAGGTCGAGGCGACCCTGCACGCCGTCATCGCCGATCCGCGGGCGGCGGAGGAGTGGACGGCCGGCCGGCTGGCGAAACCCCTGACACCGCCCGTGGGCTTCGACGCGGCCGGCATCGACGCGTCGGCACTCGCCGCCCGGCCCCGGAGACGCCCGGCGGAGTCGGACGGAGCGGCGGAACCGGCGGCTGAACCGGCACGGCGGAAGAAGGCCGGGCGGGGCAAGGAGGTGAAGAAGGCCGAGGAGGCGCAGAAGGCCGAGGAGGCTGACGAGGCGGACCGGGCGGCACGGCGGGCGGTCGGCGCCGACCGGGCGCGGGAGGCGGCCCGCGAGGAGGCCGCGAACGCCGAGAGGGAGGCCGAGGCCCGCGAGGAGGACCTCCGCAGGGCGGATTCCGACCGGGAGCGCGCCGAGGGGGAGCTGCGCGAGGCCGAGCGGCGGGCGTCGGAGCTGGCAGAGCGGCTGGAGCGCGCCGAGGAGGTGCGGCGGGACCGCGCGGAGGCCGCCCGTGCGGCACGCGAACGGGCCCAGGATGCCGCGCGGGCGGCGCACCGGGCCCGTCGGCGGGCGCAGGACGCGGCGGCGCGTACCGGCTCGGCGCGGCCGGGCAGCTCGTCGACGCGCTGAGCGCCGACCGGGACCTGGCCGCCCGGACAGGGCACGTACGTCGAGCGGCGCGCGGGCGCACGCGGCAGGCGCGGCCCGTCAGCGCGGATCGTGACGGGCTTCGCCGCAGGGTCAGGCGGGAGCCGCCGGGGCCGCGGGCGCGGCCCGGAACTGCTGACGGTACGCCTCGTGCAGGTATCGGATCTTGATGCGCAGCGACCACGGGTCGATGGGTTTGGCCACGAGGTCGGCGGCACCCAGCTCCATCGCGTCGCGCGACAGCTGGGCGTCGATCCCCATGCCGGTCACCAGAATGACCGGAATCCGCCGGGTCTGTTCGAGTCCCTGCATGTAGTGCAGGACGTCGAGTCCGCTCACATCGGGCATGACGACGTCCAGGACGGTGACCGCGACGCCACCGCGCAGGACGGCTTTCAACGCCTCGTCTCCGCTTGTGGCCACCTCCAGCGGGTAGCCGAGAGGCGAGATGGCACTCTGCAGGGCGAAGAGGTTGTCCTCGTGGTCGTCGACCAGCAGAACCTTCTCACCAGCGGGCATGGTGTCTCACCTCCGCTCGGGGAGCCGGGGCCCGGCCGATGCCCGGCCCCACGTGTCCAGCATGCACTTCCCACGGCGCGAGCGGCAGATGCGGGCGAATACCGGCGGCCGGGTCCGGGCGCACGGTTTCGGCCGAGGGCCGTACGCCCGATCCGGAACCCGCCCCGGAACCCGGCTGGGACCCCGGGCGGTGCCCGGAGGGGGGCCGGTGCGGGGCCGGGACGGGGCCGGGTCCGGGTGGGGCTCAGCCGAGGACCCGGTCCAGCTCGGCGATCTCCTCGTCGTCGAACGGCGGCACGTCGAGCACACCCAGGTTCTGGTCGAGCTGGGCGACGCTGCTCGCGCCGATCAGCACCGAGGTGACCCGCGGGTCCCGCAGCACCCAGGCCAGTGCCAGCTGCGCGAGCGTCCGGCCCCCGTCGCTCGCGATCTTGTTCAGCCGGTGCAGCAGCGCGAGCTTCTCCTCGGTGAGGGCGTCCCGCTTGAGGAAGTGACCGACGGCCATCCGGGAGTCGGCGGGCACCCCGTTCAGATAGCGGTCGGTCAGCTGCCCCTGGGCCAGCGGCGAGAACGCGATGACGCCCGCTCCGGCCTTCGCGGACGCGGCGATCAGACCACTGCGCTCGATGCCCCGGTCGAGCATGCTGTACGGGTGCTGGTTGATCAGCAGCGGCGTGCCCAGGTCCTTGAGGACCTCCGCCGCCCGCACCATCTGCTCGGGGCTGTAGTTGGACAGGCCCGCGTAGAGGGCCTTGCCCTGGCGCACCGCGGTGTCCAGCGCGCCCATGGTCTCCTCGACGGGCGTGTCCGGGTCCGGCCGGTGGGAGTAGAAGACGTCGACGTAGTCGAGGCCCATGCGGGTCAGCGACTGGTCCAGGCTCGCCAGCAGGTACTTGCGCGAGCCGTACTCGCCGTACGGGCCCGGCCACATGTCGTAGCCCGCCTTGGTGGCGATGAACAGTTCGTCGCGGTACGGGCGGAAGTCCTGGGCGAAGAGCCTGCCGAAGTTCGCCTCGGCGCTGCCGTAGGGCGGTCCGTAGTTGTTGGCGAGGTCGAAGTGGGTCACGCCGCGGTCGAAGGCGCGCCGCAGCACGGCTCGCTGGGTCTCCAGCGGCGCGGTGTCACCGAAGTTGTGCCACAGGCCGAGCGACACCTGGGGCAGCAGTACGCCGCTGCGGCCGCAGCGCTCGTACCGCATGGTCGCGTAGCGGTCGTCGGCGGCGAGGTAGGGGGCCGGTCTCAAAGGATCTCCTGCGTGAGGGGGATGCGCGGGGGGACGCGCACCGGGCGATCAATCTAGGAAGCGGTACCCGGCCGGTCAATCGAATTGCCGCCGCTCAAGGACGGTATACGGTGCCGGGCTCGGGCTTCGCCGGAGCGAGCAGCTGCGGCACGGTCACGAAGGTGAAGCCGCGCTTCTTCAGCTCTTCGATGATGCCCGGCACGGCCGGCACCGTGCCGTCGTAGATGTCGTGCAGGAGGATGATGCCGTCCTTGTCGGCGCCGTCGAGCGTCCGCTGTCGTATCAGGTCGGAGTCGGTGGTCGCGTAGTCCTTGGCCGTGACGCTCCACAGGACCTGCGCCAGCCCGAGTTCACGGCTGACCTCGGAGACGGTGTCGTCGGTGCGGCCCTGCGGAGGGCGCATGAGGGTGGGTTTGCGGCCCGTCAGCCGCTCGATGGCGTCCTGCGTTCGGGACAGCTCCTCGCGTATCTCAGCGGGTTCGAGGTCCGTCAGGATGCGGTGCGTCCAGGTGTGGTTGGCCACCTCGTGACCTTCGGCGGCGATGCGGCGTACGACGTCGGGGTAGCGGTCGACGTGCTTTCTTCCGAGGAGGAAGAAGGTGGCCGGGACCTTCTCCGCCTTGAGGATGTCGAGGAGCTTCGGCGTGTCCTCGCCCGGGCCGGCGTCGAAGGTCAGGGCTATGCACTTCACCGTGCGGCAGTCGACAGCGCCCGTCTCACCCTTGGCGTCCTCCCTGGCGCTCCCGGGGTCGACCGTGTCGACGGAGCAGCCGCCGAGCGTGAGGACGAGCGAGACCATCGCCGTCAGACAGACGGCGGCCCTGCCCGTGCGGGCTCGGCGTTCGGTGGACTTCTTCCCCAACGGCATGGTGCGGCTCGCTTTCGCGGTGGAGCGGTGAACACGTCGGTCGAACGTGCGAGCAGCACTCTACACAGGGTGTATACACATGGTGAATACTGGGCTGGACCGCCGCCCTGGACCCACACTGACCCCCACTGACCCACACTGGGGGCCTACCCGTGGACGTTTTTCACCGCATCATCAGGGAAACCGGGTGCATATGGTGCAAATCGGATACACGATGATGACCGAGCAAGCGGGACCCCGCGCCCTGGTCGACCATGTCGTCCAGGCCGAGGAGGCCGGGTTCGACTTCTCCGTCACGTCCGACCACTACTTCCCGTGGCTCCGTTCGCAGGGACACTCCCCCTACGCGTGGGCCGTGCTCGGCGCTGCCGCCCAGGCCACCTCCCGCATCCCCCTGATGACCTACGTCACCTGCCCGACGATGCGGTACCACCCGGCCGTCGTCGCCCAGAAGGCCGCCACGCTCCAGTTGCTGTCGGAGGGGCGGTTCCGGCTGGGGCTGGGCTCGGGCGAGAACCTCAACGAGCATGTGACGGGCGGCGGCTGGCCCGGCGTCGACGTGCGCCACGAGATGCTGGAGGAGGCGGTCGAGATCATTCGCGCGCTCTTCGGCGGGCGTCACGTCAACCACCGCGGCACGCACTTCGACGTCGAGTCGGCGCGGCTGTGGGACGTGCCGGAGCAGCCCGTGCCGATCGGCATCGCCGTGTCCGGCGAACGGTCGTGCGCGCTCGCCGGCCGTCTCGCCGACCTGGTCATCGCGACCGATCCGGAGGCGGAGCTGCTCGCCTCGTTCGACCGCCACGGCGGGCAGGGCAAGCCGCGGGTGGGTCAGCTCCCCGTCTGCTACGACCCGGACAAGGACGCGGCGATACGGCGGGCCCACGACCAGTTCCGGTGGTTCGGGCTCGGCTGGAAGGTCAACGCGGAGCTGCCGCACCCCGACTCGTTCGACCGGGCATCGGCGTCCGTCCGGACCGAGGACGTCGCCGGCTCCATCCCGTGCGGCGACGACCCGGACGACTTCGTGGCCGCGGTGAAGCCGTACGCCGACGCCGGATTCACCGAGATCGCCCTCGTCCAGATCGGCGGCGATACGCAACCCGCGTTCCTGGACTGGTCGGCGAAGGCCCTGCTGCCCGCCCTCCGTGACGCGCTGGACTGAACGGACGGGGACCGGACCGGCGAGGACCGAACGGACGAGGGCCTGACGGACGAGGACCGAACGGACCGGGCGGGCTGGACCGAGCCGGGTCCGCGTGGTCCCCCCGGGCCCCGTGCCCCAGGAGGACCACACGGACCGACGCGGACGCCCGGAACCGGGCCGGCCGTCCGCTCACCGGGCGGCCGTCCGCTCACCGGGCCGCCGTCCGCTGACGCGGCACGCGCACCGTCCGTGAACCGTCAGCGCGATGCGAGCAGCAGTCGTGACTCCTTCTCGTGCTCTCCCGACACGGACTGCGTCGAGCGCACATCGAAGATCCGGGCGAGCGCCTTCTCCACCTCGTCCACCGCGTGCTGGCCGCCCGTCAGCAGGGCGGTGACCGGTGTGGTGAGCCGGTGAGCCCGCCCGGCGGCAGGCTCCTCACCCGACCGGGCGGACCCGGTGGAACTGTCGAACGTCGCCACCCACACCGTCGGCTCACGCCCGCCCGACGCCCCGGCGGTCGCCGCCGCGGCCGGGCCGGGCGCGGCCTCGTCGCACGCGGCGAATACATGGTCGAGTGCGTCGAACACCGTATGGGCGTCCTCTCGTCCGCACTCGCTGAGCTGGACGCTCACATCGCAGTCGGAGGGGTGGTTGGTCGTCCCTGTGCTTCCCACGTCGCTCCACTCCTTGTTTCCCTGGGCCTTCGTTCCCTCGGGCCGTCCGTACCGCCACGCGGACGGATACCGCGCTTCGGCTCCCTCAATCAGGATCGGCCCTCCGGCCGGGATCGCCACCGACGCGTTTGCGGAGGAGTCCACCTGGTACGAGGGTGAGGATGACACCAGGGGGGACCGTGAGGAGAGACCATGCCCGCAGGATCCAGCCCCAAGCGTGAACGGCAGTACGAACACATCAAGGAGAGCTCGAAGAAGCGCGGTGCGAGCGACAAGCGGTCCGAGGAGATCGCCGCGCGGACGGTGAACAAGGAGCGGGCGCGCTCCGGTGAGTCCAAGTCCGCGAGCAAGAGCTCGACGCAGGGCTCGTCCCCGTCGAAGCGCGGCGGACAGCGCTCGTCCGGAGGCTCGAAGGGCACCACGTACGACGAGTTGTACGCCGAGGCGAAGCGGCGCGACATCCCCGGGCGCTCATCCATGAACAAGGCGGAGCTGCAGCGCAAGCTCGGCAAGTGACCCGGCCGGGGGACGGGCGTCGCCTCGACCGTCGTGCCCTCCCCGGCGACCGGCCTTCGGCCGTCGGCCTTCCGACGGTCGCTAGCCGTTGGTGCGGCCGAACGGGCTGCGGTCGAGGTGTGCCAGGAGGTCGGCGGGGTCATCGAAGATCGCGGCGGCTCCCGCCTCCGTCAGGTCCGCCCGGGGGATGCCGCCGCACAGCAGGCCCACACAGGTGACGCCCGCACGGGTACCGGCCCGCATGTCCCACACCGTGTCGCCGACGAACACGGCGTTCCCGGCTGTCGCCCCGGCCAGCTCCAGCGCCCGTCGCACCGGCTCGGGCGCGGGCTTGCCGGCCGCAACGTCGTCGGCGCTCGCGGTGGCGGTGATCGCGTCGTCCGCGTCGATGGCCCGGCGCAGGGCGGACAGCTCGGCACCTCCGGCGGAGGTCGCGAGCACGATCGTCCAGCCCTGCCCGGCCAGCGTCCTCAGTAGCCGGCCCGCGTCGCGGAAGGCGGGCAGCCGCTCGAACCAGGTGCCGTAGAGCGTCTTGTGCGCGGCGCTCAGCGCGTCGTCGCCGCTCCGGTCCCGGCCGCCACCGTCACCACCACCGCCACCGCTGCCGTCCCCGTCGCCGTCGAGCAGGTGCTCGATCAGGTCGTGCGCGCCGAGGCCGACGGCACGGTGGACGGCGTGCATGGGCACGTCGTGGCCCGCCTGGCGCAGGGCCTCCCACCAGGTGACGACGTGGAGGTGGTTGGTGTCCACCAGGGTGCCGTCCACATCGAAGACCGCAGCGCGCTTCATGGTCGTCGTCTCCTTCACGATGCTCGGCGGTTCAGCCTTCGACACCGGTCGATGCGTGTGCGGCACCGACCGGCTTCGACTCGGGTGACCCGCGCTGACGGAGGTACACCGAGAGGATCGCCATGGAGCCGACGGCGAGCAGCTCGGACTGCCAGTTCTGCAGGGTCCGGCTCCAGAAGTCGGCCGTACCGAGGTACTCCGACCAGCTGACGGGCGCCTGGAGATTGCCCAGCCGCTCCTCGCTGTACGCGGCGGCGCCGGTGACGGACTGCGCGAACCAGGAGCCGATGAAGATGAGGAACATGACCGTGCCGAGCGACCGTGAGTACAGACCCAGGCGGAGCCCCCTCGCGGCCGCCCAGCGCGGTGAGTCGGCGCGCGCGTGCTCGGCCACGCGCTGGTCCTCGTCGGACTCCAGGCCCACCTTGTGCATCTCCTTCGACTCGGGTGAGCCGCGCTGGAGCAGCCAGACGGTGCAGAAGAGATAGAGGAAGAACTGGAGGTACTCCGACTGCCAGTTCTCGGTGACGTCGACGGCGAAGTGGGACGTCGTCATGTAGCGGAGCAGATCGACCGGCTCGGCTCCCACGGCGAGGCCCGTCGCACAGACCGGCCCGTCGGTCTCGACCAGTTCCTCGCGGGTCGCGGGGGCGAGGAGGCGGCAGGCGGCGGCGAAGTCTCCGGCCTGTGTCCGCGCGGCGAACCGGGCGGCGGCCGAGGACACGGCGCGGGTCTCGCTCTGCGGTACGGAACAGCCGGCCAAGGCCACCCGCGGCCGGGAGCAGGACCGTGACGAGGGGGGTGGCACGCACGCGGCACGGCTCCTTTCCGCACGCGCGACGCGGGCGTGGGCTTTCCGGTGTCACCTGGTGTCACGGGCATGCCCGGAGGTGCGCGTACGAGCATGGGCGCCGCGGCCGGGCCGGTCACGTTCCGGGGGCGCGACACCCGGAGAAATCCTTCGGGTGACGTAGCGGCCGATGGAGTCGTTCGGCGGGGGTACTGGGAAGGGGACGCGGACACGGGCCGCGGAGAGGTGTCGCGGGAGGCCGGGATGCGGAACGGTGAGGACGGCGGGTCCAGTGCCGAGGGCGGTCTGCGCCGGGGCCGGCACGAAACGCCCGAGGAACGCGCGGACCGGCAGTGGGGCGAGCTGGTCCAGGAGATCCGGGTCGCCCAGACGGGTGTGCAGATCCTGTTCGGTTTCCTGCTGACGGTGGTGTTCGCTCCCCGGTTCGCCGAGCTGCCGGACACGGACCGGGCGATCTACATCACGACGGTGGTACTCGGTGCCGCGGCGACGGGTGCGCTGATCGGGCCGGTGTCCTTCCACCGGATCGTGTCGGGGCGGCGGATCAAGCCGCAGACGGTGGTGTGGGCGTCCCGGCTGACGTTCACCGGGCTGGTGCTGCTGCTGGCCACCATGATCTCGGCGCTGTTCCTGGTGCTGCGCGTGGCGACCCACGACGGGTTCGTGCCGTGGCTCATCGCGGGCGTGGCGCTGTGGTACCTGCTGTGCTGGTTCGTCCTGCCGCTGTGGGCCCGCCACCGCTACACGACCCGGGACTGATCGCCCGGTGCGCCGAGCGCCAGGACCCGCTCGACGGTGTCGGCCTCCTCGGCGCGCTTGTCGGGGCGGTGCCGCAGCACGCGGGCGAAGCGCAGCGTGACCCCGGCGGGGTAGCGCGGCGAGCGCTGGATCCCGTCGAAGGCGATCTCGACGACGAGTTCCGGCCGCACTCGTACGGTGAATCCGTCGTCGTCCACGGCGAGCTCCCGCAGCCGGTCCGTCTGCCAGCCGAGCATGGCGTCCGTGAGCCCCTTGAACGTCTTGCCGAGCATGACGTACGTGCCGTCGGCCGCCCTGGCCCCGAGGTGGAGGTTGGAGAGCAGGCCGGTACGGCGGCCATGGCCCCATTCGGCGGCGAGGACGACGAGGTCCAGTGTGTGGACCGGTTTCACCTTGAGCCAGGAGCGGCCCCGCCGGCCGGCGCTGTACGTCGCGTCGAGGCCCTTCACCATGACGCCCTCGTGGCCCCGGCTCAGGGTCTCGGCGAAGAACGCCTCGGCCGCCCTCACCTGTCCCGGCTCGGCGGGGTCGGCGACCACGGTTCGGCGCACCCGCTGCGGTTCCGGCACGAGCCGCGCGAGGGCCTCGTACCGCTCGTGGCCGGGCAGATCGAGCAGTACGGCGCCTTCGGCGGCCAGTACGTCGAAGAACACCGGCGACACCGGCAGCGCGGCCGCCGCGGTCGCCACGTCGACCCGGGACCCCACGCGTGAGGCGACGTCCTGGAACGCCACCGGGCGGCCTTCCGCGTCCAGCGCGATGACTTCCCCGTCCAGGACGAACGGGTCGCCGGGCAGCCGGAGTGCGGCGGCGCCGATCTCGGGCAGCCGGTCGGTGATGTCGTCCAGCGAGCGGGTGTAGACACGGACCTCGTCGCCCGAGCGATGCACCTGGACGCGGATGCCGTCCAGTTTCTCCTCCACGGCGCACGGGCCGAGCGCGGCGATCGCGTCCCGCACGCTCCTGGCCGTGTGGGCGAGCATGGGCTGCACCGGGCTGCCCACCCGCAGCCGGAACCGTTCCAGCGCGGCCGGCCCCTCGGCCAGCAGTGCTCGCGCGACCCGGGGAAGTGACCCTTCGAGCATCACGGCGCGCCGTACGTCCCCGGCGGGCGCCGACGCCGCCTTGGCGACGCCCTCCAGAGCGATCGCGTCCAGCGCTCCCTGCCGGACGTCGCCGGCCAGCAGCGGCAGCAGGAACCGTTGCTCCGGCGCGGTGGCGGCGGCCATCAGGTCCCGCACCAGCCGCCGGCGCGCCGCCTGGGATCCGGGGCCGGAGACCCCGGCGAGAGCCGTCAGGGCCGCGTCCGTGTCGGCGACGGTCAGCGTGGCGTGCTCGGCCGGCGGCACCGGCTCCTTGAGCGTGCTCCACCCGATCCCGATCCGCCCCTGCGGGAGCCGCCCCGCGAGATAGGCGATGACCAGCGGCGCTTCCTCGGGCGAGGCCGCTCCGAAGAGATCGGCGAGCGCGGCGATCTTCCGTGAGCGCGCCGATGTGGCGGCGACCTGGGCGGACACGTCCGCGAGGCGGGCCAGCAGCATGCCGCCATGGTGCACGCCTCCCGGCCGGCCCGCACCTGGACCCGTCCCCGTGACTCACGCCAGCTCGCGTACCTCCAGATAGATCTCCTGTTCCGTTCGCAGTCCCACGGAGAACCCGGGCCGGCCGCCGGGCGGTGCGGTGGCCGGGAAGTGTCCTTCGACGGTCTCCGTGCCGGACAGCCGGTCCTCCGGCGTGTCGCGCCGCCCCCGGAAGACCACCGGCGCCGCGGTGGCGAACTCCTCCCGGAAGAACTTCCCCAGCGTGGCCGCGTCGTCCGGCAGGGGCTGGCCCTGGTCGTCCTTGCCGGTCCCGGGCACCACTGTGGCGACCAGGACATGATCGAAGCTCGGGCGGGTGGTGATGGCGTGCGCCAGGTACAGGCGGCCGCCCCGCCCGAAGCAGAGGTACGTCAGCACACCGGGCTCGGCGGCGTACGCGTTCACGTCGAGCACCGAGTGGTACACCACGTGCCGCACATCGGCCACGGCTCTCGGGGCCAGGGGCGGTCTCGTGCCGCCCTTGCGCTCGAAGTGGCCGCAGAAGACCTTGCCCTTCAGGGTGGTCCCCACGGGGTCGCCTCCCGCCGGATCGAGGTCGGCGAGCGGGAACACCACGGGGTCGAAGGTGTCGTACCCCTCCCCGGGGACGCCGTGCCGGTGGGCGGCCAGCGCGGTGCGCGTGGCGTCGTCGAACCGCACGTCGACGACGGCCTGGACGTTGTGGGGCTTGTCGAACATCGCCAGGTGCGACAGGTAGGACGCCTCCTCGTCCCCGAAGAGCAGCATCCCGTGCCTGCCGGTGGTGTCACCATGGCCGTGGCCGTGGCCGTGGCCGTTTCCGTGGCCGTGGCCGTGGCCGTTTCCGTGAGTGTCGTGCCCTGGCTGATCCGTCATGGCCGTCTCCCTTCCTCGTCCTCGCCGGTCCTTCCTCGTCTTCACGGTGGATCTCTGGTCAGGGGCGGCGCACCGGGGGCATGCCGCCATGGTGCGCGCTCCCGGCCCGCCGCGCACCCGGAGCCGGGCCCGGGACGGCGCGCGGGTCCGCCGGCTGCCGCCACGCCGGGAGACGTCCAGTCACAGGTCTCCCTTCATTCACTCAACTGCCCTACCGTTCAGTCGACTTGACAGACCCGTCGACGAAGGGCCAGGGCTCATGGGGAAGTTGTCGCGTACCGTACTGACGGCCGTCACGGCCGGGGCGCTGGCCCTCGGGCTCGCTCCCGCCGAGGCCGTGTCCGCCGATGCGGCGTCCCTCGATCCCGGGCAGCTCGCGTACTCGGACTCGACGTGGGTGGGCGTCCACAACGCGTACGAGAAGGCGAAGTACCCCTACTTCGCCGACGCGCTGGACTCGGGCGCCGGCATGCTGGAGATCGACGTCTGGACGAATGCGTTCGGCAGGTCCTGGCGGGTCTCGCACAGCAACCCGTTCGGCAACGACAACAACTGCGAGAACGCGGCCACCGCCGCCGAGTTGCGCACCAGGTCCAGGAACCAGGATCTCGGCGGCTGTCTCGCCGACATCAAGGCATGGCACGACGCGCATCCCGGTCATCGGCCGATCCTCCTCAAGATCGAGCTCAAGGACGGTTTCCAGGGCCGCAACGGCCGTGGTCCCGCCGAGCTCGACGCGTTGCTCTCCGCGCGGCTCGGCGACGCGCTGTTCCGCCCGGCCGATCTGGTCCGGGGTCGGGCGGACCTGGACACGGCCGTACGCGCCGACGGCTGGCCGGCCCGCTCCGCGATGGCCGGGAAGTTCGTGGTCGAGCTGATCCCGGGCACCGTCGAGGAGGACAACCCGGCGGACTCGCTGTGGACCGACCGCGAGTACGCGACGCATCTGCGGGACCTGGCCGCCGCCGGGCGGCTGCGGGAGGCCGCCGCGTTCCCGGCCGTGCATCACGCGCAGGCGGGCGATCCGCGAGTGCGGTACGCGGACGCCGGTATACGACCCTGGTTCGTCGTCTTCGACGGTGACGCCTCCGCCTACGCGGGGGGCTCCATCGACACCGCCTGGTACGACCAGCGGCACTACCTGGTCGTCATGACGGACGCCCACAAGGTGGCGCCCGCCATCGACGGGACCCGGCCGACCGAGCAGCAGGCGCGCGATCGCGTCGGTCTGCTGGCGGGGCGGCACGCGAGCGTGGTGTCGGCGGACTGGTATCCGCTGCCGAACGTCCTGGCGTCGGTCGTGGCCCGGGGCGGCGCATAGCAGCCGGGTCATGGCTTCGCGCGGGGCGCCCCGGCCCGCCGCAGACGTAGCCGTGTGAGCAGGCCCCGCGGGGCGGTATCGGGCATCCGGCCGGGCAGGGGTGGGCGTCGCGCGGGCCGAGGCCCCGGCCGGGGTGCGGGGCGAGCTGTGGGACGGGGTGCGGGTGCGGTGGCCCGCGCTGCCGCCAGGGCGGTGGCAAGGCCCAGCCGGTGCCAGAGGATCTCGTCCGGGTCGTCCGCCAGCAGGAGCCGGTCCACGGCGTCCCGGGCGGCCGGCGACTCTGGGCGCCCGTACGGTGGCCGGGGCCTGAGCCGGTCGAGGTGGGCGCGCTCGTACGGGTCGGTGACGGCCTCGGCCAGCGCCACCGGGTCGAGCAGGGAGGCGATGGCGGCCGCCCGCGCCCATGGGTCCTCCGCCCCCCGCAACAGCAGGGCGAGCCTGCGCGAGCGCCAGTTGCGCGGGCGGACGTCCTCGCCGCCGTCCAGCCTGGCGCGTACCTCTCGCGGCAGCCGCCCGGTGAGCAGGTCCGGGTGCCGCTCCGCGAACTCCCGTACCTCTCCCGCCAGGTACAGCCAGACGATCGCCCGGTAACGGTTGAGGTAGAACCTCACCGGGGTGATGTGACCGGTCCTGGCCAGCCTGGTGAAGCGGTCGCCGGTGATGTCGGCGAGCTCCGCGGCCTCCGCCGTACCGACCGTACGGACGCGCTCGCGCACACCGTCCGGGAAGTCCGGCGAGGCCCGCAGCCGGTCGATCTCCTCCTGGGCCACTCGGCGCCGGGCACCGGCCACGCCGTCCGCGTCGTCCACGGTGCGGATGTGGCCCAGCTGCACAGCCAGCTCGAACTCGCTGCGCTTGAGCTCCAGTTCGCGCGCCGCCCGGCCGAACGGCACGGTGGGCACGGCTTCCTCGACCGTCATGTTGTCTCTCCCCCGTCCGAGTTGAATACTCTCTGTGACGAAGGTAGTACGGAATCTACCCCTCCGGTTCGCCCTGTGGATAACCTCCCGTGGGCGAGGTCGCGACGTGGGCGACGTGGGCGACGTGGGCGAGGTGGCTAGGTGGCTAGGTGGGTACGCAGGGAAGACGGTGGGCGACGCGGCTACGTAGGCGACATGGCTGCGCAGAGGACGGTGGGCGACGCCGAAGACACGGGTGATCGACTGCTGGTGACGGCCCGTGGGCGACCGTCAGAGACGGTCGCCCAGCGACACCCCGCCGCCCGGCTGCCGGGCGGCGACGGCGAGATGCTCACCGACCCGGTTGACGAGCAGGGTCATCTCGTACGCCACATGCCCCACATCCGCCTCGGCGGCGGTCAGCACGCACAGACAGCTCCCTTCGCCGGCGGCGGTGACGAAGAGCAGCGCGTCGTCGAACTCGACCATCGTCTGACGTGCCCTGCCCGCCCGGAAGTGGCGCCCGGAGCCACGGGCGAGGCTGTGCAGCCCCGAAGAGACGGCGGCGAGGTGTTCCGCGTCCTCGCGCGGCAGCCCGGTGCTCGTGCCGGTCACCAGACCGTCGTTCGACAGCACCAGCGCGTGGCGTATGTGCTCGACGCGCCGCGTCAGGTCGTCCAGGAGCCAGTCGAGTCCTTTGTCCAGCGCCATGTCCGGTCCTCCCCCTGTTCGTGGAGCGTTCCCCGTTGCCCCGTGTCCGGTAAGCCTTCCGCACCGACGTGGGCAGATCAAGCACCCGACCGGCGTCAACCGGCCCTTTCGGCGGGCGTCATGGGATGGTCGGACTACGACACCGTGTCGAGCATGCGGGCGGTGTGCATACGGCCGGCGTACTCCACGAGCCGGATGAGTACCTCCTTCCCGGAGTCGCGATCGCGGGCGTCGCACAGGACCACGGGGGTCCCGCGATCGAGGTCCAGGGCGCGGGATACGTCGTGAGCGCCCCAGGCCCGCGCCCCCGGGAAGCAGTTGACGGCGACGACGAACGGGATGCGGCGGTGCTCGAAGTAGTCGACCGCGGGGAAGGAGTCCTCCAGGCGCCGTGTGTCGGCCAGGACGACGGCGCCGAGCGCTCCCTGGGCCAGTTCGTCCCACAGGAACCAGAAGCGGTCCTGGCCGGGCGTGCCGAACAGGTAGAGGGACAGTCCCGAACGGATGGTGATGCGGCCGAAGTCCATCGCCACGGTCGTGGTCGTCTTCTGGTCGACTCCCCCGGTGTCGTCGACCGTCTGACCGGCTTCGCTCAGCTGCTCCTCGGTGCGCAGCGGCCGGATCTCGCTGACCGCGCCGACAAGCGTCGTCTTGCCGACACCGAAACCGCCGGCGATGAGGATCTTCAGGGCCAGGGCGGCGGAGGTGTCGGTGCTCCCGTCCTCCGTCGCTACGCCGGTGCTTTCAGAGCGCTCGGAGGCCATCGATCACTTCTCTCAGGATGCGTTCGTCGGGTAGCTGTGCGGGCGGTACGGGCCGGCTGACCCGCACGTAGCCGGCTTCCAGGAGATCTCCCAGGAGGACGCGGACGACACCGACGGGCAGGTCGGCGTCACCGGCCAGTTCCGCCACGGACTGGGTCTCCGCGCGGCACAGGGAGAGCAGCGCGCGATGCTCGGGGCCGAGGAGCGCTTCCTCGGCGGTCCCGGGCGGGTCGTCGTCCACGACGACGAGGGCGATGAGGTCGAACCGGACGTTGCCGGGGCCCGGTCTGGTCCGTCCGCCGGTCATCGCGTACGGGCGGACGAGGGGCCCCGCCTCGGCGTCGTACCACTGGCTTCCGGGTTTCGTCGCCCCGGCGGCGCCGCGGTCCTCGGTCATGGTGGTACCTCGGTCATGCTCGTGTTCCGGTCATGCTCGTGCTCCGGTCAGCCGGCGGCGGGCGGGGTGGCGGTGACGCGGGGCGGGGTCCGCAGATGCTCGCCGACCCGTTTGACGAGCCGGGCCATCTCGTACGCGATGAGACCGATGTCGGCGGTGACCGAGGCCAGCACCGCCAGGCAGGACCCGTCTCCCGCGGCGACGACGAACAGGTAGCCGTCGTCCATCTCCACCATCGTCTGGCGGACCCCTCCGGCGTGGAAGTGACGGCCCGCGCCCTTGGCGAGGCTGTGGAACCCGGACGCGACAGCCGCCAGGTGGTCGGCGTCCTCCCGGATCAGGCCGCTGGAGGCGCCGACGGCCAGGCCGTCGTTGGAGAGCACCACGGCGTGGCGTACGTCGTGAACACGTGCGGAGAGATCGTCCAGCAGCCAGTCCAGTTCACCGGAGGCGTGGTGCGGGGTGATCCTCTCGTGCTCGATCATCCTTGGTCTCCTTCGGTGCCGGGGATGGTGGTGCCGGAGGGCGTTCCGGGGGTGGCGTGGTGGCTGCCGGAGGGCGTGGCACCCGGACCGCCGGCCCCCGGCGCTCGGCCGCCGCCGCGCCTCCAGCCGTCGCGGTAGGCGGTCATGCGGGCCCTGACCTGTTCGGGTGTACGTCCGGCGGGTTCCTCGTCGGCCGGTGCGAGGAAGGGCGGGGGTTCGGGGGCCTGACGCAACTGGGGGACGAGGCTCGCCTGGCGTACGCGGCGCGGGAGTTCCGCCGTGCCGTCCCCGGAGTCGCCGGTGTACGCCTGCGGGTGCGGAGGGGAGTCGGGGGTCCGGCCGCGTCGGCGCAGTTCCGTCACTCCGGCGGGCTGGCGGTCGTCCGGCCGGGTCGCGGTCCTGTCCGCCGTCCGGGTCACCGTCCGCTCCGACGGCCGTTCCACCGGCCGGGCCGAGGGCTGTGCGGTGCCTCGCGGGGTCTGGAAGCGGTCGGCCGACGTCTGCGGACGTGCCGGGGCATCGGGCGCCCGGCCGTCCGGAGCCGAGTCGTGGGGCGCGTGAGTGGCGTGAGGCAGGGGTGCTCGGTTGGCGTGGGCGGCCGCTGGGGCGGCCGGCCGGTGTTCCCGCCCGTGTGCCGGCTCAGCTCGGGTGGTGAGGCCGGGTGCCGACGCGGCCGCGCGGGTGGCGACGGCGGGCGCGGCACCGGCCGGGAGGGCGTTCTGCAGCAGGGCCGTCGGCAGCAGGACGACGGCTGTCGTGCCGCCGTACGGCGAGGTGCGCAGCAGCACCTTGATGTCATGACGCGCGGAGAGCCGGCTGACGACGAACAGGCCGAGGCGGTCGCTGTCGAACAGGTCCAGTGCCTCGGACTGCTCGATGCGCCGGTTGGCGTCGGCCAGGGCCTGTGTGCCCATGCCCAGTCCCCTGTCCTCGATCTCCAGGGCGTAGCCGTTGCCGACGGGTTCGCCACTGACCCGGACCTTGGTATGGGGCGGCGAGAACTGGGCCGCGTTCTCGATGAGTTCGGCGAGCAGGTGGGTGAGGTCGGCGACGGCCGCACCGACGACCGCCGCCTCGGGCAGCGGACGGACCTCCACGCGCGCGTAGTCCTCGATTTCGGAGACGGCCGCGCGGACGACGTTGGTGAGAGGGACGGGTGTACGCCACGCCCGGCCCGGTGCGGCCCCGGAGAGGATGATGAGGCTCTCGGCGTGCCGGCGCATCCGGGTCGTCAGATGGTCCAGCCGGAAAAGGTCGCCGAGTTCTCCGGGATCGTCGGCGCGGCGCTCCATGCTGTCGAGCAGATTGAGCTGGCGGTGGACCAGGACCTGGCTGCGGCGCGCGAGATTGACGAAGACTCCGGAGATGCCGTTGGCGAGTTCCGCGCGTTCGGCGGCGGCGCTCAGCGCGGCACGGTGGACGGTGCCGAGCGCCTCGCCGACCTGGCCGATCTCGTCCACCGCCGGCGGGCCCGGCGGCGCCTCCGCGTGGATGTCGATCTCCTCGCCGGCCCGCAGCCGCCGCATGGCCTGCGGGAGCTTGTGACGGGCGATCTCCAGGGCGGTGTTGCGGAGGCTGACGAGTTCGACGACGAGCGCGCGGCCGATGCGTACGGAGATGACGAGGGACGCGGCGACGGCCACGAGACCGAGGAGGACGGCCGCGCCGGCCGGGGTGAGGGTGCCGCCCGTGAACGGGTCCGCGTGGTCGGCGGCGGCGCGGCGGGCGTCGGCCTCCAGGTCCGTCATGGCGGCCCGTACGGTGTCGTGGGCCTGGTCCCAGGTGGCCGCGGGTACGGCGGTCGCTGCCGCGCGGCCGGGTGGTGCGGTGACGATCCTGTCCTCGGCCGCCGTGATCCGCCGGTAGGCGTCCTGTTCGGTCAGTCGACGCCAGGTGGCGCGTTCGGCGGTGCCCAGGTCCGCTGTCGCGGTTTCCACGAGCGTGCGGCGTGTCGCGGCGGCGCCGCCGAACGCCCGCAGACGCGGCGCGGTGAACGATCCGGTCAGCCTGGCGGAGGTGAGCAGGGTGTCCTCGCGGGCGAGCATCTCGCCGGCCCTGGCGAATTCCAGCAGCACGCGCGCGCGGGCGCCGCCTTGTACGTCCTGGATGCCGGTGAGGGCGCCGTGCACGCCGAGGCCCGCCGAGATGGCGGTGGTGTACCGGTCGTAGACGGCGTCCCAGTCGGCCTTCGTTCGCTTCGGCGGTTTCCTCCCGTCCGGGTCGGCGGTGGATGCCGGTGTGATCGCGGTCCGCACGGAGGTCAGGCCCTCCGCGCGGGTGACGAACTCCCGGAGGCGTGAGGCCACTTCGGAGGGCATGTCGCCGGTGTCGGCGACGGTGTGCCCTTCGCCGAGCCGCAGCCGGGCGACCGCCGCGTCGGTGTCGCGTGCGCGCTGCCCGAACTCGCCCGCGTGGACGGTACCGGGCGCCGTCACCTGCCGTGCGGCCGCTCGGCGTTCGGCCTGGAGCGCGCTGACGGCGGCGGTCACGGGCGCCCGTACGCGGTCGTCCACGCGCTCGGCGTCCCGCAGTCGTGCCACCTCCTGGGCGGTGGTCACCGTGGCGAAGCCCCACAGGGCGAGCAAGGAGATGACGGGCACCATCAGCAGCGAGATGATTTTCGCCCGCACCGTCCGGGCTCGCCCGCCTCCGTATCGCACCGATCCCGTCCGCACGGAACCCGTCCGTACGGAACCCGTCCGTACGGAACCCGTCCGTACGGAACCCGTCCGTGCGGATCCCGTCCGTTCGGTCCCGGCATTGCCGGGCTCGGAACGTGGTCGTGGGCCGTCCCCGTGCGGGGGCTGCCTCCTGTGGTCACCCGCGGGGGCTTCGTCGGCAGCCGGTCGGCCGGCGTGCGCGCGGCGCCCTCGGGCCGATGCCGCCGGAGGGTGCGGTGGCGGTGGTGCGCCCTGGGGTGTACGGGGAGTGGGCATGGCCTCCTCGTTCCGGAGAGTGGGTGGGACGCGGTGTCGGGTGGTCCGGTTACGGCACGGCCGCCGGTTCGGTGACGCGCTCGGCGGAGGCGGAGGCGGCGCGTTCCCCGGCCGTCGGGGACAGGGCGACGAAGGCGGCGGTGACGAAGAGGTAGGAGCCGAGGCCGACCGCGAGGGGGAAGATGAACTGCGTCGCGGTCGCCCCCGGCAACCCGCCGCCGGACGGGACGACCGTGACCTCGACGGCGAGCATGCCGGTGTAGTGCATGCTGCTGACGGCGGCGCCCATGACGAGGGACGCGACGGCGACCGCGGCGGGGGACGTGATGTTGAGCGCCGCCCAGAGCGCGGCGGTCGCGGCCACGACGGCGATGACGATGGAGAGCGCGACGAGGAGCGGGTCGTACCGCACGCCGCCGTGCAGCCGCAGGGCCGCCATGCCGAGGTAGTGCATGCTGGCGACGCCGAGGCCGGTCGTGAGGCCCCCGATCAGCAGTGACAGGACGCGGTCACGGCCGTACCCGACGGCGAACACCCCGGCGCCGACCACCACCATGGCGACGAGCAGACTGAGCAGGGTCAGGGGAACGTCGTAGCGGATGTCCGTCCCGGTCACGGCGAAGCCCAGCATGGCGACGAAGTGCATCGTCCAGATGCCGGTGCCGATGGCGGACGCGGCGGTGAGCAGCCAGTTGCGGCGGGCGGCGCCGGTGGTCTGAAGCGCGCGTACGGTGCAGCGCAGTCCGAGGGCGGCGCCGATGCAGGCCATCGCGTACGACAGCACGGGCGTCAGCCAGCCGAACGCGGCGTGGTCCAGGTGTCCCATGGGCCCGGGACGCTAGTCCTCATGGGGGCGCACACTGGGGGCGCGTTTCGAAAGCTGATGGAATATGACAGAGAGACGCTTTCGAGCGATCGAAGCCCGGTCGAACGTGTGCACCTCGGTTCCCACGAACGAATGCGGTGGGATCCCACCGACGAGTGAAGGATCATGTGTGTATGGCCGACGACCACACAGATGTCCAGGAGTTCTTCGCCGCGCGGGCGGACGCGTGGGACAGCCGCTTCCCGGACGACGGCCCGGCGTACGCGTCGGCCGTCGCGGACCTGGGTCTCCGGCCGGGTGACGTCGTGCTCGACGCGGGCTGCGGCACGGGACGCGCCCTGCCCGCGCTGCGGGCCGCCGTCGGCCCGACGGGCACGGTCATGGGCCTCGACCTCACGCCCGAGATGCTGGCGGCCGCCGTCCGCGCGGGGCGGAATCGCAGCGGATCGCTGGTGGCGGGGGACGTCGCGCGGCTGCCCCTGCGCGACCGCGCATTGGACGCGGTCTTCGCGGCCGGGCTCCTGTCCCATCTGGCGCGACCGGCGGAGGACCTGCGGGAGTTGGCCCGGGTCGTACGGACGGGCGGGCTGCTCGCGCTGTTCCATCCGATCGGACGGGCCGCGCTGGCCGCGCGCCACGGGCGGCAGATCACCGACGAGGATCTGCGTGCCGAGCCCAACCTCGGCCCCCTGCTGGCCGGTTCCGGCTGGCGGCTGATGTCGTACGTGGACGAGGACACCCGTTTCCTCGCCGTCGCGGTACGCCAGGACTGACGGCCCCCGCGACCCCGACCGGCCCGGGGGTCGGGCCCTCTCGGCCCTCTTCTGCCGGGGCCCCGGGGACTCTACGTTGGAGGTGCACGCCAAGAGGCCGGCGGCGGTGCGCACCGCCGCGCACGGGGAAGGTGGGGCCGATGCTCAGCAGACTCCGTACGATCTTCACGTTCCCCTCGCGGGCGATGGAGGCCCGCGCGGCACGGCACGACGGTTCCGCGAAACGCCCCCACAACATCTTCGAGGCGGCCTCCGCCTATGTGGCCGCGTGCGCCGAGGACGATCAGGAGGCGATGGACGAGGCGGCGTCCTGGGTGTCGCCGGAGGCCCTGTCCTTCGGGGTCGGCGAGCTCGCCTGCCGCGCGGTCATCACCCTGGCACGCGAACGCGACGAATCCCCGCAGACCGTCGCGCGCAGTCTCCTCGGCCTGCCCGCCGCCTGACCCGGTCCCGACTCCCCCGGCATCACCCGCGCCTCACTCGGCCATACCGGTGCCTACCCGCCCCGCCCCGGTGATGGCCGCCGTTTACGCCGGCCCGATTTCGATTGCCCCGATTTCGGGCGTGCGGACCCTCGACGTCCGGGTTACCCGCTGGTTAGGGTGCGCCGACGGACCAACGGAATCGGACGGGAGGGCACCGTGGCCGGGACGGACGACGACGACCCGCTGTACGTACTGACCGCGGTGCTGCTCACGCCCGCGCAGTTCCCCAGCGTCCTCGGTGACGACTATCCCGAGGCCTGCGCGGCCCTGGGGCTGGAGCCGTACCCGAACGGCTACGGCCTCGTGCTGGGCCAGGACGGCGACGGGGCGCGCTGGACGGTCGCCGTCGACGACGTGTCCCTGGTGGCCGTCGCGATCGCCTCCTGGGACTGCGGGATGGAGTACGACCTGTCGCCGGACGAGCGCAGCGTGGTCGCCGCGCTGCCCGGCTGGCCCCTCGCGCTCGGCGTCGCGGCGCCGGGGCTTCCCGCACCGCACGACCCCGAGACGGCTCCCGGCGAGCAGGCGCCGCTGAGCCCGCCCGACGACGGCTCCTGGGGCCCCGCGCAGCGCCGCCTGGGCGCGGACGAGATCGCGCTCCAGTGGTCGACGTGGCGGGATCAGCTGGCCGACGGCGACTTCACGTCCGCCCAGGCCCCGGCCACGCCGGCCGGAGGGTACGCGACCGCTCCGGTACCAGCGGTCCAGGCGGCGGCGACGGCACCGGACGGGGCGGCCGCAGGTCCGGGCGCGCCGCCCGGGCCCGCTCCCGCCGCCCCGGCGGGCGCGCCGGGTCCCGCCGGCGGTGCGCACGCCGGCGTCCGGCGCGTACTGGAAGAGGTGCGGGCGTACCTCCAGGAGCCGCCACCGCCGGGGAGGGTGCGTTCCAGCTTCGCGCCCGGCGGGGCGCGGACGCTGCGCGCGGACGGCCCCGGCTGGTCGCTGGTCGCCAGGACGGACGACATCGCGTTCGTCCTGCTGGACGACTATCCGCGCGAGGTTCTGCCGGTGGGCCGGGGAACACGGCTCCCGGGCCTCCTCGCGGCCCTCGACGCGATGGCGGTACGTCCCGCCTGACGCTCCTTCGCCCTGACGCTCCTTCGCGTGGCGGCCGGGATCCGCGACGACCCGGCCGGGACAGGGGAACCGCCCGGACCGACCCTGATTCCCCACGGTGGGGACCGGTCGGCCCGGCGGACGGAGCGGACCGGTCAGCCCGGCGACTCGTCCGCCACCGGGCTTTCGGTGGGGCCGGTGTCGTCGGAACGTTCCTCGGAGCCGGTCGGGGCTGTCCCGCCCTCGGCGGAAGACCCGGCGGCGCCTGGACCGGCTCGGCGGCCGGTTCCCGCTTCGTCGGTGTCCGGGACGTTCTCCGCCTCCGTACCCTGCTCGGCCTCCCCCTTGGCACGGGCGGCACGCGCCGCCCGGGGAATGTCGGCGTCCCAGTGGTCGGGCCCCTGGCCTGCCTGTTCGTCGGGCAGGTCCCTCGGGACACCGGCGTCGCGTTCCTGCGGGCCTTCGAGCCGCTTGTCGTCCATGCCTCTCCTTCCGGGCGTCCGTCCGGCGACCGGAGGACCGGGTACCCGGGTGGTCGCGGCACATGCCCGACCGGGAGCTGTCAGCGG
This sequence comes from Streptomyces sp. NPDC047886, assembly GCF_043204435.1. NCBI lineage: Bacteria > Bacillati > Actinomycetota > Actinomycetes > Kitasatosporales > Streptomycetaceae > Streptomyces > Streptomyces sp. NPDC047886. Next base: position 117,330 of record NZ_JBIDCF010000011.1, read on the forward strand.
CCCAGCTCCTTGCGGGTGACACGGCGGAGCCTGCGCCGCTGGCCGGGGTCGAGCGCCAGATACGCCACCACAGGTACGCCGATGACCACCAGCAGGGACATCCAGAATCCGATCAGCGGCATCAGGAGCAGGCCGACGGCCACTCCCCCGATGACGATCTTCGCCCTTGTCGACATCTCGACGCCTCCCTTTCACGGCCGAGGCCGTGTTCACGGCCCGAGGCCGTCTCCTGTCCTGGGAACGCACGATCGCGCCGAACGGTTCCGGACGACTCCCCGTCACCCGCGCAGCGGCTCGCCGACCTCGTGGAGGTGGCGCAGCGCCTGGCGGTACGAGTCGACCGGCCCGGTCTCCGTGTAGGGGACGCCCAGCGCGCGGCAGTGGGCGCGGACGAGGGGCTGGACCAGCCGCAGGTGGGGCCTCGGCATGCTGGGGAAGAGATGGTGCTCGATCTGGTAGTTCAGGCCCCCCAGGAACCAGTCGGTCAGCGCGCCGCCCCGGATGTTGCGGGAGGTGAGGACCTGTCGGCGCAGATGACCCCACCGCCGACCGTCCTCGCCGGGCATCTCCATCCCCTTGTGATTGGGCGCGAACGCCATCCCCAGGTGCAGGCCCAGCAGCATCTGGTGGAGCAGCGCGAACAGCAGGGCACGACCCGGGGGCATCGTGGCGAGCAGCAGCCCGGCGTAGCCGACGACATGGACGAGCAGCAGTCCGCCCTCGACGGCACGGTCATGGGAGGACCGGTACGGACCGTCCTTGGAGATCAACGCCTGGAAGCCGTACAGCTTGAGGGCCAGGCCCTCGAGGGTGGTCAGCGGGAAGAAGAGCCATGCCTGGTGGCGGGTGAGCCAGGCCCGCGGTCCGCTGCGGTCGCGCGCCTGGTGCCGTGCGAACACCAGGACGTCGGCCGCGACGTCGGGGTCCTTGTCGAGGTGATTGGGGTTGCCGTGGTGTCGGTTGTGTTTGTCGTTCCACCACTCCTTGCTCATGCCGAGCAGCAGGTTGGCGTGCACGAGCTGGATGAGACGGTTCGTCCGCCGGCTCCCGCCGATCTGCGCGTGACCCGCGTCGTGGCCTATGAAGGCCGTGCGGGCCGACAGGACGGCGAGCGGTACCGCGAGGAGCAGCGCCCACGCCGAATGGCCGTACCGCAGCAGTCCGACGGCGACCGCCAGGAGCGCCAGCAGGTTGACCGTGATGCCGACGGCGTACCAGCCGGTGCGCCGGTCCAGGAGGCCCTGTTCCTTGACCGTGCGCAGCAGCGGCGCGAACTCGCTGCCTGAGACGCCGGGCGTTCCCGAGGCGGGGGACGTTCCCGAGGCCCCGGGCGTTCCCGAGGCGGTGACGGTGGCGGTGGCGGACGGCGGGCTCTCGGGCAGGGCGACGGTAGGCGGCATGGGCTCTCCGGGTCTGTGCGACGGGAAGGGGAGGAAGCGGCGGGAAGACCGTGCCGACGACGCTACGGAGGACGCTCACCCACAGCCATGGCGCCACCACCCGGGACCTGAAGGGGGCTGCCCCCACAGCCGCGGGGTGGCGGCACCACCACACGGACGGAAGGAGTGATCCGGATCACGTCACGACGGCCCCCATCACGTGATCACGTCCGGTACCCTCGGCCGCTCCGACTCTTCACTAGTCAAATTTGAGGAATGCGTCAGCACTGTGCTCAGGGACTCCGACATCTCCGACCTTGCTCGCTGCTCCACCGTCTTCCTGCCCGCCGAGCCCGCCCGCTCCGGCCGCGTCGCCTTCTGGGCGCCCGACGGCGGCCTGCCCGGATCCGGCCCCCGCGATGAGCTGACCGTCGTCGCGGACGACGCCCTCCCCCAGGCCGTTCCGGCGCTGCTCGTGCCCGTGCGGGACGCGTTGCCCGTCCTCACGCGCGCGTGGGCGGCGACCCGGTCGTCCTCCCCCGCCGCGCACCCAGCGGCGGCCTTCTGGGGGGCCGCCGCACTGGTCGCCCTGGACCTGGTGGCGCGCGGCAAGCTGCTGCCGGGGCTCACTCCGGCCGATCACGACGCGTGGCGGGTGGGCCCGCTCGCGGCCGAGGACCTGGAACGGGTGCGGGTGCTGGCCGCGTCGATGCCGCCGGCCGCCCACGCGGTGCCCGTGGGCACGGCGGCCGACGGCACGGTTCTGCTGCCCGAGCCCGAACGGCTCCTGAGGTCCTTCCTGGACGCGGTGGCCGACACCCTGCCACGCACCCCGGCGGCTCCGCTCGCGGCCGGCGGTCCTGCCTTCGCCGCCGACGAGCCGGTGCGGCTGCCCGAGCAGCGGGCGTGGGCGGCGGACATCGCCGCGGGCCACGACGCGGGCGTACGACTGTCGTTGCGCGTCGAGGTGACCGGGCTCGGGGACGGCGAGGCCCCGGTCTTCCGTGCCGTCCCCCAGCTGCACAGCGTCAGCGATCCGGCGCTGGTCGCGGACGCGGCCGCCGTCTGGTCCGGCGCCGCGGCGGAGTCGTTCGGGCCGCGCGCCCGGATGGACGCGCTGCTCGCGCTGCGCCGGGCCGCCCGGGTCTGGCCGCCGCTGACACCGTTGCTCGCCGCGGCCGTTCCCGACGCCGTCGAGCTTGCCGACGAAGAGGTCACCGAACTGCTGGGCGAGACCACGCGCACGCTCGCCGCGACGGGGGTGCTGGTGCACTGGCCGCGCCACCTGGCCAGGGGGCTCACCGCACGCGCGGTCATCGGCCCGCCGGACCACGAGGCGCACTCCCCGGACGAGCGGACCGGGGGCTACCGGCCCGGTCCCGGCCCCGACGCCCCCGGCGAGGCGCGGGCCACCGGCACCGGCGCCGACGGCGGCACAGGTGCGGCCGGCTCCGGCGCGTTCGACACCTCCGCGTCCGGCATGCCGTCCTTCCTGTCGGCGGACGCCCTGTTCGCGTTCGACTGGCGCTTCGCCCTGGGCGACCGGGAGCTCAGCCGTACGGAGTTGGACCGGCTCGCCGAGGCGGCGCGGCCCGTGGTGCGGCTGCGCGACCAGTGGGTGCTGATCGACCCGGAGGAGGCGCGGCGGGCGCTCGACGCCCGGGACCGCAAGGTGACCACGGTCGACGCGCTCGGCGCCGTACTGACCGGGACGGCGGACGTCGACGGGCGGCAGGTCGACGTGCAGCCCACCGGGTGGCTCCGCGAACTGCGCGACCGGCTGGCCGATCCGGAGGGCGGCCCGCAGGAGGCCGGGCAGCCCGCAGCGCTCGCCGCGACGCTCCGTGACTACCAGCTGCGCGGCCTGAACTGGCTGCACCGTATGACGTCGCTCGGCCTGGGCGGCTGCCTCGCCGACGACATGGGCCTGGGCAAGACCATCACGCTCATCGCCCTGCATCTGCACCGGCAGACCGACGCGTCGGCCGCCGGTCCGACGCTGGTGGTCTGCCCGACGTCGCTGATGGGCAACTGGCAGCGGGAGATCGAGAAGTTCGCACCGGGCACTCCCGTGCGCCGCTTCCACGGGCCGTCGCGTGACCTCGACGCGCCGGCCGACGGCGAGTTCGTCCTGACCACCTACGGCACGATGAGGCTGGACGCGCCCCGCCTCGCGCGCGTGCCGTGGGGCATGGTCGTCGCGGACGAGGCACAGCACGTCAAGAACCCGTACTCGGCGACCGCCCGGCAGTTGCGCACCATCGGCGCGAAGGCGCGCGTGGCGCTCACCGGCACGCCCGTCGAGAACAACCTCTCCGAACTGTGGGCGATCCTCGACTGGACGACGCCGGGGCTCCTCGGGCGTCTGGGGACGTTCCGCGGGCGCTGGGCGCGGGCGGTCGAGGACGGCACCGACCCGGCCGCCGCGGCACGGCTGGGGGCGCTGGTACGGCCGTTCCTGCTGCGGCGCCGCAAGTCCGACCCGGGGATCGCGCCGGAGCTGCCGCCGAAGACGGAGACCGACCGGGCCGTGTCGCTCACCGCCGAGCAGGCGGGCCTGTACGAGGCGGTCGTGCGGGAGACCCTCGCCGCGATCGCGGAGGCCGACGGCATGGAGCGGCGCGGGCTCGTCATGCAGCTGCTGACGGCGCTCAAGCAGATCTGCAACCACCCCGCGCAGTACCTCAAGGAGGAGCGGCCCCGGCTCCTCGACCGCTCCGGGAAGCTGGAGCTGCTGGACGAGCTGCTCGACACGATCCTCGCCGAGGGAGCGAGCGTGCTCGTGTTCACGCAGTACGTGCGGATGGCGCGGCTGCTGGAACAGCATCTGGCGGCCCGGGGTGTACCGACGCGGCTGCTGCACGGAGGCACACCGGTCGCCGAGCGGGAGGCGATGGTGAGCCGCTTCCAGGACGGCGACGTCCCGGTCTTCCTGCTGTCGCTGAAGGCGGCCGGCACGGGGCTGAACCTCACCCGCGCGGGCCATGTCGTGCACTTCGACCGGTGGTGGAACCCCGCCGTCGAGGCGCAGGCCACCGACCGCGCGTACCGGATCGGGCAGACCCAGCCCGTGCAGGTGCACCGGCTGATCGCCGAGGGCACGATCGAGGACCGTATCGCCGACATGCTGGCGCGCAAACGGGAGCTTGCGGACGCGGTGCTCGGCTCCGGCGAGGCCGCTCTCACCGAACTGACCGACGCCGAGCTCGCGGAGCTGGTGGAGCTGCGGACCACGGGCGCGACGGGGCCTGTGGGCACCACCGGGCTCGCGGGCGCCACGGGCACGGCCACGACGACCACCGGGGGGAACGGACGATGAGTACGTACGACGAGGAGCGGACCTTCGACGCGCTGCCGCCCGCCGGGGGGCGGGGCTTCGCGGAGAGCTGGTGGGGACGGGCGTGGCTGAAGGCCATGGAGGACACCGCGCTCGACGGCCAACAGGTGAAGAAGGGGCGCGCGCGGGCACGCGCCGGCGCCGTCGGGGCGGTGTCGGTGCGCCCCGGCCGGATCACCGCGGTCGTCAAGGACCGGGACGGTACCGCGCGGCGCAGCGACGTCCTGCTGCAGGAGCTCACCGAAGAGGAGTGGGACCGGTTCCTGGACATGGCCGTGGAGCGGGCCGGACACGTCGCCGCGCTGCTGGACCGTGACATGCCGCCGCACCTGGTGGAGGACGCGGCGGCGGCCGGTGTCGAACTGCTGCCGGGCATCGGGGACCTGGAGCCCGAGTGCTCGTGCGACGCCTGGGACCACTGCCCGCACACCGCGGCGCTCTGCTACCAGGTGGCCCGGCTCCTGGACCGCGACCCGTTCGTGCTGCTGCTGATGCGGGGGCGCGGGGAGCGACGGCTGCTGGACGAGTTGCAGGCGCGCGGAACGGCCCGGGCGGCGGGGGCGGCCGAGGGCGGCCGGGACGAGGAGGAGCACGGCGGTGCACCGGACGGCACGGCCGTGGACGGGGTCCGCGCGGACGAGGCGTTCGCGGCGCGGGACATCCTGCCGCCGCTGCCGTCCCCGCCGCCGCTGCCCGCGGTGCCGGGCGATCCGCCCGCGCTGGACACGGAGAACGGTCCCGCGCCTGGCGTCGACGCGACCGCGCTGGAGGCACTGGCGGCGGACGCGGCCGCACGTGCCCACCGCATGCTCGCGGACGCGCTGGCGCCCGGGCACGAGGACCGGCCGGAGGAGGCGGAACTGACGGTGGACCAGGACGCGGTACGGCTGGCCGCCGCCCAGGGCGCCTCGCCGGGCGTCGCGGGACGGCTCGCCACCGGCACCGGGCGCCGGCGGGCGGACCTGGACCTGGCCGTACGGGCCTGGCACCTCGGCGGTGCGGCCGCGCTCGCCGTACTGGAGGACGACGAGGCACCGGACCCGCGGCTGCTCGCCCGGGCCGAGGCACGGCTCGCCGGGGCGTGGGACGACGCGGAGCGACCCGTGCTGACGCCCGCCGGGCCCGGGCGCTGGACGGTGCGGGGCGCGGGCGTCCAGGTGCGGTTGGGGCGGGACGGCCGCTGGTGGCCGTACCGCGATGAGTCCGGCCGCTGGTCCCCGGCCGGTCCGGCCGACCAGGACCCGGCGGCGGCCCTCGCGGCGGTCCTGGCGGGCGACGAGGGCTGACCGGCGAGGGCTGACCGACGGGTGCGGCCGCGCCCGTACGGTGTCACGAGACCGTACGGGTGCGGCCGCGGGCCCGTATGAAGGGGGCCGTACAGCCCGACGACCGACCGTGGCGTCGTGTCGACCGCCTACCGCCTACCGCCTACCGGCGTCTGCCCCGGGCTGCCGCTCCGCCGCGTCGACGGTCTGCGCGAGCAGTACGGCGATGGTCATCGGGCCGACGCCGCCCGGGACCGGGGTGATCAGGCTCGCCCGGGCGGCGGCGGACTCGAAGTCGACGTCGCCGACGTTGCCCGGGTTGTAGCCCGCGTCGATCACGACAGCGCCCGGCTTGATGTCCTCGCCCTTGATGAAGCGCGGCCGGCCGACGGCGGCGACCACGATGTCGGCCTCGCGCAGCGCCGCGGAGAGGTCCGCGGGCGGGGTGTACGAGTGGCAGTAGGTCACCGTGGCGTTGCGGGCGAGCAGCAGCATCCCGGCGGGCTTGCCGAGGATGGCGCTCCGGCCGACGACGACGGCCCGCCTGCCGGCCGGGTCGACGTCGTACGCGTCGAGCAGCCGCATGATCCCGGCGGGGGTGCAGGACACGAAGCCCGGCAGGCCGAAGCTCATCGTCGCGAAGGAGCTGGTGGTGACGCCGTCGACGTCCTTCTCGGGCGCGATCGCCTCGAACGCGGCCCGCTCGTCGATGTGCGGGCCCACCGGGTGCTGGAGCAGGATGCCGTGCACCTCGGGGTCCCGTGACAGGCCCTCCAGGGTGGCGACGAGTTCGGCGGTGGTGGTCGTGGCGGGCAGCTCGATGTGACGCGAGCGGATGCCGGCCTTCTCGCAGCGGGCGCGCTTCATCCGTACGTACGTGACGGACGCCGGGTCCTCGCCGACCAGGACGGTCGCCAGACAGGGCTGCGTGCCGGTACGGCGGGTGATGTCCTCGGCGCGGGCGGCGGTCTCCTCGACGATTCGGCGCGCGAGCGCGCTGCCGTCCATGAGGCGGGCGGTGCTGGTGCTGGACATGGGTCCTCCCGGGCGTCGTGGTGGTCACAGATCGCCCAGGCGCGCGGCAGACGGCGGAACCCGTACGGAACGGGGCCGCCGGGCCGCTCCCCGGTGGTACTCCACCCAAGCGCCAGTCACGGCCCGCCCCCACTGTACGTCAGCCCCGGTGACCGGACCAGGCCAGGTCGGGGCCCGGTCGCCGCCCGGTGCGGCAGGCGGCGATGGCGACGCGGGGCCCGTCGGAGCAGTTCCAGGACATCGCGCGCGGGGCGCGGTTGTGGGTGCGGTGACGGGGCGGCCACGATGAGCGGCACCGAAGACGTGGACGGGGAGGACACCTTGAGCGACACGTGGGTGGCTCTGGAGCACGGCGCGGACCCTGTGGCGCGCGCCCGGGCGCTGCGCCGGGCGCATGAGACGTTCACCGCCTCCGGCCAGGTACCGAAGCCGGTGCGGCCGGTGGTCGCGGAGTCGTGGCGGCGTTCCGCGCGGGCGCTGGTCTGCCCTGACGGGGTGGCGCGGGTGGAGCTGGGCGAGGACGAGCTGACGGCCTATCGGGAGGCGCATCCGCTGGCGGCGGCGATGCCGGTCGTACGGGAGTTGACGGGCGCGTACGCGACGGACGGGGAGCACCTGGTCGCGGTGTGCGACGCGCACGGGCGACTCCTGTGGGTGGAGGGGCATGCGAGGACGCTGCGGCTCGCGGGACGGATGAACTTCGTGGCGGGGGCGCGTTGGGCGGAGTCCGCGGTCGGCACGAACGGCCCAGGTACCGCGATCGCGGTGGACCGCCCCGTACAGGTGTTCACGGCCGAGCACTTCCGGCGGCCGGTGCACGACTGGACGTGCGCCGCGGCGCCGGTACACGATCCACGGACCGGGCGGCTGCTGGGCGCGGTCGACATCACGGGCGGCGACCGGCTGGCGCATCCGCACAGCCTGGCGTTCGTGCAGGCGGTGGCGCGGGCGGCGGAGTCGCAACTGGCGCTGCTGGAGCCGGTGCCGGCCACCGCCGACCGGGTGCGGCTCTCGGCGCTCGGCCGGGACCAGGCGGTGCTGGCCGCCGGTGACCGCACGGTGCGGTTGAGCCGTCGGCACAGCGAGATCGTGGTGGTGCTGGCCGGCCGTCCGCAGGGCGTCGGCGGGGACGAGTTGCTGACGCTCCTGTACGAGGACGAGTCGGTCACGTCGGTGACGCTGCGGGCCGAGATGTCGCGGCTGCGGGCGGTGTTGCGGCCGCTGGGGCCGCTGGGGCCGCTGGGGCGCGAACTGCTGGGCTCGCGCCCGTACCGGCTGACCGCCCCGGTCGACGCGGACTTCGACGTGGTGGCGCGACGGCTCGCGTCGGGAGCGGTGACGGCCGCGCTGGCCGGCTACGCGGGCCCGCTGCTGCCCGGCTCGGACGCGCCGGCGGTGGCGCGGCTGCGGGGTCGGCTCGCCGACCAGTTACGGGCGGCGATCGTCTCGCGGGGCGACGCGGGGCTGCTGGCGGACTGGGTGCACAGCCCGTGGGGCGAGGACGACGTGGAGGCGTGGCGGGCACTGGCGTCGGCCGTTCCGGGGCGTCGGCGCCCGGCGGTGCAGGCACGGCTGCGGGCGCTGGACGCGGAGCTCACGAGGGACGTGTGACGGGGGCGGGCGGCGGGCGGCGGGGGCACGTGACGGGGCGGACGGCGCTGGCGCGTGACGGGGGGCGGACGGCGGGGACGGCGGACGACGGTGGCGCGTGACGGGCGGCGCGGGGAGAGCAGTTCACGCCCCGGGTGCAACCCGGTCGCAACGTTCGGCTCGTTAGCCTCGTCGCGAGCGCCGGCCGGACGGCGGCCGGCGCTCCTCGACGTACGGCCGGTGCTGCTCGGGCCGGCGCGCTTCCCATAGCCGCTCAGCAGGGCAGTCCGCGCGTTGCCGCCCGGGGCGGCCCGGCCGCCCGTCGGCGCGGGGGCCGTCACGCTCGGCGGAGCCCGGCCTCTCGACGGTGTTCCTCCAGGGAGGCGACGGCAGAGATGACCCGGTACGCGGCACCCGGCACGCAGGGCGCGCTCATCACGTACGAGTCCCGGTACGACCACTGGATCGGCGGCTCCTACGTCCCGCCGGCCCGGGGCCGCTACTTCGAGAACCCGAGCCCCGTCGACGGCCGCACCTTCACGGAGGTGGCCCGAGGCACCGCCGAGGACGTCGAACGCGCCCTCGACGCCGCGCACGCGGCGGCGCCCGCGTGGGGCCGGACACCGGCAGCCGACCGTGCGAACATCCTGCTGCGCGTCGCGGACCGGATGGAGGCGCGGCTGGAGGCGCTGGCGGTCGCGGAGAGCTGGGAGAACGGCAAGCCGGTCAGGGAGACGCTGGCGGCCGACATCCCGCTCGCCATCGACCACTTCCGGTACTTCGCGGGTGTGCTGCGCGCCCAGGAGGGTTCGCTCAGCGAGCTCGACGACGACACCGTCGCGTACCACTTCCATGAACCGCTCGGGGTCGTTGCGCAGATCATCCCCTGGAACTTCCCGCTGCTGATGGCGGTGTGGAAGCTGGCCCCGGCGCTGGCGGCGGGCAACGCGGTGGTGCTGAAACCGGCCGAGCAGACCCCCGCGTCCATCCATGTCCTGATGGGCATGATCGCGGACCTGCTGCCGCCGGGCGTGGTCAACATCGTGAACGGCTTCGGCGAGGAGGCCGGCAAGCCCCTGGCCTCCAGCCCGAGGGTCGCGAAGATCGCCTTCACGGGGGAGACGTCGACGGGCCGGTTGATCATGCGGTACGCGGCGGAGAACCTCGTACCGGTCTCGCTGGAGCTGGGCGGGAAGTCGCCGAACATCTTCTTCGACGACATCTGGGCCGTGGACGACGCGCTGCGCGACAAGGCCCTCGAAGGGTTCACCATGTTCGCCCTCAACCAGGGCGAGGTGTGCACCTGCCCGTCGCGCGCGCTCGTCCAGCGCGGACACTACGGCGACTTCCTGGACGCGGGCATCGCGCGTACGGAGCGGATCGTGCCGGGCCACCCGCTCGACACGGACACGATGATCGGCGCGCAGGCGTCCGAGGAGCAGCTGAAGAAGATCCTCGCGTATCTGGACATCGGCCAGCAGGAAGGCGCCAAGGTACTCACGGGCGGTCAGCGCGTCGAGTACGGCGGCGACATGGCGGGCGGCTACTACGTGCAGCCGACGGTCTTCGAGGGCGACAACCGGATGCGGATCTTCCAGGAGGAGATCTTCGGCCCGGTCGTCGCGGTCACCTCGTTCGCCGACCTGGAGGAGGCCGTGGCGACCGCCAACGACACGCGGTACGGCCTGGGCGCCGGCGTCTGGACCCGAGACGTCAACACCGCGTACCGCGCGGGCCGCGCGATCCAGGCCGGCCGGGTGTGGACCAACTGCTATCACGCCTACCCGGCGCACGCGGCGTTCGGCGGCTACAAGCAGTCCGGCATCGGCCGCGAGGGCCACAAGATGATGCTGGAGCACTACCAGCAGACGAAGAACCTCTTGGTGTCGTACTCGACAAAGGCGCTCGGCTTCTTCTAGAGGCACAGAAAGAGGCGCCTGACCTGGGAATCTGCCCGTCAGGCGCCTCTCACTCGCCCCACCTGAGGCGGAGCCGCGTTTGCGTCGAAGCTCCTCTTTCCTCCCACCGGTGTCCCATTCCTGACCAGCCCTTCCGGACCAGCCACGGCCCGAACACCGACTCACCACGCAGCCGCCCCGCCCCGCCCCGGCTGAAACGGTCCCACTCCTCCATGGGCTGATCCATGAGGCGGTTGGCCTGTTCCCGGACGCCGTCCAGGAACCTGGCGTAGAAGCGGAAGAGGATCTCGATGCTCTGACCCGCGCGACGAACGCATTCGGCCGGGTCAACCCCTGCACCGATGACCGACACCGAACGCGCCGCCGCCCAAGCCCGAACGTCCCTGGCCCTACACGTCGTCGAGCCTGGGCCTTCACAGTTCGAGCCGGAAACGGTCCCCGCATACGCCGCTGACGCCGACGACCACGATGCCCTGCTGGACTCGTTCCCCGAAGCCCACGGTGACTGGGAGCCCGTGGCCTCGCAGCGCTGAGCAGATTCTAAGGATGGGCGGCCGACCGCGAGTACGTCGCCGTCAACCCGACCACGATGCGAACCGTGACGGGTCGGTACGGCGAAGCAGTGTCGGTGCCGACCGCTCGTACAAAGAACGCGAGGACCAGCAACGTCCGCTGGCTGACGCCGCGGGCTTTCCGCCGGTGGTTGGACGTCGGGCTGCGAGGCCGGCGAGCAACGTCACCCAGACCGCCAACCCCAGCGCGGCGACAACCCTCAGCCAGGGCGCGGTGCCGCTACTGGTTGCTGTCCACCCGTAGAACAGGATGCTCAAGCACATCCTGCCCGGGCCGTCGAAGAACTCGCGCCTGGGGTTTCGTGACACTGCCCTGTTCCCCTCTGCCCTTGCACGTCTTCCGAGCAGGCCGCGCTGGACCCTGCTCAGGATCCGTCCCATATGCCCAGGCGCTTGAGCCTGCGCTGCCGGAGCCGTTCCGCGACGGCCGTGAGACCGAAGATCACTCCCATGGCCAACCCCGCGAACACAGCGAACAGGAGGTCGTCGGGCTCCTCCTCCCGCGACAGCGCCAAGCAGAGGATCGTCAAGGGCACTGCCGCGCAGAGACCGGCGCCGATGGGGCGCCGGGCCACCCACTTCTGGATCCGGGAAGGACGCCGTTGCCCGCCCAGGACCTGATCCCAGGTCCAGAACGCATCAGCAAAGGACCGCTTCCAGTTCGCCACGGCGGCAGGATATGGCAGCTGATGATCCGGCCTTCGGCCGGGCCAGCACCTGCCAATCGTCATCGGGCCGACACCGATGTCGTTCGGAGACGTCCACAAGCGGCGCGATCACCAGATGCTGCCTCGACCGGAATGCGAGGCTGTTCGCAGGATACGAGGCGAGGGCCGCCGTCACGCACATTGCCGGGTTCCGGAAAGTAGCCGGGCAGGCCGACTGCCGTGCGCGATGGATGAGCGGCGATGTCCGGACAGCCATCATGACGAGCCGGGGGGACCTGCTGTTCTGAGGCCCGCAAGAAGTGACAGGTGAAGGGAGGGGGGGACAGATGCTCGGGACCGTGGCCGAGGTGTTCGACAGGGTGAAGGGCAGGCGGCGGGCGTGAGACCATCCGGCTCATGGAGGGAGGCTGCGCTGGTCGCTGCGGCCTGCTGGGCGGTCAGCGTCCTCGGGTACACCGCGAGCGCGGCCCTTGACGAGCCGCAACTGTCCGTTGCTCCCCTCGTCGGCGCCGGGCTCATGCAGTGGTTCTGGGCGCGCCACCGTTCCTGGCCGGCAGGGGTCGCGGCCTGCCTTGTGGGGGCTGCCGTGCTGTTCGCGCTCGTCGACAGCCTGCGGCCGGAGCTGGGCCGGTACATCGCGGACGCGCTGGCCACAGGGGCAGCGGCGACCATCTCCGTAGCCGTGCTCACCCTGGTGGGACGGGTGAGGGAGCGCCGTCATGCCGCCGCACGGTGACCCGCGCGTGGGCCACCGCCTGAGCCTGCCTCCGGAGCCGGGAACCGTCCGTCGGCTTACTGTCCGGCGTCGTGTGTGGGGCTGTGCGCGGCGCTGCCCGGTGTCGTGATGCTCCTCGTCGGTACGGCGGGGCTGGCCGTCGTGCGGAGCCTGATCGAGGAGACGACGCTTCCAACGAGCAAGGGAAGCGGGTGGCACCACCGGTCAGGGTTCGCAGGCTGATCGAGCGGGAGGGACAGAAGCGCCCTGCACGCCTGCCTGCGCTGGCGCAACCGAAGCGCCCGCCACCCTCGACGTCCTGGCCGCCCACCCCTCACTGCAGCCGCCTGACGGACCACCCCGGTTGGAGATCAGTCCGAGTGCAGAGGTGGGACATTCCTCGCGATGGCAGCGGCGTGCAGCAGGATGCTCGGCTCGTCGCCGGGGTCCTCGTCCACGACGACGCCGGCCGCCTGGATGTCGAAGCCTGTCGGCCAGCTGGTGACGTCGCTTGCCAGGGCCCCCTCCAGCTTCGCTCCTGTCAGGTCGGCACTGGTGAGATCGGTTCCTCGGAGGTCAGCCAGTCTCAGGTCCGCGCCGGTGAACTTGGTTCCATGGCCCCGCGCCTTGCGCAGATTCGCCTCCCGCAGGTCGGCCCCGGAGAAGTCGGCCTCGCGGAGGTCGGCCCTGACCATGCGAGCACCGCGCAGGTCGGCTTCGATGCAGCGGCTGTGGCGGAGAACCGACGTCCCGAGCTCCACGTGCCGCATGTTGGCCGCGATCAGGGACGCCTTGGTCAGGTTGACCTGGTAGATGCTCGCCGCTTCCAGACACGCGCCGTCGAAATTGATGTGATGCAGCCACAGCCCATCGCAGTCGGCTCGACGCAGGTCGGTATAGCTGACGTTGAGCCAGCCGGGCTGGCGTTCCTGGCACAGGACTCCGAGGCCGGTGAGCGCCACCTGGGCATCGGGGGCACGACTCTCCAGCGGAGGAAGGGAGTTGATGGGCATTTCCGCCGTCGGCGAGCCCTCCCCTTGCGCAGGCCACGGCAGGTGAGTCCGGAGAAACGCGGCCTTGATCGAGATGACCGACTCCCGGTCGTGAGCCGAATGGTCCGCGATCCGCCACAGGGCGTAGAGCCCACCGATCCGCACATCCGTCTTCTCGCTGCCGAGCTGGTCGACCGCCCTGCTGAAGCGGTCGGTGATGTGCCCCTCCCGTGTGGCGTTCAGTCCCTCCTGGTTGACCCTCAACTGCCGCCAGGTGGAGTACGCGCCGAAGAGGAGCACAGCACCACCGACCGCCTGTATGAGCGTCGTCCGTACGTTGTTCACAGCTCCGAGCCGTTCAGCGGCCGAGATCCGATCCCCACCGAGATCGCGCTCCACCACAAGGCCAGGCAGCACCACGACCACTACCGCCAGCGCGGCGAGCACAGCCAGCATCGCCGCCAGCCAGGAAAGAGCAGAGCTGAATCGACGCCGCCGAGAGACGACCGGCATGCGGCGGCCCTGAAGAGATTCCCCCGTATCCATGCGCACATGATCGCAGGGCGACGTGGAAGCCGGTGTAGCTCGACGGTGGTCACGCCGTCAGACCTTCAAGGCGGCCGTCTCGGACGATGTGGATCACGGTGCCGTCTCAGCAAGGATTGATCGTTCTTACGGAATGTCGGGGAGCCGGTAGGTTGTCTCCTCGGCGCCGGTTCGGAGAGGGGCTGCTGGGGTGCTTACGCTGACGGAGATTGCTGAGCATCCCCATCGCCTGACGAGTCGTCTGCAACCTCATGACGGTTCGGATGTCATCCTCCGCCCCCTGACGCACGCCGACACGGGGCCATTGGGCGCGTTCCTCGATGCCCTGTCGTCCGAATCGAGGCGCTTCAGTACGTTCGACGGGTACGATCTCGCGACCGCCCGGGAGCTGTGTGACGCGATCGCGCGCTACGACAAGCTCAGGTTGGTGCTCGAGGACGTCCCGTCCGGCAGGATCGTCGGCCTTCTCGAATTCAGCCTCGCTCTGACTCCTGCGGACATCGCGCGCTACCAGGACGCGGGCATCCGCCTCACCGAGACGACTGACTGCCGCTTCGGCCCCACTCTGGCTGACGACTACCAGGGCCGAGGCGTCGGGACGCTCGCCTTCCCGCTTGTCACGGAGGTCGCACGACTGCTCGGCAGGACGAGAATCATCCTGTGGGGCGGCGTCCGCGCCGACAACCCCCGCGCCATCCGCTACTACGAGAAGAACGGCTTCCAATCGGTCGGCTTCTTCACCGAGGCGGACGGTTCCCTGTCGCTCGACATGATGCTGGACCTGCACCCCACGCCGGATCCGGCAGGGCCCTCGACCCGACGCGGTGCATCGGATGCGCGTACAGCCTGGTGACGTCTTGTCCATGCCGCCGGGCCATCCGCGCCGAGGCCGACGGCACCTGGTCCCTGCACGTCTCCTTCGCCTCGGCTCCCACCTGCCTGCACGCTGGTCACCGGGCGGCGACCCGGTCATGGCCTCCGTGGTCGAGGCGCTCACGGCGCGGGTTCGGTGTCCTCAAGGTCCGGAAGGAGTTCAGCGGAAGACGAGCGGGGCGAAGAGACCACAGACGTGGAGGACGCGCCTGTCCCCGCCTGACCGCTCGGCTCCCGCCCGCGAGCGGAGCCGGCCTCGGCCCCGTACCCGTCGAAGTCCCGGGTGCGCGGTTCCCCCGGGCGGGAAGCCGACCCCTGCACGGATGAGTTGGCAGAAGACGCAGTCCATGTGCTCCACTCTGTCAGGTCACCCGACGCCGCGGCGCCGCAGCGCTGTGGGGCTGTGGGGCTGACGACCCAGCACGGAGCACCTTGGGCCGCGGGTTCCACAGAAGTCGAGCCAGAGCCGAAACTCGTGAACGGAGCCACAGGGCGCGTCAACCGCCCTCCGCCTTCACATCGATGACCGGTCGGCATGAGGCGTCGGCGCAGCAGCGCAGGGGCTCACCCGGAGTGGGTTGATCCCTGCGCTGCCGTGGGAAGTCCTGCAACCGCCCAGTCGGCCGGGCCGTGCTCATAGGGCCAGGGTTTGGACGAGTTCTGCTGCGGCCGGGTACCGACAGGGTCGTCAGCGGTTGTCGTTCAGTTCCTGATGCATCTGCGGCTGGTCGTCCTGCCCCTGGGTCAGGGCCGCCTTCTCCATGTCGCGGAAGGCGGTCGAGGCGATGCCGAGAATGTCCTTGTAGGGGTTGACCCCCGTGGCCTTCTCCGCTCCTGCGCCGAACAGGCCGCCGCCGAGCCCGCTGGCGAGCTTGTGGCCGGCGGCGAGCGGCTTGCCCGCGGTGGCCAGGACGCTGTCGGGCAGGCCGGCCATGTCCGCGTACTTGTCAGTCAGCGCGGTGCGGACCATGGCGATGAACGCGTCATGGGAGGGGCCGGGGAAGAACTTCTTGTAGTAGTCGACGGCCTGCTTGGTCATGAAGACCCCGTCGTCGGTCTTCTTCCACTCCTTGTCGCGCTCCTGGGTCCACAGCCGGTCCACCTCGTCGGCGTCCTTGGGCAGCACCCACTTCTCCGGGGTGCCCAGGTAGTGGTTGACGTAGTGCCACGCGCACATGAAGCCGTGCGCGTCGTCCTTGGAGACATCCAGACCGAGGTTGCGCATGCCCTGCAGGACCTGGACGGAGAAGACGCAGGCGGCACCGGTGGTGTACTTCTGGGACACCGGCTCCCCCCACTTGGCGTAGTCCCACTCACCGGACTTCTTGTGCAGCTGGCGCACGGAGGCGTGGACCAGGCGGACTTTGGTGACGTTCGCCCTCAGCGTGCCGTCGGTGTAAGCACCGTTCTTGTCCATGTCGACGAACAGCCGCGAGGACTGCGACAACCGTCGGCCGGGCCCCTCGACGCCGCCGAGGCGGCCGGTGGAGCGCAGGGTGAACGCGCCGGTCGGGGACAGGTAGGTGCCGATCAGGCCGACCGTGCCCTGGAGCATGGCGACCTCTCCGCGGTGGCGGTCGAAGAACTTCTCCGCAGCCTTTACGTCGGCGTTCGTCCAGCCCGGCGGGTCCGCCTCGCAGCTCTTGAGGAACGCGGCGAGCTTGGGCGGCAGGTTCGAGTGGTCCTGGCCGGGCTTGAGGGTGGCGATCGTACGAAATAGGGCGTTGACCCCGTCGATCTCCTTGTTGTCGATCAGCTCCGAGACCAGCTCGTCGGCCTCCTGGTCACCCACCTTGCTCGCGGCCTCGAGCTCCTGGGCAACATACTGGGCAGTCAGCGGCACAGCGCATCCTTCCTCGAACTACGGGAACGGGCCGCTCGCCAGAAGGGCAGCGCACGAGGACCCCGGGGGCAGGTTCCGCAACCGGCGAGCACTCACATGCTCCCGGCCCCGCCCACACCGCATCACCCCCAACCAGGCAGCGGATCGTTTCCTCCTCACCCGAACGGCGCATCCCCACGACGAAGGCGCTGGTCCAGGTCGGTGGTCCTGGTCCGGGAACGGGGAGGCGGAGTGCTGCTCTTCACCGACACCTGGCTGTCCCCCGTGTCCAGCCGAGCCGATGTCGTGCTGCCCTGCCGGGTGACGGCTCCCTCCCCCCCCTACGACAGTCTCGTGCCCACGCTCGCCCTGATCGAGACGGTGGTTGCCGGAGTGGTCGAGACCCTGGGTGAGGCGGCTCATGAACACCTCCGCACGGCGGAGGACGTCGCCCAGCGCATCGGCCTGGTGTGAGCCGGCAGCCGGTCACATGAGCGTGTCGCGGCCGGTGCCTGTGGCGTTTCGCCGACGGGCCGACCGGGCGGGCCGTTCTGACCCGCTCGGCCCCGCCCCGCCCCGGCCCGCCCCGGCCCGGCCCGGTCAGCGGCCGGGCGGCAGGCCCAGCACCGCGCAGGCGGCGCGTGAGACACGGTCGGGCGCGTCCGCAGTCAGCTCGGAGGGCAGCAGCATGTGGCTGATCGTCAGACGAACGGCGAGATCGGCCGCCTCCAGACGGCGTTCCTCCGCCACCCCCGGCACCGCCTCGCCCAGCCAGTGCGCCAGCAGACGCGAGGAGCTCGTGAAGACCGGTTCGGGTCTGCTCGTGAGGAACGGCAGCAGCGCGTCCGTACCGCCGCGGGCCGCGGTCAGCACCGCACCGACGAAGGGGTTGGTGCCCGCCTCGGTCAGGGCGTGGGCGACCGCGGCCCGCAACGCGGCGGCGAGGTCGTCCCGGCGCTCGTCCAGCACCGCGGCGAGACCCCGCAGGAAGTCCTCCGTCTCGCGCAGCACCAGTGCCTGCGCGATGCCCGCGCGGTCACCGAACTCCTTGTAGATCGAGGGCCGGGAAACATCCGCCCGCAGCGCGAGATCGGCCACCCGGACCCGGTCCCAGCCGCCCTCGGCGGCGAGGGCACGGGCCTGTTCGAGCACCCGCTGCCGCATCTGCTTGCGCCATGCCACCCGGGGCGGATCGGGGCGGGCCCCGGGTGGGACGGGCGGACGGTGGTTGCGCACACCGGCAGTGTGCCATCGACCCGTGCCCGCACGCGGCCGCCCCGACCCGCCGAATCACCTGACTTACCATCAGAACGTTTACACGGTGCCCCCTTTGTCAGCGCTCTGCTCCCCGTGGCACTGTCGGCCCACCCCCGATACACGCTTCCGCCGTTCCCCGACCGGTGCGGCGGAAGCGTGTACGCCCTCGTCAAGGAGCCCTCATGGAGCCAGCGCCCAACGATGCCCGCGCCTGGCGGGATCCCAAACGTCCTCTGTGGCTGCTCGCCCTCGCCGTACCGACCCTTCCCTTCCAGGCGGGCGGCCTCGTCTCCCTCACAGAGATCGGCCTCTTCTGGTGGTGGGGCCCGTTCTTCGCCTTCGGCGTCGTCCCGCTCGTCGACTGGCTGACCGGGCGGGACGGCGCCAACCCTCCCGACGAGGCCATGCCGCGCCTGGAGGCCGATCGCTACTACCGCTGGTGCACCTACCTGTACCTGCCGCTCCAGTTCGGCGCCCTGGTATGGGCCTGCGGCCAGTGGGCGACCGGCCGGCTGTCGGTCACCGACAGCCTGGGGCTCGCCGTGACGACGGGCGTCGTGGCGGGCGTCGCCATCAACACGGCCCACGAACTCGGTCACAAGCGCGAGCAGTTGGAGCGGCGACTGAGCCGTATGGCGCTCGCGCAGACGTGGTACGGACACTTCTGCGTCGAGCACAACCACGGCCACCACGTGCGGGTCGCCACGCCGGAGGACCCCGCGAGCAGCCGCATGGGCGAGAGCTTCTGGCGTTTCCTGCCACGCACGGTCCTGGGCAGTCTGCGCTCGGCCTGGGACCTCGAACGGCGCCGGCTGAGCCGCCGGAGACGTCCGGTGCTCAGCCCACACAACGAGATCCTGTCCGCGTGGGCGCTCTCGGCCGCGTTGTTCACCGTGCTCACCGCGGCGTTCGGCTGGCGGGTCCTGCCCTACCTGCTGCTGCAAGCGGTGCTCGGCTTCTGTCTGTTGGAGACGGTCAACTATCTGGAGCACTACGGACTGCTGCGGCAGCGGCGGCCGGACGGGCGCTACGAGCGAGTAGCCCCCCGCCACAGCTGGAACAGCGACAACACGGTCAGCAACCTGTTCCTCTTCCAGTTGCAGCGGCACTCCGACCACCACGCCAATCCGCTGCGCCGCTACCAGACTCTCCGCCACTTCGACGAGGCGCCCCAGCTCCCCTCGGGCTACGCCACCATGATCGTGCTGGCCTGGCTCCCGCCGCTGTGGAGGAAGGTGATGGATCACCGGCTGCTGGCGCACTACGACGGTGACCCGTCCCGGGCCAACCTCCATCCGCCCCTGCGGCACCGAACGTGAGGGGTCGGCTGCCGCTGTCCGCGAGGGCCACGGCCCCGGCCTCGCCCTGTTCCTCGTCCGCCTGACCGGTGTCGGGCATGGCCCACGGGTTGGCGTGGCTCGTAGACGCCGGAGTAGACGCACCTGCCCATGTGCTCGACGAACGAGCCGAACAGTCGTCGGTCAACGGTCCCGACCGGGAAGGCCGGGTCCAGGGTGAGGCGGGCCGTGGGCATGAACCAGAGCTCCTGGGTGTTCCGTCGGGCCGGTGGCGCGTGACACTGCCGGCCGGCGTCGCACGCGCCCCGGACGGAATACGGGAACAGCGCATCGACGGGCTGATCTTCAGCCCGATCGCGGTGGGCGGCGACGAGCTGGCCGCCCGCACGGACACCACGGCGCTGGTGCTGCTCGGTGAACGTGTGCTGGACGGTCCGACCCACCACGTGGCCATCGACAACCAACGTGCCGCTCGGGACGTCACCGAGCACCTGATCGCGGGCGGTCACACCCGGATCGCCGCCATCGGCAGGCAGGACAACCCCAGCGCGAACACCGCACACCTGCGTCTGGCCGGCTACCGCGAGGCCCTGGAGGCAGCGGCCCTGCCCTACGACGAGATCCTGGCACCGCCGACCCCGACCTACCACCGTGCCGACGGTGCACGGATGATGCGGCAGCTGCTGGAGCTGGCGGAACCTCCGCAGGCCGTCTTCTGCTTCAACGACCTGCTGGCCCTGGGCGCTCTGCGCACCGCGCTGTCCTCCGGACTGCGCGTGCCGCAGGACATCGCGCTGGCCGGCTTCGACGACATCGAGGACGGCCGCTACAGCACCCCCACCCTCACCACCATCTCCCCGGACAAGGCACAGATCGCCCAGGTCGCCGTGGACATGCTGGACGCCCAACTGAACGGCGCCCGGCGCATCGGCCGGCGACGCGCGGAGGTACGGGAGGTGGCCGCGGACTACCGGTTGCTCGTACGGGAGAGCACCGGGTCGAACCGGTCAGCTCCGCGCCGCTCGCCGACCGGGGTCCTGAACGGGTAGCCGGTCCCCGCCGCCGGACGGCGGCTTCCGGCGCGTGCGGCTTCCGGCGGCGGGGGCGGGGGCGGCTGTGGAGCGGGGTGCGGCCGCGCGGCGGGTACGCGGAGCCGCACGCGCGGGCACCGGTCATGCTGCCGGAAAGCGGTCCCAGACCCGGTGGCGGCCGAGGAGGCCGAGCACGTCGGTGAGCGCCTCCTCACCGGTGCCGGCGCGGATCACGCCGGGAGCTCCGGCCGGTACCCCTGCCGCGTCCAGTACGGTGTCGGCGCCCGCCCAGCAGCCGATGGCCTTGGCGTGGCGGTATGCCTCCGACACCATGAGCAGCACCCTCGGGTCGTCGCCGGTCTTCCCGGCACCGGCCTCCCGCGCGTCCGCTCCGTACCCGGGGTTGCCGGCCAGCAGGAGGGCGTCGAACTCGGTCGACCGTGCCGTGGCGAACGTGCGCTGGACGGTGACGGGCTCCTCGTCCGTGCCGAGAGTGCCGCCCGCCGGGGCGACGACGAGCGGGACGAGTCCCGCGTCCAGGGCTCCCTGGCGGACCGCCCGTACGCCGTCCAGGTCGCCGTCCCGGCCCGTCACGATGCCCAGGATCCGGCCCTGGACCGGCCAGGTGGCGCCCGTCTGGGACAGCGCGGGGCTCGGTTCGACGCCGGTGAGCGGCACGGTGGGATGCGGGGCGGGCAGGCCCAGTCCGGCCGCCACCCGTCCGCAGAGTTCCGGGTCGATGTTGGCCAGCACCCCCAACGCCCGCTCTTTGACGGCCTGTTCGTAGCACTTGCCGAGCTCGAAGGTGTAGGCGGCGGCGATGTGCTCCCGCTCGACGTCGGACATGCTGAGCCAGAAGCGGCGCGGCTGGCTGAAGTGGTCGGCGAAGGACTCGGGCGCCTCGCGAACCTTGTGGGCGGCGGGCACGGCCACCGGGGCCTCGATATAGGCGGCGGTGTCGGCGCCTGCCAGGAAGGGGCAGCCTCCGTCGAGCGAGTTGGGCCGGTAGGGGGCTACGCCCCGGTGGACGGCGGTCTGGTGGAGGCCGTCGCGCAGCATGTCGTTGACGGAGGCATGGGGGCGGTTGACGGGGATCTGGGAGAAGTTGGGGCCGCCGAGGCGGCTGATCTGCGTGTCCAGGTAGGAGAAGAGCCGGCCGGCGAGGAGGGCGTCGTCGGTGATGTCGATGCCGGGCACCAGGTGTCCGGGGTGGAAGGCGACCTGCTCGGTCTCGGCGAAGAAGTTCGAGGGGTTCGCGTTGAGGGTGAGCAGGCCGATCGGCTGTACCGGGGCCAGCTCCTCGGGGACGATGTTGGTCGGGTCCAGCAGGTCGATGCCCTCGAAGGTCTGCTCCGGGGTGTCGGGGAACGTCTGGATCGCCAGCTCCCATTGCGGGTACGCGCCCGCTTCGATGGCGTCGGCCAGGTCGCGGCGGTGGAAGTCGGGGTCGACGCCGCCGATGATCTGCGCCTCCTCCCAGAGCAGGGAGTGCACGCCGAGCCTGGGCTTCCAGTGGAACTTGGCCAGCGTGGTGGTGCCGTCGGCGTTGACGAGGCGGAAGGTGTGGACGCCGAAGCCCTCCATCATGCGGAAGGAGCGGGGGATGCCTCGGTCGGACATGTTCCACAGGGTGTGGTGCGTGGCTTCCGTGTGGAGGGTGACGAAGTCCCAGAAGGTGTCGTGGGCGCTCTGTGCCTGGGGGATCTCGCGGTCGGGGTGCGGCTTGCCCGCGTGGATGACATCGGGGAACTTCACCGCGTCCTGGATGAAGAAGACGGGGATGTTGTTGCCGACGAGGTCGAAGACCCCCTCGCTGGTGTAGAACTTCGTGGCGAAGCCCCGGGTGTCCCGTACGGTGTCCGCCGAGCCCCGGGAGCCCAGCACGGTGGAGAAGCGGACGAAGACGGCGGTTTCGGTGTCCTTGCCGAGGAAGGCGGCCCGGCACACCCCGGCCGCCGTTCCGTAGCCCCGGAAGACTCCGTGGGCGGCGGCGCCGCGAGCGTGGACCACGCGCTCCGGAATGCGTTCGTGGTCGAAGTGCGTGATCTTCTCGCGCAGGTGGTGGTCCTGCAGCAGGACGGGCCCGCGCGGGCCGGCTTTGAGGGAGTGGTCGGTGTCGTACAGGCGGGTGCCCTGGGCGGTGGTGAGGTAGGGACCGGCCTGCGCGCTCCGCGAGGGGTCGGCGTCGGTGGTCTGCCCGGTCGGGCTGACCGTCTCCGGTCCCGTCTGGTCCGCCTTGGGCGGCAGCGGGCCTCGCACCTCGGCGGGCTCGGTCCGCGAGGGGGGCTCGGGGGCGGGGGCGCCGGGAACGGGCGGCTGGTCGGGCATGAGGACCTCCGGGAGACGGGGACAGGGATCGCCTGAGCCATGACCGCGGGCGGTGGTGGCGTAACGGTTCGGCGGCACTCGTCCGCCCATTGACGCACCGCACCGGCGCGTCGTTCCGTCAACCGGTCGCCGACTGCGGGCGTACGGCCGAGCAGCACCTCGACGGCGGCCGCGTCGCCGGCGCCCACCGCCTCACCGTGAAGCAGGCGTGTGCCCGCCACGAGAAGGCGATCACGACTTGGTCGTGTGACTCAGTCGATATAGTGACCGATGTGGCACATGTTTCCGCGGCTGAGCGCCGCCCCCAGCTGATCAAGGCGGCCATCGACCTCATGACCCGGGAGGGGGTCGCTGCCGGGAGTACCCGCGCCATCGCCGCGGAACTGGGCGTCGCGCAGGCCACGGTCCACTACACCTTCGGTACGAAGGAGGGCCTGTACCGCGCGGTCATGGACCAGATCACCGACGACCTGGTCGCGCGGGTGCAGCGGGCGGCACCGGAGGGTGCGGGGTTCGACGAGACGTTCAGCGCCTTGGCGGGGGCGTTGTGGGGCAGCATGCGCGAGCCGGCGTCGCATCACCAGCTGCTCAGCGAACTGACCATGTTCGCCCTGCGGGTGCCCGGTCTGAGCGAGGCCCTCCGGGGTCACTACCAGCGGGTCGTCGAGGTGACCGCACAGCTGATCACGGAGACGGCGGACAGGACCGGGCAGGAACTGGCCGCACCTGCGGAGACGGTCGCCCGGTTCTTCCTCTCCGGGGTCGACGGACTCACCCTGCAGGTCCTGTGCCTTCCGGACGAGGCCGCCGAGCACACGGGCCTGCGGGCTCTCGTGGCGGGGACCGTGGCCCTGGCCAAGGGGCGCCTCGACCTTCCGGACATCCCGCTCGCCTGAAACCGGACGGCAACGGCTGCGGGCGCGCCCCCGGAAGGGCGCGCCCACGGCCGTCTCCGTTCGACGCGCGGGGCGCTCAGCCGGCCCAGACGTCCTCGACGTACCGGCCGGTCCCGACGAGGCCCGCCAGCCAGGCGGCGGCCTCCTCCTCGCTCGCGCCGGTGTGCTCGCGGTGGACCGTCATGAAAGCTTCGCGGACGGCCGGGGCCATACGGTGGCCGTCGCCGCAGACGTGGACGCGGCCGCCCGCCTCCAGCACGGCCCAGACCTCGTCGCTCTCGCGGGTGATCCGGTCCTGGACGAAGCGGGCGCCGTCGACGGGCGCGTGCGTGAAGGCGGGGCGCATGCTGACCGCGCCGGCGGCCTCCGCTGCCTCGAAGTCCGCTCGGTGCAGGTAGTCCACGTCAGGGTGGTCGCAGCCGAAGTAGCACAGCAGCGTGCCGGTCGATCCGGTGTGGTGCCGGTCGAGGACCGCGCCGCGGAAGGGCGCGAGGCCGGTGCCCGCGCTCACCAGGATGACCGGCACGGAGGTGTCTTCGGGGAGGCGGAAGGCATCACCGCACGGGAGGACCCGCGCCTGGAGGGTGTCACCGGCGCGGACGGTCTGGAGGTGGTGCGAGGCGACACCCCGGAAGGTGCCCTCCCCTGACCGGTGTGGTGCGGCGAGCAGCGACACCATCAGGTCCACCTCGCCCGGCTGGGCCACGGCGGACGAGGAGATCGAGTAGTGCCGGGGGCGTCGCACGGGCAGCAGTTCCAGGAAGCGCTCGAAGGGCAGTTCGCAGGCGGGGTACCGCTCCAGGAGGTCCAGGACGCCGAGTCCGGCGGCGGTCACCCGCTCGCGGAAGGTGTCGGGACCGGCGGCGGCGAGGGCGGCGAGCGGCCGTCTCTCGGGTGGGCAGGAGGTGTGCTCGGCGAGCACGGCGACCTGCTCCCGGGTGGCCGCGTCCTGGAGTTCCACGAAGTCGGCGAGCAGGCGGCGCAGGGTCAGCGGCCGGTCGACGGGCAGGGTGTCGCGGGGCCGGCGGCGGGCGCGGAGCCGGACGGTGCGGTCGAGGTCGAGGCCGAAGCGGTCGGCCACCCGCCGAACGAGGGCCTCGGGATTGCTCGGGAGGACGGCGAGGTGGTCGGCGGTGCGGTAGGTGACGCCTTCGGGCAGCCGCAGGCGGAGGAACCGCTTGGAACGGCCGAGCTCGTGGGTCGTGTCGACCAGTTCCCCGGCTTCGAGCACCTCCATCGGCTGGACCCCGTACCGGGCGGCGAGGCCCCCGGTGACGGACGCGGACGCGTCTTCCAGTTCGTACAGGCCCTGCCCTTCTTCCGGTGCGGAGTGGGCCACGACGCCGGCGACCGGCTCGCCGTACTCGCTCAGCAGGGCCGTCCACAGGTCGCCGGTCCACCGGTCCACCGTTCCGGCGAAGTCGCCGGCGGCGTCGGCGCTGCCGCGCTCCAGCAGGGGGACGGCGCCGGCGGCGGCGAGGCGTTCGTCGATGAGGGTGGGGACGCGCTGGTAGGTGGCGGCCCAGTTGCGGTCGCCGACGCCGAGGACGGCATACCGCAGCCCGTCGAGCGAGCCGGGGGCGAGGTCTTCCAGGGAGGCGACGAACCGGGCGGCGTCGTCGGTGGGCCGGCCGTTGTAGGAGGCGGCCACGATGACCACGGGGCCCTGGGCGTCGGCCAGCATGCCGGTGTGGCCGTCGAGCGGGGCGACGGACGAGGTGAAGCCGTGGTCGCCGCCGTCCGCCGCCAGATCACGGGCGATGCCCGCGCAGGTGCCGAGGTTGGAGCCGTGCAGCAGGGTCAGCGCGGTGCCGCTCGCGCGGCGGGCGACGGCCGCTTCCCGGCCGGTGCCGACGGGGTTCTCCAGCGCGGCGGGCGGCCGCCGTTCGCGGCTGGTGCGGCGAGCGAGCCGGAGGCTGAACCCGTCGGGCTTGATGGTCAGCGTCGACTTGATCTTCAGCTGGTAGTCGGTGTGGTCGATCAGGCGGTAGCGGTGGAGCAGCAGACCGAGCAGCAAGGTGGCCTCGTGGAGGGCGAACTGGCGGCCGATGCAGGCCCGTTCGCCGCTGCCGAAGGGTTTGAAGGCGTGGACCGGGCGGGCCGCCTCACGCTCGGGGGTGAAGCGCTCGGGGTCGAACAACTCGACGTTCTCCCCCCAGACGGAGTCGCGGTGGAGGGCCGAGACGAGCACCATCAGCGATTCGCCCTTGCGTACGGGGTATGTGCCGCCGATGACGGTGTCCTCGACGGGTTCGACGGCGAACGCGGGAGCCGTCGGCCACAACCGCAGGCTCTCGTTGAGTACCCGGCGGATGTAGGTGAGCTTGCCGATGTCGCCGTACTCGGGATCGGGCTCGTCCGTGTCGCCCCACAGGGCGTCGACCTCGGCCTGGGCGCGGGCGAGTACCGCCGGGTGCTTGGTCAGGTGGTACAAGGCGAAGGAGAGCGCGCCGCTGGTGGTCTCGTGGCCGGCGATGAGGAACGTGATGACCTGGTGGCGGATGTTCAGGTCGTCCAGGGGCTCGCCGGTCACCGGGTCCTGGGTGTGCAGCATCAGCCCCATCAGGTCGTCCGTGCCCGTGTCGCCCGAGGCGCGGCGCCGCCTGATCACGTCGTCGACGAGGCTCGTCATCAGGTCGACGTCCCTGCGGAACTGTTCGGTCTTCTTCCGCTTGAACAGCTCGGAGCCGGGGATGGACTCGCCCTTCTCCTGGACGAACGCGAGCGCCCTCGCCATCGCCTCGACGAACGGGTGCGGGTCGTCGCGGCGGAAGGACTGGAAGTCGTGGCCGAAACCGCACAGGCCGATCGTGTCGAAGGTCAGCCGGGTCATCTCGTCGGGCACGTCCACCGAGCGCACACCGGCGAGCCGGTCCCAGGTGCGGATCAGCGAGCGGGCGGCCTGGAGCATGGGGGCGTGGTAGCGGCGCATCGCACCGAGCGAGAACGCGGGCAGGAGGATGTCGTGCGCCTTGCGCCAGTTCGGTTCGTGGTCGTAGGCGGTGAAAAGGCCGTCCCCGGCCAGAGCGCGGATCTCGACCAGATCCGGGTGGACGTTCTTGCGGAAGCGGGTCCCGTCCGACAGTTCGGTCACCAGGTCCAGCCCGCCGATCATGACGGTGTCCTTCCCGAAGACCCGCAGTCGGTACACGGGGCCGAACTCCCTGAACTCCTTCATCAGGTGGACCAGGCCGTCCGCACCGGTCGGAATGCTGAAGGCATGGCCTGCGAGGGGCAGCGGGGGACGCTCGGGGATCGCCCGCGCCGCACCGACGGACACCTGGGTCATGAGCGTGCCTTTCGTTTCACACCAGCGGTCGCCGACCAACGTACCCTCGACTTTGTCAGTCGAACATGTCGATCGACTGTGTTGGTGGACACGGTCGTGAGATGGAACCCGATGGCCGCCTCGATCGTTCGCCGCCCACCGTCGGGGCCCCATCGGGTACGACACTGTGACCCATGTCACACGCGGTATCTGTCAGCAATCGGGGCGCTGCCCCGCTCAACACAGCGAGGGAGCAAGCGATTCGACAGGAGCATCACATGAAGCACCGCATCGTCGTCCTCGGCGCCGGCTACGCCGGGGCCTACGTGGCCGGGAACCTGGCCCGCCGGCTGTCCCGGGCGGACACCGAGATCACCGTGGTCAACGCCGTGCCCGAGTTCGTCCAGCGGCTGCGGCTGCACCAGTTCGCGGCCGGCCAGGAGGTCGAGACGCGGAAGCTCGCCGACGTCTTCGCGGGCACGGGGATACGGCTGCGCCTGGCCCGGGTCACCGCCGTCGACCCCGAGCGCCGGATCGTCGCCGTGGCCGACTCCGACGGCGGCGGCGAACTCGGCTACGACACGCTCTTCTACGCGCTCGGCAGCCACGTCGCCGACCACGGCGTCCCCGGTGTCGCCGAGCACGCCTTCGACGTCGCCGGCCGGCCGTCGGCGCTGCGCCTGCGCGAGCGCCTGGACGGCCTGGACAGGCGGGGTGAAGGCGGGAGTGTGCTGGTCGTCGGCGACGGGCTGACCGGCATCGAGACCGCGACCGAGATCGCCGAATCCCGGCCCCGGCTGTCGGTGACGCTGGTCGCGCGCGGCGAGCTGGGCGCCCGGCTCTCCGCCGGGGCCCGCGGCCATCTGCGCCGGGCCTGCGACCGGCTGGGCATCACGGTCCTGGAGCACATCAGCGTCGAAGCCGTCGAAGCGACGCGGGTGCTGTGCGCCGACGGCACCGCCCTGGCATCCGACGCGACCGTGTGGACGGCCGGGTTCGCGGTCAGCCCCATCGCCGCCGCCGGCGGGCTGGAGGTCACCGGGGACGGCCGGATCGTGGTCGACCGCACCATGCGGTCGGTCTCGCACCCGAACGTCTACGCCGCCGGCGACAGCGCCTACGCCATCGGCGACAACGGCCGGCCGCTGCCGATGTCCTGCGCCTCGGCCGGCTACACCAGCAAGCAGGCGATCGACGCCATCGTGGGACACCTGACGGGCCGTAGGATCCCCCACACCAAGCTGGTCTACCCGGGCAACCACATCAGCCTCGGGCGGCGGGACGGAATCCTGCAGATGGTCGACGGCGAAGAGCGGGCGAAGCCGAAGTACCTCGGCGGCCGGAAGGCCGCGCGGATCAAGTCCGGCATCCTCAAGACCTCGCTGTGGGCCACCTCGCACCCGACCTTCTGCCTGCCCAAGCGCAGGCGCCGCCTGGCCGCCGCGACGGGCGCGCCCGCCGTGACGGCCGCCACCGGCCGCCTGACCGCCTGACCGCCTAGCCTTGCCGCCGCCTACTAGGGTGGTCCGCGTGGACGACACCACGAGCGATCGCTTCGACACCAGCCGGTTCGAGGCCAGCCGGAACCGGCTGGCCTCGCTGGCGTACCGTCTGCTGGGCTCCGCCGCCGACGCCGAAGACGCCATGCAGGACGCGTTCCTGCACTGGCAGGCCGCCGACCGGCAGCGGATCACGGTGCCGGAGGCATGGCTGACCAAGGTCGTCACCAACCTGTGCCTCGACCGGCTCCGCTCGGCACGGGCCCGCCGCGAACGCGCCGTCGGCGCCTGGCTGCCCGAACCGCTCCTCGACGGCGACCCGATGCTGGGCCCGGCCGACACCTTCGAGCAGCGCGAGTCGGTCTCCCTGGCCGTGCTGACCCTCCTGGAGCGCCTGTCGCCCCTGGAGCGGGCCGTCTACGTCCTGCGCGAAGCGTTCTCGCACAGCCATGCCGAGATCGCCGAGATCCTCGACATCTCGGAGTCCGCGAGCCAGCAACACCTCCACCGGGCCCGGCACCGCGTCACCGCCGCGCGCCGCCTCGGCGCCGGCGAGGTCGACCCGGCATCCGCCCGCAGGGTCGTCGAGGAGTTCTTCGCCGCCGCCTCGTCCGGCCGCACCGAACGGCTGGTGGCGCTGCTCACCGACGACGCGACCGCGATCTCCGACGGCGCCGGCCTCACCAGGACGCTGCTGCGGTACGACACTCCGGAGCGCATCGCCGCCGTCGCACGCGCCGGCTTCAAGCCCACAGCCGCGAAACAGCGACTCGCCGGCGGCACGTCCGCCATTCACTACGCGCTCGTCAACGGCGCCCCCGCCCTCCTCTTCGTGGTCGGCGACCGGGTCGCCGGCGCCGTGACGTTCGACGTCGCCGACGGCAGGATCGCCACGGTGCGCGGCATCGCCGCCCCCACCCGCCTCGCGCGTCTCGCCGACGCCTGGCGGCAGTACGAACCGGACTCTCCGCTCGTCAGCCAGTGGTGACCCGCAACCGACCGCGCGCGGGCGCGGCGCCCGCGCGGCGGCGGTGGTCCTGGCCCTCCCGGGCACCGGATCCCTGTCCCAGCTGGGCCTCGCCCGGCGCGGGCCCCGCCCGGCCCCGTAGACGAAAGGCGCCCCTGTCATGAAGCTGTTGATCCTCGGTGCGACCGGCCCGACCGGTCGTCATGTCGTCGACGTGGCCCTCCGATCGGGCGATCAGGTCACCGCCTTCGTCCGTGACCCGGCGGCGCTGGGCGACCTGGCGGACCAGGTCACCGTGGCGACCGGCGACGCGACATCGCCCCGCGACGTCTCCGCCGCCACGGCCGGGCAGGACGCCGTCATCTCCGCCCTCGGCCGCGGCCGCTCTGTGGTCGCCGACGACTTCTTCACCCGCTCTTCGGCGGCCGTGATCGCCGCGGCGCGGGAAGCGGGCGTATCCCGCCTGGTGTGGCTGTCGTCCTTCGGCGTCGGCCACACCTTCCCGTGGTCGAGCCTGCCGCAGAAACTGAAGTACGCCACGCTCCTGCGGTCCCTCTACGCGAACAAGGAGATCGCCGACGAGCGCATCCGCTCCAGCGGGCTGGACTGGACCCTGGTCTACCCGACGAGGCTGACCCACGGCCCGGCCAGGGGTGCGTACCGCGCGGCCGACCGGCTGCCGATGAGGGGCGACCCGACGATCAGCCGGGCCGACGTCGCCGCCTTCATGCACCAGGCGGCACACGGAACCGAGTGGGTCCACCGCACCGCCGTGATCTCGGACTGAGCGGTCAGCGGGGCGCCTTCACAGACACCGGGGAGCGGGGTGTCAGGACCGCTTCGGCGGCTGGATCCATCCCAGGGACCGCTCGACGGCTCGTCGCCAGCAGTCGTACTCGCGCTCCCGCCGTCCGGGGTCCATGGCCGGCAGCCACTGGGCGGCCCGATGCCAGTTGCGGCGCAGGACCTCCATGTCGGGCCAGTAGCCGGCCGCGAGGCCCGCGGCGTAGGCGGCGCCGAGAGAGACCGTCTCGGCGACCATGGGCCGTACCACCGGAACGTCGAGCACGTCGGCGAGGAACTGCATGAGCAGGTTGTCGGACGTCATGCCTCCGTCCACCTTGAGCTGTTTCAGGGCGAGCGCGGAATCGGCGTTCATGGCGTCGACGACCTCCCGGGTCTGCCAGCCGGTGGCCTCCAGGACGGCTCGCGCCAGATGGCCCTTGGTGATGTACGAGGTGAGGCCGACGATGACGCCACGGGCGTCGCTCCTCCAGCGGGGTGCGAACAGGCCGGAGAACGCGGGGACGATGTAGCAGCCGCCGTTGTCCTCGACGGTGCGCGCCAGGGTCTCGATCTCGGGTGCGCTGCTGATCAGGCCCAGTCGGTCGCGGAACCACTGCACGAGCGAGCCGGTGACGGCGATCGGCCCCTCCAGGGCGTAGACGGCGGGCTGCTGCCCGATCTTGTAGGCGACGGTGGTGAGGAGCCCGTGGCGGGAGCGGACGGCATCGGTGCCGGTGTTCATCAGCAGGAAACTGCCCGTCCCGTAGGTGCACTTGGCCTCGCCGGGCGAGAAGCAGGTCTGCCCGAACAGGGCCGCCTGCTGATCGCCGAGGGCGGCCGTGATGGGGACCCCTGGGAGCACGGAGCGGGCTTCGCCGTAGGTGTCGGCCGACGGCCTGATCTCCGGCAGCATCTGGCGCGGGACTCCGAAGAACTCCATGAGTTCGCCGTCCCAGGTCAGCGTCCGCATGTCGATGAGCATGGTGCGGCTGGCGTTGGTCGCGTCGGTGATGTGCAGGCCGCCGGCCGTTCCACCGGTGAGGTTCCAGACCAGCCAGCTCTCCACCGTGCCGAACAGCACCTCGCCGTCCCGGGCACGCTGCTCCAGCCCGCCGATGTGATCGAACAGCCAGCGGATCCGGGGCGCGGAGAAGTAGGTCGAGGGAGGCAGGCAGCAGCGTTCGAGGAAGAACTCGTCCCCGGGCCGGTCCCTCAGCTCGTCGACGAGCGGAGCGGTGCGGGTGTCCTGCCAGACGATCGCCCTCCCCAGCGGGGCACCGGTCCGCCGGTCCCAGAGCACGGTGGTCTCCCGCTGGTTGGCGATCCCGACGGCGGCGATCTGCCCGGCGTCCACGTCGGCGTGGGACAGCGCCTCGGGCACCACGCGCCGCAGGTTGCGCCAGATCTCGACGGCGTCGTGCTCGACCCACCCGGGCTGCGGGAAGTACTGGCGATGCTCTCGCTGGGCGACCGACACCAGCCGTCCGCGGTGGTCGAACAGGATGCATCGCGTGGAGGTGGTGCCCTGGTCGATGGACATCACATACCGAGCGACCATGATCGGACCTGCCTTCCGATTGTGGCGGAGCAGCGGGTGCCTACCAGCGGGCCGCGCCCAGGTCCCTGGAGATCGCCCGTGCGGCCTCCCGGAGCAGGGTGATCAGGGCCGGCCGGGGCCGTCCTCCCGTGTCGCAGATCCGCTCGACCGGGCCGGATACGCCGATCGCGCCCACCACGAGGCCGCCGTGCCCCCGGATCGGCGCGGCGATTCCGGCGTCGCCCATGCTCATCTCCTGCACTTCGGAGCCCCAGCCGAGCTCGCGGATCTCGCCGAGCGTCCGGTTGAGGTCCTCGGGGAGTACCAGGGTGTGGCGGGTGTACGCCTCCAGTCCGGCCTTCAGCAACGGCTCGACGGGTGCGGTCCCGAAGGCCAGCAGGACCTTGCCGAGCGAGGAGGCGTGCAGCGGCAGCAGCGCGCCCACGTCGAGGGTCTGGAGGGTGTCGTCGGGGCGGAACACATGGTGGACGACGAGTACCCGTCCCTCCAGGGGGGTGCCCAGGCGGACGGCCTCCCCGCTGCGGGCGGCCAGGGCGTCGGCCCAGTTGATGGAGCGCGACCGCAGCTCGTTGACGTCGAGGTAGCTGGTTCCGAGATGGAGCAGTGCCCCTCCGAGCTGGTACTTCCCGGTGGCCGCGTCCTGCTCCACGAAGTCCACGTGCTGCAGGGTACGCAGAATGCCGTGGGCGGTGCCCTTGGCCAGCCCGAGCGAAGACGCCACCTCGCCCAGTCCCAGCCTGCGGGGACCGGTGGCGAGCAGACGCAGGATCGCCGCCGCCCGTTCGATGGACTGGACCGGGCCGACCATAGGAACGATCGTAGTCCGGACCGTCGATTCGAGACTCCCGTTCGGTAATGCCGACCACTGTTCATTGACCGGCCACCGCTGCCTCCTTACCGTTTCTTCACGGCCGGCCCCCGCCGGCAGCGCTCCCGGAGGAGGAGGGCCCATGACAGTGACGCAGCTCGGCTCGGCGCTTCCCGAAGACGTCACGTACGTCCTTCCGCTGCCGCACGTCCCCGAGGCCGCGTCGGTCGCGCGTCGACGCGTACGCGCGGTCCTCACCGACTGGCGCCTGTCCACGGACGTCGCGGACGAGGTGCTCCTGCTCGCCTCGGAGCTGCTCACCAACGCCATCACCCACGCCCTGCCCCCCGCGACGCTGCGGCTGTCGCGGGTCCTGGTCGACGGGCGCGAAGCCGTACGCGTCGAGATGACGGACGCGGGCCCCGCGACTCCGGCCGCCCGGCCGGCCTCCGGGTTCGACCCGGACGAGCACGGCCGGGGAATCGGCATCGTCATGGCGCTGTCGGCCAGGTGCGGCGTGCGCGAGCGCGCCGACGGGACCAGTCGGTGGGCGGACGTGGTCGTACGGTGAGGTGAGCCGACGGCCCTGGTGGCCCCCGTCCGCCGCCGACGGCCCCGGCGGCGTCGGCCCCGCCGGTCAGTCGGGCGTGGCGGCGTCGGCGGCCGCGGCCCCGCCTCGTTCGTGGGTCTCCGCACCGAGCCGGTCGATGACGAGCATCGCCACGTCGTCCGCCAACCGGCCCCCGGTGTGGCGGAGCAGTTTCAGGTGCAGCCCCTCCAGGAACTCCTGCGGGGTGCGGGTGTCGCGCAGCGATTCCGCGGCCTCGGGCAGGGGGAAGAACCCGCCGTCGGCGTCGCGGGCCTCGTTCACGCCGTCCGTGTGCAGCAACAGACGGTCACCGGGTGCGAACGCGTAGCGTCCGACCTGGGATGGGGACCAGGTGATGAAGTCCTCCAGGCCGAGGGGTGGCAGGGGGCCTGCGGGTATCAGCTCCCGAGCGGTGCCCCGGTGCAGCCGCAGCGGAGGCGGATGCCCCCGGTTGACCACGTGGACGACGTGTTCGTCCGACACCTGGGCCAGCAACGCGGTGACGAAGCTCTCCGCCTCGTCCTCGACGAAGCTGCCGCCCGGACCCGGACCCTCGTCCTCCTCACCCGGCCGGGCGGAGCGCGCCACGGCGCCTTCCCGCCGGAATGCCGCCGCGCAGTGGTTCATGACCTCCGCCAGGTCGTCCTCGTAGTGCACAGCCTCCCGGAACGCGCCCAGTACGGCCGCTGCCGCACGCACGGCGGGCAGCCCCTTGCCGCGGACGTCCCCCACGATCATCCGGACGCCGTAGCGGGTCGCCACGGCCTCGTACAGGTCACCGCCGATCTGCGCACCGGTCTCGGCCGCGAGGTACATGCTGGCCGCCTGTACGGGCCCCAGCCGGGCGGGGACGGGCCGCAGGATGGACTCCTGTGCCGCCACCGCGATCCGGCGGACCTGATCGAGCTCGCTCTGTCTGCGGCTGCGCACGGCGTTGCTCGTGGTGACACTCGCGACGGAGACGACGAGCAGGCCGAGGATGTTGCTGAGGGCCTGCCCCTCCCCCCACGAGTCGTGCAGGGTGGCGCTGATCGTGGTCACGGACAGCGCCCCGGCCGCCGCCGCGAGGATCCCCCGGGGACCCATCGTGAGCGAGGCCAGTGCCGGCATGGCGGTGAGAAGCGGGCCGGTGTACACGGCGTGTACGGGTGACAGCTCGACCCCGAGCCCGAGCAGGATGAGCACGAAAGGCACCCACTGCGCGAGTCGGAACAGGACCCGGCTGTGACCGCCCGTCGCCGGTGGCTGCGCGGAGCGGAAGAGCGACCGCATGCGTACAGCCTGCCTCGTGGGCCCCAGGGATACCACCCGCGGCGGACCTTGCCGTCTGCCGCCCGATGTGGTGTGCCGTGCGCGGGAGCCGACCGGCGTACACGAGGGCGTCGGCGAGCCCGGCAGCCACCCGTCGGCGGTCCTGCCGGGCCGACCGTCCTCCCGGCAGGCCGTCAGCATTGCCTTCAACGCCACCCATTGCAACGCGATACATTGCGTTCAAGCTCAGTCATTGCATCAATTTACAGCGGCCCACCTGCCTAAATACGGTCTGGTCGATTGACATTCATTCTCAGTGCAACGTAGCTTTCGGGAGTCGCTAAACACGTCATATCGCGAGCCGAGGAATGGTCATGAGTGAATCGCTCCACACCGTCACGACGCTGCCGACGGCGCGTCGTTCCGGCTGCCCCTTCGACCCGCCGGCCGAGTTGGTGGACGCCCGCCGACACGGCCCCATCAGCCGCTACACCCACCCCGGCGGAAGGCCCGGCTGGCTGATCACCGGATACGACCTGGTCAGGTCGGTCCTGGCCGACCAGCGGTTCAGCTCGCGCAAGGAACTCCTGAACGTGGGCGACTTCGAGGTTCCTCCGGCGCCGCCCGGCGAGTTCCTCCTCATGGACGACCCGCAGCACAGGCGCTACCGGGAACCGCTGATGGGCAGGTTCACCGTACGGCGCATGCGGCTGCTCACCGAGCGCGTCGAGCAGATCACCGCCGACTGCCTGGACGCCATGGAGGAGGCCGGGCCGCCTACGGACCTGGTGACCGCGTTCGCCAAGCCCATTCCCACCATCGTCATCTGTGAGCTGCTGGGAGTGCCGTACCAGGACCGGGGCTCCTTCCAGGAGCAGATCGACACGTTCATGGGCGGGGAGACGAGCGACGACGAGCTGATAGCGGCCTACACCGCGACCCAGACGTACCTGGCGGAGCTGGTCGCCGCGAAGCGCGCGAACCCCACCGACGACGTGCTCAGCGAACTCACCGCCACCGATCTGACCGATGAGGAGCTGCGGGGCATCAGCCTGATCCTGCTGGCGGCCGGGTTCGACACCACCGCGAACATGCTGTCGCTCGGCACCTTCGCGCTGCTGCGGAACCCGGCGCAACTGGCCGCACTGCGCGCCGATCCCGCGCTCGTCGGCCCGGCCGTGGAGGAGCTGCTGCGGTATCTGAGCGTCGCCAAGACGTTCATGAGGACGGCGCTGGTGGACGTCGAGCTGGGGAGCCAGACCATCGAGGCCGGCACGACGGTGGTCCTGTCGTACCACACCGCCAACCACGACCCCGAGCGCTTCGCCGATCCCCATGTGCTCGACATCCGGAGGAAGAGCGGCGGGCACCTCGCCTTCGGCCACGGCATCCACCAGTGCCTGGGTCAGCAGCTCGCCCGCGTCGAGATGCAGGTCGCGTTCCGCGCGCTGGTCGACCGCTTCCCCGCGCTGCGCCTGGCCGTACCCGCTGAAGAGGTCCGCCTGCGCCCGGAGACCGCGGACATCTACGGGGTGAAGAGCCTCCCGGTCACCTGGGACGTGTGACCGGGAGCCGCCCGGCCCCCGCCCATCCGGGGGTCCGCGGCAACCTCGTGCGGTGGTTCGACGACCACGACGGCCCCGCGCGGGGTGCCAGGCCGCCGCCGATGTGCGGGCGGGACACCCGGTCGCGCCCTCACCGTGCTGGACGACGCGCACATCGGCACGACGCGCTACCGCGACTGGCTCGCCGCCTGACCGGCGTCCCACCGGACGCCCCGTACCGTCCAGGTCGCAGCCGACGGTGAGGTCACCGTCCACGATGGTGTGGTACGGCACCCAGTCGTCGTCCCCTCCGGCTCCAGGTGTCCGGGCGTACCCACGCCGCCCGCCCCCATGAAGGCCGATGCCCGCCGATGTCCCACGGGTCTCCACCGCACAGCCCCGGTGGGCCGCGACCACCCGACCGCGATGGGCCGCGGCCGCAGCGCCGGTTCGTCGTCGGCCGCGACGCCGCCCGTGAGCCGTGGCGGCGTGCGTCGCGGCCGCCCGTCACGGGAGCAGCGGCATGCCCGGGCTCGTGCCGACGCGGCGCGCCATCAGGGTGGCCAGGGCCGCGCGGGAGGAGACGCCGGTCTTGCGGTAGACGCGGGCGATGTGGCTCTCGACGGTGCGGGGGCTGAGGCACAGCCGGGAGGCCACGGCCTGGTTGGTGAGGCCCTCGGCGACCAGGCCGGCGATCTCGCGCTCGCGGGAGGTCAGCAGGGACAGCTTGTCGCCCGGCCGGTCCGGTGATCCCGTCGGCCCGCCGAGCACCGCCGGGCCGATCCGGTCGGCCATGGCGACCAGCAGCAGCGCCCCGCCCTCCTCGGCCAGGCGACGCCCGCGGCGCCACATGTCGACGGCCCGGGAGCCGTCTCCGGCCGCCTTCGCCAGCGGGGCGCCGAGCAGCAGGCTCTGCACCTCCCTGAGCGTCGCGCCGGACCGCGCGCTCTGCCGGGCGGCTTCCGTGAAGACACGTGCCGCCTCGGCCGGGTTTCCCCGGTGGGCCTCGACCTGGCCCATGGCGCGTAGCGCCGCCGACCGCCGGGTCCCCAGGTCGAGGCGCTCGGCCTCCTTGTGGGCGCGCTCGGCCCAGTGTTCCGCTTCTTCCAGGTCGCCGACGGCCAGCGAGGAGGCGACGAGCAGTTCCAGGTACTCGGGGAGCAGGGAGGGCTGCAGCCCGGACAGATCCTTGCCACCGCCCGCGTCCAGGAGCACGTCCCTGGCGCGGTGCGGGTCGCCGGCGCCCATGGCCGCGAAGGCGAGCAGGGACCGCGACAGCGTGGACCACCAGCTC
Source organism: Streptomyces sp. NPDC047886 (assembly GCF_043204435.1). Classification (NCBI taxonomy): domain Bacteria; kingdom Bacillati; phylum Actinomycetota; class Actinomycetes; order Kitasatosporales; family Streptomycetaceae; genus Streptomyces; species Streptomyces sp. NPDC047886. Next base: position 154,417 of record NZ_JBIDCF010000011.1, read on the forward strand.
CGCCCCGTGCCCTCCACCGCCGCCGTGGCCTCTTCGGCGGCGGCCAGTACGCCCGGGTCGCCCGGCGGGCTGCCCTGCTGGAGGAAGAGGGCCCGCACCGCGAGGGTGAAGCCGAGCAGTTCCCCGCTGCCCAGGGCGCGCGCTATGGTCGCGGCCTCGTCGGCGAGCTCCAGGGCCGTGGTGACGCGGCAGGTCAGGAAGTGGGCGTACGCCTTGCTCAGCAGGAGCTGGGAGAGCATGTAGAGACGGCCGGTGCGGCGGGCTATGTCCGCGCCGCGGTCGGTGTGCCGTTCGGCGTCGGCGAAGTCGTCCAGCATCACCTCCGTCCAGCCCAGTCTGACCAGGGGTTCGCACAGCCCGGCGAGGTCGGTGTCGGTCAGCGCGTCCGCCAGCCCCGCCGCGGTCCGGGCGAGGGCGCGGGCCTCGGCGGTGCCGCCCTCGTACGCCTCACCGATGGCGGCCAGCGTCAGGGCACCCATCTCGCCGAGGCTGTCGCCCAGGTCGCGGGCGCTCTCCAGGGTGCGGGCGAGTTCCTCACGGACTTCCGGGAAGCGGGCCACGAACTGCGCGCGGCAGCTCCATTCGATGACGAGGCCGATCCGCTGGGACGGCGACGGCCCGGGCCGCCGGTCCAGCTCGCGGCGCAGCAGGGCGTCGGCTTCGGCGTAGCGCCCGAGTTGGCGTTCCATGACGGCACACTGCACGACGGCGGAGATACGGAGCGCGTCGTCGTTCACGAGGTCGTGCGTGCCGTCGTTCACGAGGTCGTGCGTGTCGTCGTCGTCCGCGTCGCCGTCCGTGTGGCCGGCCGTTTCTCCGGCCGTGCCCCGGCACGGCATGTCGATCACCTGATGGAAGAGGTCCCGGCTCTCCCGCAGCGCCCCGGTGGTGCCGAGCGCGGCGGCCCGCGCCAGTGTCAACTCACGGCGGGTGTCGAGGTGTTCGGCGGTGTCGGGCAGGATCTGGAGGACGACCTGGAGCCAGTGGGCCGAGGTGGCCGGGGCTGTCACCGCGGTCTGCTCGGCGGCCTCGGTCAGTACGGCGGCCGCCTCCGGGTCCCAGCCGGTCAGCGACCGCTCCACGTGGTGCGCCTGCTCGGCGAGGGGGGCGCCCATCCGTGCGAGTTCGGCTGCCGCCCGGCGGTGGTAGTCCTGGCGCCGCCAGGGGTCGGTGCTCTCGTGGACCAGTGCGCGGATCAGTGGGTGACGCAGTGTCAGGCGGCGCCCGTCCTGGTCGGGGCGGACGAGGTCGCGGCCCATCACCTCGCGTAGCGCCTCGACGACGTCGGCCACGGGTGAGCCGGTGAGGACGGCGACCAGGTCCGCGGTGGCACGGTCGCCGAGAACGGCGACCGCCTCGACCGTGCCGCGCTGCAGCGGGTCCAGCGGTGCCAGTTCGTCCAGCAGGACGGCCCCCAGTCCCGATGGCAGGCCGTCCGGGACCGCGTGGGGCGCTCGGCGCGGCGGTGCCTGGGGAGGCGTCCCGGGTCGGTCCCCGGGCCGGCGGGCTTCGCGATGGGCCTGCAGCAGGGCGAGGAAGTACAGCGGGTTGCCCTCGCTCGCCGCGTACATCTCTGCCGCCCGCTGCCGTGGCAGCTCGTGGGCCAACTCCTCGACGCAGTCCCGCTCCCCCAGCGGGCCGAGGGCGATCCGCAGCACCGCGCCGGTGTCGGCGCCACGGGCGAGCGCCGTGGCGAGTGTGATCGGCGCCTGGCGGTCGCGGCGTGCGAGGACGAGGAGGAACGGGCCCGATACGGGGTGCCGTATGAGGTGGTCGAGCAGTTCCAGCGACCCCGGGTCCGCCCAGTGCATGTCGTCCAGTACGACGACGAGCCGGGCGGCACGGACCCGGCGCAGCACCGCCGCGGTCGTCCGGTAGAGGCCGAACCGGTCGCGGGCCCACGGCTGGCCCGTCGGCTCGGTCCCGCCCCGCAGCACCGGAGGGAGCTCCATGAGTGACGGGAACACCCTGAACACTCGCTGGTCGAGGTCGGCGAAGGCGTCGGCGAACGGCTGGAAGGGGCTGTGCCGCTCGTACTCCGTGGCCCGTCCCCGCAGCAGGGTGACGCCCCGTTGGCGGGCGAGTGCGGTGAACTCCGCCAGCAGCCGGCTCTTGCCGATGCCCGCTCCCCCGGTGATGTCCACAACGGCCGGGCCAGCGCCGTCCATACGCTTCAGGACCGCGTCGAGCCGGCCGAGCTCCACGGACCTGCTGACGAACGGCACTCTCTCCGCGCGCCCCGGAGACACTCCGTACGACTCGACCACCACGAACTCCCTCGGAACGTACCGGTTCCCCCTCGACACGTTCTACAGGACGCCTACGACAGCGTGGTCCGCCTCCAGGTTCCAGGCGCGCACGCCGAGCAACAGCAGTAACAGGCACAACATGGGTCACATCACCGACCGGTCGGAAGGACGCGATGCCTCCTCGCGCGCCCCGTCAGGTCGCCCTGCCAGGCCGCTCCGCCACGTCGCCCCGCCACCTCCCCCCCGCCACCTCGCTGCGCACACGTCGCTCCGCCAGGTCGCTCCACCTTGAGCAATGAATTGGATACATTGAGTTACCGAATTGGGCGAGGAAGGCGGCTGAGCATGGCGGTAAGGGAAAGGTCCGGCATTCCGACGTGGGCGGCAGGCGGCGATGCCCGCGTGCGGGCAGTGGACTTCGCCTGATGTCGGCGCCATCGAATACGACGGACAACGCTGCGGAATCTCTCGTTTCGCCGGTCAGTTCACACAACGAGTGGGACCCGCTGGAAGAGATCATCGTGGGGCGTCTCGATGACGCGACGATCCCCTCCGACCACCCGGTCGTGTCCTGCAACATCCCACCATGGGCTGCACGGTTGCAGGGACTTGCCGCCGGCTACAGGTTTCCGCGCATGCTGATCGAGCCCGCGCAGCAGGAACTCGATCAGTTCGTCACTCTTCTGCAGTCCCTCGGCGTCACTGTCAGGCGTCCGGACGCGGTCGACCACAAGCGACGCTTCGGCACCCCGGACTGGTCGTCGCGCGGCTTCGGCAACACCTGTCCGCGTGACAGCCTGCTCGTGATCGGCGACGAGATCATCGAGACCCCGATGGCCTGGCCGTGCCGATATTTCGAGACCCACTCCTATCGCGCGATCCTCAAGGACTATTTCCGGCGCGGCGCGCGCTGGACGGCGGCACCGAAGCCGCAGCTCACCGACGAACTGTTCGACGGGGACTTCCGGATCCCGAAGGACGGCGAGCCCATGCGCTACATCCTCACCGAGTTCGAGCCGGTGTTCGATGCGGCGGACTTCGTCCGCGCGGGACGCGACCTGTTCGTCACGCGGAGCAACGTCACCAACCGCATGGGCATCGACTGGTTGCGCCGCCATCTCGGGCCTGGCTATCGCATCCACGAGATCGAGAGCCGCTGCCGCACGCCCATGCATATCGACACGACACTGCTCCCGCTCGCGCCCGGCAAGGTACTGGTCAATCCCGAGTACATCGACGTCGACCGCCTGCCCGCCGTCTTCGACACGTGGGACGTCCTGATCGCCCCCGAGCCCCATGTGATCGACGAGCGTCTGCTCAAGATCACCTCGATGTGCGGCAAGTGGCTCAGCATGAACATCCTCGTGATCGACGACAAGAGGGTGATCGCGGACCGGCACCACACGGGCATGCTGCGCGCCCTGGAGAAGTGGGGGTTCGAGCCGATCCCGTGCGACCTGTTGCACTACGCGCCGTTCGGCGGCTCGTTCCACTGCGCGACGCTCGATGTCCGGCGTCGCGGCACGCTCGAATCGTATGCCGACTGATCGGTCCATCCGCCGTCCGTGCCGGACATCCCGATGCGTGTGCGCGGCGGTTTCCCGAAGGCGCGCACGGCGCAGCGCCCGGTAACGGGCGGTTCGGCACCCGGGTGGTCATGGTGGAAGTCGGCGGAGCCGATGCCCTGCCGACGTTCGGCAGGGTGCGGCGCGGGCGTCTCGACCGGGGCTTACACGGCCCAGGGCAGGGAGCGGGTGCCGTCCGTGCCGGGGACCGAGATCATACCGTCGGCGCGCATGGCGACATGGGCTTCGGCCGGCTGTGGGGCGTGGACCTGGCGGAGCAGGTCCGGCGGGAGGACGATGGTCTGGCCGGTGGTGATCTTCTCGGTGTGGCCGTCGCAGGTGATGTGCAGGGCTCCGGAGGTCACCGTCCACACCTGTTCGCGGCTCGCGGCGTGCTCGGGACCGGTCTGCCCGGCGTCCATGGCGAGCGTCCAGGTGCTGAGTTCGCGGCTGCCCCGGCTGGGAGCGGCCAGGCCGGTCATACGGGCGTTGGGCGTCCGGGTGATGTTCTCGGCGGTCGGAGTGATCACCGGCGCGACGGCCTCCGGCTCGGACGACGGGGCGTCCTGGGGCTCGTCGGACTGGGTTCCGGTGGTCCATTCGACGAGCTGGACCACGATGCCGTTCGGGTCGGTCATCTGGAAGAGCCGCTCGCCCCACGGCTCTTCGCGCAGGGGCATGGTGATCGGCGCGCCCGCCTCGCGCAGCCGACGCTCCTCGGCGTCGAGGCCGGTCACGGTGAAGGCGACGATCAGGCCGGCGGCCCGCTGATCCCGCTGTTCGGGCGGGAGGACCTCCATGCCGCGCCGCAGCAGCACGATGTCGTGGGCGGCGTCGCCACGGGTCAGGGACGCGAAGCCGTCGTCGGCCATGGCGACCTGGTAGCCGAGGTGGGTGCAGAAGAAGTCACGCGAGGCGTCCACGTCGGCGACGGTGAGGGACAGGGTGGCAGTGGTGACCTGCAAGGCAGCTCCAGGATTCGGTGAGCGTGGGGTTCGGCGGGTTCGGGTGAGCGGTGCGGGCGCCCTGGGGCCCGGCGGGGTCAGTAGGTGCGGCGCGGCGCCCGGTACGTGATGCGGACAGCGCGCGTGCGGGCCGGCGGGAGCGGGTCGCGGTCAGGGCGCCGGGCGGCCTTGGGCTTCGAGCTCGAAGCGATGGGGATCGAAGCGAGGGAGGTCGGGGTGATGGATGTCGGGGCGGCGGGGCTCGAAGCGAGGGGCGTCGGGGCGGTGGCGAGCGCCGCGAGGGGGAACGACGGGGAACTCGGGCGGCGGGTCGTACGGGCACGGGATGACATAGGCGGGAATCCTTCGTCTGGGCGAAACTTGCGACGGGCGTAAACTTAGTCCAGGGCGGGGCGGGGTGCAAGGGTATTTTTGCGCCGGGTGTAAAATTTCCTCATGGGTACCGAGATGGGGCTCCGTGAGTCCAAGAAGCAGGAGACCAGGCAGCTGATCTCCGACTGCGCCACCCGGCTCTTCATCGACCAGGGCTTCGAGCCGACGACGATCGCCGACATCGCGGCCGCCGCCCGCGTCGCCAAGAAGACCGTCACCAACTACTTCCCGCGCAAGGAGGACCTGGCCCTCGACCACCACGAGGCGTTCACCGCGAGCCTGGCCCGCGCCGTCGCCGAGCGGGCTCCCGGGGAGCCCCCGCTCGTCGCCCTGGGGCGCATGTTCCGTACGACGCTGGTGGAACACAGCCCCGTCGCCGGGTTCACCGGTCCGGTCTTCGCGCGCATGGTCGCCGACAGTCCGACCCTCACCGCCCGCCTCCGCGAGCTCCACGAGCGGCGCGAGGAGGCGCTCGCCGCAGCCCTGGCCGAGGCGGCGCCGGAGGGCTCCCCCGCCATCGCGCCCCGGGCCGCCGCCGCGCTGATCGCCGCGGCGGACCGCCTGCTGTTCCGCCGCATCCAGGAACTCACGCTGGCGGGCCGGACGAACGACGAGATCGAGGCGACCCTCACCCCCGAGGCGGACCACGTGTACGGCCTCCTCACCGCCGCCGTCGGGACCGTCCCCGCGTCGAGCTGACGCGAGTGCCGCCGGGACCGGGGCCGGCGCCCGGCAGCGCATCCCGGCGCCCCGCGCGCCGGCCGACGGCAGCGGGTCCGGAACGGCCCGCGAGCCGCTCCGGCGGCGCGGGCGGGAGTGGCCGAGGCGGCGGCCGGCGCGGGCCTCCCGCCCGACAGGTGCGTCGCGAACCGCGCGCACGAGTGGTGCGATCAGCTCGGAGGCGACCGGGGCGATCCGGGTCACCACGTCCAGGCGCCAGCTGCGCGCCGGCTTCGCCTGTCCCGTCGAGGCGGCCGTGCCCTGGTACGCACCCGCCGGTCGCCTCCAGACCGAACACCGGCGGCGGGAGGCGTGCGGCGCACGGCAGGCCCTCACTCGTGACGAACCGTCACCGCCTCGCGCGACAGCGAATGTTCTCGGTCGAAAGCGGTCCCGTGGGAGCGGCCGCCGCGTCCCGGGCGGGGTGCCACTCCCCTCTGTCCGGCGTCTCCTGAACCTTCGTCCGGGCTCGTGTCCTCTCCGTGTTTCGCCTGCAGGGACGGAACGTTTCCCCTCCAGCCACCGGAATGATCTCCCTCCATTTCCGCGCGCACTCCACCATGTCCTGTCGAGCGGCTCACCAGAGGAATTCGGCCACCCCGGACGGGGCCTTGTCGCGCGTCTTCCAGCGTGATTAGGATCCCGCTCGTTTCGCTTTCCCCACACTTTCTGCACGATTTCGCCAAATCGGTGAGGTGCTCCGTGGAACGGCCCGCGTCAACGGCACCACCGTCCCAGCACCGCCGGGAACGACGGGACTTCAGGCTCTTCTGGTGGGCCAACGCCGCCGACGGGCTCGGCACTCAGGCGTCGGGGGCCGTTCTGCCGCTGCTGCTCCTCGGGCTCGGGAACTCTCCCCAGGTCGTCGGCCTCATCGCCGGTGCCTCCACCGCCGTCGGGCTTCTCCTGGCGCCGCTCGTCGCCGTTCCGGCGGACCGGGGGGCGCGCAAGCGGGTGATGATCGGGTCGGCCACCGTCTCCGCGCTCGCCATGGGATGCGTCACGCTCGCCCTGGCCTCCGACGCCCCACCACTGGCGCTGATCCTCACCGCCGTCCTGGTCGAACGGTTCGCGACCGCCTGCTTCGACGCCGCCTCGCGCGGTACGGTCGCTCTGGTCTGCCCCGGCCGGGAGCAGCCCCGGGCGATCGCGCGTCTGGCCGCCGCCGATCAGGGCGCGATGATCGTCGGTCCGGCGCTCGGCGGCGTCCTCTACCAGGCCGCGCGTGCGCTGCCGTTCCTCGCCGACGCACTCTCGTACGTCGTCACCGCCGTGTGCGTACGGGCGATGCGTGCGGACCTCACCACGCCGACACCCCCTGTGCGGGCCGGGGGTCTGCTGCGGGAGAGCGCGGCCGGGCTGAGGCTCGTGCGCTCGTCGCCGCTGCTGCGCCTGGTCCTGGTGTGGAGCGCCACGGTGAACGTCGTCGTCGTGGCGCTGTACTACGGGGCCGTCTTCACGCTCCAGCGCGGCGGCCACGGCGGCGCCCTGCTCGGCGTCGTCCTCGCCGTCTCGGGCGCCGCGGGCCTGGCCGGGGCGCTCGCCGCGCCGAGGGTGGCGGGCCGGGTCGGCGCCCCGTACCTGGTGACCGGCGTGACCTGGCTGCTCGTGCCGCTCACCGCCGCGCTCGCCACGGCCGCGGGGCCCTGGGCGTACGGGGTGCTGTTCAGCCTGGTCTGCCTGCTGATGCCGCTCGCCTCCGTGGTGCTCCAGGCGCGGGCCCTGCAGGTCACCGCGCCCGCGCTGCAGGCCCGTACCGGCGCGGTCCTGGCCACCGCGACGACGGGCGCCGCCGCCTTGGCACCGGTCCTCGCGGGCGCCCTCGCCGACCGGGTGTCGCCGGCCGCGCCCGCCCTCGTCTGCGGTGTGACGCTGGCCCTGCTCGCGGCGCACACCTCCCGGCGTTCGGTGCGCGGCACACTCACCGAGGCGGTGGCCGGATGACCGGCGGCTACCAGGTGTACCGGGCCGCCCTGCCGGAGGTGTGCGCCGCCGACCCGACCAGGATGGTCTTCACCGCGGACGCCGGCGGCCGTTGCGAGGTGTTCACCTGGGACGCCGCCCGGCGCCGCGCCCGGCAGGTGACCCGGCGTCCGCTGGGCACCCTGCACGGCGCCATCGACCACGACGCGTACGTGTGGTGGTTCGACGAGGACGCACACGGGCGCGGGCTCTGGCGGTACCAGCCCTTCACCGGCGGCGCGGACCTGCCCGGGTTGACGGACGTCCCGCCCGGTCTCCCCCGGGGCCTCGCGGTCGGCGACCACGCCACCGTCGCCGTCGCCGTCGGCGACGGGCACGCCACCACCGTCCACATCGGCCGTCGCGGCGGCCCCGCACGGGCGGTGGCCCGCGTCGACGGTCACGCCACGCTCACCGGCATCACGCCCGGGGGGCACCTGCTCGCCCTCGCCGGCGCCGACACCGTCACCGTCCTCACCCGTGACGGAGCCGTCCGTGCCGTCCTGTCCGGTGGCCGGGGTGAAGGACGTCTCTGGTCCCTGGGCTTCGCCCCCGCCGGGGACGGCGACGAACTCCTTCTCGTACGCGAGCGCGACGACCGCTACGTCCTGGAGAGCTGGCGGCCGGCCACCGGGGCCGTCACCCACGACTGGTGCGCCTTCGACACCGAGATCACCGCCCGCTGGGTCGGCGACGGCCGGTCCGTCCTGGTCCGGCAGGACCGCCGCGGCAGGTCCATCCTGCACCGTGCCCGCCTGACCGAACGAACGCTCACCACCGTCCCCACCCCGGCGGGAACCCTGCTGGACGCGGCCATCCGCCCCGGGGGCGACCTGCACTGCCTCTGGACGGCCACCGGCCACCCGCCCGCCCTGCGTTCCACGCGGGGAACCCCGCTGCCTCCGCTGCCCACCGTCGCCGAACGGGTTCCCGGCGACCACCGCGACCTGTGGACCCCCGGCCCCGACGGCCCCGTGCACACCCTGCTGAGCCTTCCCGACGGGACCCCGGGCCCGGTGCCGGCGGTGTTCCTCGTCCACGGTGGACCCGCCGACCACGACCGCGACGCCTACGACGGCGTCGTGCACTCCCTGGTCGCCTCCGGTTTCGCCGTCGCCCGCGTCAACTACCGGGGCTCGACCGGTTACGGTCCCCGCTGGCGGCGGGCCTTCAGCCGGGGTGTCGGCCTCACCCAGGTCGACGACCTGGTGTCCGTACGTGCCGACCTCACCGCCCGCCGGCTGATCCGGTCCGACGCCGTGGGGCTGTGGGGCACCTCCTGGGGCGGCTATCTGGTCCTGCTCGCTCTCGGTACCCGCCCGGACCTGTGGCAGGCGGGGATCGCCGTCAAGCCCGTCGCCGACTGCGTGGCCGCCCACCGCACGACCACCCCCGCCCTGCGCGCCCTGGACGAACGGCTCTTCGGCGGGACGCCCGACGACGTCCCGGAGCGGTACGCGCGCAGCTCACCGATCCACTACGCCGCCGCCGTCCGCGCACCCCTGCTGGTGGCCGCCGCCACCCATGACGTCAAATGCCCGCCCGGTCAGGTCCGCGGCTACCTCGCCGCGCTGCGCGCCGCCGGAGTCCGGCACGAGGCGCTGTGGCTCGACTCCGGTCACGACGGCTACGACGGCGGCGACCACGTCGCCGTACTGCGCCGCGCCGTCGCCTTCCTGGACCGGGAGCTGCGCGGCCCCACGAGGGGTACCACGCGCGGGCTCACGCGCGGCCCCGCGGGTGGGCCCGACAGCCGCCCCGCGGCCCGCCCCCAGACGCCCCGTTCCGGCCGGAGCGGGGAGCACCACACCACCGCACAGCCCACGGAGAGGAGATAGGCCCATGCAGAAGGACATCATCCACAACGACCCGCTCGCGGGTGACGAGGAGAACCGCAAGCCGGGCGTCGGCATCACCGTCACCATCCCGTTCCGCAACGCCGAGGACGCGGAAGAGGACTGACTCCCGGCGCCGGGCCGCCCCGGGGGGGCCCCCCCCGGCCGCCCGGCCCCCCCCCCCCCCCACCCCCCCCCCCCCCCCCCGCCCCCCCCCCCCCCCCCGCCCCG
>NZ_JBIDCF010000011.1:164324-187135 GCF_043204435.1 Streptomyces sp. NPDC047886
TGACACCCCCCCCGCGGGCCGGCCACCACACCCACCCCCGCGGGGCCCCCCCCCCCCGGGCGGGCGGGGGGGGGGGGGGCCGGGGCCCCCCCGGGGGGGGGGCCCCCCCCCGCCCCGGCCGGTCCCCGTCCGGCCTCTCCCCACCCGTCCCGACCGTCTCCCACCCCGTCCCCGAGGAGCCGACATGCGTGTCCTGCTGGTCAACATGCCCTGGTCGCCCATCGACCTGCCGTCCCTCGCGCTGGGAATCCTCAAACGGAGCGTGGACGAGCGAGTGCCCGGAGCCGATGCCGAGGTCCTGCACGCGAATCTCGAATTCACCGACTGGATAACCGCGCGTACCGAGTTCACCGGCGACGACTACGAGTACTACGCCCTGTCGTCCTATTTCATGGGCTGCGGCGACTGGGTCTTCTCGTCGGCCCTCTACGACGATCCGGACTGGCGCGACGAGGAGTTCACCGCGGTGATGCGCGGAAAACTCAAGAAGTCGCGTATGGCCATGACCCGCGCGCTGCACCGTGTGGTCCCGGAATTCGTCGACGAGATCGCGCGGAGGATCGTGGAGTACGCCCCCGATGTCGTGGGGTTCACCTCCACCTTCCAGCAGAACACCGCGGCGCTCGCCGCCGCCCGTCGGGTCAAGCAGCTCGCTCCGGACATCGTCACCGTCATGGGCGGGGCCAACTGCGACGGGGCCCAGGGCGCGGCCGTGCACCGCAACTTCCCCTTCGTCGACCATGTCGTACGCGGCGAGGGCGAGGCCGCCCTTCCCGAGCTGCTCACCGCGCTCACCGACGGCTCCGACCTCGGCGGGGTGCCGGGGCTGTGCCACCGCGGTCCCAACGGGGAGAGCCGCGTGAACCCGATGGCCACCCGGCCGCTGCCGCCCGCCGCGATCCTGCCCCCGGACTACAGCGGCTACTTCGAGCGGCTCGCCCATTCCGTGGCCCGTAACTGGGTCGAGCCGAAACTGGTCGTGGAAGGCGCCCGCGGCTGCTGGTGGGGCGAGAAGCACCACTGCACGTTCTGCGGCCTCAACGGCTCGTTCATGGAGTTCCGTTCCAAGAGCCCGGACACCTTCTACGCGGAGATCATGGAGCTGGCCCGCCGCCACCGTGTCCTCGACATGTACGTCGTGGACAACATCCTCGACATGGGCTATCTGACGACCGTCCTGCCCCGGATCATCGACAGCGGATACGACCTGCGGCTGCACATCGAGATCAAGGCCAACATGCGCCGCTCCCAGCTCCGTACGCTCGCCGATGCGGGCATGATCTACGTCCAGCCCGGCATCGAGTCCCTCAACCACCGGGTGCTGGACCTGATGGACAAGGGCGTCAGCGGCTGCCAGAACGTCCGGATGCTCCGTGACGGCGCCGAGACCGGGCTCTCCGTCGCCTGGAACTACCTTCATGGCTTCCCCGGCGAAACCGCCGGGGACTACGAGCCGGTGATCGCCCAGATCCCGGCCCTGGAGCACCTCGACCCGCCCGTCGACCTGTCGGCCCGGATCGCCATCGAACGCTTCAGTCCCTATTTCGAGCGTCCCGAACTCGGCTTCACCGGACTGCGCCCCGAGGAGCACTACCGCTTCACCTACGACCTGCCGGAGAAGGAGCTGTACGACCTCGCCTATGTCTTCGAGGCACCGGCCCGGGGCATCGGCGAACCCACCGTGAAGGCGCTCAACGACGCGCTCGCCGCCTGGAAGAAGCATCACGCGGACGCCCGGCTGACCCACGCCGACCTCGGAGACAGGATCGTCCTCGTCTCCCGGCGGCGTGCCTTCGACTGGCGGACCCTGGAGCTCACCGACCCCTTCGAGCAGGCCGTCTTCCGGCTCCTCGACCAGCCGCACACGCTCGCCGCCCTCACCCGCAAGGCCGCGGGCAGGGTCCCGGGCGCCGCCCGCGACGAGGCGGGTGTGCAGCGGCTCCTCGATTCCTGGCTCGCCTTCGGACTCGTCTTCACGGACGGCGGACAGTACGTCCACATCGCCCCGGCCGCCGTCAACGAAGGTCTGCTGCGGCTGGACTTCATGCGCCACGCGTACGGGGCGGAGGCAGCCCCTTCGGCGCCCTCGGCCTCCGCGACGCCGACCGGGGAACCCGCAGCCCCCGCGCCGACCGCGTCGACGCCGCCGTCCACGGCCGAGCCCGTTCACGTATGACCGTGTCACCGCCGCACGAGGAGGAGTCCGTCCGATGAGCACCACCCTGAGCCTGCCCGGCGTCCTCGCCTGGCGCGACTACGACCCCGACGCCTGCGAACTGCCCGGCATGTTCCTCGGCGAACTCGACCTCCCAGGCCCTCCGGACGGTGAGAGCGAACGGCTCTGGCAGCTCGGCGCCCGCCGGGTGCGGCTGCCCGGGACCGTCGATCTCTCGGGTGACCCGGACCCGGAGGAGGCCGCGGCGACCGTGGGCGCGCTGAGTCTGGTACGGGACCTGACCGCCCGCGCCGTCCTGGTCGAGTGGGATCTGCGGCTCCCCCCGGACACCGCCGACGCCTGGCAGGCGCTGAGCCACCTCCAGCCGCCCCGGCGTATCGAGGGCCCCGCCGGAGCGGACGAGGCCCTGCTCGCCTGGCGGCGCGGCCACTACCTGTGCAAGTGCCTCTGGCGCAAGGGCCCCGGCTTCGTACAGATCCGGGACCGGCGCTGGGGCGAGCTGCGCCGCTTCACCGCCGACGAACCGGAGTACGAGCGGGCGATCGAGGCACTGGCCTACGGGGCGCCGGCCGGCACCGTGCCGCCCTCGATCCTCGCCGACTTCCGTGGCGAGGAGCTCGTCCTGGACGTCGGGCCCCTCGCCTGGTGGCTGCCGTACCGGATCAGCCGCTGGCTCCAGGAGTCGATGACGATCTGATACGCCGTCACCCCCGACCGGTCCCCGGCCCACCCCGACAGATCGGCGGGCCGGAAGGGCCCGCTGGCCGGCCGGGGGCGACGGCCGACAGGGCCGGCGGACCGGCGTGCCGACAGGGGTCGGCTGGCCGGCGGGCCGACCGGGGTCGGCTGGCCGGTCGGGGGCGGCTGGCCGGTCGGGGGCGGCTGGCCGGTCGGGGGCCGATCCGGCGATCGGCCTCAGCCGACGTGCGCGGCGATGGTTCGGGCACACACCAGTGACTCGGTGTGCGTCGTGTCCACCTCCAGGTCGTAGACCACCCCTTGGTGCACCACGTCCGCCTGCGACGCGGCCATCCCCTGGACGCGATCTCCTCGTGCGACCTCACGGCCCGCGGCGACCGCACTCTCGCACCTGACGCCCACCCACAGCACGTCCAGTCCGCCGAGTGCCTTCCGCCACCGCTGCTGGGACGCCGCCCCGCCGAGGAAGACGTCGTCGACGATGATCCGCGCGCCCGCACGGGCCATCGCCACGATGCCCTCGGTCCAGGCCGCCTCCAGTGCCCGGAATTCCGCTCCGACACTCACCGTGCCGTCCGGGGCGAACTCGATCCCGCCCTCCGCACCCTGCGTCTTCGCGGGCAGGGCGTCGACGAACGAGTCGCAGCCGAACGCCAGCCACGGATCCGGCAGCACGGCCTGAAGGCACCGTACGATCCCGGACTTCCCCGAGCTGGAACCACCGTTGAGAACAATCATCCGAGTCGTCACCGCGTCACAGTAAGGCGCTGCCCCAGGAGCACGAAACGGATTTCGGGCGCACACGGACGCCCCACCGCACCCCGGCCGGCCCACGCCGACCGGCCACGCTCAGCGGCACACGCCGACCGGCACGCGTTCAGCGGCACACACCGGTCAGCACACGCTTTCCCTCCCGCCACGGCTCCGGCGGACTCGCCCTTGCCCGGTGCCGCACCCTGGACTACCCTCCTCGCAGCCATACCGACCAGTCGGTGTGCCACTGTGAACCGTACGTACGGGATGTCGCCGCGCCAGGACCGGCGCCGACAGCTGAGGAGCCGTCCAGATGAGCCGCACCAATCACCAGTACCGGCTTGCCGCGCGACCCGTCGGGCTGCCGAGGCCCACCGACTGGGAGTACGTCGCGGAGCCGGCTGCCGAGCCCGGCGACGGCGAACTGCTGATCGAGGTGAAGTACCTCTCGCTGGACCCGGCCATGCGCGGCTGGATGAACGAGGGCAGGTCGTACATCCGCCCCGTGGAGATCGGGGAGGTCATGCGCGCGGGCGGCGTGGGCCGGGTGATCGCCTCCCGCAACCCGCGGTTCGCCGTGGGCGACCATGTGTCGGGCACGCTCGGTGTGCAGGAGTTCTGCCTGTCGGACGGTCGCGGCCTCACCAAGGTCGATCCGGCGTTGGCACCCCTGCCGGTCTACCTCGGCGTCCTGGGCATGACGGGCATGACCGCCTACTTCGGTCTGCTCGACATCGGTCGGCCCGAACACGGCCAGACCGTCGTGGTCTCCGGCGCGGCCGGAGCGGTCGGCAGTGTGGTCGGCCAGATCGCCAAGCTCATGGGATGCCGGGTCATCGGCATCGCCGGGGGCGAGCGCAAGTGCCGTCTGGTGGTGGAGGAGTTCGGGTTCGACGCCTGCGTCGACTACAAGTCCGAGGACGTGCGCAAGGCCCTGCGCGAGGTGGCGCCGACGGGCGTGGACGTCTACTTCGACAACGTCGGCGGAGACGTTCTGGACGCCGTGCTGACGCGCCTGGCGCGGGGCGCCCGTATCGTCATCTGTGGCGCGATCTCGCAGTACAACACGACGGACCAGGTCAAGGGCCCCGCCAACTACATGTCGCTGCTGGTGAACCGGGCGTCCATGACCGGGATGGTGGTCTTCGACTACGCCGACCGGTACCCCGAGGCCACCGCCGAGCTCGCCGAGTGGCTGGCGGCCGGGAAGCTGCGGTCGCTGGAGGACGTGGTGGACGGCGGCGTGCGGGCGTTCCCGGACGCGCTGCTGCGGCTGTTCAGGGGCGACAACACCGGAAAGCTCGTTCTCAAGGTGGCGGACGAGTGAGGGACGCACCGTCACCCCACGGCCTGCCGACGACGCCCACCGGACCGTTCGCTTCCGCCGGAGCCGCCGGAGGGGCACCGCCATGCGGCTGAAGGACGCGGCCGTCGTCGTCACCGGAGCCGGCTCCGGCATCGGGGCCGCGCTCGCGCGCCGGTTCGCCGCCGCGGGCGCCCGCCTGGTCGTGAACGACCTGGACGCGACCGCCGCGGCACGCGTCGCCGGCGAGACCGGCGGTATCGCCGTCCCCGGTGACGCCTCCGCCGAACGGGACGTGGCGGCCCTGGTCACCGCCGCCCGTGCGCACCTCGGCGAGATCGACCTGTTCTGCGCCAACGCCGGCATCGAACCCGGCGGTGGGGCCGACGCGCCCGAGCAGGTGTGGGAACGCGTCTGGCAGGTGAACGTGATGAGCCACGTCCGGGTGGCCCAGCACCTGCTCGGGCCGTGGCTCGAGCGGGGGCGCGGCCACTTCCTGGCCACGGTCTCCGCCGCGGGCCTCCTCACCCACCCGGCGTCCGCGCCGTACGCGGTGAGCAAGCACGGGGCACTCGCGTTCGCCGAGTGGCTCGCCGCCACCTACGGCGACCGGGGCGTCACCGTTCAGGCGCTGTGCCCGCTGGGTGTGCGCACCGAGATGTACGAGCGCAGCGACCCCGCCGCGAAGGCACTCGCCGGGGCGGTCCTCACCCCCGAGGAGGTCGCCGACACCGTCGCGGAGGCGCTGGTCGACGGACGGTTCCTCATCCTGCCCCACCCCGGGGTACGGGATCACTACGCGCTCCGCGCCACCGACACCGACCGCTGGCTGTCGGGCGCGCAGCGGCTGCGGCGACGCATGGAGGAGTTCGCGGAGCCGTCCGCCGAGGCGTAGCGGTCCGGGCGGGCGGCGGGTCGGCGCATCCGACGGCCAGCCAGGTGCGGCGACGTGCCGCGGCGGCGCGCCACATTTCCGTAACCGCGCGGAACCTTGCCAGTCGAACAGATGTCACCCTATTCTCGCGGGACAGAAAGCGCTTTCCACACGCACCAGGGGTCGTTCCGGTGACGGCGAACGTCACGTCAGCCGGGGCGACTTCGCACGTGAGCCGCCATCGATCCGGCGCGGCTGGCACTCGGTCCACGGTGGCCTCGCGGACGGCACCGACGACCTCGCGGGTCCGGGCAACGGCGGCACGACCGGCCCGACGACAGGTCGACAACCCCGGCGGCCACGGCGGGCGACCACGGCACGCGACGGCGGCACCCAGCATTCGAAGACGAATGAGAGGCGATGATGAGGCGACCGGTAGCACTGCGACTCCATGCGGCGCTGGCCACGATGGCCCTCGCGGCCACGGCCGGTGTGGTTCTGTCGACACCCGAGGCGTCGGCGGCGACCGGTGGCGTCACTGGCTACGCGACCCAGAACGGCGGGACCACCGGCGGCGCGGGCGGGCAGACGGTGCGGGCCACCACGGGAACCGCGATCCACGCGGCCCTGTGCAACCGGGCCAGCAGCAGCACCCCCCTCACCATCCAGGTCGAGGGCACCATCAACCACGGCAACACCAGCAAGGTGTCGGGCGGCAGTTGCAACACCGCCGACGGTGTGATCGAGCTCAAGCAGATCAGCAACGTCACGCTCGTCGGCGTGGGCAGCGGCGCCGTCTTCGACCAACTGGGCATCCACATCCGCGAGTCCCGCAACATCATCATTCAGAACGTGACCGTCCGGAACGTCAAGAAGTCCGGCTCGCCCGTCTCCAACGGCGGCGACGCCATCGGCATGGAGAGCAACGTCCGCAACATCTGGGTGGATCACGTCACCCTGGAGGCGTCGGGCGGGGAGTCGGCGGGGTTCGACGGCCTCTTCGACATGAAGGACAACACCCAGTACGTGACCCTGTCCTACAGCATCCTGCGCAACTCGGGCCGCGGCGGCCTCGTCGGGTCCAGTGAGGGCGACCTCTCGAACGGCTTCATCACGTACCACCACAACCTGTACGAGAACATCGACTCCCGGGCGCCGCTGCTGCGTGGCGGCACCGCCCACATGTACAACAACCACTACAAGCGCCTGAACTCGTCCGGCATCAACTCCCGGGCCGGCGCCCGCGCCAAGGTGGACAGCAACTACTTCGAGGACTCCAAGGACGTCCTCGGCACCTTCTACACCGACGCGGCCGGCTACTGGCAGGTCAGCGGCAACGTCTTCGACAACGTGACCTGGTCGAGCCCCGGTAGCCAGAACCACCCGGCCGGTCCCGACCCGCAGTCGAACACCACGGTCGGCATCCCCTACGCCTACACCCTCGACGCGGCCGGTTGCGTGCCCGGAGTCGTGAGCCAGACGGCAGGCGCCGGCAAGGGACTGCAGGTGTCGAGCGGCAACTGCTCGCCGCAGACGCCGGCACCGACCCCGACGCCTACCCCCACCCCGACCCCGACCCCGACGCCGACCGGCCCCACGCCCGGACCGACCCAGCCGGGCGGGACCAACCTCAGTATCGGCGCGGGCTCGGACGGCTCCGGCAAGGCCGACGGCACGAGCTACGGCAACGTGCGGGACGGCGACATGGGCACCTTCTGGTCGCCGACCGGCTCGACGGGATCCGTCTCGATCAAGTGGGGCTCCGCCACCACGGTGTCCTCGATCAACATCCGCGAGGCGGCGGGCTCCGAAGGCACCATCAGATCCTGGCGGGTCGTCAACCACGACACGGGTGCCGTCCTGAGCTCCGGCACGGGGGCGGGCGTCATCGCCTTCGCCCGGACCTCGCTGCAGAAGATCACCTTCGAGATCACCGGCTCGACGGGTACGCCGCGGGTCGCCGAGTTCGAGACGTACGCGGGATAGCGGCGCGTGCCCGGTGTCCGTCCGGATCCGGTGGTCCCGGACGGACACCGGACCCGGACGGCTGTCACCGGAAACGGGGGTCCGTCACGCCTCCGCCGCGTTGTCCGTGGCGGCCACCGCCTGACGTCGGCCCGGCAGGGTGTAGATCTCGCTGCCCTTCGCGCGCAGTGCGGCGATCTTCCGGTGGCGCTCGGGTCAGCGCACGGCGGTCACCTCGCCGCCACCCCGGCGGGGCGCGGGGCGGTCGGCGCGGCCGGGGGTGCCGTGGCGGCGCGTCGGCTCGCCGCGGCGACCAGTTCCGCCAGCACCGGTACCTCGCCGTCCATTTCGGGATGCCACTGCACGCCCACCGCGAACGCCCTGTCCGTGTACTCCAGGGCCTCCACCGTGCCGTCGTCGGAGCGTGCCGCGACGGCCAGTCGGTCGCCCAGGCGGTCGACGGCCTGGTGGTGATGGGTGGCCACCTCCAGCGTCCCGGGGAGCAGTTCCCCGACCCGGGTGCCCGGCACCGTCGCGACCCGATGCCGTGCGAAGATCCCGAGCCGCGGGTTGTGGGCGTCGTGGCCGACCTCGTCCGGCAGGTGCTGGATCAGGGTGCCGCCCGCGTGCACGTTCATCAGCTGCATGCCCCGGCAGATGCCGAGCACCGGAGCGTGCCGCTCGAGGGCGGCCGCCAGGACGGCCCGCTCCCACCGGTCCCGTTCGGGTACCGCCGCGTCGGTGTAGGGGTGGCGCTCGGCGCCGTACATCGCGGGGTCCAGGTCCTCCCCGCCGGCCAGGACGAGCCCGTCCAGGCGGGCGACGACGCAGGCGGCCGCCGCCGGATCGTCGGGGGGCAGCAGGACGGCGCGCCCGCCGGCGGCCTGGACTCCGCGTACGTAGGCGGCCGGCAGCACGGCGGCGGGCAGGTCCCAGGCGCCCCAGGTGGCGCCGGTGCGATAGGTGGTGATGCCGATGAGCGGTATATGCACGTCGTTCCTCTTGATGACAGCCTTCACGCTCGTCCTTGAGCGGAAGTCGACGGACCTGCCACCGGTCACCCCGCGCGCTCGCGCTGTCACGTTGCGCACAGGCGTGTGCGGGCGGGGGACACCGCGATACGGGAAGGGGGTGGGCGGTGACGAGGCGTGGGGGTCACGCCGGTGTCCGCGAGACGAATCCTGCCCGGCCTGCACGGTTAAGCACAAGAAATGACATCTTCACGGTCGGTAAGCCAGGCTTAACGCGTGCAGCGACTCGACCCGCGCCTCCTGGCCACCCTCGAAGCCGTCGTCCGCCACGGCTCCTTCTCGGCGGCCGCCCGCGAACTCGGTTACAGCTCACCGGCCGTGTCCCAGCAGATCGCCGAACTCGAACGCCGGGCGGGGCTGAGGGTCCTGGAGCGCCGCCCGGTGCGTCCCACCCAGGCGGGGCGGATCCTCCTCGACGCCGAGCGGGGCGTCCGCACGGCCCTGGCCGCCGCGGCGCTGGAGCTGGACGCCGTCCGCGCGGGCACGGTGGGCCGCATACGGCTCAGCGCGTTCGCGTCCGCCGCCAACCGCGTCGTCCCCAAGGCGCTCGCCGAACTCCAGACGGCGTACCCGGACGTGCAGGTGAGCCTGTCCCAGCTGGAGCCGGAGCCGAGTCACACCCGCGTCGATCGCGGGGACCTCGATCTGGCGCTGACCTACGACTACGACTTCATCCCGCTGCCCCCGCCCCGCACCCTCCGCCGCACCCTGGTGGTGCGGGACCCGGTCGTGGCCGTCCTGCCGGCCGGGCATCCCTTCGCCTCCCGCGACACCATCGACCTGGCGAGCCTCGCGTCGGAGACCTGGATAGCCGCCCCGGAGGCGGCTCTGCACCTGGAGCTGCTGTCCCAGATGGCGAAGGTGCCGGGTTTCGCGGCCCGCCTGGAGTACGAGGGCGACGACTTCAACACTGTGCTCGGCTTCGTCGCCGCGGGTCTCTGTGTCGCGCTGCTGCCCCGCCTGGCGCTCCCCCGGGGCGTCACCGACGTCGTCTCCAGACCCCTGGTCGCCCTCGCCTTGACCCGCTTCCTCTACACGGTCCGCCTCGACACCCGCCACACGCCCCGGGCCATCCTGACCCTGGAGGAGATGCTGGCGGCCGAGGCCCGCGCGGCGAATCCCTGAGCGACCGGCGGGACCGGGGATCAGCCTCGCTCGCGGCAGCCTCGGACGAACGCGGCCTGCCCGGCGTGCTGGAGATCGTCGGCGATGACGCTGACCAGCCGGACGCCCAGGGTCACGGGCGGCGTCCACGAGTCGTCCACGACCCGGTCGAGCGCCGTGCCGCGCAGCCCGCCCACGAAGTCCACGGTCCTGTCGTGGACGGCGTCGAAGTAGCCGAGCAGCAGCGCGGGCGATTCGACCCGGACCGCGGCGACCTGCTCGCTCGTGTGGCCGTAACCGGTCGCCTCCGGGGGGAAGGGGAGGGCGAAGCGTCCCACCCAGTCCTGCTCCACCCAGATCTGCTCCCGGCCCGCGACGTCGGCGACGTGATCGTCCTGGATGCGCGTCAGGTGCCAGACGAGCCAGGCGACGGAGTTGGCGCCCGGGTCGAGCCGGGCGTGCAGGTCGGCCGTCCCGATTCCCTCCACCGCCTCGTGCACCACCTCCTTGACGCGTCCGAAGGCGTCCACGAGCACATGTGCGGCATCCATACGCCCCAGTGAACCGCGTGACCCGCCCGCCGCCGGCGGCCGACACGCGTCGGTGCCCCGAGCACGCGCCACCCGGCCGAGCACGCACCTGTTCGCCCCGAGCGCGCGCCACCCGGCCGAGCACGGGTCCGGCGGCCGGGTCGGCACCGGGTACGCCGGGCCGGCCTCCGCGCCCGGCGCGAGCGCGAGCCGCTCGGCGCGCCGGCTGCCGGCGCGCCGTCGGCCCCGCGCCGGTTCTGGCCCGAACGGCGGTCTCCCGGCGTGCGGCCGTACCGAGGAGGGCGGAGCATGAACGTGAGGAAAAGCGGCCAGCGGGGGGCGGTGACCCAGGAGGGTGCCATGCCCGTCCCGGACAGGGCGCGGAACGGCGACGCGCTCGTCGTGCTGAAGAACGTCGACAAGCACTTCGGTGCGCTGCATGTGCTTCGGTCCATCGACCTGACCGTCGGCCGCGGTGAGGTCGTGGTCGTCATCGGCCCGTCCGGTGGTGGCAAGTCCACCCTGTGCCGTGCCATCAACCGGCTGGAGACCATCGACTCGGGCGAGATCGTCATCGACGGCAAGCCCCTGCCCTCCGAGGGCCGTGAGCTCGCCGCGCTCCGCGCCGATGTCGGCATGGTGTTCCAGTCGTTCAATCTCTTCGCCCACAAGACCGTGCTGGAGAACGTCACTCTCGGTCAGGTCAAGGTGCGCAAGAAGGACAAGAAGGCCGCCGAGCAGCGCGCCCGCCAACTGCTCGACCGGGTGGGCGTCGGCACCCAGGCCGACAAGTACCCGGCCCAGCTCTCGGGCGGTCAGCAGCAGCGCGTCGCGATCGCGCGGGCGCTGGCCATGGAGCCGAAGGTCATGCTCTTCGACGAGCCGACCTCGGCGCTCGACCCCGAGATGATCAACGAGGTCCTGGAGGTCATGCAGCAGCTCGCCCGTGACGGCATGACGATGGTCGTCGTCACCCACGAGATGGGCTTCGCCCGCTCGGCCGCCAACCGCGTGGTCTTCATGGCCGACGGCCGGATCGTCGAGGAGACGACACCGGACCAGTTCTTCAGCAACCCGCGCAGCGACCGGGCCAAGGACTTCCTCTCCAAGATCCTGCACCACTGAACCGCGGCCCGCCGCGCACACCATCTCCCAGGGGTGATCAGCATGAACCCGCGCAAGCTCAGCAAGGCCGGTGTGGCCGCAGCCGCCGCGCTCGCTCTCTCCTTCTCCGTGGCCGCCTGCGGCGACGACGGAGACGGCGGGGCGGGCGGCGGCGACGAGAAGATCACCGTCGGCATCAAGTTCGACCAGCCCGGCATCGGGCTGAAGACCCCGGACGGCACCTACACCGGCTTCGACGTCGACGTGGCGACGTACGTGGCCAAGGAGCTGGGCCGTGAGCCCGGCGACATCGTGTGGAAGGAGGCGAAGAGCGCCGACCGCGAGACGATGCTCCAGCGCGGCGACGTGGACTTCATCGCGGCCTCGTACTCGATCAACGACGAGCGGTCGAAGAAGGTCGACTTCGCCGGTCCGTATCTGCTGGCGCACCAGGACGTCCTGATCCGGGCGGACGACGACTCCATCACCAAGCCCGCGGACCTGAACAACAAGAAGCTCTGCTCGGTCACCGGTTCCACGTCCGCGCAGAACGTCAAGACGAAGGTCGCCCCGCAGGCCCAGCTCCAGGAGTACGGCGGCTATTCGGAGTGTCTGACCGGTCTGGAGAACGGTGTGATCGACGCCGTCACCACCGACGACTCGATCCTCGCCGGGTACGCCTCGCAGGACCAGTTCAAGGGCAAGTTCAAGCTCGGCGGCTTCAAGCTGAGCAATGAGAACTACGGCATCGGTGTGCAGAAGGGCAGCGAACTGAAGGACCGGATCAACACCGCCCTGGAGAAGATGGTCGCCGACGGTTCCTGGGACGCGGCCGTGAAGAAGAACTTCGGCCCGGCCGGCTACCAGAACGAGCCCGCTCCGAAGATCGGCGACATCGTCAAGTGAGTGGAGCGCCGTGTTCGACTTCCTTGAGGGTTACGACCTGCTGGGAGCCTTCTGGGTGACGGTGCAGCTCACCGTCTACTCGGCGATCGGCTCGCTGATCTGGGGGACGCTGCTGGCCGCCATGCGCGTCAGCCCCGTCCCCCTGATGCGGGGCTTCGGCACCGCCTACGTGAACATCGTGCGCAACATCCCGCTCACCGTGATCATCGTCTTCACCTCGCTCGGCCTCTTCCAGACGCTCGGAGTCAGCCTGGGTGCCGACGACTTCACCACCATCAACTTCCGGCTCGCGGTGCTCGGTCTGATCGCCTACACCTCCGCCTTCGTCTGCGAGGCGCTGAGATCCGGCATCAACACCGTCCCGGTCGGCCAGGTCGAGGCGGCCCGCGCCGTCGGTCTCGGCTTCACGCAGGTGCTGCGGCTGATCGTGCTGCCCCAGGCGTTCCGCTCGGTCGTCGGACCGCTGGCGAACGTCCTGATCGCCCTCACCAAGAACACCACCGTCGCCGCCGCGATCGGCGTCGCCGAAGCCGCTCTGCTGATGCGCGAGATGATCGAGAACGAGGCGCAGCTCATCCTCATCTCGGCGATCTTCGCGTTCGGGTTCCTCTGCCTCACGCTCCCCACCGGTCTCTTCCTCGGCTGGGTGAGCAAGAAGGTGGCGGTGAAGCGATGAAGACGTCGCCCACCGTCATGTACGACGTTCCGGGTCCGCGGGCCCGGCGCCGCAACGTCCTGTACACCGTGGTGTTCCTGATCGCCCTGGCCGCACTCGTCTGGTGGGTGGTGCTGAGCCTCGACGACAAGAACCAGCTCGAAGGGGCCAAGTGGGATCCGTTCTTCACGGACTCCCGCACCTGGACCACCTACCTGCTCCCGGCGCTGGAGAACACGGTGATCGCCGCCGCGCTCGCGATGGCCATCGCCCTGCCCCTCGGCGCGTTCTTCGGTATCGCCCGGCTGTCCGAGCACTGGTGGGTGCGTGGCGCGGGCGGCACGGTGGTGGAGTTCTTCCGGGCCATCCCGGTCCTGATCCTGATGCTCTTCGCCAATGCCGCGTACGCCGAGTTCACCGACATCAGTCCGGAGACCCGCCCCCTGTACGCGGTCGTCACCGGCCTCGTCCTCTACAACGCCTCGGTGCTGGCCGAGGTCGTCCGCGCGGGCATCCTGGCCCTCCCCCGGGGGCAGACCGACGCCGCCAAGGCGATCGGCATGCGCAAGGGCCAGACGATGTGGTACGTGCTGCTGCCGCAGTCGGTCACCGCCATGCTTCCCGCGCTGGTCAGCCAGCTCGTCGTCATCGTCAAGGACACCGCGCTGGGCGGCGCGCTGCTCGGCTTCTCCGAGCTGCTCGCGTCCGTGCGCCCGATGAGCGCGAACTACGGCGCGAACACCATCGCCAGCTTCACGATCGTGGCGCTCATCTTCGTCGCCCTCAACTTCGCGCTCACCACCTTCGCCGCCTGGCTGGAACGCAGGCTGAGGCGGGCCAAGAAGTCGACCGGCGCGGTCGTCGGCGTCGACGCGGTCGAGGAGCTGGCGACACCGGGCGAGCACGTCGTACCGACGGACCCGCATGACAAGACGACATGACGGCGGTTCGGGATGGTGTGACGACCGGTTCGGGGCGGCGGTCGCGTCGCGCCGCTCGGAACGGCCGGGCCGGGTGCCGCACGGGCGTGTGCCCGTATGCACGTTCGACCAGACGAAGGTGATGTGCCGCCCCCGGCCGGTCCGGCCGGGGGCGGCGTGAGCGGGAGGAGCGGACGGATGCCGCGAGCATCGAGGAGGCCGGACGGCGGACCGGCGGCGGTACCGGGGCGGGCGTGGCCGATGCTCGCCCTGGCCACGGTCGGCTTCGCCGTCAACTTCTGGGCGTGGGCGCTGCTGAGCCCGCTCGGCCCGCGTTTCAAGGACTCCCTGGGGTTGTCCTCCTTCGAGCAGTCGCTGCTGGTGGCGGTGCCGGTGGTGGTCGGTTCGCTGGGCCGAATCCCGGTCGGGGCGCTGACGGACAGGTTCGGCGGGCGGGTGATGTTCCCGCTAGTGTCGGCGGTCACGATCCTGCCCGTCCTGTACATCGGGCTCGCCGGGCACTCGTCGCTCGCGGCCCTGCTCGTGGGCGGTTTCCTGCTCGGCGTCGGGGGCACCGCCTTCGCCGTCGGCGTGCCCTTCGTGAGCGCCTGGTTCCCGCCCGAGCGGCGGGGCATGGCCATCGGGGTCTTCGGCGTCGGTATGGGCGGCACCGCGATCAGCGCGCTCACCACCGTCAGGCTCGTGGACGCCTACGGGACGGCCAACCCGTTCCTCATCACCGCCGCGGTGCTGGCCGTGTACGCGGTGGTGGCCGCGCTGCTGCTGCGCGACGCGCCCGGGCGTACCGTGCCGACGCAGCCGCTGGCCCGCCGGCTGGGCGCGGCCTTCCGGCTGGGCGTCACCTGGCAGGGATCCGCCCTGTACGCCGTGGCCTTCGGCGGCTACGTGGCCTTCTCGGTCTACCTGCCGACGTACCTGAGGACCGCGTACGGTCTGTCCCAGGCCGACGCGGCGAACCGGATGGCCGGGTTCGTGCTGCTGGCGGTGGCGATGCGGCCGGTCGGCGGCTGGCTCTCGGACCGGGTCGGCCCGGTCCGAGTGATGGCCGCTTCCCTGGCGGTCGTCGTCGTGGGCGCGCTCACGCAGTCGACGACCCCGTCCCTGATGCCGGTCGGCACGATCGCCTTCCTGTCCATGGCGGCGGCGCTCGGCGCGGGCAGCGGCGCGGTCTTCGCGCTGGTGGCCCTGCTGGCTCCGGCGACCTCGGTCGGGTCGGTCACCGGCGTCGTCGGTGCCGCCGGCGGCCTGGGCGGGTTCCTGCCGCCGCTGGTGATGGGTTCGCTGTACGGCGGACTGGGCTCGTACGCCATCGGGCTGGTGCTGCTGAGCGTGGTGGCGGCGGCTGCGCTCGTCTTCACCTGTACGGGCGTCCGACACGCGATGGCCCGTCAGGTAGCCGCTGACCAGCGGGAACCGGGCATGAAGCCGTCGCGGCGCTGACCGGCGGGACGGCTCCCGACGCGCGCCGGTGGCGGGGCGGCGCCAGTATCCGAGGAGCAGCAGCCGAGAACGCGTGCGGTCAGGCCTGTGCCTGGGAGACGAGGTGGAACGGTGACCGACCGGACCGGTTCCCGTGGGAATTCCCGTACCGGCGCCCGTGGGGCTGCCCGTGCCGATGGCGGTGGCGCCGCCCGGTCCGGGCGGTCCGCCGCCGCTCCACCGGTGGGGCTGGACGGCGGGCTGACGGAGGCGCTGGTGCGGTCCCGCCGGTTCTTCTCCCGCGCGGAGGTCTCCGACGACCTGCGGACCCTGCACAGGACCGGCGGCCGGCAGGCCGACGACTTCTACCGTGACCGCTGGTCCCACGACAAGGTGGTGCGCTCCACCCACGGGGTGAACTGCACCGGTTCGTGCTCCTGGAAGGTGTACGTCAAGGACGGGATCATCACCTGGGAGGCGCAGCAGACCGACTATCCGTCCGTCGGTCCCGACCGCCCGGAGTACGAGCCGCGCGGCTGCCCGCGCGGCGCGGCGTTCTCCTGGTACACCTACTCGCCGACCCGGGTGCGCTACCCGTACGTGCGCGGGACGCTGCTGCGGATGTACCAGGAGGCCAAACGGCGGCTGGGCGGCGATCCGGTGGCCGCGTGGGCGGACATCGTCTCGGACCCCGAGCGCGCGCGCCGCTACAAGTCGGAACGCGGCCGGGGCGGCCTGGTCAGGGCGAGCTGGGACGAGGCGGTCGAGATGGTCGCCGCCGCCCATGTGCACACGATCGAGGAGTACGGCCCCGACCGGCTGGCCGGGTTCTCCCCCATCCCCGCGATGTCGATGGTCTCGCACGCGGCGGGCGCCCGTTTCTACTCGCTCCTCGGCGGCGTGATGCTGTCCTTCTACGACTGGTACGCGGACCTTCCGGTGGCCTCGCCGCAGGTCTTCGGCGACCAGACCGACGTACCGGAGTCCGGGGACTGGTGGGACGCCGGCTATCTGATCATGTGGGGTTCCAATCTGCCGGTGACCCGGACCCCGGACGCGCACTGGATGGCCGAGGCCCGGTACCGGGGCCAGAAGGTGATCGCGGTCTCGCCGGACTACGCGGACAACGTGAAGTTCGCCGACGAGTGGCTGCCCGCCCGGCCCGGTACCGACGGGGCGCTGGCGATGGCCATGGGCCATGTGGTGCTGCGGGAGTTCTTCGTCGAACGGCGCGCCCCGTACTTCGACGAGTACGTCAAGCGCTACACCGACCTGCCGTTCCTGGTCACCCTGGACGAGCGGGGGCCGGGGGCGTACGCGCCGGGGAAGTTCCTGACCGCCGCGGATCTCGGCGGTGCGCACGCGGCGGCCGAGCACGCGGAGTTCCGTACGGTCCTGTTCGACGCGGCGACGGGTGAACCGGCGGTGCCGAACGGGACGCTCGGCGACCGCTTCGGCGAGTCGGGCGCCGGCCGGTGGAACCTCGACCTCGGTGACACCGACCCGCTGCTGTCCGCCGAGGGCGGGGGCGAGGACCCGGTGGCGGTGGAACTGCCCCGCTTCGACGCGCCCGACGGGAGCGCGGGCCTGCTGCGGCGCGGAGTGCCGGTGCGGCGGGTCGCCGGACGGCTGGTGACCACGGTCTTCGATCTGCTGCTGGCCCAGTACGGCGTGGCGCGCGAGGGCCTGCCCGGCGACTGGCCGGCCGGGTACGACGACGCGACGGAGCCGTACACCCCGGCCTGGCAGGCGGCGATCACCGGCGTGGACGCGGAACGGGCGGCGCGGATCGCCCGCGAGTTCGCCGCGAACGCCGAGGAGTCCCGCGGCCGCTCGATGATCATCATGGGTGCGGGCACCAACCACTGGTTCCACTCCGACACCATCTACCGGTCCTTCCTCGCGCTCACGACGCTCACCGGCTGCCAGGGCGTCAACGGCGGCGGCTGGGCGCACTACGTGGGCCAGGAGAAGGTCCGGCCGATCACCGGGTACTCGGCGATCGCGACCGCCGCCGACTGGAACCGGCCGGCCCGCCAGATGATCCAGACGGCGTACTGGTATCTGCACAGCGACCAGTTCCGGTACGACCCGTTCTCCGCCGACACGCTCGCGGCAGCCGGATCCGGGAGCCTGTTCGCGGGCCTGGCCACCGCCGACGTCATCGCCGCGTCGGCGCGGATGGGCTGGATGCCCTCGTACCCGACGTTCGACCGCAGCCCGCTCGCCCTCGCCGACGAGGCGGAGGCGGCCGGCCGGCCGGTGGGCGAGCACGTGGTGGCGGAGCTGAAGGCGGGACGGCTGCGGTTCGCCGCCGAGGACCCGGACAGCCCGGCCAACTTCCCGAGGGTGCTGACGGTCTGGCGGGCGAACCTGCTGGGGTCGTCGGCGAAGGGCAACGAGTACTTCCTCAAGCATCTGCTGGGCACCGACTCGTCGGTCGGCGCCGCCGAGGCACCGGCGGGGGCCCGTCCCCGCGATGTCGTCTGGCGGGAGGACGCCCCGGTCGGCAAGCTCGACCTGCTGCTGACCCTCGACTTCCGGATGACCAGCACCACCGTCTACTCCGACATCGTGCTGCCGGCCGCCACCTGGTACGAGAAGCACGACCTGTCCAGCACGGACATGCACCCCTATGTGCACGCCTTCAATCCGGCGATCCCGCCGCCCTGGCAGACCCGCACCGACTGGGACGCGTTCCTCACCATCGCGGGGGCGTTCAGCCGCCTGGCCGAGGGCCGTCTCGGGGTGCGCAAGGACGTGGTCGCGGCGCCGCTGCTGCACGACACCCCCGACGAACTCGCCACACCGCACGGCCGGGTGCGGGACTGGAAGGCGGGCGAGTGCGAGCCCGAGCCGGGCCGCACCATGCCGAAGCTGGTGGTCGTCGAGCGGGACTACGGCGCGGTCGCCGAGCGGATGACGGCCCTCGGCCCGCTGCTCGACACCCTCGGCGCCACCACCAAGGGCGTCACCTTCCGCCTCGACCGCGAGCTGGAGTACCTGCGCCACAAGAACGGCACCGTGCGCGGCGGCGCCGCCGCGGGCCGCCCTTCGCTCGCCCGCGACGTGGACGTCTGCGAGGCGATCCTCGCGATGTCCGGCACCACCAACGGGCACCTGGCGACGCAGGGCTTCCACAGCCTGGAGGCCCGCACCGGGATCCCGCTGGCGGACCTGGCCGCCGAGCACGAGGGCAGACGGATCACCTTCGCCGACACCCAGGCCGCGCCGGTCCCCGTGATCACGTCGCCCGAGTGGTCCGGGTCGGAGACCGGCGGCCGGCGGTACTCGCCGTTCACGGTCAACGTGGAGCGGCTCAAGCCCTGGCACACTCTCACCGGCCGCCAGCACTTCTACCTCGACCACGACTGGATCGCCGCTCTCGGTGAACGGCTCCCGGTGTTCCGCCCACCGCTGAACATGCATCTGCTCTTCGGCGAGCCGTCGGTGGGCGACATCGGCGAACGGGGCCTGACCGTCCGCTATCTCACGCCGCACAACAAGTGGTCCATCCACTCCGAGTACCAGGACAACCTGTTCATGCTGTCGCTGTCCCGGGGCGGACCGACGATCTGGATGAGCACTCCCGACGCGGCCAAGATCGGCGTGCGGGACAACGACTGGATCGAGGCGGTCAACCGCAACGGAGTGGTCGCCGCCCGGGCGGTCGTCTCGCACCGCATGCCGGAGGGCACGGTCTACATGCACCACGCCCAGGACCGGCTGATCGACGTGCCGCGCACCGAGACCACCGGGCGCCGTGGCGGCATCCACAACTCGCTGACGCGTCTGCTGATCAAGCCGAGCCATCTGATCGGCGGCTACGCCCAGTTGTCGTACGCGTTCAACTATCTCGGCCCGACCGGAAACCAGCGCGACGAGGTGACGGTCATCCGCCGCCGCGGCGACCAGGAGGTGGAGTACTGACATGCCCCGCGGCGAGAACGCCATCGGCCGGGTGATGGGCCAGATGGCGATGGTGATGAACCTCGACAAGTGCATCGGCTGCCACACCTGCTCGGTGACCTGCAAACAGGCCTGGACCAACCGGACCGGTGTCGAGTACGTCTGGTTCAACAACGTCGAGACACGTCCCGGTCAGGGTTACCCGCGCCGCTACGAGGACCAGGAGACCTGGCGGGGCGGCTGGACCCTGAACAGACGGGGCCGGCTCACCCTGAAGGGCGGCGGCCGCTTCCGGAAGCTGATCACGATCTTCTCCAACCCCAAGCTGCCCGCACTCGACGACTACTACGAGCCCTGGACGTACGACTACGAGACGCTCACCGACGCCCCGCTCCAGGAGCACGTCCCCGTGGCCCGCCCCAAGTCGCTGATCTCGGGCCGGGACATGAAGATCTCCTGGTCGTCGAACTGGGACGACAGCCTCGGCGGTTCCTCCGAGCACGGGGACAAGGACGTCCTGCTGCGCAAGGTCTCGGAGCGGATCACGTTCGAGTTCGACCAGACCTTCATGTTCCATCTGCCGCGCATCTGCGAGCACTGCCTCAACCCGTCCTGCGCCGCCTCCTGCCCGTCCGGCGCCATCTACAAGCGCGCCGAGGACGGCATCGTCCTGGTGGACCAGGACCGCTGCCGGGGCTGGCGGATGTGCGTGACCGGCTGCCCGTACAAGAAGGTCTACTTCAACCACCGGACCGGCAAGGCGGAGAAGTGCACCTTCTGCTTCCCCCGCGTCGAGGTCGGCCTGCCCACCGTCTGCTCCGAGACCTGCGTCGGCCGGCTGCGCTACATCGGCCTTGTCCTGTACGACGCGGACCGGGTCCTCGAAGCGGCGTCGGCCCCGGACGACACCGCGCTGTACGAGGCCCAGCGCCGCGTGTTCCTCGACCCGCACGACCCCGAGGTGATCGCCGCCGCCGAACGGGACGGCATCCCCCGCGACTGGCTGGACGCGGCCCGGCGCTCCCCCGTGTACGCGCTGATCAACACCTACCGCGTCGCGCTGCCGCTGCACCCGGAGTACCGCACCCTGCCGATGGTCTGGTACGTCCCGCCGCTGTCCCCCGTCGTCGACGCCGTACGGGACACCGGCCATGACGCCGAGGACCACCGCAACCTGTTCGCCGCCGTCGACGCCCTGCGCATCCCGGTCGACTACCTCGCCCAGCTGTTCACCGCCGGCGACCCCGGCCCCGTGGACGCCGTGCTGCGCCGCCTGGCCGCCATGCGCTCCTACATGCGCGACATCAACCTCGGCCGCGCGCCCGACGGGTCCGTGCCGGCGGCGGTCGGCATGACAGAGGAGCAGATGTACGACATGTACCGGCTGCTGGCCCTGGCCAAGTACGACGAGCGCTACGTCATCCCGGCCGCCCACGCGGAACAGGCCCACGGGCTCGAAGAACTCGCCACGGAATGCAGCCTCGACTACGAGGGCGGCCCCGGCATGGGCGGCTCAGGACCGTTCGGCGAGTCCTCCGGAGGCGCCGCGCCCGTGGCGGTGGAGAACTACCGGGCCCTGCGCGACCGCCAGACCTCCGACACGCCCGCCGCACCCACCGACCGGGCCACCCGCGTCAACCTGCTCAACTGGGACGGCAAGGGAACCCCTCCCGGACTCTTCCCGCCCACGGAATCCCGCACTGACGCGTCACCCGCCCCCGGGTCGCCCACGGGCCAGTCCCGCACGGACCGCGAGGGTCCCGGCGGGGGCGGGGAGACGGAGCCGAAACCGTGAAGATGACGATCAGACCCTCGGCCCGCGTCCAGCCGTGGCACCCGAACGCCTGGCAGATCCAGTCCCTGCTGCTGGACTACCCCGGCGAGCGGCTGGCCGAGCACCTCCGGCTGGCCCGGCGGGCCGCCGCGGCGCTGCCGCCCCCGGTCGCCGAGCCCCTGCTGCGCTTCGCCGACCACGCCGGCCGCGCCCCCGCCGCCGACCTGGCCGCCTCGTACGTGGCCACCTTCGACCACCAGCGGCGCTGCTGCCCCTACGTCACCTACTACGCCCACGGCGACACCCGGAAGCGAGGCGTCGCGCTGCTGCGCCTCAAGCAGACCTACGCCGCCGCCGGATGGCGCCTGGCCGACGACGAACTCCCCGATCACCTCGGTGTGGTCCTGGAGTTCGCGGCCGCCGAGCCGACTGCGGGCCACCGGCTCCTGGTCGAGCACCGCGCCGGCCTGGAACTCCTGCGCCTGGCGCTGCACGAGGTGCCGTCGCCGTGGGCCCAGGTCCTGGAGTCGCTCTCGGCCTCGCTGCCGCCGCTGGGCGGCAGGGTCCGCGAGGCCGTGGCCCGGCTCGCCGCGAAGGGGCCGCCCGAGGAGCAGGTCGGTCTCGCGCCCTACACGCCCCCGCAGTTCATGCCCGATCCCGCAGGAGGCCCCCGATGAGTCCCGCGCTCCGCGTGCCGCTCGCCACCGACGCCGCCGCCGAGGCCGTCGTCGCCGCCCCGGTGGGCACCGGGGGCGTCCTCCTCTGGGTCGTCCTGCCCTATGTCGTCCTGGCCGTCTTCGTCCTCGGCCACGTCTGGCGCTACCGCTACGACGCGTTCGGCTGGACGACCCGCTCCTCCCAGCTCTACGAGAACCGGCTGCTCCGCATCGGCAGCCCGCTGTTCCACTTCGGGGTGCTGGTCGTCCTCATCGGCCATATCGGCGGCCTGATCATCCCCAGGAGCTGGACCGACGCGGCCGGGATCAGCGAGCACAGCTACCACGTGATCGCGGTCGTCCTCGGCACGGTCGCGGGCGTGAGCACGCTCGGCGGCCTCGCCATCCTCGTGTACCGCAGGCGCACGGTCGGTCCGGTGTTCTCCGCCACCACGCGCAACGACAAGGCGATGTACCTCTCGCTCACCGTGACGATCGGGCTGGGCCTGGCCGCCACCGTCGCCGCGAACGTCCTCAGCGGCGGATACGACTACCGCGAGACCATCTCGCCCTGGTTCCGCTCGATCTTCGCCTTCCGGCCCGACGCCGCGCTGATGGCCGGAGCACCCCTGCTGTTCCAGCTCCACGCCGTCAGCGCCCTGCTGCTGTTCGCCTTCTGGCCCTTCACCCGCCTGGTGCACATGCTCACGGCCCCGCTCGGCTATCTGACCCGCCCCTACATCGTCTACCGCAGCCGTGATGTGCGGAATCTCGGGGCGCGCGCACCCCGGCGCGGCTGGGAGCGCATCGGATAGCCATGCGGAAACGCCTCGGCGGCCGGTGGTGCTTTCACCACCGGCCGCCCGACGCCGTACAGAGAAATGACGGAAGTCCGTGGAACCAGGAGCGATGTCCGGTCAGTGAGCTTCTTCAGCGTTGCAACTCCAGGGTGAGGACGGCCTTGGCGATTGACGTCATGCGGTTGGGGCTGCAGCGGGACCTGCGGAAGATC
>NZ_JBIDCF010000012.1:0-157915 GCF_043204435.1 Streptomyces sp. NPDC047886
GGTACTGCAGGGGGGACCCTGTGGGAGAGTAGGACACCGCCGAACAATCATTGTGGGAAAGCCCCGTACCGTCAGGTACGGGGCTTTTCTGCGTTTCGGGCACGCCGTTCCTCGGCCGTGCGACCCCTGTGCATGGGCCGGACCGGGCTGACGGTAAGGTCAGGGGGCATCGTTGACACGTTCCCACGGAGGCCCCCGGGTGGAGGTACAGGAGACTCGCGTTCAGACCGACCGGGTCCTCACCATCCCCAACATCCTGAGCATGGCTCGCCTTGCTGGTGTTCCGCTGTTCCTGTGGCTCATTCTGCGCCCCGAGTTCGACGGGCAGAACAGTGATGGCTGGGCGCTGCTCGTCCTGGCCCTCAGCGGCGTCAGCGACTACCTCGACGGCAAGTTGGCCAGGCGCTGGAATCAGATCAGCAGCCTCGGCCGCATCCTCGACCCGGCGGCCGACCGGCTGTACATCCTCTCCACCCTCCTCGGGCTGACCTGGCGCGAGATCCTGCCGATCTGGCTGACCGCGGCACTATTGGCGCGGGAACTGATGCTCCTGGTGATGGTGGGAATCCTCCGCCGGCATGGTTATCCGCCGCCGCAGGTGAACTTCCTCGGTAAGGCCGCGACGTTCAACCTGATGTACGCCTTCCCCCTGCTGCTGCTCAGTGACGGAGACACCTGGCTTGCGTCACTCGCTGAAGTTTTCGGGTGGGCCTTCGCCGGATGGGGTACAACCCTGTATTGGTGGGCAGGGATCCTCTACGTGGTTCAGGTCCGCCGACTTGTCAAGGCGGATGCCACGGCCGATTGAGCCTGTCTGTCCCGGTGCCGTGCGGTGATGAATCCGCCGGCACCGGTGCGACGTCACAGGACCACTGTCCGGATGGGTGAAGTCGGCTAGACCGTCGTCTCTTCAAGGAGGACGCTTCCGACATGAAGGCCGTCGTGATGGCCGGGGGCGAAGGAACCCGACTTCGCCCCATGACCTCAAGCATGCCCAAGCCGCTCCTGCCGGTCGCCAATCGACCGATCATGGAGCACGTGCTGCGGCTCCTCAAGCGCCACGGACTCAACGAGACCGTCGTCACCGTGCAGTTTCTCGCCTCGCTCGTCAAGAACTACTTCGGCGACGGCGAAGAGCTCGGCATGGAGCTCACCTATGCCAATGAGGAAAAGCCGCTCGGCACTGCGGGAAGTGTCAAGAACGCCGAAGAGGCACTGAAGGACGACGCGTTTCTCGTCATCTCCGGCGACGCGCTGACCGACTTCGACCTGACCGACCTCATCGCCTTCCACAAGGAGAAGGGCGCCCTGGTCACGGTCTGCCTGACCCGGGTCCCCAACCCGCTGGAATTCGGCATCACCATCGTCGACGAAGAAGGCAAGGTCGAACGCTTCCTGGAGAAACCCACCTGGGGGCAGGTCTTCTCCGACACCGTGAACACAGGCATCTACGTGATGGAGCCCGAGGTCTTCAACTACGTAGAAGCCGACGTTCCGGTCGACTGGTCCGGCGATGTCTTCCCGCAGCTCATGAAGGAAGGCAAGCCGATCTACGGTTATGTCGCCGAGGGCTACTGGGAGGACGTCGGCACCCATGAGAGTTACGTCAAGGCGCAGGCCGACGTACTCGAGGGCAAGGTCGACGTCGACCTCGACGGCTTCGAGATCTCGCCCGGCGTATGGGTCGCCGAAGGCGCCGAGGTGCACCCGGACGCCATTCTGCGCGGGCCGCTGTACATCGGGGACTACGCCAAGATCGAGGCGGACGTCGAGATCCGCGAGCACACCGTCGTCGGATCCAACGTGGTCGTCAAGAGCGGCGCATTCCTGCACAAGGCCGTGGTGCACGACAACGTGTACATCGGACCGCACAGCAACCTGCGCGGCTGCGTGATCGGCAAGAACACCGACATCATGAGAGCCGCCCGGATCGAGGACGGCGCCGTCATCGGGGACGAATGCCTGGTCGGTGAGGAATCGATCGTCCAGGGGAACGTCCGGGTCTATCCGTTCAAGACCATCGAGGCCGGCGCCTTCGTCAACACCTCGGTCATCTGGGAGTCCCGTGGACAGGCCCATCTGTTCGGGGCACGCGGCGTCTCCGGCATCCTGAACGTCGAGATCACACCGGAGCTGGCGGTACGGCTCGCGGGCGCCTACGCCACGACCCTGAAGAAGGGGGCGACGGTCACCACCGCCCGCGACCACTCCCGGGGCGCGCGGGCGCTGAAACGCGCGGTGATCTCGGCGCTGCAGGCCAGCGCCATCGACGTACGGGACCTGGAGAACGTACCGCTGCCCGTGGCACGCCAGCAGACGGCGCGTGGCAGCGCCGGCGGCATCATGATCCGT
The DNA here is from genome assembly GCF_043204435.1 of Streptomyces sp. NPDC047886. NCBI lineage: Bacteria > Bacillati > Actinomycetota > Actinomycetes > Kitasatosporales > Streptomycetaceae > Streptomyces > Streptomyces sp. NPDC047886. The sequence goes on from NZ_JBIDCF010000012.1 coordinate 2,353, forward strand.
ACCACTCCCGGCGTGCCGGACTCCGTGGACATCATGTTCTTCGACGAACGCGGCGCCGACCTCTCCCAGGGCGGACAGCGCAAGCTGGACCGGGTGTACGCGCGCCAGGAGTACCGGCGGGCGTTCCCCGGTGAGATCGGGGACCTGAGCTTCCCGTCCAGCGTGTTCGACTCGTACACCGGCTCTCTGCTGCGGAACGTGGACACCACCGGCATCACCGAGGCGGGCCTCAAGGTCGTCGTCGACGCCTCCAACGGCAGCGCCGGCCTCGTCCTGCCGAGCCTGCTGGGCCGGCTCGGTGTGGACTCGCTGACCATCAACCCCGGTCTCGACGAGTCGCGGCCCACCGAGTCCGCAGAATCACGCCGTGCCGGGCTCGTCCGGCTCGGGGAGATCGTGGCATCGGCGCGCGCGGCCTTCGGCGTACGGTTCGACACCGTCGGTGAGCGGCTGTCCCTGGTGGACGAGCGGGGCCGCATCATCGAGGACGACCGGGCGCTGCTCGTGATGCTGGACCTCGTCGCCGCCGAGCGGCGCAGCGGGCGGGTGGCGCTGCCCGTGACCACCACGAGGATCGCCGAGCAGGTCGCCGCGTACCACGGCACCCAGGTCGAGTGGACGACGACCTCGCCGGACGACCTGACCCGCGTCGGCCGGGAGGAGTCCACCATCTTCGGTGGAGACGGCCGGGGCGGGTTCATCGTTCCCGAGTTCAGCAGTGTCTTCGACGGTACGGCGGCGTTCGTCCGGCTGATCGGGCTGGTGGCGCGTACGCAGCTCACCCTCAGCCAGATCGACGCGCGCATACCCCGCGCGCATGTCCTGCGGCGTGATCTGGCCACCCCGTGGGCGGTCAAGGGCCTGGTCATGCGCCGGGTCGTGGAGGCGGCCGGAGAGCGGCACGTGGACACGACCGACGGCGTACGGGTCGTGGAGGCCGACGGCCGCTGGGTGATGGTGCTGCCCGACCCGGCGGAAGCCGTGACGCATCTGTGGGCCGAGGGCCCCGACGACGCGTCCGCGCAGGCACTCCTCGACGAGTGGGCGGCGGTCGTGGACAGCGCCGGCCGGTGAGCTGAGACGGGTGTGCCAGGAGGTGTCGGCGGACGTCTCCTGGCACACCGGTGGGGCCATTCGGTGGTAGCCGCTCCGACATGCGACGATGTGCGGCATGTCGCAGCAGCACCCCGTTCGGAGCACAGGCTCCCCGCCTCCGCGTCCCGATGCGTCCATGTCGCTGCTGACCAATGTGATCGACCACGCGCTGGACGAGGGCTACGCGGAGGCGACGGCCCGCAGGGCCGCCGAGGGCGGCGCACTGGCACGTCCGCTCCGCGCGAAGCTCGGTCTGGCGGCCGGGCTGCTGCTCGCCGCCGTGGTCGTCACCCTCGGTGCCGCGCAGGCGCGCATATCGGCGCCGGTGGTGGCGAAGGAGCGTGAGGAGCTCATCGACCGCATCCAGGCGGAGACGTCGGCGGCCGACGCCCTGGAGAAGAAGATCGAGGATCTGCGTGCCGAGGTGGGGGAGCGCCAGCGCAAGGCGCTGGAGCAGCACGGTGGGGACCGCAGCGGTCTCGTCTCCCTGCTGTCCGGCGCGACCGAGGTGCGGGGGCCCGGAGTCAAGCTCGTCGTGGACGACGCGAAGGGCACCGACCAGGGCGGTGGCGGTCCGCGCGAGAGCAGCGGCTTCTCCGACACCGGCCGGGTACGGGACCGTGACATGCAGCGGATCGTGAACGGTCTGTGGCAGGCGGGTGCGGAGGCGATCTCGATCAACGGGCAGCGGCTGACGGCCCTGTCCGCGATCCGTGCGGCGGGCGACGCCATACTGGTCGACAACAAGCCGCTGGTGCCCCCGTACACCGTCCTGGCGATCGGTAACGGTAAGAAGCTGAGCACCGCGTTCCAGGACACCGACGACGGCCGGTACCTCCACGCGCTGCGGGAGAACTTCGGTATCCGCACCGCCATTTCCGACCAGGACGATGTGCGTCTGCCTGCCGCACCGAGCCTGATCGTCCGTACAGCAGAGCCGGCGACCGACGCACCCGGGACGGGTGAGGGGCGGAGCGCGGCCGACACAGGGAAGGGCACATCGTGATCGCCGTACTGGGCCTCGTCGCGGGAGTCGTGGTCGGGCTGTTGATCCGGCCCGAGGTTCCGGCGGTGGTCGAGCCCTATCTGCCGATCGCCGTCGTCGCGGCGCTCGACGCGGTCTTCGGGGGGCTCAGGGCCATGCTCGACGGGATCTTCGTCGACAAGGTCTTCGTCGTCTCGTTCCTGTCGAACGTCGTCGTGGCAGCGCTGATCGTGTTCCTCGGCGACCAGCTCGGCGTCGGCTCGCAGCTCTCCATCGGCGTGGTCGTCGTGCTCGGCATCCGTATCTTCTCCAACGCGGCCGCGATCCGGCGCCACGTGTTCCGGGCGTGAGGCCGATGAGCGACGAACCCGAGCCGATGAACGACGACGAAGAGACATCGAAGACCCCCGAGCCCCGCCCGGAGGGTCGCTCCGAGGGCCGCGAGCCCCGGCCGGAGCCCCGGCCCGAAGCCGGTGCCGAGCCTGCTCCCGGCTCCGGATCGGGCGCCGCCTCCGGCGCTGGCTCCGGTCCCCAGCCGGGTCCGGGCCCTGCGGCGCCGGCCAAGGAGCCGCAGGACGGTCGGCAGCGGCTGATCGCCGGGCTGTGGCCGCCGCGCGTGACACGGGCACAACTGGTCGTGGCGCTGCTGCTGTTCGTGCTGGGCCTGGGCCTGGCCATCCAGGTCCGTTCGACGAACGACGAGAGCGCGTTGCGCGGCGCCCGGCAGGAGGACCTCGTCAGGATCCTGGACGAACTGGACGACCGTACGCAGCGGCTCGAGGACGAGAAGACGCGCCTCGACGCCCAGCGCACCGAGCTGGAGAACAGCTCGAACCAGGCCGAGGAGGCGCGCAGGCAGACGCAGGAGAGGGAGCGTCAGCTGGGCATCCTCGCCGGCACGGTCGCGGCGCAGGGGCCGGGGATCACGCTCACCATCGAGGACACCGCCGTGGCCGTCGAGTCCGACAAGCTCCTCGACACGGTCCAGGAGCTGCGGGCGGCCGGCGCCGAGGCGATCCAGATCAACGACGTCCGGGTCGTCGCGGACACCTACATCTCCGGGGACGCCGGTGCCGTCGAGGTGGACGGGCAGCGGATCAGCGCGCCGTACCGCTTCAAGGCCATCGGGAAGCCCCAGGACCTGGAGCCCGCGCTGAACATTCCGGGCGGCGTCGTCCAGACCCTGGAGAAGGAGCAGGCCACAGCCACGGTGACGCGCTCGGAGAAGATCGTTGTGGACGCCTTGCGACCGGTGAAGCGGCCTGACTACGCTCGGTCGTCGTCGCGGTGACACGGCTGCGAGCCCTGTCTCCCGGTGTTCCGAGGAGGAGCGGAGGCGGAGCGAGCGCGGTGAGATCCGCCGGATACGCCTCGGGTCAGGAGGTTGCGGGGGGTCGGCGCACCATGACCGTGGTGTGTGGTGGAAACTGTCCGGAGGATACGGACGTTGTGAAGATGTCCGGGTCGGCAGGTGTGTTCATTCAGGGTTCGTCCTGCCCCACGGGCGGGTCTGTTTCGTTCAAGGGGAATCGCCCGTGAAGTTGTTTGGGAAGTTGTTCGGCAAGAGCGCACGCGAGGACGGCGGCAGCGCCCGGCACCGCGCGCCGCGCCACGGTGAGAACGAGGAGCAGCGGGGCGGCGAGCGCCCACTGTTCCGTGACGAGGTCGCTGGTCCGGGCGGTGACATTCCGGACGGACAGGGCGCGTCTTCTGTTGACCCTGCCGGTCCCGGCCGCATAGGTTTCGGGGAACCATCAACCTCGAGTGCGGATGGAGGATTTGCCTCCGATCCGTATGCGACCAGCGCACACGCGGGTCAGCCGCGGCAGGAGGATGCGTCCATGCCGGTTTGTACGAGGTGCGGCCACCGCAACGCCGAGGCCAGCCGGTTCTGCTCCCACTGCGGCGCGCCGCTGCGTGGCGGAGCTCCTGCGGAGCGTGCGTCCGAGACGACGTCGACCATCTCGATCTCCGGTCTCGAGGCGTACGACTCGGAGGCCACCGGCCAGACGCAGCTTCCGTCGCTGTCGCCCGAGGCGCAGGCGGCCGTGGACGCGCTGCCGCTCGGCTCGGCGCTCCTGGTGGTGCGGCGCGGTCCGAACTCCGGCAGCCGGTTCCTGCTGGACAGTGATCTGACCACGGCCGGGCGCCACCCGCAGAGCGACATCTTCCTTGACGACGTGACGGTGTCGCGGCGTCATGTGGAGTTCCGCAGGGGACACGACGGCAGCTTCACCGTGGCGGACGTCGGCAGCCTCAACGGCACCTACGTCAACCGTGAGCCGATCGACTCGGTTCTGCTCACCAACGGCGACGAGGTGCAGATCGGCAAGTACCGGCTGGTCTTCTACGCGAGCCAGCGGGGTGTGTGACCCTCCTCCGGACTCGTCCGGGGGAACCTCAAGGAAGGTCCATGCTGCGAACACCGACGGGCGGTGCCGGACACGGCACCGCCGACGCGGGCGACCGGCTGGTGAGCATCGGTACGGTGCTCAACCAGCTGCGTGAGGAGTTCCCCGAAGTCACCATCTCCAAGATCCGGTTCTTGGAGGCTGAGGGGCTCGTCGAGCCGCAGAGGACGGCTTCCGGGTACCGGAAGTTCAGTCGCCACGACGTGGAGCGGCTGGCGCTGATCCTGCGGATGCAGCGGGACCACTATCTGCCGCTCAAGGTCATCCGGGAGCACCTGGACGCGCTCGCCCGCGGTGAACAGGTGCAGCTCCCCGCGCAGAGCCCCCCGGGGGAGCCGCCGGAGGGCGCCCCGTGGGACGCCGAGCAGGACCGGCCCACGGCCGCCCGGGTGGGCCGGGAGGAGCTGCTCGCCGCGGCCGAGGTCGGTGAGGCCGAGCTCGCCGAGTGGGAGTCGTACGGGCTGATCGTGCCCGCGGCCGACGGCGGGTACGACGCCGAGGCGGTGACCGTGGCGAGGTTGGTCGCGGATCTGGGCCGGTTCGGTCTGGAGCCGCGCCATCTGCGGGCGGTGAAGGCCGCCGCGGATCGTGAGGCGGGGCTCGTCGAACAGGTGGTGGCGCCCTTGCGCCGGCACCGCAATCCGCAGACCAGAGCCCATGCCGAGGCGACGGTGAGGGAGCTCGCGGCCCTGTCCGTACGGCTCCACGCGGCACTGGTCCGTACGGCCCTCGGGGTCAGGTTCCACTGATCTTGGGGCAGCCCGACTACCCAAACCGGTCCGGCACGTCCTAGGGTTGCTGTGTGAACGAGCTCGATGTTGTCGGTGTCCGGGTGGAAATGCCCTCCAACCAGCCGATCGTGCTCCTGCGTGAAGTGGGAGGCGATCGGTACCTCCCCATCTGGATCGGTCCGGGGGAGGCGACGGCGATCGCCTTCGCCCAGCAGGGGATGGCCCCTGCGCGGCCGCTCACCCACGATCTCTTCAAGGACGTCCTCGAAGCCGTGGGCCAGGAGCTCACCGAGGTCCGGATCACGGACCTGCGGGAAGGGGTGTTCTACGCGGAGCTGGTCTTCGCCAGTGGGGTCGAGGTCAGCGCCAGGCCCTCCGACGCCATAGCGCTGGCGCTGCGCACGGGAACGCCGATCTACGGCAGTGACGGCGTGCTGGACGACGCCGGCATCGCGATCCCGGACGAGCAGGAGGACGAGGTGGAGAAGTTCCGCGAGTTCCTCGACCAGATCTCCCCGGAGGACTTCGGGACCAGCAACCAGTGACGCCGGGCCGTCATGGCCACATCGACGACGCCCGGCGATCGTTGAAGCCCGGCATCGATGACGCGTCCGTCCGGTGACGTCGCTTTCGGCACATTCGAGTAGCCTTTCCCGGTTCTGGGACACGGGAAACCACTCTCAGGGTGATTATCACTCGGCGTGGCGAGTGTGGCGATCGTTGACGCACCCCTGGTGACTGCCTACCGTCGAGGAGGCAGGTCAAGGACGGAGGGTCGGCGTGATCAGCAGCGGCGACGGTACGGCAGGGGGTCTCCCCGGGCAGAGTCCGGGGGAGAACGGGCCGTACCCGCTTCATGGAAGTGCGGCCGACTCGCCACCCGAGACCGACACTGTCGGATACCGGGGTCCCACCGCGTGTGCGGCGGCCGGCATCACCTACCGCCAGCTCGACTACTGGGCCCGTACGGGACTGGTCGAGCCCAGCGTCCGTCCCGCCTACGGGTCGGGCACGCAGCGCCTCTACAGCTTCCGTGACGTCGTCGTCCTCAAGATCGTGAAACGGTTCCTGGACACGGGTGTCGCCCTGCAGAACATCCGGGCGGCGGTCCGGCATCTGCGCGGCCGCGGCCTGCGGGACCTGGAACGCATGACGCTGATGAGCGACGGCGCGACGGTGTACGAATGCTCGTCGCCTGACGAGGTCGTCGACCTCCTCCAAGGCGGCCAGGGCATCTTCGGGATCGCCGTCGGCGTGGTCTGGCGGGACGTCGAGGCCGCCCTCTCGCAGCTCCACGGCGAACGCGTCGACACCGGCGAGACCCTCGTCGGGCACAACCCCACGGACGAACTCGCCAGACGCAGACGCGACAAGGCCGTCTGAAGCGCGAACCGACCCCTGCCCGCACGGCGTTTCGTACGGGCGTACGGGCCGATTGTCAGTGGTGTGCGGGAGCATCGGTGGTGTGAGAGCCGCGCCGACGATCCTGCATCTGGACATGGATGCCTTCTTCGCCGCCGCCGAGCAGGCGGCGAAGCCGAGTCTGCGCGGGAAACCCGTCGTGGTCGGGGGCCTCGGTCCGCGTGGTGTCGTCGCCACCGCCTCGTACGAGGCGAGACGCTTCGGGGTGCACTCCGCGATGCCGATGGCGCAGGCCCGGCGCCTCGCGCCGAACGCCGCGTATCTGGTGCCGCGGTTCTCGCTGTACCGGGCGGTGAGCGAGCAGGTCATGGAGCTGCTGGGGAGGCTGTCCCCGCTGGTGGAGCCGCTGAGCCTGGACGAGGCGTTCGTGGACCTGGAGGCGGGCGGATCCGCCCATGACGCGGCGACGGCCCGCGAGGCCGGTGAGCGGCTGCGCCGGGACATCCTCGCCGTGACCGGTCTCACCGGGTCGGTGGGACTGGCGGGGTCCAAGATGCTGGCGAAGATCGCCTCCGAGCAGGCCAAGCCCGACGGACTGGTGCTGATCGAGCCGGGCACGGAGCGGGCGCTGCTGGGGCCGATGGGGGTGCGGACGCTCCCCGGGGTCGGCCCGGCGACGGAGGAGCACCTGCGGCGGGCCGGGATGACCACGGTGGCGGACCTGGCCGAAGCGGGCGAGGACGAGCTCGTGCGGCTGCTGGGGAAGGCGCACGGGGTGGCGCTGCACCACATGGCGCTGGGTCACGACGACCGGCCCGTGGTGGCCGAGCGGGACGCCAAGTCGGTGTCGGTGGAGGACACCTTCGACGTGGACCTGCACGACCGGGTGCGGGTGCGGTGGGAGGTGGAGCGGCTCGCGGACCGGTGCGTGCGCCGGCTGCGGGAGGCGGGCCGGTCGGGCCGCACGGTAGTGCTCAAGGTACGGCGGTACGACTTCTCCACGCTGACCAGGTCGGAGACGCTGCGCGGGCCCACGGACGACCCCGCCGTCGTCCGGGAGGCGGCGGCGCGGCTCCTGGACGCCGTGGACACCACGGGCGGTGTCCGGCTGCTCGGCGTGGGCGTGAGCGGGCTGGCCGACTACACGCAGGAGGACCTGTTCGCGCAGGCCGCGGCGGCGGAGGCGGAGACCGCCGTGGGCGAAGCCGGGGCGGCGGGGGACGAGGGCGGTGACCGCCAGGAGGCCGGGGGCGGGGGGCTGGCGGAGCTTCCAGGGAGCGGTGCGGGTGCCGACGCGCCCGGCGTGGGCGGAGGGGACGGCCAGGACGGTGTGACCGGCGTGGGGACGGGTGCGGGCGCGGGGACGGGGGCGGTGGACGCGGGGGGCGGCGGGCCGGTGGCCGAGCGGCGGTGGCCGGCCGGGCATGACGTACGGCACGCCGTCCACGGTCCCGGGTGGGTGCAGGGCAGCGGTCTCGGCCGCGTGACGGTGCGGTTCGAGCAGCCGGGCTCGCCACCGGGGAGGGTGCGGACGTTCCGGACGGACGACCCGGAGCTGGAGCTGTCGGACCCGTTGCCGCTCGTACCGCGGGAGGGCGGAGAGGACCCGGAGGGCGGCCGGGACGAGGGCCCGGGGGAGGGTCAGTCGTCCTGGCCCGCCAGCTTGCCGAAGTCCCGGTCGGGAGGCGGAGAGGGGGCGGATGAGTCGTCCGACGGCACGGGGAGGTCGAGTCCGTAGTGGTGGTAGAGCTGGAGTTCCTGCTCCGGCGACAGATGGCGGCCCACCCCGAAGTCGGGCGCGTCCTTGATCAGCGACCGCTCGTACGGGACGTGCAGGGCGCCGTCCACGAGGTCGCTCGGCTCCAGTGGGACGAAGGCGTCACGGCTGAACAGACCGGTGCGCACGGCCGCCCACTCGGGCCGGCCGGTCGCGTCGTCCAGGTACACCTCGTCCACGGTGCCGATCTTGTGGCCGTCGCGGTCGAAGGTCTTGCGGCCGATCAGGCTGCGCGGATCGATGTCGGTCTGCACGGTCCCTCCCACGGGTCGCAGAGGCTCCACATCACTACGAAAGTGCACATCGGTGACGTCGGCCACTCGAGGGATCGGGCGGGAACCTCGCTGGTACGCTGGCAATCGGCTGCTGACCCCGTGCGGGAGAGTCCTCCGGAGAAACCTTTCGGAGGCGCCGAAGGAGCAAATCCTCCCCGGAATCTCTCAGGCACCCTGTACCGCACGGACGAGGTCACTCTGGAAAGCAGGGCGGGCGTCGGACGGCATCCGCTCTCACCGACGGTGAAAGCCGGACGCGCCTCTGGCGTGCCCGGTGAAGCTCTCAGGTTGAGATGACAGAGGGGGAGGCCGTCCGGGCACCCGCGCCGTGGTGCCCCTCGCAGGTCGTATCGACCAGGAGGCCTCCGTACATGACCGCCAACCGTATTCCGCTCTCCCAGCTGGAGCGAGGCACACCCTTCGAGCACCGTCACATCGGGCCCGATGCCGAGGCACGCGCCAAGATGCTCGCGCAGGTCGGCTACGGGTCGCTCGACGAGCTCACGGCTGCCGCGGTGCCGGACGTGATCAAGAGCGCCGAGACGCTCGGACTGCCCGAGGCGCGCACCGAGGCCGAGGTCCTCGCAGAGCTGCGTTCCCTCGCCGACCGCAACCAGGTCCTCGCCCCGATGATCGGTCTCGGTTACCACGGCACGTTCACGCCGCCCGTCATCCTGCGCAACGTCATGGAGAACCCCGCCTGGTACACGGCCTACACGCCGTACCAGCCGGAGATCTCGCAGGGCCGCCTCGAGGCGCTGCTCAACTTCCAGACCGTCGTCGCCGACCTCACCGGTCTGCCCACGTCCGGCGCCTCGCTGCTGGACGAGGGCACTGCGGCCGCGGAGGCCATGGCGCTCGCCCGCCGCGTCGGCAAGGTCAAGAACGGTGTCTTCCTGATCGACGCCGACGCGCTGCCGCAGACCATCGCCGTGATCGAGACCCGCGCCGAGCCCACCGGCGTCGAGGTCGTCGTCGCGGACCTCAGCGAGGGCATCCCCGCCGAGGTCGCCGAGCGCGGCGTCTTCGGCGTGCTGCTCCAGTACCCGGGCGCCTCCGGCGCGGTCCGGGACATCAAGCCGCTCATCGACCGGGCCCATGAGCTCGGCGCGATCGTCACCGTCGCCGCCGACCTGCTGGCCCTGACCCTGCTCACCTCGCCCGGCGAGCTCGGCGCGGACATCGCCGTCGGCACCACCCAGCGCTTCGGCGTCCCGATGGGCTTCGGCGGCCCGCACGCCGGTTACATGGCCGTGCGCGACGCCTTCGCCCGCAGCCTGCCCGGCCGGCTCGTCGGCGTCTCCGTCGACGCCGACGGCAACAAGGCGTACCGGCTGGCGCTGCAGACCCGTGAGCAGCACATCCGCCGCGAGAAGGCCACCAGCAACATCTGCACCGCCCAGGTGCTCCTCGCCGTCATGGCGGGCATGTACGCGGTCTACCACGGCCCCGAGGGCCTCAAGGAGATCGCGAGCCGTACCCACCGCTATGCGACGATCCTCGCCGAGGGCCTGCGCGCCGGTGGCGTCGACGTCGTCCACGGCTCGTTCTTCGACACCGTGACCGCCCGTGTGCCCGGCCGGGCCGCCGAGATCGTCGCCGCCGCCCGCGAGGGCGGGGTCAACATCCGCCTGGTCGACGCCGACCATGTCTCCGCCGCCTGCGACGAGACCACCGGCCGCGCCCAGCTCGCGGCCGTCTGGGGCGCCTTCGGTGTGGCCGGCGACATCGAGGCCCTGGACGCGGCGACGGAGGACGCGCTGCCCGAGGCGCTGCTGCGCACCGACGCGTACCTCACCCACCCGGTGTTCCACGCCCACCGCTCCGAGACCGCGATGCTGCGCTACCTGCGCAAGCTCGCCGACCGCGACTACGCGCTGGACCGGGGCATGATCCCGCTCGGCTCCTGCACGATGAAGCTGAACGCGACCACCGAGATGGAGCCGGTCACCTGGCCGGAGTTCGCCCAGGTCCACCCCTTCGCGCCGGTCGACCAGGCGCAGGGCTATCTGACGCTCATCCGCGAGCTGGAGGAGCGGCTGGCGGAGGTCACCGGCTACGACAAGGTGTCGATCCAGCCCAACGCCGGTTCGCAGGGCGAGCTGGCCGGTCTGCTCGCGGTCCGCGCGTACCACCGGGCCAACGGCGACGCCCAGCGCACGGTCTGCCTGATCCCGTCGTCGGCGCACGGCACCAACGCCGCCAGCGCCGTGATGGCCGGGATGAAGGTCGTCGTCGTCAAGACCGCCGACGACGGCGAGATCGACGTCGAGGACCTGCGCGCCAAGATCGAGCAGTACCGGGACGAGCTCTCGGTGCTGATGATCACCTACCCGTCCACGCACGGTGTGTTCGAGGAGCACGTCGCGGACATCTGCGCCCAGGTGCACGACGCCGGCGGCCAGGTGTACGTGGACGGCGCCAACCTCAACGCGCTGGTCGGTCTCGCCAAGCCGGGCCGGTTCGGCGGCGACGTCTCGCACCTGAACCTGCACAAGACCTTCTGCATCCCGCACGGTGGCGGCGGCCCGGGCGTCGGCCCGGTCGGCGTCCGCGAGCACCTCGCCCCCTACCTGCCCAACCACCCGCTGCAGCCGACCGCCGGACCGGAGACGGGCGTCGGCCCGATCTCGGCGGCGCCGTGGGGCTCGGCCGGCATCCTGCCGATCTCCTGGGCGTACGTCCGGCTCATGGGCGGCGAGGGCCTCAAGCGGGCCACGCAGGTGGCCGTCCTGGCCGCCAACTACATCGCCAAGCGCCTGGAGCCGCACTACCCGGTCCTGTACACCGGCCCGGCCGGGCTGGTCGCGCACGAGTGCATCGTCGACCTGCGGCCGCTGAGCAAGGCGACCGGCGTCAGCGTCGACGACATCGCCAAGCGCCTGATCGACTACGGCTTCCACGCGCCGACGATGTCGTTCCCGGTGGCCGGCACCCTGATGATCGAGCCCACCGAGAGCGAGGACCTGACCGAACTCGACCGGTTCTGCGACACGATGATCGCGATCCGTGGCGAGATCGAGAAGGTCGCGTCGGGCGAGTGGTCCGCCGACGACAACCCGCTGCGCAACGCCCCGCACACGGCGGCCGCGCTCGGCGGCGAGTGGGACCACGCCTACAGCCGCGAGGAGGCGGTCTTCCCGGCCGGCGTCTCGGCCGCGGACAAGTACTGGCCGCCGGTGCGCCGGATCGACGGCGCCTTCGGCGACCGCAACCTCGTCTGCTCCTGCCCGCCGCTGGACGAGTACGACGCCTGACGGGCCGGGCCCGTATGACGCACGCTTGCCGGGCAGGACCGGCATGACGGGCGCGTACGACGCCTGACGGCCGCGAGCGCGCTGACATGCGTGGGGGCCGGTGCGGAGACGACTCCGCACCGGCCCCTTCCTCGTACGTACCGCCTGCCGCCGCGTCTAGGCGGCGGTCATGACCTGGGCGGCGCTGAGCGGCCGGTGCGGTGCGATGATCTGCCCGTCCGGCAGCAGCTCACCGGTGTCCTCGAAGGTGAGAACGCCGTTGCACAGCAGGCTCCAGCCCTGTTCCGGGTGGTGCGCCACCAGGCGGGCGGCCTCCCGGTCCGCGGAGTCGGCAGTCGGGCAGGCTGGCTGGTGCTGGCACATGGGTGGGTTCTTTCGCTGCGATGTGGTGTGTGTCCTGCGGCTCGATGCGGTGTTCATGGCCGCCCCCCGTCCTTCGGTCGGTCCTCTCCCAGTGTTGCCCCACGGGCGTCGATCCGCAGGGATTTCACGGCAGCACTTCCTCTTGCTGAAGGACGTATCACCCGCGCGGATGGTTCAGGTCAACCACCCTGTCCCTTCGGGTGGTTCGGGGTGGCCGGGGTTGACTAGTCCGTATGGGCAGAGGACCAGCGCGCGGATGACCCGATGCCCCGCGTCACGGCGACACGGGGCATCGGGTGGGGCTGGGCCGTACGGAGTGAACGCGCCGCGCCGCCCCTCAGGCCGTCGAACCGAGCAGCGGCGGGGGCGCCAGCCGCAGCGACAGCAGCGGCATCAGATCGGCGACCCGCTGCGGCCGGTGCGCGGCGATCCCGGGCGGTGCGGGGGCGAGCGGGATCAGCACGTCCGCCGGGGCGGGCGCGCCCGACGCGGGATCCGCTTCGGTGTCGCCGTGCAGCCACAGGGTCAGCATGTACAGCTCGGGCACGGACAGCAGACGCGGCTGCCAGCCGGTCTGGGACGCCTCGGCCTGGCGCAGCGCCCGTTCCGTCGAGGCGATGTAGGGGCCTTCGGAGAAGTGCGAGAAGGACCAGCCGTCAGGTGTGAGCATCGTGTCGGCGGCGGCGATGGAGAGCTCTCCACCGCGGATCATGAACCGCCAGCCGGTGAGCCGGGTGCGCGGGACGTCGGCGGACCCGAGGAGCGGGTCGCCGACGGCCAGCACATGGACGGGAAGCGGGAGTTCGGGGCTCAGTGGTCCCTGGACGGACCGGAGAGCGGGGGTGCGGGTCTCGCGGACGGCGACGGGGGAGTCGAGGGCCACGAGAACAGTGCGCAGGGCAGGCGGGGGTGCCTGGGAGACATGGAGCGGCATGGTGGGTCGCCTCTCACTCAAGAGACAGGGTGAAGCGTGGGCAGATGCGGACGGCACTGTCAGCGACGGGGCCAGAGGGGGCCCGAGGGGCCACGGTCGGGCGACGACTCTCTGCCTCGTGAGCGGAGTTTATACGACACATGTTCACAGCGTGTTTCCGCGGACTGTCCCGAAAGCGGCGGCACGGCCGAATCCGGCCTGCATTTTGTGGAGTTCCTACGGATTTCCGGTGAACCGGGAGCGCCGGTCTGCCCGCTCGCCCCGGGGCTGGTCGGCCGAAAATCGTCGGCGGAATTCACGGGCTCTCGCCGCTGGTATTTGCCGGCCGTCGGATGCCGAGCGAATGTGCCGCTTGGCCGACCTCTCCAGCCTACCGGTCACGCCGTCCCCGCGGGGGCGTTACGGATCGGTCCGGCTGGGCATCATCGTCCGTGACGCGAGCGGCCGATGCCGCGTGCCGCCCACTCGAGGAGGGACGCTTCGATGGGGGAGAAGGTCGTGGCAGGCGGAGTGGACCTGTCCGATCGGCAGAGGTACCGCAAGAAGCTCCAGCAGTGCCTGGCGGCCCTGGACCGGCTGTTCGCCGAGGAGCGGTTCGACCGGCCCCGCAATCTCATGGGGCTGGAGATCGAACTCAATCTCGCGGGTGCCGACGGTCTGCCGCGCATGATGAATGCCGAGGTGCTGGAGCGCATCGCGAGCCGCGATTTCCAGACCGAACTCGGAATGTTCAACCTGGAAGTGAACATCGCCCCGCACCGGCTCGGCGGGCGCGTTTTCGACCGGCTCGCCGAAGAGCTGCGCACCGGCCTCGGCTACGCGCACCGCAAAGCGGAGGAGCTCGGCGCCGGCATCGTGATGATCGGAATTCTGCCGACGATCGCGCAGCAGGACCTGGTGTCCGCGAACCTGTCGGACGTCGACCGGTACATGCTGCTCAACACCCAGATGGTCGCGGCCAGGGGCGAGGATTTCACCCTGGAGATCGACGGGGTGGAACGGCTGCGCTGCACCGCCTCGTCGATCACCCCCGAGGCCGCGTGCACCTCCGTGCAGCTGCACCTCCAGGTCACGCCCGCGCGGTTCGCCGACGTGTGGAACGCGGCGCAGGCGGTCACCGCCGTCCAGATCGCCGTCGGCGCCAACTCGCCGTTCCTGTTCGGCCGTGAGCTGTGGCGCGAGTCCCGGCCGCCGCTCTTCCAGCAGGCCACCGACACCCGGCCGCCCGAGCTCCAGGCACAGGGCGTACGGCCGCGCACCTGGTTCGGCGACCGGTGGGTCGGCTCGGCGCTGGAACTGTTCGAGGAGAACCTGCGGTACTTCCCCGCGCTGCTGCCGATCTGCGACGACGAGGACCCGCTCCGCGTCATCGACGACGGCGGCACCCCCACGCTCCAGGAGCTGGTCCTGCACAACGGCACCGTCTACCGCTGGAACCGGCCGGTCTACGGGGTCATGGACGGCGTTCCGCACCTGCGGGTCGAGAACCGGGTCCTGCCCGCCGGGCCGACCGTGGACGACGTGATCGCCAACGCCGCGTTCTACTACGGTCTGGTGCGCGCGCTCGCCGAGGATCCCCGGCCGGTCTGGAAGCGGATGCCGTTCGCCGACGCCGCCGGCAACTTCGACGCCGCCTGCCGGTACGGCATCGACGCCGAGCTGCGCTGGCCGCGCCCAGGACGCGGCGGCGGCATCACCACGGTCCCGGCCGTGAAACTGGTACGGGACGAACTGCTGCCGCTCGCGGCCGCGGGCCTGGACGCCTGGGGCATAGAGCCCGCCGACCGGGACCGCAGCCTCCGCATCATCGAGGAGCGGTGCAGGCGGCGCGTGAACGGCGCCTCCTGGCAGGTCGACACCTACCACCGGGCCCTCGAAGCGGGACTGGACCGGGACGCCGCGCTGGCCGCGACCACCCGCCGCTACCGCGAACTGTCGCACCGCGGAGACCCCGTGCACACCTGGCCGACAGGCTTCCCCACCCCGTACGGACGGCATGACGGCTGACCGTACGGACAACGCCACCGCTGACGGTGCGGGCGGCGTGACGGCTGACGGTGCGGGCGCGCCGACGTCCGTGGGCGACCCCCTCCTCGGTCCTCGTGGGGCCGTCGGGCAAGCTGGGACGGCGTGGGGTTCGTCGGACGGGAGGCGCGTGTGCGGGCACAGGCACGACGGGTGGCGGATTTCCCGCCGCCGGAGGGACTCGGTGGCAGGGGCCTCAGGTCGGAGACGCTGATCGTCCTGGCGCTCTCGCTGGGCGCCAGCGCGGTCTCCTCGCTGATCAGCTTCGTCGGCTCGCTGACGAAGCCCGGCGGGCTGAAGGACCAGGCCGCGACGCTCAACGGCTCGTACGCGCCCGGACGTCCATGGCTCGACCTCGCCTGGCAGCTGTTCGGCATCGCGACCGCCCTGGTGCCGGTCCTGCTGGTGGCCCATCTCCTCCTCAGGGAGGGGGCGGGCCTCCGCGCGATCGGCTTCGACCGGCGGGCCCCGTGGTCGGACCTCGGGCGGGGCACCCTCGTCGCCGCCGGCATCGGCAGCGCCGGCCTGGCCTTCTACCTGCTGGCGCGGGCGTCGGGCGCGAACCTGACCGTGGTGCCCGAGGCGCTGCCGTCGGTGTGGTGGAAGATCCCCGTGCTGATCCTCTCGGCGCTCCAGAACTCCGTGCTGGAGGAGGTCGTCGTCGTCGGCTACCTGCTGCGCAGGCTGGGGCAGCTGGGGTGGAGCCCGATGGCGGCGCTCGCGGCGAGTTCGGTGCTGCGCGGCTCGTACCACCTCTACCAGGGCATCGGCGGGTTCATCGGCAACATGGTCATGGGTGTGGTGTTCGTGCTGCTGTACCGGCGGTGGGGCCGCGTCGGCCCGCTGGTGGTGGCGCACGCGCTGCTCGACATCGTCGCGTTCGTCGGGTACGCGCTGCTGGCGGGCAAGGTGGGGTGGCTGCCCACCCCGTGAGCCCGCCGACGGCGGGGAACGGGGCGTCAGGCGGCGCCCGTCGGTGAGGTCAGCAGGTCGCCCTCGATGACCGTCACGGCGTGTCCGGTCAGAAGCGTGCGCTCGCCGCGCAGCGCCGTGCGGACGAGACCGGTGCGGGCGCCGCCCTGGAGGCCGGTCAGCTCGTCCCGGCCGAGGCGTGCCGACCAGAACGGGGCGAGCGCCGTGTGCGCGCTGCCCGTCACGGGGTCCTCGTCGATGCCGTACCGGGGGAAGAAGCACCGGGAGACGAAGTCGTGGCCGCGCGCCGGGTCGTCGGCGGCGGCCGTGGCGATCAGGCCCCGCACGGGAAGTGCTGCGACGGCCGCGAGGTCGGGGGCGAGCGAGCGCACCGTCTTCTCGTCCCGCAGCTCCACCAGCAGGTCGCCGACGTGGGCGGCCGTGTCGTACGCGGAGACGACCTCCGCGCCCAGCGCGTCGGCGAGCCCGCCGGGTACCGGCACGGGCTCCAGCGTGGAGGTCGGGAAGTCCAGGGTGAGCGTGCCGTCCTCGTGCGCGGTGGCCGCGAGGGTGCCGCACCTGGCGGCGAACCTGACGGTGCCGGTGGCGCGGCCGGTGGTGCGCAGGACGTGCGCCGTGGCGAGGGTGGCGTGGCCGCACATGTCGACCTCGGCGACCGGTGTGAACCAGCGGAGCGCCCAGTCGGCGTCCGCGCCGGCGGGCAGGGGATGGGCGAAGGCCGTCTCCGAGAGGTTGACCTCGGCGGCCACCTTCTGGAGCCAGTGGTCGTCCGGGAAGGCGTCCAGGAGCAGGACCCCCGCCGGGTTGCCGGAGAAGGGACGGTCGGTGAAGGCGTCGACGATTCGAATCCGCATGGACACGACCGTATGGCCGGGACAAAGCCGCAGGCCAAGGCCAATCCGCGCCCGCTGGACCGGAAATCGTGACCGAGCCGTTGTCGAACGACGTGTTCCGATATATCGTTGAAGCATCGCGACAGATCAACGATGGAGGGAGCGTAGTGATGCGTTCACATGGACACGGACAGGGACACGGGCCGGGGTGCGGTCACGGCCACGGCGGACCGGGCCTCCACGGTCAGGGGGAGTACGAGGGGCGCCGCGCGGCCTTCGGCCCCTTCGGGCCCGGCTTCGGTGGCGGACCCGGCTTCGGCGGGCCGGGCTTCGGCTTCGGCGGCCGGGGGCGTGGCGGCGGCCGGGGCCGTGCGCGCCGCGGTGACGTGCGCGCCTCGATCCTGGCGCTGCTCAAGGACCGGCCGATGCACGGATACGAGATGATCCAGGAGATCGCCGAGCGCAGCGGCGGCGCCTGGAAGCCGAGCCCCGGGTCGGTCTACCCGACGCTCCAGCTGCTGGAGGACGAGGGGCTGATCGCCAGCCAGACCGAGGGTGGCAAGAAGCTCTTCGCGCTCACCGAAACCGGTCGCGCCGAGGCCGAATCGGCGCCGGACGCCCCGTGGGAGGAGGCCGGCAAGGGTATCGACTGGGAGGCCATGAACGAGATCCGCCAGGCCGGATTCGGGCTGATGGAGGCGTTCGGGCAGGTCTGGAAGACCGGCTCCGCCGACCAGCGCCAGAAGGCCCTGTCGGTCATCAACGACGCCCGGAAGAAGCTGTACCTGATCCTCGCCGACGAGGACTGACCTGCGGCGGCCGGTCGGGTACGGGTGGACGGACCCCGCGCGCTTCGGCGGCGGGGCCCGTCGGCGTCTGGTGCGGTCGAGGGGCCCGTCGGCGTCCGGTGCGGCCGAGGGCGTCAGGCGAGCAGTGCGGCGAGCCTGCGCAGGGACTCGTCGAGCGCCGCTGTCGCCGAGTCCTTGAGCCGGCTCGCCATCATGGACACGGCCGCCCCGGTGAACTCGCTGTCGACCCGTACCGTGGTGGCGCCGTGCCCGTCGGGCGTCAGGGCGTAGCGCATGCCGAGGCTCACGCCCATCGGCCCCCTACCGGTGGCCGCCAGCACCCGTTCCGGCTCCAGCTCCGCGACCGTCCAGACCACCTCGGCCGGGAAGTTCATGAGCCTCATGTTCTCCAGGTAGGTGGCACCGACCGCGAGATCGTCGGGGACGCCCTGCGGGAAGCCGGTGTGCGTGGCGTTCCAGCGCTCGTACGAGCTGAAGTCGGTCAACCGGGCCCAGACCTCCCGGGCCGGTGCCTCGATGCGTGCCTCCGCGCTGACCTCGGCCATGCGGTCACCTCTTCCGTCCGTCGTCCGTCGGGTTCCGCTCCGCTCCGTGGTAGCCCCACGGGCGCGAACATTCAATACTGACGACCCGTCAGGAAGTCGGCAGCGGCCAGATCCGCGCCGAGTCGAACCAGTCCGACGCGCGGGGCAGCGCGCCTTCGTCATGGCAGTGGAAGGCCGCCCAGAATAGATCGCCCGGCAGCGCGTCCCCCGGTGCGTACACGCGATAGACGTACTGCCGGCCGTCCACTGCCAGCAGGGCGACCATCCAGACCACACCCGCCAGGACGGTACCCCCGCTCCGCGCGGTTGCCTCCGGGGCGCGGGGCGGGGCGGTGCGCGCCCCGTGGCGGGCGGGCACGGCTCGCGTTCCGGGGGCGATCTCCTCCATAGGGAGGAGGCGGGAGGCCGGTGCGCCCGACCTGCGTGGGAGGCGCGAATGGTTCCCTCCGGGGATGCTCCCGCCGCGCACGGCTGATGGGGTGGGAAGGTGTCAAGCCCCACCCCCCATGTGCCCCGGCAGTCCGCCGCCGACCGTCTCGCGGACCTCGCGGAGGGACCGGCCGCGGCGGACGGACTCGCCACCGCCGTGACCGCCGCGCGCCGCAGGAGGCGGCGGGACGGCGACCGGCAGATCGACACGGCCCACCTCCTGCATGCGCTGATCGAGTCCGACGAGCGGGTCCGCGCGGCCTTCGGCGGTCGTGAGCAGGCCGACCGCGTGCTCGGCTATCTCGTCCAGCGGAGCATCGGCTACGGTCTGCGCTGGCGCGGCGCCGTCGAGGACTCCGGCGCGGTGCCCTTCGCGCCGGACGCGGACGTCGCAGGCTGGTCGCCCGCGGCCGTCGCCGCCCTGGAGCGCGCGCTCGCCCGCGCCGCGCGGCGCGGTGACCCGCAGGCGACCGGTCTCGATCTGCTGGCCGGACTCGCCGCCGACCCCGCGTGCCGGGCCGTCGACGTACTGACCCGCGCGGGCGTCGACGCCGCGCTGCTGGCCGGGCGGATCGACGACCTGATCCGGCCGCCGTCTCAACAGGTGTCACAGCCTTTACGCTCCTGACGGCCTGCTGCCATCATGTGCCGATGCACGCGTCTCAGGAGAGAAGCGCCGGCCTGGGACTCGCCCTGGCCTCGGCCTTCGCATTCGGTGGATCAGGTGTCGCGGCCAAGCCGCTGATCGAGGCGGGGCTCGACCCCCTGCACGTGGTGTGGCTACGGGTGGCCGGCGCCGCGCTCGTCATGCTGCCCGTCGCCTGGCGCCACCGTGACCTGCTCCTGCGCAGGCCGGCGCTGCTGGCCGGCTTCGGCCTGCTCGCCGTCGCCGGCGTCCAGGCCTTCTACTTCGCCGCGCTCTCCCGTATCCCCGTCGGCGTCGCCCTGCTCATCGAGTACCTCGCGCCCGCGCTCGTCCTCGGCTGGGTCCGGTTCGTCCAGCGCAGGCCGGTGACCAGGGCCGCCGCGGTCGGTGTGGTCCTCGCGGTCGGCGGGCTCGCCTGTGTGGTCGAGGTCTGGGCCGGGCTGGGCTTCGACGCCATCGGACTGCTGCTCGCACTCGGTGCCGCCTGCTGCCAGGTCGGCTACTTCGTCCTGTCCGACCACGGCGCCGACGAGGCCGAACCCGCCGACCCGCTGGGCGTCATCGCGTACGGCCTGCTCATCGGCGCCGCCGTCCTGACCGTGATCGCCCGGCCCTGGGGCATGGAGTGGTCCCTCCTCGCGGGAACGGCCGACCTCGGCGGCACCGCCGCGCCCGCCTGGCTGCTGCTGGGCTGGATCGTGCTGATCGCGACCGTGCTCGCGTACGTCACCGGCGTCATCTCCGTGCGCAGGCTGTCGCCGCAGGTGGCCGGTGTGGTCGCCTGCCTGGAGGCGGTCATCGCCACCGTGCTGGCCTGGGTGCTGCTGCGGGAGCACCTGTCGGCGCCGCAGATCATCGGCGGTGCGGTGGTACTCGTCGGCGCCTTCATCGCCCAGTCGTCCACGCCGAAGGCGCCGTCGGGCCCGGTGGCCGGTTCGGATCCGGTGCCGGACGCACAGCGGGCGGCGGACCGGGAACCTGTGCCGGACGGCGAAGGGGCCGGCGCCGGAAGGGCAGCCGGCGCCTGAGCCGGGACGCCAAGGGGTGCCCGTGCCTGAGCCGGTGCCTCGGGGAGCCGGTGCCTCTAGGGCGGCCGTTGCGTGCGCCGGTGCCTGACAGCGCGCCGCCGTCGTCGGCCGGGACGCGGTTGTCCTCGGAGCGGACCGGCACGTAAGGTGCCGATCATGCATTCGACCGTACTTCCGCCGCCTGCCGCGTAACGCGGGCGGCCGTCTCCTGACGAAGACCGGGCTCGGGCACCCCCCGAGCGGATCGTCGCTGCCCGCGTACGGAGCCGAGCGGCAACCATCCCGTCTTCCCTCACTCGGAGAAGTCACGTGTCGAACCACTTCCGTACGTCCACGAGCCTGCCCGCCGACGTGTCCGCCGGTGTCGCCGGCGGCCTCCCCGTCGGACGCAGCCTCCTCTATCTCATCGTCGCCGGGGTCGCCTGGGGCACCGCGGGGGCGGCCGCCTCGCTGGTGTTCCGGATCAGCGACCTCGGGCCCCTCGGGCTGTCGTTCTGGCGCTGCGTCGGCGGACTCGCGCTGCTCCTCGGGGTGCTCGCGCTGCGCCGCCGCGGCGACGTGCCCCGGCCCGCCGAACCGCGCCGTCGGCGGCTCGTGCGCATCCTGGGCACCGGTATCGGGCTCACCGTCTTCCAGAGCGCGTACTTCGCCGCCGTCGAGGTGACCGGCCTCGCCGTCGGCACCGTCGTCACCCTGGGAGCGGGGCCTGTGCTCATCGCGCTCGGCGCCCGGCTGACCATGGGGGAGCGCCTCGGCCGGGGCGGGCTCGCCGCGGTCGCCGGAGCGCTCACGGGCCTCGTCGTGCTGGTACTCGGGGGCGAGTCGGGGACGGTGCGGCCGGCCGGTATCGCCCTGGCCGTGCTGTCGGCCGCCGCGTACGCGGCGATCACGCTGCTCACCCGGTGGCTCGGCCGGGACGGTGGCGGCGGTGACGCGCTGACCACGAGTACCTGGGCGTTCGCGATCGGCGCGCTCGGACTCCTCCCGCTCGCGGCCGTCGAGGGTCTGGTGCCGCACACCGCCGACCCGGTCCAGGTCGGGTGGCTGCTCGTGTACGTGGCGGCCGTGCCGACCGCGCTGGCCTACGCCCTGTACTTCGCGGGCGCGGCCGTGGTGCGGGCCGCCACCGTGTCGGTGATCATGCTCCTCGAGCCGGTGAGCGCCGCGGTGATCGCGGTTGCCGTGCTGGACGAGCGGCTCACCGCGGCGACCGTCGTCGGCACCCTGCTGCTGCTCACGGCGGTGGCCGGGCTGGCGGTCGCCGAGGCCAGGGCGGCGGCGGTACGGCGGCGCGGAGCGGCGGCGCTCGCCTGACGCCCGACGGCTCCCGGTCGGGCGCCCGAAGCGGACCGGTCGGGCGCCCGAAGCGGCCCGGCCGGTGGCGGCCACCCGCTCCCGCACCGCCTCCGGCCTCAGAGGGCGGCGAGGTAGTCGGGCAGCGCGATGGAGGGGTCCAGGTCCTCGTCGGGGACGGCCGTGCCGTACCGGGTGACGAGGGGGACGACTCCGGCCCAGTGGGGGAGCGACAGGTCCTCGGGCTCCTCGTTGACGCCGCCCGTGCGGACCTTGGCGGAGACCTCGGCGAGGTCGAGCCGCAGGACGGCGGTCGCGGCGAGCTCCTTGGCGTTGGCGGGCCGCGAGTCGTACGAGCGGCCGGGCACGACGTGGTCGACCAGCGCGTCGAGCGCGGTCCGCTTCTCCTCCGGGTCGGTGACCGGGTGGGCGGTGCCGTGGACCACGACCGAACGGTAGTTGACGGAGTGGTGGAAGGCGGAACGGGCGAGCACGAGGCCGTCCACGTGCGTGACGGTCAGGCAGACGGGCAGACCGGGGTCGGTCTCGCCCGCCATGCGCAGCGGGCGTGAGCCGGTCGACCCGTGGACGTAGAGGGTCTCGCCGACCCGGCCGTAGAGCGTGGGCAGGACGACGGGCGCGCCGTCGCGTACGAAGCCCAGATGACAGACGTACGCCTCGTCGAGTATCGAGTGCACCAGCGCGCGGTCGTAGGAGGCCCTGGGACGGCCACGGGTGGGGACGGTCCGGTCGGTCGGCTCGTACGACCCGTGGAGCGCGGGCGCGGGGGGCGCGCCCGGCGCCCGGCTCTCGGTGGTCACGCCGGGCGCCTGGCTCTCGGCGGTCGTCCCCGGCGCCCGGCTCTCGGTGGTCGCTGCGGTCCCGGCGGGCGTGTGGCTCGCGGGGGTTCCGGCGATCTCCGACATTGCGTCCTCCATTGCACTAGTGCATAATCTGGTTTGTGCTAGGAGAGTATCTGATCACCGGGCGTCGTGCATCCGAGATCGCGGCGAGTGTGGAGCGGGGTGTCGGCAAAGGCGACCTGGCCCCGGGCCAACTGCTGCCTCCCATGAGGGAGTTGGCGGCCCGGCTGGGGGTCAACCCCAACACGGTCGCCGCCGCCTACCGGACCCTGCGCGAGCGAGGGGTGATCGAGACGGCCGGCCGGCGCGGCAGCCGGGTGCGCCCCCGCCCCGCCACGACCGCGCGCGGAACCATCGGCATCGACGCGCCGGAAGGCGTACGGAACGTGGGCGAGGGCAACCCCGACGTGTCGCTGCTGCCGCCGCTCGGCGACGCGCTCGCCGCCGCGGCCCGCCACTACGACGCCCACCCGGGCCTGTACGGGCAGGCGCCCGTGGACCCCGACTTCGCCCGGCTCGTCCGCGCCGCGATGACCGCGGACGGCGTGCCCGACGGGCCGATCGCCGTGACCTCCGGTTCCCTGGACGCCATCGAACGCATCCTCGCCGCGCGGCTGCGGCCCGGCGACGCCGTCGCCGTCGAGGACCCCGGCTGGGGCAGCGTCCTCGACCTCGTGCCGGCGCTCGGACTCAGGGTCCTGCCGGTCGCCCTGGACGACGAGGGCCCCCTGCCCGGCGAGGTCCGGCACGCCCTGGAGGAGGGGGCGCGCGCCGTCATCGTCACGGACCGGGCGCAGAACCCGACCGGGGCCTCGGTGAGCGCCCGCCGCGCGGCCGAACTGCGGCGCGTCCTCGGCGAGTACCGGGACGTCCTGCTCATCGAGGACGACCACGGCCACGGATTCGTCGACCTGCCGCTGCACCCCCTGGCCGGTACGACGGACCACTGGGCGCTCGTACGGTCGGTGGCCAAGGCCTACGGGCCCGACCTGCGGGTGGCCTCGCTCACCGGCGACCCGGTCACCGTCGACCGGGTGCTCGGCCGGCAGCGGCTCGGGCCCGGCTGGGTCAGCCGGTTCGTCCAGCGGGCCGTCGTCCACCTGTGGGAGTCGGACGCCGTGGACGGCGAGGCCGTCGCGGCGGCGTACGGGGAGCGTCGCGACGCGCTCGTCCGGGCGCTCGCCGCGCGGGGCGTCGAGGCGTACGGCCGCAGCGGCATGAACGTGTGGGTGCCGGTCGCCGACGAGACCGGCACGGTGGCCCGGCTGCTCCACGCGGGATGGGCGGTCGCACCGGGCGCCCGGTTCCGGATGGCGGCGGGCCCCGGTGTGCGGCTGACCGTCTCCCCGTTGACGGTCTCGGAGATCGAACCGCTCGCCGACGCGGTGGCGGCGGCGACCGGCCCGATGGCGGCGCGCAGCTACGGCTGAGGCGCCGGCGCGCGGCGTCCGGGGCGTCGGCGGCGCTCCTGCCGCCGGGCGGCCCTACCGCCGGGCGCTCCTACCGGCGGGGCGGCGCCGGGTCCGAGGCGCGCTGCCGCCGGGGGCGTCGGCGCGGCACCCGCGCGGTGCGGGCGCGGCTCTGCGTGAGCGCCGCGCCGGCCAGCACGATCAGCGCGCCCACCGGGGTGTTCCAGGTGATCCGCTCGTCCAGCAGGGTCACGCCGGCGGTGGTCGCGACGACCGGGATGAAGTAGGTGACCATCTGGCCGGTCGTCGGGCCGACCTCGGTGACGATGCCGTACTGGACCAGCATGGCGAAACCGGTGCCCAGGGCGCCCAGCGCCACCACCGCCAGCAGCGGCCACACCGGGAACGCGCTCGGCCACGTCGTGAACAGCGGGGTGACCACCGCGAGTTGCAGGGTGGCGATGAAGAGCTGCGCACCGGTGAGGGAGAGGTGCGACTCGCTGCGCCCGGCGAGCGTGCGGCGCACGTAGATCCAGCCGATGGGGTAGCTGAGCGAGGCGAGCAGCGCCAGGGCCGTGCCCGTGACGTCGAGCCCGGAGAAGCCCTGCCACGCGCCGAGGACGGTCAGCACGCCGATGAACCCGAGGCCGAGTCCGGCGACGCGGCGCCGGGTGGGACGGTCCTCGGAGAGCGCGACCAGCGACAGCGCCATGCCCCAGAGCGGCGACGTCGCGTTGCAGATCCCCGCGAGCGTCGAGGGGATCGTCAGCTCCGCGTACGCGAAGAGCGAGAACGGCAGGGCGTTCAGGAAGAACGCGGCCACCGCCAGGTGCCCCCAGGTGCGGGCGCCGCGCGGCAGCCCGGCCCGCTTCACCGCCATGGCGACCGCGAGCACCAGGGTGCCGAAGAACAGCCGCCCGAAGGTGACCTGGAAGGGCGCGTACGCCTGCGTGCCCACCTTGATGAGGAGAAAGCTGAAGCCCCAGACCAGCGCGAGCACGGCGAAGCGGATGCGCCAGTCCACACGTCGGCGCGGTGCGGGGGTGGTCGTGGCCGGGGGTGCGGGCGTGGCCGGAGGCGTCCCGGGGCGGGCGGTCGGCGGTGACGGGTCGAGGCGGGACGGCGCGGGGCTCATGAGGCCACCATGGCCGGAGAGATCTCTTAGAACAAGCGAGATTTTCTCCATCGATTCGATTAGCATCTCTTACATGTTGAACTTGGAGCGTCTGCGGACCCTGGACGCCCTGGCGCGCCACGGATCGGTGAGCGGCGCGGCCGACGGGCTGCATGTGACCACCTCGGCCGTCTCGCAGCAACTGGCGAAGCTGGAGCGCGAGGTCGGGCAGCAGCTGATCGCCAAGAACGGGCGCGGGGTACGGCTCACCGACGCCGGGCAACTCCTCGCCGACCACGCGGCACGCATCCTGTCGCAGGTCGAACTCGCCCAGGCGGACATCGAGGCGCAGCGCGGTCAGGTGGTCGGCGAAGTCCGCCTCGCGGGTTTCCCCACCGCCGCACGCGGACTCTTCCCGGGCGCCATCTCCGCGCTCCGCAGGGACCACCCCGACCTGACCGTCCGCACCAGCGAGCTGGAGCCCGAGTACGGGGTCCGGCAGGTCGTGCGCGGAGACGTGGACCTCGCCGTCGTCCTGGACTGGAGCAACAAGCGGCTGCCGGTCCCCGGCGGTCTCGCGCAGGCCGCGCTGCTGGACGACGCGGCGGACGTCGCGATGCCCGTGGGCCATCCGCTGGCCGGGCGCGCCGAGGTCGACCTCGAGGACTTCGCGCAGGACGACTGGGTCTCCTGGCCGGAGGGTGAGTTCTGCTACGACTGGCTGATGTTCACCCTGCGCTCCAAGGGCATCGAACCCCGGATCGCCCACCTGGCGGGCGAGCACCACACACAGCTCGCGCTCATCCAGGCGGGTCTCGGCGTGTGCGTCACCCCCAGGCTCGGGCGCGGAGCGGTACCGGAGGGCGTCGCCCTCGTGCCCGTACGGCAGCCGATGCGCCGGCACATCTACGCGGTGTGGCGTACGGACGCCGACCGCCGGCCGTCGATCAGGGCAGCCGTGGCGGCGCTGCGCGAGGTCGGGCGGGCGGTGGCGGACTGACGCGCGGGCGGTGGCGGGCCGGCGGGGTCGGTGTCAGTAGCTCGTCAGTTTGCGGAAGTCCCAGGAGGCGACCGCGTCCGGGGTGAGCCGCAGCCAGCCGTGGCGCCCGTCGTGCGGCATCTCGGCGATGCCGAAGTTCTTCCGCGCGAACAGCCGCTCCACCGACTCCAGTTCCGCGTCGCACGGCCGCCCCGTACGCGGTGCCTCCCCCACGACGACCGCCGTACCCGACAACTCGACGCCCCGCAGCTCCCCGTACTCCTCGCCGTCGTCCACCACGACCGCGATCGACGGGTTCCGGCGCAGCTCGGCCCAGCGGCGGCTGCGGGTGAGCGAGTACAGCCACAGTGATGTCCCGTCCCAGGCGAACCACAGGGCACTGACGTGAGGGCGGCCGTCGGCGGACACCGTCGCCACCCGGCAGGTGCGCCGCTCGGTGAGGAACGCGTCGAGCTCGTCCGGTGTCATCATGATCCGCCGACCCCTGCGCTGGGTGATCGCCATATGTTCCCCGCCTCCCGGCATAGCTGATGGGATGTCAGAAAGCATGGGCGCTCTTCCCCCGACACGCAATGGTGGCTACTCTCGCGCGTCACCACGGGGGCGGACGGGCGTCACCACGGGGGCGGACGGGCGTCACCACGAGGGCCGACACGCGTCACCACGAGGCCAGGGGAGTGAACCGATGCCGAGTTTCGAGCGGCTCCGGGAGCAACTCGACCCGGTGAGCACCGCACTGCTCACCGTCGAATGCCAGCAGGGCGTCGTGGGCGGTGACAGCGCCCTGCCCGAACTCGCCGCCGAGGCAAGGGCGTCCGGCGCGCTGCGCCATGTGGCCCGGCTCGTCGACGCCGCCCACGAGACCGGCGTGCAGGTGCTGCACGCCGTGGCGGAGCGCCGGCCCGACGGCCGAGGCTCCGGCCGCAACGCCCGGCTCTTCCGGGCGGCCGAACGCCTGCCCGTCCAGCAGCACACCGGGAGCACCGCCGTCCGGGTCGCCGCGCCCATCGAGGTGGCGGACGAGGACCTCGTCGTACGGAGGCTGCACGGACTGTCGCCGATCGCCGGGACGGAGGTGGACGCCCTGCTGCGCAACCTCGGCGTGCGGACGCTGATCGTCACCGGCGTCTCCGCCAACGTCGCCGTACCCAACGCCGTCTTCGACGCGGTCAACCTGGGCTACACGGCGGTCGTCCCCGCCGACGCCATCGCGGGGGTGCCCGCCGACTACACCCGCGCGATGGTCCGCCACACGCTCGCCCTGGTCGCCACGGTCACCACGACCGACGAGGTCATGGCCTGCTGGCGGCGACCACGGCGAGCGGTGTCCCGCGCCCGCGTCAGGCCAGCTTGATCGAGTCGCCGTCCACGGTGATCGAGGCGGCGGCCAGCGGGGTGGTCGCGGGACCGGCCTTCACGCTGCCGTCGGCCGCGTCGAACTTGCTGCCGTGACACGGGCAGTTGATCGTCCCGTCCACGATGTCCTTCACCGCGCAGCCCTGATGCGTGCACTGCGCGGAGAACGCCTTGAACTCGCCCGCCTTCGGCTGGGTCACCACGATGCCCTTGTCGCCGAAGACCTTGCCGCCGCCCTCCGGGATGTCGGACGTCCTGGCCAGCACCTCGCCCTGACCGCCACCGCCGCCCCCGCTCGCGCCGCCGCTGCCGGCGTCGCCGCCCCCGCTGCCGCCCCCCGTGCCGCCACTTCCGGCCGGCGCCCCGGCGGACGGGGCCACGCTGTCCGATCCTCCGCAGGCGGTCAGCACGGCGGCGAGACCCGCCCCTCCCGCCGCCGCGACGACGGTACGGCGCGTCGGCGTTCCGGCGATCCCCTGCGATCCGGTCATTCCGGCCATTGACGGCTCCCTCTCCACTGCCACTCCACGGTGTTCACCAGGTCACCGGGGGGTACGGGCGGCCGGGCGGGGATGTTCATACGGCGAGGGACCTTTTCAGAAACTCCACTTCCAGCAGGAGCTGGTTGGTCACCACCTCCTCCTGCGTGACCATATGCGTCGCGCCCGGCAACGGCAGCACGCTATGGGGCCTGCCCGCCGCCAGCAGCGCCGCCGAGAGCCGCAGGGTATGGGCGGCCACCACATTGTCATCGGCGAGACCATGGATCAGCAGGAGCGGGCGGGACAGCCGATGCGCGTGCGGCACCAGCGAGGACCGCTCGTAGTTCCCCGGCTCGACGTCCGGATGGCCGAGGAAGCGCTCCTCCCAGTGCGTGTCATACAGCCGCCGGTCCGTCGGCGCGGCTCCCGCGACCGCCGCGTGGAACACGTCGGGACGGTGCAGCACGGCCCCGGCGGCCAGGTATCCGCCGTACGACCAGCCCCGGATCGCCACCCGGTCGAGATCCAGTTCCGGATGCCGGGCGGCCGCCGCGCGCACCGCGTCCACCTGGTCCTCCAGCGCGGGCGTCAACCGGTCGCCGCGCACGGCGACCTCCCACGCCCGGCCCCGGCCCGGCGTGCCGCGCCCGTCCGCCACGAGCACCGCGAAGCCCTGCTCGGCGAACCACTGGGCGACCGCGTTCCACCAGCCGCGCGCCCGCACGGCCAGCTGCAGCGCGGGGCCCGCGTACGGGCTGAGGAGGACGGGCAGCCGCCTGCCGCGACCCGGCTCGTACCAGGACGGCAGATGCAGTATGCCGCGCACCCCGCGCTCGCCGAGCACCAGAGGGACGGGGCGGCACGGCACGGCCGGCGTCTCCGCCAGCACGGCGATGCGACCGGCCGGTCGGCCACGCCGCAGCACGGTGACCGACTGGCCGTCCGGCGTCCTGCTGTCCAGGACGACCGTGTCGCCGCCCACCGCGGCCGTATGGACGCCCGCCTCCGCGCTGACGCGCCGGAGGCCGTCCCCGGGCCCGTACGACCAGACGTGGGTCTCGGTGGGCTCCTCGCTCGCCGTGAAGAAGACCCGTTCGCCCGCGTGGCCCAGCACGGACCGCACCTGCAGCCCCGGCGGCGTGTCCGTGTCGCCGATCCGCAGCCCCCGCACGTCGCCGTCCGTCAGGCGGGGCCGGAACAGGGTTCCCGCGCCGGTCCGCCCCGGCGCGCCCGGCATGAGGGCCACCCACGCCGGGTCGGTGTCGTGGTGCAGCGGCCGCGTGGCACCGGACGCGGGGTCCACGGCCAGCAGTGTCGCGGTGCGCTGGTCGCGCGTCTGGACCTGGACCAGGGGCCCCCGCGCGTCCCAGTCGGCGGCCGTCACGTACTCGTACCGCGGGTCCGTCCAGGTGCCCTCCGGGTGCCGCGCCGCGTCCGCCCGCTCCGGTACGCGGACGGGGACGCGCCCGCCGTCCAGGCGCAGGATGTGCGGCGACACGTCGGCGTTCTCGGTGCCGGCGGCCGGATAGCGCACCGCCCGGGGAGGGGCGGCCGGGTTCGCGGGGTCGGACAGGTACCACCGCCGCACGCGCGCGTGGTCCACGCGGGTCACCAGCAGGGCGTCCCCGTCCGGAGACCACCAGTGGCCGCGCAGCCGCCCGATCGACTCGGCCGACACATGCTCGGCGAGCCCGTACGTCACGTCGGGGCCCTCCGGAACGGCCAGCGGCCGGTCCTCCGTACCGTCCGTGCGGACAACCCGCACAGCCCCCTCCGACACGTACGCGACCAGCGATCCGTCGGGCGAGGGACGCGGATCGACGACGCTCCCGGACGTGCCGATCCGCCACGGCGCCGCGCCACCGGAACCACCGTCCCCAGGGGCGCCGTCCGTGCGGACCGCCCACAGAGTGCCGCCCAGCGTGAACACCGCCAGGCGGGCCTCCCGGTCGGTGGCGTAGCCGACCACTCCCGACGACACCACGCGGGCACGTTCGCGGCGGATCCGCTCCGCCTCCGGGACCTCGTCGCCCGCTCCGTCCCCGAGGAGCCGGGCCGGGTCGGCGAGCAGCCGCTCACCCCCGTCCTCGTACACCCACAGCCGCCCCACGGCGTCGCTGCCGGAACCGGTGCGCACGAACAGCACCCGCTCGCCGTCCGGCGAGACCGTGAACAGGTTCGGGACGCCGAGCGAGAAGCGGCGCGTACGGGCCAGCTGACGCGGCAGCTCCTGTGCCCGCGAGTCCCCTGTCCGTAAGCCCCGTCCGCGCGAGTCCCGGGTCCGTAGGTCCCGCGCCTGCGAGTCCTGTGTCCGTGAGTCCTGGGTCCGTTCGCTGTTCATGGGCCGCATGGGGCAGAGCATGCCAGGCGACAGATCGACCCTGCCCTGCGAGGAAGGGCCGGCGACGAGTGCGGTCAGTCGGAGAGCCCACGGCAGCCGCGGGGCGGGTGCCCTCGCGCGTGGGGCGACGCACCTGCCGATCGGGACGGCGAGTCCACTCCAGGACCGGCCACAGGGCCCCGGAAAGGTCAGCCATCCGGTGAAGTCGGGTCGCCGCAGGGCCGCGTGGAGGCGTCGGCGAAGGCTGGCTGACGTCCGGCAGGCCGACGAGGACGGCGTCCTCACGGCGGTCACACGCCGGGTGAGAGCCATGCCCTCCAGCAGGGTTGCGCAGTCGCGGAGGGCAGTCGCCGGTGCGGCGCCCGCTTCCGCCATGGCAGTGGCCGGCAGGCCGGTGGTCCGTGCGTGAGCGTTCGTCGGCCCCGGGCGCGGCTGCCCCCTTCCCGTCGGGGCCGGCGCCGGCGGCGCGCCCGCTCGCGCGCGCGGGCGCGCCACCGGTACTGCTCGGCTACGGCTGGGTGCTGTGCAGTCGGGTCGGACCCTGCCGCGTTCATGGGGCGCAGGGCGGTTCCCCTACTGCCCCGGTTCCCTGCCTGCCCCCGGGAGCAGCAGCTGGAAATGGGCGCCTTGCAGCACGGGGTGGCCCAGGACGCGAGCCCGGACGCTCAAGTCACCGTCGACCGCACGAGCCAGTCGGCGTGCGATGTGCAGACCGTGGCCCCGACCCGGGCCCCGGGTGGACTCGCCCTTGCGGAACACCCGGTACTCGGAGCCCTCGGCGTACGGCAGGCCCTGCCCGCTGTCCTGGATATCGACGACGAACTCCGTACTCGCCGCGGTGACCGTCGTCCGGACGATCTGCTCCCCGTTCGCTGCCGCCGCCTCGGCCGCGTTGGTGAGCACCTCGTACAGGATCGCCCGGAGCCCGGCGGGGGAGACCCCCACCGGGGCGCTGTCCGGGGTGTGGATCTGCAGTGCCACCTCCGGGTAGTAGGCGGTGAAAGAGTCCCGCATCTCCAGAAGGGCCACGGCGAGATCGCTGTTGCCGTCCACCGAGACACCCGACGGAAGTTCACCCGCTGTGGCGGTCAGGGCCCGGGCCGCGGCCGACAGTTCCTCGGGAGGTGTCGCCGGGGACGCGGCCAGCTCCTCGTACCTCCGCAGTCCGGGGTGCAGGGCGTGCCGATACAGCCGCCAGTCGCCGGGGCGGAGTATGCCGCCGAGACCGGCCCGGGCCGACACGGTCTCCTCCGTCAGCTGGAGGAGGGTCTCCTGGAGCTTGCGATCGGCGTCACCGCCGAGGATGAGCAGCACTCCGCAGCGGTGGAAGCAGACTTCGCCGGCGTCGGCCGTTGCCACCAGCGGCAACGCCGCCAGCCGGGCCAAGCCCCGCCGGATCTCCGGCTCGTGGCCGTCCTCCGGCATGCCGTCCTCGGCGACCGATGCGGCGCTCAGCAGGATTTCGTCGAGGGTCACCGGCTGCCCCGGGACGGCGGCGGACAGTGCGGCCCAGAAGGCGACCCGGGCGGCCGCAGAGTCGGCGATCGGGGTGAGGGCCGCGTTCTCGACGGTCCGGGCGAACGACGGGTCCCGGGCCCAGTCCCGTACGGCGCCGTACGCACCGCGCTCCGGCCGCGCCGCGGTCCTGGAGCGTGCCAGGAACTCCAGGAACAGATGGAGCAGCGCCAGATCGGGACCGGCCTGGAACAACAGGGCGTCGGCCGTCGTCAGATCGCCCAGCCCGGCGAGATCGACGATCCAGCGCAGGACGTGCCACCGCTCGCCGGGCTCGCCGCCGAGCAGTCCCTCGAGTGAGGCCGCCGAACCTCCGGTGAAGGCGTCGAGGGGCCACTGCCGCCCCAGCACCCTGAGCAGCTGAACGGGTACCTGCGACCGCAGGGTGACCAACTCGACGAGATGCCCGAGATCGAGCACCGCGGAGGCGGCCCGTTCGGGGGAGTCGGGCGCCTGCAGGGAGCGGCCCACCGCGATGTAGGGCTGACGCAGGCCGAGATCGGGACTGTCCTTCGTGTCCGGCTCGGCGACGAAGAGTTCGACACTGTCGGTGGGCCGGAACCGCGCCGTCTCCGCCCCGGCGAACACACCCGTGACCGTGGTGAGATACCCGCCTTCGACGCGGTGCACCGGCGGCGCCGGGTGGTCCTCCGCGCTGAGGAACCGGGCGAGCGCGCGGGCGAACTGGGCGGCTGTCGCCTCGTTGCTGCTGCCGAGCGCGTCGAAGGCCTCCAGCAGCTCCTGCCCCCGCTCGTCCACAGGCTTCCAGCGGTCGTAACTCACGGGTCTGATCAGCGGGTTGAGATGCCACCGGAGAATCTCCGACGGGGTGTCCACGGCCTGCGTCCAGCCGCGCAGCGGCGGTACGCTTTCCGGGCCCGGGCGCGGCGAGGCGTCGTTGGCCAGCAGCAGTTCGACGGCGCGCAGATGCCCGGCTTCCAGCAGCGCGGTGACAGCGCCCATGGCGTCCGTACCCCCGCCCTGTCCTCCGTCCCGGTCCGCGTCCCGTACGGCCGCTTTCTCGCACCGCTCCCGTAGTGTCTCCCGCTTCTCGTCCAGGGCCTGTTCGAGTGCCGCCTCGTCCGCCCTCAGGCGCTCCTCCACCTGGGGCCAGGACCGCGTGCACAGAGCGGTGAGCGCGTCCTGCTCCGGTACGACGGCCACATCGGCTGCGGTCGCCCGGTCCACGAGGTGCTGCACTCGCCCGAGGAGGCTCTGCAGACACTCGGCCCTGCGTCGGCTCAGCCGCTTCCGCAACTCCTCGATCTGGGAGCTGTCCAGCGCCTGGCATTCCGCGAGCGCCTCCTCGACGACCTGGAACTCACCGGCGGAGATCAGGCCCGCACAGGCCCGGTACTCGTCGTGGTCCCCGGCGATGCCCTCAAGACCGGCGAAGGCCAGCCGCTCGAGGGAGGCGGGTGCCCCGTCGGAGAGCGCCACCAGCAGGCCCGGGAAACGGAACCGTCCCGGCCATGTCGCGAGGAGTCCACGCAGGGAGTCGTCGGTGTCCGTCATCGGTCGTCCGTCCTCCTTCGGCGCTGCGACCGCTGCCACTGGGCGAGCGGGTCGAGCCGGTCCAGCAGGGCCAGCAGGGGTGCGGCGTACGGACGGCCGAGGCCGTTGGCGTCGCTGAACAGCGCGTCCCATCTGCCCGCGACCAGTTCCGCCAGCTCCCCGCAGCCGACCGCCTCCGGGGCGGCCGCAACAGCGGCGTCCGGCCCGTTCGGCATGGGGGCGATCGACCGGGCCCGGCGCACGATGTCCTCGATGGTCTGCAGGAAGGTCCGCTGGTTGCCCCACTGGATCTCGGGCCGTCCGCCGTCGGCCACGATCTGGTC
Source organism: Streptomyces sp. NPDC047886 (assembly GCF_043204435.1). Lineage (NCBI taxonomy): Bacteria > Bacillati > Actinomycetota > Actinomycetes > Kitasatosporales > Streptomycetaceae > Streptomyces > Streptomyces sp. NPDC047886. The sequence goes on from NZ_JBIDCF010000012.1 coordinate 36,002, forward strand.
CAGATAGCGGCGGACATGGATGGGCAGGGAATCCTGCATCCGCGCGCAGTCCTCGGCACTGCCTTGCGCAGCGGCCCGGATCGCCGCCAGCATCCCGTCCCTGGCGAACAGCTCCCGGTGCAGGAACTTGCCGGAGTCGAAGGTGAAGCGATGCAGGCGCTCCATCCGGTCGATGCGGTCGACGAGTTCCTCCCACTGCTCGGCCGTCTCGCTGAGCTCCGTCATCCGGGACAGCTCGGAGGCGAGTAGCGCGAGCGGGAGGGGCCCGTTGCCTGCTTCCCGGCGCCGCTTGGCGGCCGCCGCCAGCTCCTGCCACGACGGCGGCAGCGCTTCTCCGAGGAGTGCGAGCGCGACGAGCCCGTCGTCAGGAACGGCCCGCAGCAGCGTCTCGGCGAGTCCGGCCGCCGCGCCCACCGCCTGCGCGGGCAGCTCGCTGTAGGACAGCTCCAGTGCCGCCTCGGACAGGACCGGGCCCAGTGGACCGGTCTCGATGGCCACGGCCGCCGTACAGGCCGCCGGGTGTACGGTCCCTTCGGTCCCCTCGAGGAGGCGGCCCAGCAGGGACGCCTCGACGAACGCGCGCCGGTCCCATGCCTCGGCTACCAGCCAGCCCGCCCAGCGGGACCAGTGCTCGTCCCGGTTCTCCCGCTCCTGGAGCAGCGCGGCGGCGACCACCGGCCGCATGTCTTCCGGGCGGACCTTGCTGTGCCACACGTCCAGTACGCCCCAGAGGTCGTCGACCTGGCGGAGCCGTTCGGCGACGATCGCGGCGTACCGCGCTCTGCCGCGCTCGGCACCGGCGTCGACCAGCAGTGACAGGGCGACGGCGGTGGCACCGCTGAGCCGGCTGCCCGGCTCGGCGAAGGTCTGCGCGGTCTCCGGCTCCATGCCGAGCTCTGCGGGGACGCCGAGTTCGGCGGCGATCGTCGTGGCTGCGACAGCGCCCCGGACGTGTACCCCGACGTGGCTGGTGCGCTCCGACGGCCGCAGGGTGCGCCGCCGGTCGCGCAGCGGCGACAGGCTGCCGATGATGGCCTCGTCGTCCCAGACGGCGGCCCGCGCGCCGGCTCGTTCGTCGCGAACCTTCAGACCGCGGCGGATCAGCGCCTTCAGCTTCGGCTGCTCCGGCGTCCGCTCCTGGCCGCGTCCGGCCGGGCGGATCAGATGGACCGCGACCCCCTGGTCCATCCGTTCGCCGAGCGCGGTGACGAGCCGCTCGTCAGAGGCCTGGGCGTCGGAGCTGTCGTCGGCCAGCACCAGGCGGCGGGTCGCGCTGTGCAGGGCCTGCTGCACGAGATCCCGGGGCGCCCCGTCCTCCAGGATCTCGACGACCGGGTCGCCCTCGGTGGCGCGGCGCAGGGCCCCGGTCAGCACCGCGTGGTGCTCTGCCCAGCTCTCCGCCCACAGGGCCCGGGCCGCGGGGTCGTGGCGCAGCCTGTCGATGTGTCCCTCCTCCTCGCCCGGAGGAGGAACGGCGGCCACGGGCTCGGCGCGCCGCCGCTCCGGTACGGGCCCGAAGGAGTCGTCCTGGATGAGGATGCGCTGGCCGAGCTGCCAGTACGGGAAGGATTTGCGTGCCCAGATCAGCAGGTCGGTGACGCACTGCGGGGTGCCGGGCGGTCCGTCCTGGGCGGTGCCCTCGACGAGTACGCCCACCTCTCCCCGGGTGTCCCGGGTGATGTCGACACCGAGCGGGCTGTGCGTGCCGACAAAGGCTCGCTGATTGTCCTGGACGACCACGCAGGCGGCGGTGCGGGCGCTGCGGTCGGTGAAGAGCACCTTGGAGGGGTGGCGGGCCTCCAGATCGAAGAGTGCCGTCCTGACTCGGCTGGGCAGGATGTCGCCGTCCCCCCTGCCCCAGAGGAAGACCAGGTGCACTCCGCGTTCCAGAGCCTTCCGAAGGTCCGGCAGCAGCCCGCTGAGCGCCGCGTAGCTGATGTCCGGAGCGGAGAACACCAGTTGCGTCCTGGCGGACTGGACGAGGTCCTTGACCGTCCACTCGTGACCGGCGGCGCGGGCCACGACGACAACGGCGGCCTTGGCCCTGCCCGTCTCCGCGATGCGTGCCGAGAGCCGACGAGAGAGATCGGCAAGGAACTCCTGCCGCACGCCGATGTGTTCGGGCTCGGCGTCGGCCAGGGCGCGGACCGCCTCGCCCATCCGACGCAGCAGGCTGTCGGCGCTCTCGGGCGCGACGAGCTGGACGTCGGCCCGGCCGCGCAGCGCCTGGACGAACCTGTGGTCCGGCTGCTGCTCGGCGAGGTCGGCCAGGTGCTGGCGCATCCGCTCGCGCGAGCGGGAGTCCCACCCCGGCTGGTTCCGCTCCAGCAACTGGGCCGAGATCCGCCCGGTGTCGGTGTCGAGGAACACCTGTGCCTGCGCGCTCAGCCAGCGCAGCTCGCTGGCTGGGCGCAGCACCGGACTGCGGAAGCCGACATCGAGGACGTTCTTCCGGAAGCCCCGGCTGCGGCGGTCGTTGCGGATGGCCGTCTGGACGGCCCGCAGCAGTTCGTCGGCGGGCAAGTCGGTCTCGCTGAGAACCTGGTGCAGTGGTACGCGCAGGCTGCCCACGGACGGCCGGCGGGTGCCGTGGTCGGCGGGGAAGACCCGGCCGGTGACCGGTTCGAAGAGGAACTGCCGGTGCTCCTGCTTGGCGGCGCTGTCCCGCAGTGAGCCGCCCGAGGCGATGACCTCACGGGCCCCGTCGGTGAGCTCCAGGGTGCCGTCCTGGAAACCAACCATGATGTGGCCCTTGCGCCACAGGCTGTGCACCACGTCGAGGACGATGCGACGGGGCAGCGCGAAGAGGTCGGCCTGGTCCTCGACGGTGCTGCAGCCGGCTGCGATGGCCTTCGCGACCAGGTCCTCCAGGGTGGTCAGCCCGTCCTCGGGGCCGAGCAGCAGGGAGAGTGTGACGAGCCGGCAGGGAATGGCGAGTTCGACGTCCTGAGCCATGCTCACTCCCACTCGTCGGCGTGGACGACCCTGCCGAACCGCTTCACGGTGTCCGTCACCAGACGCCAGTCCTGACCGCCGTGCTCGGCGAAGTGCTCGAGGCTGCCCACCATGACGAGGAGCCGGCGGGCCCGGGACATCAGCACATTGATCACCTCTGCCTGCCCGACATGTCCGACGCTCTTCAGTACGTCTCCTCTTCTGGTCGATCTGACGAGTGAGACGACGACCCTGTGCGCCTCGCGCCCCTGGAAGGAGTGGACCGTGTGCACCCGGTTGCGCAGCGACCCGCGCTGATTGAGCAGCGCCACCTGAGCCGCGTACGGAGTGAGGACGGCGAGGCTGCCGTCCGCGTCGGGCAGCGACGCGTCGGACGGGGCCGGGTCCATGCCGGTGACGAGCCGGTCCACCAGGTCGACCTCGCCGAGGTTGGTCCAGTACCCCTCGTCGGCACAGCCGGGCCGGCCCGTGGTGTCGAGCCACACCAGCGGACGCCCCTCCAGGAACCAGGGCTCCCGGACGCCGTGCGGCACGTTGGCCCCCTCGTGGGTGGTGAGGAAGCTGTTCGGCAGACCCAGGTCGGGATCCTGCTCGGCAGGAGCCACCGGGTAGAAGGCCCGGCTGGCCGGTTCGGCGATGGTCCGGTGCATCCGGAACTGCTTGTCCAGACTGCCAAGCGGCGGGACCTGCCGGCTCTGGGCGGGCCGCTTCCGCTCGGTGCGGAACAGTTCCCCGAAGAGGTTGAGCACTTTCAAATAGCTCTCGCGGGCGTCGTAGTGGCGCTGGACGTCGGGGTCCGGGTGGCTGTACAGGCTGTGCAGGAAAGCCCGTACGTCGCTCTCCCGGTGGGGGCCGAGCTGCCGGTGGTCGCCGATGAGGGTCCAGCGGACACCGAGCACCAGCGGAGTCACCACCTCCGTCGGCCAGGCTTTGGCAGCCTCCTCCAGGAGAACCCAGTCGAACAGGTCCGACGGGTCGCGGACGGTGTCGGTGATGGTGGCGGCCATGGAACAGGTGGCCAGGACGATGTTGGCACCCGCCTTGATCCGGTCGGAGATCTCCACCTGGTCGGGCACGACACGCTCGAGCCACTGCTGCGCGAGGGCGGCCTCGCTCGGGGTCACATCCGTCCGGGCGCCGGCTCCGCCGGGCCCACTGCCCAGCTTCTGCTCGATGTTGCTGACGACCCGCCGGGTCAGCGCCTCCAGCGTGTGCTGGTGCAGCCGTGGGTCGACCTTGTCGATGCCGCCCACCTGGGGCATCTCCCGGAGCATCAGGATCTGTCCCTTGTCGATGCCGTCGCCGAGCTCCTCCGCCAGTCGGATGCCGAGGTTGTCGAGGGCGAAGTTCGACTGGGCGCTGACCAGGATGCGGGCGCCTTTCTCCATCCGGAGATAGCGGCTGACGGCGTGCGTGGCGACGGTGGTCTTGCCGGTGCCCGGCGGTCCCTGGAGGGCGTAGAAGGGATGCAGCGAAAGCATCTCCCGGATCACGCTGGGGGCGTTGCCCTCCAGGCCGCTGTCGTCGGCGTCGTTGTAGCGGCCGCGGCCGAGGTCGAAGGAGAGCGGTTCGCGCAGGGCCCGGATGAGACCGGGCAGATTGCGCAGAGAGCGCCAGGCTCGGGCCTGCCGGCCGAGCTGGATGTCGGAGCCGGAGTCGGTGGAGGGGCGAAGCCAGCCCGACTCGGGGATCCGCCCGCCGCCGATCCGGCGCACCTCGATCGATTGCGCGTCGAGCCGCCGCAGAACCCTGACCTGGATGCGGTCCCGGCCGAAATGCGGCCGGTCGGGTGTCCCCACCACGTCCAGCTTGATGAAGTCCTCGTCGCTGGATCCGAGATCGGCGACGAAGTCGCCGAGATGCGGACGGCGGCCGGGGTCCATGGCGTACACGGTGAGCAGCGCGTTGCGGTGTTTGCGCTCGTCGTCGCGCCGCTGGTCGTACATCAGGACGGCGGTGCCCTGCGAGGTGTCGCCGGCCGGGGCGTCCTCCGCTGACCGCTCGGTCCGGACGAACGGATACTTCCGGGCGTTGAGTTCGACCGCCTGGTAGTCGATGAGGAAGTCGAGTGCCTTGAGGAACTCCTCGTCCTTGGGGTCCTTGCTCCGTGCCCCGACCGACACCGAATCGGTGAGCCGGGTCCACGACGGGCGGCCGGTGCGGTGGTGGGACATGTCCTGACCGGTCCGGTAGGCGACAAGGTCGATCCGGGACAGGCGCCGCCGTGGATGCGCGTTGACGAGTTCCTGGGCGTAGTCGCGGTCCCTGAGGTACTTGATGACCAGCATGTCGTCGCAGATCCGCTGACGGTCACGGTACGTCGGGTTCTCGATGAAGTACGCGCAGAACCAGACGGCGCTCTCGCCGATCAGGACCCACTCCGCCTCGCGGAGCGTCTCCTCACGGGCGCCCGTGGCGTAGCCGAAGGCGCCGTTGGGAGAGCGGACCAGTTCCGCCTGGCGCAGCTCCTTCTCGAAGAATGCCTTCAACTCCTCGCGGCCCGCCGCGTCGTCAGGGCTGCGGGAGATCCAGTTGCGCTGTTTGTAGATCGTCTCCACGGACTCGTCGGGCATGAAGGCGACGAGATGGGGGCGCTGGTTCTCGTCCTTGTCCTCCCAGACGCCGCAGATCGCCTCCCAGTCCTGCTCGATGCGGCGGGCCGCCTCGTACGAGGTGATACGGGACTTGGGGGTCGCCTCCAGCATCCTCCGGAGCACCCGGGTGAGTGCGCCGGGGAGTTCGGGCCGGTTGGCCAGATGCGTGCGCATCGCCCGGTGCAGCTTGTTCAATGCCGTGCGCAGCCCGGAGTCGTGGGCGGCGGCGACGGCCGCGTACTCGACGGGGACGCAGCTCTGGATCGGCCCGCAGAACAGCTCGAAGCCGAGGACGCCGAGTCCGAACACGTCGGTCGTGTCCCAGTCGCGGCGGGACGAGGGGGCTCCCTCGAAGAGGGAGGCGTGGGTCTCGGGAGCCAGGTAGGCGAGGTGACGGGCCGGCTCGACGTTCGTGGGCGGCGTCAGATAGAGCTGCCGGATGCTCTGCTGGGCCTCGTCGGCCTGGGTGGAACTGCCCATGGCACGCAGCAGGTTGCCGATCAGCGTGCTCATCTCGAAGCGTTCCAGGCTCAGCGCCAGATGCTCGGCGGCGTCGCTGTGGGGTGGCGTGTGGACGCGCAGCGCACCGAGGGTGAGATTGCGATGCAGGATCCCCGAGCCGTGCAGCTGGCTGAGTGCGTCTACAAGGACACTGAACTGCTCAAACGCGGCGATCCGGTGTTCCTGGGCCCACGAGACGGCCCAGTCGATGTCCAGTGGGCTGCCGTTCTCCTTGGTCATCGTGAACGCGATGCTCTCGGTCGCGTCGAAACTGCCGTCGGTGATCTCGGGCAGGGCGGGGTGGTTGAGCGCCTGAAGCCGCAGGAGGCTGCGGACCTCGTGCTCCCACAGCTCGCCCGCGAATTTGTGGATGTCGGCGAAGAGCGACATCTCGAAGGTCTCGTACTCGTCGTCCGGGGTCTGCATACGGACGCGCATCAGCCGGTCCTGCAGCACCACGACCGGTTCGCCAAGTCTCTTGTAAGGCCCGTACGAGGCCGTAGCCTTGCGACAGAACAGCCTGTCGACCAGCTCGGCGTACCTGTCAGTGTCCTTGCCCGCTCCGGACATCACGGCCCCCTTCCGTCTGTCCTGTCAGCAGCCAGGACTCCATGCGTATGACGAGCAGTCCCTCTTTGGTGCCGATCGCGATCCGGCCGTCGCCGAGGGCTGCGAGGCTGAGGCACGGGACCTCCAGCGAGAGCGTGTACAGCGGTGTCCGGCGTCCCGCCGGATCGGGGTCCCAGAAGCGCACGGTCCCGTCGGCGCCGTCGCCGCAGGAGGCGAGCAGGAGCCGCCCGTCCGGTGCGGTGAACTCCACGACGTCGGTGACCCAGTCCTGGTGACCGGTCAGCAGCCCGCCGTACGGGCGGTCGGTGGCCTCCACCGTGAGCTGGATCTCCTCGCTCCTGCGGTACGTGGCGCGCAGCGGCAGGCCACCCGGTCCGCTCAGCCGGGTGGCGCCGGTCGGCGGCCCCGCGGGGTGGTGGCCCCGAGGCACGGCCGCAGGCGCACCGGTGATGGCGTCGAAGGCGGCGAGGCGACCCCCGCGGACCTCGGCGAGCAGCAGCGTGGTGCCGTTCGGCCCACCGATGGCGGACAGTCGTTCGATGTGGTCCGCGGCCGGATCGGCGGTGACCGTGGCAGCGGCTATGGCGGTGGTTGGCGTGCCGGACCGCGGGCTGGGGATCGTTCCGGTCCTCTGCGGGAGGTACGGATTCCAGACGCTGACGGTGCCGTCGTCCGCTGAGGACGCCAGGAGGGTGCCGCCGGCGGGGCCCTCGAAGGCGGTGATGGCGAGGCCCTGGGCACTGGGGGCCCGCGGGCCGGGTGCGAGCGGGGAGCGGTCGGTGAGGTCCTCCGTCCGCCCGGTGAACGCGTCCCACAGGCGGACCGCGCCGCTTCGGCCGAGGGCGGCGAGCAGCGGGCGGTGGCCGTCGTCGGCGGCGAATACGGTGAGGGCGTTCACGGGGCCGTCCGACCGGAACTCGGTGACCAGCTCTCCGGTGATGGGCTCCCACACCCGCACTCCGCCGTCGTCCCAGCCGCCGGCCAGCAATGTGCCGCCGCCGTCCGGCCGTTCGAAGGCCACCACGGCGCGCGCCGTCGCGTTGGCCCGTCGCACGAGCTCGCCCATCCGGTGACCGGTGCACGCGTCCCAGACCCGTATCCCGTCGCCGGCCGCGCTCACCAGCAGGGTGCCGTCGTCGTGCTGGAAGGTGGTGAGGGCCCAGACCGGTCCGCTGTCGTGGCTCCGGAACCAGGGTCTGCACACCTGCCCGTTCAGCGGGTCGATGAACCGGATCCCCCCGCCGAACTCTCCGACGGCCACCAGGGGAACGGCGGCGGAGCCGCCCGAGTCCTTCGCGTAGTCCGAGTCGGCGACAACTGCCGGTAGCCGGCAACCGTGCAGCGCGTGCGGCCACATACCGTTCTCGACCACCCGGCGGAGCCGTGGCCGCCCCGAGACGACGTCCCAGATCCGGATGCGCTTGTCGTGGCCGGAGGCCGCCAGCAGGGTGGTGCCGGGAACCGAGGTCACTGCCGTCACCGGGCCTTGGGCGTGCGGCTCGGCCGCCGTGGCGGCGTACCCGCGCGCCGGGTCCCAGACCTGCAGGCCACCGCTGTCGTCGACCCCGGCGAGCAGCGTGTTTCCGCCCGGTCCCGCCACGGGCGTGAGGGAGCGGACCGGCAGTGGCCGACGCGCCAGGGTCAGCCGCGGCGGCCGTGGCCGCAGCCGGGCCCAGCACACCTGCCAGCCCGCGCCCCGGTCGGCGGCGGCCGAATCCTCACGTACGGGTGCGACTCCGGCCGCGCGGGCCGTACCGAACTGCCGCAACCCGACGCGGTCGGCCGGTCCGCAATGCCGCAGCAGATGCGCGGCGTCCAGCACGCCGAGGACTGAGGGCGGCAGTCCGCGCCTCCCGCCCACCGCGCGCAGCACGTCGGTGGCGACAGCCTCCACCGACAGCTGGTCGAGCACGGCGGGGCGGTCGGCCAGCGCGGCCCACCCCGGTACTCCCGCCGCCGCGGCGTGGCCGGACAGATGCCGGGCGATATAGGGATTGAGCGGTTGCTCGGCGGCCTCGTCCGCCAGGCGTACGAGCTCCTCCGCTACACGGCGTCGGCGCTCGCCCACGTTGCTCGCGGCCGTCCCCGCGGTGAAGTGCTCCGCGAACGTGCGGTGCGCCAGTCGGTGAACACTCTGGCCGTCCTCGCCGTCGAGCAGGATGTACGGAGCCGCGGCCTTCAGGGTCTCGTCGATGTCCTGCGGGGAGAACGCCTCCTGTCCGGCGCTTCCGAGCGCGGCGGCCGCGGTGGCCCAGATCCGGTCCGCCCGGGGCAGTCCCCTGCCCTGCGCGAAGGCGAGCGCTTCCAGTAACCGCCCCGTCCGCGCGTGGTGCGCGCCGAGGCGCCGGACGGCGGTGGCGAACAGGGATCGGTGGTCGCCCCGCAGGAGTGAGGCGAGCTCACGGGCGCGGTGTGCGAGCAGCAGGCCGGGGTCGGCAAGGATCTCGTGCACGGCGAGCCTTGCGTACAGGAAGTCGCGGTCCTCCGTGCCGTCGGCCGTGTCGCTCTTCGTGCCGCCCACAATCAGTGAGCGGGCCCGGCCGACGGCGTCCGTGAAGGTCTCCGGCGGGCCGGGGAAGGAGGCCCGTGCCTGTTCCAGGCTTCTGGTGACGTAGTCGTCCAGGGCCTGCGCGTCTCGGCGTAACCAGTGCACATGAACATGGTCCTCGGCCGCGCCGAGGGCGTCGAGGAGGTCGTGGCCGGCGCTCGGGGGGCGGTCGGGCGCTTCGTACGTCGAAGGGCGCGCCCCGACGAGCAGCCGGATGCCCGGGAGTGTGCCGAGCTCGCGTAGCAGTCCGGCGAGTAGCGGCGGCTCCTGTGCCTCGTCCAGGGCGTCGACCAGCACGGTGTACGGGCGCTCGCGGTGGCCGGAGCCTGAGCGCAGCGCGGCGAGCAGTTCGTTGAACTCGTCGATGGGGGAACGGATGTCCGGGCGCTGCCGCACGCCCAGGGCTTGCGCGAGCCGGACTGTGACGTCGTGGGCGGTGGCCCCGGTCAGGTGGAGCGTGAGATCGAAGGCGGGCAGTTCGGGGCCCATGTCACCAGGGTCGGCCTCGAGACCGGCCCTGGAGAGCAGCGGCAGCAGCTCCCCGAGCCGTGCGTTCGCGTGGAGCAGGATGTTGCCGAGCAGTGCGGACTTGCCGCACCCGGCGCGGCCGGTGACCACGAGCAGACCCGAGCGGTGTTCCGCGAGCCAGCCGGCGATCGTCGCGCGGTCCTCCGCACGTCCGGCGAACCCCCAGGACAGCTCGCCGAACTCAGAGCCGAGCCCCTTGCGGGCGAAGTGGGCGCGATCGGCCTCCGGCAGCGCGTCGACCGCCTCCCGCAGCCGGGCGTGGATCTCCACCGAGGCGGTCACCGGAAAGGTGGTGGGGCGGTGTAGCGGCGGCAGACCGCCCAGGTTGAGCGGGGCCACGAAGAGCGCACGCGTCTCGTCGAGGCGCGCGCCCAGATCGTGGAGGGGGATCACCGTGTCGTGATCGCTGTAGCTGTGGGTGAGGACTTGCTCCAGTGTCCGCCGGAAGGTTCCCAGGTGCCCCTCGCCCTCGTCCCGTCCGGAGCCGATGAGCAACAGGCCGCGGGCCGCTACCTCCTCCCCGTTCGAGAGGTCCGCGAGCGCCCTCCGTACGAACCGCTCGGCGCCGCAGGCCTCGACGACGACGACGTCCCACAGGCCGTCGGACGAGCGCTGTCGGCGCGCCTCGGTGACGTGGTGGGCGAACACCTCGGGCAGGAGATCGGTGTCCTCCGTGTCCGTGGCGTGTCCCCGGACGTACAGGGCGGCCTTCCTGCCGTTCGACCAGCCATGACCGACCCACAGCAGAAGGGAGCTGCGGAGAACGGCGGGTGTGGACCACTCTCTGAGCCGCGTGACGACCCGGCTCAGGTCGCGCTCCTCGGGCTTCACCTCCCAGGGGACGAGAGCACCGCCGAGCGGTTCGAGAATCGCGCCGATCGCGTGGGCCTCCTCGTCGGCGGCGATCTTCTCCTCGCTGAGGTACTCGCCGAGCGGCACGGTGTAGACGTCGAAGCCCTCTGTATCGGGCCTTGTGCCCGCTTCCTCCCCCTCGTGCATGGATCAGCTGCCGAAGTCCGGGTCCTCGGCGGCGGCCAGGACGAGCCGGGTGACCGGTTCCCTGCCGCCGGACACCTTGATCCGGTACAGGCCGGGGTCCCGCAGCCGGCACTGGGCCCGCAGCCCACCCGACGAGTCGCGACGCGGCGGTAGCTGCGGGCTCGCGACGATCCGGTCGGCGGCGCCCGTGTCCTGGACCGAGCAGCTCATCCGGCGGGGGTTGTCCTCGCCGGTCACCGTGATGTCGAACTTCTCGCCTGCGGCAACCAGATCGGGCACCTCCAAGCCGGTCTCGCCGTGCCCGAGCCGCTGCCCGAGATCCTCAAGCCGGCGCAGCCCGGTCAGTAGCCCGCGTGCCAGGTCGATTGCGCCACCGCAGGTGGCCAGGGCGCCATGCTGCTGGGCGAGGGTGACCTCCTCGACGCCGCCCGCGTGCCCGGCGTACCGGTAGACGGTGCCGTCGCCGCCGAGGTCCTCCGTGAGGGGCCGCCCGATCCCGTCCCGCCAGATCTCGTCGTCTTCGTCCCGCTTGAACACGTACGCCTGAGGCGTGACGACCCCGGAATCCAGCCGCAGGCTCTGCATGGTGTGCTGGGCGATCCCCACGGTCATCCGGTGACCCGGGAGCGCGGCGCCTCTGAGTGCCCTGAGGCGGTCGAGGGAGTGCGCGGCGAGTTCGGGGTCGCCGCCGAGGTCCGCCACGTCGGCGGCGGTCAGCGGGACCATGTCGTCGTCGGTCTCCACACAGCGGTAGGCGGGGAGCAGGTCGTGCAGCCCCGGGAGGGTACGGGCCAGGTCGCGCAGCTGCCGGTGGGGCAGCGGTACGGGCGTCCCGCGGCCGCAGTTGAGGATCGCCGTCGCCTTCACCGCGCCGTGGAACGGCGTTCCGAGGGTGAGTGTGGCGCGTACGCGCTCGACCGCCCCGGGGATCTGGGCCAGTTCGCGGACCAGCAGTCCACCCATGGAGTGGGCGATGAGGACCACTTCGGCCGGCCGTCTGCCGGGGTCGTGGCGCCGGACCGCCTTGTACGCGGGATGCGCGGTCCAGGCCGTCAGGTGCCGGTCGACGGCCTCGGCCAGCCGACGGGCGTTGTAGGCGACCGGCAGCCGCCAGTCGTACGGGAACTCGCAGATCGCGGCGGGGTCGGCGACGGCGGGCGTGACCCCCCGCACCAGGTTGGTGTACGGCTCCATACCGCCCAGCAGCGGAGACCAGGAGGCGAACTTGAGCAGTCGCCGTGCAGTGACCCGCCCGACCTTCCCGGCCCGCTCGTCCTCCGTGACGGCCAGAGCCGCCATCCCGCTCTTGTGGTGCCAGCGCGCGGCGTAGGCGAGCGCCTCCTTCATCCCCCAAAGAACGCGTCCCGTGGCGGCCTCCACGAGTTCACTCCCCATGATTCCGGGGATGATCACCACCGCGTCATGCGTCACCGCGTGCCGGACAGCAGGAGGGTTGACGGGATCTAAGCGCTCCATGAGCAGAAAGAGTACGGCGGAGCACTGCGCCCCTGCGGGCAGTTCGGTGCTTTGTGCAAGCCAGGTTCCGGAGCTGTTGCCAGGGGACCGGGCCGGCCGTGGCGACGGACCCGCCGGACTGGCCGTCGGGCGCGCCTGTCGGCACCGGCAGGCGTACGACTCCCGTCGCGACCGGCCCCTCTGACAGGCGCGGGATCACGGCGATCCGCAGGGGGCTTCCGCTCTCACATCGTGCCCGTCGTCACTGGGAGGTCCGCTTCCTCGACGGAACGTCCCCTCTTTGCCCGACTCCTCTTGTCGCCCGCAGCCGACTGCTGCTCCGCCGAACCCCGGCCCCTCCGCTTCCTCGGACATCCGGGGAAGCGCCCGGCGGATCACCGCCGAAGCCGTACGGGGATCGCGGCCGCGGCGACGGTCCGGTGGAAGACGTAGAGCCTCCTGCCACAGCGGGTGGCGCGGCGTTCGCCGCGCGAGCAGGAACGCACCGCCTGGCACCCGCCTGCACCGGCGAGGTGGTTCTCGCGGCCGGGCTGCCGGGGGACCGTCCGTGGCGGGAAGGCTGGCGAGGAGCCGCGCGTAGAGGCTCTTTTTGGCCTCGCCGGCGTCGGCGAGATGCTCTCTGCCCTGCCACCAGGACTGCAGATCGCGCCAGCGGATGCCGTCGTCGGTGACGGTGCGGTCGTAGATCAGGACGTCGCCGTTGACGACCTCGATGTCGTTGTCGACGGCGGACAGGAACCGGATGTCCGGCTTCGAGGACGTGGCGAAGCTGATGTTCTTCGGCGTACGGGCGTGAGCGAGCTGTACGGAGACCAGGGCGAAGCGCGGATAGCCGCCGACGGTGCCTGTCTCCCGGAGCTCGAGGCCCGCGGTGCGCAGGTGGACGTTCATCGTGGCGGTCAGGCGGCGTTGGATCGTCTCGTCGAGCAGGACGTCGCCGGCGACGGAGGCTTCCGCGAAGCGGGCGAACCAGGCATCGCCTGCTTCGAAGGCGCCGAGCTGCTCGATACCCCGGTGGGCGCTCCTCAGCCCCGTACGGAGGGGGCGTGCCTCGTGCACCCTCCCGCCGTTGTCCGGGCCGGGCCGTCAGTCGGTGTCGTGGCCGAACCCCCGCAGCAGCGGGTCCAGAACGGCGGCCGCGCGGCCCAGAGTGCACGTCCGGGTGCGGGGATGCTGGGCGGCCGTGAGGGACTGGTCTAGCTTGAGCACGGGAGCACCGGCCGGTGCCTCGGGGCAGTCCGAGACGCGCACGGACTCGGCAGGGCCGCGGCCACCACGCTGCGGCAGCTTCTCCAGCACCCAGCCCCACGGCTTGCCCGGCCCCGGGTCGGGGTACGTCGGCGGCGGGGGCAGCAGCTTGGGGGGCACGTTGTCGTGCGAGACGGCGCCTGATGAACTGGCGGCACACCGTGCAGGAATCCCGCCACCGCCTCGCCCACGCGATCTGCCACGGCGGTCGGAGCCAGATCCGCCAGGCGTATCGCGAGGGCCAGGAGGATCAGCTCGCCGCCCTCGGCCTGGTCCTCAACGCCGGGGTCCTGTGGAACACCCGCTACCTCGACGCCGCGGTCACCCGGCTTCGTACCGAGGGCTACGACATCAAGGACGAGGACGTCGCACGCTTCTCCCCGCTCAAGGTCCGGCACATCGGCTTCCTGGGCTGCTGCCTGTTCAACATCACCGCCTGCGCCCCCTGCGCGACCCCGACGCCGTCGAGGACAACGAAGACAACGATGACGACTAACGGCTGGCCGGGCTCACCCGAGGCTCGTGCCGGGTGCGCTCCGAGCCGCCACCGGCGGCGTCTCACCGAAGCGCCAGCGAGTGATCCAGACGGGTTTCCAGTTCCGTACCACGGGTGTGCGCGATCCACGGCAGTCGTCGACCGTAATTTCTCCCTCGGCCAGGAGGAAGGGGCAGGTCACCGGCCGGAGCCCTGCCCCTCGCCAGCGCCACGCTGGTCGTCATCCGCTGAACCGAGCAGGGCCCCGCCCGCGCAGCTGGATGCGCCTATTTCCCCCGGCTGCGGGTAGAAGCCTCATCACATACGGGAAGGTGCGGACATGAATGCCAGCGAGAAGGTCAAAGCCAAGGCGGAGCAAGTGGTCGGGAAGGCCGTGAGGACGGTAGCTCATGCCCTTGGCAACGAAACCACCGCAGCCAAGGGTGCCGCCTTGGAAGCCCGCGGCAGGGGCCGGGGCCTTAAAGAGAAGGGCAAGGGAATTTTCAAGCGCTGACCCCGTACATGGCGAGCTGGAGCTGGAAGGTCCCGCTGCGGATGCCAGCCGCCGTAGTCGTACGAGGCCGCCCATCTGCCTGGCTGGTACACGGCGCGCTTACAGCCCGGACGGCGACGTTCGTGGAGCGGAGCCGTGACGGTGCAGGAGGTGCGATGCAAGCCAGGTCGGTCCGATCCCGGGTGCAGCCGGGACCGAAGGCAATAGGGATGATGATGCCGGTCTGGCTGACCGTGTTTCCACCAGCGGCGGGACCGCCCGCCAGGCTGACTGCGGTGATGGTAGGCGGTCCGTACGCGTAGCGGGCCGAAGCGCGGGGGCGCTCCATCCGTGCAGGTCTTCACGAAGGGCGGTTCCCGGAGGCATCGGTGCGCCGTCTAAGGGGGCGCCCACACCGCGGAGGTCCTTTCTTGGAAATTCTCTGCGGGACCCAAGTTCACCACTCCCGCATCTCGAAGAACGATCAGACTTTCGGATGTTTGGAGACACTCGGCCGTAATAAGCTGAACTAACACCGGATTTACGCGACGCGACGGGAAGGCATCATGGGCATCATTGCTTGGATCCTCATCGGGCTGCTGGCGGGTCTCATCGCCAAGGCGCTGATGCCGGGCAAGGACCCGGGCGGCATCATCGTTACGATGCTCATCGGCATCGCGGGCGCCTTGCTCGGCGGCTGGCTCGGCAAGGTCATATTCGGCGTCGACTCCGTCGACGGCTTTTTCGAACTCTCCACCTGGGTCGCCGCCATCGTCGGCTCCCTCATCCTCCTCGGCATCTACCGCCTCTTCACCCGCAACCGGCACCGCCACGGCTGACCAGCGCGCCGGGGGCTCAACCACACGAAACGGCTTCCCCTGCGGAGCCGTTTCCTGCTCAGCACTCGGCTACTCGACGGAGCATTCAGGTTCCGTACTCGTCACGTGCCTCTGAAAGCCGGCGGTAGTGCGTGCCAAGGCCGGGCATCCCCTCGCGCTCCAGCTTGCTTCTGCGCAGCGTGGCTCGGCAACTCCGCCACTGTGTCCGGTGCAGCGCGCCGGCCGCGTGAACATTTGCAGTGGGCACGGTGCTCCTCCTCTGCTTCGGTCTGCGGCGGACGATGGAGTTCCTCACAGCTCAGTGGGTCGCCCGCCGAGGCGCCCACGGGCCGGCTCGCTATGGCTGGCGTGTAGGTAGATCCCGTGAGGCCGGCTGGGGCTGCCTCAGCGTGTGCGGTACCAATTCTGGATGTCTTGCACGTGGGGTACGTGAGGAGTAAGCGGACTGGCGCGCTGCCACATCCCGCGGAGTTGGGAGGTGGGCCGTTGTTGTTCGCCGTGGAGGGCGTTGAGGATCAGCAAGCCGCCCGTGAGAGCGGGGACCGCCCACTGCGCGTAGGAAAGCTGACGTTCGGCTTTGACCGTGTCGTAGGGGCGGCCCTCGGCGTCTTCTGCGTCTTGGGGGAGGCCGACGGAGATCAACTCGATCTTCTTGCCCAGCGTCCGGGCGTAGGCGGTGACGGCGAGAGCGGCGCCGGTGAGGACGGTCTTGGTCAAGGTGGAGGCGGCGACACCTTGCTGGGTGGTGACACGGGCAGCGTTGACGCCGAGCAGTCCGCCGGCGCCGACCAGGTGCATGCCGATCGCGGCAGCGCTGACCGGTGTCCACCTAGCCCAACCGGAGCTGGCGAGTGCCGCGTTTTCTTTCCACGGCCCGGGATGGTGTTTCACTGCGCCGTTGAGGCCGATCGCGCCCATCAGCGAGCCGCCGAACCAAGCGGCGAGCCCGACATCGTGGAGGCTGCGCAGGACTGTGTTGCGTCCGGACGTCATGGGGCTCCCTACTGCATGCGGCGGGGACGCCGTCGTCGTATGAAGAGGCGCTGCCGCCACCGTCCACTAGGGCAGCCACCGGCGGCCAGCGGAGTTGCTCCAAACGGCCCGAGCGATGAGAGGTAGCCGAGGCGAGCAGCGGGGATGGTGCGCAGTGCGGAGGCCGGGGATGGCGGCACTACCGCCGTGCCAGGGAGGTGTAGGTGCGGTGCGCCGCATCTGGTGGGCCGGTGTGGCCGGGAGCTTGCGTCAGGTGCGGGGCGGCAGTAGGGGGCCCAGCGGGCCGAGATCGAGGTTGAGGTCCTCCAGTGCGTAGCCGTGCTGGGCGCACAGGTCAGCCAGGCGGTCGTGGAGGGCCAGGAGTGTGGCTCCCAGCTCCTCCTCCTGTTCGTCAGTGAGGTCTCCTGCGTCCACGCGGCGCAATGCCTGGCGCTCGATGAGCTGGCGCAGGAGTTCAACCAGGGTGAGCACGAGTTTGAGGAGGTCTTCTTCGACCGTGTCCCGGTCGGTGTACATGCGGTGAGCTGGGCGTGGGGTTGCCTCGTGTGGCGTGGGGGGTGCCTGGAGCAGCCGGAACGCCTGGGACATGGTGTCGCCGACGCCCTCCAGAGCGGATGCTGGGGGCGAGGATGGGCGGCGAGTCAGCCGCTGGGGGCGTTCGCGTTCTTCACTCACCGGGGCCGCCCTCCTGCGGCGCGATGGCTGGGCGTGTCTCGGAGCTGACGGACACGATGAGCGCGCGCAGGGAGATCCGGACGAGGTCGATGTCGGCGATGGAGAGAACGATGTCTCCGGTGATGACGACGCCGCCGCTGAGCAGCCGGTCGAGTAGGTCCACGAGTGCCACCTGGCGCCCAGGAAGCTGCTCTCCGTACCTGTCGACGGTCATGGGGTGCGCTCCTCGCCGGTGGCCGCGTTCTGGCGTTCGGCGGGCGGCATGGCGAAGGAGTAGGGGGCCCAGGGACCGGTCACCTCGACACGAACGCCTTCGAAGACTCCGGCGGCCTCGGCGATGGCGGCCTGAAACTGCTCCGCGTACGCGTCGGGGACGAGGTAGGCGTCGTTGAGGACGTTCTCGGCGGGACCGCTCAGGGTGCCGCTCTGGGTGGGGTGGCGCACTCGCTGTGAGGCGTATCGGGAGGTGATGGCGTCGATGACTGCGGCGGCCTTCTGCGCCTGGCTGTAGACGGCTTCCTGGGCGTTGTGCTGGGCCCTGCGGCGTTGGAGGTATGCCTTGCCGGGAGTGGCGGCGTCGGCGCCGGTGGCAGGTCCGGTATCGAGCGGTGCGGCGGTGGGGGCGAGGTAGATTTTCACGCCGAATTCGGTGTGGTCGGCGAGCTGGGCGAGTCTGGCGGCGAATGCGTTGTGCTGCTCGGCCAGCGCTTGGCGGGCGCGGTGGTCGTCCTGATAGACGGTGGCCATACGCAGGGGCAGGACGGTGGCGTGCAGAGACAGTGCCTGGACGACGTCGTGGTGGGCGCGGGCGACGCTCTCGAGCCACTCCAGGTCCTCGAAGTGGTTCTTCAGTGCGTGCTCGCTGAAGTCACGGTGGGGAACGTGGCTGGTGGCGAAGGCCAGGGACGGCTGAGAGACGCCAGGGCTGGCGGCGAGGAAGAGGACGGGTGAGCCGTAGATCCCGCGGAGGCCGGCGGCGGCGTCGCGGAGACCCGTCGTAAAGGGGGCCGCGGCGTAGACGTAGGTGAGGGTGTCGTCGTTCGTGTTCATGTGCGGCGCCCCCGTGCGGTTCCCCCGCCTGTATCGCTATCGGGTTCCTCGGGGGTGGTGCGGGGTGGGAATTCCCGGCCGTCGATGCGGTCGCGGCGCAGGGCCTCCAGCTCGGCGCGCAGGCGGCGGTTTTCCTGCTCGAGGGGGCTGCCTGTGTGCCGGGAGGAGAGCGAGGGGTCGTGCTCCCACCAGTCGATGCCCATCTCTTTCGCCTTGTCGACGGAGGCGACCAGGATCCGGAGTTTGATCGTCAGTAGTTCGATGTCGAGGAGGTTGATGCGGATGTCGCCTGCGATGACGATGCCTTTGTCCAGGACTCGCTCCAGGATGTCAGCGAGGCTGGAGGTGCTTTGTCCGTACGGCATCGGGGCGGCGCGGGACGGGAAGGGCCCCAGGCGGTCGGGTAGTGGCTCAGACACGAGGGAAGCCTCCCTTGCCCATCAGGGGAGTTGCTGGCGGAACTCTGCGATCTCTGTCAGCCGGTCGACCAGTTCGTCCTCCCGGAGGTCGAAGGTCTCCTGGTCGATCTCGCCGCGCAGCAGGCGCCGCTCGAGGTCGGCGAGCTCGCGCCAGATCGGGGCCGGGTCGTAGTACTCCTCTTCGGCCTTCTCAGCGATCCGATGGGCGACCCAAACGACGGCGCCTACCGGTGCGATGGGAAGGGTGAGCAGGCGGCTCAGCAGTCCCATGGTTCGTCTCCTCCTTCCGCGTGCGAAGCATCGCAGCTGGTCACTGGACGAAGCTGTAGGGGGGCAAGGGGCCGGTGAGCCGGAAGTCGACGCCACCCTTGATCTGCGCGGCGAGTCCGGTCTGCGCTGCCAGGAAGTCGTCTTCGCGCTCGTGCGGTACGAGCAGCGACAGATTGAGGAAGTCAGGGGGCGAGGGCGGATGAGTGACGTGCTCGCGCGCGTAGGGAGTCAGTGCTTGGACCAGACCGGCGGCCAGTGCATCCTGACGTTCTTGGACTTCGCGGGCGACGAGTTCGCCGAGCGTGAGGGGCAGCTGCGGATCCTGCGCGCCGGATCGGATCCGCTCGTTGAGCTCCCTCGCTTGGGGGGAGTCCTGCAGGATCTGGCGCAGCAGCTCGTCCTCGTCCGCCTGGGTCGCCCTTGCGTGGTATTCGGCGCAGCCTTCGAGTCGTTCGAGAGTGGCCAGGTAGCCGTCCGGGTTCTCTTCGAGGGCCTGCCGGACGGTCTGCTCGTCGGGGGCGATGTAGCCGAACTGCAGCGGTAGGACCACTGCGCCTGCCATGAGGCGCTCCTGCACTTCCTGGTGTGCTTGGAGGTCCCGGCGCTTGGGACGGATCTCTTCGGAGATGTCGCTGACCACTGCGCACAGGGGTCCGGCGGCGACCACGCGCACGGGTGCGGGACGGGAGCCGACTCCGGTCAGGCCGCCCAGCCCCCGGTGCGGGTGGTCCTTGCCGGTGATCGCGTATACGTAGAGCGCCATCGGTCACTCCCTCTCGCGACGTACCGGGCGCCTGGCGGGACGCCGCTTTCTGGGGGCGGCTTCCTCTTCGACTTCCTCCTCCGGTTCTTCCTGCTCGGAGGGTCGCCCGGTCAGGGATTCGGTCACGGCGTCGACCGCTCCGCTGAGCGCGCCCTTGGACTTGCCGCGGGCGCCGCCTTCCATCATCGTTCCGACGACTTCGGGGAGCTGGGCGGGTGCCTTGCGTCCTGCTTCGAGATCGAGGCGGTTGCACGCTTCCGCGAAGCGCAGGTAGGTGTCCACGCTGGCCACCACGATGCGCGCGTCGATCTTGATGAGTTCGATGCCTACCAGGGAGATGCGGACGAAGACGTCGATGACCAGACCGCGGTCGAGTATGAGTTCCAGGACGTCGTAGAGGTTGCCCGAGTTGCTTGTGCCTCTGCTTACGCTGCTGCCGCTCTGCGGCACCATGGTCATGGCGCCTCCTTTCCCGGCGATCTGGTGTCAGGTCGGCCGGTCGATCATGCCTCGGTTGTAGCGGCGGGTCCGTTCGTAGGAGACCAGCTGTCCCTCCGGATCCAGGGTGACTTTGTAGCTGGCCATCACGCTGGTCGTGTCGGGGATGCGCTCCAGTTCCACCACTTCCACCTGTGCTTGCCAGCCGTCCTCGGTCGGTTTGAGGGAGGAGACGGAGTCGGGGGTTCGGCCCAGGAGTTGGGCCAGCTGGCCGGCTGCGGAGCGCATCGCCGAAGCCGCGCCGGGAACCCCGGCCTTCCGCTTGGTGGCGGAGGCGCGGCGTGCGGGGGCCCTGTCCTGCCTCTCGACATCTTCCTCGGTCGGGCGGGGACGGGCTCTGCGCGGTCGTGCCGGTTCTGCGGCCATCGGACGCTCCGCTGGGGGAATACCGCTAGCAGAATCTACAATGTCAGCATATAGCGAAATATGTTCCGTATTAGCGGTAGGCGGCATTCAGGCCACCCGAGCGGGGCGTACTTCGACCGGCGCCATCAAGACAGCAGCCGGCACATCCGCAGACCCACCCAGACGGTGTTCCTGGGCAGCGTCATACAGCCCGCAAGCGCCCTGGTGAAGGGACAGCAGCTCATGCAGGACACGACCAAAATCGCGCTCGCGGCCGCCGTGGCCGGGGGCTACGTACTCGGACGGACAAAAAAGGGCCGCCTCGCGTTCACCGCGGCGACTTACCTCGCCGGCCGACGCTTCGGTCTCGAGCCCAGCCAGCTCATGGCGCAGGGCCTCACCAAGCTCAAGGAGACGCCTCAGTTCGCTGAGATAAGCGACCAGCTTCGCGGAGAAGCCCTGGAGGCAGGCAAGAAGGCTCTGGGAGCTGCGGCCAACCGCAAGCTCGCCGACCTCGCCGGCTCGCTGCACCAGCGGACCGCCGAACTGGGCAGCCTCGGCGCAACGGAAGACGAAGAGGACCAGGAGGAACCCGAGGAGTACGAGGACGAAGAAGAAGCCGAAGGCGAGGACGAGGAGGGCTACGAGGAGCCTGAGGCATACGACGAGGAGGAAGAAGGGCCTGAGGAGGAAGAGGGCGAAGCTGAGGACGCCCACGAGCCCGAGGAAGAGGAAGAGGAAGAGGAGGAACCTGAGGAGGAAGCCCCGCCCCGCAGGCGCGGCCGGCCGCGAACCAGGGCTACCCAGGACACAGCCGCTCGAAAGGCGCGCCGCTCGACGCCCTCCGAGCCGCCGCCCCCGGCACGGAAGACCGCTGCGAAGAAGACCGCTGCGAAGAAGACCCCGTCGAAGCCCACAGCCGCGAAGAAGGCCGCGCCCTCCAAGACTGCGGCCAAGAAGACCGCGACGAAGGCCCCGGCGAAGAAGACCGCGGCGCGCGGTCCGGCGGGCAAGACAGCCGCGAAGAAGACCGCAGCGCGCACTCCGGCACGCAAAACGGCAGCCAAGAAGACTGCGGCGAAGAAGACGCCGGGCCGCAAGCCGTCCACGCGGAGGTAGGTCATGGCACAGTCAGACCGCGCCGGCGGGCACGAGCCCAAGTCCGGGCTGGACCAGCTGCTCGAAGAGCTGACCGCGTTCTTGGGTGCCCAGGCCGGACAGCTCGCGGACAAGGCGTCGGACAAGCTGGGTGATGTGACAGGTCAGCTCCAGGACGTGGCGCAAGGCAACGGGAAGCTGTCCGACGCCGTCGGCATCGGGGGGCGGATGCTGCAGGGCGACTCGCCCATGAAGGCGATGATGAGCCAGGGACTGAGCGGACTCAAGGACAAGCTGACGGACACCGTCTCCCAGACGTTCGGCAAGGGCAAGAAGGGCCGTAAGAGCGGCGGCAAGGTCATCAACATCGTCGAGTTCCTCGATGTCGGCTTGCCGCTGCGCACCGTGTACGACCACTGGACGCAGTACGAGGACTTCAGCGGCTTCGCCAAGGGTGTACGCGACGTCTCCCGCAACGATGACACCACCAGCGACTGGAAGGTCAAGGTCGGGCCGTCAACGCGCGGCTGGAAGGCCACCGTGCAGGAGCAGGTACCGGACGAGCGGATCGTATGGACCTCCGAAGGCCCCAAAGGCACCACACGCGGCTGCGTCAGCTTCCACGAGATCACGCCGACGCTGACCCGCATCATCGCGGTGGTCGAGTACTACCCCTCCGGATTCTTCGAGAAGACCGGCAACCTGTGGCGCGCTCAAGGCCGACGCCTGCGCCTGGACCTCAAACATTTCCTTAGGCACGTCTCGCTCACGACCGATGAGGCCGAAGGCTGGCGCGGCGAGATCCGTGACGGCGAGGTGGTCCGCACCCACGAGGAAGCACTGGAAGAAGAAGGCGAAGCGGAAGACGAAAACACGGACGAGGAGGAAGGCGAATACGAATACGAGGGCGAGTACGAAGACGAAGAAGGGCAGGAAGACGAGGACGGACTGCCTGAGGAGGACGAAGAGCCTGCGGAGGACGAAGAGGAACCTGGACCGTACGCCGACGAAGCGGACGAGGAGGAGTACGAGGACGAGGACACTCCCGAAGAGGACGACGAGTACGAAGCAAGCCGTCCGCGTCGGCGGCGCCGATAGCCGCACGCACGGCTGTGCCATCGGGTCGGCCGTCAATAAGGGCCGACGTGAGACGTCGGCCCTTATCTTATGGGTTTCCTGGAAGCCCCTGGTACCGGGGCTCCAAGGCGTGGGGTCAATGCTTGAGCGTGTCCTTGGCCTTCTGGACGGTCTGCTTCGCATCGCCCGCCATCTGCTCGCGGGTCCCCTTCGCCTCCAGGCTCTCGTTGCCGACAGCCCGGCCTGTGGTTTCCTTGAGCTTGCCCTTGGTCTTCTTGACTGCGTTCTTGGCCTTCTTGCCAGCCGCCATCTCTGTCACCTCCCACACCGCTGCGTGGTGCGGTCTGTAGATAAGCTGCCTGCCCAGTGCATACCCCCGAACGGGCACCCTAAGTGAATTATCCCCCCAAAGCGGAAAGCGCTACCGGTCTTCTCCCCTGGTCAGGGGGATAGAGGCACAGCGCCGACCGGGAGCTGGCGCAAGCGAAAGATTGTGCCCTCCGAGCGCGTCGCGCAATTCGGCGTGCGGACCCGTGGCTGCGGCGCCTGGACCGGCGCGGGACGGAGGTCTACGACGCGGTCGTCGCCAGCGTGCAGGATGCAGCGCTTGCCCGCCGACCTGTGGTGGGCGGTTCCTGCGCTTGTCGCGTGGTGTGAGGCTGCGAGCGGCTACGCCGGGAACGTCGACGGTTGCTTCGGCCGGTTCGCCGGCTGTCCTCTCGGTGGGATGCGCTCATCCTTCGCTCAGCTCAGCCCTTTCGCCGCCCGGTACGCGGGAGGGCTCCAGCACGGCGTTGACTTCTACGTCGACGGTGGTGACGGCGAGACCAGGAACATGCTCGGCTGCGCGCAGTACGGCTTGGCGTACCGCTTCGGCGCGCTCTCGCAACGGCTTGTCGAGCTTGGCCGCGACCGAGACGGCGACGGCATGGACGGCGCGGTTGCCGTTGGACGGGGTCAGACGGCAGCTGGCTGTGCGGGCGCCGGGCACGGTGTCGGCGGCCCGGCGCAGAATTTTGGCGCTTTCTGCGATGCGCAGGTCGTGATCGGGGCCAGCCAGTCGCAGCAGGGTACCCAGCCGTGCCTCGGCGCGGACCGCGCTGATGATCCGGTTGGCGAGGCGGTGGCTGTCGGGTCGTTCCTCGGCGCGCAGAGCACGGGTGGCCCGGTCCAGCGCTGTCAGCCCTTCGAGGGCTTCGCGGCAACTGGGGCAGTGTCTGGTGGGCGGATCTGTCGTGCCGGCGGGGGTGCGGGCTTGTTCCCAGGCGCGGCCCGGGTGGCGTCCGCAGGGCAGGAACTCCGCGCCGGCAAGCATCTTGGCTTGTCCGCGCAAGGGTGCTTCGGCGCTCGTGGCGCACACGCTTTCGGGCTGGTCGCCGGAGGCCAGGTGCGGGTGGTCTTCTAGCGCCATGGGCGCATCGCCTCCATCAGTATGCGTCGTGCGCGAGCGAGTCTGCCGCGTACGGTTTGTTCGCTGCTTGCCAGCACGTGGGCGATTTCGTTGTAGTGCAGGCCGTGCAGTTCCCGCAGGACCCAGCACGCGCGAAGCTCGGGGCGCAGTTCCAGTAGCGCTTGCATCAGGGCGACTGTGGCTGCGTCGGCCTCTGCCACTCGAGGTGGTGAGCTGCCCGCATCCGCGGCAGCGGGTTCCGAAACGGTGTCCAGGGGAAGCGGGTGGGGCGGCCTGCGCAAGGTGTTGAGGCAGCGGTTCGTCACGATGCGGTACATCCACGTGCCGAACGAGGCGCCGTGCCGGAATTCCGGCAGCTGTCTCCAGGCGCTGAGGAAGGCGTCCTGAACCGCGTCCTCGGCGTCCGCGCGGTTGCCGAGCAGATGCTGGGCGAGGGCGAGCAAGCGGCTGGTGTACCGGCGGACCAGGACGGCGAAGGCCTCTTCATCGCCTTCGCGCGCCCATACCGCCAGCACACTGTCGTCCAGGCCGCTGTCCTGATCGGCTACAGCGGCGACGGCGGGTACCGAGCCCGGCCGCAGGGGGAAACCTGTGCTGGGCGGGGGAGGGGGGCTCGTCCGGTTGCGCATCCGCCGCTCGCTTCCTGCCGCAGAATCGCGGCCCGCGTATGCCCTCCTCGATGGTACGGCTGCGAGCGTGAGGAATGTCCGTGCGGTGTGTCTAAAACATTGAGGGCACCGCACCGGCGCGCCCGGATCGACATCATAGGGAGGTCCTCATGTCGGACACCGTCAACCCCACCGCGGGCGGGGAGACGCCACGCTCTGCGGGTAAGGCCCTCGCGGGTCAGGCAGGAGCCGGGGCCCCGCCTGAGTCCCGGGGCCGGACGACCATCGCCGACAGCGTGGTCGAAAAGATCGCAGGTATGGCCACTCGGGAGGTGCCGGGCATCCACCGCCTCGGCTCAGGCATGGCCCGCACGCTCGGGGCGGTCACGGACAAGGTTCCCGGCGGCCGTCCCAGCGTGTCCCGTGGTGTGAAGGTCGAGGTGGGTGAGCGGCAGGCCGCCGTTGATCTCGATGTCGTCGTGGAGTACGGCGTCGCCATCGTGGACATCGCCGGCGACGTCCGCACCAGTGTCATCACGGCTGTGGAGCGCATGACCGGCCTTGAAGTCGTCGAGGTGAACATCGCCGTCGACGACGTCCACCTGCCCGACGAGGAGGACGACGAGGGAACCGCGGGCCGCGTGCAGTGATCCCTCGACCCGGCAAGGCCACCGGGGCGAAAAAGGCCACCGGGGCGAAAGACGACCGACGTTGAAGTTCAGGTGAGTGAGATGAACGCAGCAATCGTGGGCCTGCTTGCCGGCATGGCCTTGGGCTTTGCCGCCTTTTTCGGCGGCTTCTGGGCGTTCCTGCTCGTGGCGTTCCTGGGCCTGGTGGGTCTGATCATCGGCCTCATGCTGCAGGGTGACCTCGAGATGTCCGACTTCACCCGTTCCCGGGACCGGCAGTGACAACGCAGCCCGGCGCAGCCCTGCCCGGTGCGGCGGCCCCCACCCAGGCGGCGGTCCTGCCGCCGGCCGAGCGCGGCGCCACCGTCATTCCGGAGAAGGTGGTCGCCCGCATCGCGGCCCGCGCCGCGAAGGAGGCACTGGCCGTACACGCAGGCGCCTCGGCCGCTCACGCGAAACTGGCGGCTCCGCACGCCTCCGCGACCATCGGCAGCGGCTCGGCACGGCTGAGGCTGACCGTGGACCTGTCCTACCCGACAGACCTCGCCACCGCCTGCCGGCAGGTGCAGCACTACATCAGCGAGCGGGTCGCCCACCTCACCGGGATGCGCGTCACAGAAGTGACCCTCGCCATCGAGCACCTGGTTTCCGCAGATGGCCAGGAACACCGGCGCGTGCAGTGAACCGGAGCGCATTCCCCCCGGGAAGGAGAGCCGGCATGGAACGCGACCAAGAACCCCCAGCCGCAACGGAGCAGCTCACCGCGGCCGACGAGGTGACCTCCCGCACGGTGGAGCACCTGGCCAAACAGCCTGCGGCCGAAGGCAGGCCGACTCCCCGCCCCTGGTCCGCGCGCCGGATACCCGCCGCGCTCACGGCCCTGCTCATCGGGGCCGCGGCAGGCATCCTCTTGTTCGACGTCGTCAGGGTCCGCGCCGGCCAGACTGCCGCGGCCTGGCGCACGCGCCTGGCCGATGAACTAGCCACCCGCCCCCTGGATGACATCTGGATACAGGTCGGTGCCGCCCTCATCGCCGTCCTCGGTCTTTGGATGCTGGTCATGGCACTCACCCATGGTCTGCGCCACAAGCTGCCCCTGAAGACCCCCGACGCCCAGACGCACGCCGTGCTGGACCGCGCCAGCGCGGAACTCCTGCTGCGGGATGCCGCGATGCGCGTGCCAGGTGTCAGCGCCGCCAGGATCCGGATCCTCCACCACCGCATCGGGGCGCGCGCGGACGTACGCTACCGCGCCCCCGCCGACGTCAAGGCCGACCTCCTGGTCGCTCTCCTGGCGGAAGTCGACCGGCTCGCCCTCGCGCGTCCACCTCGGCTCGCCGTCAAGGTGCGCCCACGCCGCAAGTAGCACACGCCTGGGCATGCCTGCCGTCGAGGGAGAGACAGGAATGGGATCCCATGAAGAGGAAATCCGCAGTCAACCGAGTCCTGCTGGCCCTGGCCGGAATCGTCCTGCTGGGCACCGGCCTCCTGATCCTGGCGGGCAGTCTCGACCTCTACCGGCGCTGGCGCATGACACCACCCGACGGCTGGCCCCTGACCACTCCCCAGGGTGTCCTGCTCGATGACGCCGACCGCACGCGCTGGGTCGACGAGGGATGGTGGTGGCCCGGGGTCATCGCCGCTTTGGCCATCGTCGTCCTGCTCACCCTGTGGTGGCTGCTGGCACAACTCCGC
Source organism: Streptomyces sp. NPDC047886 (assembly GCF_043204435.1). Classification (NCBI taxonomy): domain Bacteria; kingdom Bacillati; phylum Actinomycetota; class Actinomycetes; order Kitasatosporales; family Streptomycetaceae; genus Streptomyces; species Streptomyces sp. NPDC047886. Next base: position 62,759 of record NZ_JBIDCF010000012.1, read on the forward strand.
CGCACTCATCCCGGCCCCATACCCGTCGGCGTCGACCCCGTGGAGGCAGCGGAACTGCGCGAGCGTGCCCTGAGCGACGCTCTGACAGCCGACGCCCGGAACCTGCCCGGCGTTCAGCAGGCCCGCGCACGGATGACCGGCTCCTCCCGCCATCCCGAAGCCCACGTCGACCTCTCCCTTACTCCCGACACCGAGCCCGGCCCCGTCCTGCAGGCGCTGTGCGACGGACCCCTGGAACGCGCCCGCCAGTCCACCGGCCGGCCCCTTCCGGCAAGAGCGCGGCTGCGGGTGTCCCCGCATAAAGCACACCGCGCTGCATAGGGCTCCTGCGGTCCGGCCCCGAAAAACGCCGCACAGGATGTAGGCGCATCACCACGGGAACTTCGGACCCACGGCGGCGCGCCCCGACCCGCGCCCTTCGACTCCAGCCGACGGCGCGGGACGGCTGCACTGGGGCGGCTGCGTCGGCATGCAAGGCCCCCGGACGGCACGCGAGGGCACCCGCTTTCAGCGGAGCGTCTCCACCAACGCCACAACGACCGTGCAGCTCGACACGAACAGCTACGACAACCCCCGCTCCCTCCTGATGTGCGTGTACCGCGACCGGGAGCTCTGCCACCGCATGGACTCCGCGGACAGCCCCCAGCCTGGATCGCTGCCAGCCGACATGCGCGAACTCTCGCTCGCACGGACGACCACGCCCACCAGCTCCTGCAACGAGCCGCATCCCTGGACGAGCAAGCACGCTCACAGGCGGTACCCGGCCCCCTGGCCGAGCGGCTCAGCCGGCGGGCCGCCCGTCTGCGGACCCTCGCACATGACCGTGCCCGCGACCGCATCACCCTTCAGGAGAACACCCCATGAGTCCGGCCGCTGATGAACGGCCGCGGATCCGCGCGGCCATGGACCGCATCCTGAGCGAAACCCCCGAACACTCGAACGGCGCGCTGACCATCGTCGCCCTCGCCGTCGAAGCCGGTGTTCCCCGCAACGCGCTCACCCAGCGGCACCCCGACCTCAGAACGAGATCTACGAAAGGATCCGCGCCCGAGGCTCCGCCCCCGACAACGAAAGACGGCTCCGCCGAGAGATCGGAAAGCTGAAAAGCTCCGCGCATCCGACCGCATTGAGATCCAGCAGCTGAAGGATGATGTCCACGCTCTGGTTGCCGCGTCGCACCTATCCCAGATGCAGAACCACCACCTGCTCGCTCAGCTGAGCGGCCAGAACACAGGGTTCCACGCCGTGCGCAACAACCGTGCAGCTGAACAAGACCTCCAGGAAGGCGGCCCGGTAAAGGGCTGACCAGAAGAGTCGCTTCACACCCAGCACTACGACCCGCTGGGCGGAAACGCCGCGGCGGGCACCACTCTCCAGCTCCAGCAGTCCGATCAGGACCGTCCAGCTGGGAGCGGGCCGCCGGCAGCCAACTTCCGACCTCAACCGAAGGGGTGTTTGTGCTTGCACAGGGCGTCCCCCTTCCTGGGGCGGCGGATGTGTGCCGGAAGGCTGATGTGCCAGGGCCTCGGGGTGGCGTGGCCCGCCTTGGCCAAGGCCGGCGTCATCCCGCCACGTGCCGAGGGGGCGAAAGCCTGGCAGTGGGCGGCGGCCCCCAAGGACGGCTTCCACGTGCTTCGGCACACCTACGCCTCAATCATGTTGGAAGCCGGAGAGTCCGTTGTCACCCTGGCCCGGTGGCTCGGAACTCCTCGCCGGCGATCACCCTCGGTTACTATGCTCACTTCATGCCGGAGGCCGGCAGCAAGGGGCGCGGCGTCATCGACGGTCTGCTGGGAGAGCGGGGAGTCCGGCACGCCAGCCGAAACTCCCCAGATTCTCCCCAGCGTCGTTGACCGGCGATTTCCACCCCTACGCCCCGCAGAAGTCCTCCGTGGATTGCAAGGCTGAAGAGATGGGTGGCCTGGGAAAGTGCTCGAAGAGGTCGTTGCGACCCGCTACATCACGCCTCTGCGTGAGGGTGGCTCGCTCCCCGGGATTGTCGAGGCCGACGATCTCGGCACGTACGTCATGAAGTTCACCGGGGCCGGGCAGGGCCGCAAGACCCTGGTCGCCGAGGTCGTCTGCGGGCAGCTCGGCCGCCGCCTCGGCCTGCGCGTGCCCGAGCTGGTCACCATCCAGCTCGACCCGGTCATCGGGCTCGGCGAGCCCGACCAGGAGGTGCAGGAGCTGCTCAAGGCCAGCGGCGGGCTCAACCTGGGGATGGACTTCCTCCCCGGCTCGATCGGCTTCGACCCGCTCGCCTACGCGGTGGATCCGGAGGAGGCCGGCCGGGTCGTCTGGTTCGACGCGCTGATCAACAACGTCGACCGGTCCTGGCGCAACCCCAACATGCTCGTCTGGCACGGCGAACCGTGGCTGATCGACCACGGCGCGACCATGATCTGGCACCACAACTGGCCCGGCGCGCCGGCCTCGGCGGCCAAGCCGTACGACGCGTCCGACCATGTCCTCGCCACCTTCGGCCCGGACGTCGACGCCGCTGCCGCCGCGCTCGCCCCGCTGGTCACCGAGGAGCTCCTGACGGAGGTCGCCGCCGACGTGCCGGACGAATGGCTGGTCGACGAGCCGGGCTTCGCGTCGGCCGACGCGGTGCGCCGCGCCTACGTCGAGACGCTGCTGACACGGGCGGCCACCATCCACGAACGCGTCACCGTGGGGGAGCGGACCGAACGCCCGGCGACGCGAGCCCCCGGCTGGCTGACCGACCATCTGACACCCTGGCCGCACCCCACCAGGAGCGAGAGCGTGAAGGACAGCACCAAGTGAGCGACCGGGACGTCTTCGAGTACGCGCTGCTGCGCGTCGTACCACGCGTCGAGCGCGGCGAGTGCTTCAACGCCGGCGTGGTGGTCTACTGCCGCGCCCGGTCCTTCGTGTGTGCCCGTACGCACCTGGACGAGGCCAAGCTGCGGGCGCTGGACCCGCACGCGGACGTGGCGGGGGTACGGGCCGCGCTGCACGCCGTCGAGGGGGTGTGCGAGGGCGGTTCGCACGCGGGCCAGGCGGCGCGCGACGACGCGGGGCGGCGGTTCCGGTGGCTGATCGCGCCCCGCTCCACGGTCGTCCAGCCGGGGCCCGTGCACACCGGACTCACCGCGGATCCCCAGCGGGAGACCGAGCGGCTGCTCGACCTGCTGGTCCGCTGAGCGACGCCCGTCACCCTTCGGAGTGACGGGGGGCACCCGGCGGGCCGTTGACACCGGGTGCCAGGGCTTCTAGCGTCTCGTCTGCTGAAGGTACTAAGCGGTCGCTCACCCCTATGGGACGTCGGGTGAGCCGCATCCATGGGATCCAAGGGCGAGGAGAACCAGCATGTCCACGACCGAGCAGCGCGTCGCCGTCGTCACGGGAGCGGCGCGGGGCATTGGCGCCGCCACCGCGGTACGACTGGCGGCCGAGGGCCGGGCCGTCGCCGTACTCGACCTGGACGAGGCGGCCTGCAAGGACACCGTCGAGAAGATCACCGCGGCGGGCGGGAGGGCCCTCGCCGTGGGCTGCGACGTCTCCGACGCCGCCCAGGTGGAGGCCGCCGTCGCGCGCGTCGCCGCCGAACTCGGCGCCCCGACGATCCTCGTCAACAACGCGGGCGTCCTCCGCGACAACCTGCTGTTCAAGATGAGCGAGTCCGACTGGGACCTCGTCATGAACGTGCACCTCAAGGGCGCGTTCCTGATGGCCAAGGCGTGCCAGAAGCACATGGTGGACGCGGGCTTCGGCCGGATCGTCAGCCTCTCCTCCTCGTCGGCGCTCGGCAACCGCGGCCAGGCCAACTACTCGGCCGTCAAGGCGGGCCTCCAGGGCTTCACCAAGACCCTCGCCAAGGAGCTCGGCAAGTTCGGCGTCACCGCCAACGCCGTCGCGCCGGGCTTCATCGTCACCGAGATGACCGCCCAGACCGCCGCGCGCGTGGGCATGGGCTTCGAGGAGTTCCAGGCCGCGGCCGCCACCCAGATCCCCGTCCAGCGCGTCGGCCGTCCCGAGGACGTCGCCAACGCCATCGCCTTCTTCACGGGCGACGACGCCGGATTCGTCTCGGGCCAGGTCATGTACGTGGCCGGCGGCCCCCTCAACTGAAGCGGCGGGTGAGAGACGACATGACCGCACAGGAACTGCCCGAGCCCTCCGGCAGGGTCGCGCTGATCACCGGCGGCAGCCGGGGCATCGGCTACGGCATCGCCGAGGCGCTCGTCGCCCGCGGCGACCTGGTGTGCATCACGGGACGCGGCGAGGAGGCCCTCAAGGAGGCCGTGGAGCGGCTCGGCGCCGACCGGGTCATCCACGTCCCGGGCAAGGCCCACGACGAGGCCCACCAGGCGCTGGCCGTCGAACGCACCATGGAGGCGTTCGGCCGCGTCGACTACCTGATCAACAACGCCGGCACGAACCCGGTGTTCGGCCCGATCGCCGAGCTCGACCTGAACGTGGCGCGGAAGGTCTACGAGACCAATGTGATCTCGGCGCTCGGTTTCGCTCAGCGGACCTGGCAGGCGTGGCAGAAGGAGAACGGCGGCGCGATCGTCAACATCGCGTCGGTCGCCGGTGTCGCCGCCTCGCCGTTCATCGGCGCGTACGGCATGAGCAAGGCCGCCATGATCAATCTGACGCTTCAGCTCGCCCATGAATTCGCCCCGATTGTCCGGGTCAACGCGATTGCCCCGGCCGTCGTGAAGACGAAATTCGCGCAGGCGATCTACGACGGCCGGGAGGCGGAGGCGGCCGCCGCCTATCCGCTCGGGCGGCTCGGCACACCGGACGATATCGGTGGGGCCGCCGCTTTCCTTACATCCGACCAATCGGACTGGATCACCGGACAAACCCTGGTGGTGGATGGGGGAATTTTCCTCAATGCCGGAGTCGGTTGAGGCGGATTCTCCTGATTGACCGCTGATTGCCTCAAGCGCCCCACCGGTCCTGCTCATTGACCTGGTGGGGCACTGCGGTATGGTCGGCCGACCCATGGCTGAACGAGGAGCGTGCACGTGTTCAACCGGACCAGTCTGCAGGTCGCTGCAGCCCTTGCGTCCATATCCCTGCTGGCGGGATGCGGTCTTTTTTCGGACGATGACGCCGATGGGGAAAACAAGATCACTGTTGGTACGACCAGCTCTCCCACCACGCTCGACCCCGCGGCCTCGTGGGACAGCTCGTGGGAGTTGTACCGAAATGTCTTCCAGACGCTGCTGAGTTTCCCGACCGGTAGCACGACTCCGCAGCCCGACGCGGCGGAAGAGTGCAAGTTCACGGACCGGACGAGCAAGGTCTTCCAGTGCGAGCTCCGCGACGGGCTGCAGTTCTCGAGCGGCGCGAAGCTCGACGCCGCCGCCGTGAAGCACTCCATCGACCGCATCCGGACGATCGACGCGGAGGGCGGCCCGAACGGACTGCTCGGCTCGCTGGACAAGATCCAGACGAACGGCAGCACCACCGTCATCTTCCAGCTGAAGGAATCGGACGCGACGTTCCCGTTCATCCTGGCCACCCCGGCGATGTCGCTCGTGGACCCGGCCTCCTACCCGGCGGACAAGCTGCGCGAGGACGGCAAGGTCGTCGGGTCCGGCCCGTACGTCCTGAACTCCTACGACGAGGGCGTCGAGGCCGAGCTGCTCAAGAATCCGACGTACAAGGGGTTCGCCGACCGGAAGAACACGGCCGTCACCATTCGGTACTTCAAGGAGTCCGAGGCGATGGTCGGCGCGCTGAAGAAGAAGGAGATCGACGTCACCTACCGCGGTCTGACCGCGGAAGAGGTCGTCGACCTCCGCGACAACCGGCAGGAGAACGAGGGGCTCCAGCTGGTCGAGTCGACCGGCGCCGACATCCGCTACCTGGTGTTCAACCCCGACGACCCGTCGGCGGGCAAGATCGCCGTCCGGCAGGCCGTCGCCCAGGTCATCGACCGTGACACGCTGGTCGACAAGGTGTACCGGGGCACCGCCGAGCCGCTGTACTCGATGGTCCCCAAGGGCATCGCTGGCCACACCACCAAGTTCTTCGACACCTACGGCGACCCGGACGTCCGCAAGGCCAAGAAGCTCCTGCGGGACGCGGGCATCACCAAGAAGGTGCCGCTGCAGCTCTGGTACACCACGGACCGCTACGGCTCCTCCACCGCCGCCGAGTTCGCCGAGATCAAGCGGCAGCTGGACGAGTCGGGCCTGTTCGACGTGACGATCGAGGGCAAGCCGTGGAAGGAGTTCCAGGCGGGCTACCAGAAGGGCGAGTACCCGGCGTTCGGCCGAGGCTGGTTCCCCGACTTCCCGGACCCGGACAACTTCGTCGCGCCGTTCGTCGGCAAGGAGAACGTGCTGTCGACCCCGTACGACAGCCCGGAGATCACCGAGCAGCTGCTGCCCCAGTCGCGCCGCGAGAGCGACCGCGGAGCGGTGAGCAAGCAGTTCGAGCGCGCGCAGCAGATCATGGTCAAGGACGTCCGGCTGCTGCCGCTGTGGCAGGGCAAGCTGTACATCGCCGCGAGCGAGGAGATCGGCGGCGGTGAGCGCGCCCTCGACCCGCAGACGGTCATGCAGCTGTGGGAGCTGCACCGCAAGGCCAGCTGGTAGGCCACGCGCAGGGACCGCCGGTGGCACCGCACGACGGGCCGCCGGCGGTCCCTTTCGCGTTCCGCCGTCCCGCCGCCCCCGGGGGCCGTCCCCGTGCCCGTCCCCGTGCCCGTCCCCGTGCCGGTCGCCAGTCCCGTTTCCGTGCCGGTCTTCGTGCCGGTTGCTGTGCCCGTGCCCGTGCCCGTCCCCGTGCCGGTCGCCGGGCCCGTTCCCGTGCCGGTCGCCGGGCCCGTTTCCGCGCCGGTCGCCGCGCCCGTTCCCGTCCCGGTCTTCGTGCCCGTTTCCCCGGTCCCGGGCTCGTTGTCAGTGGGCCCCGGTAGGTTCTGTGGTCGACAGGCGATCCCACACCGGAGGTTGTTGACGTGACCGACACCCAGCTGCTGCCCGAGTCCTGGCGCGGCGTCCTCGGAGACGAGCTGCTGAAGCCGTACTTCAAGCTGCTCACCGAGTTCGTCGATGAGGAGCGGGCCAAGGGGCCGGTCTACCCGCCGCGGGACCAGGTGTTCGCCGCGCTGGAGGCCACTCCGTACGACCGGGTCAAGGTCCTCGTCCTCGGCCAGGACCCGTACCACGGCGAGGGCCAGGGGCACGGCCTGTGCTTCTCGGTGCGGCCGGGCGTCAAGACGCCGCCCTCCCTGCGGAACATCTACAAGGAGATGCAGGAGGAGCTGGGGCACCCCGTCCCCGACAACGGCTACCTCATGCCCTGGGCCGAGCAGGGCGTGCTGCTGCTCAACGCGGTGCTCACGGTCCGGGCCGGCGAGGCCAACTCGCACAAGGGCAAGGGCTGGGAGAAGTTCACCGACGCGGTGATCTCCGCCGTGGCGGCCCGCCCCGACCCGGCCGTGTTCGTCCTCTGGGGCAACTACGCGCAGAAGAAGCTGCCGCTCATCGACGAGACGCGGCACGTGGTCGTGAAAGGCGCGCACCCCTCGCCGCTCTCCGCGAAGAAGTTCTTCGGCTCCCGCCCCTTCACCCAGATCGACAAGGCGATCGCCGAGCAGGGCCACGAGCCCATCGACTGGCGCATCCCGAACCTCGGCTGACCGCCGCCGGCCGCCGCCGGCCGCCGTGCCGCGAGAGCTCGGGGCCCGCCCCGCCCCCGAGCCTGAGCCGGATCGGCCACGGCGGCCGTTAGCGTCGGAGCACGACCGATGAGTGGAGGACCAGCGTGACGGAGCAGCAGCGCGAGGCGTCGGAGGACGCCGTTATGACCAGGATCGGGCAGGCGATGATGCTGCTCCACGGGGGCGACCGCGAGGAGGCGCGCAACCGGTTCGGCGAGCTGTGGGGGCAGATCGGCGAGGACGGCGACCCGCTGCACCGGTGCACCCTCGCGCACTACATGGCCGATGCCCAGGACGACCCCGCGGACGAGCTCGCCTGGGACCTGCGGGCGCTCGGGGCGGCCGAAAGCCTCACCGAAGAGCGGCTCGCCCGACACGACTCCGCGGTGGCGCTGCGGGCGCTGTACCCGTCGCTGCACCTCAACCTCGCCGCCGACTACGTCCGGCTGAGTCGGCCGGACGAGGCACGGGTCCACCTCGACCGCGCCCGGGTCTCGTCGGCCGCGCTGGACGACGACGGGTACGGCAACGGCGTCCGGGCCGCGATCGAGCGCCTGGACCGCAGCCTCCGCGCCCGCTGACCCACCTGGCTCGCCCGCCGGGGGACGCCACCGCCCGTCCCGCGCCACCGCCCGTCCCGCGCCACCGCCCGGCGGACGCCACCGCCCGGCGGACGCGGGCCCAGGTCGCCGGGCCCCGGACGCGGGCCCGCCGCCCCCGTCAGGCGTCGTACGCGGGACCCAGCATGCCGCGCAGCAGTTCCTCGAAGCCGGTGCGGAGGTCCTCGCGGGCCGGGACCGACGAATGGAACGACCCGGCGGCGCAGGAGAACATCAGCCCCTCGCACCAGGCGATCAGCGACAGGGCGTGGCGCTGCGGATCGGCCGACCCGGCCGCCGCCATCAGGGCGACCAGCGGCTCCCGGAACCGGCGTCCCGTCTCGTCGTAGAAGGCCCGCAGCTCGGGGCGGCGGGTGGCCTCCAGGCCCAGTTCGTACCGGGCGACCAGCAGCTCGCGGTGGCGGGTCAGATAGCGGTGCAGCGCCAGGGACAGCGCGTCCACCAGGACGTCGAGCCCGGCACCCGGCGTCACCGTCCCGGTGACGTCCAGCACGCGCGCCTCACGCTCGGCGAGCCGCCGTACCGCCGCCTCCAGCAGGGCCTGACGCGTCCGGGCGTGGTTGGACGTCGACCCCTGGGGGAGTCCCGCGAGTTCGTCCACGGCCCGGTGGGTCAGCCCCCGCATGCCCCGTTCCGCGAGCAGCGTCAGGGCGGTGTCGGCGACCAGGGCCGCCCGGTCGCGGGACGAGGTGCCGGTCGTGCGTGCGTTCATACGGCCCAACCTACCGTCGGCACTACAGCTGTAGTACGGTTCTGGAGTCAGGTCACTACATCTGTAGTTCCGGAGGGGTCATGGCCCACGACGCATCCCGCACCGACCGCGATCACCACGGCGACCACGACCATCGGGGCGACCACGATCACCGCAGCGACCGCAGCGACCGGGGCGACCGGGGCGACCGGGCAGGTCGGGCCCATCGGGCCGTCGTCATCGGCGGCGGCATCGGCGGACTGACCGCCGCACTCGCCCTGCACCTGCGCGGCTGGCACGTCACCGTCCTGGAGCGCGCCGCGTCGCTCCGGCCCGTCGGCGCCGGCATCGGACTCGCGCCGAACGCGCAGCGGGCCCTGGACACGATCGGCCTCGGCGACGAGATCCGGGCCCTCGCCGCCTGGCAGGGCGCGGGCGGCATGCGCACCCCGCGCGGCCGCTGGCTCGCCCGTATGAGCAGTGAGGCCGCCGCCCGGCGGTTCGGCGGGCCGCTCGTCCTGGTGCACCGCGCCACCCTCATCGACGCCCTGGTGTCCCGGCTGCCCGACGGGGCCGTGCGTACGGGTGCCGCTGCCTCCCTCACCGACCCCGGCGTCCCGGACGGCCGCCCCGCTACGGTCACCACCCCCGACGGCACGATCGAGGCCGACCTCGTCGTCGGCGCCGACGGGATCGGGTCAGCCGTACGCGGGACGCTGTTCCCACGTCACCCGGGACCCCGGTACACCGGCTTCACCACCTGGCGCGTCGTCGTGCCCGCGCCCGCACGGCCCTTCGCACCGCACGAGACCTGGGGGCCGGGCACGCTGTGGGGGAGCCAGCCCCTCCGGGACGGCCGGGTCTACGCGTACGCCGCCGCCCTCGCACCGGTGGGCGACCGTGCCGTCGACGACGAGAAGGCCGAACTGCTCCGCCGCTTCGGGGACTGGCACGACCCCATCCCGACGATCATCGACGCGGCCCGTCCCGACAGCGTGCTGCGCCACGACGTGCACCACATGATCGACCCGCTGCCCGCCTTCCACCGGGGCCGCACCGCGCTGCTCGGCGACGCCGCGCACGCGATGGCACCCATGCTCGCCCAGGGCGGCAACCAGGCCGTCGAGGACGGGGTCGTCCTCGCCCACCACCTGCCGCCGGGTCAGGACATCGGGCCCGCTCTCGCCGCGTACTCGGCGGCCCGCACGGCGCGCACCCACATGGTGGTGCGCCGATCCGCCCGCGTGGCCCGGCTCATCGCCGTGACCGGTGTCCCGGCCGTCGCGGCACGCGGCGCCCTGATGTCCCTCGCCCGGTTCGGCCCCGGGCTCGCCCTGCGCGCCTTCGACGGCATCGCGGACTGGCAGCCCCCGGGGCAGCCCCCGGGGTACCCACGCCCCCGCCGGGCATACGATCAGGTCACCGGGTGACGGTGGAGCACGCGGGTGAACGTGGAGCACGACTGAGGGGACCGCCGTGAAGGTTGGCTGCATCGGACTGGGCGACATCGCGCGCAAGGCGTATCTGCCGGTGCTCACCACCCTCCCCGGGGTGGAACTGCACCTCCAGACCCGCACGCCCGCCACCCTCGCCAGGGTCGCCGAGACCCACCACATCCCGGCCGCCCGCTGCCACACCGACCTCGGCTCCCTGCTCGCGGCGGGGCTCGACGCGGCGTTCGTGCACGCCCCGACGTCCGCGCACGCCGAGATCGTCACCCGGCTCCTGGAGGCGGGCGTCCCCACCTACGTCGACAAGCCCCTCGCCTACGAACTGGCCGAATCCCGCCGACTGGTCGACCTCGCCGAACGGCGCGGCACCGGCCTCGCCGTCGGCTTCAACCGCCGCTACGCCCCCGCGTACGAGCAGTGCCTGGACCACCCGCGCGACCTGATCCTCATGCAGAAGAACCGGATCGGGCTGCCCGAGGACCCGCGCACCCTCGTCCTGGACGACTTCATCCACGTCGTGGACACCCTGCGGTTCCTGCTGCCCGGCCCCGTCGAGCACACCGACGTACGGGCCCGCGTCCGCGACGGGCTGATGCACCACGTGGTGCTCCAGCTCTCCGGTGACGGCTTCACCGCCATCGGCATGATGAACCGGATGAACGGCTCCGCCGAGGAGATCCTGGAGGTCTCCGGGCAGGACACCAAGCGCCAGGTCGTCAACCTCGCGGAGATCGTCGACCACAAGGGCCAGCCGAGCGTACGGCGGCGCGGCGACTGGGTGCCCGTCGCCCGGCAGCGCGGCATCGAACAGGTCGTGCGCGCCTTCCTGGACGACGTACGCGCCGGAAAGGCCGTCAGCGCGCGCGACGCCCTGAAGACCCACGAACTGTGCGAGCGGATCGTGCGCGAGTCCCTGGAGCAGGCGGCCGCCTGACGACCCGTGCCCGTGCGCCGGCCCGTACGCCGACGACGGCTCCCAGGACCGCCAGCACCGCCAGCGCCCCGTACACCGGCCAGTCCCCGAACCGTACGTACGGGGTCGTCGCGGAGGCCAGCGGGACGTCGTACACGGCGGCCGTGCTGCGGTCCGTGCCCAGCGGCGCGCCGACCCGGGCACCGTCCGGGCCGAACACCGCGCTGACGCCCGTGAGCGTCGCGTGCACCATCGGCCGACCCGTCTCCGCCGCCCTCAGCGCCGCCAGCGACGCGTGCTGCGCGGGCGCCCAGCTCTCCTGGAACGTGGACGTCGCCGACTGCGCGACCAGCAGCCGCGCACCCTCCCGGGCCAGATGCCGGCTCATGTCGGGGAACGCCGACTCGAAGCACACGAGCGGGCCGAGCCGCAGCCCGTCCCCGCCCGCGGTCATCACCACGGGCGCCGTTCCGCGCCGCCGGTCCTCGCCCGCGGCCCGGCCCACCGAGGTCACCCACCCCAGCACCGACCGCGCCGGGACGTACTCGCCGAACGGCACCAGCCGCATCTTGTCGTAGCGGTCACCGGTCGGCCCCCCGGGACCGACGAGCACGCTGCTCTTGTAGATGCCCGGCCGGTCCGAGCGGCGCGCGTCCACATTGACCAGCAGTTCGGCGCCGACGTCCCGCGACAGCGCCGCCAGCCGGTCCGCGAACTCCGGCCGCGCCGCCAGGTCCGCGCCGACACTGCTCTCGCCCCACACCACCAGGTCCACGTCCCGGTCGGCCAACCGCCGGGTGAGCTCCTCACCGCGCGCGAACCGCCGGTCGGCGCCGCCCGGCCCACCGATCACCCCCGGCTGTACGAGCGCGACCCGCACCTGCCCCGTCGGCTGTGGGGCCGGCAGCCACAGCCACACCGACATCACAGTGACCGCGCACACCGTCAACCCGACCATCGCGGCCGTACGGCGGTGGGGGACCGCCACGAGAAGAGCCAACGCCGTATTCGCGGCCACCACGAGCAGCGTCAGCAGCCAGACCCCGCCCAGCGCCGCGACCCGCAGCGCCGCCGGAACCTGCCACTGGCTCGCGCCCAGCAGCCCCCATGGCCCGCCGAGCCCCTCCCAGGACCGCACGAGCTCGATCATCAGCCATGCGGACGGCACCCCCACCAGCGCGGCCACCGCCCGGCCCCGGGACGGCGCACCGGCCAGCGACCACCGCACCAGCCACCCCCAGGGCGCCCACAGCAGCCCGAGCAGTCCGGCCAGCAGCAGGATGAAGACGTGCAGGTTCGGCATCAGCCAGTGGTGCACGGCCAGCATGAACCCCATGCCGCCCAGCCATCCGTCGAGCGCCGCCCGCCGTCCGGTCGGGGCGGTACGGATCAGCAGCAGCCACGGGACGAGCGCGACGTACGCCCACCACCACAGGGACGGGGCCGGGAACGCCAGCGCGGGCAGCGCTCCGGCGACCACGGCGGCGGCCCCCCGCCCCCAGCGGGCGGCGGCGGCCGGTCTCGTCGGTGCCGTGTCCGGTGCCTTGCCCGGACCCGTGCCGGATGTGGTGTCCGGTGTCGTGCCCGATGTGGTGTCCGGTGTCGTGCCCGGCTCCGTGCCAGGTTCCGCGTCCGGGGATACCGCCGAGGCGCCCCGGTCGGCGTCACCGTGTGGTTCCGCCGTGCCGTGCCGCCCCGCCGCGTCCCGCCGGCCGACCGGAATCCGCATGCCGCGCCTCCTCGCCCCCGCAGGGGGGAACGGTTCCGACTCCAGTGTGCTGGAGCGGTTCAGCCGCTGGACAGCGCGCCGGGCGGGCGCCGCCACTTCTCGTGGACGACCACCGACCGCAGCCGCCAGCCCGCGTCCGTGCGCGACAGCCCGAACGCGTACCGCCCGCCGGAGACGAAGTCGCCGCCCGTTCCTTCGGCGCCGTCGCCGCTGTCGAGGCGCATCGGGTTGACGTAGTCCGCCAGGACGTCGGCGCTGTCGCCTGGGTAGCCGCCCAGATCCTCCAGCCGTACGCGCCGGTTGACGATGAGGTGCTGGCGAACCGGGAACAGCCGCATCGCCCCGGTCAGCCAGTCGGCGACCTCGTCGGCCGCGCCCGCGATGCCGCCCGCGCTCCGGTAGTCCGCCCGTCCGTCCCGGGTGAACAGCCGCCGGTAGGCGGCCCAGTCCGCGTCGTCCACCGCCACGGCGTACCCGGTGATCAGCTCGTCGATGGCCAGCCGGTCCATCACGGTCGCGAGATCCACGCGCTGCGTCATCGGATCAGTGTGGGACAGCGGGGCGCGACACGCCAGGGTCCCTGCGGCCACGTCATGGACCTGTGCACCGACGGATCACGCGGCCTCCCACTGGTGCGCGCGGCCACCGCGCCATTCCACCAGCTGCGGGTCGTCCAGCACCATGTCGGCCTCCTCCAGTCCGGCGCGGCGGAGGAACTCGATCAGATCGGCGTCGTTGTGGGCGAGGCCCAGGATCTGGCCGCGCACGGTGACGCGCCGCCCGCCGTCGGCGGCCGGGCGATGCACGACGATGGGGGCCTGCCACGCCATAGCACCAGGGTGACACAGCGACCGTGTGGGGGGTGAACGCACACGGGGTGTGAATGGAACACCTGCATATATGCGACGTGCGCCCTGGTGCCGTTGGTGCCGTCACGGCACTCTGAACACAGGAGCCCGGGCATGAGAACCGGGCCGCGGGCCGCCGGAACCCCCCCCTCACGGCGGCCCGCGTTCCCCTGCCCCGACGCCGTCGGCGAGGGCGAACGCGTGAGCCCGCGGACTGGCCCGCGTGAGGGGCTCGGCCGCGGGCTCGCCGACGCGTGCGCTCAGCCCGCCGACTCGCCCGCGTGCGGGCTCAGGACGCCCAGCCAGACCAGCGCGAACAGCAGGAGTCCGAGCGCTATCCGGTAGATCACGAACGGCATGAAGCTCTTGGTCGTGATGAACTTCATGAACCAGGCGATGACGGCGTAGCCGACGAAGAACGCGATGACCGTCGCGAAGATGGTCGGCCCCCAGGACACATGGCCCTCGGTGGCGTCCTTCAGCTCGTAGAGGCCCGACGCCAGCACGGCCGGGATCGCGAGGAGGAACGAGTAGCGGGCGGCCGCCTCGCGCGAGTAGTTCATCAGCAGGCCGCCGCTGATCGTCGCGCCCGAGCGCGAGACGCCCGGGATCAGCGCCATCGCCTGGCACATGCCGAAGATCAGGCCGTCCTTCACGCCCAGGTCCTTGAGCGTCTTGCGCTCGGGTGCGGCGCGGTGCCTGCCGCCCTCCTGCGTCCGGGAGGCCAGCCGGTCGGCGACGCCCAGGACGATGCCCAGCACGATGAGCGTCGTGGCGATCAGCCGCAGATCCCGGAACGGTCCCTCGATGTGGTCCTTGAGGGTGACGCCCAGCACGCCGATCGGGATCGAGCCCACGATCACCAGCCAGCCCATGCGGGCGTCGTGGTCGGCACGCATCGCCTTGTCCGTCAGCGACCGGGTCCATGCCGAAAGGATCCGCCCGATGTCCTTGCGGAAGTAGATCAGGACCGCCGTCTCCGTACCGATCTGTGTGATGGCGGTGAAGGCCGCACCCGGGTCGTGCCAACCGGCGAACGCGGCCGTGAGGCGCAGATGCGCGCTCGAGGAGATGGGCAGAAACTCCGTCAGCCCCTGGACCAGCCCAAGGATGAGCGATTCGAACCAATTCATGGGGCTAACGGCCGTCCCGTATGTACGTGTGCGGTCAACGTGCTGCTGATGCGGTCGTCACGGCGCGCCGGAGATCGGCGGCCGGTCGGTGCGCAGCGTACCGTCTCAGGGTGAACGACCGGTGATCCGGTCGTTGCGCTCGGGTGCCGACGGCGCCCGTCAGCGACGCGCCAGCGGTACCCGCTCCGACGTCTGCTCCGGTGCCTGTTCCCGTGCCTGTTCCGACGCCTGGTCCGTGGCCGGTCGCTCCGGTTCGCCGGGGCCGCCGCGCAGCCCGTGCCGCTTGCGCCAGGCGACCACGGCGGCGGCCAGGCCGGACAGGACGATGAACCCGGTGGCGAAGAGGAAGGCCGGTGACGTCGGGGACGCGGCCTCGCTGCCCGCGATCACGTACGCGGCGGTGTTGGGGATCGAGCCGATGCCGGTGGCCAGCAGGAACGGCGTGTACCCCATGCGGGAGACCGCCGCGCAGTAGTTGGCGGCGGCGAACGGCACGCCCGGGAACAGCCGGATCGCCAGCACCGAGCGGAACCCGTGCCGGCTCAGCTGCCCGTCGGCCGCGCGCAGCCAGCGCCCCCGTACGAGCGGGCGCAGCGCGTCCTGGCCGAGTACCCGGCCGAGCGTGAACGCGATGCCCGCGCCCAGTACCGTCCCGCCGAGTGCCGCGGCGAGGCCCGCCTGCGAGCCGAACAGGGCGCCGGCCGCCAGATTGAGCACAGGGCGCGGTACGAAGGCCGCCGTGCACAGCCCGTACGCGAGCCCGAACAGCAGCACCGCGCCCGCCCCGGCCATCTGCGGCGGCCACCCGGCCGCCAGCAGCCGCTGCGGCTGGTACACCACGACGGTCGCCGCGGCGGCGGCGAGGACCGTGACGAGCAGCGCGAGCCGCGACCAGGGCGACAGGAGGACCCGGGAGCAGCGCGGGGCGAGACCGGACGGCGTCCGGACGACGGGGTCGAGCACCCGGGGAGAGTAACCGACCGGGACATGTGATCGCCGTAACGCACGACGCACCGCCCCTCACCGGTCCGGCACACGGTGATCGCCACCGGTGCACGGCGGCCGTCGGCCCGGCACAGGGCGATCGCCCACCGGCGCACCGCCGCCCCCGGTCCGGCCCACGGTGATCGCCACCGGCCCGCACCCCCCTTCGCCGGTGCCGCCCCTTCGCCGGTGCCGCCCCGTCGCCACGGCTCGCCCCCGTCTCCATGGCTCGCCCGGGTCACCACCGGAGGCCGGAGAGGGGCCGCCGGGAAAACCGTTCGACGTGCTCGTGCCGTCACGGCAGGATCGACGCCATGTTCCGGTACGCCTTCCTCGCAGCGTCGTCCGCGGTCGCGGACGCGCCGAAGGCTGCCGCCATCGTCCTGGACGGCGCCCGAAGCTGACCCTTCCCGGATCGATCGTCCGGCGGACCCCGTACGGGGAGGGTCGGCAAGGCCGAGGGGTCCCACCACGCTTCGAGTTCCGGAGAGGAACCGCCCCGTCATGTCCAAGACGGCATACGTGCGCACCAAGCCGCACCTCAACATCGGCACCATGGGCCACGTCGACCATGGCAAGACCACTCTCACCGCCGCCATCACCAAGGTCCTCAGCGACCGGGGGACCGGCACGTTCGTGCCGTTCGACCGGATCGACCGGGCGCCGGAGGAGGCGCAGCGCGGCATCACCATCAACATCGCGCACGTCGAGTACGAGACCGACACCCGCCACTACGCGCACGTCGACATGCCCGGCCACGCCGACTACGTCAAGAACATGGTCACCGGGGCCGCGCAGCTCGACGGGGCGATCCTCGTCGTCTCCGCGCTCGACGGGATCATGCCGCAGACGGCCGAGCACGTCCTGCTCGCCCGCCAGGTCGGCGTCGACCACATCGTCGTCGCCCTGAACAAGGCGGACGCGGGTGACGACGAGCTCACCGACCTGGTCGAGCTGGAGGTGCGCGAGCTGCTCACCGCGCACGGCTACGGCGGCGACGCCGTTCCCGTCGTACGGGTCTCCGGGCTGCGGGCCCTGGAGGGCGACCCGCGCTGGACGGCCGCCATCGAGGCGCTGCTCGACGCCGTGGACACGTATGTGCCGATGCCCGTGCGCTACGTGGACGCGCCGTTCCTGATGCCGGTGGAGAACGTGCTGACGATCACCGGGCGGGGAACCGTCGTCACCGGGGCCGTCGAGCGCGGCACGGTACGGGTCGGGGACCGGGTACGGGTGCTCGGCGCCGACACCGAGACGGTGGTGACCGGCGTGGAGACCTTCGGCAAGCCGATGGAGTCCGCGCAGGCCGGCGACAACGTCGCGCTGCTCCTGCGCGGTGTGCCGCGCGACGCGGTCCGGCGCGGCCACGTGGTGGCCGAGCCCGGCAGCGTCGTGCCGAGCCGCCGGTTCACGGCGCGGGTGTACGTCCTGTCGGCCCGTGAGGGCGGGCGGGCCACCCCGGTCTCCACCGGCTACCGGCCGCAGTTCTACATCCGCACCGCGGACGTCGTCGGGGACGTCGACCTCGGTGACGCGGCCGTCGCGCGCCCCGGCGAGACGGTCACCATGACCGTCGAGCTGGGCCGGGACGTGCCGCTGGAGGCCGGGCTCGGCTTCGCCATCCGCGAGGGCGGGCGGACGGTCGGCGCCGGCACGGTGACCGCCCTGCTGTGACCACTGGGAGAATGGGGCGGTGACCGAGCCGATCCCCGTCCTCCGTGCCGTCGACGGCGGCACCGCCAAGCTCATGCCGGACGTGGACCGGGAGCGGGCCTGGCTGCTGACCGTCGACGGCGCACCCCAGTCGTACGTCGACCTCGACGATCCGACGTACCTGGAGTTCGAGTACGCGCGCCGGCTCGCGCATGCCGTGGACTGCGCGGCCGACGAGGGCGTCCCGCTCGACGTCGTGCACCTCGGCGGCGGTGCCCTCACCCTGCCGCGCTATGTCGCGGCGACCCGGCCAGGCTCCCGGCAGGACGTGGTCGAGGCCGACGTCGGGCTCCTCGGCCTGGTCGCCGAGCACCTGCCCGTACCGGCGGGGTCGGGCATCACCGTGCACGGCGCGGACGCGCGGAGCTGGCTGGAGGCGGCGCCCCCGGACACGGCGGACGTGCTGATCGGCGACGTCTTCGGCGGCTCCCGGGTGCCCGCGCATCTGACGTCCGTCGAGTACGCGCGGCAGGTCGAACGGGTCCTGCGCCCGGACGGGTGGTACCTCGCGAACCTCGCGGACGGTGCGCCCTTCGCGTTCCTCCGCTCCCAACTGGCCACCCTCGCGGCCGTGTTCGGGCAGCTCGCGCTGATCGCCGAGCCCGCGGTGCTGCGCGGCCGGCGGTTCGGCAACGTGGTGCTCGTCGCGTCGCACACGGCGCCGGACACGGACCGGCTGGCGCGGCGCGCGGCCGCGAACGCGTTTCCCGCCCGGGTGGAGCACGGCCCGTCGCTCGCGCGGCTCACGGGCGGCGCGGCGGTCGTCCGGGACGTGGACGCCGTGGCGTCACCCGAGCCGCCCGGCGGTGCCTTCGGCATCGGGTGACACCGCCGCCCGTCCGGTCTGTGCTTCCGTCGCTGTCGCTGTCGCTGTCGCTGTCGCTGTCGCTGTCGCTGTCGCTGTCTCCGTCGCGGTCTCGGCCTCCGCCCGCGCCGCCCCGCCGCCGGTGACCTCCTTCGTACGGCGCGTCAGGTTCCGTACGTCGGGGACGAGCAGCACCAGGGCGGTGACCAGCACCACCAGCGCCGCGCAGCCCCACAGGGCCTCCGACCGGCCGAAGAGGTTCTCCGCCGGACCGGCCAGCGCGGTCGAAAGCGGCAGCATCGCCGTCGAGCCGAACCAGTCGTACGCGGAGACGCGCGACAGCTTGTCCTCCGGTATCTCCTGGTGCAGGGCCGTCATCCAGGCGACGCCGAACACCTCCAGCGCGAGTCCGCACACGAACATCGTCGCGGCAAGGCCGCCGACCGGCAGCGGCACGGCGAGCGCCGCCGACGGCAGTGCCAGCGGGAACACGCACAGGGTGCCGACGAAGAGCATCCGGCGCGGCTTCCAACGGGTCATCACCAGCGCGCCGCACAGCGTGCCCGCGCCGAACGCCGCCAGCGCCAGTCCCCAGGGCCGTGCGCCGCCGAGCTGGTCCCGGGCGACCAGCGGCCCGTACACCGACTCGGTCGCGCCGACCACCGCCACCACGATGGAGAACTGGGCCACGATCGACCAGAGCCAGGGCCGGCCGGAGAACTCCTTCCAGCCGTCCCGCAGATCGGCGAGCAGCCCGCCCCCCGGCTCGCGTGCCGCGATATGACCGACGTCGAGGAACGCCCGCAGTGAGCCCGCGAGCGCGAAGGCGACCGCGTCGACGGCGAGGACCCAGCCGGGGCCGACGGCGGCGACCAGGGCGCCGCCCAGCGCGGCGCCGCCGATGGCCGCGCCGTTCATGGCCATCCGGAACAGCGCGAAGGCACGGCCGACCTGCTCGCCGCCGACGCTGGACATCAGCATGCCCTCGGCGGCCGGGTTGAAGAACGCCTGCCCCGTACCGCCCAGCGCGCTCAGCAGCATCATCTGCCACAGCTCTGCCTCGCCGGCCAGCACGAGCACGGCGAAGGCGCCCTGGGACACGCAGTTGAGGCCGTTGGCGGCGACCATGACCCGGTGGCGCGGCAGCCGGTCCGCGACCGCGCCGCCGATGAGGAGGAACAGCACCAGCGGCAGGGTGCGGGCCGCCGCGACGAGCCCGACGTCACCGCCGTCGCCGCCGGCCTGGAGCACGGCGAACGCCGCGGCGATCAGGGCGCCGTGGCTGCCGAGGTTGGTGACGACGGCGGCGGCCGTCAGCAGCGTGTAGTTGCGCCCGGCCCACTCGGGCATGTGGCGGCGCGGGCCGGGGAGAGGCGGGGCGGGAGTACTCACTCCGGGACTATCCCCGGCCGGGCCCTGCCGTGCCAATCGGTTTCAGGACCGCCCGCTCCCGGACACCGCGCGGGCGGGTTCCGGGGCGGGCCCGAACGAGCCTGGGTGGTCCGGGAGGTGGGGTCCAGCGCGTCAGGACGTGGCGTCGGCGAGCCGTACGGTGCTGAGGATCTTCTGGATGTCCGCGTTGCTGAGCTCGTCCTTGATGCCCGTGTTGGCGTAGAGGACCCAGGTCGAGAAGTCGCCCTTGGCGGTCTTGAAGGAGAACGCGATGGACTTGCCGTCGGTCTCGCACTTGTTGGCCTTCTTGACGCCCAGGGCCGTGGCCGTGGCGACATGGCCGGTGAGCCCGGACTTGGACGTGTACGGCGTGGCCTTGGTGATCTTGACGGTGCCCTTGGGCTCGGTCTGGGCGTAGCCCGCCCACACCCAGTTGCCGGCCTCGTTGTAGGCCGCCTCGGCGGTGTCCTTGGCGCCCTGCCCGCCCTTGGTGCCGACGGAGGCGAGGCTCCAGGTCTCCTGGCGGCCGTCCTTGTCGGTGTCCAGGCTGCACCAGTTGGTCTTGTAGCGGGCCGGTGCCGACATGGTGACGACCGGGCTGCCGTCGCCGGCCTTCTCGTCCTCGAAGAACGTGCTGGTCCCGGGCGACAGCACCGTCCAGCCGGGCGGGACGTCGAACTGCGTGCCGTACTTCGGGTTGAAGACGACCTTCCACCCGGCAATCGTCGGCTTCGCCGCGGTCGAGCCGTCCCGCGGGTTGTCGACGGGCGGCGCGGCCTCGGTGGGCTCGGTGGACTTCGACGCGCTCTGCGAGGGCTTGGCGTCGCCGCCGGCCGTCGTCTTCTCCCCGTCGTCACCGAGGACCAGGAAGCCCGTGACGCCCGCGGTCACGACGACGGCGGTGGCCGCGACGATCGCGACGATCGTCGTCTTCCGCTTGTCGTCGCCCTGCGGCGGGACCGGCCCGCCCGGCTGGCCGGGCACCGCGTACTGCGGCACGGTCGGCTGCTGGTACGGGTTGGGCTGCGGGTAGCCGGGTTGCGCGGCCTGACCGGGCTGCTGCGGGTATCCCGGCTGCTGCTGGCCGTATCCCGGCTGCTGGTAGGGATTCGGCTGCGGGTAGCCCGCCTGCTGGTACGGGTTCTGCTGCGCGCTCTGCTGCGGATCGTACGGCGGGTTCTGCTGCGGGTTCTGGTCCTGCGGGTTCTGCTCGCCCCCGGGCGGCTGCTGTCCTGGCCACATGGCGAGTAACCATAGAGGGGCGGGGTGCGGGGTGCCACGTCCGCCCCCGGCGGCGGGGCTTCCGGCCTTTACTACCGCCTGGTAACTTCGGGGCATGTCCGAGACCCTGCCGAACATCGGCGAGATGCTGCTGGCCACTGTTCCCATGGCCAAGACCCTGAACCTGGAGGTCGTGGAAGCGACCGCCGAGCGGGCCGTCCTCCGGCTGCCCGACCAGAAGGACTTCCACAACCACGTCGGGGGCCCGCACGCCGGGGCCATGTTCACACTGGCCGAATCGGCCAGCGGCGCGATCGTCATCGGCGCCTTCGGCGACCAGACGGGCCGCGCCGTCCCCCTCGCGGTGAAGGCCGAGATCGGCTACAAGAAGCTCGCCATGGGCGTCGTCACCGCCACCGCGACGCTCGGCCGCCCCAAGGCGGACGTCGTCGCCGAACTCGACGCGGGCCGGCGTCCCGAGTTCCCGGTGAACATCGAGATCACCCGCGAGGACGGCGCCGTGACCGGCGAGATGACCATCGTGTGGACCCTGCGCCCGCAGGGCTGATCGGCCCCTCTTCGTCCGGATACTCGGTCGGGAGCGTCCGGACCGGCCGCCCCGGCACCCTCCTTCGGGTGCCGGGGCGGCCGTGTCTGACGGCATGTCACGGCGATGGCACGCATAGTGCGTGCATGTGTCGGTGCAGCACGAGCGTGCGTGAAGGAGTCGCCGCATGCCCCAGAACGTCTCCCGCCGGTCCGCCCTGCGTCTGCTCGGCGGTGCCGTCACGGTCGCCGCGGCCGTGACCGGCGGACCCCCCGTCCCGGCCGTCGCCGCCCCCGCCCCCGCCCCGGACCCCGCCCCCTCGCCGCTCCCCTCCGACGACGCGGCACCCGCCACCCCGTACCGGGAACGGGTGGACGACCTCGTCTCCCGGCTCACCCTCGACGAGAAGCTCACCTTCCTGCACGGCGCCAAGGACCCGCGCGGCCTCGGCCAGGCCGGCTACATCCCCGGCGTACCGAGACTCGGCATCCCGCCGCTGCGGCTCGCCGACGGCCCCGCCGGCGTCCGCGTCAGGGCCCGCGCCACCGCCCTGCCCGCCCCCGTCATGCTCGCGAGCACCTTCGACCCCGGCCTCGCCCGCGAGTACGGCAGGGTCATCGGACACGAGGGACGCGCCCTCGGCCAGGACGTACTGCTCTCCCCGATGGTCAACCTGATCCGCACCCCGTACGCCGGGCGGAACTTCGAGACCTTCGCCGAGGACCCGCTCCTCTCCGCCGACCTCGTCGCCGAGGAGATCCGCGGCATCCAGGACGAGGGGCTGATCGCGACGGTCAAGCACTTCGCGCTGAACAACCAGGAGCGGGACCGCACCCGCGTCGACGTCCGGGTGGACGAACAGACCCTGCACGAGACGGAGCTGCGCGGCTTCCAGGCCGCCGTCACCGCCGGTGCGGGGTCGGTGATGGGCGCGTACAACAAGGTCGACGGTGTCCACGCCTGCGAGAGCGCGCCCCTCCTCACCGGGGTGCTGCGGGACCTGTGGGGCTTCGACGGCTGGGTCATGAGCGACTGGAACGCCACCCACAGCACCGCGCCCGCCCTCACCGCCGGCCTCGACATGGAGATGCCCGACGGCCGCTGGTTCGGCGCGCCCCTCGCCCGCGCCGTCCGGGACGGCACCGTCCCCGAGACGCTCGTGGACCGCTCCGTACGCCGCGTCCTCACCGTCATGGCCCGCTTCGGCCTCCTCGACGGCACCGCCCCCGCCCGCCCCGCCCGCGACGCCTCCGCCGGTGCCCGGCTCGCCCTGAAGGTCGCCACAGCGGGCGCCACCCTGCTGCGCAACGAGCGGGCCACCCTGCCGCTCACCGGAGCCGCCGCTCGCTCCGTCGCCGTCATCGGCCCGACCGGCGCCGTCCCCTTCGTCAGCGGCGGCGGCAGCGCCCATGTCGTACCCGACCGCGCCGACAGCCCGCTCGACGCCATCACCGCGCGGGCCGGCGGCGACGCCGACGTCACCTACGCCCTCGGCGAGGACCTGTACGGCAAACCGCTGCCCCCCGCCGCCCTCACCCCCGCACCCGGCAGCCCCGGCGCCGACTTCGAGGGGCAGACCGTGGGCGCGGGCCAGAGCGCGACGTACGAGGCGACCCTCACCGTCGACCAGCCCGACGAGTGGACCTTCGTCATCCACTACAGCGGCACCCGCCCGCAGGTCCACCTCGACGGGACGGAACTCTTCGCCGTCCAGGACGGCGTCGCCGAGTTCTTCGCGGGCGGGCTCGTGCCCCGCGCACCCGACGGGCTCACGGTCCGCCGCCGGACCCTCGCCGTCACCGCCGGACGCCACACCCTGCGCGTCACCGCCAAGGGCGGCGCCAAGGGGCAGCTGTTCCGGCTGCGGCGGATCACCGGCGCCACCCGGTCCGCCGACGTCGCCGAGGCGGTGGCCGCCGCCCGCGCCGCGCACAGCGCGGTCCTGTTCGCGTACGAGGACGCCACCGAGGGGCGCGACCGCACGAGCCTCGCGCTGCCCGGCCACCAGGACGCCCTGATCGAGGCGGTGACCGCCGCGAACCCCCGTACCACCGTCGTCCTCAACACCTCGTCGGCCGTCACCATGCCGTGGCTGGCCCGGACGGGCGCCGTGCTCCAGATGTACTACCCGGGGCAGGAGGGCGCCGCCGCGACCGCCGCGGTGCTCTTCGGCGACACCGACCCGGGCGGGCGGCTCACCCAGACGTTCCCCGCGACCGAGGAAGGCCACCCGACCGGCGGCGACCGCCGGCGCTACCCCGGCACGGACGGCGTCCAGGAGTACTCCGAGGGCGTCCGGATCGGCTACCGCTGGTACACGGCGGAGGGAGTCGCCCCCCTCTTCCCGTTCGGCCACGGCCTGTCCTACACGACCTTCGCGTACGAGGGCCTCGCGGTCACGCCCGCCCCGGGCGGCGGCCTCACGGCACGCTTCACCGTGCGCAACACCGGGCACCGCACCGGCGTCACCGTCGCCCAGCTGTACGTCGGCCCCTCACCGGACCTGCCCCCGCGCCTCGACCAGGCGCCGCGGGCGCTCGCCGGTTACCGGCGGCTGGAGCTGCGCCCCGGCGAACTGCGTCACGTCACCGTGCCGATCGCGGCCCGCACCCTGTCCGCCTGGGACCCGGACCGGCGCGGATGGGTGCTCGGCACAGGCAACCGGACCGTCCGTCTGGGCGTCTCCTCCCGTGATCTGCCGCTCGGCGCACGAGCCGAGGTGCTGCCACTGTGACCAGGTAGGCTGCCCCGGCGTGCGCCCGGCGCCCGCGCACGCGCACGCCGGGCCGCCGACCGCCTGGCCGGCCGGATCGCACATTCACGGCTCCACACGGGAGGAACAGGCGTTGCACGTCCAGGAGTGGCTCGAGACCGTGCCCGCGGTCAGCATCTACATCCTCGTGGGTGTCGTGATCGGCCTCGAAAGCCTCGGCATCCCGCTGCCCGGCGAGATCGTCCTCGTCAGCTCGGCTCTGCTCGCCTCCCAGCACGGTGAGATCGACCCGTACATCCTCGGCACCTGCGCGACCGCCGGCGCCATCATCGGCGACTCCATCGGGTACGCCATCGGCCGCAAGGGCGGCAGGCCGCTGCTCACCTGGCTCGGCGGGAAGTTCCCCAAGCACTTCAGCGAGGCCAACATCGCGATGGCCGAGCGGTCGTTCGAGAAGTGGGGCATGTGGGCCGTGTTCTTCGGCCGCTTCGTCGCACTGCTGCGGATCTTCGCGGGCCCGCTCGCGGGTGTGCTGCGCATGCCGTACTGGAAGTTCCTCATCGCCAACGTCTTCGGCGGGATCCTCTGGGCGGGCGGCACCACCGCCGTCATCTACTCGGTCGGCATCGTCGCCGAGGCATGGCTGAAGCGCTTCTCCTGGCTGGGCCTGGTGCTCGCGGTGGCCGTGGGCCTCACCTCGATGCTCCTCCTGAAGAACCGCGCCAAGAAGGCGGCCGCGCGGAACGAGGCGAAGGCCGCGGACCAGGGCGCCGCCCCGGCCGGCACGGCGGTGCCGCGGCCCGCGACGCGCGGCGGCGCGGAAGCCGGGGCGGCCACGCCGGAGACGGCCGCCGTGGGCGCCGAACCGGTCACGGCCGGTGCGGCTCCGGCCGACTGACCTCCGCCCCTCCGGCTCCCGGGGGCGGTGCCCGCGCGGCTCAGGCCCCGGGGCCCTCGGGGGTCGCGGGCGGGGTGTGCGCCTCGCGGTGCTGCCGGGCCAGTTCCAGGTACATCGCGGCGTTGAGCTTGATGCCCTCGCGCTCCTCCGCCGTCAGCTCGCGCCTGACCTTGGCGGGGACGCCCGCGACCAGGGAACCGGGCGGCACCCGCATCCCCTGCGGTACGAGCGCCTGTGCGGCGATCAGGGACCCGGCGCCGATGTGGGCGCCGTTGAGAACGGTCGCGCCCATGCCGACCAGGACGTCGTCCTCCACCGTGCAGCCGTGCAGCACGGCGTTGTGGCCGACCGAGACGCGCTCGCCGACCGTCACCGGGAACCCCGGATCGACATGAACGGTGCAGTTGTCCTGGATGTTGCTGTCGGCGCCGAGGACGATCGGGCCGCAGTCGGCGCGCAGCACGGAGTGGTACCAGACGCTCGACCCGGCGGCCATCGTCACCTCGCCGACCACGACCGACGTCGGCGCGGTGAACGCCGTCGGGTGCACCTCCGGCTCGTGGCCGCCCACGCCGCTGATCAACGCCCGCTCCGTCATCCGCCTGCTCCTCGCCGTGCCTCGGTGTCGTTCCGTGGTGATCCTCGCGCCGGAGGAACCGTATGCGACGGCCGCCCGCCGCGCGGCGGTGGGGTGAACATCACAGCCGGCCCGGCGGATCGGCCCTGACGCGGCCGACTACCGTGTGCGAGTGCCGAAGAACAGAAACACGTTCTCATCGCTCGGCGCCTGGCGGCGCCGCGTCCTCGCCCGGGCCGTCCATCGCGGCTGGCAGTGGGTCCAGGAGACGGGGGCCGTCACGGCCGAGCGTCCGGGACGACTCCGGTTCCGCCGGCTCGGGCCCGGCACCCGGCTCGCGTTCCCGCAGGGGACGGTCTTCGGCGAGGCGTGGATCGAGGTGGGCGACCACTGCGTCATCGGAGAGCAGGTCACGCTCACGGCGGGGATGCTGCCGGACCTGGATCTGGGCCCCGACCCGGTTCTCACGCTGGGCAACGGTGTCGTCCTCGGGCGCGGCAGCCATGTCATCGCGGACGCGGCGGTGACCATCGGCGCGGACACGTTCTGCGGGCCGTACGTCTACATCACCTCGACGAACCACAGCTACGACGACCCGCACGAGCCGGTCGGCCGGCAGTGGCCCCGCGCCGAGCCGGTGGAGATCGGCCCCGGGTGCTGGCTCGGCACAGGAGCGGTGATCCTGCCGGGCGCGAGGCTCGGCCGGAACGTCGTGGTCGCGGCTGGCGCCGTCGTACGGGGCGAGGTGCCCGACCACGCGGTGGTGGCCGGGGCGCCGGCCCGCGTCGTACGCCGCTGGGACGCGGAGAACGGCTGGCAGCCCCCGCTGCGCACACCGCCGCCCGTGCCGGTGCCGGAGGGCGTCACCCCCGAGCAGCTGGCCGCGCTCGCGGGCCTCGACGAGAGCTGACCGCACGGAGCGGACGGCGGGCGCCGCCGTCCGCGCGGGTTCCGCCCGCTCAGCCGGCGGCCAGCAGGACGGTGCCCGCGAGCGCCAGCCCGGCCCCGGCGGCCTGCACCGCCCGCAACCGCTCGCCCAGCACCCCGCGCGCGGCCAGCGCCGTCACCACCGGATAGAGGCTGGCGAGAACGGCCGCGACCGTGACGGGGCCCGTCTGCGCGGCGATCGCGTACGTGCCGTTGGCCGCGACGTCGGCGAGACCGACGAAGGCCAGCGCGGGAAGCGCGGCCCGGACGACGCCCATCCCGCCGTCCTCGGGCAGAGCCCGCCCGCCGCGCCGCACCGACACGTACAGCGCCGCACCGCCGACCGCCACATTGGTGACGCGCTGCACGAAGAGCGCGAGGAACAGTCCGGTGAGCGTGGTGGACGCCTCGGCGATGAGCGCCATCACCGAACCGAACCCGAAGGCGGCGACCAGCGTCAGCAGCACCGCCTGCCGGCGCACCGGCGCGCCGCGCAGTTCGGGGCCGCCCGCGAGGACCACGCCCGCGACGGCGACGCCGATTCCGGCGAACTGGAGCAGCCCGGGGCGCTCGCCGACCAGCAGCCCGACCGACACCGGAACGACCACGCCGAGGGATCCGAGCGGCGAGACGACGCCCATCGGGCCGAGCGCGAGGGCCTTGTAGAAGGCGAGCATGGCGGCCGGGCCGACGGCGCCCGCGGCGACCGCGTACCAGAGGCGCGGCCCGGCCTCGCTCCAGGCGCCGGTCGCCAGGACGACGGCGCCCAGCACCGCGACGGCGATGGTCTGCGAGACGACGACCACCGTCAGGGCGGGCGTACGGCGGGTGAGCAGTCCGCCGCCGAAGTCGGCCAGCCCCCACAGGAGGCTGGTGGCCAGGGCGAACAGTGCCGTCATGGAGTCCTCGCAGTACAGTGCGGTGAACGATCGGGTGCACCACACCGTAGTGCAGTCTATTGAACTCTGTCATCAAAGATATTGGACGGAATGTGTCGGACCTCGACCAGCTCACGCAGTCGCTCGCGCGCAACCTCAAGCGGTGGCGGGGGGAGCGGGGCTTCACCCTGGACGCTCTCGCGGCCCGAGCCGGGGTGAGCCGCGGCATGATCATCCAGATCGAGCAGGCCCGCACGAACCCGAGCGTCGGCACGACGGTGAAGCTCGCCGACGCGCTCGGCGTCTCCATCACCACCCTGCTCGACTACGAGCAGGGCCCGCACGTCCGGCTGGTGCCGCGGGAGCAGGCGGTACGCATGTGGTCCACGCCCGGCGGCAGCAGCACCACCCTGCTCGTCGGCACCGAGGCGCACGGCCCGCTCGAACTGTGGTCCTGGACCCTGATGCCGGGTGACGGCAGCGCCTCCGACGCGCACCCCGACGGCACGACGGAGCTGCTCCACGTCACGGCGGGAGAGCTGACGCTCGTGGTCGACGCCGAGGCCCACCAGGTGACGGCCGGCATGTCGGCGGTCTTCGAGTCCAACGTCCCGCACGAGTACCGCAACGACGGGGACGTGCCGGTCGAGATGACGATGGCGGTCTCCATCCCGCCCGTACGCGGAATCCCGCCCGTACGCCACTGAGCCCGGCCGCCCGTACGCCACCGGCCCCACCCGTACGCGACCGGCCCCGCCCGCACGTCACCGGCTCCGCCCGTACGCGACCGGCCCAGCCCGTACGCCGCTGGACTCCTACGGTCCGGTCGCCGGGGTCGGTCGTGTCAGTCGCGGCCCAGGCCGAGGCGCGGGATCTCGACGGCGGGGCAGCGGTCCATGACCATGTCGAGACCGGCCGCGCGGGTGCGGTCGTACGCGTCCTGGTCCACGACGCCGAGCTGGAACCAGACCGCCTTCGCGCCCGCCGCCACCGCCTCGTCGGCCACCCCGCCGGCCAGGTGGCTGTTGACGAAGACGTCCACCACGTCGACGGGGAAGGGGATGTCCGCGAGCGAGGCGTACCCCTGCTCGCCATGGACCGTCTCGGCCTTCGGATGGACGGGCACGATCCGCTTGCCGAAGCGCTGGAGCCCGGCGGCCACGCCGTAGGCCGCGCGGGACCGGTTGTTCGACAGGCCCACGACGGCCCAGGTGTCACCGGACTCGGTGAGGATCTTCCGGATCGTGTCCGTCTCGCTCTGCATGCCCACGCCCTCCTGTAAAGGTCTCCTCCCCGTCAACGGGCGGATGCGCTGGGTGATTCCCGCCCAGATCCCGCCCAGGCCGCGACGGGTTCCCGTCCGGCTCCCGTCCGGGTCTCGCGGACCGGGCGGCACAGCGCGCCGCATAAGGTGGGCGGATGCAGGAGCAGTACCGGACCGTCGCCCGCGCGGGCACGCACGAGACCGAGATCAACCGATCGCGCTTCCTCTGCGCCCTCGCGCCCGCCGCCACGGAGCGGGAGGCGCAGGACTTCGTCGCGCGCGTCCGCAAGGAGCACCCGACGGCCACGCACAACTGCTACGCGTACGTGATCGGCGCCGACGCCGCCACGCAGAAGGCGAGCGACGACGGCGAACCCGGCGGCACGGCGGGCGTGCCGATGCTCCAGATGCTCCTGCGGCGTGAGGTGCGTTACGTCGCCGCCGTCGTCACCCGCTACTACGGCGGCGTCAAGCTCGGCGCCGGCGGACTGATCCGGGCGTACGGCGGTGCGGTCGGCGAGGCGCTGGACGCCGTCGGCACCGTCACGCGGCAGCGCTTCCGGCTCGCCACCGTCACCGTCGACCACCAGCGGGCCGGAAAGCTGGAGAACGACCTGCGGGCGACCGGCCGCACCGTGCGCGACGTGCGCTACACCGACGCCGTCACCATCGAGATCGGCCTGCCGGACGCCGACGTCGACGCCTTCCGCGGCTGGCTGGCCGACGCGACGGCCGGCACCGCACGCCTCGAACTGGGCGGCGAGGCGTATGGCTGAGCCCGCGTCGGGGCCGACGGGATTCCCGGACACCCCCCGCGCTGTCATACCCGGCCACTACGCTCAGGGATCATGAGACTCCTGCACACGTCGGACTGGCATCTGGGGCGGTCCTTCCACCGCGTCGGCCTGCTGGACGCCCAAGCCGCGTTCCTGGACCACCTGGTGGCGACGGTCCGCGAGCACGACGTGGACGCGGTTCTCGTGGCGGGCGACGTCTACGACCGCGCCGTACCGCCGCTCGCCGCCGTCGAGCTGTTCGACAGCGCCCTGCACCGCCTCGCCGACGCGCGCGTACCGACCGTGATGATCTCCGGGAACCACGACTCCGCCCGCAGACTCGGCGTCGGGGCGCGGCTCATGGAGCGCGCCGGAATCCATCTGCGCACGGATCCGGCCGGTGTCGGCACACCGGTCCTGCTCTCCGACGGCCACGGCGACGTGGCCTTCTACGGCCTGCCGTACCTCGAACCGGCCCTCGTCCGCGAGCGGTTCGGCGTCCGCAGGTCAGGGCACGAAGCGGTGCTCCGCGCCGCCATGGACCGGGTCCGCGCCGACCTGGCGGGCCGCCCGGCCGGCACCCGCTCCGTCGTCCTCGCCCATGCCTTCGTCGCGGGCGGCGAACCCAGCGACAGCGAGCGCGACATCACCGTCGGAGGAGTCGCCGCCGTCCCCGCCGGGGTCTTCGACGGCGTCGACTACGTGGCGCTCGGCCACCTCCACGGCAGCCAGACCCTCACCGAGCGCGTGCGGTACTCCGGCTCACCCCTCGCCTACTCCTTCTCCGAGTGCCACCACCGCAAGACGATGTGGCTCGTCGACCTCGGCGCCGACGGCGAGATCGCCGCCGAGCGCGTCGACTGCCCCGTTCCGCGCCCCCTGGCCCGCCTCCAGGGGACCCTCGCCCAGCTGCTCTCCGACCCGGCGCTCGACCGCCACGAGGACTCCTGGACCGAGGTGACCCTCACCGACGCGGTGCGCCCCACCGAACCCATGGCGCGGCTCACCGAACGGTTCCCGCACACCCTCAGCCTCGTCTTCGCCCCCGACCGGCCGGACGGCGACCCGCACCTGTCGTACGCACAGCGGCTGCGCGGCCGCGACGACCACCAGATCGCGGAGGACTTCGTGGCCCATGTAAGGGGCGGGACGGGCCCCGACGCACCGGAGCGCGCCGCGCTGCGCGGCGCCTTCGAGGACGTACGGCTCGACCTCGCCCGCCGCGAGGTGGCCGGGTGAGGCTGCACCGGCTCCACGTCACCGCCTTCGGCCCGTTCGGCACCACCCAGAGGATCGACTTCGACGCCCTCTCCACCGCCGGCCTCTTCCTGCTGCACGGGCCGACAGGCGCCGGCAAGACCTCCGTCCTCGACGCGGTCTGCTTCGCCCTGTACGGAGCGGTGCCCGGCACCCGCCAGGGTCCCGCCAACTCCCTGCGCAGCGACCACGCGCCCGTCGGCACGCCCACCGAGGTCCAGCTGGAACTCACCGTCGCCGGGCGCCGCCTGGAGATCACCCGGAGGCCCGCGCAGCCCCGCCCCAAGAAGCGCGGCGGCGGCTTCACCACGGAGAAGGCCCAGTCCTGGCTGCGCGAACACGACCCCGCCACCGGCACCTGGCGGGCGCTCAGCCGCTCGCACCAGGAGATCGGCGAGGAGATCGCCCAGCTCATCGGCATGAACCGGGAACAGTTCTGCCAGGTCGTGCTGCTGCCCCAGGGCGACTTCGCCCGGTTCCTGCGCGCCGACGCCGAAGCGCGCGGCAAGCTCCTCGGCAGGCTCTTCGACACCCGGCGATTCGCTGCCGTCGAGGAACGCCTCGCCGAACTGCGGCGCGCCGCCGAACAACAGGTACGGGACGGCGACACCAGGCTCCTCGCCCTCGCCCACCGCATGGCCCAGGCGGCGGGCCCGGCCGCCGCCGACTGGCCGGCCCCGGACGGCAAGCCCGGCGAACCCGGACTCGCCGAATCGGTCCTGACCTGGGCGGCCGTCGCCCGCTGCGGCGCCCGCGAGGCACGGGACGCCGCCGCGTACGCGCTGGCCGCGGCCGAGAGCCGGCACGCCGCAGCGCGCCGCGCCCTGGACGACGAACGCCGGCTCGCGGCGCTCAGGCAGCGGTACGACGACGCCAGGCGGCGCGCCGCCGAACTCGACACCCGGCGGGCCGAGCGCGACACCTGGCAGGCCCGGCTGGAGCAGGCCCGCAAGGCCGACCGGGTCGCCGGGCCGCTGAGCCTGCGCGACGACGCGGAGCGCGAGCACCGGGCCGCTGCCGCCACCCGTGACCGGGCTGTCTCGGACCTGCCCGCCGACCTCGCCGACGCGGGCGCCGAACAACTCGCCGCGCTGGAACGGCGCCTGCGCCAGGACCTCGGCGGACTCGACGCGGCCCGCCGCGCGGAACGGCGCGGCACCGAGATCGCCCGCGAGCGCGACGACCTCGACCGGCAGGCCCGCGCCGACGAGGGCGCCCTCCAGGAGACGGCCGACTGGCTCGCCGGATGGGACGCCACCCGCCGCGACCTCCAAGGCCGGGTCGAGGCCGCCCAGGAAGCCGCCACCCGTGCCGAACACCTCGCGGGACGCCTGGAACCCGCCCGCAGGCGGCTGGCCGCCGCCCGCCGCCGCGACGCGCTCGCCGAGGACGTCACGGCCGCCGCGAACCGGCTCGCCACCGCCCGCGAACGGGCCAACGCCGCCCACGAGACCTGGCTCGACCTGCGGGAGCGGCGGCTGCGCGGCATCGCCGCCGAACTCGCGGCCGGGCTCGCCGACGGCGAGCCGTGCGCGGTGTGCGGCTCGGCCGACCACCCGGCGCCCGCACGCGCGGGCGCCGGCCATGTCGACCGCGCCACCGAGGACGCCGCGTACGAGGCACACACCCGCGCCGACGAGGAACGCTCCACGGCCGAACGCGCCCTCGCCGTCGTACGGGAGGCTCTGACCGCGGCCCGCACCGAAGCCCTGGAGGGTGCCGACCAGGAGCCCGACGCCCCTGCAGGCGCGGTCACGCCCGCTGGCGCCGTCGCCCCGGCGGACGCCGTCCGCGAGCCCGCCGTCGCCGAGCTGGCCGCGC
Organism: Streptomyces sp. NPDC047886; assembly: GCF_043204435.1. Classification (NCBI taxonomy): domain Bacteria; kingdom Bacillati; phylum Actinomycetota; class Actinomycetes; order Kitasatosporales; family Streptomycetaceae; genus Streptomyces; species Streptomyces sp. NPDC047886. The sequence continues at coordinate 95,565 of NZ_JBIDCF010000012.1, forward strand.
GCGTGGCCGAGTTGGAGCGGGAGCACGCCGAGGCGCACGCACGCGCCGCCGCCACGCACGCCGCCCGGGAGGCCCTCGACCGTGCCGCGCGGGAGCACGAGAACCGGCTGGCCGCCCAGCGGCAGGCCGAGCAGCGCGCCGCCGCGCGGACCTCCCGGCGCGAGGCGCTCGACCGGGAGCAGACCGCGCTCGACGCCGAACTGGACCGGGTGCGAGGCGGCGCCGACGGCAGCGTCGCCGAGCACGCCGCCCTGCTGGAGCGGCGGATCTCCGTGCTCGCCTCCGCCGCCGAAGCCGTACGGGCCGCCGAGACCTCCGCCCGCCGCCTGAAGGAGGCCGACGACCGGCTCGCCGACGCCGCGTTCCGTGCCGGGTTCGCCACACCCGACGCGGCGGCCGCCGCGCTCATCGGCGACGACCGGCGGCGCGACCTCCAGCACCGCCTCGACGCCTGGCAGGCCGAGGCCGCCGCGGTCGCCGACCGCCTGGCCGAACCCGACAGCCGCGCCGCCGCCGAAGGACCGCCCGGCGACCCGGCGGCGGCCGAGGCCGCCCACGCCGCCGCCGAGCGCGCCGCACGCGAAGCGGCCTCTGCCCTCTCCGCCCACCGGGAGCGCTGCGTCGAACTCGACCGGCTCTCCCAGCGGGCGGCGGCCGAGGTCCGCCGGCTCGGCCCGCTGCGGGAGGAGTACGACCGGGTCGCCCGGCTCGCCGGGCTCACCGCCGGCACCTCCGCCGAGAACGAGCGCAAGATGCGCCTGGAGTCGTACGTCCTGGCCGCCCGCCTGGAACAGGTCGCCGCCGCGGCCACCACCCGCCTGCTGCGCATGTCGTCCGGCCGCTACACCCTCGTCCACTCCGACGCCAGGACCGGTGGCAAGCGCGCCGGGCTCGGCCTCCATGTGATCGACGCCTGGACGGGCAGCGAACGGGACACGGCGACGCTCTCCGGCGGTGAGACCTTCTTCGCCTCGCTCGCCCTGGCCCTCGGCCTCTCCGACGTCGTCACCGACGAGGCCGGCGGTGTACGCCTCGACACCCTCTTCATCGACGAGGGCTTCGGCAGCCTCGACGACCAGACCCTGGACGAGGTGCTGGACGTGCTCGACTCCCTGCGCGAACGGGACCGCTGCGTCGGCATCGTCAGCCACGTCGCCGACCTGCGGCGCCGCATTCCCGCGCAGCTGGAGGTCGTCAAGGCGCGCCGGGGCTCGGCGGTGCGACTGCGGGGCGCCTGACCCGGCCGGGCCCCGGTCCCGGCCAGGCCCGTCCGGCCAGGCCCCGGTCCCGGCCGGGCCGCCGCCTCGGGGTCAGCGGCCGATGGGCCGGCGAGGCAGCGGCGAGGAGTACACGACGCTCGTCGTCACCGAGCCCAGGGTGGCCACCTTCCCGGAGACCTCCTCGAGATGGCTCATCGAGCGGGCGGCCACCTTCAGCACGAAGCAGTCGTCACCGGTCACATGGTGCGCCTCCAGGATCTCCGGAGTGGTGTCCAGGAGGTCGTGGAACGGCTTGTAGTTGCCGTGCGGGTAGCGCACCCGGACGAAGGCGAGGATCGGCAGTCCGACCCGGTCGTGGTCGACCACGGCCGTGTAGCCGCTGATCACCCCGGCCTCCTCAAGGCGGCGCACCCGTTCGGTGACCGCGCTCGCCGACATGGAGACGGTGCGGGCCAGTTCGGCGAAGCTGGCCCGGCCCTGCCGCTGGAGAGCGTCGAGAATGCGCCAGTCGGTGGCGTCCGGTGAATATCCCGTCATGGGTGATGAATAGCAGGGGATTCCCCGGCGAATCAAGGTGAGCGCCGGGGATCGTCACTTCAACGAGCGGTCAAGGCGCCTTAGATTCACGGTATGACGACGACACAGCACTCCACCGCCGCCGAGATCACCACGACCGGCGTCCCCGCGACCGCCAACCCCGTTCTGCGTGTGCCGCCGGCGTCACCGGCCGCTGCCGCCGCCTACTTCTCGGCCTCGCTCGCCTTCCACGCGGATGTCTCCGATGTCGCGTCCGCGCTGGCCGGGGGCGGCGACCCGGGCTTCGTCGTCCTCGACTCGCGCTCCACCGAGTCCTGGGACCAGGGTCACCTTCCCGGTGCGGTGCACCTGCCGACCGCCCTCATCCCCGAGCAGGCCGAATGGCTCCTCGACAGGTCGGTGCCGGTCGTCACGTACTGCTGGGGGCCGGGCTGCAACGGCGCCACACGCGCAGCCCTCGCCCTCGCCGAACTCGGCTACCAGGTCAAGGAGATGCTCGGCGGCTTCGAGTACTGGGCACGCGAGGGCTTTCCGTACGAGACGTGGGAGGGCACCCGCAGGCGCGAGGCCGACCCGCTGACGGCGCCGCTCGACGCGGACGACTGCGGCTGCTGACCGCCACCGGGGGCGGAACCGACCGGGGCGGGCCCGTTCCCGGACACCGCCCCGGAACAGGCCCGCCCGCCACGGGAACCTTCAGGACCCCGCCCCGGTACCGACCGGCCCGCCGCCCCGTACGTACCGGCCCGCCGCAGGCCGTCACCTCACAGCCGCGACAGCTCGTCCACCAGGTCGTCCAGGCCGAGCGGTCCCTGAGACAGCGCCGCCATGTGCCACTTCTTCGCGTCGAACGCGTCGCCGTGCGCCTTGCGCGCGTTCTCCCGGCCGAGCAGCCAGGCACGCTCGCCCAGCTTGTAGCCGATCGCCTGCGCCGGCATCGACAGGTAGCGGGTCATCTCGCTCTCCACGAACGACGGCGGCCGGCTGCTGTGCGCCTGGAAGAACTCCTGCGCCAGCGCCGGGGTCCACCGCTCACCCGGGTGGAACGGCGCATGCGCGGGGATCTCCAGCTGCAGGTGCATGCCGATGTCCACGATCACCCGGCAGGCCCGCATCATCTGCGCGTCCAGATAGCCGAGCCGCCGCTCGGCGTCCGGCAGGAAGCCCAGCTCGTCCATGAGCCGCTCCGCGTACAGGGCCCAGCCCTCCGCGTTGGCGCTCACCCCGCCGATCGTCGCCTGGTAGCGGGAGAGCTGGTCGGCGACGTGGACCCACTGCGCGATCTGCAGGTGATGACCCGGTACGCCCTCGTGGTACCAGGTCGACACCAGGTCGTACACCGGGAACCTGGTCTGGCCGTCCACCGGCAGCCACGTGCGGCCGGGGCGGGAGAAGTCCTCGGACGGCCCGGTGTAGTACGGTGCCGCGGCTCCGCCCGGGGGAGCGATGTGCGACTCCACCTTCCGTACCCGCTCGGCGAGTTCGAAGTGCGTACCGTCCAGTGCGTCGATGGCCTCGTCCATGAGTCCCTGCAGCCACACCCGCACCTCCTCGACGCCCTCGATGTGCGTGCCGTGCTCGTCCAGGTGGGCCAGCGCCTCCCACGGGCCCGCGCCCGGCAGGATCTTCGCGGCCTCGGTCCTCATCTCGCCGAGCAGCCGGTGGTACTCGTCCCAGCCGTACGCGTACGCCTCGTCCAGATCGAAGTCGGTGCCGTTGAAGTAGCGCGACCAGCGGGCGTACCGCTCCCGGCCCACCGTGTCGGGCGCACCCTCGACGGCGGGCGCGTACACGTCGCGCATCCAGTCGCGCAGCGCGGTCACGGCCCGGTCGGCGCCGCGCGCCGCCGTGTCCAGTTCGACCCGCAGCGCGGTGGGACCGTCGGCGGCGAACTCCTGGAACCAGCCACGCCGGGCGCCGTCGCCGCCCGCCCACTCGGTGAGCTGGTCGATGAACGTCGCCGTGGCGCGCGGTCCGCCGAGCAGCTTGCGCTCCAGGCCCAGTTCCAGCGACTGCCGGTACCCGTCCAGCGCGGCGGGCACGGCACGCAGCCGCTCCGCGACGGCGGCCCAGTCCTCGTCGGTCTCGGTGGGCGTCACGGTGAACGCCATGCGCACGCTGTGGGCGGGGGAGCGCATGTTGCTGACCGCGCACAGTGCTTCGTCGGCCTCGTGGATCGCCAGCTCGGCGGTGAGACGCTCCCGCAGGAGGCGTCCGCAGCGCCGTTCGGCGTCGCTGTCGGCACCGGGGCCGCGCTCGGCGTCGTCCAGCCGGACCAGCGTCTCGCGGGCCAGCGCGGCGAGCTCTTCCTGACCGGCGGGGGTGAAGTCCGGGAGGAGACCGGCGCTTTCCCGGACGCCGAGGTAGGTACCGGTGATCGGGTCGAGTGCGATGAGGGCGTCGACATAGGCGTCGGCGACCTGGCGGGGGAGAGCGTTGCGGGCGGTATCTGGCATGGAGACATCCTCGTACGCGGCCGGGGCCCGCGTCATCTCATTCGATCTCACTCGGCTGACAAATGAGCGGCCCGGCATGGACGGTCGCCGTGGCCGGGGGCCGCCGGGCACCTGCGGTGCGGCGGACGAGCGGCCGGGCGGTCCCGTTCCGGCCCGGGGCCGCATCCCGAGCCCGATCGTCGCAGGTCGGCAGGGTGTGCCGGAGCCACATGCCGGGTGCGGTCGGCCGGATCGCGATGACGGGGGCACGTCCGCGCCCGGGTGGGCCGCGACGGCCGTCCGCCCGGCGGAGCGTTCCGCCGGGGCGCGTGCCGGGGTCTTCAGGGGGCGGCGACGGCGGTTGCCCAGCGTCGCCGAGTTTGGCCGGAACATGTCGCAATCAGGCCCGGGGCGCGACGGGTGCGCGCCGCAATCAGGCCCGGGGCGCGACGGGTGCGCGCCCCGGACCTGCTCGTCGTCCTCAGCCGTCCGTACGCGGATGGGGGGACCGGTCGGCCGGCTCCAGGACCGGGGCCAGGTCTCCGCCGGTGAGCGGGGCGCGGCCTCCGCCGGTGATCGGGGCCCGGTCTCCACCGGTGAGCGGCTGGGACCTGAGCCGGGCGGTGATCACCAGGGTGCCCTCCTCGATCTGGTAGTCGAGGGGCAGGTTGAGGGCGCGCATGGCCGCCACCATCCCGGTGTTGGAGGACTGGGTCACGGCGTACACGCTCTCGCACCCGGCTTCCACGGCCAGTGCGACGAGGCGGCTCAGCAGCTCGGAGCCGATGCCACGGCGCTGCCAGTCGTCCTCGACCATCAGGGCCACCTCGGTCTCGTCGCCGTCCCAGAGCAGATGCCCCAGGGCGACCAGCCGGCCGGACACGGTCTCGGCGGCGAGCGTGCGGCCGAACCGGGGGCTGAGCAGGTGGTTGAGGTAGCGGTCGGCGTCACCGACCGGGCCGTGGTACCGCAGGGACAGCGTGCGGTCCGAGCAGCGGTCGTGCATCGCGCGCGCGGCCGCCACATCGTCCTGGCCGGCCCGGCGGACGGTGATCTCGTTGCCCTCCGGGAGCGTCAGCACATCCTGGCTGCGCGGGATGCGCGGTCCGAGGCGCGCGTCGAGCTCGACCAGGGCTCGTGCCCGGGCGAACTCGGTGGGCGTGAACGGCAGGTAGGGGCGCTCGACGCTGATCACGCCGCCGTTCGGATCGCGCAGCCGCATGACGGTCTCGCCCTGCTCCAGTACGCCTTCGACCGGCGCCGTCTGACCGGTGGGCCGGCCGGTCAGCGACACCGCCGGCAGGGAGTGGATGGTGCACCGGCCGAGCAACTGGCGCAGTGCCAGCGGGAGTTCTGCGGCGTCGAGGGCGGTGCGGGTGGCGAGGCCGAGGACCCGGGTGGGGGTGTCGACCAGGTCGTGGGCGTCGGCGCGTTCGATCCAGGTGCCGGTGCCGCCCGCGTGGGCGATCTCCCGCGTGAGCTCGGTCGCCTGGAGCGGCCGGGGCGCGCGCAGCAGGAACTCGTCCACGGTGCCGTCGGCCAGTGGGTGGGTCTGGAGGGTGAGGATGTCGACCCGGAGGTGGGCGAGGGCGTTGCACAGGGCCGCCAGGCTGCCGGGCTCGTCACGAACCGTCGTCCGCACGCGCCACAGCACCGTGCCCGAGGGCTCGCCGGAGCCGGAGCCGGATCCGGAGCCGGAGCCGGACCCGGCCTCGCTCCGCGCTCCGGCCCCGGTGGCGGCCGTCTGCCGGGAGCCGGGTGCGCCCGCGCCGGGCGATCCCCCCGGATCGCCCGACGGCGGGGCATGGCTGTGCCGGCGTGCCCACCATGTGTGGAACGCCGCCGTGGCGATCAGCGCGATCGCCGACACCACCAGGAGGTACGGCCCGTCGGGGCCGTGCGCGACGGTGTTGGCGATCGCGTCGGCGACGGCGACGGCGGTGAACAGGGCGGCCAGTTCGACCAGGTCACGCCGCCAGTGGTGGTGGCGACGACGACGGCCGGTCTTCGCAGAAGTCACATCGGTCATGGCGCCACTGTGGCTCAGTGGTGTTGCGCGATCACGAACGGTGTGTGACTGACTGGTTAAGGATGGATCTGGTCGGATAATTGGCTATTTAAGCAATTTGTGGCGTGCGCTGTCCGATGTCGTACCCCAGCGCTTTCGCCAGCCGTCGGGCCTGCACCACTACCTGGGAGCCTCCCCGGCGGTTCGCCGCCGCCTCCAGCCACGGTGCCGCCCCGCCGTCCGCACCGTCCCCGAAGCGGCCGCACCGCTCGACGCACTCGGCGGCCACGGCCAGTATCTCCCCGAGCCCCCGCGCCGGTTCGCCGCCTTCGAGCAATCCGGGCAGCGCCGCGCCGAGAACCGACGCGATCGTGTCGTACGCCCCCGTCGCGGCGGCCGTGCGCAGCGAGTCCGCCAGCCGGTTCGGCTTGACCGTACCGACAGCGACCAGCTCCGCCAGGTCGGCGCCGAGCCGAGCCGCGTCCAACTGGCCCCGCGCGGCCAGCACGAGCAGCGCGTCCACGGCGGTGAGCCGGTCCTCGGGGAACCGGGCCCCCAGCCCGCAGGCGAGCGCCAGGTGCAGCGAAGGACCCGCGTCCCCGCCCCCCTCGGCCAGCGGCATCAGGAACCACGCGCCGTCACGCGCCTCGTTGTCGGCGGCGGCCGTCGCGCCGGCCAGCAGCCACGCCGCCAGCCTCTCCCGGTCCTCCGGCAGGACCGCCGTCCACCGTGTCCACTGCGTCCGCTCATCGCGCCAGAGGTGGCACATTCCGTCGGACGCCGCACGCGGGCGCCCCAGGGCCTGGAACGGAGCCGGCAACTCCCGCTGGATCCAGTCGTCCTCTCCCGTCCCGACCCCGATCCGCCGGACGACGGGCCGGTCCGCATACGACCAGACCGGCCTCGGCACCTCCACCGTCCGGCGCTCTACAACGGGGGACGGGCCGCCCGCCGTCAGCCGGGCCGCGAGCCGCTCACCCTCCCTGGTCCCCAGCAGGGCGGCGGCCTCGGCCGCCTCCGCCACACCCGGTCCTGTCCTGCGCACCCGCAGCAGAGCCTGCGCGAAGTCGACCGCCCCCGGCGCGGCACCGAGGCGCCGATAACCGCTCAGCCGCTCCACGAGATCACCAGGTTCGATGGTGCCCGTGTGCCAGGTGGGCGTCGCGACCAGGAACGGCAGCGGGCTGCCGAGGACGTGCCACGCGGCCTCCCGCGCCCTGGCCGCCGAGATCGCGTCGAGCACCTGGTGCACACAGCCGCCACCCGACTGCCGCGCCAGCACCCCGTGCAGCCGCCGGGACGTCACCTTGCCGACGAGGGCGGCCACGACCAGGTCCACACCGGTCAGCCGGTCGAACGCACGGTCCGCGTACGCGTACCACCACAGGTCGCGGACCAGCGGATCGAGCGCGTCGGCCAGCGCCCGCCGGTCCCGGTACGCGAACCGCACCAGCCCGTCGAGGGCCCGCTCGGCCTCCCCGGGGTCACCGCCGTCCGAGTGGAGCAGCGCCACCACCTCCTCCACCAGTTGCGGCAGACTCCCCGCCACCGGGGCCACGCGCTGCCGCTCCGGCACGGGCGGCAGCACCTCCTCGTACGGACCGGTGTCCTCGGCCGCCGGCAGCGCGTCCCCGAACACCTCGGCCGCCGCCGCCCGATGCACCGGACTCAGCCGGGCCGAAGCCTCCGCCAGCTCGCCCCGCACCTCATCGCCGACCGCGTCCACATACCGTCCGACCAGCTTCAGCGCCCGCTCCTGCACCGACGTGTCCTCGTGCCCGAACGCCTCCGCGAGCACCGGCAGCAGCTCAGGCGCCCCACCCCGATCGCGCCGCAGTGCCTTCCCCACCAGCACCAGCTGCGCGCGGACGAGCTTCTTCTCGGTACGGAACAGCACCGCCCCCGACACCTCCGCCAGGGCCCGCGCCGACAGCCCGCCCGCCTCGGCCAGGCGGGACAGCACCGCCTGGGCGTGGCCCGCCACGGTCGACGGCGCGTCGGCGGCCATCCCCATCCAGTCGGCCGTACGGGCCCGCTCCTCGTCGAAGGTCAGCTCCAGGCGCCTCAGCACGTCCAGGAAGAACCGCAGATCGCCCGTCTTCCCGCCGCGCAGCAGCCGGGACACACACCGGTCGGTGAACTCGGCCCGGTCCACCACTCCTTCGGCGGTCAGCGCGACGAGCGACCGGGGCCACCACTCGTGCCACGACAGCGGACCGGCGAGCTCCGCCGTCTCGAAGAGCCGGGGGACCAGCACTCGCGTGTACGGGTGATCCGCCAGCTCGCGCACCGTCCCGTGGCCGGCCAACTCGTCCACCCAGCCGTACACGAACGCGTCCGTCGTCGGCACCTCGCACCCGGAGCGCCGTACCAGGGCGTCGATCAGCGGGTAGTCGTCCCGCGCCGTCGAGGCCCGCCCGGCGAGCCGGTGGGCCACGTCGCCCAACCACTCCGGAGCCCGGTCCGGCACACCGCACAGCAGGTCGAACAGCACCTCGTGCGGCAGCCGTTCCCAGTCCCGCAGGTCGCGCGCGCCGATCCACGCGGCGGACGCGGCCGCCCCCGTGTGGCAGCCGGCCCCGGCGAGGATCAGCGCCCGCTGGATGCGGCGGCGCTTGTCCCAGTCGTTCCAGCCCCAGCCGCGCACCTCCGCGCGCAGCGCCTTCAGCTCCGTCAGGGCCGCCTTCCGCCCCGCCGCGTCCAGCGACCGCACCAGATCGGGAACGGGCTCGCAGGCCCCCGCCCGTACGGCGTCCAGCAGCTCGCTCGGCCCGCTCATCGCACACCGCCCGCGACCAGAGCGCCCCGACGCACCATCCGGACCGCCAGCGCGTGTTTGCACGGACCCCGCCTGCCCCGGTAGTCCGCCCACCACTGGCACGTGCAGCTCAGCACACCGCCCGACTCCCGCACCTGGTACCGGCGCTCGCCGGACGCCACCGTCGCCACGTCACCGGTCTGCTCCACCGCCCCGGACGAGGCGAGCGCACGGGCGGCGACCAGCCGCGGATTGTGCCGCTCGGCCCGATCCGCGTCGTACGGCAGCTCCCGGTGGAAGTACGCGGCGTCCGCCACGTCGTACCCCACCCGGCCGGCCGTCCCCAGCCGGGTCAGCGCCGCCCGCACCCGCTCCACCGAGATGCCCGCCTGCGCGGCCAGCTCCGCCGGGTCGATGCGCGGCTCCCACGCCAGCAGCACCGACACCAGCTCCGCGTCCTGCGCGGCCTCCTCCGTGGCCAGGGCCTCCAGCACTCCGCCCTCGCCGGAGAAGCCCCGCGACGCGTCCGGCGACAGGGTGAGCGTGAGCCGCATCCCCGGCAGCGTCACCTCCCAGGCGCTCGCCGTCGCCGCGCCGGCGGCCACCGGCCCGTACACCCGCAGCGCCGTGGCGTGCCGCAGCACCCGCTGCAGCGCGACGAGCCGCTCCGGGCCCGGCAGGCAGACGGCACCGGCCGTCGGGCGGGTCGCCGGACGCAGCGTCCGCCCGGCCGGGACCACCCACAGCGGGCCCCGCGACGTCCCCGCGGAGCGGGGCAGCGACCGCAGGAACCGCACCGCATCGGCGGCGGGCAGCTCGGCCCGCAGATCGAACCCCGCCGACACCACCTGCGCCTCGGCGAAACCTCGCAGCCAGCGGTCGGGCAGTGGCACCTTCTTCTCGACGACGGCACCGTCGAGCGTGGTGACCGCCAGCTCATCTGGGCCGACGCGAAGATGCAGCGGATCGTCACCGGTCAGCCGGGAAAGCGCCTCCCGCAGCGGATTGTTGACGTCCACATTGGTCGTCCCATGGCCGGTGTCCGAACCGTCCAGGCCCTCGCGCAGCACGTCGAGGCGGGCGTACACCCCGCCGCAGCCCGAGAAGGACTCGAACCGCAGCCGGTCCCCGTTCCCCGTCACCACCGGGTCCAGCGACGCCGGCCGCTGCCGCTGGTAGTACCGCGCGGCCGCGACGTCGGCGACCGCGAGCAGCCCCCGCGCCGCCGTCTGCGGCGACGTCAGGAAACCGGAGAAGAAACGGGGATGGGCCTCGGCCCCGGCGGGTGTCAGCCCGCCGGAGGTCTCCAGCCCGAGCAGTCGTCCTGCCTGCGACGACTCGAGGGCGGACGGGCGGGAGTAGGCGAGTGCCTGCACGGATCGCGTCATGTCTTCGACCGTAGGACCCACCACTGACAATCGGCCGGCATCCACCCGCCGCCCGCCCGTCACCGACCGGTACGTCCCGGTCGCACCTCACCTCGCCGAACACCGCGGCCCCGCCTCCGGCGCGCGGACGGGGGGTCAACTCGGCGGTTTCGCCGTCGGTATCGGCCTCGCCGTCACGCCGGGCCACTCCGCCGGCGACGTGTCCGGCGCGCTCGGACGCCCGCACCAAGACCCGCTCCGGGGCCGGAGGGGTCATCCCGGGTGCGGGCGTCGTCGTGGGGAAACCGCCCGCGCCAGCATGCGTACGCCCCGCTCGATGTCGGACGGGGGCAGATGGGCGTACCCGACCACGAGCCGCACGCCTCCGCCTGCGGCCGTGTCACCGATCCTGGCCGTGTCACCGCCCCCGGCCGCGTCACCGCCCACATCCCCGTCCCCCTCCCCGTACGCCCCGCCCCGGGGCCGCGCGGTTCGGCAGTCCGACAGCGGGCGCAGCCCGACTCCCGCGGCGGCCGCCCGTCTCAGGAACACCGGCGCCGGACCGTATACGCCCGGCACGCGGGCGATGACGTGCAGGCCGGCCGCGATCCCCGTGACCTCCGTGCCGGGCAGGTGCTCGCGCAGTGCCGCGATCAGCACGTCACGCCGCTCCCGGTAGGCGCGCTGACAGCGGCGCAGCTGACGGTCGTAGCCTCCCCGCGTGACGAAGTCCGCCAGCACCGCCTGGTCGAGCGCGGGATGGCCGAGGTCGGCCGTGCGTTTCCGCTCGACGATCTCATCGGCCAGCTCGCCCGGCACCAGGAGCCAGCCCAGACGCAGCCCCGGGGCCAGCGACTTGCTCACCGAACCCGCGTACAGGACACGCTCCGGGTCGAGGCCCTGAAGGGCGCCGACGGGGGCGCGGTCGTAGCGGAAATCCCCGTCGTAGTCGTCCTCGATCACGTAACCGTCCACCGCGCGCGCCCAGTCGAGCAGTACGGCCCGGCGCTCGGCCGAGTAGGCGATCCCGGAAGGGAACTGGTGCGAGGGCGTCGTCACCACCGCCCGTACCCCGGCCGCGCGGAGCGGCCCTGGCGTCAGCCCCTCCCCGTCGAGCGGCAGCCCCACCGTCCGCAGTCCCGCCGACGAGAACAGGCCGTCGTGCTCCGGGCTGCCGGGGTCCTCCACGCCGATCTCCCGCAGCCCCCGCGCGTGCAGGACGGAACCCAGCAGGGTCATCGCCTGCGCGACACCCGAACACACCACCACCCGCTCAGGATCGGCCACCACACCGCGTCTCCGGGTGAGCAGGGCGGCCAGCGCCGTACGCAGCTCCGGGAGGCCGCGCGGATCGGGATAGCCCAGCGCACGGTGCGGCAACCTGGACAGCACGGCCTTGTTGGCAGCCGCCCACGCGGTCCTGGGGAACAGCGACAGATCCGGGGTTCCCGGCCGGAAGTCCACCTGGACACCGGCAGGGCGCGGCGCGAGATCCCGCGCGCCCGGCACGGCCGCGCGCGCCGCCTCTCCCACCCACGTTCCCGCGCCCCTGCTGCTGCGCAGGTAGCCCTCGGCGGTGAGCTGCTCGTAGGCCTCCGTCACCAGCCCGCGCGAGACGCCCAGATCGGCGGCCAGTTCACGGCTCGACGGCAGCCGCGTCCCGGCCGTGAGCCGCCCCGACCGTACGGCCTCGCGCAGCGCCGACTGGAGCGCCCGGCCCCGCCGCCGGGGCGCCACGGCGACCGAGGGCAGCAGCAGTTCCCACGCGGCGCTGCCCGGCAGCCCGTCCGGCCGCCCGCCGCGCACCGCGCCTCCCGTACCCTCCATGGCGGTGACCCTACAAGCGCACCGGCCGGCCGCCGCGGCCGCAGGGGCCGAAGTGGCCCCCGAAGCGGAGCGGCGAGTGGACCCCGACCGAGGCCCGCGCGCTCCCTAGCGTCGACACCATGAACGCGACCCACCTGCGAGGCGCCCTTCTCGCGGCCTTCGCCTGCGTCCTCGTCGGCGCCTCCTTCACCGCCAACAGTGTGCTCGGCGAATACCCGTACGCCGGCGGCCAGGCCCTCCGCTACGGTCTCGCCTGCCTGCTGCTCCTGCCTCTCGTCGGACGCGGCGGCCCGGCCAGGCTGCGGGCGCTGACCGGCCGCCAGTGGCTCCGCCTGGCCGTTCTGGCCGCGCTCGGGATGGTCGGCTTCAACCTCGCGGTGCTGGCCGCGGAGCGTACCGCCGAGCCCGCCGTGCCGGGCGTCCTGGTCGGCTGCGCCCCGGTCGTCGTCGCCGTGGTGGTCCCGCTGGCGGACGGCCGCCGGCCCGCCCGCCCCGTGCTGTACGGCGCGCTGCTCGTCGCGGCGGGCGCCTTCACCGTGCAGGGGTGGGGGCGTACGGACAGCGCCGGCCTCGCCTGGTCGGCGGGCGCCCTCGTCGGTGAGGTCGCCTTCGCCGTACTGGCGGTGCCGGTCCTGAAGCCGCTCGGGCCGAAGCTGCTCACGGCGACCGTCTGCGGTGTCGCCGCTCTGGAGGCGGCCGTGCTGGGTGTCCTCCTGGACGGGGCGGGCGCCGTGCGCGTGCCGACGACGCCCGAGACGGTGGCGCTGCTGTGGCAGGCGGCCGTCGTCACGGTGGTCGGGTTCGTCTGCTGGTACGCCGGGATGCGGCGGATCGGCGCCGAGCGGGCCACCCTGTTCTCCGGGCTGATCCCGGTGGCCGCCGCGCTCACCGCGCCGCTCGTCTCCGCCGGTTCGTACGGCCTCTCCCAAGCCGTCGGCAGCGCGCTCGTCGCCCTGGGGGTGGCCGTCGGCTCAGCGGCTGCCGTCGAGGATCACCCGCGCGACCAGCGCCGGGTCGTCGTTCATGGGGACGTGGCCGCATCCGGGCAGGCGGACGAGCCGGGCGCCGGGGATGGCCAGCTTGGCCCGCACGCCCTGGCGGCGCAGCAGCAGCCTGTCCCGGGTGCCCCACGCGATGGTGACCGGCAGCCCCGGTACGTCGTCGGCGAACCGCACGTCGCGCCCGGCGGCGAGCGTCTCGTGGAAACCGGTCGCCCCGCGCAGCGCGAGGGTCTCCGCGACGACCGCCTCCGGTGACCGCCGCCCGGGGCGGGCGTAGATGGTGCTGGTCAGGGCCGTGCGCCCGGCGGACGACCGGGAGAGCCGCTCGATCATGGAGACCGGCAGGGAGAGCGCGCCCGCGCGCATGGCGCGCAGCGTGGCGAACGCGTACATCCGCTCGCTCTCCGTCCAGAACCCGGCCGGGGAGAGCGCGGTCACCGACCGGACCAGTTTCTCCCGGCCCAACTCCAGGGCCAGCAGCCCGCCGAGCGAGTTCCCCGCCACATGGGGCCGCTCGACGCCCAGGGCTTCGCAGAAGGCGCCGAGCACGGGCACGACCGTGGACAGGTCGTGGGCGAGGCCGTCGGGCAGGGCGGGGGAGGCGCCGAAGCCCGGCAGGTCGACGGCGATGACGTCGCGTTCGGCGGCCAGCACGTCCAGCACCGGGTGCCAGGCCTGCCAGTGGTGCCCTATGCCGTGGAGCAGCAGCAGCGGCTCGCCGGCGCCCGCCCGCTCGTACCGCACGGACAGGGTGCTCGGTCCCCTCGGGGACTCGATGGTGAACGAGAGGTGTGCGGCCATGCTGCTGCTCCCCGGATCGCTGTCATAAGACGCCGTGTCAGCAACAATTACCGCTCGGTAGCTTCCAGTTCAAGACCTCCGGCCGTCCGGGTCCGTCCGGGTCCATTCGGGGCCGTCCGCCGATCGGGTCCGCTGTCCAGTCGATCGAAGCCGCTGGACAGTGGATGGCCCGTCGACTGGGATGGGAGAGTGACCGCCGATACCGGCACGCAGGCGAGCGGCACCGACGGCGGCACCGATGTGTTCGAGGAGCACCGGTCCGTCCTGACCGGCGTGGCCTACCAGATGCTCGGCCGTGTCGCCGACGCCGAGGACGTCGTCCAGGAGGCGTGGCTCCGCTGGTCGGCCGCCGAGCACGGCGGCATCCGCGAACGGGGCCTTCGTCTGCCGCTCCACCCCGAGTCGCCGTGCGAACGTCCCGTGAACGCCGCGTGCCCCACCGTGACCGAGAACCCCGGTCGACCGATGATTGGTCTTGACCAAGGGGGTGTGCCGTCCTATGGTCGCAGGGTTAGTGCAGGAACCTTTAATAAACAAGGGCGCGGAAAAACGCCGAGGACGCGGCGAATGCGGAGGATCAGGGTGGGGACCACGCAGCTCGAATCGGTACCGGAGCCGAAGTACTGGCACCTGAAGACCGTGCTCGCCGAAGCGCTCGACTCGGAGTTCACGGTGGGGGAGATCCTGCCCAACGAACGGGACCTCGCCGCCCGCTTCGGAGTCGCCCGCGCCACGCTCCGGCAGGCGCTGGAACAGCTCGAACTGGAAGGCCGGCTCCAGCGTCGCCGCGGCGTCGGCACCACGGTCGCCCCGCCCCGTATGGGCGTCGACGTCTCCACCACGCAGCACGCCTGGCCCGGCACCGGCGAGGACGCCTGGCAGTCCGTCGACTGCACCCGTGCCGTGCCGCCCGCCGCCGTCGCGCGGCTCCTCGGCCTCGACTCCGAAGCCGGCGAGAAGGTCCACGTCGTACGGCGCCTGAGGGCCACGCACGGCCAGTCCGTCGCCGCCGAGCAGCTGTACGTCCCGGCCGGCTCCGTGCCCCGCCTCGCCGGAGCCGACACCTCCGGCGCCGCCCGTGCCCGCGGTGTCCTGGCCGAACTCCAGCGCCTCGCCCTCGACGGCCAGGACCGCGCCGTCGAGCTCGGCTCGGCCCGCGCGGACGACGCGAAGGAACTCGACCGGCTGCCCGGCGCCCCGGTGCTCGTCGTCACGACCCGCTACCTCTCCGGCGGCCGTACCGCCGCCGTCTCCGTCGCGACCTACCGCGCCGACACCTGCCGACTCACCTTCGGGGACGCGGGCGACTTCCAGATCGCCTCCTGACCCCACCGGCACCGCGCCGCGCCACCGCGCACGCACGACCCGCACCCACCACGCGGGTCGGTACGCCACCTCGTGTGTACGTACGGCCCGCACCACCGCGCACGTACGGCCCGCAGCCCACCGCAGCCTCCCGGCGGGCGGCGGCGTCAACGGCGGGCCGTCACCGTGCCCTCCACCGCGAACAGCTGCTCCTCCACATGGTCGAGCGCCAGCCGCAGCGCGCCCGTCGCCACGGCCGCCTCGCCCAGCAGCGACAACGCGACCCGCGGCGGCCGCAGACAGAACCGGGCCAGCTCGTCCCGGAGCGGCTGGAGCACCCCGTCGAGACCGGCAGCCCAGCCGCCTACCACCACGAGCTCCGGATCGAGCGCCAGCACCAGCGCCGCCACGTCGTGGACCAGCCGCTGGGTGAACCGCTCCACGGCGGCCTGCGCCCGCGCGTCACCCTGCCGCGCCAGCGCGAACACCTCCGTCACCGCCTGCTCGTCCAGCGGGTGCAGAGGCTCGTCCGTCGTCGACAGCAACGTCTCCGGGGTCGCCCCGCGCCCCAGCAGGTGCAGCGCGCCGATCTCGCCCGCCGCGCCGCCGAAGCCCCGGTGCAGTCGGCCCCCGATCAGCGAACCCGCACCCGGGCTCAGCCCGGCCAGGACGAACACGATGTCGTCCGAGTCGATCGCGGCGCCCTTCCAGTGCTCGGCGACCGCCGCCGCGTTCGCGTCGTTCTCGACGATCACCGGACACCGGAACGACCGTCGCAGCCGGTCGCCCAGCGCCAGCCCCGTCCAGCCCGGCAGTGCCGTTCCCAGCCGTACCGTGCCGTCCGCCTCCACGATCCCGGGCGTGCCGACGCCGACCGCGCGCAGGCTGCTCCGGGCCACGCCGGTACGCCGCAGCACATCGGCGACCACCGTCCGGACGCGCTCCAGCCGCTCGTCGGCCGACGCCGTCTCGGGCACCTCCCGCGACCCGGCTCCGGTGATCCGCCCGTTCAGCCCGGACAGCAGCACAGCCACCCGGTGCGGGCCGATCTCGACACCCAGCAGGTGTCCCGCCTCGGCCCGGAACCTGAACCGTCGCGCGGGCCTGCCCTGGCGCCGCGTCTCGCCCTCCTCGGGCGCCGCCTCCACCACGAGGCCGCCTTCGATGAGGCCCTCGGTCACCCCTTCGACGGTCGGCCGCGACAGCCCGGTGATCCGGGTGAGGTCCGTGAGAGTGAGCGCGTCGGCGCCGCGCAGCGCATGGAGTACCACCGCGGAATTGATCCGCCGCAGCAGAGACGGGTCCCCGCCGGTCAGCCGCCCCACCGTGTGTCCTCCCAGTTCGAGCCGCGTGTCTGCCGGATCGTACTCAATGCCCGCAGGCCCGGCGACCGCGGTCCGCCCCCGTGCCCCATGCCCCGCGCGGCCGTGCCCCCGTGCCCCATGCCCCGCGCGGCCGTGCCTCGCGCCGTCCGGCCTCCGCGCCGCTGCGGTACGCGGTCGCCGCGGGTACGGGGACCGCCGAACCGGGCCGCGTCCGGACCCCGGCGCGGTGTGTCGGTCCCGCTCGGATGCCGCCGCCACCTGACGGGACGCCAATTGTCAGTGGGGGGCGCTTTACTGGATCCATGACCACGGCACGCCATCTGGCCACGATCGAGGTGTTGCGCTCCCGCCCCTTCCCCGCGCAGCGCGGCAGATCGGACGTGGGCGACAGCGGCCCCGGTTACCACGTGGCGGAGCTCAGCACGAGCGAGGACTTCTGGGAGGACGACGGCACACGGCGCGAACTGGTCGAGGATCAGTACGAGGCGGAGCGCGACGCGCTCGCCCTGCTGCTCACCGGCCGCTGGGGCGAACCCCAGGTCTTCAGCCTCTGGTCGCTGCTGCGGCGCGGGCTGGACGGGGAGGACATACCCGAGCCGTGGGGCTCGCTCAGCAACTCCGTGCCGGACGTCCACCTCTGGCGCGCGGAGGACCGCTGGATAGCCGTGGGCGTCTCACAGTGGGACAAGGAGCTCCCGTTCCAGCTCCTGGCCGCCGTCACCACCACGGACCCACCCTGAGCAACGCCCGGCGCGCACCAGGCAATCCAGCGCCCCGCCCTCCAGCGCGCCGCTACTCCCGTGCCCGGTACTCCAGCGCACCGGGCACTCGAGTCCCCCGGCGTTCCGGGCGCCCCGGCACTCCGGCGCGCCCGGCACTCGGTCGGGTCCGTGCCCTGTCGGCTCTCAGGGCTCGCGCGTCGCCGCGCGCAGCCGGGCGAACTCCTCCGCCATCGTCTGGGCCGTCCAGTGGGCGTTCAGCCCGCTGGGGTTGGGCAGCGCCCAGATCCGGGTGTCGCCGATCGTGCGGTCCTGGCGTCCGATCCGGGCGCGGCGGTCGCCGAACGCCGTGCGGTACGCGGTGACGCCGACGACCGCGAGCCACCGCGGGCGCAGACGCTCCACCTTGAGGGCGAGCAGCCGTCCGCCCTCCCGGAACTCCTCGTCGCTCAGCTCGTCGGCGCGTGCCGTCGCCCGCGCCACCACGTTGGTGATGCCCAGGCCGTACGAGGGGAGCTCGTCCTGCTCGGCGGGGAGCAGCCTGCGCGGGGTGAACCCGGACAGGTGGAGGACCGGCCAGAACCGGTTGCCCGGCCGGGCGAAGTGGTGGCCCGTCGCGGCCGACATCAGGCTCGGGTTGATGCCGCAGAACAGCACGGACAGGCCGCCCGCGACCACGTCGGGGATGACGCGGCCACGAGCGGCCTGGAGTTCCTCGGGGGTCACGCGCTGCCGCCCGTCAGAGGATGGCGCCCGGGGCGTACGCGGCGGCCTCCGGGTGCTGCTTGGCGATCTCCTCGATGCGGGACACCACGGCACCGACCTGGTCGGCGGCCGCGCCCGTGAAGGACAGCTTGTCCGCCATCAGCGCGTCGAGACCCGCCCGGTCCAGCGGGATCCGGTCGTCGGCCGCGAGCTTGTCCAGGAGCTCGTTGCGCTCGGCGCCCCGCTCCCGCATGGCGAGCGCGGAGGCGACCGCGTTCTCCTTGATGGCCTCGTGGGCGACCTCGCGGCCGACACCCGCGCGCACCGAGGCCATCAGCACCTTGGTGGTGGCCAGGAACGGCAGGTAGCGGTCCAGCTCACGGGCGACGACCGCGGGGAACGCGCCGAACTCGTCCAGCACCGTCAGGAACGTCTCCAGCAGGCCGTCGAACGCGAAGAACGCGTCCGGCAGCGCGACCCGGCGCACCACCGAGCAGGACACGTCGCCCTCGTTCCACTGGTCGCCCGCCAGCTCGCCGGCCATCGAGGCGTAGCCCCGCAGGATGACCATCAGGCCGTTGACGCGCTCGCAGGAGCGGGTGTTCATCTTGTGCGGCATCGCGGACGAGCCGACCTGGCCGGGCTTGAAGCCCTCGGTCACCAGCTCGTGACCCGCCATCAGACGGACCGTCTTCGCCAGCGACGACGGTGCGGCGGCCAGCTGCACCAGCGTCGTCACGACCTCGTAGTCCAGGGAGCGCGGGTAGACCTGGCCCACCGAGGTGAACGCGTGCGCGAAGCCGAGGTGGCCGGCGATCCGCTGCTCCAGCTCGGCCAGCTTCGTGGCGTCGCCGCCGAGCAGGTCCAGCATGTCCTGCGCGGTGCCGACGGGTCCCTTGATGCCCCGCAGCGGGTAGCGGCCCAGCAGCTCCTCCAGCCGCGCGTACGCGACGAGGAGCTCGTCCGCGGCGGTCGCGAACCGCTTGCCGAGCGTCGTGGCCTGCGCGGCGACGTTGTGCGACCGCCCGGCCATGACCAGCTCGCCGTACTCGGCGGACAGCTTGCCGAGCCGAGCCAAGACCGCCACCGTACGGTCGCGCGTCAGCTCCAGCGACAGCCGGATCTGGAGCTGCTCGACGTTCTCGGTGAGGTCGCGGGACGTCATGCCCTTGTGGACCTGCTCATGGCCCGCGAGCGCGTTGAACTCCTCGATCCGGGCCTTGACGTCATGGCGGGTGACCTTCTCGCGCTCGGCGATCGACGCCAGGTCGACCTGGTCGAGCACCCGCTCGTAGTCGGCGAGCGCCGCGTCCGGCACCTCGATGCCCAGGTCCTGCTGCGCACGCAGAACGGCCAGCCACAGCTGCCGCTCCAGCTTCACCTTCTGCTCGGGGGACCAGAGGACGGCGAGCTCCGTGGAGGCGTAGCGGCCGGCCAGGACGTTGGGGATGCGAGGCTTTGCTGTCACGTGTACGGATTCTACTGGCGGTTTGTGCAGGCCAGCGCCCCGGCCCTGTTTGTGGCTTGCTACGAGAGCTCGTACGGGCGCTCGTACGGGAGCAGCTCGGGGCGCTTCGCCGGGCGGCCGTCCCCCGACGAGCGGCCCGTCAGCCGCCGCCCTATCCACGGCCCCAGGTGCTGCCGCGCGAACCGCACGTCGCTCACCCGCCGGTCGAGCCACCGCGCCGGGAGGGCGGCGGGCAGCGGCGCCCGCCAGTCCTCCTCCGCCGGCAGGCCGAGTGTCTGCCAGACCGCCTCGGCGACCCGCCGGTGGCCCTCCGCGGTGAGATGGAGCCGGTCCACGTCCCACAGTCGCGGATCGCCGAGCACGGCCGCCCCGTAGAGGTCGACGACCACCGCGTCGTGCCGGGCGGCCAGCTCCTCCACGTACCCGAAGAGCTGCTCCATGCGCGGGCGGAAGCGCTCCATCACCGGGCCTTCGCGGCCCGGGCTGCGCATCAGCACCAGCCGGTCGCACGCGGGCGCCAGCCGTTCCACGGCCTCCTCCAGCAGCGCGCGCACCCGCCCCATGTCGCATGCGGGGCGCAGGGTGTCGTTGAGCCCGCCGACGAGCGTGATGACGTCCGGTCGCATCGCCGCGGCGGGGCCGACCTGTTCGGCGACGATCTGCCCGATGAGCTTGCCGCGCACAGCCAGGTTCGCGTACCGGAAACCCGGTGTGCGGGCCGCGAGCCGCCCGGCGAGGAGATCGGCCCAGCCCCGGTAGGAACCGTCCGGGAGCAGGTCCGACATGCCCTCGGTGAAGCTGTCGCCCACCGCGACAAGACTGGTGTAGGTGGCATTGATCTCCATGGCGGAGGGATCGTACCGCGCGGTACGGGCGGTACGGCGGCCCGGGGGCGTTGCCCCGGTCGCGTAGGGTCGCCGGGGTTCGCGGGGAAACGGACGACCGACCGGGAGCGCCGACCGGATCCGGGACGCCCGACCGGACCACGGGGCCCGAGGGGAGCAAGGGGAGAGGTATGAGCGAGGCACTGGAGCGGGCACTGACCGAGGCACTGGCCCAGCTGCTGACGGCCCTCCATACCGGCGACGGCGTGACACGCGCCCCGGCCACCGGCGGCGGCGTGTCACCGGCTGCGGATACCGGCGACGGCGTGGCACCGGCTGCGGACACCGGCGACGGCCGGACACGCGTTCCGGACACCGGCACACCGGGAGCACCCGCCGCGGACACCGGCGACGGTGGCACACCCGCCCAGGCCACCGGGACCCCGGGAGCGCCTGCCCCGGGAGCGCCTGCCCCGGAACCGCCCGCCCCGGAACCGCCCGCCCTGGGAGCGCCCGCCCCGGGAGCGCCTGCCCTGGGAGCGCCCGCTTCGGCAACGGTCGTCACGGGCTCCGCCGCCGAGGGAAGCGCCGCGTGGTGGACCGGGCGTACGGCCTCTGTGCTGGGGCGGCTCGCCCCCGACGATCGGCGGCGCCTCACCCGGCTGCTCCACGAGACCGCCGCCCGCGAGCCCGATCCCGCCCGGCGCGAGCCGCTGACGGGCCTGGCCGAGCGCCTCGGCCCGGACGCCGACCGGCACGCGCGCTACTGCGACGCCGTCGAGGAACAGGTCGCCCGGTTCGTCAAGACCGTACGGGACGCCGACCCCGCCACCGCCGTGCCCACCTGCCCCGGCTGGACCCTCGCCGACCTGATCCGGCACCTCGGCACCACGCACCGCTGGATGGAGCACCTGGTGCGCACCCGCGCCGCCGCGCGCGTCCACTCCCGCGACGTACCGCTGGACCTGCCGGCCGACCCGGCGGACGCGGCCGCCCAGGTCGACTGGCTGGCCCGGAGCGCCGACGCCGCCCTGCGTACGCTGCGCGCCGCCGACCCCGACGCCGCCGTGTGGTCGCCCGGCGCCGACCCGCACGCCCGGTTCTTCCCCCGGCGGCTGCTGTTCGAGGCGGTCGTCCACCTGGCCGACGCCGAGCTCGCCCTCGGCGCCGTCGGTACCCTCGGCGCCGTCGGCTCTCCCAGCCCTCTTGGCGCCTTCGGCGCACCAGGCGACGCGTCACGGGTCGAGCCGGGCGTCGCCGCCGACGGTGTCGAGGAGTTCCTGGAGAACCTGCCGTACTTCGCGTGGATCGCCGAACCCGTCTCGCAGCTCGGCCGCGAGGGCGCGTCCCTGCGGCTGTGCGCCGCCGACACCGGCGCCGCGTGGACGCTCACGCTCGCCGGCGGCGGCTTCACCTGGCACCGGGACCGGCACCGTGACGGCGACCGGGAGGACGGCGACCGGCACGGCGTGACCGCCGACGTCACCGTCACGGCGGCCGGTACCGGTGAGCTGCTGCTCCTGCTCCACGGCCGGTACCGGCCCGGCGACCGCCGGTTCACCGTCTCCGGCGACCGGACGCTCCTCGACGCCTGGCTGTCCGCGACCCGCTTCTGACACCGCCCCGCACGCCGGGCGGCGTGCGGGGCGGGGCGGCGGGCCCCGGCCGCCGGGTGATCAGGCGGCCGGGCGGCCCACCAGCTCCCGCAGGACGTCCTCCATCGTGACGAGCCCGGCGAGCTTCCCGTCGTCGTCCAGGACCGCCGCCAGGTGCGTACGGCTGCGCCGCATCGCCGTGAGGACGTCGTCGAGCGGTGTCGCGGCCCGCACCCGGGCGATCGGCCGCATCGCCGACACCGGGAACGGCAGATCCCGTGGCATCACGTCCAGTGCGTCCTTGACGTGCAGATAACCGAGGATGCCCCGGGAGGCGTCGACCACCGGGAACCGGGAGAACCCGGAGCCCGCCGCGAGGCCCTCCAGCTCCTCCGGCGTGGTGCCCACCTGGGCGTACACCACGCGCTCCAGCGGCATGACCACGTCCCGCACCGGGCGGCGGCCCAGCTCCAGGGCGTCGTGCAGCCGCTCGGCCGCCCGGTCGTCCAGCAGCCCCGCGTCACCCGCGTCGGTGACCAGCCGGGCCAGCTCGTCGTCCGAGAACGTCGCGGTGACCTCGTCCCTCGTCTCCACCCGCAGCAGCCGCAGCAGCGCGTTGGCGAAGGCGTTGACCGTGAAGATCACCGGACGCAGCGCCCGCGCGACCGCCACCAGCGGCGGGCCCAGCAGCAGCGCGGTACGCACCGGCTCGGCCAGCGCGATGTTCTTCGGCACCATCTCGCCCAGGAGCATGTGCAGGTAGGTGGCGACGCCGAGCGCGATCACGAAGGAGACCGGGTGGACCAGGCCGTGCGGCATGCCCACCGCGTCGAACAAAGGCTCCAGCAGATGGGCGATCGCCGGCTCGGCGACGATACCGAGCACCAGCGTGGCCAGGGTGATCCCGAGCTGCGCCGCGGCCAGGAGCGCCGAGACGTGCTCCAGTCCCCACAGGACGCTGCGCGCCCGGCGGTTGCCGGCCTCCGCCGCCGGTTCGATCTGGCTGCGGCGTACGGAGATCAGCGCGAACTCCGCGCCGACGAAGAAGGCGTTGAGGACCAGGGTGAGGAAGCCGATCAGCAGCTGGATCGCGATCATCGGTCCGCCCCCTTGCCACGGCCGGAGCGCCGTCCGCGCACGCGGACGCGCCCGTGCTGCCGGTGCTGCCCGTCGCCGGTCCCGGCGCCCGGGCCCGCGGTGTCGTCCGCCGGGACGGGCGCGTGCATCAGCACCCGGGCCGCCCGGCGGCCCGACGCGTCCACCACGTCCAGCCGCCAGCCGGACAGCTCGACCCGGTCGCCCACGGCCGGGATCCGGCCGAGCGCGTTCGCGACGAGCCCGGCGAGCGTCTCGTACGGGCCGTCCGGCACGCGCAGTCCGATCCGCTCCAGCTGGTCGGTGCGGGCGGCGCCGTCCGCGGACCACAGCAGCCGTCCGTCGGCGTCCTCGCCCGCCCGCGCGAGGTCCGGTGTCTCATGCGGGTCGTGCTCGTCCCGTACCTCGCCGACGACCTCCTCGACGATGTCCTCCAGGGTCACGACGCCGGCCGTGCCGCCGTACTCGTCGATGACCACGGCCATGGTCGTCTTCCCGGACAGCTGGTCCAGGAGCCGGTCCACGGTCAGCGTCTCCGGGACGAGCAGCGGCCTGCGCAGCATGTCGGAGACCCGCTTGCGGCGCCTCTCGTCGGCGGGTATCGCCAGGACGTCCTTGATGTGGGCGGTGCCGATGACCGAGTCGAGGCTGCCCCGGTAGACGGGGAAGCGGGACAGGCCGGTCGCGCGCGTGGCGTTGGCGACGTCCTCGGCGGTCGCCTGCGCGTCGAGGGCGGTGACCTGCACGCGGGGCGTCATCACGTTCTCCGCGGTCAGCTCGGCCAGGTTGAGCGTACGGACGAACAACTCGGCGGTGTCCGCCTCCAGGGCGCCCTGCCGGGCGGAGTGGCGCGCGAGCGCCACCAGCTCCTGCGGGCTGCGCGCCGACGCCAGCTCCTCGGCGGGCTCCATGCCGAGGCGGCGGACGATCCGGTTGGCGCTGTTGTTGAGGTGGCTGATCAGCGGCCGGAAGGCGCCGGTGAAGACCCGCTGCGGGGTGGCCACCACCTTGGCGACCGCGAGCGGCGACGAGATGGCCCAGTTCTTGGGGACGAGTTCGCCGACGACCATCAGGACCACGGTCGACAGGGCCGTGCCGATGACGAGTGCCACGGAGGACGCCACCGACGGGGACAGCCCCGCGGCTCGCGCGGGGCCGCTGATGAGCTTCGCGATGGAGGGCTCGGCGAGCATGCCGACGACCAGGTTGGTGACGGTGATGCCCAGCTGGGCGCCGGAGAGCTGGAAGGTGAGCGACCGTACGGCCTTGAGGGCGCCGGGGGCGCCGCGCTCACCTCGTTCGACGGCTCGTTCGAGGTCGCCGCGCTCGACGGTGGTCAGGGAGAACTCCGCCGCGACGAACGCGCCGCACGCGAGGGCGAGCAGCAGCGCCACGAGGAGCAGCAGCACTTCGGTCATCGGGTCACCTCCGTCCCATGATCCGGCAGAGGGAGGAGGAGTGCGCGATGTCGGCTACTGGGAGGCTCGCCCATGGGCGGACGCTCACACCTTTCGATGATTGTTCGATCGTGAATGCCCTCATGGTAAAGGAACGGCAAACCTGCCCGGTCGCGGGAGCCCTCCTCGGGGTGTGCTCAGTCGGAGAGCGGCTTGACCCAGCGGCTCCACTGCGGTTCGGGCGCGTAGCCCGCCGCGCGCCAGGTGGGGTGCGCGAGCTCGTTGCGGTCGAGGACCATCGCGTCGCCCCGACGCCCGCCCAGCCGTACGAAGCGGTCCTCGGCGGCCGCGAGCAGCGCCCCGCCGATCCCCTGGCGCCGGTGGTCCGGGTGGACCGCGAGCCGGTACAGATGGCAGCGCCAGCCGTCGAACCCGGCGATCACCGTGCCCACGAGTCCGTCGCCGGGCCGTTCGGCGATGATCAGCGCCTCCGGGTCGCGGGCGACCAGTCGCGCCACACCGTCCCGGTCGTCGCTGATGCTGACGCCTTCGGCGGCGGCCTTCCAGAAGGTCAGGACGGTATCGATGTCGGCCGCTCCGGCGGCCCGTATCCCGAGATCGCTCATGGCGACATCCCAGCACCGTCCCGGCCGGTCACGCGACACCGTTCCGCGATCCGGGCACCGCGTCCCCTGTCCGTACTAGCGCCATCGCGCTAGCGTGGTGCCGTGGCCAAGACACAGCTGAACGTACGGGTGGACGAGACCACCGCGGCGGCCGCCCGCCGCCGGGCCCGGCAGCGCGGGGTGAGCGTCAACCGGTACATCGAGGAACTCGTCCAGCAGGACGCGGGCGAGGCCGGACGCGCCTTCGTGGACGCGGCGGCCGACTTCATGAAGCAGTACGAGTCGGTCTTCGCCGAGGAGTTCGGCGCGCCCGGCGACACCGCACCGGGGGCGGGCGGCGAGGGGAAGCGGTGACGGCTGTCGCGTCACGAAAGCGCGGCCCCCGCGCATGAGCCCCTCCATCGACCTCGCCTGGCTCCTGATGGTCGCCGAGCACAAGACCCCGCGCGATCCCCGCGTCACCGACTGGGGCGCGCTCGTCGCCGCCGTCGCCCGGCACGACGCGGAGATCTTCGGCATGCCCGTCTACGCCGACCCCTACGCCCGCGCCGCGGCCCTGCTGCAACAGCTGCTGCACGTACCGGCGTTGGAGCACTCGAACGCGATGTACGCATCGGCGGTCGCCTACGGTTACCTCGTCGCGTGCGGTCTGAAGATCGCCACATCTCCCGAACAGGTCCGGGACCTGGCCCGGTTGGTGAAGGACGGGACGGCCGACGTCCGCGCCATCGCCGCCGAGCTGCGCCAGTGGAGCCGGTGATCCTCGCGCCCCAGGTGCCCCAACTACCCGGGTGTTCCGGGTGCCCCAGGCCCGAGATCGCCGGAAGGAGCCCGTCCGGCCGTACCGCCCGCCTAAGTTGTCTCCATGGGAGACACACGTAATTTTCGCGCCATACGCACGAGACGTGTCGCCACCGCCGTCGCGGGAGCGGCGGCCCTGGTGACCCTGAGCATCGGCGGTGCCATCGCCGCGTCGGCCGACGAGGAACCCGGCCCGACGCCGACGCACTCCACGCCGACCCCGTACGACGGCGGCGACACCGAAGGGGCCGTCGACGGCGGGACGAGCGGCGGCTCCACCGCGGGAGTGGTCGAGGGCGGGACGAGCGGCGGGGGTGACGCCGACGGCGGTGGGGGCGATCCGGGCGAGACCGTGTCCGGAGGCACCACGGGCGGCACCACCGGTTCGACCACCGGCGGTTCGGTCACCGGAGGTTCCGGCGACCCGGACCCGTACCCCACCGACCCGACCCCCGCCCCCACGGACACCGGGCCCGCCGGCCCCTCGGCCCCGCCGAGCCTCGAAGACCTGAGCAAGCGCATCGAGGAGCTCGACAAGAAGGTCGACCAGCTCCCCACCAAGAAGGAACTCGCCGACGCCCTGCGCGCGTTCGCCGACCAGCTGGAGAAGTAGCCGACAGGGCGGCCGGCTTGACTGCGGGAACGGGGCATCGACTGGATGCCCTTCGCCGACCACGAGATCCGCGCGGACACACCCTGCGGGATCGGCCGTGACGGGCGGTGGCACCGCTGGTGCCACATCAGCGTCCCCGCCACCGCCCTCCGGCACCTGGGCCTGCACCCCGACCAGCCGCCCGCCCGCCCCGCCGGGGACTCGCCGCCCGCCTGGTGGCACGCGGAGGCGGAGCGCCGCGCCAGGCGACCCTGACCGGGTAAACCGGTTGGTCCCGGTGGACGCGAGGACCTAGGGTCGCGGCGTGACGAGCATGGGTGGACACGACATCGACGAAGCGGTCACGGTCACCGCACGGGCACTGCGCCGCATGACGCGGCTCGACTGGTCCGTACCCGCGGCCCGCCTGGAGTGGAGCTGCCACGACACCGCCGAGCACATCGCGGGCGACTTCACCGCGTACGCGGGCCAGTTGACCGGCCGCAGGCGGCACGGGTACGTCCCGTTCGAGATCACCGTCGACCCCGGCACCACCCCGGACGGGCTCGTCCATGTCATCGAGGCCACCGGCGGGCTGCTCGCCGCCGTCGTGCGGACGACCCCGTCCGACGTCCGCGCCTGGCACCCGTACGGCATGGCGGGCCCCGACGGCTTCGCCGCCATGGGCGTCGTGGAAGTGCTGCTGCACACCTACGACATGCTGTGCGCCCTGGGCGACCCCGACTGGCAGCCGCCCGCCCACCTGTGCGCCCGTGTCCTGGACCGGATCTTCCCGCACGCCCCGCGCACCGACGACCCCTGGCGGGATCTGCTGTGGGCCACCGGCCGCACCGACCTGCCGGGGCTGCCCCGCCTCACCGCCTGGCGCTGGCACTCCGACCCCGTCCGCAGCGAACGCCTCGCCCTGTGCGAGGTCGGCCCCCAGATCGCCGCCGATCTGCACACCACCGGCGCGGGCGGCTTCGCTTGGGCCGACGGCGGGCCGCCGGAGGGCACCCGCTTCGCCGCCGGCCTGGTCGCCAAGGCCCACGAGGCGGGCACCCTCCGGCCGGGCTGGGGCTCCTACGCCATCGTCCGCGCCGCCGACCGCCGCGCCATCGGCGGCATCGGCTTCCACGCCGCCCCCGACGCCGAAGGACAGGCCGAGGTCGGCTACGACCTGGTCGCGGGCGCCCGGGGAAGCGGTTACGCCACGGAGGCGCTGCGCGCCCTGGCGGCCTGGGCGTTCACCGACCCGGACGTCACCGTCCTGCGCGCCACCGTCGAGCACGGCAACGCGCCCTCGCACGGTGTCGTCGCCCGCGCCGGTTTCCTCAGGATCGGCGCCACGGACGACAACGTCGCCTACGAGCTGCGCCGCCCCTGACTCACCCGGCTCCGCCACCCGCCAGCAGCGCGCGCAGGGCCTTGTCGAGCCGTGCCCGCCTGGCCTCCGGCGTCGGTGCCTGGAGCAGTGGCAGGATCACCAGGTAGCGCCCCGTCCTGTCGAGCGCCTCGAAGGACTTCGCGGCCTCGGGGTGTTCGGCGAACACCGCCGCGAGGTCCGGCGGCACGGTCGCCGTCCGCTGCGACGCGTACGCCCGCTCCCAGCGCCCGTCCTCCTGCGCCGCGCGGACCTCGGCCAGGCCGGGTTCGCGCATCCGCCCGGCGGCCGTGAGCTGGGCGACCTTCTCCACGTTCACCCGCGACCACACGCTCCTGGGGCGCCGCGGCACGTACTTCTGCAGGTAGTACCGTTCGTCGTAGGACCGCCGCTGCCCGGAGATCCAGCCGTAGCAGAGCCCGATGTCGACCAGCTCGTCGGCGCTGACCGACGGGATGCCGGAGTTCTTCCTGGCCAGCTTGATCCACACGCCCTCGTGCCGGGTGTGGTGCCCGGCCAGCCAGTCCTCGAACGCCTGGCCGTCCGCGAAGGCGCGGACCTCCACCCCGTCGATCTCACCCTCGTGCATCGCCAAGCCATCCCTCAGTCGTCACCCGGTGGTTCATTGCTTCTCGGCGCCTCTCACGCTTCTCAACAGCTGCTCACTCAGCAGCCCTTCTGCCGCCAGTCCCGCGAGCAGCGGCTGGAGGGGTGCGCGGCCGTTGGCGCTCGCCCTGCGGTCCGAACATGATCAGGTACTCGACCGGGCCGCTGGGGCCGCAGTTCGCCACCCCGTGCGGGGTGCGGGTGTCGAACTCGGCGACGTCCCCCGGGGTCAGGACGAGGTCCTGGCCGCCGAGCGCGAGCCACAGCCGTCCGTACAGGACGCACAGCCATTCGTAGCCGTCGTGGGAGACCTGCCGGGGCCGCGCGGGCGGGTCCTCAAGGGCGGGCAGGACGTGCTTGTGGGCATGCAGGCCGCCGACGTACCGGGTCAAGGGCAGCACCGCCTTGTCGTCGCCGAAGCTCAGCGGCGCCGAAGCGCGCGGCTCGGCCGCGGGGGCGGGCGCCGTGCCTGCCAGCTCGTCCAGTGAGACGCCGTACTCCTTCGACAGCTGCAGCAGCACCTCCAGGGTCGGCTTGCGCCGGCCGGTCTCGATCCGGGACAGCGTGCTGGGCGAGATGCCGGTCGCGCGGCCGACACCCGCGAGCGTCGCGCCGTGGTGCTCGCGCGCGGCCCGCAAGCGGGGCCCCATCGCGGCCAGCGTGCCGTCCACGTCGCCGGCTGCCACCTTTCACGCTCCTTCTCGCCCTGCCGCTCCACCGCCATGTCCTGCAAGGTTGCCAGAACGGCAAGGCCGATCGCGTCGGGCGGGTGCCGCGCCGCATGATCGACGGGTAGCCGCGCCGCCGCCGACCGAGGAGAGGCCCATGCAGCCCGAGCCGACCGCCGAACTCCGCCACCGCACCGTCGAGGCCCCGGCCGGGCGCCTGCACCTGGTCGAGCAGGGCACCGGCCCGCTGGTCCTGCTCGTGCACGGCTTCCCCGAGTCCTGGTACTCCTGGCGCCGCCAGCTCCCGGCCCTCGCCGCGGCCGGGTACCGGGCAGTGGCGATCGACGTGCGCGGTTACGGCCGCTCCTCCAAGCCGGAGGCGACCGACGCCTACCGGATGCTCGACCTGGTGGAGGACAACGCCGCCGTCGTGCGTACCCTCGGCGAGGAGAGCGCGGTGGTCGTCGGCCACGACTGGGGCTCCGCCATCGCCGCCGCCTCCGCCCTGCTCCGCCCCGAGGTCTTCCGCGCCGTCGGCCTGCTGAGCGTCCCCTACGCGCCGCCCGGCGGCCCCCGCCCCACCGACGTCTTCCGCCAGATCGGTGGCCCCGAGCAGGAGTTCTACGTCTCCTACTTCCAGGAGCCCGGCCGCGCCGAGGCGGAGATCGAGCCCGACGTCCGCGGCTGGCTCGCAGGCTTCTACGCGGCCCTGTCCGCCGACACCATGCCTGCCCATGGCGAGCCCGACCCGCACTTCGTCGCCCACGGCGGCCAGCTGCGCGACCGCTTCCCCGCCGGCCCGCTCCCGGGCTGGTTGAGCGAGGAGGACCTCGACGTCTACGCCGGGGAGTTCGAGCGCACCGGCCTGACCGGCGCCCTCAACCGCTATCGCGCCATGGACCGCGACTGGGAAGACCTCGCCCCCCACCGGGGAGCCCCCGTAGAACAGCCCGCCTTGTTCATCGGCGGCGCACTGGACGCCTCCACCACCTGGATGGCTGACGCCATCGACGCCTACCCCACCACCCTCCCCGGCCTGTCGGCCTCCCACCTCCTGGAGGACTGCGGTCACTGGATCCAGCAGGAGCGCCCCGACGAGGTCAACCGCCTGCTGACCGACTGGCTCGCCACCCTCCGGGGGTGAACCAGGCGATCCCGTACGGGCCGGAGGCCCGGGCAGCGGACTGCTCGGCGGCCTTCAGCCGTGAGACGCCGCCGTCCGGGCGTCCGCCCACCACCCGGCGGACGTGTCACCACCGGCACACCGCGTCCGTGCCGGCATCACGCTTCAAGGTCGCTCGCGCCACATCACTTCGCTCGCGCCACATCGCTTTGTCCGCCCGGGAGTCGGGTCCCGCCATGCCCTTCCGCCAGCCCGTTAGGGTGGCCCGGTGACCGACGCGAACATGGACAGAGTGAACCGCTTCCGGGCCGAGGCGGCATCCCTGGGTCTGCCGGCGGAGGAGGCGGAGGAATGGATACGCGTCGCCCGTCCGGCGGTGTACTTGGCGGAGGGCGGTGACGGTCCCCTCGTGGCCCGGGTCGGCGGCGACCCCCTGCTGCCGCACGGCGCGCCGAGGCCGTCCGATCCCTTCGTGGCCTCCGTCGACCTCGCGGCTCTCCCGCCGGGCGCCACCGGCCTCCCGCTCCCCGCCGACGGCCACCTGCTCCTCTTCTCCGGCACCGATGTGCACGGCATCGGTGGACAGGTGCCCGACGCGGTGCTGTACGTCCCCGCCGGGACCCCGACAACCCTGAGCCCCCTCGCACACAGCCGGCGCGAGCCGTACCGGCCGCGTGAGCTCCGCACGGTCTGGCACCAGCCGAGCGCGCAGATGCCGGAGAGCTTCGCCCTCGACAGATGGGGCGGCTTCCCCGAGGAAGAGCAGTTCGAACTCGCCGAGGAACTCGGCGACGCCTGGGCAGACGTGGGCGGCTACCGCCCGCCCTGGGCCTTGCAGATCGGCGGCCATCCGGTCTCGCCCCAGAACGACCCCGTCCACTACGCCCGCGACCCCGAAGAGGCCGGCCCCTCCGGGCAGGGCGGTGCGGCCCACGGAGAGGGCGCCGACGACTGGACTCTCCTGGCCACCTGGAGGTGTGGCGACGACGTCAGCGAACTGGACTCCGGCGTGGCCCACTGGGTGGTCCGCCGCCGGGACGTGGCGGCCCGGCGCTTCGACCGGGTCCACCGCTACGTCGAGATGGCCTGACAGCACGGGGGAGGGGACGGCCGGGGCCGGCTCCCCGGCGCCCATCGGCCGCCTCCCCGCCCACGCCCCCGGTCCGTGTCGTCGGTGGCCGCCGGATCAGGGGGCCGATCCGGCACCGGGGATCCAGGGCTCGCCCGCCGCCTCCCGTGGCCCGGGTGGAGGGCTCAGCGGAGCAGCAGGTCGCGAATCGCCTCCGCGATCTCGTCGGGCGCCTCCTCGGCCATGAAGTGCCCCGCGCCGGTCAGCCGGTGGTCCAGGTCCGGTGCCCACGCCTGCCAGACCGCGGCGGCGTCGTAGCCCAGTCGCGCGCCCCAGTCCTGCTGGACGACCGTCACGGGCATGGCCAGCTGCGAACCGGCGTCCCGGTCCGCCTGGTCGTGTGTGACGTCGATGCCCGCCGACGCCCGGTAGTCCGCGACGATCGACGGCACGGCCGCGGCGCTCGCCCGCAGGTACGCGGCCCGGACCGGTTCCGGCATGGCGGCCGGGTCCCCGGCCCACGCGTCGAGGAAGGAGCCGAAGTAGGCGTCGGCGCTGTTGGCGATCATCGTCTCCGGCAGCCCCGGCGGCTGCGCCATGAGGAACAGGTGGTAGCCGACCGCCGCCGGGACACCGTGCAGGACGTTCCACATGTCCAGGGTCGGCACGACATCGAGGACGCCCAGATGGGTGAGGGTCTCGGGATGATCCAGTCCCGCCCGGAAGGCGACCAGGGCACCCCGGTCGTGGCCGACCAGGGCGAAGCGCTCATGGCCGAACGCCGCCGCCAGGGCGACGACATCGGCGGCCATGGAGCGCTTGGAGTACACCTCGGGGCCGGTGGCCACCGGCTTGTCGCTGGCGCCGTAGCCGCGCAGGTCGGGACAGATCACCGTGTGCTCGCCGGCGAGCCGCTCGGCGACGTGCCGCCACATCAGGTGGGTCTGGGGGAAGCCGTGCAGCAGCACGACCGGGCTGCCGCTGCCGCCGACGGCGGCTGCCAGCTCCACTCCGTCGGCGCCGGGCAGACGGACGTGGTCGAAGCCGGGGATGGTGAGAGTCATGAAAGGCCCTTCTCTGGGGTCGGGGGACCGGCGAAAGCCTTGGCCCCGGGACTGACGGGATCAGCGTGGGCGGCGGCGATCAGCAGCCGATCAGTACGCTTCGACGCCGCCCACCCGGGGCACGGAAGATGGAGGGCATGCGAATCGACGTACTCGGTGCCGTGCGGGCCCTCCGCGACGACGGCACCCCGGTCGACCTGGGTGGACCCCGCCACCGCGAGGTACTCGCCCGGCTCGTCGCCGCCGGGGGACGGATGGTCCCCACCGACACCCTCGTGGACGACCTGTGGGCCGAGCCGCCGGTGCGCGCCGTAGGCGCGCTGCGTACGTTCGTCGCCGCGCTGCGCCGCGCCATCGAACCCGGCCGGCCACCCCGCACCCCGCCGCGCGTCCTCGTCACGGTAGGACCCGGCTACGCGCTGCGCCTGCCGCGCGACACCGTGGACGTCCACCGGTTCGAGGACGCCCTGGCCCGCGCCCGGCGTGCACCCGATGCGCTGACCGACCTCGACGCGGCCCTCGCGGCCTGGCGCGGCCCCGCCTACGCCGATGTGACCGGCTCCGCGTGGGCGCAGCGCGAACGGACCCGGCTGGAGGAGCTGAGGCTGGAGGGGCTGGAACTGCGCGCCCGCCTCATCCTCGACTCCGGTTCAGGAGCCGATCTGGTCGCTGAGCTGGGCGCCCACGTCACCGAACACCCCTGGCGTGAGCCGGCCTGGGGGCTGCTGGCCCGCGCACTGCACCGGGCAGGCCGTCAGGCGGACGCACTGGCCACCCTGCGCCGCGCCCGCACGATGCTCGCGGACCAGCTCGGGCTCGACCCCGGTGCCGACCTCCGGCGTCTGGAGACGGACATTCTCCGTGGAGCCACGACGCTCCAGCCCCCGCCCACCGTGTGGACCGCAGGCGTACGACTCGGACCGCGCACCACCGTGGAACTGGCGCGCACCCTGGCCCTGGCGGGCGGTGACGCCCTCGTCCACTCGCGGCGCGACCGCCTCGCCGCCGCCCAGGCGGCGGAGCGCACCGGAGACATCGCCCTGACCGCCCGCGTCATCGGCGCCTACGACGTGCCGGCCCTCTGGAGCCGGGCCGACGATCCCGATCAGTCCCGTGCCGTCGTCGCGGCGGCCGAGCGTACGCTCACCGCGCTCGGCACCGACGGCCCCGCCGAACTGCGCGCCCGCCTGCTGGCCACCGTCGCGGTCGAGAGCCGCAGCGCCGATCTGTCCGCAGCCGAACGGAGGCGCGCCGGGCAGGCCGCGCGCGAGGCCGAGGCGCTGGCCCGGGAGCTGGGCGATCCCGCCCTGCTGGTGTTCGCCCTCAACGGCGTGTTCCTCCAGTCCTTCACCCGGCCCGGGCTCGCGGCGGCACGGGACGTGATCGGCTCCGAGATCCTCGACCTGGCCACCTGGCACAGGCTGCCGGACTTCGTCGTGCTCGGCCGGCTCATCCGCCTGCAATCCGCCTCCGCTCTCGGCGACCTCGACGCCGCGACCACACACGCCGAGGCCGCCGAGCAGCTCGCCATCAGCACCGAGGCCTCGCTCGTCCCCGTACTCACCGAATGGTTCCGGGCCCGGGTCACGGCCGCCCGCAGCACCGCACCGGGCGGACCGGCCGCCGCCACGGCCGCAGCGCACTACCGCGCCGCCGAAGACGCCCTCGCCGAAACAGCGGGCATGCCGGGGCTGCACCGGGGCCTGTTCGCCCTCGCCCTCCTGGGCCTGCGTCTCCTGCACGGCCGTCCCGCGCCCACCGACCCCGCTCTCGACTGGGGCCCGTACCGCCCCTGGACGCAGCCCCTGGTGCTGCTCGCCCGGAACCGGGCCGAGGAGGCCCGCACCGCCCTGACCATGACGCCCGAACCACCCCCTGATCACATGCAGGAGGCACTCTGGTGCCTGACCGCCCACGCCGCCGCCCGCCTCGGCGAGCGCTCGGTCGCCGCCCGCGCGGCAACGGCCCTGCGCCCCGCCCGCACCGAACACGCGGGCGGGGCGAGCGGGATGCTGACGCTGGGGCCGGTCGCGCGGTACCTGACGGAGGCGGAGGCATGCGCCGACAAGAGATGACCGACACCGTCCGCGGACCCGCCCCCGACCTGCCCGTCCCGAACCGAGCCAGGCCCTGCCCGCGTCGACGGCGGCCCGTGTCCAACAACCCGTGCACAGCCAGGCCGTCAGCACGCCCCCGGAACCCGCGCGTACTCCGCCGCGCCGGTGACAACAGGCCCGCCTGTACGACCACTGCCGTGCTTCGGCTCGGCTCCTCGGAGGTTCGGCGCTCCCGTCGCGCGTATCAGTACTCCAGTTCCACGTAGTCGATGTCCGTGAACTCGACCCGCAGGCCCGGCGCCCGGCGCCCGTGGTCCTTGAAGTACTGCTCCTGCAGCGCCTCCGCCGCGATGTCCCGCAGCTGCCGTTCCGTCGCCCCGCCGGCCTGCGCGTCGAACAGCCGCGCCGCGTAGCCGGGCGGCAGGTGCTGGGTGATGAGCCGCAGCCGCGAGTCGTCCGTGCTGCCGGGCGCGGCGGTGAACCCGAACCGCGCCCGGGTCTCGATGACGATGCCGCCCGTCGTGGCCGCGGCCTCCCGCGCCCGCCTGCGCACGCGCGGCTGCCAGCTCTTCCGCGTCTCCGCGAGCAGCCGTGCGGCCAGTTCGGGACGCGGGTGCCTGATCTGGCCCTTCACGTACCGCTCCACCGTCCGCCGCGTGACGCCGAGCCGCCGCGCGACCGCCAGCGTCGAGCCCTTCTCGCTGCGGACCAGGAAACGCATCTGCGCGACCGCCGACTTGGGGACGGGGCGCGTGAACGTGTGCTCCGCCGCCCGGTCCAGGCTCTCCTGGAGGATGCCCACGGCCCTCTCCTACTCCCCGCCGGCGGCGGCGTCCGTGCCCTTGATGTGCCGTGCCGGATTGTGGCCCTCGTCCAGCATCCGCACGGCCCACACCAGCGACTGGGTCCCCTCGTGCTTCACCATGCCGGGCGACACGCCCAGCCGGAACCCGCCCGGCAACGGCTTGCCGTCGGCGGTCCGGGGCAGGAGGTCCAGCGGCCCCGGCCCCGGCGACAGATACACCGCGCAGTCCGAGAGCACCGCGATCGGGTACAGCCCCGCCCGCGTCAGCCGCACCATCTTGCGGTGCATGTTGACGCGCGCCGCCGAGATGACGGCCGCGCGGATGTCCGGCCGCCAGGTCGGCCGCTCCAGCGCCGGCCACCGCTCACCGGGGCGGTATCCCGCACCCTGCGGGCGCTCGCGCAGCTTGCCGATGCCGCCCTTCACCGTCGACTTGACCGCCGCAAGGACGGCCGCCTCACGGGGGTCCGCCTCCCTGTGCCGCTCCATCGCCGCCAGGAACTCCGCGTCGGAGAGCCCCGCGCGGACCCCGAGCCGCTCCATCGTGAGCATGTACGCATCGCGCAGCCGGGTGTACCAGGCGTCCAGGTACGGTCCGCTGTCGGGGCGCACATACGCCTCCACCGGCCGTACGCGGTGGCCGAGCTCCTCCGCGTACGCGACCGTCGGCGTGGCGTACCAGGCCGGTCCCTCCGGCCGCCCGCCGTGCGGCGTGAACGGACTCGGCAGCCGCGGGTCCAGCTCCACCGGCGACAGATCCACGAGCCAGCAGCCCGCCACCTTCTTGTCGAACACCGGCGCCACCCGGTGGACCGGCGCGCCGAGGCCGACGGTCAGCCGGTTCGCGGCCGCCGCGAACGCCATGTTCACGTCGATGCCCACCGCGTACGGCAGCGCGCACTCGTCGTCCGTCAGCAGTTCCGGGTCCCGGATCCAGTCGTACGCCTCCTCGACCAGGACCTCCGCAGGCGTGCGCGCGTGCCCGCGCGGACAGCGGGCGGCGACCACCGGGTGCTCGTCGGGCGCCTCGGGCGGGGCCGGGTCCACGGGCGCGGTCAGCGAACCCGGCACCGGCCCCGGCACCCAGGTGTCCGTGGACGCGTCCCGGACGGCACGGGTCGGCGGGCGCAGCGCCGTCATCAGCTCCAGACCTGACACGGCGGTCGAACCGCACGGGGTCAGCACCCGTGTCGCGTACGCGGTGAGCGCGGCGGCGAGGTCCGGCGGCGCCAGCTCGGCGGCGCCGCCCCACGCCCTGCTGTCCAGCGCACCCCACGGCACCACCGCGAGCTGCACGCACTGGCGCCTGCCGCCGTCCGTGGGCCGGTAGATCCTCGCCCACGGGCCGAACCCGCGTCGTGTGAGCCGCCACTTGGCGCGCGTGACGGCGCGCACGACCGCGTGGTCGTCGGGCAGCCGCAGCCCGCGCCGGTCCGCCAGCTCCGCCGGCAGGCCGAGGCGTACGGCGGCGGCCTCCGTGAGCACGACCAGCGGATCGGCGTCCTTGCCGTACCGGTGCAGCCGGGGAGCGCCGATCCGGGCCTCGGAGAGGGCCCACTCCACCAGCGACGGGACGTCGCCGGCGGGGCAGTCGAGGACCAGGCCGTCCGCGCAGTACGCGTTGCCGTCCCCGTCCAGTACGGCGAGCGGCCCGTGCGCGAACCGCGGATCGACCGGTCCGGCGGGCGAGGCCGCGGGCGCGGGTGCCGACCGGGGGCGTGCGAGCGGTGCCGTCTTCCGCACCGGCACAGCGACGGGTGCGGCGGGACCGGCCGCGGGCACGGCGGCCGGGGCCTCGACCGGTGGCGCGGGCGACGGCGGCGACGGCTGTGCGGGCGAAACCGACGGCGGAGCCGACGGCGACGGGGACCGCGACGGCGGATGGCGCTCGGCCAGGCCGTCCAGCAGCCTGGCGTACGCGGCGCGCTTCGGGGGGCGCGGGTCGGTACGGCCCGACTCCCACGCGGTCACCGTCTCGCGGCGCACGGACAGCGCCTTGGCGATCTGCTCCTGGCTCAGTCCGGCGGCCTCGCGCAGCCGCTTCCGCTCGTCCGGCGCCGGCAGCGCCTCCTGGGCCGCCTCGGCCAGCAGCGCGTCGACCGCGGCGAACAGCTCCTCCTGCTCGGGCACAGGGCGTCACCTCCAGAGGTGATCACCCTAGCCGAAACGCACTGTGCGCCGAACCCGGAACACACGCCGTCAGGTGTCCGTGTCCGGCCGTCGCGCCACCCCGATCACACACGGGGACGTCGGCAGCAGCGGGCCCTTCTCCGGTACCCGGAGCCTGCGGTACGTCAGGATCTCGAACCCCGCCGCCTCGATCGCGCGCAGCGGGTCGCGGGCGGTGTGGCAGCCGCCGAAGAGCCTCGGCCACACCGTCCGGTCCAGGGTCCGCTGGGCCAGGGCGAGGGCATGCCCCGGCGCCACCCCGTGCTCGAAGAACCGCAGTTCACCGCCGGGCTTCAGCACCCGCCGCAGTTCGGCGAGCGAGCGGGACAGATCCCGTACGGTGCACAGCACCAGCGACGCGACCGCCGCGTCGAACGCCTCGCTCTTCACCGGCATGGCCTCCGCCGCGCCCGGGACGACGTCCACCGGGACCTCGGCGCGCAGGGCGGCGGCGACCGCCATCCGGCGCAGCCGCCGTTCCGGTTCCAGCGCGACGACCTCCGACACCGTACGGGGGTAGTGCGCGAAGTTCAGGCCGTTGCCCGCGCCCACTTCGATGACGCGCCCCGATACCCCGTCCAGCAGCTCCTTCCGGTACGCGGCGATGCCGCCCTTGACGTCGGCCCGGACGCTGACGCGGGCGTAGAACCGGGCGAACAGCGGATGGTGGACGGCGTCCGGGGGAATCCCGGCACTGCTGCGATCCGGCATCGCGGACCTCCTGGCGAGAGGAACGGAACGGGACGGGACGACACAGGGATTGTCCCCCGTACCGGCCGGGTCAGCCGTCCACGAAGCAGAACTCGTTGCCCTCCGGGTCCCGCATCACCTGGAAGTCGCCCTGAGCGTCCGTGACGACGGCCCCCACGCGCACCGCGCCGAGCCGTACGGCCTCCTCCGGCGCGGTGGCGACATCGTCCGCCTCCAGGTCCAGATGGATCCGGTTCTTGACCGCTTTGCCCTCCGGGACCCGCTGGAAAGCGATCCGGACGAACCCGGGCGGTTCGACGTACGACCAGTCGGGGCTCCGGTCGACCGGGTCGCCGCCCAGCAGCGCGGCCCAGAACCGCACGAGCGCCGCCGGGTCCGCACAGTCGAAGACGATCTCACTGACAGTCGCTCTCATGATCACGAGCGTACGGCCCGGAGAGCGCCCCGGCACCCCTCGGGGCCCGTTCGCGCGCTCCCGTCCCACGCGCCCGCACGCCGCGCGCCGGGCCGCCCGGTCACGTCAGAGGGCGTGCGCGCGGGCGGTGAAGGCGGCCGCGTCCCAGGTGCCGCCGAGTTCGGCGGCCAGCCACGCCCCGGCCGCCGAGCGGAACGCGGCGGGCCGCAGCGTGCCCGCGCCCTG
Source organism: Streptomyces sp. NPDC047886 (assembly GCF_043204435.1). Classification (NCBI taxonomy): domain Bacteria; kingdom Bacillati; phylum Actinomycetota; class Actinomycetes; order Kitasatosporales; family Streptomycetaceae; genus Streptomyces; species Streptomyces sp. NPDC047886. The sequence continues at coordinate 134,267 of NZ_JBIDCF010000012.1, forward strand.
CGGCACGGCGCCCAGCAGCGGGGCGCCCGCCGCGTCCGGCAGGTCGACGAGGTTGCACCGCTCGGCCAGGCCCGGCCGGTCGGGCCAGCTGCCGACGACCACACCCGCCTGGGTCAGCCCGCGTGCCCGCAGCGCCTCGCCGGTGAGCGCCGCCATGTTGAGCGTGCCGAGACCGGCGGGCGCGACGACCAGCACGGGGGCGTCCAGCAGCCGGGCCGCGTCCGCGAGCGTGCCGCCCTCGTCGTCGAACCGCACCAGGAGCCCGCCGGCGCCCTCCACCAGGACGAGGTCGTGTTCGGCGGCCAGCTTCGCGGCGGCCTCCGCCACGTCGTGCGGCCGTACCGGGGCGAGCCCGGCCCGCCGCGCGGCGGTCGCGGGCGCGAGCGGCTCGGGGAACCGCCCGAGCTCCACGCCCCGTACGCCGTCCCCGGCGAGCCGTACCACCTCGTCCGCGTCGCCCCGCTCGTCCGGACCGACACCGGTCTGCGCGGGCTTCAGCACGGCGACCGACCGGCCCGCGGCGCGCGCCAGGGCGGCGACGGCGGCCGTGACCACCGTCTTGCCGATCTCCGTACCCGTGCCGCTGATCACCATGACCGTCATGTCAGCCCTCCCGTGCCGCGGCGCACACGGCGCGGCAGATCGTCGCGAGATCGTCGTCGCCGGTGACGTACGGCGGCATCACGTACACCAGGTCGCGGAACGGGCGCAGCCACACGCCCGTCCGTACCGCCGCGGCCGTCGCCGCCGCCATGTCGACCGGGTGGTCGAGCTGGACAACGCCGATCGCGCCGAGGACCCGGACGTCCCGTACACCGGGCACGTCGTGTGCCGCAGCCAGCCCGTCGCGCAGCCCCGCCTCCAGCCGCTTGATCTCCCGCGCCCAGTCCTGGGACAGCAGCAGATCGATCGAGGCGCAGGCCACGGCCGAGGCGAGCGGATTGCCCATGAACGTGGGGCCGTGCGCCAGGACCGGCACCTCGCCCCGCGAGATCCCGTCGGCCACCCGCGCGGTGCAGAGCGTCGCGGCCATCGACAGATAGCCGCCGGTGAGCGCCTTGCCCAGGCACATCACATCGGGTGACACCGCCGCCTGCTCGGCCGCGAACAGGGTGCCCGTGCGGCCGAAACCGGTCGCGATCTCGTCGAACACCAGCAGGACGTCGTGCTCGTCGCAGGCCTCCCGCAGCACCCGCAGATACGCGGGCGAGTGGAAGCGCATCCCGCCCGCGCCCTGCACCACCGGCTCCACGATGACGGCGGCGAGCTCGTCCGCGTGCCGCCCGATCAGCTCCCGCAGCCCGTCCGCGTACTCCTCCTCGTACGCGGCGGGCGGCGGCCCGGCGAAGACCTGCCGCGGCAGGGCCCCCGACCACAGCTCGTGCATGCCGCCGTCGGGATCGCACACGGACATCGGCTGCCAGGTGTCGCCGTGGTAGCCGCCGCGCCAGGTCAGCAGCCGCCGCTTGGCCGGGCGGCCCGTCGACCGCCAGTACTGCAGGCACATCTTCACGGCGACCTCGACGGCCACCGACCCGGAGTCGCTGAGGAAGACGTGCCGCAGCGGCCCGGGGGTGATCTCCACCAGCCGGGTGGCGAGCCGGACGGCCGGCTCATGGGTGAGCCCGCCGAACATCACATGGCTCATCCGGTCGAGCTGGCCGCGCGCGGCCTCGTTGAGCACCGGGTGGTTGTAGCCGTGCACCGCCGACCACCACGACGACATGCCGTCGATCAACTCGTCCCGGCCGTGCGCGGGTTCGGCGAGCCGGAGCCGCACCCCGGACGCCGACTCCACGACCAGCGGATCCGTGCGCCCGGGCATGGGGCCGTACGGGTGCCACACGTGCTCCCTGTCCAGCGCGAGCAGCTCGCCGGGGCCGTACAGGGGCTCAGGCATTGGGCGCGAGATCCGTTCCCGCGCCCCGGCGGCGCACCGCCACCAGGTCCGTGCGCGCGGTGGAAGCGGCCTGCGCCGGCGCTCCGGCGGTGTCGGCCGACGGGCCCGCGGTGTCGGCCGGCGAGCCGCACACACCACCGGAGCCGGAGTCCGAGCCGCACCCGCCGCCGGTGCCGCACCCGGCCGCCGCCGCGTCCACGCGGTGCTCGGGCAGCGTCGTCGTGTCCGCGCCCTCCACCTCGAACCCGGCGTCCGCGATCATCTCCAGGTCGGCCTTGCCGGCCTGGCCCTCGCTGGTCAGGTAGTCGCCCAGGAAGATGGAGTTGGCCAGGTGCAGCGCGAGCGGCTGCATCGACCGCAGGTGCACCTCGCGCCCGCCGGCGAGCCGTACCTCGACGTCCGGGCAGACGAACCGGACCATCGCCAGGATGCGCAGCGCCCGCTGCGGGGTGAGGTTCCACTCCTTGGCGAGCGGGGTGCCCTCGAACGGGATGAGGAAGTTGACCGGCACCGAGTCCGGGTCGAGCTCGCGCAGCGCGAAGACCACGTCGACGAGGTCCTCGTCGCTCTCGCCCATGCCCGCGATCAGACCGGAACAGGCGGACAGTCCGGCGGCGTGCGCCCTCTGCACGGTGTCCACACGGTCGGCGTAGGTGTGGGTCGTCGTAATGTCCCCGTACGTCCCTTCGGACGTGTTCAGGTTGTGGTTGTAGGCGTCGGCACCCGCCTCACGCAGCCGCTCGGCCTGGCCGTCCGAGAGGAGCCCGAGGCAGGCGCACACCTCGACGTCCTCGTTCTGCTCCTTGATCGCCTCGATGGTCCTGGACACCCGGTCGACGTCCCGGTCCGTCGGGCCCCGGCCGCTGGCGACCAGGCAGACCCGCTTGGCGCCGCCCGCCACACCCGCGGCCGCCGCCTGCGACGCCTCCTCCGGCTTCAGCCAGGTGTACTTGAGGATCTCCGCCTTGGAACCGAGCCGCTGGGAGCAGTACGAACAGTCCTCCGGGCACAGGCCCGACTTCAGGTTGACCAGGTAGTTGAGCTTCACCCGGCGGCCGAACCACTGGCGGCGCACCTTGCCGGCGGCGGCCACCACGTCCAGGAGTTCGTCGTCGGAGGTCGCCAGCACGGCGAGCGCTTCTTCGCGGGTCGGCAGCTCGCGCCGAAGCCCCTTGTCCACCAGCGTGTTCAACAGGTCCATGGGGGCGATCCTGGCCTACGGCACACCCTCCGGCCAAGGAGGAACTCCACAACGACGGCCGTCTGGGGTGTGTGCATGGCCACACTCTGACCACGCACCTTCTTGGTTAGGGTCTGTGCGCTGCCTACAAAAGGGACCCGGACATGGATCCAGAGACGCCCACGGCCCCGTTCGACTGGACCGACACGGAGGCGCGCCGCCGCGCGGCCGCCGGTCTGGTCCGGGTGCTGCGCCCGCGCCCCGCCCGGTCGGAGTCGCTGGACCTCGCGAGCAACGACTACCTCGGGCTCACCCGCAGGCCGGAGGTGACGGCGGCGGCCGCGGCCGCCGCCCACCGCTGGGGCGCCGGTGCCACCGGTTCACGGCTGGTCACCGGCACCACCGCGCTCCACACCGAGCTCGAACGCGAGCTGGCCGACTTCTGCGGGTTCGAGGCCGCCCTCGTCTTCTCCTCCGGGTACGCCGCCAACCTGGCCGTCCTGACGGCGCTGACCGGCCGGGACTCGCTGATCGTCTCCGACGCGGGCAACCATGCCTCGATCGTGGACGGCTGCCGGCTCTCCCGCGCCGAGACCTCGGTCGTGCCGCACTCCGACCCGGACTCCGTACGGAAGGCGCTGGAGGCCGCCCCCGGGCGGCGCGCGCTGGTCGTCACCGACGCGGTGTTCTCGGTCGACGGCGACGCGGCCCCGCTGGCCGGGTTCGCCGCCGCCTGCCGCGCGCACGGCGCCGCCCTGGTCATCGACGACGCGCACGGCCTCGGCGTCCTCGGCGACGGGGGCCGGGGCACCCCGCACGCGGCGGGGCTCGCGGGCGCGCCCGACGTCGTCGCCACGGCCACGCTCTCCAAGTCCCTGGGCAGCCAGGGCGGTGCGGTCCTCGGGCCCGCCCGGGTCATCGAGCACCTGGTCAACGCCGCCCGGACGTTCATCTTCGACACGGGCCTGGCGCCCGCCGCGGCCGGTGCCGCGCTGGAGAGCCTGCGCCTGCTGCGCCGCGAGCCGGAGCTCGCCGCCCGCGCCCGTGCGGTGGCGGCCACCCTGCACGGGCGGCTCACGGCGGCGGGCCTATCCGCGGTACGGCCTGACGCGGCGGTGGTGTCGGTACGGGCACCGTCGCCGGAGCAGGCCGTGCGGTGGGCCGCCGACTGCCGGGACGAGGGGCTCGCCGTGGGCTGCTTCCGGCCGCCGTCCGTGCCGGACGGCGTCTCACGGCTCCGGCTCACCGCCCGCGCCGACCTGACCGAAGATCAGATCGACGGAGCGGTGGCGACGATCCTCCGTACGGCTCCCGCCTACTGAGCGCGCAGCGAGGAGACGAACGCGCCCCAGGCCGTGGCGGAGAACCGCAGTGGCGGCCTGGCGGTGTCCTTCGAGTCGCGTACGGCGTACCGGCCGGGGCCGAGGTGAGCCGTCTCGACGCAGTTGTTCATCCCGACGCTGCGGCTGCTGCGCCGCCACTGCGCGGTGTCGTGCTGTGCGAGGTAAGCAGACATGGGGGTGCCCCTCCCTACGCGCCGGCACTGATCCCGGCGATGAGATCCAACGAGTCCTCGGGCGTCAGGGCGTGGGCCTGCATGGTGCGGAACGCGGCGCCGTACGCCTCGAGGTCTTCCGTGCGCTCCAAGTAGAGGCTACTCGTCAAGTGGTCGAGAACAACCACATCCAGATCAGAAATGTTCGGAAAGGAGAAGATAACGAAAGACCCGGAGAGTCCCACGTACCCGCCCGTCGCGAACGGCAGCACCTGCAGCCGCACATGGGGCAACCGCGCGGGCTCCAGCAGTGCGCGCAACTGCTCCCGCATCACCCCGGGCCCGCCCACCTGCCGCCGCAGCACCGCCTCGTCGACCACCGCTTCCAGCCGCAGCGGCCGCTCCCCGCGCAGCACCTCCTGGCGGGCGATCCGCACCCGCACCAGCGAGTCGACGGTCTGCGTCGGCAGCCCCTCCAGCGCCGCCCGGGTCACCGCCCGCGCGTACGCGGGTGTCTGCAGCAGGCCCGGCACGACGGACGTCTCCAGCGTCCGTGCCGCGCACGCCTGCGCCTCCAGGCTGATGAAGTCCCGGTACTGCTGCGGGATCACCCCCCGGTACGCGTGCCACCACCCCGTACGGCTGCCGTCCGCCGCCCCGGCCAGCGTCTCCAGCAGCGCCCGCAGCCGGAGGTCGTCGACCCCGTACGCGTCGAGCAGCCGGGTCACGTCGACGTGGGTGACGCCACTGGTCCCGGTCTCGATGCGGCTCACCTTCGACTGGTGCCAGCCCACGAGCCGGGCGGCCTCACGGCTGGTGAGCCCCGCGGCGAGACGCAACCCGCGCAACTCCTCGCCCAGCTTGCGCCGTCGTACCGCCGGCCCGTGCCGTGTGCCGCCCATGGCAGACTCCTCCCGACCCCCTCCCGTCCCGGGTCAACCCCTCAGTCTGCCCGCCGAATCCGTTCTCGCGTAGCAGAGTTCACCGCTTTGAGCGACAGATATATGCATATCTTGGTGGATCGCTCCCACCAGGCGCGACATAAGTGGCAGTCTGGCGGAAGCACAATCCGCGGCCGTTTCTCGTCACGCATCCGCGACATGTCGGAGTCCGGCCTCGGTGGGAAAGGGACAGCGTCGCCATGGCAGATCATCAGGAAGCATCCGTCACTCTGCCGAGCGATCCCGCCTCGGTCTCCGCCGCCCGCAGATACGTGGCGGACGTGCTCGCGGAATGGGGCCTCCCCGGCGGGACGGACATCGGCGACACGGTCCGGCTGATCGTCTCGGAGCTCGCCACCAATGCCGTCCAGCACACCTTCGGGCAGTCGCCCACCTTCACGGTGGACCTGCGCCTGGACCGCGAGGAGCGCCTGCGCATCGGCGTCACGGACAGCCATCCCCGCTGGCCCCAGCGGCTGCCCGCCGCCGTGCAACAGGACAACGGCCGGGGCATGGTGATCATCCGCTGGCTGACGGCGGAGTGCGGCGGCCGGCTCTCGGTCACCCCGACCGACGAGGGCGGCAAGACGGTGTGGATCGCCCTGCCCTGGAGCGTGCCCGTCCAGAGCTGACCGCCGACCCCCACGAGAGCGGTGCCGCCGCCCCGTTCCTCGGCGTCACCGCCGCCCCGTTCCTCGGCGTCACCGCCGCCCCGTTCCTCGGCGTCTCCGCCGCCCCGTTCCTCGGCGTCTCCGCCGCCCCGTTCCTCGGCGTCTCCGCCGCCCCGTTCCTCGGCGTCACCGGCGTGCCCGACTCGGTCCCGCCGTCCGCCCCGCCGCCCCGCTCTCGCGTGCGGTACAGGGGCTGTCGCCGGACATCGCGGACGAATGCCCCTGTACCGCCGTTCATGCCGAGCCCGGCCGGTGCGTCAGCGCACCCGCCCGTACGAGACCGACGAGGACCAGATGCGGTCCAGCTTCACCCACGAGCCGGTCTTGGGGGAGTGCCAGATCTTGTTGTTCCCGGCGTACATCCCCACGTGGTAGACGCCGCGGCCACCGTGGAAGAACACGAGGTCTCCCTTCTGGCGGCTGCCCGCCGAGATGCGCCGCGTCGAGTTGTACTGCTGCTGCGCGGTCCGGGGCAGCTTCTTGCCGGCCTTCTTGTACGAGTAGAGCGTCAGCCCGGAGCAGTCGAAGCGGTACGGCCCGGTCGCCCCGTACTGGTAGGGGGCGCCCCTCTTCGACGCGGCGACGTTCAGGGCCTTGTTGGCGTAGGCGGGCGCGGCGTTCGCCTCGGGAGCGGCGTCCGGCGCCAGCAGCGTGCCGCCGACGGCGGCGAGGGTCAGGGCCGATACGGCGCCCGCCCGGGACAGACGGGACAGAGACGGGACATGATTCTGCGCGTTCATGCGCAACCCTTCGTCAGCCGCCTGTGAAGGATGACCTGTCGGGTTCGGGCTTGACGAAGATGCCCGGCCGCCCGCGCGGCTTCACCCCAAGGGGGACCGGTCCGCTGGACGCGGTGGTCGCCCCGGCTTGCTCGGGTCCTCCACTCCTGCCGATCCACTCGTGTCGACCCGTCGTCCGGCCGGCGGCAGGATTCGGCGTCCGCCCGGACCGCCCCGCCGCGGTGGCGGGGGCTTGTCGTCGCCACGGATCTTTCCCGTCCGATCGCCGATTGCAGAGCGCGAACGACATGGTGTGACCCTGGTCACGACTGATCCGTTCGGGTGGACAAAATGGCTGTTCAGCCGGTTGGGCGAGGGCTGTTGATCCCGGTACCAGCGGCGGAGCAGGGTGCTCCGCCAAACGAGTACAGCGCCACCGCAACTCGCCCCGTACGAAATTCGTCCCTTTGCGTACGCCGTCCGGACGAGGGCCATGTGGTGCCCCACGACGCCAAACGGGTCACCCCGCGCGGTCCTGAGGCAGTGTCACCCTCCCGGTACGCCGCTCGCCGTCCAGCGCGCGCAGCGCACGCGCCAGGGTCCGCGCGTGCACCTCATGTCCGCCCCTGTCGTGCATCGACGTCACGGCGTCCCGCAGCGCGGACGCCCGTGCGACCAGCGCCTGCGCGGCGCGCAGCGCGCCATAGGTGTGCGTGGAGCGCGCCGGGTTGATCCGGCCGAGCAGGTCGACCACCGCGAGGTACGTGTCGATGAATTCACCCTCGGCGCGGGTAGGGCCCCAGTGCCCCAGGGCGGGTGCCGACGGTGACAAGACAGTCGACGGCATACGGAAAGGCCGCGTGTCCCCGTCCGCTACGGCGGGAACACGCGGCCGGCCTGTGCGCGGCGGGCTCCGGTGATCAGGCGGCCGGTGCCGGGGCCGTCTCCTCCCTGCGCGGCCCGGCGCCGACGACGGTGTCCGTCGCGGCGGCGCCGCCGCGACGGCGGGCCGCCACCAGGACCGCCAGGAGTCCGAGCCCGGCCCACGCCGCGAGTGTGAGCGCCGCCGTCCCGGACGCGGCGCCGTCGAAGTACGCGACCGACCGCAGCAGTGCGGTGCCCGCGCCGGGCGGCAGCACCTGGCCGAGCGCCCCCGCCGGCTCGGGGAGCAGCTGCGGGGCGCTCGCCGCACCGGAGAACGAGTTGCCGATCAGCACCATCAGGAAGGCGCCGAGTCCCAGCCCGGCCCGTCCCGCCAGCGCCCCGAGTCCCGCAACGGCCGCACCCGTCGCCAGCGCCGTCAGCGCGAGCGCCCCGGCCTCGATCCACCAGTCGCCCGCCAGCACCCCCAGCCAGCCGTGTACGAGCGCGACCGCCACTAGTCCGACCAGGGTGGAGGCACCGACCAGCGCCGTGGCGGCCCGCAGGCCACGCAGCCCGAGCAGGGTCACCACCGCTCCGGCCGCGACGCCCGCCAGCGACAGCGGCAGGACGCTCGCGGCGAACGCCCCGCCCCTGGGGTCGCCGGGCGGTGGGGTGACGACATCCGCGACGGGCACCGGCGTGCCGGCCGGGGCCGCGGCGGTCATGGCCTGCTGGAGCAGCTGGGCCACGGCGGGGCCGGCCGCCGACGCGGTGAGCAGGCGCGGCCCTTCGGGGCTCACCACGACGGCGCCGTATACGACCCGGTCCTGGATGGCGTCGCGGGCGGCGGCCTCGTCCTCGTACCCGTGGATCTCGAAGGCGCCGTCCTGCCGCCCCAGGCGCTCGGCGACCTGAGCCGTCGCGGCCGGTGGTCCGGCGACGGCCACGGGGAGGTCGCGCGGGGCGATACGGGCGGCGGGCCAGGCGAAGGCCCACAACGCCAGGGCGACGACCGCCGGGACGAGCAGCATCACCGCGATCATGCGGCGCGTGGGTGTGGTGGACATGCGAGTGCCTCCGAACGAAGAGAAGCCGAGAAGCGAGAAGCCGGGAAGCCGAGAAGCCGAGAAGCGGAGAGGGGAGAGGGGGCAGAGCGGAGCGGAGAAGCCAAAGAGAAGGATCGTTCGTTTTACCGACGTCGTCACTGTCCCGCCGCCAGGTACGCCTTGTCAAGAAGGAACGTTCGTTTTACCTTGGGATCATGGCCCGCGTATCCCAGGAACACCTCGACGCCCGCCGCCGTCAGATCCTCGACGGCGCCGCGCGCTGCTTCGCCCGCAACGGCTTCCATGCCACATCGATGCAGGACGTCCTGCGCGAGGTCGACCTCTCCGCCGGTGCCGTCTACCGCTACTTCCGGGGCAAGGACGACCTGATCGAGGCCATCGTCACCGAAGTCCTCGACGCCATCGGCACCACCTTCGCGGCGGCCGCCGCCCAGACCCCACCGCCCCTGCCGGACGCGCTGGTGGGGAAGGTGATGAACGAGGTGCTCTCCGAGCGGTCCGGGCTCTCGTACGACGGCGAGGAGAGCTTCCCGCGCCTGATGTTCCAGGTGTGGACCGAGACCCTGCGCAACGAACGGCTGTCCGACGTGCTGCGCGAGGGCTTCGCGCGGGTGCGCCACGCCTGGGTGGGCGTCGTGGAGGCGTACCAGGCCGCCGGTCTCATGCGGAGCGACATCCCCGCCGACCACGTCGCCAGGACGATGATCGCCGCCGCGCAGGGATTCGCCGCCCAGCAGGCGCTGTTCGGCTCGGCTCCCGTGAGCATCCTCCAGGACGGGCTGCGCGGCCTGATGTCGATGGGCCACGCCCAGGACGCCCCGGCCAAGGGCCGGCAAAAGCCCCGTTAACCTCCCGGAAAAATTTGTGCCGGAGTTTGAAATATCTCTCCGACACACTCGTCCTCGCAGGTCAACAGAGTGTTGAAGCCGGATAGGGTCCCGCTGCGCCCGGGGCGCCCCCGGGCGGGAACTGTGAGGTGGAACGTGCAACTGACCCCGCACGAGCAAGAACGTCTGCTCGTTCACGTGGCAGCCGACGTGGCGGAGAAGCGCAGGGCCCGCGGGGTGAGACTCAATCACCCCGAAGCCGTCGCGCTCATCACCTCGCACATCCTGGAAGGCGCCCGCGACGGCCGCACCGTCGCCGAACTCATGGCGTCCGGACGGACGGTGCTCACCCGCGACGACGTCATGGACGGCATCCCCGAGATGATCCACGACGTCCAGGTGGAGGCCACCTTCCCGGACGGCACGAAGCTCGTCACCGTCCATGACCCGATCGTCTGACGGGGGAGCGGCACCCGTGATCCCCGGAGAGATCCTCTACGCCGACCGGCCCGTCCTCATCAACGAGGACCGCCCCGTCACCCGGCTGACCGTGCTCAACGCCGCCGACCGGCCCGTCCAGGTCGGCTCCCACTACCACTTCGCCGAAGCCAACCCGGGCCTCGACTTCGACCGCGCGGCCGCGCACGGCCTACGGCTCAACATCGCCGCCGGTACCGCCGTGCGCTTCGAGCCCGGCGTACCCGTCGACGTCGAACTCGTACCGATCGCCGGGCTCCGTGTCGTACCTGGCCTGCGCGGCGAGACCGGAGGCGCCCTCGATGACTGACCGCAGCCGTGCCGCACTCGACCGGGCCGTGTACGCGGACCTGTTCGGCCCCACCACCGGCGACCGCATCCGGCTCGCCGACACCGACCTGCTGATCGAGATCGAGGAGGACCGCTCCGGCGGCCCCGGACACGCCGGCGACGAAGCCGTCTTCGGCGGCGGCAAGGTCATCCGCGAGTCCATGGGCCAGGCGAGGACCACCCGCGCCGAAGGCGCGCCCGACACCGTCATCACCGGCGCCGTGGTCATCGACCACTGGGGCATCGTGAAGGCCGACATCGGCATCCGCGACGGCCGCATCACCGGGATCGGCAAGGCCGGCAACCCCGACACCATGAACGGCGTCCACCCCGAGCTGGTCATCGGCCCCGAGACGGAGATCATCGCCGGCAACGGCAGGATCCTCACCGCGGGCGCCGTCGACGCACACGTCCACTTCATCTCGCCGACCCTCATCGGCCAGGCCCTGTCGTCCGGGATCACCACGCTCATCGGCGGCGGCACCGGACCCGCCGAAGGCACCAAAGCCACCACCGTCACCCCCGGCCCCTGGCACCTCGGCCGCATGCTGGAGGCCCTCGACTCCTTCCCCGTCAACATCGGGCTCCTCGGCAAGGGGAACACGCTGTCGCACGAGGCGCTGCGCTCACAACTGCGCGGCGGCGCCCTCGGCTTCAAGATCCACGAGGACTGGGGGGCGACCCCGGCCGCCATCGACGCCTGCCTGAGCGTCTGCGAGGAGAGCGGCGCACAGCTCGCCATCCACACCGACACCCTCAACGAGGCCGGATTCGTCGGTGACACGCTCGCCGCCATCGCGGGCCGCACCATCCACGCCTACCACACCGAGGGCGCCGGCGGCGGACACGCACCCGACATCATCACGGTCGTCTCCGAGCCGTACGTCCTGCCCAGCTCCACCAACCCGACCCGGCCGCACACCGTCAACACCCTCGAGGAACACCTCGACATGCTGATGGTCTGCCACCACCTCAACCCCGCCGTCCCCGAGGACCTCGCCTTCGCCGAGTCCCGGATCCGGCCCACCACCATCGCGGCCGAGGACATCCTCCACGACCTCGGCGCCATCTCCATCATCTCCTCCGACTCCCAGGCGATGGGGCGCATCGGCGAGGTCGTCATGCGGACCTGGCAGACCGCGCACGTGATGAAGAAACGGCGCGGCCCCCTCCCCGGCGACGGCCGCGCCGACAACCACCGCGCCCGCCGCTACGTCGCCAAGTACACGATCAACCCCGCCGTCGCCCAGGGCCTCGACCACGAGATCGGCTCCGTCGAACCCGGCAAACTCGCCGACCTGGTGCTCTGGGACCCCGCCTTCTTCGGCGTCAAACCCCTCACCGTCATCAAGGGCGGACAGATCGCCTACGCGCAGATGGGCGACGCCAACGCCTCCATCCCCACCCCCCAGCCGGTCATGCCCCGCCCGATGTTCGGCGCGCACGGCAAGGCACCGGCGGGCAACTCCCTCAACTTCGTCACCGAGGCGGCGATCGAGGACGCCCTGCCCGGCCGGCTCGGTCTCGGCAAACGCCTCGTCGCCGCCCGCAACACCCGGGGCGTCACCAAGGCCGACATGCGCGAGAACAGCGCCCTGCCCCGCGTCCACGTCGACCCCGACACCTTCACGGTGACCATCGACGGCGAACCGGTCGAACCGGCCCCCGCCGCCGAACTGCCCATGGCCCAGCGCTACTTCCTCTTCTGACCAGGGACGTACGCCATGAGCCGATCCGCTCTCCTCGTGCTCGCCGACGGGCGGTTCCCCGCCGGCGGGCACGCCCACTCCGGGGGCGCCGAACCCGCCGTCGCGGCGGGCCGCATCCGAGACGCCGCCGACCTGGAGGCGTTCTGCCGCGGCCGCCTGCACACCACGGGCCTCACCTCCGCAGCGCTGGCCGCCGCGGCCGCCACCGGCCTGGACCCGCGCGCCCTGGACGCGGCCGCCGACGCCCGCACCCCGTCGCCCGCCCTGCGCGCCACCGCCCGCAAGCTCGGCCGACAACTGATGCGCGCCGCCCGCGCCACCTGGCCCAGCCCCGAACTCGACGCGCTGGCCGCCGCGTTCCCACGCGGCGCCCACCAGCCCGTCGTCCTCGGCCTCACCGCCAGGGCCGCCGGCCTCGGACCACGGGACGCCGCCCACTGCGTCGCCTACGAGACCGTCAGCGGCCCCGCCACGGCGGCCGTACGGCTGCTGAGCCTCGACCCGTTCCAGGCCACCGCCGTCCTCGCCCGGCTCGCGCCCGACATGGACGACGTGGCCTCCCGGGCCGCCGCCGCCGCGCGGGACGGAGTCGACGCCCTGCCGGCCGCGTCGGCGCCCCTCCTCGACATCACCGCCGAGCAGCACGCCGCCTGGCCCGTACGCCTCTTCGCCTCGTAGACACCGATCACCTCCTCAACCCCCATGGAGCCGCACCATGCACCTCGACCACACCCACGACGGGCCCGCGGCGGTGAGCGCCGACGCCACCCGCCCCGACGGCACCCGGCGCGCCCTGCGCATCGGCCTCGGCGGCCCCGTCGGCTCCGGCAAGACCGCGACCGTCGCCGCGCTCTGCCGCGCCCTGCGCGACCGGTTCTCCATCGCCGTCGTCACCAACGACATCTACACCCGTGAAGACGCCGAGTTCCTGCTGCGCAACGCCGTCCTGCCGCCGGAGCGGATCACCGCCGTCGAGACCGGCGCCTGCCCGCACACCGCGATTCGCGACGACATCTCCGCCAACCTCGAAGCCGTCGAGGACCTGGAGACCGTGTTCTCCGGCGAGGGAGTCGGCCCGCTCGACCTGATCCTCGTCGAGTCCGGCGGCGACAACCTCACCGCCACCTTCTCCAAGGGGCTGGTCGACGCCCAGATCTTCGTCATCGACGTCGCGGGCGGCGACGACATCCCCCGCAAGGGCGGACCCGGGGTCACCACCGCCGACCTCCTCGTCGTCAACAAGACCGACCTCGCCCCGTACGTCGGCTCAGACCTGGCCCGCATGGCCCGCGACGCCAGGGAACAGCGCGGCGACCTGCCCGTCGTGTTCACTTCCCTGACCGGCGAGCACGGCGTCACGCCCGTCGCCGACTGGGTACGCGGCCGACTCGCCGCGTGGACGTCGGCCGGGACCGCGTGAGCGTCCGCGCCACCGCCCGGATCGTCGCGGAACCGGGCGGCGCCCTGCCCGTCCTGCGGAGCGAAGGACCCCTCGCCCTGCGCCGCACCCGCGCCACCCGACCCCTCGCCAGGGTGACCGTCGTCGGCGCCATGAGCGCCCCGCTCGGCGGTGACCGGCTCGCCCTGGAGACGGAGGTACGGGACGGGGCGCGGCTCACCGTCGACGCGGCGGCGGCGACCGTGTCCCTGCCGGGCCGCACGGGCGAGACCGCCCACTACGACATCCGGCTCACCGTCGGCGACGACGCCGAACTGCGCTGGCTGCCGGAGCAGCTGATCGCCGCCCACGGCTCCGACCTCAGGACGCGCACCCGCGTCGACCTCGCCCCCGGCGCCCGGCTCGTCCTGCGCGAGGAACAGATCCTCGGCCGGTACGGAGAGGAGCCCGGCACCCTCACCACACGCCTCACCGTCCGGCGTGCCGGACGCCCCCTGCTCGATCAGGAACTCGCCTGCGGTCCGGGCGCACCCGGCGGCTGGGACGGCGGCGCGGTCCTGGCCGGCCACCGGGCGGTCGGACAACTCCTCGTCGTACGGCCCGTCTTCGAGGACAAGCCGGTCGAGCCCCGACAGCTCGGCGACACCGCCGTCGTCACCCCCCTCGCCGGGCCGGCCGCCCTGGTCACGGCGGTCGCCGCAGACGCTCTGCGGCTGCGCCGCCTGCTGGACGAGGCGCTCACGGCACTCGCCCCCGCCTGACCCGCCGGGGAGGTCAGCGCCGCCGCCAGGGCAGCGACCGACGGGGCGGGGACGCCTCGGTCGCCGCCTTCACCTTGGCGGCGTAGTCGTCCACGTACTCCTGGCCCGACAGGGCGAGGATCTCGTACATGATCTCGTCCGTGACGGCCCGGACGACGGCCTTCTCGTTCTCCATCCCCGCGTAGCGCGAGAAGTCCAGCGGTGCGCCGAAACGGACCGTCACCCGCTTGATCTTCGGCAGGACCTTGCCCGGCGGCTGGATCTCGAACGTTCCGACCATCGCGCACGGGATCACGGGCACACCCGCCTTCAGCGCCATGATCGCGACGCCGACCTTGCCCTTGTAGAGCCGGCCGTCATGCGACCGGGTGCCCTCCGGGTAGATGCCCAGGAGCTCACCCCTGCCCAGCACCCCGAGCCCCTCACGGATCGCCGCCTGACCCGCCTCCTTGCCGGAGCGGTCCACCGGGATCTGCCCGGCGCTCCGGAAGAACGCCGCCGTCAACCGCCCCTTGATCCCGGGCCCGGTGAAGTACTCCTGCTTGGCGAGGAACGTGATGCGCCGCTTCAGCACGGCCGGCATCAGGAAGTGGTCCGAGAACGACAGATGATTACCGGCGACGATCGCCGCGCCGCTCTCCGGGATGTGCTCAAGACCCTCGGTCCTGGGACGGAACAGCAACCGCAGCACCGGCCCGAGAACCACGTATTTCAGCAGGTAGTAGAACACCGGTTCAGTGTAGGCGCGGGTGTCGGTGCCCGTCATCGGGCACGCGGAAGGGCCCGCCCGATCCTCCCGGATCGGACGGGCCCCGCGTGTCACTGTGGGAACGGCCGCTCGCGATCAGCCGAAGGCCTTCTTGGACCCCCAGCCGCCGCTGATGACCGTCTTGGCGGAACCGCCCCAGGTCTTGGTCGCGGTGTAGAAGCGGACGGAACCGTCGGCGGCGAGTGCCCACATGTCGGGGATGCCGTCACCGGTGACGTCCGGGGTACCCATCATCATCGGGATGTTGGTCGCGGACCAGCCCGTGCCGTACTCGGCGTCGGTGCCGGTGAGCGAGTTCGCGGCCGACGCCAGGGACGTCAGGTCGGTACCGCCGCCGACCGCGGGCTTGCCGAGACGGAGGAGGAGCCGGCCGCTGTCGAAGGAGCGGTAGACCAGGTCGGCGCTGCCGTCGAGGTTGACGTCGCCGACGTTGACGAGGTCCCGGTTGGCCCACGGGCTGGAGGTCAGCCGGATGGCGGACTCGAAGGTACCGCCGGTGTAGCCGGTGAAGGCCCACATCGCGTCGCCGACGGTGGCGAACATGTCCGGGCGCTTGTCACCGGTGATGTCTCCGGTGGCCAGGATCTGACTCATCGTGGACGGCGCGGGGGCGTTGGCGGGCAGCCGGATCTCGGTGCGCTGCTCGATGTCGACGCCGCCGTAGCCGTCGCCCCGGTAGACGTAGAGCTTGCCGTCGGCCATCCGGGCGACCAGGTCCTGGATGCCGTCGCCGGGCAGGAAGTCGCCGTTGTGGGTGATCAGCGCGGGCTTGCCGGAGGCGTCGAGCCAGTAGTCGCCGTAGTCGGCCTTGCCGTCCTCGTCGTTGTCGGCCTCCAGCAGGACACCGTCCTTGTGGGCGGCCGGCATCGACGCGTGGATGTCACCGGTCTTGTCGGACGGGTAGAGCCTCAGGTCACCGGTGGCGTCGAGGATGTACAGGTCGGCGACACCGTCACCGGTGACGTCGCCCGCCTTGTCGGCCTTGTCGCGCGGCGTGACGTAGAACCGGTACTTCGTCGGCTCGACCGAGGAGTTCCCGGAGGCGTCCGATGCCTTGACGTACAGGATGTTCGGTCCGGCGACGGGCGGGCTGAGCGACACGGTGGCCGAGGCCCCGGCGGCGACGGTGGTACTGCGGTCGTACGAGGTCGTGTTGAAGGAGTACGAGTACTTGACGGTGTCGGAGGAGCCGTCGGGGGAGAAGGTGAAGCTTCCGGCGGTGCCGAACTTCACGGTCGACCAGGTGCCACCGTTGCCGTCGTCCTCCGGGAACGCGGTGGACGTCACCTTCGGCGAGTTGGGCGCGGAAGCGTCGTACTTGAATCCGCAGTTGACCGTGCCGGGCGGGGCGAACGTGGAGTAGGACCCGCTGGAGTCCAGGGCACGCACGCGCCAGAAGTAGGTCTTGCCGTTGACGAACTTGCTGCTCAGGAGCGTGACGCTGGCCTTGCCGGCGGAGACGGTCCTGTTGCCGTCGTAGATCTTCGTGCTGGCTCCGGACTCCCAGACCTGGAAGTTCAGCGACGACAGGTTGTTGTCGGCGTCGGTGGAGTACGCGTCGAAGGTCAGGTCGCTCTTGCCGACCGCGGAGTACGGGCTGGTGGTGTCGCAGTCCGGGCCGGGCGTCATGTGGAGCTGGGTCGGCTCGGCCGGAGGCCGGTTGTAGGCGATGGTCACCTTCGGCGCCGACTCGCCTTCCGCCTTGAACTTCTTCCAGGAGTAGGAGGAGGTCTCGGTGGTGGCGAACAGGCCGATGGTGAACTCGGTCCAGCCGCCGGTGGCGGCGCTCTGCGCGATGTTCTTGGCGTCGTAGGTGACGTAGGCGTCGGGGCAGGAGCTGTTGTAGCCGTGGGCGAAGGACTTGCGGCCGATCTCGGACTTCTTGGCGGGCTGGTTGTTCCAGGTGGTGGCGGAGGAGATGCCGCCGGTGTGGTGGATCTGCATCTCGCGTGCGGAGCAGGACCAGGCGTAGGTTTCCAGGAGCCGGATGGAGGCGGAGGTGACGGTGGCGCCCTTGAAGGCGGTGGTCCAGCCGAGGCGGAAGTAGGACCGGGACAGGCCGCCGGTGGTGGACTCGTAGCCGACGCGGGCCTCGGTGGTGCCGGAGTTGTAGTTCGCTCCGTCGTAGAAGCTGGACGACGGGTACTTGGCGTACACGGTCGTCCAGTTCTTGGTCTTGCCGGTGATGGAGGGGTCGACGAAGGCGGGCCAGGTGAGGTCGGGGCCGGTGAGCCAGTCGGTGTCGGGGGTGATGGTCATGGTGGCGGCGCTGGTGCCGCCGCCGGTGAGGTCGGCGTCGCCGATGGCGGTGTGGGTGCCGATCTGCGGTCCGGCCAGGCCGGGCAGGGTGAAGACGCTGCCGTTGCCGGCGGTGGGCATCTTGCCGGCGGAGTCCCACATGTAGGGGGTGGGGGAGACGGCGATCTCGTTGCCCTTGGAGTCCTTGGCGGAGACGACGTCGGTGACGGGGTTGTGGTGGAAGGTGAGGTCGGGTGAGGTGAGCCGGTAGGCGATGTTCTTCAGGGCCGGGTTGGCGGCGGCGGTGGCGTCGTGGACGACCAGGACGTGGCTGAAGCCGCTGTCGCGGGCGGTCAGCAGGAGGTCGACGCGGGGGAAGACGTCCTTGTAGAGGGCGCTGGCGCCGTCGATGACGGGTTCGGGCAGGGTGCCGGGCCAGCCGACGGTGAGCTGGTGGCCGCCGGAGGTGAAGGTCACCAGGTCGGTGAACGAGGTGTCGGTGCCGTCGGCGGGGAGCCGGTTGAGGACACCCCGGTACACGGCCCGTGAGGCCCGGTCCTTGTTCTGGTTGCCGGTGTGGAAGACGACGGGGTCGGCGGCGGCCTTGGGTGCCCAGCCGTCGCCGGTGCGGGTCAGGGTGGTGTCGATGGGCTTCCAGGCGTCGCCGACCTTGGCGCGTACGGGGGCGCCGTGGGCGGTGAGTTCGAAGCTGCCGTCGGGCAGGGCGTAGGTGGTGGAGGTCTCGTTGCGCAGCGCGGTGACCTCCACGCGCTTGCCGGTGGCGCGGGCCTTCTTCTGCGCGGCGTTCTCGTCCAGCGGACCGGCCACCTTCGCCGGGCCGGGCTCGGCCGCACCGTCCGGCTCGCCCCACATCGGGGTCAACAACGTCACACCCAACGCGGCAGCGACCAGACCGGCCACCCCCGCGACAGTGCGCCGGGGTATTCCCCGGATGAGACGACGACGATCCACGGTGCTGGATTCCCCTCCCTGAACGACAACCGCCGGGCTCAGGGCAGGCGGAATGCCGAGACGTTTCGTATCGAGCCCCCGCGCTCTGCCTGCCGCCCGTCGAAGCTGGCCGAAAACGCGCCAGGAGAGGTATGGGAGCGGGAGAAGCATGACGGATCGAACACGAGCAATCCACATACGTGCTGGACCCGTGACCGGGTCCACCGGGTGGAGCGAAGCCGACACCGGCCGCCGGTGCCGGGAGAAGGCACTGGTGGAAGGCGGGAGGAGAACGCCCAGGTCACCGATCAAATCGTCATCAAGGTGACAAAGGGCGGCGGCGTGCAGGGCCTTCGGTGATCATTGTTGACGCAATGCCCGTTTTTTGACCTTCATTCATTCTGTATCGGATTCCCGCTTGAGGTCGGACATTGTGTCTCGTGGGGGCTGCGCCTCAAATATCTTGTGACCAAGATCACTCGAAATCGGGGTGATTTGACGCCATGTGAATTCGTGGCTGAACATGCGCCATAAAATTGCGTCAGTTCTCTCGTGTCCCCTCGGTGAGCGGGAAATTGACCGTGGATCTAACCTTGGGGGGCCGCGGCCGTCGTGTTCAGATCGGTTTCTTGGAGTGGCCGGGGTGGTTTGCCGCCCGGCACGAGGGCTGTGAGGCGCAGACGTGCTCGTCTGCGCTTTGCTGTGGTGGCTCCGGTGGCGTTGGCGTTGACGGTCGGGTTGTTGCCGGCCGCGTACGCGTTGCCGCCGGCGGATGATGACCGTGCTGGTGTCGATCTGGTCGACCTGCCGAAGTCGGATGTGGCGTCGGGTCAGGATGGCGGTTCGCTGGCGGAGATGACGACGGCGGAGGTGCCTCCGGCGGTCGAGTACGAGCCGACGAAGACGGTGGCGCCGGCGGGTGCGGCGGCGACGGAGACGGTGACGGGTCTGTCGGCTGGTCAGACGGTGCCGGTGGGGACGTTGCCGGTGGCGGTGGGTGCTCCGGTGTCGGCGACGGCGGAGCAGGCTCGGGCGCTTGAGGGTGACTGGCAGGTTTCGCTGGCGGATCAGTCGGAGCTGGTCGACACCGAGATCGAGGGCATGGTGTTCACCGTGACGCCGCCGGCTTCGGCGACGGGCACGGCGGTGGTGGCTCTGGATTACACGCAGTTCGCGGAGTTGTATGGCGCGAACTGGGCGGACCGTCTTCAGCTGGTCAAGTATCCGCAGTGTTTTCTGACGACTCCGGAGGTGGAGGGGTGTCAGGAGCCGACGGAGGTGGACACGGCGAATGTCGTGACGCCGAAGGCGGGTGACGAGCCGGGTGATGGTGTGCTGGATGGTACGCGTCGGATCGAGGCGACGGTGGATGTCGCCACGCTGACCGACCCGGCCGCCGGTGGCACCACCCCCGCCTCCGCTGACGGTGACGGCACGGTCAACGACGCCGTGTACCGGGAGGGCGGCAAGACGGTCGCTCCGTCGGTGCTGACGGCTGCGGCCGCGGCCTCCGGTTCGTCCGTCTTCGTGGCCACGTCCTCGGGCAGTGGCGCGAAGGGTGACTTCTCCGCCACGCCGCTGCCGTCGGCGGGTTCGTGGTCGGCGGGCAGCAGCTCCGGTGGTTTCTCGTACACGTACGCGATGCAGGCGCCGACGGTGCCGGGTGGTCCGTCGCCGTCTCTGGGGTTCGGTTACAGCTCGCAGAGCGCTGATGGCCGGACGTCGGCGACGAACAACCAGGCGTCGTGGATCGGTGAGGGCTGGGAGTACAACGCGGGTTCGATCTCGCGTACGTACCGGGCCTGCCGGGATGACCGGACCAACGGCAACAACGCCGATCGCAAGACCGCTGACCTGTGCTGGGGCTCCGACAACGCGATCCTCACCCTCGGCGGTACGACGACGGAGCTGGTGAAGGACGACACGTCCGGCGCCTGGATCACGGCCAACGGTGACGGCTCGAAGGTCGAACTCCTCAAGGACACGTCGCTGGGCAACGGCGACGAGGACGGCGAGTACTGGCGGGTCACCACGCGCGACGGTACGCAGTACTACTTCGGCAGGCACAAGCTGCCCGGATGGCGTTCCGACAACCCCGCCACGACCGACAAGGTCGACCCGGACCCGGTCACCAACTCCGTGCTGACGGTCCCGGTCTCCGGTAACCAGTCGGGTGAGCCCTGCTACAACACCTCCTTCGCGAGCTCGTTCTGCAAGCAGGCGTGGCGGTGGAACCTCGACTACGTCGTGGACACCTCCGGTGGCGCGATGACGCTGTGGTGGTCCAAGGAGGCCAACTACTACGCGCAGAACCTGAAGTTCAAGACCCCGGTGAAGTACGACCGGGGCGGCTACCTCAACCGCATCGACTACGGCCTGCGCTCCAGCGCCCTGTACACCGGTGCCCCGGTGGCGCGGGTGGCGTTCTCGATCGATGAGCGGTGCTATGTCGAGGACGGCATCGCGTGTACGGACACGAACTTCGCGTCGGGTGACTTCGCGAAGAACCGGATCTGGTACGACACGCCCGCTGACCTGTACTGCTCGGGCGCGACGGGCAAGGAGTGCTTCGTCCCGGTCCCGACGTTCTGGTCGCGCAAGCGCCTCGCCCAGGTGACCACGTTCGCGCAGCGCACCGAGGGTTCGACGGCGCTGTCGAAGCTGGACACGTGGACGCTGCAGCAGTCGCTGCCGGCCGAGCGTACCGATGAGGGCACCGCGCTGTGGCTGGAGTCGATCACCCGGACCGGCTACGCGCCGGACGGCGAGGCGATCGCGCTGCGGCCGGTGACGTTCGTCGCGAACACCTTGCCGATGCACAACCGGGTGAAGAAGGGCGCCAGCGACCCCAACCCCACCTTCGACCGGCTCCGTATAGCGAGGATCGTCAACGAGTACGGCGGCGAGACCGTCGTCACCTACTCCAAGCCCACCGGCCCCTGCGCCACCGGCACCGGCTTCCCGTCGGTGTCGTCGAACACGGGCCTGTGCTATCCGGCGTACTGGCACCCGGACCCGGACAAGGCCGACGAGACGATCGACTGGTTCCACAAGTACGTCGTCACCAACGTCCAGGAACTCCCGGGCGTCTCCGGTGTCGCGGAGACCACGACCAGCTACACCTACGTGGGTGGTGGCGCCTGGGCGCTGAACCAGGCGGAGTTCTCGAAGAAGAAGACCCGCACCTACGACCAGTGGCGCGGCTACGGCCTCGTCCGCACCATCGAGGGCGCCGACTCGGCCGACACGTACCGCGGTACGAAGCGGACGATGAGTGAGACCCGGTACTTCCGGGGTATGTACGGCGATCCGAAGCCGGACGGGACGACCCGTACGGACGCGGTCTACGACGCGGACGGCGTCAAGATCGCCGATGACCTCCTGCCCTTCCAGGGCAAGGTGGCCGAGACGCTCACCTACGACGGTGTGGCCGGCAACCTGGTCACCCGTTCCGTCGACCACCCCACCGCCACCGTTCTGGCCACCCGTGCGCGCGACGGCGGCATCCCGGCGCTGAAGGCGTACCGGGTGCTGGACGACTACAGCAAGACCGTGACCCGTGCGTCGGGCACTCTCCCGGGCGACGCGCGTACCTGGCGTACCACCCAGGTCAACACCACCTACGACGCCACCTACGGTCTGCCGGTCAAGGTGGAGACGCTGGGCGACACCGGCAAGACCGGCGACGAGTCCTGCCTGGTGACGTCGTACGTCCACAACACCGCCAAGCACCTGATCGGTCTGTCCAAGGAGACCCTGACCACCGCCGGCACCTGTGCCGCGGCGGCCACGGCGACGGCGGCGGACTGGATGGCCGGCTCCCGGGTCGCCTACGACAACGGAGCCTTCGGCGCCGCCCCCACGGTGGGCCTCGCCACGGCCACCTGGGACATCAGTGGCAGCGGGGGCAGCTGGACGTCGAGCGGCACGGTCGGCTACGACTCCCTCGGCCGGTCCACGTCCACCACGGACGCCGCGGGCAACACCAGCACGACCACGTACACCCCGGCCACCGGCCAGGTGTACTCGATCACGACGAAGAACGCGCTGAACCACAGTGAGACGTCGTACATCGAGCCGGGTCGCGGTTCGACCCTGAAGGAGGTCGACGCCAACGGGCGCAGCACCTCCTTCGCCTACGACGCGCTCGGCCGCACGATCAGGGGCTGGAAGACGTCGCAGGCGACGACCGAGGATCCCTCGGTCAAGATGACGTACAACACCACGCCCGGCGAGCCGGTCTCCGTCGTCACCGAGACGCTGAACCACCGCGGCGACTACGAGACATCGGTCGTCTTCTACGACGGTCTCGGTCGTGAGCGGCAGCGCCAGGAGCCGGCGGTCGGCAAGGGCCGACTGATCACCGACACCATCTACAGCCCCAACGGCACCATCTCCCGCACCAACAACGGCTACTACGCCACGGGTGACCCGCAGACGGTGATGTACGAGCTCGCCTCGGACTTCAACGTCCCCAACGCCACCCTCTACAAGTACGACGGCCTCGGGCGCACGCTGGCCGAGACCCCGTACGAGGCCGGTACGGAGAAGCCCGAGAAGGCGACGAAGTACGAGTACGGCTTCGACTACTCGACCGTCATCCCGCCGACCGGCGCGGCGGCGGAACGTTCCTTCAGTGACGCGAACGGTCGCACGGTCCGCGTCGACACCTTCACGAACGCGGCGCGCACCGCTGTGCGCTCGACCACGTACGAGTTCAACGCCCGGGGCGACAAGAGCAAGGCGGTCGACTCCAAGGGCAACACCTGGTCCTGGACCTACGACGCCCGTGGCCGTCAGCTGTCGGCCACCGACCCCGACGCGGGTACGAGCACCATCACCTACGACACGCTGAACCGTCAGCTCACCACGACCGACGCGCGTGGTGTGACGGTGTGGACCGGGTACGACAAGCTGTCCCGTCCAACCGAGCAGCGCCTCGGTTCGTCCACCGGCTCGCTGCTGTCGGCGAACACGTACGACACCGTGATCGGCGGCCTGGGCCTCCTGGCCGCGGCGACCCGGTACACGGACGGCCTGCCGTACACCACGACGGTCACCGGCTACAACCCGGACTACCAGATCACCGGGCGCAAGGTCTCGCTGCCGGCGTCGATCGCCTCGGCGTACGGGCTGCAGGAGAACTACTCCTACGCCTACGAGTACAGCGACTCCGGTCTGCTGAACTCCGTCTCGGTTCCGGCCGCCGGCACCCTGAGCGGTGAGAAGATCGTCACCCGGTACAACGAGGACGGCCTGCCGATCTCGACGTCCGGTCTCGACTGGTACACGGCGGAGACGAACTACAGCGTCTACGGCGAGGTCCTGCGCGCGGTCACCGGCGAGCACCC
>NZ_JBIDCF010000013.1:0-138185 GCF_043204435.1 Streptomyces sp. NPDC047886
TGTTTCCAGCTTAGCAGATCCGTTTTCCGTTTCCGCCACCCGCTGGAGCGGGCTGCCGGGCTGTTCTTCGCTTTCGCGTTTCCCTTTCCGGCGGTGCCGACTCTATCAGGCCTTTTCCGTCCTCCTGACCACGCCCTCGACGCATGACTGCACAGAGGTGTAGACCAGAAGTGGTGTAGACCAGTTAGGATCTCGGCTCACAGACGCTGCCGGCCTCCGACTCAGAGTCGCGTCGGGGTCAAGCAGGGGTACGACAGTACATGCCGCCGGTAGTCGAGGCAAACCGTTTCTGGTAGTCCCGAGGCCCGCCAAGTAGTACCTCTCGTGCGGAACTGGGACTTCCTATGACTTAGGCTTCTGAAAGTACGCCGTCCGGGACAGGTAGTGACGGCGACACCGTATCTCCGCCCCCCTGGGAGGCTCCCCATGACGACCGTGACGTCACCGCTGACTGGACGTGCCATCGGGCTCGCCGCTGTGCCGGATCCCGTGTTCTCCGGGTCGATGGTCGGCCCCGGTACCGCCATCGATCCCGTGCGCGAGCCGTCCGCCGCTGTCGCGCCGGTCGACGGGGTCGTGGTCTCTCTGCACCCGCACGCCTTCGTCGTCGTCGACGCCGAAGGCCACGGAGTGCTGACCCACCTCGGTATCGACACCGTCCAGCTGAACGGTGAGGGCTTCGAGCTGCTCATCGCCAAGGGCGACACCGTCACGCGCGGTCAGGAGATCGTCCGCTGGAACCCGGCCGAGGTCGAGGCCGCGGGCAAGTCCCCGATCTGCCCGATCGTCGCCCTGGAAGCCACCCCGGACACGCTGGCCGCCCTGGTCGAGGAGGGCGACGTCAAGGCGGGCGACGCCCTCTTCAGCTGGCAGTAACGTCACTGCTGCCCGACGGGGGCAGCAGCGGGCTCGACATTCGCATGCGGCGGCTCGGGCCGCCGCTCAATCGGAGACGGTGAGATGGAGACAACGCTGCGAGGCGTCGGTGTGAGTCACGGCGTGGCGATCGGCGAGGTACGGCACATGGGTACGGCCGTGCTGGAGCCGCCCGCCAAGCAGATTCCGGCCGAGGAGGCGGAGCGCGAACAGGGGCGCGCCCGCCAGGCGGTCGAGGCCGTGGCGGCCGACCTGATAGCGCGGGGCAATCTCGCGGGCGGCGAGGCGCAGGCCGTGCTGGAGGCCCAGGCCATGATGGCCCAGGACCCGGAGCTGATGGCCGACGTCGAACGGCGCATCGTGGTGGGCAGTACGGCGGAGCGTGCCGTGTACGACGCGTTCGCCGCCTACCGGGCGCTGCTGGCCGGTGCCGGGGAGTACCTGGCCGGGCGGGTCGCGGACCTGGACGACGTACGGAACCGGATCGTGGCGCGGCTGCTGGGCGTGCCGATGCCGGGTGTGCCGGACAGTGACGAGCCGTACGTACTGATCGCGCGGGATCTGGCGCCGGCCGACACGGCGCTGCTCGACCCGACGCTGGTGCTGGGTTTCGTGACCGAGGAGGGTGGGCCGACCAGCCACAGCGCCATCCTGGCGCGTGCGCTGGGAGTGCCGGCCGTGGTGGCGCTGCCGGGCGCGGGTGAGATCGCCGAGGGCACCGTGATCGCGGTGGACGGCAGCACCGGTGAAATCTTCGTGGAGCCGAGCGACGAGAAGCGCGCGGAGCTGGAGCGTGCGGCGGCCGAGCGGAAGGCCGTGCTGGCCGCTTCGACCGGGCCGGGTGCGACGTCGGACGGGCACAGGATGCCGCTGCTCGCGAACGTGGGCGGTCCCGGCGACGTGGCCGCCGCGGTGGAGGCGGGTGCCGAGGGCGTCGGGCTGTTCCGTACGGAGTTCCTGTTCCTGGACGACAGCAAGCAGGCGCCGTCGGAGGAGAAGCAGGTCGAGGCGTACCGGAAGGTGCTGGAGGCCTTCCCCGAGGGTCGTGTCGTCGTGCGGGTGCTGGACGCGGGCGCGGACAAGCCGCTCGACTTCCTGACGCCGGCGGACGAGCCGAACCCGGCGCTCGGTGTGCGGGGGCTGCGGACGCTGCTCGACCACCCGGAGGTCCTGCGGACGCAGCTGACCGCGCTGGCGAAGGCGGCCGAGGGGCTGCCCGTGTACCTCGAGGTCATGGCGCCGATGGTGGCGGACCGGCTGGACGCGAAGGCGTTCGCGGACGCGTGCCGTGAGGCGGGGCTGCGGGCGAAGTTCGGGGCGATGGTGGAGATCCCGTCCGCCGCGCTGCGGGCGCGCTCCATCCTCCAGGAGGTGGAGTTCCTGTCGCTGGGCACGAACGACCTGGCGCAGTACACGTTCGCTGCGGACCGGCAGGTGGGCGCGGTGTCCCGGCTGCAGGATCCGTGGCAGCCGGCGCTGCTGGACCTGGTCGCGCTGTCGGCGGATGCCGCGCGGGCCGAGGGCAAGAGCTGCGGTGTCTGTGGTGAGGCGGCCTCCGATCCGCTGCTGGCCTGTGTGCTGACGGGTCTGGGTGTGACCTCGCTGTCGATGGGTGCGGCGTCTCTTCCGTATGTGCGGGCGACGCTGGCCAAGTACACGCTGGCGCAGTGCGAGCGCGCCGCGGCGGCCGCGCGTGCGGCGGACTCGGCCGAGGAGGCGCGGCTCGCCGCGCAGGCGGTGCTGTCCGGCGAGTGAGCCACGTCGGTGGCATCCGGGTGTCACCTGAGTGATGAGTGTGGAGGGGCCCTTCCGTTGACGCGGGAGGGCCCCTCCTCCTTTGGCCCGGTCGTCCTCGTGCCCGGTCGGTGCAGTGCCCGGTCGGTCCTCGGAACCGGTGGGCCGGTCGGCTCTCAGTGGTGGGTCGGACGGCCGTCGTCGGGGGCGAGGTCGAAGCCCGCGCGGTATTCGACGCCGGGCTCCGGGGAGAGGGGTTCGCCGGTGTCGGCGTCGGTGCAGTAGGCGCTGAAGACCTCGGCTTCGCCGAGGGGGACGAGCCGGCCTCGGTCGAGGCGCCAGCCGTGGAGCCGGTCGGGTGCCGCGGGGGCGCTGGTGCGCAGGACGAGTCCTCCGGGGGTGGCCAGGGCGATTCCCGCCGCGAGGACGGTGACGAACTGGGTGGCTTCGGTGGAGTCCAGCCGCGCGGGGCCCGCCGTGTCGCGGTCGGTGTGGAGGACCGCCAGGAGCTGCTGGTCGGCGGCGGGGATGCTGCACACCAGGTGGTGGGAGCCGGGTCCCGCCTTGTCGAGGAGGGCGAGCAGCGCCCGGGACGCCTGGTCGAAGGCGGCCCGGCCGATGTCCTGGCCGCAGTCGGCGCACTCGCCGGCGTCGGCGAGCAGCATCGTCGCGTACGCGCAGGTGGTGTGGCGGACGGTGTGGTTGACGAGGAGCGGGACGAGTCGGTCGATGGGCTGGCCCGTATAGGGGACGCAGGCTCCGGTGGCGGCGATCTCGGCGGTGTAGCGGCTGCGGCTGCCGGGGTGGTCGGGGTCGAGGCCCGTCTCGGTGCAGTACGCGGCGTAGTCCTCCGGGTCGAAGAGGGCGACGGTGGTGTGGCCGCCCTGGGAGGCGAGGGTCTTGAGCAGGGCCTCGACGTGGTGGAGATAGGTCGTGTGGTCGTCGAAGGTGAAGGAGCGGTAGCGGCGCATGGCCGCGAAGTCCTGTTCGTCGGCGAGCAGGCCGACGGTGCACGGAACCTCGCGGCGCAGCGCCCGCCGCAGGGATGTGGTGTTCTCGGTGTGCGCCATGTGTCCCCCTGAGTCGATCGATGTTCACTCAGAGTAATCAGGGGGACTGACAGTGGCGGTTCGGCCGTGGCGGTCGGTGGTCCGCCGCGGTCTACTGCCGGGCTTTGGCGCGCTGGCGGGCGAGGTCCTCGTAGAACCGGAGCAGGTCGAGGTTGTCGACGGATCCCGGGTTGACGGCCTTGGCGAGGGCGGTGCCCTGGAGGAGTCGTTTGACGGGGACCTCGATGCGCTTGCCGGTGAGGGTGTGGGGGACGCCGGGGACTTCGATGATCTCGTCGGGGACGTGGCGCGGCGAGAGCTCGCTGCGGATCGTCCGCTTGAGTCGGGCGATCAGGTCGTCGTCGAGGGTGGCTCCTTCGGCGAGGTGGACGAAGAGCGGCATCCAGTAGCCGCCGTCGGGTTCCTCCAGGCCGATGACGAGGGATTCGCGGATCTCGGGGAGGCGCTCGACCGCCTCGTAGATGTCGGCGCTGCCCATGCGGACGCCCTGGCGGTTGAGGGTGGAGTCGGAGCGGCCGTGGATGACGACGGAGCCGTGGTCGGTGATGGTGATCCAGTCCCCGTGGCGCCAGACGCCGGGGTACATCTCGAAGTAGCTGTCGCGGTAGCGGCTGCCGTCGGGGTCGTTCCAGAAGTGGATCGGCATGGACGGCATGGGGTTGGTGACGACGAGTTCGCCGACCTCGCCGATGACGGGCTTGCCGTGCGGGTCCCATGCCTGGAGGTCGGTGCCGAGGCAGGCGGCCTGGAGCTCGCCGATGTGCACGGGGAGGGTGGGTACGGCTCCGGCGAAGCAGCTGCAGACGTCGGTGCCGCCGCTGACCGAGGCGATCCAGAGGTCGGCGCCGTTCTCGGCGAACTCGTCGTGGAGCCAGCGGAAGCCGTCGGGCGGGAGCGGGGAGCCCGTGGTGGCGACGCATTTGATCTTCGACAGGTCGTGGTCGCGGGACGGGTGGACGCCGGCTTTGCGGCAGGCCATGACGTACGCGGCGGAGGTGCCGTAGAGGGTGGCGCCGGTGCGTTCGGCGACCCGCCACTGGGCGCCGGTGTCGGGGTGGCCGGGGCTGCCGTCGTACAGGACGACGGTGGTGCCGGTGAGGAGGCCGGAGACGAGGAAGTTCCACATCATCCAGCCGGTGGAGGTGTACCAGAAGAACCGGTCGTCGGGGCCGAGGTCGCAGTGCAGGCCCAGCTGCTTGAGGTGTTCCACGAGGATGCCGCCCTGGGACTGGACGATCGCCTTGGGCAGGCCGGTGGTGCCGGAGGAGTACAGGACCCACAGGGGGTGGTCGAAGGGGACCTGCTCGAAGTGCGGTTCGGCGTGCCCGGCGGTGAGGTCGGACCAGGCGAGGGTCCCTTCGGGGGCCTCGGTGCCGAGGAGCGGGATGTGCACGACGGCGCGGAGGGTGGGCAGTTCGCGGCGGAGTTCGGCGACGGTGTCGCGGCGGTCGTGCTCCTTGCCGCCGTAGCGGTAGCCGTCGACGGTGAAGAGGACGACGGGTTCGACCTGCTGGAAGCGGTCCAGGACGCTGCGGGCGCCGAAGTCGGGTGCGCAGGAGGTCCAGACGGCGCCGACGGCGGCGGTGGCGAGGAGTGCGGTGACGGCTTGCGGGATGTTGGGCAGGTAGCCGCTGACGCGGTCGCCGGGGCGTACGCCGAGGGCGCGGAGTTCGGCGGCGAGGGCGCCGACCTGGCGGCGGAGCTCGGCCCAGGTGACGGGGGCCGGCTCGTGGGTCTCGTCGACGTGGAGCAGCGCGGGTGCGTCGGGGCGCTCGGCGGCGGCCCGCAGCGCGTGTTCGGCGTAGTTGAGGGTGGCGCCGGGGAACCACTGGGCGCCGGGCATGGCACGGTCGCCGATGACGCGTTCGTACGGGGTGGCGAAGCGGATGTCGAACCACTCGGCGACGGCCTTCCAGAAGGTGTCGAGGTGGTCGGTCGACCAGCGGTGGAGCGCCGGGTAGCCGCCGGTGGCGGGGGCGCCGTGCCGCTCGGCGGCCCATGCCTGGAAGCGGGTGACCGCGGCGGAGGCGATGCGGTCCTGGTCCGGCTGCCAGAGCGGCTCGGGCTGCTCGGAGTGCGCTGTCGCTTGCGTCATGGGGTTGCTCCCTGGCTGTACGCGGATCTGCGTGTGTCCCGCGCACGGGCTGGGGTGTGCGCGTGACGCGGCTGACAGGGACGATGCCATGTGATCGTTGTTCGCACCAGGGTTGCCCACCCATGGTCGGCCAGTTGAACACGTGGCCCCACCACGGGTGAACGCCGGTTGAACGCCTCCCGTGCACCCCCGGCCGGGTGGCAGGGTGATCGACATGGACGGTCGTGAGCTGGTGCGTTCGGTGTGGGTCTTCGGCAGGGTGCGGGGGCTGCGGGCCATGCGGTCTGCGTGGCGGCAGCGGCGGGCGGACGCGTGGGGGCTGCGGCCCCGGGGGGCGGAGCGGGCGCGGGTGCCCGGCCCTGTGCAGGGGGTGGAGCCGATGCCGGGCGGGGGTGTCGTGCGGTACGCCCGGTCCGAGCTGCGGGTGTGCGTGTCGAGCGGGGGGACGGTCTTCTGGGGGTGGGACGGTGCGGGGCCGCTGCCGTCGTACGCGCTGGCGGGTGAGCCGCCGGAGCCGGATCCGCGGGCGGTGCTGGAGCCGGACATGGACGGCGGCTGGCGGGTGGTGGCCGAGCGGGTGACGGTCGCGGTGTCGCGCAACGGTGCCGTGGAGGTGCGTACGCCGGGCGGGGTGGTGTTGCGGCGGGATCTGCCGCCGCGGTGGTGGGAGCCGGAGGGTGGCGGTCCCGCGCGGTGGGTGCAGCGGTCCGAGGTGCCGGCGGACGCGCGGTTCTTCGGGCTGGGCGGCCGGGCGTCGGGGCCGAGGCTGCGGGACGGGGTGTACCGGCTGTGGAACACCGATCCGCGGGGCGGTTTCGCGCCGGGTGACGACCCGCTGTACATCACGATGCCGGTGCAGCTGGTGGTGTCGGACGCCGGCACGCATCTGGCGTTCCACGACAACACCTGGGACGGCCAGGTGACGTTGCGGGAGGGCGAGGAGGGGGCCGGGTCGGGGCATGACCGGCCGGGTGCGAGCGAGCTGCGGATGGGCGGGGGTCCGCTGCGCTGCTGGGTGGTGGTGGGGACGCCCGCGCGGGTGCTGCACGGGTGGGCGGCGCTGACGGGCGCGCCGGCGCTGCCGCCCTCGTGGGCGCTGGGGCCGCAGCACGCGCGGTGGGGGTTCGGTACGGAGAAGGAGGTGCGGCGGGTGCTGGCCGGGTACCAGGAGCGGGACCTGCCGCTGTCGGTGCTGCACCTGGACATCGACCACTACGACGCGCACCGGGTGTTCACGGTGGACCTGGAGCGGTTCCCGGATCTGCCGGGCCTGGCGGCGGAGCTGCGGGAGCGGGGGGTGCGGCTGGTGTCGATCGTCGATCCGGGGGTGAAGGCGGAGCCCGGCGACGCGGTGTACGAGGCGGGGCTGGGGGTGGGGGCGCGGGGGGCGTTCGTGCGGGACGCGCGGGGCGGCGAGGTGCGGGGGGTGGTGTGGCCGGGTGAGTGCGCGTACCCGGATTTCACGGATCCGGCGGTACGGGAGTGGTGGGGCGGTCTGTACGCGGAGCGGCTCGCGCAGGGGTTCTCGGGGGTGTGGCACGACATGAACGAGCCGGTGTCGTTCACTCCGTTCGGTGACATGACGCTGCCCAGGTCGGCGCGGCACGCGCTGGACGGCCGGGGCGGTGACCACCGCGAGGCGCACAACGTGTACGGGCTGCTGATGGCGCGGGCCGGGTACGAGGGGCTTCGGCGGCTGCGGCCGGAGGAGCGGCCGTTCCTGTTCTCGCGGTCCGGATGGGCGGGGATGCAGCGGTACGGCGGGACGTGGTCGGGTGATGTGTCGACCGGCTGGCCGGGGCTGCGGGCGTCGCTGTCGCTGGTGCTGGGGCTCGGCCTGTGCGGGGTGCCGTATTCGGGGCCGGATGTGGGCGGTTTCGACGGGGACCCGTCGCCGGAGCTGTTCCTTCGGTGGTTCCAGCTCGGGGCGTGGCTGCCGCTGTTCCGTACGCATGCGGCGATCGACGCCGGGCGGCGGGAACCGTGGGAGTTCGGGCCGAAGGTCCTGGAGTACGCGCGCGTGGCGCTGGCCGAGCGGGAGCGGCTGCGCCCGTATTTCGTGACGCTCGCGCAGTTGGCGCGGCTGACGGGCGCCCCCTATGTGCGGCCGCTGTGGTGGGGGGCGCCGGAGGACCGGGCCCTGAGGGACTGTGAGGACGCCTTCCTGCTGGGGGACGCGCTGCTGGTGGCGCCGGTGCTCACGCGGGGCACGGATCGGCGGGCGGTGCGGCTGCCGCGCGGGCGGTGGTACGACACGCTGACGGGCCGGGCGTACGAGGGGCCGGGTCAGGTGCTGCTGGAGGCGCCGCTGTCGCGTATTCCGGTGCTCGCGCGGGCGGGTGCGGTGATTCCGGTGCGGGGGGAGGACGGGGCGGACGAGTTGGAGGTGTGGGCTCCGGCGCCCGGGCGGACGGGTGGCGGGCTGGTCGTGCGGGACGCGGGTGACGGGTGGGAGCGGGCGGGGATCGAGCGGTATGTGTCGCGGTGGGGGGACGGCGGGGTGGTGGTGGAGCGGGTGACGGACGAGGGCACGGAGGCGGTGGGGCAGGGCGGTGTGCCCGTACGGGTGCGGGGGTTGGAGCCGGGGCCGGAGCGGGGGGCGGGGCCGGAGCGGGGATCGGGATCGGAGCGGGGATCGGGATCGGGCGGCGCCCCGGCCTGAGCCGTACGGCACCTGCCCATGGGCGACGGGCGGACGTGCCAGGCGTCAGGGGCGACGGGCGGGCCCGTGCGTGTCGTACTCCCCCGCGAACCAGTTCCGTACCGCCCGCGTGTGCAGGGGGAACGCGAGCTCGACAGGGTGCTGGAGCAGGTGGTAGCCGGTCGTCTCGGGGGTGGGCGTGGTGGGCGGGAGCGCGGCGGCCGGGCGGCCGGGGAGGAGCCCGAAGAGCAGGAGGTGGCCGGCGGGCGAGCTCATCGCGTCGGCGAGGCGTACGTCGTGGGCGGACGCCTCGATGCCGGTCTCCTCGCGGAGTTCGCGTACCACCGCGTCCCGCCAGTCCTCGGCGTGGTCGATGAACCCGCCGGGCAGCGCGACGCCGCCCCGGCGCGGTTCGATGGTGCGGGTGATGACGACCAGCCCGGTGCCGTGCGGGTCGGTCGCGGGGAGCAGGGCGACGGCGACGGGGAGGGGGTTGCGGTAGGCGGTCGTACCGCAGGAGGGGCAGGTGCGGGGCCAGTCGGCGCCGGCGGGGTGGGGGGCGCCGCAGGCGGTGCAGTAGGTGTCGGTCACGTGGCGGACTGTACCGACAGGCGATCACCTGGTAGACGGTGTGCATGACAGGACTTGCCTGCGCTCTCCGTGCCCTCGCGGCGGCCGCGACCGCCGGTCTGCTCGCCGTGCCGGCCGCCGCGCCGGCCGCGCACGCCCGTCCCGAGCCGAAGGCTCCCGAGGAGTTCGTGGCGCTGCGGTCGGTCGATCCGACGATCCTTCAGGAGATGCGCTACACCACGGCGCACAATTTCCTGGGCGAGCCCGTGGACGGGTACCGGCAGCCGGTGTGCCTGCTGACCCGGCCCGCCGCGCGGGCGCTGCACCGGGCGCAGGTGCGGCTGCTGCGCCAGGGCTACTCGCTCAAGGTGTACGACTGCTACCGGCCGCAGCGGGCCGTCGATCACTTCGTGCGGTGGGCGAAGGACCTCCAGGACCAGCGGATGAAGGCGGAGTTCTATCCGAGGGTCGACAAGTCCCGGCTGTTCGACGACGGGTACATCGCGGAGAAGTCGGGGCACAGCCGGGGGTCGACGGTCGATCTGACGCTGGTGAGGCTGCCCCGGGCGCCCGTCCGTGCTCCTGTGCCGGGTGAGCCGCTGGTGGAGTGCTTCGCGCCGCGGGAGGAGCGCTTCCCGGACGACTCCGTGGACATGGGGACCGGTTTCGACTGCTTCGACACGCTGTCGCACACGGAGGATCCCCGGATCCAGGGGGTGCGGCGGGCCAACCGGCAGTTGCTGAAGGGCGCGCTGGCGGCGCAGGGGTTCGTGAACCTGCCGGAGGAGTGGTGGCACTTCACGTACAGGCCGGAGGTCTTCCCCGACACGTACTTCGACTTCCCGGTGGCGCGGCGCTCGGTCGCCGGGCACTGACGCCGCCGACGGCACCGGGCGCCCGCCGGCCGGCAGCGCCGGGCGCCGACAGGGGGCGGCGCCCGGGCGTTGACAGGGGGCCGCCCGGGTCTACGGTGCCCGTATGGAGCAGCGGACGTTCGATTCGTACGAGGAGTTCTGGCCGTACTACGTGGCGATGCACTCGCGGGCGGCGACGCGGTGGGTGCATCTGGCGGGGACGCTGACGGGGCTCGCGGTGACCGCCTACGGCCTCGCGCGGGGGCGTGGGCGGTACGCGGCGGCCCTGCCGCTGATCGGCTACGGGACGGCCTGGCCCGCGCATTTCCTGATCGAGAAGAACAACCCGGCCACGTTCGGGCATCCTGCCTGGTCGTTGCGGGGTGACGCGCGGATGATCCGGATGATGCTGGCGGGGCGGGACCGGGAGCTGGCCGAGATCGCCGCCAAGTGGCTCGCCGAGAACGGCTGACCGTGGCACACTTCCCCTCTTCCTGACGAACCGTCAGGAACAGGGGGCGGCTCGGCCGGGCAGCGGCCGGACAGCGGTCGGCGGGAGGGCACTCGTGGCTCGGACGCGCATACCCGTGGTCGCGGGGTGGTTCACCCCGGACGCCGGTGAGGAGGACTTCCGGCTGCTGGGCACGCGCTGCTCGGCCTGTTCGGCGGTCTTCTTCCCCCGCGAGGACGCCTTCTGCCGGGATCCCGCCTGCGGTCGGGGCGGCGAGCTGGTGGAGGTGCCGCTGTCCAAGCGGGGGCGCGTCTGGTCGTACACCGACGGGCGCTACCGGCCCCCGCCGCCGTACGTCTCCGATCCCGCCGAGCCCTGGGAGCCGTACACGCTCGTCGCCGTGGAGCTGGCCGCCGAGGCGATGGTGGTGCTGGGGCAGGCCGCGCCGGGCGTGCGGGTCGCCGACCTGGCCGTCGGCATGGAGGTGGAGGTCGTCCCGGGAGTTCTCGGCGTGGACGCCGCCCGGGACACCGTGTGGACCACCTGGCACTGGCGGCCGGTGGCGTCATGAGCGACGACATCGCCGTGCTCGGCGCGGGAATGCACCCGTGGGGCAAGTGGGGGCGGGGTTTCACCGCGTACGGGGTGGCGGCCGCGCGCGCCGCGCTGGCCGACGCGGGCGTCGACTGGCGGGACGTACGGTCGGTGGTCGGCGCCGACACCGTACGCGGAGGCTACCCGGGGTACGTGGCGGGGGCGACGTTCGCGCGGGCGCTGGGCTGGCAGGGCGCGCGGGTGACCAGCGTGTACGCGGCGTGCGCGTCGGGGGCCCAGGCCATCGCCACCGCACGGGCACAGATCCTGGCGGGCGAGGCCGACACCGTCCTGGTGGTGGGCGCCGACGCGGCCCCCAAGGGGTTCTTCGCGCCGCCCGGAGGGGAGCGGCCGGACGACCCGGACTGGCTGCGGTTCCGGGTGCTCGGAGCGACCAACCCGGCGTACTTCGGCCTGTACGCCCGCCGCCGCATGGCCCTCCACGGGGACACCCCGGAGGACTTCGCCCTCGTCAAGGTGAAGAACGCGGCGGCCGGGGCGCTGAACCCGTACGCCCGCTACCGCAGGCCGGTGACCGCGGCCGAGGTGGCCGCCTCGCCGGTGGTGGCCGATCCGTTGCGGCTGCTCGACATCTGCGCGACGTCGGACGGCGGGGCTGCGCTGGTGCTGTCGTCGCTGGCGTACGCGCGCCGGCACGGCGCGCCGGACCCGGTGCGGGTCCGGGCCGTCTCGACGGTCACCCCCCGCTATCCCCGGACGGTGCTCGACCTGCCGGACATCGCCACGGATTCGGCGGCGGCGGTGCGGGAACGGGAGGCGGCCGTGGACCCGGAGCCGACGGCGGGCGCGGCGCCGGGGTCGGCATCGGCCGTGGCGCCGGGGCCCGTGTCGTTCCGGGCGTCCATCGCACGGGCCGCGTACGAGGAGGCGGGCATCGGCCCTGAGGACCTGTCGCTCGCCGAGGTGTACGACCTGTCCACCGCGCTGGAGCTCGACTGGTACGAGGATCTCGGCCTGTGCCGGGAGGGCGAGGGCGCGAAGCTGGTCCGGGACGGCGTCACGGCGCTCGGCGGCCGGCTCCCGGTGAACGCCGGCGGCGGGCTGGCCTCCTTCGGCGAGGCGGTGCCCGCCCAGGCCATCGCCCAGGTGTGCGAGCTGACCTGGCAGCTGCGCGGCGCGGCGGGAGACCGGCAGGTGGCGGGGGCCCGAGCCGGAATCACCGCGAACCAGGGCCTCTTCGGGCACGGGTCGGCCGTGGTGGTCGTCCGCTGAAGGGTGCCGCCGCCGTGTGCGGCGACCTTGACGGGCTGTCATGACCGGTGAAAACTGCCTCTTCGTCGGCGTCGCCGCGTTCGTCGCGTTCACCGTCGACCGTCACACCCGTCTTGCTCCCCCACGCTCGTCACGCTCGTCACGCATGCCTGCACGCAGGACCGGGGCTCGACCGGACCCCGGGCGAGAGCCTAGGAGCCGCCATGAGCAATGGAGA
Organism: Streptomyces sp. NPDC047886; assembly: GCF_043204435.1. Lineage (NCBI taxonomy): Bacteria > Bacillati > Actinomycetota > Actinomycetes > Kitasatosporales > Streptomycetaceae > Streptomyces > Streptomyces sp. NPDC047886. The sequence continues at coordinate 12,336 of NZ_JBIDCF010000013.1, forward strand.
CATCCTCGCCGGTGAGATCATCGGCACCGCGATCCTCATCCTCTTCGGAGCGGGCGTCTGCGCCGCCGTCACCCTCGACTTCTCCAAGGCGAGAGCCGCCGGCTGGGTGGCCATCGCGTTCGGCTGGGGCTTCGGCGTGCTCGCCGGGGCGTACACGGCGGCCCCGCTGTCGGGCGGACACCTCAACCCCGCGGTGACCGTCGGCATCGCCGTCGACACCGGCGACTGGGACAAGGTGCCCCTGTACGTGCTCGCGCAGCTCATCGGCGCGATGCTCGGCGCCGTACTCGCCTGGCTCGTCTACTACGCGCAGTTCCGGGCGAACGCGGACGAGAAGAACGCGCGGCCGACGCTCGGCGTCTTCGCGACGGCACCCGAGGTACGCCACCCGGTCGCCAACCTCACCACCGAGACCATCGCGACGGTCGCACTGGTCCTGCCGATCCTCGCCTTCGGCAGGAACGACGGCATCGGCATCGGGCAGGTACCGGGGCAGACCGCCGGCATCTACGGCTCGGGCATCTCCATCCTGCTGGTGTCGCTGCTGGTCGTCGGTATCGGCCTGTCCCTCGGCGGCCCGACCGGCTACGCCATCAACCCGGCCCGCGACCTGGGCCCGCGCATCGCCCACGCGGTGCTGCCGATTCCCCACAAGGGGACGTCCGACTGGGGTTACGCCTGGGTGCCGGTGGCCGGACCGCTCCTCGGCGGCGTGATCGCCGGACTCGTCTTCACCGCGGCCTTCTGAATCCACCGAAGGGGTTGTCATGACGGACACGTTCGTCGCAGCGATCGACCAGGGCACCACGTCCAGCCGCTGCATCATCTTCGACCGGGCCGGTGCCGTCGTCGCGGTCGACCAGCGCGAGCACCGCCAGATCTTCCCCCGGCCCGGCTGGGTCGAGCACGACGCCACCGAGATCTGGTCCAAGGTCCAGGCCGTGGTCGCCGGCGCCCTCGCCAAGGCCGGCCTGCGCGCCGACCGGCTCACGGCGCTCGGCATCACCAACCAGCGCGAGACGACCGTGCTGTGGGACCGGACCACCGGGAAACCCGTGCACAACGCGATCGTCTGGCAGGACACCCGCACCTCGGCGCTCTGCGCCGAACTCGGCGGCACCGACGGGCAGGACCGGTTCCGCGACGCCACGGGCCTCCCACTGGCCAGCTACTTCTCCGGACCCAAGGCGGCGTGGCTGCTGGACCACGTGCCCGGACTGCGGGCCCGCGCCGAACGCGGCGAGATCGCCTTCGGCACCATCGACTCCTGGCTGATCTGGAACCTCACGGGCGGTACAGAGGGCGGCGTCCACGTCACCGATGTGACCAACGCGTCGCGGACGATGCTGATGGACCTGGAGACCCTCCAGTGGGACCCGTCGATCCTCACCGCCATGGACCTGCCCGAGGCGATGCTGCCGCGCATCGTGTCGTCGGCGGAGGTGTACGGCACAGCCACCGGACAGCTCCAGGGCGTCCCCGTGGCGTCGGCGCTCGGCGACCAGCAGGCCGCCGTGTTCGGCCAGGCCTGCTACGACACGGGCACGGCGAAGAACACGTACGGCACCGGCAGCTTCCTGCTGCTCAACACCGGGGACCGGCCTGTGCCGTCGAAGAACGGGCTCATCACGACCGTCGGCTACCGGATCGGCGACCAGGCGCCGGTCTACTGCCTGGAGGGCTCGATCGCCATCACCGGCGCCCTCGTGCAGTGGTTCCGGGACCAGCTCGGCATCATCCGCAGCGCGGGCGAGATCGAGACGCTGGCGGCGAGCGTGGCGGACAACGGCGGCGCGTACATCGTGCCGGCGTTCTCCGGGCTCTACGCCCCGTACTGGCGGTCCGACGCGCGCGGGGTGGTCACCGGCCTCACCCGGTACGTGACCAAGGCGCACCTCGCGCGGGCGGTGCTGGAGGCCACGAGCTGGCAGACGCGCGAGGTGGTCGACGCCATGTACCAGGACTCGGGCGTCCGCATCACCACGCTCAAGGTCGACGGCGGCATGACCGGCAACAACCTGCTGATGCAGCACCAGGCGGACGTGCTGGGCGTGCCGGTGATCCGGCCGAGGGTGTCGGAGACGACCTGCCTGGGCGCCGCCTACGCGGCGGGCCTGGCGACGGGCGTGTGGTCGGACCTGGACGAGCTGAGGACGCACTGGCGGCGCGAGGCGGAATGGCGGCCCGCCATGGCCGCCGGGGTCCGTGAACGCGAGTACGCCAACTGGCGCAAGGCGGTGGAACGCAGCATGGGCTGGCACGAGGAGGACGCGTCGCCGGACACCCCGTAGGCGCCGGCGGTCGCCGGGGCGGGGTGCCGTCGTCCGCGCCGACGGCTCGTACCCCGCCCGCGGGGTACGAGCCGGGCCGTGTCCACCGCCACGTGGTCGGCCGGTGAGGTCGGGGGCGTGTCACGCCCGCTCAACCCGCGACGACCGGCTCCGGGGGGTGCTCCGCGAACGTCATGGCGTGCCGGACGACCGCGACCAGCACCTCCTTGACGGACTCGCGGTCCCGCGCGTCCGTCGTGAGCAACGGCACCTCCGGGTCGAGGTCGAGCGCCGCCCGTACGGTCTCGGCCGGATACTGTTCCGCGCCCTCGAAGCGGTTCACGGCGACCGTGAACGGGATGCGCCGCCGCTCGAAGTAGTCGATCGCCGCGAAACAGTCCTCAAGGCGCCGGGTGTCGGCGAGCACCACCGCGCCGAGGGCGCCCTGGGCCAGCTCGTCCCACAGGAACCAGAAGCGGTCCTGTCCCGGCGTGCCGAAGAGGTACAGCACCAGGTCGTCCCGGAGCGTGATGCGCCCGAAGTCCATGGCCACCGTGGTGGTCGACTTGCCCTCGACGCCCTGGAGGTCGTCCACGGGCCGGCCGGCCTCGGTGAGCGACTCCTCGGTGCGCAGCGGCCGGATCTCGCTGACCGCTCCCACCAGGGTGGTCTTGCCCACGCCGAACCCGCCCGCGACGAGGATCTTCAGCGTCACCGGCTCGACCGGCGGACTCTTGCGGCTAGAGCGCCCGAAGGCCATTGATCACCTCACGCAGAATGCTCACATCCGGCAGCTCGGCCGGCGGAACGGGACGGGTTACATGGACGAGCTGCTCCTCGACGAGGTCGCCGACCAGGACCCGCACCACCCCGACGGGCAGGTCGAGACCGGCGGCGAGCTCGGCGATCGACTGCGGGAGGTCGCCGCACCGCTCGACGATCTCGACGTGTTCCGGGGAGAGGGTCTGGTCGCGGCCGGGATCGTCGGCCGCGGGTTCGGGGACGACCACCGCGATCAGGTCCAGGCGGTGGCGGGTGGCGCTGCTGGTCCGGCCGCGTGTCATCGCGTACGGACGGACGACAGGTCCCGCGTCGGCGTCGAACCAGTGGTGCGGATCCTGGCCGTACCGACTCCGTCGTCCGTGTCTGCCCGCTGCGTCACTCATCGCATCCGCCCTCACCCTCCGGTGGGCAGGCCGGTCCGCGGGGCTGTCGCGAGGTGGGCACCGACCCGCTTGACCATCAGCGTCATCTCGTACGCGACGAGACCGACGTCGGAGTCGGCGTCCGACAGCACGGCGAGGCAGCTGCCGTCGCCCGCGGCCGTGACGAAGAGGAAGGCGTCGTCCAGCTCCACGACGGTCTGGCGGACCCTGCCCGCGTCGAAGTGGCGGCCCACGCCCTTGGCGAGGCTGTGGAAGCCGGAGGCGACGGCGGCCATGTGCTCGCTGTCCTCGCGGCTGAGGTCCTTGGAACTGCCGGTCGGCAGACCGTCGCTGGACAGCACCAGGGCCTTGCGGATGGAGCCGACCCGGTCGACCAGTTCGTCGAGGAGCCAGTTCAGCTCGCCGTTCGAGCCTGTGGTGTCGGGTGCTGCGGCGTTCGGTGCGGTCATCGACCGTCCCCCTCCGGTGTCGTTCCTGGTGCTGTCCCGGCGCGGCCGGCCGGTGCGGTGCCATCGGCGTTGCGCCGGCGCCCGCGCTGCCAGCCGCGCTGCATCGCGGCCATGCGGTCGCGTACTTCTCGCGCGTCGCGCTCCGCGTCCTCCGTAACGGTGGTGGGGCCCGCCGGGGTTCCCGGCCGGCCGGTGGCGGAGGCGAACGGTTCGTCCCCGGTGGCGTCGTCCCGGAGCCGGCCGACCCCCGGCGCGTCGTCGCGGAGCCGGTCGTCCTTGAGCTGCGGTACGAGGCTGGCCTGGCGGACACGGCGGGGAAGCCCGCCGAGCGTCAGGGTGGCCTGGTCGATCCCGGAGCCGCCGGTCGGGGCGGCGGCCGGTTCCGCCGGGGTCGCGGGCGGTTCCGCCGGGGTCGCGGGCGGTTCGTCGCCCGCGCCGGGCGCCGGGTGCGTACGGCCGGGCTCGTCCAGGCGCCTGCCGTGGTGGGCGACCAGCGTCGGCGCCTTGCGGCGGCGCGGCAGCGGCACCGGGCCGGCCTGCTGGTGCTGCTCGTCACCGTCGGCGGGCCCGAGGGCGGTGCGCAGCGGCGGGCGGGCGCGGAACAACCCGCCGCGTTCGCTCTCGGTGTCCTCGATGTCGCCCAGGACGCCGAGCGGCTCCTCCAGCTCGACCGGGCCGTCGAGCACGGAGGGGCCGAGGCCGGACGGGATCTGGGTGAGGACGCCGCGGCGCTCGGCGGCCTTGCGGTCGCCGGACCTGCGGTCGGGCGTCTTGCGGTCGGGTGTCTTGCGGTCCAGCCGGAAACCGGCGCCCTGCGTCTCGGGCGCTTCGGTCAGCAGCGCCGCCGGAATGAACACGACGGCCGTGGTCCCGCCGTACGGGGAGGGCTGGAGTGAGACGCGGACGTTCTGGCGCTGGGCGAGCCTGCTGACCACGAACAGGCCGAGCCTGTCGGTGTCGGACAGTTCGAACTCGGGGGTCTCAGCCAGCCGCAGGTTGGCGTCGAGCAGATCGTCGGCGGACATGCCGAGGCCCCGGTCGTGGATCTCCAGCGTGAACCCGTTGGCGACCCGCTCGCCGTGCACGTGGACGGCCGTGTGCGGGGGTGAGAAGACGGTGGCGTTCTCGAGGAGTTCGGCGATGAGGTGGGTGAGGTCGGCGACGGCGGGGCCGCCGACACCGATGCGGGGGAGCCGGCGCACCTCGATGCGCTCGTAGTCCTCGACCTCGGCGACAGCGGCCCGTACGACGTCCATGAGCTGGACGGGCTTGCGCCACTGCCGGGACGGGGCCGCCCCGGAGAGGATCACCAGGCCCTCGGCGTGGCGGCGCATACGGGTCGTGAGGTGGTCGAGGCGGAACAGGTCGGCGAGTTCGTCCGTGTCCTCGGTGCGCCGCTCCATGGTGTCCAGCAGGGTCAGCTGGCGGTGCAGGAGCACCTGGTTGCGGCGGGCCAGGTTGACGAAGACCTCGGAGACGCCGCGCCGCATGTCGGCCTGTTTCACGGCGGCTTCGACGGCGGCCCGCTGGAGGGTGTTGAGGGCCTGGCCGACCTGGCCGACCTCGTCCTTGTCGTACCGCAGGTGCGGCACCTCGGTCTCGACGTCGATGTGTTCACCGGCGGCGAGGCGGCGCATCACGCTGGGGAGGCGCACTCCGGAGACCTCCTGGGCCTCCTTGCGGAGCCGCGTGAGGTCGCGGACGAGATCGCGGCCGATGCGTATGGAGACGACGACGGAGCCGAGGAGGGCGACGAAACCGAGGACGCCGGCCACTCCGGCCTTCAGCAGGACGCTGTAGGCGGCCGGTTCGACGCGGTCCTGGTAGCGGTCGCCGGCCTTGGTGTTCTCGGTGGCGAGGGATGCCAGGACGGGGCTGGTCAGCTCCTCCCAGCGGGCGGCGTCGATGGTGCGGGGCCGGTCGGTCGGGCCCGCCGTGATGACCGCCTCCTCGACGTCGCGCAGCGGCTGCGTCGCCGGGCTGCGCCAGTACGCCTGGAAGACGTCCCGCTCGGATGCGGGCAGGACTTCGAGGTTGACCTCGTAGAACTGCCGTCGCTGGGCGACGAGGTCGGACAGCAGCCGGATCTCGGCGGCGGTGAGCCTGCCGCTGATGAGCGAGGAGACGACGAGCGCGTCCTCACGGGCGAGGGTCTCGCGGGCGCGGGCCAGGCCGACGAGGGCGCGGCCCTGCTTGTCCATCTCCACGTTGTCGAGGGCGTGGAGCGTCATGAGGAAGCTGTAGCAGGGGTCGACGAGCCGGTTGTAGAACTCCAGGGCCTGCATGCGGCCCACGGCGCCGGTATCGACGGAGCGGCGCAGCGCCTCCAGCCCGTCGAGTGCGGTGACGAGGGAGTTCAGCCGGTGCGCGGCCGTGGTGTGCATGGCCCCGGTGACCTTGGTGTCGCTCGCGTTGGCCCGGATGCGGGCGAGGGCCTGGTCGGTGGCGGCCCGGTCGCGGCGCAGGGTGTCGAGGGCGTCGGCGGTACGGGGGTCGGCCAGGTAGACGAGGCTCTGGCGGCGTTCCCGCTGGATGACGCGGACCGTGTCCTCGATGGGGTAGCCGACCTTCTGGACGATGAATCCGACGTCCATGAGGTGGTTGGCTTCGCGGCCGGTGAGGAACGTGGCGAACACCCAGAGCCCGGTGAGGGAGACGAGGGGTACGAGCAGCAAGGCCACGATCTTCCTGCGGATCGACTTCCCGCGAAAGCGCATGGCCTCCCCCAGCTCGCCCCGCCCGGTGCGGGTGTACACATCAACTCAGCAACAAACGGCGTGAGCCTACTACTGAGACACGGACAACTCGAAGGGACGTCCGGACGTTTTTCAGCCGCTGCTCAACCGCTTGATCGTGAGTTGTCCTGGTATTCGGGGAGTTGACAATACGGACTGTGGCAGAGGACACCTGGCGAGCCATCACTTTCCGGGACAAGTGCGTCGCGTGTGCCGGATGGCTGGAATTGGGCGTTCCGGGAATCTTCCTGCGGGTTGGTGCGTCTACCTGATACGGGGGGCGGCGGGAACTGTCGGCATAAATCGACTCAAGACGGGCAGCCACCCTGAAGACGGTCAGCGGTGGGGAGTGAGACGGTTCGATGGAGACTGGTCGGCGTGAACTGTGGGTGGAGGCTCCGGTCGGGCGGCGCAGGATGCCCGATCCGGTGCGGACGGCGGCGGTGCGTGCCGTCCTGCTCGCGTCGGTCACGCTGATACAGGCGATGGTGGCCTACCTGCTCACCGTCACGAGCTCGTGGCTGGCGTTCCCGCTGGTGGTCAGCAGCGTCGTCAGCACGGTGGTCGCGACGTGGTCGGTCCTCGATGTGTGGGTGACCCGGCAGGTCTGGAAGCAGCGGCACGGTGTGGTGTCCACACCGAGCAGTACGGCACGTCAACTGCGGCGTGAGCGGCGCCGGGCACGGCAGGCGGCCCGGGAGGCCGACCGCATACGGATACGGCAGCAGGAACCGGGCGGCCTGAGGCGAGCGTGACGCCGCCGACCCGCGAGGTTCGGACCGTGGGCCGGAGGGGGGCCCGCGGGCCCTCGCGCCCGGGCATGGGCACGAGGGCGGATGGCCCGGCGGGCGCCGGCGCGGTTACCCGGGATCCGGCTACGCGGGCTCCGGCGGGGCGGCCTGGGCGCGGCGGTTCACAGCGCCCGCGTCCCCGGACGGTTCCACGGGCGACTCCCCTGACGGTTCCACGGGCGGCTCCGTCTGCTGAGCGGGCCCCTTGGCCGGTACGGGGGCCGGGGACGCGGACGTCGTCCAGCCCGGCGTCGTCCGGTCCGGCTCGGCGGTGCTCCGGCGGAACATCCGCGTCGCGGTGATCTCGCCGTGAATCGTCTCGCCCTCCGGCCTCTGCTGCGGCAGGCCGGGGCGCAGGTGCTCCTCGACGCTGATGTACTTCAGCCCCGCCCGCAGGTCGGCGTCGTTGCGCAACCGGATGACCAGCGGGAACTCGGCGAGCGCGGTCGTGTCGAACAGACCCGTCGTGTACAGCAGCTGGACGCCGAGCGCGTCCGACACCGCCCGCTGGAGCTCCAGCAGATACGTGGCGTTGGCGCGGCCGATCGGGTTGTCGAGGAACAGCGTGCCCGCGTGCCGGTGCTTGTCCCGGCCCCGGTCGTTGCTGCGCAGGGCGGCCATCGTGCAGTAGAGGGCGATGGCGGCGGTGAGCAGCTGGCCGCCGGAGAACACGTCGCCCATCTGTCCGACGGGGACCCGCTCGGCGCGCAGCACGGCGTCCGGCTTGAGGATCTCCACGGCGACGCCCCTGGGCTGGAGGGCCGCGTGCACACCGCGCAGCAGCAGGGACATGCCGTCGCGGCGCAGGTCGGAGTTCTTCTTCACGGCGGCGCGGGTGGCCTCGTCGATGACCTCGCCGAGCCGTTCCACGAGCGTGGCCTGGTCCGGCTCGTCGAACCGGATCCGCAGGAACTCCTGGCCGGACCATTCGCCGAGGCCCTCGGGCAGCCGGGACAGGCGCTGTGCGGAGCGGAGCGTGGTGAGCGCCGACTCCACGAGGCCGCGCAGCCGGTCCACGATCGAGTCGCGGTTGCGCTCCAGCTGCGCCAGCTCGTCGGTGAGCACCCGCAGCCGGGGCGCGAAGGCGTCGGCCCACTTGGCGGCGTGCTCGGGCAGGGCCGCCGCGGGCAGTTCTCGGATCTGCTGCCTGGCCGGGGTACGGACCTGCTCGTAGCGCGTGGAGTTGGCGTGCCGTACCAGGATGTCGCAGGCCTCGCGTACGGCGGCGTCGGCGGCCGACAGGTCGGCCGCGCAGCCGCGCAGGGAGCGCCGGGCCTCGGCGGCGGACGTCCGGGCCTCCTCCAGGGTGCCCGGGTACGGCTCCGGCTCGTGCGGATCCTCGTCGGTGTGCTCCCTGAGCAGGTCGCGCAGGAGCGCCGCCGTCTCGTCGAAGCCGCCCGCCGCGTCCTCGGCGGCGCGGTGCGCCTGGAGCAGCCGGGCGTGGTTCGCGCGGGCGGTCTCCAGGTCGTCGGTGCGGGCCGCGAGTTCGCCGGTGGCGGTGCGCAGCAGGGTCTGGGCGTGCTCGGCGTCGGTGGGGATCAGTTCGTCGGGCAGCGGGGTGTGCGCGTCGCCGTCGGCGGGGGCGAGGCGTTCGGCCTCGCCACGCAGTCGGCCGAGCTTCTCGCTGGCCTCGGACGCCCTGGTCTCCAGCAGCTGGACGAGGGACTCGGCGCGGGCGGCGGCGGCCTGCCGGGACGGGCCGTCGGCGCCGTCGGGGCTCTCCAGGAGCTGGGCGGCGCGGGTGCGGACCTTGTTGGTGAGCCGGTCCAGTTCGGCGAGGGCGGCGCTCTCGTCGCTCTCGGCACGCGCCTGCTCGGCGCGCAGGTCGGCGCCGACGCCGACCTTCTCGTACAGCTGTGAGGCGGCGCGGTAGGCCTCCCGGAGTGCGGGCAGCGACGGGCGGCGGACCCCGCCGTCGAGCAGGGCCGTGCCGTCCGGCGCCTCCTCGGGCAGGTTCTCGGGGGCTCCGGCGATCTCGGCTCGCTCGGCGCGCAGGGCGCGGGCGGTGCGGTGGGCGTCGTCGGCGGTGCGCTGGGCGGCGCGGCGGTCCTCGTCGGCGGCGCGGGCCCGGTCCAGGCAGGTCTGTGCCTTGGCCTCGGCTTCGGCGGCCTCGTCGGCGAGTTCGCGGAGGCGGACCTGCCAGCCCGCGCGCTCGCGGAGCCGGAACGCCAGCCCGGCGAGTGCGTCGGCGGCGCGGCGGGCGCGCTGGGCGGCCTCCTGCCGTTCGTCGCGTACGCGGGCGGTCTCGGCGGCGGCCGCGTCCGCGTCGGCCCGTACGGCACGGGCCTCGGTGAGCGCGGCCTCCGCGGCCTCGGCGGCCTCGCGGGCGGTACCGGCGGCGGCCGCGAGTTCGGCGAGCATGCCGGGCGGGCAGTCGGCGCGCCAGGAGCCGATCCGGGCGGCGAGCGCGCGGTCGCCCGCGAGCCGGGCGGCCAGCGCGCGGATCTCCTCGTCGCGGGCGGCGGCGCGGGCCCGGAGCGCCTGGCGCTCCTCGTCGGCGGCGTGCTCGTCGTGCATGGCCGGGTTCGGCGGCACCAGGAACACGTCGGTGTCCGTACCGTCCCCGTCCGCGCGGGGCACGGGAGCGAGGAGCGCGGCGGCGGTGCCGACGGCGACGGCCGAGCGGGGCAGCAGGGCGGCGCCGGCCAGGACCTCGCGGGCCCTGGCGTACGAGACCGGATCGGTGATCACGACGCCGTCGACCAGCTCGGGGCGGGCGGCGAGCACGGCGGCGTGGTCGACGGGGTCGACGGCCTGGGCGAGGTAGCGCCAGCCGGGCAGGGCCGGGATGCCCTGCTCGCCGAGGAACTCGACGGTGGCGATGACGTCGGGGCCGGGCGGCAGCAGGCCGCCGTCACCGAGGGCGCCGAGGATGCGGGAGTCGTCGGCGGCGGCGGTGCGCAGGTCGAACAGCTTGCGTTCGGCGGCGGCGACGTTCTGGTCGAGGACGTGGCGGAGGTCGTCGGCGTACCGGTCGAGTTCCTCGGCGGTGAGCGGTCCCCCGGCCGTACGGCGGGGCGGCGCGGGATCGGCGGGCTCGGTGTCGGCGCCGGTGCCCTGGCGCTGGCCGGGCACCCCGCCGGTCCGGTTCGGCGGCAGGCTGAGCAGCTCGCCGAGCCGCTCGTCCGCGGCGATGGACTCGGCGGCGCGGCGCTCGGCCTGGTAGGCGTGGTCGGCCGCCTGCGCGGCGTCGGCGGCGCGGGCGGCTGCCAGTTCGGCGCGGCTCTCGGCGGCGGCGGCCTCGCGGGCCCTGTCGGCGGCGGTGCGGGCCGCGTCGCGGGCGGCGTCCCAGGCGGCGACGGTGGTCTTCTCCGCGTCGCTCGCCGCGAGCGCGGCGCGCGCCGGGTCGGCGTCCGGGGCGGTGTCGTCGAGCCAGCCGGCCCGTACCGCTTCGGCGGTCTCCTGCTCGACCTCGGTGAGGCGCTGGCGCAGGTGGCCGGCCTCGCTGCGGGCGCGCTGCGCCTCGGTCGCGGCGGCGGTGGCGTCGCGGTGGGCGGTCTCGGCGGCCTCCTGGAGGGCGGCGGACCGCTCCTCCTCCTCGTCGGCGTGGCGTTCGCCGTCCTCGGCGGCGCTGTGCAGCGCCCGTACGAGGTCGGCGGCGGCCTTGGCGCGGGCGGCGAGCGCGGGTGCGGCGTCCCGCTCGGCCTCGCGGATGGCGGCGGCCACGCGCGCGGAGCGGTCGGCGGCCGCGCGGTGGCGGAGGACGGCTTCGGCTGCCTGCCAGGCGGCGTGCAGGGTGCGGGCGTCGGTGAGTTCGCGGCGTTGGGCGGCCGCGCCCTTCTCGGCGGCGGCGAGCGCGTGCGAGGCGTGGCGGTAGGCCAGTTCGGCCGCGACGAGTGAGCTGTGGGCGCGGGTCCGCTCGGCCTCGGTGACGGTGTGGGCGGCGGCCGTGACCTGCTGGGCGAGTGCGGCGGCGCGGCCGCGTTCGTCGGCGGCGCGGGCGGACAGGCGGCGGGCCAGCGTGCGGGTGCGGCGCTCGGCGCCGGCGTGGATGTCGCGGGCACGGGCGCGGGTGTCGGCCGCCTCGACGATCCGGCCGAGCAGGTCGACGGAACCGGCGGTGAAGTCGCGCTCGGCGGTCAGCTCGGCGCGGCGGCCGAGCTTGTTGCCGAAGCCGCTGACGAGGTCGGCGAGGCCGTCGGTGTCCCGGGTGTCGGTGACCGCGCGCAACAGCAGGTCGGTGAAGTCGGAGTCCTTCTTGACCGCGAAGAGGCCGGCGGCCTCGCCCTCGTCGGCGTTCATCTCCCGCTGGTAGCGGAAGAGTTCAGGGTCGAGGCCCAGGTCGCCGAGGTGTTCGTTCCAGCGGTCGTGGATCTCCTCCCAGTACACCTCCAGGTGCGGGTACGCCTTGCCTGCGTCGGTGACGGCGTCCCGGAAGCCCTTCATGGTGCGGCGGCGGCCCTGGGCGCCGGAGGCGCCCTCGGCGGCGGGCCGCAGGGACGTGGCCTCGGCCACGGGCAGGTTGTCGAGGCTGAGGCCGGGCCCCGGGCGGAAGGAGTACCAGGCCTCGGCGAACTTGCGCGGGTCGTTGGACACCTGGCGTCCGCGCCATTCGCTGACCTTGCCGACGACGACGAGTTCACCGGTGAGGGTGTGCTGCCACTCCAGGGCGACATGGCCGCAGTCGTCGGCGAGGAGGAACTTGCGCAGTACGCCGGAGCTGGCGCCGCCGAGTGTGTTCCGGTGGCCGGGCAGCATCACGGAGAAGATCAGCTTCAGGAGTACGGACTTGCCGCCGCCGTTCTCCAGGAAGAGCACGCCGGCCGGGGCGGGGCGGCGGGGCGGGCCGACCGGTTCGTCCTCGAAGAACTCCGCCTGCGCGGGGGCCGGGTGGGGCACGGGCTCGCCCACTCCGCGCAGGTCCAGCACGGTGTCGGCGTAGCGCGCACCGGCGGGCCCGATGGAGTAGAGACGGACCCGGGACAGCTCGTACATGGCGGCGGACTCTCGTAGGTGGTTCGCAGGTGCGGGGCGGTGGTGCGGTGGGCGGTGGTGCGGTGGGCGGTGGGTGCGGGGGCGGGGCGGTGGTGTCGGTGACGGGGCGGTGGTGTCGGTGGCCGGGGGGTCAGGCGTGGAAGGGCAGGCCGGCGTCGCCGACCAGCTCCAGGTCGTCGGTGTCCGGCGGCGGCAGCAGGGTGGCGGAGCCGTCGGTGACGGGGACGACACCCAGCTCCAGCAGTTCGGCCATGGCGGCGCTGCCCGCCATGTCGCGCACCTGGAGCTGGTAGCGGGCGGTGGTGCGGTAGGCGCCGCCCGCGTCGTCGCCCGTGCGCTGGAGGAAGCCGGAGTCGGTGAGGAACGCGACGGCCTTGCCGATGATGCCGGTGGTGGAGCCGGCGAGGCGCCGGGCGTCCTTGGTGGCGCCGGTCGCGCTGCGGCGGGCGTAGATCCGCCAGGCCGCTTCGAGGCCGGGGGCGTCGGTGGCGGGGTCGGTGTTCTCGCCGTCCTGCTCGGCGCGCTCCTCCAGACGCCGGCATGCCTGCCGTACGAACGCGTCGACGCCGTTGACGGTGATGCGGCCGATGTAGCCGTCGTCGGCGAGGTCCTCGGGGCGGGGGAACGCCAGCGCGGCGATGGCGAGATGGGCGAGACCGTGCAGGAAACGGTCGCCCGAGTCGGTGGAGGCGCGGCGGGCGTAGTCGCCCATGCGGACGGCGAAGACGGAGTCCTCGGCGGCGGTGACGGCCATGCCCGCCCGGGGCGAGACCTCCAGGACGATCAGCCCGAGTCCGGTGGCGACGGCGTCGGCGAGGCGCGCGAAGGCGGGGTCCTCGCGGTAGCGGCGGAGCAGGTCGGCGTATTCGGCGTCGCGGGCGGGGAGCAGCTTGGGCTGGAGCCCGAAGGAGACGAGCCGGGCGGCGTCGGCCGCGTCGGCGGGGGTGACGCCGCCGTGCGGCGCGGCGGGCTCGGCCGCCTGGGTGGCGTCCGGCTCGCTCCACGCGTCGGTGTGCTCGGCGTGGTGGTCGCTCACGGCTGGTGCTCCTCGGTGCGGCTGCGGGTCGGTGTGGCGGCGGGGGCGGGGATCGGTCTGGCGGCGGGGGCGGGGATCGGTCTGGCGGCGGGGCTCGGCGCGCAGGCACGGCCGCGGGTCGGTGCGGCGGCGGGACTCGGCGCGCAGGCACGGCCGCGGGTCGGTGCGGCGGCGGGGCGGACCGGCGGTGTTCCCGGCGGTGCGGCGGACGTCGTCGCTGCGGCCGGGGTCATGCGGCGTCCGTACGGTCCGCGGCCATGCCCGCCGCATCGAGCAGGGCGGTGCCGACGATCAGGTCGGCCCCGCCGAACTCGGGGTCGTCCAGCGGGGTGCCGTCGTCCACGGCGAACAGCAGGCGCTCCTCCCCCTGCCGGTAGGCCGTGCCGACCGGAGGACTCGCGGCGTGTACCGCGAGGAGGGCGACGAGGTACGGGAGGTCGGGGTCGCGGCGGCGGGCCTCGGCGAGCAGTCCGGAGAGCCTGCGCGGCGCGTCGTGCTCCAGGTCGAGCAGCTCCATGGCGCTCGCGAGCTGCTCCTCGCTGAAGCGGCTGTCGTCCGGGGTCGCGATCAGGTCCGGTTCGGGCATCTCGGCGCCCAGGTGCTCGCGCTCCGCCGGCGGGGTGAGCAGCAGGTCGACCAGGTCGCCCATCCGTACGGCGCCGGGTGTGCGCAGGCCGGTGCCGTGCGCGAAGTACACGTCCGTGACGCGCGTGGCCCGTTCCAGCGGGAGTGGCAGCAGCGGGGCGACGAGCTGCCCGTACAGGTCGAGGCCCGCGCGGGCGGCGGGCTGTGCGAACGCCTGCCGGTCCTGTTCGGCGCGGAACAGGGGCCCCGCCTCCAGCAGTCGCGACTGGAGCTGGGTGTGGCGGCGGATGCAGTCCTTGACGATGTCGACCAGCTCGGCGGCGCGCCGCTTGTGCTCCTGGTCCTCGGCTTCGTCGCGGGCCTTGCGGATGTTGGTCAGGATCGCGTTCTCGTGGCGGTAGCGGTCGGCGACGTGGTCGAGCGCCTCGTCGATCATGTCGGGGACCGAGTTCAGCCAGTCCACGGAGCGGACGTTGCGCCGGGTGGCCTCCAGGGTCCTGCGGAGCGTCTCGGCGTACTGCACGGTGCGGTACCGGGCCTGTTCGGCGGCGAGCTGCGCGTCGGCGAGGCGGCCCCGGCTGATCAGCACCTCCAGCTTGACCTCGGCGGCGATCTGGGCGCTCGTGACGTCGGTGTCCAGGGCGCCGACGAGGACGTTGACCGCTTCGTCGGTGGTGCGCAGGTAGATGCCGCCGCCGTATCCGGGGACCTCCTCGATGAGTTTGAAGTCGTAGTCCCGGCGGACGTAGACCCCGTCGGGGCCGAACGTGCCGTACACGGCCCGGAAGCCGCGGTCGACGCTGCCGACGTTGATCAGGTTCTCCAGGACCCAGCGGGCGACCCGTTCGTGCTCGGCGGCGGGGCGGCGCGGGGCCTGGGCGGCGACCCGGGGCAGCAGCCTGGCGACGATCTGCTCATGGTCGGCGCCGGTGTCGAAGTCCATGTGGAGCGTGACGAGGTCGATGGCGGCGAGGGCGACCTCGGCCATCGCGTAGACCGCGTACTCGCCGGCGAGGTTCGCCTTGCGGACGTCCAGGTCGTGCAGCGGCGCCGTGCACGCGAGCGCGCGCAGCCGCCGCGCCAGCCCTTCGTCGGCGGCCGGGCCCTGGGCGGGCCTCGGCCCCGCGCTGAGCTGGGGCGGAACCTTTTCCGTCGAGGCAGGCGAAGTCACGCTGCACAGATTAGGTCCTCACACTGACAACGGTCGAAACGGCGCAGAAGGCGACGGGCCGGCCGTGAGCCTCTCCGGTGTACGGTCCGTCGCGGCCCCTCGCCCGGGGGACCGCCACGGGCTCACACCTCGGTCCACCGCGGCTCGGTCCACCGCGGCCTCGCCCCGCGATCCGCCAGGGCGCCGCCCCGCGATCCGCTTCGGGCCCGCCCGCCCCGGTTCCCCCTCAGCCCGCGTCCGCGCCTTCCGGCGGGTCGCCGGGGTCGGCCGCGTCGGGGGCGACGAGCCGTGCGTAGACGTCCACGAGCTGGGCGCGGGAGTCGTCCAGGTAGTCGGCCAGCAGTCGCTCCGCCGTGGCCCGCTCCCCCACCCGCAGGGCGTCCAGAATCTCCCGGTTTCGCAGGAGGTAGGGCTCATGGAGGGCGCGGGCGTCGTCGACCAGGTGGAAGACCAGCCGGAGTTCGGCGAGGACGCCGCGCATCAGCTCGTCGGTGCGCTCGCTCCCGGCGAGGGCCACCAGTTCGCGGTGGAAGTGGATGTTCGCGGTGGAGACGCCGGTCCAGTCGCCGTCGCGTGCGGCCCGCTCGCCGTCGGCGACCGCCCGGGCCGGTCCTTCGAGGGCGAACGGCGGCCTGCCGAGGCCGTGCACGACGGCGCACTCGACGAGGCGCCGGGTGCGGTAGATGTCCATGACGTCCTCGACGGCCAGCACCCGGACGAACACGCCCCGGTTGAGCTCGTGGACGAGCAGCCGTTCATGGGTGAGCAACCGGAACGCCTCGCGCAGCGTGTTGCGCGAGACCCCGAGCGCGCCGCCGATGCTCTCCTCCGACAGCCGGGTGCCCGGCGGGAAGAAGCCGTCGGCGATGCGGGTGCGCAGGATGTCCGCGACCCGCTCGGCCGTGCTCGTACGCCCCAGCAGTGCACGGTCGTCGGCCAGCCCGCCCGTCGTTCCCACCGGCGCCCCTCTCCTCGTCGTCGCCGCCCGCGAGGCCATCGTAGATCCGCCCCCGACCCCGTCGAAGAGGTGCGGAGGTGCGGAGGTACGGAGGTGCGGAGGTACGGAGGAGGTACGGAGGTGCAGAGGAGGTACGGAGGTGCGGGCGGACGCGCCTCTTGTCGGATCGTTCAACAATCCCCTACCTTGTGGGACACCGCACGGCTCCACTCATCCCTCCGCTCACCCCTCTGCGAGGTGCAGATGAGTACGACCCGGACCGAATCCACCGAGCGCCGACCGGCGGACGACACCGGCGCGTTCGCCTGGTTGCGCGCGCTCGGCCCCCGGGGGCGGCGCGCCTTCGGCGGCGCTTTCGGCGGATACGCCCTGGATTCCTATGACTTCTTCACGCTGCCGCTGAGCATGGTGGCGATCGCCGCCTATTTCGGCCTGAACAGCGGCCAGACGGGGCTGCTCACCACGGTCACCCTGGTGGTGTCGGCGGTCGGCGGTGCGCTCGCCGGCGTCCTGGCCGACCGGATCGGCCGGGTGAAGGCCCTGATGATCACCATCATCACGTACGCGCTCTTCACCGTCCTGTGCGGCTTCGCTCCCAACTACCAGACGCTCCTCGTCTTCCGCGCCCTCCAGGGGCTCGGCTTCGGCGGCGAGTGGGCGGTCGGCGCGATCCTGGTCGCCGAGTACGCCTCCGCCAAGCACCGCGGCCGTACGCTCGGCGGTATCCAGAGCGCCTGGGCGGCCGGCTGGGCGCTCGCCGTGATCGTCTACACCCTGGTCTTCCACTTCCTCGACGCGGACACGGCCTGGCGCGTGATGTTCTGGACGGGCGCCCTGCCCGCGCTGCTGGTGGTGTACGTACGGCGCAACGTCCAGGACGCGCCGCAGGCCGCGGAGGTGCGCCGGGCGAGCGCCGACCGGGGCTCGTTCACCGCGATCTTCCGACCGGGCCTCGCGCGGACGACACTGTTCGCGGTGCTGCTGTCCACCGGCGTCCAGGGCGGCTACTACACGCTCGCCACCTGGGTGCCGACGTACCTCAAGACCGAGCGGGGACTGACCGTCGTCGGTACGGGCGGCTATCTCACCTTCCTGATATCGGGCGCCTTCATCGGCTATCTGACGGGCGGCTACCTCACGGACCGGCTCGGCAGGAAACGCAACATCGCCCTGTTCGCCGTCCTGTCCGCGCTGTGCATCCTCGCGTACACCAACATCCCCGCCGGGGCCAACAGCCTGGTCCTGTTCCTCGGCTTCCCGCTCGGCTTCTGCATGTCGGCCATCTTCAGCGGCTTCGGCTCGTTCCTGGCCGAGCTGTACCCGACGGCGGTACGCGGCACGGGACAGGGTTTCACCTACAACACGGGCCGCGCGGTGGGGGCGTTCTTCCCGACGCTGGTCGGCTTCCTGGCCGGCAGCTGGGGCGTCGGCGGGGCGCTGGTCTTCGGCGCCGTGGGCTACGGCATCGCCGTGGTCGCCCTGTTCGGCCTGCCGGAGACACGCGGCCGCGAACTGCTGTGACCATGTGAGGAGATGACATGACCTGGGCCTCGATCGACCTCAACGCCGACCTCGGCGAAGGGTTCGGGCGCTGGCGGCTGACCGACGACGAGCAACTCCTGTCCGTCGTCACCAGCGCCAATGTCGCCTGCGGCTTCCACGCCGGGGACGCGGCCACCATGCGGCGGGTCTGCGCCCTCGCGGCCGAACGGAGGGTACGGATCGGCGCCCAGGTGTCCTACCGCGACCTGGCCGGGTTCGGACGGCGCTCCATGGACGTCCCGGCCGACGAACTGGCCGCCGAGGTGGCGTACCAGATCGGCGCCCTGGAGGTGTTCGCGCGGGCGGCCGGGACACGCGTGTCGTACGTCAAACCGCACGGCGCGCTCTACAACCGGGTCGTCCACGACGAGGAGCAGGCGCAGGCCGTCGTGGACGGCGTGCTGCTGACCGGGGAACGGCTGCCGCTGCTCGGCCTGCCCGGCTCACGGCTCCACGAGAGGGCGGACAAGGCGGGACTCCCCGTCGTGACGGAGGCGTTCGCCGACCGCGCGTACACGGCGGACGGCACCCTCGTGCCACGGGGACGCGAGGGTGCCGTCGTCCACGACCCGGCCGAGGTGGTCGAGCGTTCCGTCGCGATGGCCCGCTTCGGAGTGGTGACCTCGCTCTGCGGACGGTCCGTATCCGTACGGGCCCGCTCCCTGTGCCTGCACGGCGACACCCCAGGCGCGGTGGACCTGGCGCGCCGGGTGCGCGGCGGACTGGAGACCGCCGGGGTGCGGGTGGAGGCCTTCGCATGAGGAACCGGAGGACGCGGGAGGTCGGCGAGCGTGCCCTGCTCGTCGAGTTCGGCGACGCGGACGAGACGGCGGCCTTCCACGCGGAGCTGCTGCGCCGCCGCGCCGCCGGGACCCTGGGCACCGTACGGGAGATCGTGCCCGCGGCGCTGACGGTGCTCATCGACGGGGTCGACCGGCCCCGTGAACTCGCCGCGCGCCTCGCCCGCTGGGACGTCCCGCCCGCGCACGCGCGCGTGGAGCCGGTGATCGAGGTGCCGGTCCGGTACGACGGGCCCGATCTGGCGGAGGTCGCGGCGGCGTGGGGAGTGGCGGCGGGCGAGGTGGGCCGGATCCACGCGGCGGCCGACCACCGGGTCGCGTTCTGCGGGTTCGCGCCCGGCTTCGCCTACCTCACGGGGCTGCCGGAAGGGTACGAGGTGTCACGCAGGGCCACGCCCCGCACAGCAGTCCCGGCGGGCTCGGTCGCGCTCGCCGGCCCGTACACGGGCGTCTATCCCCGCTCGTCGCCCGGCGGATGGCAGCTGATCGGAACGACGGACGCGCCGCTGTGGGACGTGGCGCGGGAACCGGCGGCACTGCTGTCGCCGGGCGCGCGGGTGCGGTTCGTGCGGGAGGCCGCGTGACGGACCGGGCCTTCGCCGTCGTACGGGCCGGGGCGCTGACCACCGTGCAGGACCGGGGGCGGTACGGCCATGCCCACCTGGGCGTCCCCCGGTCGGGCGCCCTCGACCCGTACGCCGCCGCGCTGGTGAACCGGCTGGTCGGCAACGCGCAGGACGCCGCCGTCCTGGAGACCACGCTCACCGGCTGCGCCGTACGGCCCCGGGGCGCGGTGACCGTCGCCGTGGGCGGCGCGCCGTGCCCGGTCGCCGTGGACGGGCGTCCCGTGGCGTGGGGCGGCGCCGTGCGGGTCCCGGCGGGCGGCGTGCTCGACGTGGGCGCCCCGGTGCGGGGGCTGCGGTCGTACGTGTCGTTCGCCGGGGGCATCGCCGCCGAGCCGGTGCTGGGCAGCCGCTCGACGGACCTGCTGTCGGGGCTCGGCCCCGCGCCGCTCGCGGACGGCATGGTCCTGGCCCTGGGCGCTCCCCCGGCCGGTGCGCCACGCTACGAGGGCGCGCCCTGGCCGGGTGTGCCCGACGAACTGGTGCTGCGCGTGCGGCTCGGGCCGCGCGACGACTGGTTCACGGACGCGGCGCTGCGGACCCTGGCCACGCGCGCGTACCGGGTGTCGGCGGCGAGCAACCGCATCGGGCTGCGGACGGACGGGCCGCCGCTGGAACGTGCCGTGCCGGGCGAGCTGCCCAGCGAGGGCATGGTGCTGGGCGCCGTGCAGGTCCCGCCGGACGGACGCCCTGTGGTGTTCCTGGCGGACCATCCGACGACGGGCGGCTACCCGGTGGTGGCCGTGGTACGGGAACGGGACCTCGCGGCGGCCGCGCAGGCGGTGCCGGGCACCGTGGTGCGGTTCGTGCCGGTGGGATGACCGGGACCAGAGCGAGCGGGGCGGGGCGGAAGGGATACGGCGGGCCGGAAGGGATACGGCCGGGCGGAGGGGATACGGCCGGGCGGGGCGGAAGGGATACGGCCGGGCGGAGGGGATACGGCCGGGCGGGGCGGAAGGGGTACGGCCGGGTGGAGGGGGCTGTCGCGGTCAGGGTCCGGGAGGCCCGTAGCCGCCGCCTCCCGGTGTGCTGACGGCCAGGACGTCACCTGGGGCGACCTCCACCACGTCGACACCGTCGAGGGGCTGGACGGTGCCGTCGGCGCGCTCCACGGCGTTGACACCGAGCGCTCCCGGCTCGCCGCCCGCCATCCCGTAGGGCGGCACGCGCCGGTGTCCGGTGAGCAGCGCCACCGTCATCGGCTCCAGGAACCGGATGCGCCGTACGACGCCGTCGCCGCCCCGCCACCGGCCCCGGCCTCCGCTGCCCCGCCGTACGGCGAAGGACTCCACACGCACCGGGTAGCGCCACTCCAGCACTTCCGGGTCGGTGAGCCGGGAGTTGGTCATATGGGTCTGCACGGCGTCGGCGCCGTCGAAGCCGTCGCCCGCGCCTGAGCCGCTCGCCACCGTCTCGTAGTACTGCACGCGGTCGTTGCCGAAGGTGACGTTGTTCATCGTGCCGGAGCCCTCCGCCTGTACGCCGAGGGCCGCGTACAGGGCGCCGGTGACGGCCTGCGAGGTCTCGACGTTGCCGGCGACGGTCGCCGCCGGGTACGTCGGCGCGAGCATCGAGCCGTCGGGTACGACGACCCGGAGCGGTTCGAGGCAGCCGCTGTTGAGCGGGATGTCGTCGGCGACGAGCGTGCGGAACACGTACAGGACCGCCGCCAGGACGACCGACCTGGGCGCGTTGGTGTTCCCCGGCCGCTGCGGTGAGGTGCCGGTGAAGTCGATGACGGCACAGCGCCGTTCGCGGTCGACGCGCAGGGAGACCTGGATGACGGCGCCGCCGTCCGTCTCGTAGCGGCAGTCGCCGTCGCGGAGACCGGCGACGATCCGGCGTACGGACTCCTCGGCGTTGTTCCGTACGTGCCGCATGTAGGCGTGGACGACGTCGAGCCCGAACTCGTCCACCACGCGGCGCAGCTCCTCGACGCCCTTCTCGTTGGCGGCGATCTGGGCGCGCAGGTCGGCGAGGTTGGTGTCGGGGTCGCGGGACGGGTACGGGGCGGTGGTCAGCAGCCTGCGGGTCTCCTCCGCGCGGAGACGGCCGTCCCGCACCAGCAGCCAGTTGTCGAAGAGCACGCCCTCCTCGTGCACGGTCCGGCTGAACGCGGGCATGGAGCCGGGGGTGATGCCGCCGATCTCGGCATGGTGGCCGCGCGAGGCGACGAGGAAGCGCAGTGGTCCGCCGGACGGGCCGAAGACCGGCGTCACGACGGTCACGTCCGGCAGGTGCGTGCCGCCGTGGTACGGGTCGTTGATCGCGTACACGTCGCCGGGCCGCATCGTGCCTCGGTCGCGGCGCAGGACCTCCTTGATGGACTCCCCCATCGAGCCCAGGTGCACCGGGATGTGGGGCGCGTTCGCGATGAGGTTGCCCTCGGCGTCGAACAGGGCGCAGGAGAAGTCGAGGCGTTCCTTGATGTTGACGGAGTGGGCGGTGTTCTCCAGGCGCACCCCCATCTGCTCGGCGATGGCCATGAAGAGGTTGTTGAACACCTCCAGCAGGACGGGATCGACGTCGGTGCCGACGGCGGTTCGCCCGGGCCGGGGCACCGCGCGAGTGAGGAGGAGGTGGCCCGTGCGGGCCACGGACGCCTGCCAGCCGTCGTCGACGACGGTCGTGGCGTCGGCCTCGGCGATGACGGCGGGGCCGTGGACCGTGTCGGACGGGCGCAGGTCCGCACGCCGGTACAGGGGCGTTTCGCGGTACGCGGGAGCGAAGGGGCCGTCGGCGCCGGCGGCCCCCTCAGGTGCGGCCGCACGGGCATCGGGGCCGTCAGGGTCGGGCGGCCGGTCCAGACGGTGTGGTCCCTGCGGACGGTCCGGCCCGTCCGGACGGTGTGGCCCGTGGGGGTGTTCGCGCGCGTACATCCGTACGGTCGCCAGGGGCCGGAGCTCGCCCTCCCTGGGCGGCCGCTCCACGGCCACCGGCTCGTGCGGCCCGGCCCGTCCGACCGCTTCGACCGAGACGGCCTCCACGACGAGCGGCTTGTCCATGGTGAACCCGTACCGCGCGCGGTGCGCCGCGGTGAACGCCTCGGCCACGGCACCGGCGGGGCCGAACGGTACGGGCAGGCTCGCGTCCGTGCCCGCGTACCGGACGAGCACGCGCGCGTGCGTGGTGATCGCGTCGTCGGGGATGCCGTCGGCGCGCAGCTCGCCCCTGGTGCGTTCGGCGAGTTCGGCGCGGACCTCCGCCACGCGCGCGTGCGTGGCGTCGCCCAGTTCCGCTTCGACGGACCGCTCCCGCATCGCGGTCGCGTCGGCGAGGCCGATGCCGTACGCGGAGAGCACGCCGGCGAGCGGCGGTACGAGGACGGTGTCGACGCCGAGCGCGTCGGCGACCGCGCACGCGTGCTGGCCTCCCGCGCCGCCGAAGCTGGTCAGGGCGTAGCGGGTGACGTCGTGGCCGCGTTGCACGGAGATCTTCTTGACGGCGTTCGCCATGTTGAGGACGGCGATCTCCAGGAAGCCGGCGGCGACCTCCTCGGGCGTACGGCGGACGCCGGTATGGCGCCGTACCTCATCGGCCAGTTCCGTGAACCGTTCGCGGACGACGCCGGCGTCCAGGGGCCGGTCGCCGCCGGGCCCGAAGACAGCGGGGAAGTGGGCGGGCTGGATCCGGCCGAGCATCACGTTGGCGTCGGTCACGGTGAGCGGGCCGCCGCGCCGGTAGCAGGCGGGTCCGGGGACGGCGCCGGCCGAGTCGGGGCCGACACGGTAGCGCTGCCCGTCGAAGTGCAGCACCGATCCGCCGCCCGCCGCGACGGTGTGGATGTTCATCATCGGCGCCCGCATCCGCACCCCGGCCACCTGTGTGCCGAGCTCCCGCTCGAACTCGCCCGCGTAGTGGGACACGTCGGTGGACGTGCCGCCCATGTCGAAGCCGATGACCCGGTCGAGACCGGCCTGCCCGGACGTACGGGCCATGCCCACGACGCCGCCCGCCGGACCGGACAGGACGGCGTCCTTGCCGCGGAAGTGGGCGGCTTCCCTGAGGCCGCCGTTGGACTGCATGAACAGCAGGCGTACGCCGGCGAGTTCGGCGGCGACCTCGTCCACGTACCGGCGCAGGATGGGCGACAGGTACGCGTCGACGACGGTGGTGTCCCCGCGCGGGACCAGCTTGATGAGCGGGCTGACCTCGTGGGAGCAGCTCACCTGCGTGTAGCCGAGTGACCGGGCGGCCTCGGCGATCCGTTGTTCGTTGCCGGGGTGGCGGTATCCGTGCAGGAGGACGACGGCCGCGGAGGCGAAGCCGTCACCGCTCGCGTCCCGCAGCCGGGCGGTGACCGTGTCCAGGTCGAGGGGGCGGACGACGGCGCCGTGCGCGTCGATCCGCTCCGGCACCTCGATGACCCGGTCGTAGACCGCCTCGGGCAGCAGGATCCGGCGGTCGAAGATCCGGGGGCGGTTCTGGTAGGCGATGCGCAGCGCGTCCCGGAAGCCCTCGGTGATGACGAGGACGGTCGGTTCGCCCCGCCGTTCCAGCAGGGCGTTGGTGGCGACGGTCGTGCCCATCTTGACGGTGGCGACGCGCTCGGCCGGGACGGGTTCGCCGGGCCGGAGCCCGAGGAGCAGCCGGATACCGGCGACGGCCGCGTCCCGGTAGCGCCCGGGGTCGTGCGACAGGAGCTTGCGGGTGACCAGACCGCCGTCCGGCCGGCGGGCCACGACGTCCGTGAAGGTGCCGCCACGGTCGATCCAGAACTCCCAGCGCCCGGTCATTCCCCCATTGTTGCCCCCGCAGCCGCGACGGGAACGGAAGGCGTCCCGGGCGGGGACGGGGTGACGGACGCGAACGCGGTGACCGGCGCGGAGGGGCCGACGGACGGGGGCGGGGCGCTCGGCGGGGCGAGGGCGGCGAGGGCGGCCGTCAGCGCCTGCTCGGCGCGCGCGTCGAGCCGCACGCCGGTGCCGCGCGCCCAGTACCCGCCGGTGCCGGGGAGGACGGGTCCCGGCAGGGTGATCACCCGTCCCTGCGGGGTGATCCGGCCGGACGCGTGGTCGCCGGGGAGCACCAGGACGGGTTCGTGCCCGGCGGCGGCGTAGCCCCGGCCGAGCTCGTCGAGCGCGGTGCGCAGCCCGCCGGACGAGGGGGTGACGAAGTTGGCCAGCCGGACGATCCTGAGCCCGCTCACGCCGCCGCCACCGCCGTGCGTTCGCCGAGGACCTCGGTGTAGTGGCCGATCAGCAGGTCGCCGATCGCGGTCCAGGTGCGGCCCTCCACCGTGGCCCGCCCGGCCCGTCCGTACACGGTGCGCAGGTCCGGGTCGGCGGCCAGGGCCGCCACGGCCGCGCGGATCGCGTCCGCGTCGTGCGGGGTGACGAGGAGCCCGGTGCGGCCGTGGTCGACCAGGTCGAGGGGGCCGCCGGCGGCGGGGGCGACGACGGGGACGCCCGCGGCCATGGCCTCCTGGACGGTCTGGCAGAACGTCTCGTACGGGCCGGTGTGCGCGAAGACGTCGAGGGACGCGAAGATCCGGGCGAGGTCGTCGCCGGTGCGGCGGCCGAGGAAGGCGGCGCCCCGCAGTACGGATCTGAGCGCGGGTTCGCTGGGCCCGTCGCCGACGACGACCAGGCGTACGCCGGGCAGGGCGGACACCCCGGCGAGCAGCTCGACGTGCTTCTCGGGGGCGAGCCGTCCGACGTATCCGACGAGCACCTCGCCGCCGGGCGCCAGCCGCCGGCGCAGCGTCTCGTCCCGTGGCTCCGGCCGGAACCGCTCGGTGTCGACGCCCCTGGGCCACAGCCGTACGCGCGGGATGCCGTGGGCCCGGAGGTCGTGGAGGGCGGCGGTGGAGGGCGCGAGGGTCCGGTCGGCGGCGCTGTGCACGGCGCGGAGCCGGCGCCAGGCGGTGCCTTCCCCCGTGCCCACGTAGGTGCGGGCATAGCCGGCCAGGTCGGTCTGGTAGACCGCGACGGCGGGCAGACCGAGCCTGGCGGCGGCCGCCATGCCGCGTACGCCGAGGACGAAGGGGCCGGCCAGGTGGACGAGGTCGGCGCGGTGGGCGGTGATGGCGGCGGCCACCCGGCGGCTGGGCAGGGCGACGCGGACCTGCGGGTAGCCGGGCAGGGGCAGGGAGGGGACATGTACGACGGGGC
The DNA here is from genome assembly GCF_043204435.1 of Streptomyces sp. NPDC047886. Taxonomy (NCBI): domain Bacteria; kingdom Bacillati; phylum Actinomycetota; class Actinomycetes; order Kitasatosporales; family Streptomycetaceae; genus Streptomyces; species Streptomyces sp. NPDC047886. The sequence goes on from NZ_JBIDCF010000013.1 coordinate 37,510, forward strand.
AGGGCGCCGCCGTGTCCGGCGCGCCGCTCGCGTCGCGCGCGTCCCGCGAGGCGTGGGTGCCTGCGGCGGCGGGAGCGATCACGAGCGGTTCGTGGCCGCGCGCGACGAGGTGCCGGGCGGTCTGGAGGGCGCAGTGCGCGACTCCGTTGACATCGGGTGGGAAGGACTCGGTGACGATGACGACACGTATACGGCTGCTGGCTCGCATACGGGTGTTGTCGTCCCGTCCGGCGTGGCCCGGCCGACTTGGATCTTTCCCCGCGGGGAACGTCCCATGAGCGTTTGCCCGCGCGCCCGGGACGCCCGTCGGCGCCCGTCCGCCGGTACGCCTCGGGCGCCGGGTGGAGCCTCTGGTGCCGCGTGTACGCCTCCGGTGCCGCCGTGGACGCCTCCGTCCCGCGTGGACACCCCATGCCGCGTGTACGCCTCCGGTGCCGCCGTGGACGCCTCCGTCCCGCGTGGACACGCCGTGCCGCGTGTACGCCTCCGGTGCCGCCGTGGACGCCTCCGTCCGGACGTCTCCGTGACGCGTGTACGGCTCGGGTGCCTCCGTGGACACGGCGTGCCGCGTGTACGCCGGGGCGACGCCGCTCCCGGCCACCGCGTGTGCGCCCTCGTAATCCGCACGGACTGCGGGCCTGGTCCCGCACGGACCGCACTTCTCGCCTCGCGCGAACCGCGGGCCCGGCCCCGCACGGACCGCGTACGCCCGGGGCGGCCCCGGGGCGGCCCCGGGCGGTCATCGCCGTGACGTCAGACGGCGGGGGCGTCGGGGCCGATCCTGCTCCGTACCGCCGTCTGCACCTCGTCCTCCTCGGCGGGGTCGGCGGCGAGCCTGCGCAGTCGTTCGGCCACGCGGGCGTCACCGGTCTCGGCGTGCAGCGCGGCGATCTCGCGGGTGGTCTCCTCGCAGTCCCAGAGGCACTCGACGGCGAAGCCGGTGGCGAAGGAGGGGTCGGTGGCGGCGAGGGCGCGGGCCGTGCGGCCGCGCAGCTGGGAGGCGGCGGTCTCCCGGTAGATGTGCCGCAGGACGGGTGCGGCGCAGGCGATGCCCAGCCGGCCGGCGCCGTCCACGAGGGGGTAGAGCGACAGGGCGTCGGGGCCGTCGGAGCGGACGGCCTCGCGCAGCGCGCCCAGCACGAGAGGGGCGTCCTGCGCGCCGCCCCGGGCGGCGAGCACGCCCGCTGCCGACGCGCCGAGGGCGTCGGGCCGGTGCACCCAGGCGCGGGCCCGGTCGACCGCGGCCTCGCCGCACATCCGCTCGAACGCGGCGACGGCGGCCTCGGCCACGGTGCGCGAGGGGTCGGAGGCGGCGCCTTCGATCAGGTCGAGGACGGCCGGGTCGCGGGCCTCGGCGAGGTAGTGGAGGGCGGCGCAGCGCGCACCGTCGGGGCCGCCGCGCGCGGCGTCGAGGATCAGCGGCCGGTCGTCCGGTCCCGCGACGGCGGCGAGACAGCGCGCGGCCGGGACGTGGAGGGCGCTGCCGCGCTCCAGGCCCTGCTGGGCCCAGTCGAAGACGGCCTGGACGCTCCAGCCGGGCCGGGGCCCCGTGGGGCGCAGCTGCCGCTGCCAGCGGTCGAAGGAGCCCTGCTCGGATGCGGCGCGCACGCGGGCGCCGATGGCCTGGCGCCGGTCCTCCGCCCATAGCCGCCAGGGCCGGGGCTCGAAGGAGTCGCGGACGGCGGCGGCCAGGCGGGCATCGCCCTCGGGTGTGGCGGGGAAACGGGACAGGACGGGCACGGCGAGGCCGCGCAGTCCTGAGTCGTCGTCGCGCAGGGCGAGCTCGTCCAGGGCCCAGGGCCAGTTGGACCCGGTGGCGGCGTACCGGCGCAGCAGCGCGAGGGCGTCGTCGCGACCGTACGAGGCGAGGTGGCCGAGTACGGCGAGCGCGAGCCCGGTCCGCGCCTCGTCGGTGTCGAGGTGGTCGTCGGGGCCGAAGAGGTGCTCCTCGATGGCCCGGAGCCCGCCGTGCAGGTCGAGGTAGAGGCGTGCGTAGTAGAGGGAGCGGTTCTCGACCTGCCAGTCATGGCGGGGGTCGTTGAGCACGCAGTGGTCGAGGGCCGCGAGGGCCTCCGCGCGGGGCGCCGCGAGGGCGTGCAGCGTGCCGTCGCCGCGGCCCCTCTGGAGCAGGCCGAGCAGGGTGCCGCTCGGCGCTATGACTGGTTCGAACATGGAAGTTGCCTCACATCAAGCTGTCGACGCGCCCCGGTGGTGCCCGGAGTGACCGGGCCGGCCGGGGTGACCGGGTGGGGTGATTGCCGGTGATCGCCTAGGCCGCGCAGCACCATGTGAAGCCGCCCGTCGTCGTCATTCGCTCGGTGTCGACCATCTTCCTCTGCCTCTCGTCGGTGGCCCCCTGCGGGCCCGACGTCATGATGACCCAGCCATTTCGCCACCGCGACCACATTTACGACGCGGTTCCCCCTTGGCGTTCGGTCCCCGTCCAGTCCCCGTGCGATCCCCGTTCCGGGGACGTTCACCGGGAGCCGAAGAGCTCCAGGAGGTCTGCCTTCCCAAACATCCGCGCGGTATCCACGGCGCTCGGAGTCCCGGCTTCCGGATCGGCGCCGGCGGCGAGCAGTGCGCGGATGACGGCGTCCTCGCCCTTGAAGACGGCACCGGCGAGCGGGGTCTGCCCCCGGTCGTTGGGCCGGTTCGGGTCGGCGCCCCGGTCGACGAGTGCCGCCACGGCGGCGGCGTGGCCGTGGTACGCGGCGAGCATCACGAGGGAGTCGCCCTTGTCGTTGGTGAGGTTCACGGGGGCGCCCGCGTCGATGTAGGCGGCGAGCGCCTCGGCGTCCCCCTGTCGCGCCAGGTCGAAGATCCTCGACGCCAGCTCGACCACTTCGGAGTCCGGAGTCTCACTCATCGGACGGACCGCCTTCCTGACTGCTGCTGCTCGTTCCACACGCCCGCACGACAAGGTCAGCCGTACGAGTGAACCGACAGGGTACTGCCCTGACGCGGACAGAACCCCGCCTCGATCGACGGCGCCACCCGGGCAGGGCCCGACGTGCGCCGGTCAAGTGAAAACGCCAGGGATTCACCCATTCGCACCTTTTGTCGCATAGATGCTTACTGTGAGCCTGGAATGACTCATGGTGACTGTCCCTTCAACCAGGAGAATCCACATGATCCTGTCCATCTCAGGCGTGGTACTGCTCGGCATCATCGTCTTTCTCTTCTTCAAGAAGGACGGGCTCAAGGCCTCCCACGCCCTCGTCTGCGCCCTCTTCGGCTTCTACCTCGCCGGGACGGCCATCGCCCCGAGCATCACGGCGGGCGGCCAGAGTCTCGCCAGCCTGCTCGGCGGCATCAACTTCTGACGCCGCCCCTCCGTCCCCTTCCACGACTTCAGGAGCAGGAGTTACGACGTGGCCCGGCGACCTCTTCCCCGCGTTCTCAGCAGCGGCAGTGACCGGATCGCTCGTGGTCGAGAGATCGCGCGCACGGCGGCCGACGGTGCCACGGACGTCCTCCATCCGCTGATCACCATCACGCGTGGTCTGCGGAGACTGGCGGCGACCGGGCGGGCCAAGTGGGCCGCGACCCCCAAGGAACGGCGCGGTCCCACGCTGTTCCTGGCCGCGGCCTGCGTCCTGGTGGTCGTCCTCGTCCCGTACGGGCCGCTCCTGGCCCTCATCTCGGTGATGGGCGCCGCCGCGTGGAAGGGGCGGGAGCGCCCGGTCGTGAGGACCGGGCCGGACGACGCGGAGACCGAGCGGCTCCGCGCGCTGTACGAAGCGCTCGTCCCCTACTTCTCGGTGCCCGACGATCCCGATCCGCTCTTCGCGCACGGCGGGGAGTGGGGCAAGGCGCTGAGCGACTTCGTGTTCGACGGCGACGGCCGGCTCGTCCGGCTGCGGGTGACGTACCCCGCCTACTTCACCGACGGAGAGGCCGCGTCGCGGGCCCGGATCGAGCAGCTGCTGCACGCCAAGTCGGGGCGTGGCCGCGAGTACCGCTTCGACTGGGACGAGGAGGGCAACCAGCTCGTCATGAGCGTGCTGTCCGCCCTGCCGACGTCCATCGCCGCGCAGCGCTTCGTCACCGTCCCCGGTGAGACCGTGCTCGGGTTCACGGACGCCGACGCGGTGCGGCGGACCGTACCCGTACGGGACGGCGACGCGTCACGGGACGCGCCGCCGGTCGTCTGGCGCACCGGACCGCGCTCCACGGAACCCCATCTGCTGGCGGTGGGCAGGCCCGGCAGCGGCACCACGACGCTGCTCCGCTCCATCGCGCTCCAGGCGCTCCAGCACGGTGACGTGCTGATCGTCGAGGGCGGCGGCACCGGCGAGTACGCCTGTCTGGCCGGACGGGCCGGGGTGCTGGGCGTCGAATGCGGCCTCGCCGGCGCGCTGGCGAGCCTGGAGTGGGCGGCACACGAGACGGAACGGCGGCTGATCGCCGCGAACCGCTCCCGGCAGGCCGGGCACCCGCCGCCGGACGACACGAAGCGCCCCTTGTGGATCCTGCTGGACCGGCCGAGCGTGTTCGGCCACCTGGCCTCCGCGGGCGGCCGCCAGGACCCGCAGGAGCTGCTCCAGGTGCCGCTGCGGCACGGCAGGGCCGCCCATGTGACGGTGGTCGTGGCCGAGCAGTTCGACGGCCTGGACAGCGTCGACTGCCTGGAGGCGCTGAGCGCGACGGTACGGTCGCACACCAGGGCCCGCGTGGTGCTCGGCCAGGTCTCGCCGGAGCAGGTGGCGGCCGTCCTGGGCACGGCCCCGCACACCACTCCCCCGCCGGACGTCCCGCCCGGTCGGGGCTACGCCCGGCTCGGTACGGGGCCGGTGCTGAGGCTCCAGGTCCCGGCGACCCCCGACCCGTACGACGACGCGACGTCCGAGGCGCACCGGCAGGCCGTGCTGGAGCTGCTGCCCGAACGGCAGGACACCGCGGCCCGGCCGCCCGCCGACGCGGTGACGACCCAGCAGCTCCCCTCGGCGGGCGAGCCCCTCGCCCCCGGGATGGCCCCGGGCTGACCGGGCGCCGCTCGCCGCGCGGGCACGGGCCCTCCCGGCGAGCGGCCGATACGCGGACCTGTCTGCCCGCTCCCGCCGACGGCGCTCCCGAGCCCCGCCGGGCGGCCGCTCCCGGCCCCGTCACACGGCCACACCCGGGTTCCACCAGGCAGCCGCTCCCGAGTCCCGCCAGACGGCCGCACCCGGGTCCCGTCAGACCACAGGCCGCACCCGGGCCGCGGCAGGCGGCCGCTTCCGGGTTCCGTCAGGCCACGAAGGTGCGGGGCTCGTCGGCCACCGCGCCCGTGCTCGCGCCGGACTCGACCAGGCGGGCCGCCGCCGCGAGCCGCGCGGCGGCCTCTTCGGCGACCGGGCCGCCCACGGTGAACGGCAGCCGTACGTACCCCTCGAACGCCCCGTCCACGCCGAAGCGCGGCCCCGACGGCACCCGGACACCCACCCGCTCGCCCGCCTCCGCGAGCCGTGAACCGGACAGGCCGCCGGTGCGCACCCACAGGGTCAGCCCGCCCCGCGGCACCTCGAACTCCCAGCGGGGCAGCTCCCCGCGCACGGCGGCCACGAGCGCGTCCCGGTTCTCGCGGGCCTGCTCCCTGCGGTGGGCGACCGCCCGCTCCCATTCGCCGCTGCCCATCAGCCAGTTGACGGCGAGCTGCTCCAGAACGGGCGTGCCGAGGTCGGCGTAGGCGCGGGCGGCGACGAGCGAGCGGATCACATCCGGTGCCGCGCGCACCCATCCGATGCGCATGCCGGCCCAGAACGCCTTGCTGGCGGAGCCGACCGTGAGCACGGTGCTGCCCGCCGGGTCGAAGGCGCACACGGGCCGGGGCATCTCCAGGTCGTCGTCCAGGTACAGCTCCGACATGGTCTCGTCCACCACGAGGACCGTCCCGGCGGAGCGCGCGGCGTCCACGAGGGCGCGCCGCTGGTCCTCGTCGGCGAGGGCACCGGTCGGGTTGTGGAAGTCGGCGACCACGTACGCGAGGCGGGGCGCGGCATCGCGCAGCACCTGCCGCCAGCGCGGCAGGTCCCAGCCGGTCAGCCCTTCCGCCATGGCCACGGGCACCAGCCGGGCGCCGGCCTCGCGCATCAGCTGCAGGATGTTGGCGTACGAGGGGGACTCGACGGCGATGCGCTCGCCACGGCCCGCGAAGAGGTGGCAGATGGCGTCGATGGCGCCCATCGCACCGGTCGTGACCATGATCTGTTCGGGCATGGTCGGGATGCCGCGCGCGGTGTACCGGTCGGCGAGCGTCTGGCGCAGGGCGGGCAGCCCGGCCGGGTAGTCGCCGTGCGTGTGGGCGTAGGGCGGCAGCTCCTCCAGCGCGCCCTGGAAGCCCCGCGTCAGGTACGGCTCGGGGGCGGGCAGGGCGGCGCAGCCCAGGTCGATCATCGAGCCGAGCGCCTCCGGCGGCAGGGGTTCGAGGCCGCGGGCGGGCAGCGGGTTGCCCGCCGGGACGGCGGTCCAGCTGCCGGCGCCCCTGCGGGACTCCAGGAACCCCTCGGTGCGCAGCGCCTCGTAGGCCGCCGCCACGGTGGTCCTGCTGACGGAGAGCGCGAGGGCCAGTTCGCGTTCGGCGGGCAGGCGGGCGGCGACGGGGACGCGCCCCTCCAGGACGAGCAGCCGGATGCCGTCGGCGAGCGCCCGGTACGCGGGCGGCCTGCGGGTGCCGGGCCCCGCCGGGCGGGTCTGCTGGGCGTTCAGCTGCCGGGCGAGTTGGGCGGCGCCCACCGCCGAAGTCCACGAAGCCATGGAACTCAGTCCACCTTCCTCGGATTGGCCATGGTTGGCATCCAATTCCCCGCCTCAGAGTGTCATGAGTCAGTCCAACACCACCACCTGGGGGGCACAAGTTGTCCAGCGGCACTTCCACCGACACCGCCACGGACACGTCCGGCGGCACATCGGCGCGTACGCCCGGCGGCACATCGAGGGGTACGCCCGGCGGCGCATCCGGCGCCTCGCCCACGGGCACCGCCGGGGGCACACCCGGCGGTACGCCCGGCGGCACATCCGGCGCCTCGTCCACGGGCACGCTCGACGTCCCGTCCGTCACCGCGACCGACGCCCCGCACGCCCCGCGCGGCGCCCGGCCGCCGGAGCGGCGGCTGGCCCGCCGGCTCTTCCAGCTCTACGCCGGGCTCGCCCTGTACGGCGCGAGCTCCGCCCTCCTCGTCCGCAGCGGTCTCGGGCTGGAGCCCTGGAACGTCCTGCACCAGGGCCTGGCGAAGCTGACCGGCCTCTCCATGGGTGTCGTCCTGACGGTCGTGGGCGCGGCGGTGCTCCTGCTCTGGATCCCGCTCCGCCAGAAGCCGGGCCTCGGCACCGTGTCGAACGTCCTCGTCATCGGCGCCGCCATGGACGGTGCGCTCGCCGTCGTGCCGGACGCGCGCGGGCTGCTCGTCCAGGTTCCGCTGCTGGCGGCCGGGATCGTCCTCAACGGCGTGGCCACCGGCCTCTACATCGCCGCCCGGTTCGGCCCAGGCCCGCGCGACGGACTGATGACGGGGCTGCACCGGGTCACCGGCCGTTCGATCCGCCTGGTGCGCACGCTGGTCGAGGTCGCGGTCGTCGTCACCGGTTTCCTGCTCGGCGGGTCACTGGGTGTCGGCACCGTGCTGTACGCGCTGACGATCGGCCCCCTCGCCCAGTTCTTCCTGCGCCGCTTCGCCATCCCGGGGCAGGGCGAAGGAGGCACCGTGGTCGCTTCGGGGACACCGCGGCAGGCCATACTGCGGCGGTGACTCAGCGACGCCACCCCTATCTGGACCACCCCTCACCCATACCGTTCGCCCACCGGGGCGGGACGGCGGACGGGCTGGAGAACACCACGGCCGCGTTCCGGCGCGCGGCCGCGTTCGGCTACCGGTACTTCGAGACCGATGTGCACACCACCGCCGACGGACGGCTCGTCGCGTTCCACGACGCGACCCTGGACCGGGTCACCGACGCCCGGGGCCGGATCGGCGCGCTGCCGTGGAGCGCGGTCCGCGAGGCACGGGTGGCGGGCAAGGAGCCGCTGCCGCTCTTCGAGGAGCTGCTGGAGGAGTTCCCCGACGCCCGCTGGAACGTGGACCTCAAGGCCGAGTCGGCGCTCGTCCCGCTGGTCGACCTGGTCCGCCGGACGAACGCCTGGGACCGCGTGTGCGTGGGTTCGTTCGACGAGGGGCGGGTGGCACGGGCGCTGCGGGCCGCCGGGCCACGCCTCGCCACCTCGTACGGCGTGCGGGGTGTGCTGGGTCTGCGGCTGCGCTCGCTCGGGATCCCGGCGGCCCTCCGGTCGGGTGCGGTGGCGGCGCAGGTGCCCGAGAGCCAGGGCGGGATCCGCGTGGTGGACCGTCGGTTCGTCCGGGCCGCGCACGCGCGGGGGCTCCAGGTGCACGTGTGGACGGTCAACGATCCGGAGCGGATGAGGGCTCTCCTGGACCTGGGGGTGGATGGCATCATGACCGATCATCTGGAGACGCTGCGCACGGTGCTGACCGAACGAGGGGCCTGGTCCTGACCGCGCGGACTCGCCACGGGAGCGAACGAGGGGGACGTGCGTGACCGCCGAAACCGCCGGCCGGGCAACCGACGACAGGTCGGACGACGACCGCAGACGTGAACAACGGGGCTGGTACTTCTACGACTTCGCGTGCTCGGTGTACTCCACGAGCGTGCTGACCGTGTTCCTCGGCCCGTACCTGACGGCGGTCGCGAAAACGGCGGCCGACGCGGAGGGCTTCGTCCATCCGCTGGGCATCCCCGTCCGCGCGGGGTCGGTCTTCGCGTACTCGGTGTCCCTGTCGATCGTGGTCGCGGTGCTGGTGATGCCGCTCGCGGGCGCGGTCGCGGACCGTACGGGACGCAAGAAGCCGCTGCTGGCCGCCGCCGCGTACCTGGGGGCGGGCGCGACGGCCGGCATGTTCCTGCTGGACGGTGACCGCTACCTGCTGGGCGCGTTCCTGCTCATCGTGGCGAACGCCTCGCTGGCCGTGTCGATGGTGCTGTACAACGCCTACCTGCCGCAGATCGCCCGGCCCGACGAGCGGGACGCGGTCTCCTCGCGCGGCTGGGCGTTCGGCTACACGTCGGGGGCGCTCGTCCTGGTCCTGAACCTGGTCCTGTACTCCGGTCACGAGTCCTTCGGGCTCACCGAGTCGGCCGCGGTGCGGATCTGCCTGGCCTCGGCCGGCGTGTGGTGGGGCGCCTTCACGCTGGTACCGCTGCGGCGCCTGCGCGACCGGAAGGTGCCCCCGAGCGGCGAGGGCGCTGTCGGGTCGGGGTGGCGGCAACTGGTGTCCACGCTGCGCGACATGCGCCGCCACCCTCTGACGCTGTCGTTCCTCCTCGCGTACCTCGTCTACAACGACGGGGTGCAGACGGTGATCTCCCAGGCGTCGATCTACGGCTCGGAGGAGCTGGGCCTGGATCAGACGACACTGATCACGGCCGTGCTGCTGGTGCAGGTGCTGGCGGTCGCGGGTGCGCTCGGGATGGGGCGGCTCGCGCGGGTCTACGGGGCGAAGCGCACGGTGCTGGGCTCGCTGGCGGTCTGGACGCTGATCCTGGGCGCCGGGTACTTCCTGCCCGCCGGGGCGCCGGTGTGGTTCTTCGCACTGGCCGGGGCGATCGGGCTGGTGCTGGGCGGCAGCCAGGCGCTGTCCCGGTCGCTGTTCTCGCACATGGTGCCGCGCGGCAAGGAGGCCGAGTACTTCTCGGCGTACGAGATGAGCGACCGGGGTCTGAGCTGGCTGGGGCCGCTGGTGTTCGGGCTCGCCTACCAGCTGACGGGCAGCTACCGGGATGCGATCATCTCGCTGGTGGTCTTCTTCGCGGTGGGGTTCGTCCTGCTCGCGCGGGTCCCGGTGCGACGCGCCGTGGCGGCCGCCGGGAACCCGGTTCCGGACCGGATCTAGCCCTCCCGACCGGGCCGAGCGGGGGTCGGGTTTAGACGTCGAACTGAAAGGCCGGTAGTGTACGCCTTTGGCCTGCCAGGCGGACCGTTACTGCGTGTTCTCACAGCGAAAACGCTGGGTGACATCTGCTGTCAGATGTGACAAACCGGGCACTGGTGGGTACAAAAAGGGGCGGCACGACGGGCGACGCATGACCCGGAACGGGAATCTTTACCGCCGACCGGACGTTGACCGGATGACGACGACAGCGACACCTGTCCTGTGGGCGACAAGCCCGGGAGGCACGATTCATGAGTGAGCGAGCTCTTCGCGGCACGCGCCTCGTGGTGACCAGCTACGAGACCGACCGCGGCATCGATCTGGCCCCGCGCCAGGCGGTGGAGTACGCATGCGAGAAGGGCCATCGTTTCGAGATGCCCTTCTCGGTCGAGGCGGAGATCCCGCCGGAGTGGGAGTGCAAGGTCTGCGGAAGCCAGGCGCTTCTGGTGGACGGAGACGGCCCCGAGGAGAAGAAGGGCAAGCCCGCGCGTACGCACTGGGACATGCTCATGGAGCGGCGCACCCGCGAGGAACTGGAGGAGGTGCTGGCCGAACGGCTGGCGGTCCTGCGTTCCGGCGCCATGAACATCGCCGTGCACCCGCGCGACAGCAGGAAGTCCGCGTGACCACTGTCTGACAGCGCGCACGCCGAACAGCCGCAGGGCGCGGTACACCTCGTGTGTACCGCGCCCTGCGGCTTTCCGCGTCGGCCCCCGGTCCTGGCGGCCCGCCCCGGGCTCACGCCCCGGGTTCCCGCGTACGGGGACGCGACGGCCCCCGGCCGGGGGGCGGGGGCCGGGGGCCAGGGAAAGGTGCGGGTCTCAGGAGGTCAGCGGCGGCCGGTCGGTCTCGTTCTCGTGGTGGCGCGGCTCTCCCGGGGCGCCGTCACGGATGACCTCACCCTGCACGACCTTTCCGTCGGGCCGGTGCATGCGCGCCTGCTGGAAGGCGTCGCCCAGCGACCCGGGCGTCGCGGCGCGCATCCGCCGCTCCAGCGACCTCTCCGCGTACCGGCCGATGGCCGACCGTACGGGCGGTACGAGCAGGAGCAGGCCGGCCGCGTCCGACACCAGGCCCGGCAGCATCAGCAGCAGGCCGGCCAGCATGAGGAAGCCGTTGCCGGTGCTCCCCCGCCCGGTGGGGGGCGGCGCGGCGCCCGACTGCTGCTGCTGGAGGGTCTCGGTGAGCGTGCGGAAGGCGCGGCGCCCGGCCCGCTTGATGACGGCGCCGCCGAGGACGGCGCCGCCGACCAGCAGGGCCAGCAGGGTGAGACCGCCGGCCGTGTCGGCCACGACGGTCAGCAGCCAGATCTCCAGCACCAGCCAGGCGGCGACGGCGAGCGGGGCGAAGGTGCGGGCGCGCGAGCGCTTACGGGCGAGAGGGGGCGGTGCGCCGGTCGTCATGCTCCCAGTGTGCCTGGGCGCATGACAGGACGGCGTAAAGGCGTACGGCGTACGAACACGGCCCCGGACTCGGGACCCAGAGGTCAGGGGTCCGCTCGACGGCCCCGCCCGGATCGGCGGCCCCGCCCGGATCGTCGGCCCCGCCCGGATCGTCGGCCCCGCCCGGGTCGGCGGCCGGTCCTCAGCGGCGCTTGCGGCCCATCAGACGGCCCGCCCGTGACCCGACGCCCCACGCGGTGACCCGCCACAGCGCCTCGACGAGGATGTCCTTGCTCATCTTGGAGTCGCCGTGCTCACGCTCGACGAAGGTGATCGGGACCTCCACGACATGGAAGCCGGCGGCGACGGCCCGGCGGGCCAGATCGACCTGGAAGCAGTAGCCGGCGGAGGCCACCTCGTCCAGGCCGATGCCCTCCAGGGTCTCCTTGCGGAAGGCCCGGTAGCCGCCGGTGACGTCACGGATCGGCACGTCGAGCAGCAGACGGGAGTAGAGGCTGCCGCCGCGCGAGATGATCTCGCGGGACTTGGGCCAGTTCACGATCCGCCCGCCCGGCACCCAGCGCGAGCCGAGCACCAGATCGGCGCCCTTGAGGGCGGTCAGCAGCCGGGGCAGCTCCTCGGGCTGGTGGGAGCCGTCGGCGTCCATCTCGACCAGGACGCCGTAGCCGTGTTCCATGCCCCACCGGAAGCCCGCCAGGTAGGCCGCGCCGAGGCCCTCCTTGCCCTTGCGGTGCAGCACATGGACGTGGTCGTCCGTGGCGGCCAGCTCGTCGGCGAGCTTGCCCGTGCCGTCGGGGCTGTTGTCGTCGGCGACGAGAACGTCCGCGTCGGGCACGGCGGCCCGCACCCGCTCGACGATCGGCTTGATGTTCTCCGCCTCGTTGTAGGTCGGAATGATCACCAAGGCTCTGCCGAGCGGGCCGTATCGCCTCTGGCCACCGTCGTTCACTGCTGCCCCTTACGTCCTGTACGCAGATTCCCACCATAGCGAGCCACCGACCGGGAAGATCGGCGGCAGGGGCATGAGATGCCGGGAACAGGGCAGGAAAGGGGCCGCGGCCTGGGGCCCGGCGTCCTTCGGGCCGACCTGGGGCCCGCTGGCTGCGGGTCGACCGAGAGCCGTTGTCTACTGAACGTCCGGGCCCCACCCGGGTCGCACCGTCCCCCGGGCTCATGACGAGCGGGAGGGACACCCTTCCGGAAAAACCTTCCCTCGCCGCAGGGCACGGGCGCTGAACCTGGCTCCCAGTGGTGGGGCGCCGGTGCGGCACACCACCCCATGGTCCAGCGAGCGTTCGGCGACTGCGGGCAGCTCGGCCGGTCGGACGTCCGTGGTGGACCCGGCCGAACCTACCGGCCGCCGACCGCTCGCTGTCAACACCCCCGCCACCAGCGCCTCTGTGGTAAACCGCCAGGTCACGACGGAGATCCGCAGGTGACGGACGAAGGCCGGGGCCCGGCGTCCGGGCACGGAACACCTCTATGTCACTCGTTCGGTCGTACGAAGACCGTGTGCCCGGCGACGACCGTCCGCAGGCAGACGGGAAGGTCCGCGCCCGGCGTCAGATCCGGCAGACCGGGGGTGCCGGAGCGGGGGTCGGTGGACCAGCGGGCCACCCGGTCGTCGGGGGCCTGGACCACCAGTTCCGCGGCGCGCCAGATCGCGTAGTCGGCCGGGGCGCCGGGGACCAGGACGCCCGCGTCGTCCCGGCCGGTGGCCCGCCAGCCGCCGCGCGTGTGGGCGGTGAAGGCGGCACGGACGGAGATCCGGTGCTCGGGCGTCCGGTGGAACGCCGCCGCCCTCACCGTGCCCCACGGGTCGAGCGGGGTGACAGGGCTGTCCGAGCCGAAGGCGAGCGGCACACCGGCGCGCAGGAGCGCCGCGTACGGATTGAGGGTGCGGGCCCGCTCCACACCGAGGCGCTCGGCGTACATGCCGTCGTCGCCGCCCCAGGCCGCGTCGAACGCGGGCTGCACCGAGGCGGTGAGGCCCAGTTCGGCGAAGGCGGCGATGGTCTCGGGGGTGAGCATCTCGGCGTGCTCGACCCGGTGCCGGGCGGCGCGGATCCGCTGCAGGCCGACCGTGTCGGCGGCGACCCGTACCCCCTCCACGACCGCGGCGACCGCCGCGTCGCCGATGGCGTGGAACCCGGCCTGGAGGCCCGCCTCGGTGCAGGCCGTGACATGGGCGGCGACGGCGGCCGCGTCGAGGTGGGCGGCGCCCGTGTGGGCCGCGTCCGCGTACGGAGCGTGGAGGCAGGCCGTGTGGGAGCCCAGCGAGCCGTCGACGAACAGATCGCCGGCGGCGCCGATCGCACCGAGTTCACGGACGCGCCGGGCGTCCTTCTCCCCCTCGACGCGCTCCGCCCAGTAGCCGACGACCCGGGGCCCCGCCTCCTCGCCTGCGAGCGCGAGCAGGGCGGTGAAGTCGTTCTCGTCGCTGATCTCGGGGCCCGCGCACTCGTGGACGGTGCCGATCCCGAGGGAGGCGGCGCGCCGCAGCGCCGCGCGCTGCGCCTCGGCGCGCTGGCCCGGGGTGACGGCGTCATGGGCGGCGGCGCGGACGGCGTGGTGGGCGGCGCCGGTGAGCGGCTCGTCCGGCCGGTAGCCGTCGAGGGCGGTGACGCCGGGAACGAGGTCGAGCAGCGCGGTCGTGACGACGGCGGAGTGGACGTCGACGCGCGGCAGGTACAACGGGCGTCCGCCGGTGGCCGCGTCGAGTTCGGTACGGGTCGGAGGGCGCCGCTCGGGCCAGCGCGTGGCGTCCCAGCCGTGGCCCAGGAGGACCCGGTCGGCGGGCCGGGCGGCGCTGTGCGCCCGTACGAGCTCCAGGGCCTCCGCCAGCGTGCCGGCGCCGGACAGGTCGAGGCCGGTGAGGGCAAGCCCGGTGGCGGTGGTGTGCACATGGGCGTCCGTGAACGCGGGCGTCACGAGGGCCCCTTCGAGGTCGATCACCTCGTCGACGCCGGAGACGAAGGCGTCGGCGGCGCCTTCGGAACCCACCCAGGCGACGTGCCCCCGTTCGACGACCATCGCGGTGGCGAAGGGATCGGCGGGGCTGTGGACCTCTCCACCGCGCAGCAGCACGGTGGGGGTCGCCCCCGCGCCGACGGGGTCGAGAGCCTGGGGGCGGTGTTCGCGCTCGGTCATGGTGACCAGCGTAGACAGCGCCCGCACACGCCCGCGCGCGCCCTACGCGCCCCGAGGCCGGCTCAGACGCGCGGGGGCCGCGCCTCGTACGGGGTGGACAGGACCACCGTCGTCCGGGTGGAGACGCCGGACTGCGAGCGGATCCGGGTGAGCAGGTGCTCCAGTTCGAGGGGGGTGGCCACCCGCACCTTCAGGATGTAGTTCTCCTCGCCTGCCACGCTGTGGCACGCCTCGATCTCCGCGATGTCGGCGAGCCGGTCCGCGATGTCGTCGGGGGCGCTGGGATCGAACGGCTTCACCGAGATGAAGGCGGTCAGCGGCAGGCCGACCGCTTCGGGGTCCACCACGGCGGCGTAACCGCGGATCACGCCACGCTGTTCGAGGCGGCGCACCCGCTGGTGCACGGCCGAGGTGGACAGGCCCGTGGCCTTGCCCAGGTCGGTGTAGCTCATCCGCCCGTCCTTGACGAGCAATTCCACGATCTGACGATCCAGCTCCTCCATGCGATCAACCTATTGCCCAGGACACCCCACTGGACAGTCGGCGGCACCTCGTACAGGCACCTGCGAGCGGCATGTGACGAAGACCACAGGTTTGCCGACCGGGTCGTTCGATACCGGACGGTTACCCGACCGGGCGGAAGGGAATTGCTTGCTGTGGTCGGGGCCGCATGCCTGGTCGGCCCGCCTGAGGGGGAGATTCTCCATGCAGGAGCCTGTTGATTCCGTCGAGACCGAAGAGCTCGACACCTACGACACCTTCGAGATGTTCCGGGTCGTCTGCCCGGACTGCGCACAGCCGATCGCGCTGCTCGCGGACGAGGACGTCCTGCCCGAGCACGCACTGTGCCCCACTCCGTGGAACCCGTTCGTGCTGTCGGTGTGCGGCGGTACGGGCCGCCCGGCGTCGGACGCCCGTCCGGCCGACGAGTCCCTGGAGCCCCAGGAGCAGGACATGGGACTGCTGTTGACGCTCCCTCAGGGGCTCGACTGGCGGACGCAGCCGTTCTCGCACGTGGGCGGGCCCGGCTCGCGCCCCATCAAGGTGCCGCAGATGCGACGGGCGGCCTGAGCCGGCCCACGGCGGCCTGACGACGACATCACGACCATATTCCAGGACCACTCCACGAACGGGTTCGCGAAGGGGTTCGCGAACGGTTCACGACGACTTCCCGGCCGTGTCGGCGCGAGTGCCGACACGGCCGACGCATATCCCCCGCCGGGGCGGGTGTGACAGGGACAGCGAGGGTGGACGCGCCGCCCGGCGCACGGCGGCCAGTGCGGGCGGCGCGGGTGAGTGCGGCGGGGCGGGTGTGGGGCGTACGGGGGGCGGGGGCGGCGCGCGGGGGAGGGCACGAACTGGCGCCCGAATGCGCCCGGCGGTGACCCGCTCGCGGCGGCGGGCGTTGCCCTGGTATGACCTCGCTCTACACGACGAGTGGCTACGCACGGGGCGGCCTGGCGGCACCAGGTGTGCCGGGTACGCCGGGTGTGCCGGGTGTGCCGAGACCCTACGAAGAATCGGTTCCCCGTCCCGCCGATCCGCCCATCTACCGCGCCCTGCTGCGCCATTGGGCGAACAGCGGCAGGACCCTGCCGGGCCGCCGCGACCAGGAGTGGACCCGGCTCACGGCGGCCCCGGCATGGGCACTCCCCGGTGAGATCAGCGGCTCTCGGGGCCCACGAGGTGACGGGCGATGACCATGCGCTGGATCTGGTTGGTGCCCTCCACGATCTGGAGCACCTTCGCCTCCCGCATGTAACGCTCGACCGGGAAGTCCGCGGTGTAGCCGTAGCCGCCGAGCACCTGTACCGCGTCGACGGTCACCTTCATCGCCGCGTCCGTGCAGAACAGCTTGGCCATCGCCGCCTCGCGCGAGAACGGGCGACCGGCGTCGCGCAGGCGCGCCGCCGCGAGGTAGAGCGAGCGGCCCGCCTCGATCTGCGTGGCCATGTCGGCCAGCATGAACCGCAGCCCCTGGAAGTCGGCGATGGGACGGCCGAACTGCTGCCGGCCTGTCGCGTACGACGCGGCCTCGTCCAGGGCGGCCTGGGCGACACCGATGGCGCACGCCGCGATGCCGAGGCGCCCCGAATCCAGGGCCGACAGGGCGATGGTGAAGCCCTGGCCCTCGTCACCGATGCGGCGGGCGTCGGGGACGCGTACGCCGTCGAAGTGCAGCTGCGCCGTGGGCGAGCCCTTCATGCCCATCTTCTTCTCCGGCGCGGCCGCCGAGAGGCCGTCGGCGTCACCGGGGACCAGGAAGGCGGTGATGCCGCGCGGGCCCTCGCCGCCGGTGCGGGCGAACACGGTGTAGAAGTCGGCGATGCCGCCGTGCGTGATCCACGCCTTGGTGCCGGTGATGACCCAGTCGTCACCGTCGCGGACGGCCTTCGTGCGCAGCGACGCGGCGTCGGAACCGGAGGACGGTTCGGACAGGCAGTACCCGCCGAGCAGCCCGCCGCCGAGCATGGCGGGCAGGTGGTCCGCCTGCTGCTCCTTGGTGCCGAACCCGGCGAGGGCGTGGCAGGCCAGGGAGTGGACGCTGACGCCGAGGCCCACGGTGAGCCGGGCGGCGGCAAGCTCCTCCAGGACCTGGAGGTACACCTCGTACGGCTGGTCACCGCCGCCGAGAGCGGAGTCGTACGGAAGTCCGAGCAGACCGGACTCGGAGAGCAGCCCGAAGATCTCGCGCGGAAAGCGGCCCGTGTCCTCCTCCTCGGCCGCGCGCGGTGCGATCTCGCGCTGGACGATGTCGCGCACCAGGGCGATCAGATCCCTGGACTCCTCCGTGGGCAGCTGACGTTCCACCGGCTGCGGGGCGCGGTCGGGCATTGCGGCGCTCTCCTCCCTGTCGGGCGCTACGACGGTCGCGCGCGAAGGGTTGGGCGGCGCCGCCGGGGTCTCACTGCCTCACCGATGCTGCCTCTCCGGATCACGGAAATGGCTGACCAGCGGCTGTGGCGGCTTGAGTATGCCCGATCGGCGGGCGTGCGTCACTGGAGGAAGGACACCCTTCGATAACGCTCGTTCACTTCGCCCGGCGGTGCGGGGTCAGAGCAGACCGATCTGGGTGACGAACATGGCGAGGACGACCACGAGCACCCAGCCGAGCAGGTGCTCCAGCATCTTCGGGCCGTCGTCCGTGGGGCCTCCGGTACGGACCCGGGCAGCGGTGGCGGTTGCGGTGGTCGTCGTCATGGCGTCTCGCTCTGGTGTCGCTCGGTGGGTGACGCCCCGGCGCGGTGCGGTGCATCGCGGTGCGGCGCATCGCGGTGCGGTCGCGGTGCTGTGCGGTGCATCGCGGTGCAGTGCGGTGCACCGCGATGCAGTGCGGTCGCGGTCCGGGGGGCCGCGGAAAAACCCCGTGCGTTCCACAGTGCCAGCGAGAAGGGCGTCCGGGGACGAGACGTTCGTCACGCCCCCGGGGCCCCGGGCGGTCCCCGGCGGGTTCCGGCGGGTTCCGCGGACCTCTCCGACCGGATCCCGGTAGGTTGCTCTGCCGGTCAGCAGAGGCCGACGGACTCCAGGGCACGGCACTGCTCGGCGGTCGCCTCGACCGGCCAGTACAGGTAGCAGACGCCGCCGGTGCCGGAGAGGACCTTCCCGGAGGCGTCGCGGCGCTTCGTCCGGAGCCAGATGTTCTCCCACTCGCGGCGGCGGTAGACCCGGCGGACGGCCTCGTTGCTCGGCGCGGCCGGATCGTTGGCGATCACGTCGCCCGCGTCGGTGAAACCGATCACCGTCATCAGATGGCCGGCCGTGCCGTAACCGGCGCCCGTCAGCTCCTCCTTCAGGAAGGACTGGGACGTGATGGCGGGAATGCCCGCTCGGACGAGGTGCTCCAGTTCGGTCAGCGACCGCAGCCGGGTGACGACGGCCTCCAGGCCGTCGTAGGTGGCGGCGTACGCCGCGTTGAAGGGCCAGTTGCCGCAGCCCTCGTAGGCGTGGTCGTAGGTGGACCGGGCGGCGTGGCAGACCTGCGGGTCGGCGAAGTCCGGGTTCACCCAGGCCAGGTCGGCGGCGGTGGGCCGGCGCCCCCAGTACTCGATGACCATCTGCGATGAGGTCGGGCTGCACCACGCCTCGCCGCCGTTGTCGTACTCCGGGTACTGGCCGATGTGGGTGTTCTGGGAGTAGCGCGGCACGATCAGCTCGTGTCCGGGGCCGGGCTCCGACGCGGGAACGGTGAAGCGGTCGGGGACGTCCGAGGCCATCGCCCCGACGCGCCACACCGTCGGCGTCACCCCGCCGCCGGGCCTGCGGTACAGGCTCAGGCGCAGCTGGTACGACTCCAGGCGCAGCCCGCTCGCCGGGGCGTCGATGGAGAACGTGTCCGTCCAGACGCTGCTCCTGCCGTCGCGCTGGCCGTCGACCGAGGTACGGCGGATGTCGCCGTCCCCGGCCGCCCAGCGGCCGAGCACGTACCAGGGGGTCTCGGTGCCGTCCGAGTAGCGGCCCCGCAGCTCGACGGCGATCCAGGTGCCGGGCGGCGTGTCGGCGTTCCAGGACGCGACGAGCTCCGTCGCCGGGACGGCCGGGGTGTGGTGCGGCGAGACCCAGGTCGCGTACTCCCAGGTCGCGGTCGCGCCCGTGTGCGGGTCGGTGTGGTCGACACGGCCGGCGGGGACGTCGATCACCAGCCCGGCGCGCCGGCCGGCGACAGCTCGGGCTCCGGCGGCCGTACCGGAGCGCCAGTCGGTGTAGGTGGTCCAGAACCGGTTGTCCACGAAGCCGGCCTCGGGCGCGTGCCCGCCCCGCCGCTCGCCGGGAGCCGGGGAGGCGGAGGGTGCGGTGGAGGCGGAGGGTGCGGTGGAGGCGGAGGGTGCGGTGGAGGCCGTGGAGGCGGCGGCCGGGGCGGAGGAAGCGGCGGTGCCCGCGACGGCGAGTGCCGCCGCCAGAACGGTTCTGCGCGGCGTGGAGCTGGTCATTTCGGTGACCCCCGTCAGTCCGAGGTGGGTGGGGTGGGGTGTGGTGGGGTGGTCAGGTGGGGTCGGGTGGTGGGGGTGGGTGCGGTGGGGTGAGGTGGGTCGGGTGAGGTGGGTCGGGTGAGGTGGGGTGGTGTGGTGTGGGTGCTGGGCCACTATCGCCGGTGCGCCGTCACGATCGCCAGCAACGAACAGGGCGCGTCGTCGCACCAATATTGGTCTCGACCAGTGGCTCTGTAGGGTGGCCGTATGGACGACCTCGAGCGCCTGGCCGCACGTCTGCGCACCCTTCCCCCGTCCTGCGGCCGCGTGCGACTGGTCGCCGTCGACGGCCACGCGGGGTCGGGCAAGTCGACCTTCGCGGCGCGGCTCGCCGACGCGCTCGGCGGTGCCCCCGTCCTCCATCTCGACGACATCGCGACGCACGACGAGCTCTTCGACTGGACGGGCCGGCTGCGGGCCGAGGTACTCGAACCGCTGAGTCATGACCGGACGGCTCGGTTTCACCCGTACGACTGGATTTCGCGCCGCTTCGGTCCGGCGCGCCCGCTGCCGCCCGCGCCCGTCGTCCTCATCGAGGGCGTGGGTGCGGGCCGGCGTGCACTACGGCCGTGGCTGACGTGGCTGATGTGGATGGACAAGGGGCGCGAGGAGTCCTGGTCGCGGGGACGAGACCGGGACGGAACAGGGCAATCCGCCTTCTGGGACGGCTGGGCAGTGGCGGAGACCCGCCATTTCGCGCAGGACCCCTCCCGTCCGTTCGCCCACGCCCTGGTACGGGAGTGCCAGGAGGGGTACGAGTGGCTTCCCGGGCCGTCTGCGACACCCCTCATGAAACCAGATCGTCACTCGGTGTAAGCAGGTTCCGCATCGTACCGACCAGTCGGAAATCAGCCGCCGAGAGTGCCTCAACTTCGCTTGACCGACGGGGCGTACAGGTCTTACGTTCTCAATGTGCGGCTTTTCGGAGCTGCCGCAGACGCGAAGCCCCCGGTTGTTCCCCCGTGATCGGGGGCTTCGTTCTGCCCCCCGCCTCGCCCTCCCCGCGCCGCCGACCCGGTCGTTGCTCACCGTGGGTCACCGTTTTCGGCCGTCGAGCGCCCGCCCCGCACAGAGCCCCCGACACCCCCGAATCACCCCTCGAACGCCTCCGGCGCCCTTAATCGCATCCCCCCTGCGCAGGTACGATGCACCACGGTGCGGTCAAATCCCGTTCATGAGAGGGCGATTGGGAACGCTTCCGGCGGGCGGCCGCCCGGCGGGAACAGGTACGGGGGCACGGTTTGTGGGGGACCCGATGGACACCGGCACTCAGGGCACACAGGCCCCGGCCGACCTCGCCTGGCTGCGCGGCGTGGACGCCTACACGATGGGCGCGTATCCGCAGGCCGAGGAAGAGTTCCGGGCGGCGGTGCGGATCGATCCCGGCATGGCCGACGGCTGGCTCGGCCTGCACGCCTTAAGAGTCGACACGACCACCGCGCTGTTGCGCATGTACCACCACCGGGACCGCTTCGGCGAACAGCGGACCCGCCACCGGCGCACGCTGAACTCCTGGTACTGGCTCGGCTGGTGGGTCCAGCCCGTCCTCGAAAGCCCGCGCGACCTGCTGCTCGCGCACGCCTCGCACTGGCTCGACGGCCGCCACGTACCGGAGCTCGACCGGGCACTGGCCGATCTTCCCCCCGTCGACACCGACCCGCAGGTGCGCTTCCTGCACGCCTGCCGTGCCTACCTCGTCAAGGACTGGGACCAGCTCCTGCGGCACACCGAACCCCTCGTCAACGACCCCGTCCTCGGCATCGAAGCCGGCCTCTTCGGCGGCATGGCCCGCGTCCGGCTGGAGATGTACGGGCAGGCCGAGCCGCTGCTGTCCGCCGCGCTGATGCGCTGCCGCAGCGAACAGCCACAGCGCAAGGAGCTGCGGTACTGGCTCGCCCGGGCGCACGAAGGCACCGGCCGCAGCGCCGCCGCGCTCCCCCTCTACCGGGCGGTGCACCGCATCGACCCGGCCTTCATGGACACCGCCGCCCGGCTCGCAGCGATCGCCGAATACGACGGCTTCGACGGCTCCGACGAAGCCGCGGCCGACCTCGCGGCCGTGTCCCGCGCCGGGGCCGGAGCCGGGACGGGCCTCGGGCAGCAGGACGGTCTCGACACCGTCGACGGGCGGGACGGCCGCGACACGGGCGCGGAGGCGGCGGACGCCGCCGACACCGCGCTGCCGGGTGACGTCCTGCGGTACGGATCCGACCCGCAGGGCGGCGGGTCCGGGGGCGGGGCTGGCGTCGGGTCCGGGGGCGGAGCCGGGGCTTCCGGGGGCGGGGCGGGGGTTGCCGGGGGTGGCGCCGGAGGCGGGGGCGGGGTCGGGGCTGGAAGCGGGGTCGGGGCTGGGGGCGGGGTCGGGGCTGGGGGCGGGGTCGGCGGCGGGGGCGGGGTCGGCGGCGGGGGCGGGGTCGGCGGCGTGTCGTCGTCCGGCCTGCCCGACGGCGTACGCGAGAAGGCGGCCGGGCCTGGGCGGCCGGTGGCCCCTCCGTTCCCGGCGAGCCCCACGGACCCGCGGCTGCTCGCCGAAGCCCTCTCGGAGCTGGAGCGCATGGTGGGCCTGGAGCCGGTGAAGCGACAGGTCAAAGCCCTGTCCGCGCAGTTGGAGATGGCACGGCTCCGCGCGAGCCAGGGGCTGCCGGTGCAGCCGCCGAAACGTCACTTTGTCTTCTCCGGCCCCTCCGGTACCGGCAAGACCACCGTCGCCCGCATTCTCGGGCGCGTGTTCTACGCCTTGGGTCTGCTCGGAGGCGACCATCTGGTGGAGGCGCAGCGGGCCGACCTCGTGGGCGAGTTCCTCGGGCAGACCGCGGTGAAGGCCAACGAACTCATCGACTCCGCGCTGGGCGGCGTCCTGTTCGTCGACGAAGCGTACTCCCTGTCAAACTCGGGCTACAGCAAGGGCGACGCGTACGGGGACGAGGCGCTCCAGGTGCTGCTGAAGCGCGCCGAGGACAACCGGGACCATCTGGTGGTGATCCTCGCGGGTTACCCCGAGGGCATGGACCGGCTCCTCGCCGCCAACCCCGGGCTGTCCTCCCGGTTCACGACGCGGGTCGACTTCCCGTCGTACCGGCCGCTGGAGCTGACGGCGATCGGCGAGGTGCTGGCGGCCGGCAACGGGGACATGTGGGACGAGGAATCGCTGGACGAGCTGCGGTCGATCAGCGGGCACGTGGTGGACCAGGGGTGGATCGACGAGCTCGGGAACGGCAGGTTCCTGCGGACGCTGTACGAGAAGTCGTGCGCGTACCGGGATCTGCGGCTGTCCGGGTACGCGGGGACGCCGACGCGGGACGACCTGGCGACGCTGCGGCTGCCGGACCTGATGCAGGCGTACGGCGAGGTGCTCTCCGGGCGCGGCCCCGCGCAGCGGCCCGGTCCGCCGGACCCGCCCTCGCCGTACTGACCTGAGGGTGGGTGGGCGGGCGCGGTACGAGGGTGGGTCGGTGCCGTTCCGGGCTCACCTCCTCGGGGACGGCGGCCTTGGCCCCCGGAAGAGCGAACCCACCCGACGCCGCCATCCCCTGCGGGGGCGACCCTCCACGTCCCCTCCCGCCGGCCCCGCCCCAGAGGCCGGTGGGTGAGGACGGGACCGCGAGGGTGGAGCAACGCCTTGTGGGTGGGTCCTGGTGTGGGTGGGTCCTGGTGTGGGTGGGTTCCTGGGGTGGGTGGGTCCTGGTGTGGGTGGGTTCCTGGTGGGGGTGGGTTCCTGGGGTGGGTGGGTCCTGGTGTGGGTGGGTTCCTGGTGGGGGTGGGTGAGTACCTGGCGGGTGGGTGGGTTCCTGGTGGGTGAGTACCTGGCTTGTGGTGCTGTGGTCAGGCCGTGAGGGCGGTTCGGGTGGGGCGCGGGGCGGTGATGTGCGGTGTCGTGCGGTGCGCCGGGTCCCGGACCTCGCCTACCAGCATCTCCAGTACGTCCTCCAGCGCCACCAGGCCCAGCACGCGGCCGGAGGGGTCCGCGACCTGCGCCAGGTGGGTCGCCGCGCGGCGCATCACCGTGAGCGCGTCGTCCAGGGGCAGTTCCGCGCGCAGGGTCGCCATCGGGCGCCAGACGTGCTGGGGCACTGCCTTGTCGCTGTCCTCCAGGTCCAGGACGTCCTTGACGTGCAGGAAGCCCAGGAAGGCGCCGCCGCCCTCCGCGCGGATCGGGAAGCGGGAGTAGCCCGTGCGGACCGTGAGGTCCTCGACCTGGGCCGGGCTGACCGAGGGGGGCACCGTCACCAGGGCCGTGCGGGGGATCATGACGTCCCGGACGGGGCGGGTGCCCAGTTCCAGGGCGTCCTCCAGGCGTTCCTGGGCGGCGCGGTCGAGGAGGCCCGCCTGGCCGGAGACCTCGACCAGCCGGCCCAGCTCGCTGCTGGTGAACACCGCCTCGACCTCGTCCTTGGGCTCCACCCCGAAGGCTCTCAGGACCAGCCGCGCGCACGCGCCCAGCGCCACCGTCACCGGGCGGCACAGCCGGGCGAAGGCGACCAGGCCGGGGCTGAGCCAGAGCGCCGTCCGCTCGGGCGCCGCCATGGCGAGGTTCTTCGGCACCATCTCGCCCACGACGAGGTGGAGGAAGACGACCACGGCGAGCGCGATGACGTAGCCGAGGGGGTGGATCAGCCCTTCGGGGATGTGGACGGCGTGGAACAGCGGCTCCAGCAGGCGGGCCACGGTCGGTTCCGCGACCGCGCCGAGGGTGAGGGAGCAGACGGTGATGCCGAACTGGGCGGCGGCCATCATCTGCGGCAGGTTCTCCAGCCCGTGGAGGACCTGGCGGGCCCGCTTGGAGCCGATCGGCTCGATCTGGCTGCGGCGTACGGAGACGAGGGCGAACTCGGCGCCGACGAAGAAGCCGTTCGCGAGGACCAGGAGTCCTGCGAAGAGCAGTTGCAGGGCGTTCACCGGGCTGCCTCCAGGACGTCCGCCGTGCGGACCAGGCGGACGCGTTCCGCGCGGTAGCGGTTCACCTGGCGGACGGAGAGCCGCCAGCCGGGCAGCTCGGCGTGGTCGCCGGGGGCCGGGATACGGCCGAGCAGGTCCGCGACGAGCCCGGCGACGGTCTCGTACGGGCCCTCGGGTACGTCGAGGCCTATGCGCTGCAGCGTGTGGACGCGGCAGCTGCCGTCGGCCTCCCAGGCGGGGCGGCCGTCCTCGGCGGGGGCGGCGGCGAGCTCGGGCAGGTCGTCCCCGGCGGCGTCGTGCTCGTCGCGGACCTCGCCGACGAGTTCCTCCACGATGTCCTCCAGGGTGACCACGCCGGCCGTACCGCCGTACTCGTCCACGACGACGGCGATCGGCTGCTCGCTGCGCAGCCGCTCCAGGAGCGCCTGGGCGGGGAGGGTCTCCGGGACGAGGAGCGGCGGGACGGCGATCCGGCCCACCCGGGTGCGCAGGCGCTCGTGTGCGGGGACCGCCAGGGCGTCCTTCAGATGGACCATGCCGACGATCTCGTCGATGCGCTCGAGGTACACCGGGAAACGGGACAGGCCGGTGGCGCGGGTGAGGTTCAGGACGTCCGCGGCGGTCGCGTCCGACTGGAGGGCGCTGACCTTCACTCGGGGGGTCATCACATGCTGGGCGGTGAGTCCGCCGAGGGAGATCGTACGGACGAAGAGATCGGCCGTGTCCTGTTCCAGGGCACCGGCGCGGGCCGAGTGCCGGACGAGCGAGACCAGTTCGCCGGGGGTGCGGGCGGAGGCCAGCTCCTCGGTGGGCTCTACTCCGAAGAGGCACACCAGGCGGTTCGCCACCGCGTTCAGCAGCGTGATCACCGGACGGAAGAGGGTCGCGAAGACATGCTGCGGGCCGGCCACGAAACGGGCCACCTGGAGCGGGCGGGACACCGCCCAGTTCTTAGGGACGAGTTCGCCGATCACCATCTGCACGGCGGACGCGGCCAGCATGCCTATCACGACGGCGACGGACGGTACGGCGCCGGCGGGGAGCCCGACGGCGGTCAGCGGTCCGTCGAGGAGCCGTGCCAGCGCGGGCTGCGCGAGCATGCCGACGACGAGCGAGGTGATGGTGATGCCGAGCTGGGTCCCGGACAGCTGGAAGGACAGCTCGCGCAGGGACTTCACGACGGTACGGGCCCGTCGGTCGCCTTCGGCGGCGGCGCGTTCGGCGTCCGCCTTCTCCACGGTGACGAGGCCGAACTCGGCCGCCACGAAGAAGCCGTTGGCGAGGATCAGGAGGAATGCCGCGGCGAGCAGCAGGAGGGGGAGGGTCATGCCGCCGCCTCCTCGGGTGCGAAGGGGGCGGCGCGGGTACTACCGGACGGTCCGTCCATTGCTGGAGGGAGTCACTCCTCGGGTCGCAGGTGCCCCGCCGGCCGAGACGCTCGCCGGGTGCGCGGGGCGGGGCGCGCTCGCGCCGCCGAGCCAAGAGTAATCACGGCACGGCCGGACAGGGCAGGGTGCGGCACCGTACGGGGGACCACGGGCCCAGCCGTACGGCGGTCAGCGCGCCTCGGAGCCGGTGCCGCGCGTCTCGGCGAGGGCACGCAGGGCGCGGGCGTCCCGGATGGCCTGTTCCTTGCCGATGCCGGGCTGGATGCCGAGGGCGGGCAGGCTGGTGCCGTCGCTCAGGTCGAGGAACACCCAGGGGTCGCCGGGGCGCAGGTTGACCCGCAGGATCTCCGCCCATGCCAGACGGCGGGTCCGGGTGAGGTTGACGACGGTGACGCCGCCGTCGTCGGCGACGACCTTGGGGCGGCTCAGCAGGGCGAGGACACCGAAGAAGAGCAGCGCGGTGAAGAGGAAACTGGCACGCTCCCCCGCGCCGAGGTTCTCCAGCATCAGGGCGACGGCCGTGATGACGGCGAACATGAGCGCGCCGATGGTCAGCAGGACCGCCCGGGTGCGGTTCGGGCGGAACGTGACCGGGAGGGCGGGGGGCTGGACATCAGACATGTGCGGTGGCCTTCGGTGCTTCGGCGGGCTTCGGGGGCCGCCGGAAGGCCCCGGCCGGGGCCCGTCCGGCGGGGGCCGTCAGAGGCGGCAGGCGTGGATCTCCGTGGTCAGGATGGCGCGGGCGCCCAGCGCGTACAGATCGTCCATGATCCGCTGCGCCTCCTTCGCGGGGACCATGGCCCGGACGGCGACCCAGCCCTCGTTGTGCAGCGGGGAGACCGTCGGGGACTCCAGGCCCGGGGTGAGGGCGACGGCCTGCTCCAGGTGCTCGGCGCGGCAGTCGTAGTCCATCATCACGTAGCTGCGGGCCACCAGGACGCCCTGGAGGCGGCGGAGGAACTGCTGCACCTTCGGGTCGTCGGAGGGGGCGCCGGTGCGCCGGATGACGACGGCCTCGGAGGTGAGGATCGGGTCGCCGACGACCTCCAGACCGGCGTTGCGCAGGGAGGTGCCGGTCTCCACGACGTCGGCGATGATCTGGGCCACGCCGAGCTCGATGGCGGTCTCGACCGCGCCGTCGAGGTGGACGACGGAGGCGTCGATGCCCTGGTCGGCGAGGTGCTTGGCGACGATTCCCTCGTAGGAGGTGGCGATCGTCATCCCGCCGAACTCGGCGGGGCCGCTCGCGGTGCCGGGCTTCGTCGCGTACCGGAAGGTGGAGCGGGCGAAGCCGAGCTGGAGGATCTCCTCGGCGTTGGCGCCGGAGTCCAGCAGCAGGTCACGGCCGGTGATGCCGATGTCGAGCTTGCCGGAGCTGACGTAGATGGCGATGTCGCGGGGGCGGAGGTAGAAGAACTCGACCTCGTTCTCCGGGTCGACCATCACCAGCTCTTTGGACTCCTTGCGCTGCTGGTAGCCGGCCTCATGGAGCATCGCCGACGCAGGTCCGGACAGTGAACCCTTGTTGGGGACGGCGATGCGCAGCATGGGGTGGGCTTCCTTTGCTTCGGAGGTGGTGCGGGTGGGGAGGGTGGGATCAGAGGTGGGCGTAGACGTCGTCGAGGGAGATCCCGCGCGCGACCATCATCACCTGGACGTGGTACAGCAGCTGGGAGATCTCCTCGGCGGCGGCTTCCTTGCCCTCGTACTCGGCGGCCATCCAGACTTCGGCGGCCTCCTCGACGACCTTCTTGCCGATGGCATGGACGCCCTTGTCCACCAGCTCGGCGGTGCGGGAGGTGGCGGGGTCGCCGGTCTTGGCCTTGAGCTCGAGCTCGGCGAAGAGCTCTTCGAAGGTTTTGTTCGCCATGATGGTCCTAAGAGTACGGGGTCCCGGGTGGGCACTCAGCGCCAGGGTTCGCTGACGGTGCGCAGCGTGGCCGCGGTGGCGACGGCGGCGGTGACGGCCTCGTGCCCCTTGTCCTCGTTGGAGCCCTCCAGGCCCGCTCGGTCGAGGGCCTGCTCCTCGGTGTCGCAGGTCAGCACGCCGAAGCCGACCGGGACGCCGGTGTCGAGTGAGACCTGGACCAGGCCCTGGGTGACGCCCTGGCACACGTAGTCGAAGTGGGGCGTACCGCCGCGGATGACGACGCCGAGCGCCACGATGGCGTCGTAGCCGCGGCCCGCGAGGACCTTGGCGACCACGGGCAGCTCGAAGCTGCCGGGCACGCGCAGGACGGTCGGCTCGTCGATGCCGAGCTCGCGCAGGGCGCGCAGGGCGCCGTTGACGAGGCCGTCCATGACCTTCTCGTGCCACTGCGCCGCGATCACGGCGACCCGGAGGTCGCCGCAGTTCTTCACGCTCAGTTCGGGTGCGCCCTTGCCGCTCACGTCTCTCCTCGTGCCTCTTGCTGGTGGGTGGGTGTGGGGGTGGTGGGTGGGGTGGGGGTGGTGGGGTGGGGGTCGGTTGCCTTGTTCGGGTGTGTCTATCGGGGGGTGCCCGCGGACGCCGCCGGGGCGTCCAGCCACGGCAGCTCGTGACCCATCCGGTCGCGCTTGGTGCGCAGGTACCGCAGGTTGTGCTCGCCCGCCTGCACGGGCATGGGCTCCCGGCCGGTCACGGTCAGGCCGTGCTCCTCCAGGGCGGTGGTCTTGTCCGGGTTGTTGGTCATGACCCGTACGCCGCGCACGCCCAGGTCGGCGAGCATCTGCGCGCCGGCGGCGTAGTCGCGGGCGTCGGCGGGCAGGCCGAGCTCCAGGTTGGCGTCCAGGGTGTCGCGGCCGCGCTCCTGGAGTTCGTACGCGCGGAGCTTGGAGAGCAGGCCGATGCCCCGGCCCTCGTGTCCGCGGAGGTAGACGACGACTCCGCGTCCCGCCTCCGTGATCCGGTCCATGGCGGCGTGCAGTTGGGGGCCGCAGTCGCAGCGCAGCGAGTGGAAGACATCGCCGGTGAGGCACTCGGAGTGCATGCGGACGAGGACGTCGTCGCCGTCGCCGATGTCGCCGTGGACGAGCGCGACGTGCTCGACGCCGTCGACGGTGGAACGGTAGCCGTACGCCGTGAACTCGCCGTGCGCGGTGGGGAGCCTGACCTCGGCCTCGCGGCGGACCGTGGGCTCGGAGCGGCGGCGGTACGCGATGAGGTCCTCGATCGAGATGATCGTCAGGCCGTGCTTCCGGGCGAACGGGACGAGTTCGGGCAGGCGCAGCATCACGCCGTCCTCGCCGGCGATCTCGACGATGGCGCCTGCCGGGCGGAGTCCGGCGAGCCGTGCCAGGTCGACGGCGGCCTCGGTGTGGCCGTTGCGGACGAGGACGCCGCCGGGCCGGGCGCGCAGCGGGAAGACGTGGCCGGGGCGTACGAGGTCGGAGGGCTCGGCGTCGCCGCTCGCCAGGAGCTGGAGGGTGGTGGCGCGGTCGGACGCGGAGATGCCGGTGGTGACGCCGTGGGCGGGGCCCGCGTCGACGGAGACGGTGAACGCGGTCTGCATCGACTCGGTGTTGTCGGTCACCATCTGCGGGAGCTGGAGCCGGTCGAGTTCGTCGCCCTCCATGGGGGCGCAGATCAGGCCGCGGCACTCGCTCATCATGAAGGCGACGATCTCGGGGGTGGCCTTCTCGGCGGCGATGACGAGGTCGCCCTCGTTCTCCCGGTCCTCGTCGTCGACGACCACGACGGGGCGGCCGGCGGCGATGTCGCGGATGGCCTGCTCGACGGGGTCGAGCGCGAGGTCGGTGGTGTCCCACACGGTCAGGGCTGCGGTCGTGGCGGTCATGCGGGTGCTCCTTCCAGAGCCGGAGTGCGCGTCCTGAGCCACCAGTCGCGCATGCCCCACAGGACGAGGGCGAAGTAGATCACGTACACGAGGCCGGAGAAGGCGAGGCCGCTGCTGAAGGCGAGCGGGACGCCGACCACGTCCACCAGGAGCCAGGCGAACCAGAACTCGACCAGGCCGCGGGCCTGGGCGACCATCGCGACGAGCGTGCCGACGAAGATGTACGCGTCGGCCCACGGGCTCCAGGAGAGCGCCGGGTACAGGGTGAACAGGCCGCCGACGGCGAGGGTGCCGAGGACCGCGCCGCCGAGCAGCAGGGCGCGCTCCTTCCAGGTGGCGAACCGGACGGCGATGGAGCCGTCCTGTGCCTGGCCCCGTCCGATGTGCCACTGCCGCCAGCCCCACAGGGCGACGCCGATGACCAGGAGCTGCTTGCCCACGCCGCCGCTGAGCTGGGCGGAGGCGTAGGCGGCGACGAGGATGAGGCCGGACAGGAACTGGGCGGGCCAGGTCCAGATGGAGCGTCGCCAGCCGAGGGCGAGCGCGGCCAGGCCGATGGTGTTGCCGATCATGTCGGACCACATGATGTGCTGTCCGAAGGCGGTGAACGCCTCCCCGTTGAGCCAGTCGGCGGCGCTCACGCGGTGGTCTCCCCGGTCGTGGTGCCGAGCATCCGCTCGACGTACTTGGCGATGATGTCGACTTCGAGGTTGACCGGGTCGCCGGGCTGCTTGAGGCCGAGCGTGGTCAGCGCGAGCGTGGTGGGGATGAGGCTGACGCTGAAGTGGTCGGCGGCCGCGTCGACCACGGTGAGGCTGACGCCGTCGACCGTGATGGAGCCCTTCTCGACGACGTAACGGGAGAGTTCGGCGGGCAGCGAGACCGTGACGATCTCCCAGTTCTCGGAGGGCTCGCGGGAGACGATGGTGCCCGTGCCGTCGACGTGTCCCTGGACGATGTGGCCGCCGAACCTGCCGTCGGCGACCATCGGGCGTTCCAGGTTGACCCGGGAGCCGGCCGTGAGGGCGCCGAGGCTGGACCTCTTGAGCGTCTCGGCCATCACATCGGCGGTGAACTCGCCGGCCTCGGTCTCCACGACGGTGAGGCAGACGCCGTTGACGGCGATGGAGTCGCCGTGCTTCGCGCCTTCGGTGACGACGGGGCCGCGCAGCCGGAAGCGGGAGGCGTCGCCGAGGTTCTCGACGGCGGTGACCTCGCCCAGCTCTTCGACGATTCCGGTGAACACTCAGTTCTCCTTGGGAGTGGGGACGGCGGGGGCGGCGGGGACGGCCGTGACGCGCAGGTCGGGGCCGATGCGGACGGTGTCGGTGATGTGGAGGCGCAGCGCGTCGGTGAGGGTGGTGATCCCGGCGTCGGCGAGGGCGGTGGGGCCCGCGCCGACGAGGACGGGGGCGAGGTAGCCGACGACGCGGTCGACGGCGCCCGCGGCGACGAAGGCCCCGGCGAGTGCCGGGCCGCCTTCGAGGAGTACGGAGCGGATGCCGCGCCGGTGGAGGTCGGCCAGCAGGGCCGGTACGGAAAGGCCGGGTCCGGTGGCCGCCCTGGGGAGCCGTACGACGTCGGCTCCGGCTTCCGTGAGGTGGTCGGTGCCCCGGGCGTCGTCGGCGACGGCGATCAGTGTGGGTGCGGCGTCGTCCAGGACGCGGGCGCCGGGCTTCACGGCGGTGGCCTCGGTGTCCAGCACGACCCGCAGCGGCTGGACGGCGCCTTCGACGCCGCGTACGGCGAGGTGCGGGTCGTCCGTGCGCGCGGTGCCGGAGCCGACGATCACGGCGTCGGCCTGGGCGCGCAGCCGGTGGACGTCGGCGCGGGAGTCGGCCGAGCTGATCCAGCGGCTGGTGCCGTCGGCGGCGGCGACCCGGCCGTCGAGGGTGGCCGCGTACTTCCACAGGACGTGGGGGCGGCCGAGGCGTACGGAGGTGAGCCAGGCGGCGTTGCCGGCTTCGGCCTCGTCGGCGAGGAGGCCGCGCTCGACCTGGACGCCGGCGGCGCGGAGGGTGTCGGCGCCGCCCATGGCCTGCGGGTTCGGGTCGGCGACGGCGTACACGACCCGGGCGACGCCCGCCTCGATGAGGGCCTGGGTGCAGGGGCCGGTGCGACCGGTGTGGTCGCAGGGTTCGAGGGTGACGTAGGCGGTGCCGCCCCGGGCGAGGACGCCCGCTTCGCGCAGGGCGTTCACCTCGGCGTGCGGGCCGCCGGCCCGTTCGTGGTGGCCGGCGCCGACCTGGTGCCCGGAGGCGTCGAGGACGACGCACCCGACGACCGGGTTGGGGCTGGTGGAGCCGAGGCCGCGGGCGGCGAGCGCGATGGCTCGGCGCATGGCGTCGATGTCGGCTGTGGTGGCCACCGGGTCCTCCTGCCTCTTCGGGCACGGACTCCGGGGCCTGTCGATGACGACAGGAGCTGAGCGGTACGGCACCACGGGGAACGCCGGACGCCGGATACGCCGGTCGGGGCCGCGGGGGCCGACGACCAGCGGAAACGGCCGGCACACCCAGGGGTGTCGCCCGCCGCGCACTGCCTCCCATCCGGACTTTCACCGTCGGTCCAGGAATTTCACCTGGTCAACCGGCTACTGGAGGTAGCCGGGTCGCGGACTGTAACCGCCGGTTCGGAATTACACCGACCCCGGAGTGCGCTGCTGCTGATACAGGGCCAGTGTGCCACGACTGCCGCTCGGCCATGCGGGTGATCGACTGTGGGCTCACTCACAGCGGCCACAGGTCCCGTGATTGGTCCAGACCTATTGACGCTTTGGTCTAGTCCACTTAATCTCTGCGTCACCTCCGCGGAGTCGGCCCACCGGTGTGCGCACACCCGGGCCCAACACGAGCCGAACCCCTGCCAGTTGTCAGTAGCCGTTTGCTGTGTGAGTCCCGACCTCCCAGGAGGAACCGACCGTGCCGTCAACCCCCCGCGCGAGAGCATCGACCAGAGTCGGTCTGCTCGCGTCCGGCGCCACCATCGCCGGACTGCTGCTCAGTTCCCTGTCCGGCGGCGTCTCGTACGCCGCCGACAACGAGGCCTGTCGCCCCGACGGGCTGTACCAGACCCCCGGTGTCGACGTTCCGTACTGCTCCGTCTACGACACCGAGGGCCGCGAGAAGATGGGCGCCGACCACCAGCGGCGGGTCATCGGCTACTTCACCGGCTGGCGCACCGGGAAGGACGGCACGCCCGCCTACCTCGCATCCGACATCCCGTGGGACAAGGTCACCCACATCAACTACGCCTTCGCGCACGTGGACGCGGCCAACAGGATCTCGGTCGGCGCGAACACCGCCGCGAACGCCGCCACCGGCATGACCTGGCCGGGCGTGGCGGGTGCCGAGATGGACCCGGCCCTGCCCTACAAGGGCCACTTCAACCTGCTCAACAAGTTCAAGAAGCAGCACCCGGACGTCAAGACGCTGATCTCCGTCGGCGGCTGGGCCGAGACCGGCGGCTACTTCGACGACAACGGCGACCGGGTGGCCTCGGGCGGCTTCTACTCGATGGCCACCCACGCGGACGGCTCGGTCAACCAGGCGGGCATCAACACGTTCGCCGACTCGGCGGTGCGGTTCATCCGCACGTACGGCTTCAACGGCGTCGACATCGACTACGAGTACCCGACGACGATGAAGGACGCGGGCAACCCGCTCGACTGGCAGCTCTCCAACGCCCGCCGCGCCGGCCTCGTCAAGGGGTACTCGGCGCTGATGAAGACGCTGCGCGAGAAGCTGGACCGCGCCGGCGCGTCCGACGGCAAGCACTACCTGCTCACCGTCGCCGCGCCGTCCTCCGGCTATCTGCTGCGCGGCATGGAGACCTACCAGCAGCAGAAGTACCTGGACTACGTCAACATCATGTCGTACGACCTGCACGGCGCCTGGAACGAGTACGTCGGCCCCAACGCCTCGCTGTTCGACGACGGCAAGGACGCGGAGCTGGCGAGCGCCGGCGTCTACACCACGTCGCAGTACGGCGGCATCGGCTACCTCAACACCGACTGGGCGTACCACTACTTCCGCGGTTCGATGCCGGCCGGCCGCATCAACATCGGCCTGCCCTACTACACGCGCGGCTTCAAGAACGTGCAGGGCGGCACCGACGGACTGTGGGGCAAGGCGGCCACGACCACCTGCCCGGCCGGCGCCGGACTGACCAAGTGCGGTGACGGCGCGGTCGGCATCGACAACCTGTGGCACGACAAGGACGACAACGGCAAGGAGTCCCCGGCGGGCTCCAACCCGATGTGGCACGCCAAGAACCTGGAGAAGGGCGTCGTCGGCGACTACGTCACGCGGTACGGCTTCCCGGCGTCCACCACGCTGACCGGCACCTACGCCCGGAAGTACGACTCCACGCTGGTCGCGCCGTGGCTGTGGAACGCCCAGAAGAAGGTGTTCCTGTCCACCGAGGACGAGCAGTCGGTGAAGGCGAAGGCCGACTACGTGGTGGACCGCGGCATCGGCGGCACGATGGTGTGGGAGCTCGCGGGCGACTACGACTGGAACGCGGCCAAGGGCCAGTACGAGATGGGCGACACGCTCACCACCACCATGTACGACGCCTTCAAGTCGGCGTCTCCGTACGGCGCGAAGCGGGCCACCACGAAACTGCCGTCCCAGGCCATCGACGTGGCCGTGGACTTCGGGCAGTTCCCGCTCGGCGACTCCAACTACCCGATCAGCCCCAAGCTGAAGATCACCAACAACACGAAGGCGACGCTGCCCGGCGGCACGGAGTTCCAGTTCGACTACGCGACCTCCGCGCCGGCCAACGCCAAGGACCAGTCGGGCTTCGGCACGACGATCGTGCGCAGCGACCACACCGGCGGCAACGTCGGCGGGCTGAAGGGCGACTACCACCGGGTGTCGCTGAAGCTGCCGGCCTGGCAGACGCTGGCGCCGGGCGCATCGGTCGAGCTGGACTTCGTGTACTACCTGCCGGTCTCGACGCCGTCGAACTGGACGGTGGGCTTCGGAGGGAAGACCTACGCCCTCGCCGGTGACCTGGCACGCGGTACGACCGTGGTCGACCCCGGCACGGGTACGACCCCGTCGCCGAGCCCCGACCCGACGAACCCGACGCCCACCCCGACCCCCACCCCGACCCCGGGCGCGTGCGCCGCACCCGCGTGGGACGCGGCGGTCGCGTACGGCGGCGGTACCACGGTCTCCCACGCGTCCCGCACCTGGAAGGCGAAGTGGTGGACGAAGGGCGAGGCGCCCGGAACCACCGGCGAGTGGGGTGTCTGGCAGGACCTCGGCGCCTGCTGACCTGGTAGGGACGGGACCCGGCGGCGGACAGAACGGCCCTTGCCCGCCGCCGGGGCTCCGCACGTCCGCCCTCCGGTGCGTTCCCGCTCCGGATCCGTGTGCTTCCCCGGCGGGAACGCCGGATCCGTGTGCCTCCCCGGCGGGAACGCCGGATCCGTGTGCCTCCCCGGCGTTCCCGCCGGGTCCGTGCGTACCGCCCGCGCGGCTCGTGGCACTCTCGGATCATGAAGACGATCCTGGTGACCGGCGGGACCGGCACGCTCGGCAGACACGTCACGGAACGGCTGCGCGAGGAAGGCCACGAGGTACGGGTCCTGAGCCGCCGGAGCGGCGAGTACGCCGTCGACCTGATCCAGGGCACCGGCCTGGACGCGGCGGTCGCAGGCGTCGACACGGTGGTGCACTGCGCCAGCTCGCCACGGGGCGGCGACGAGCGGGCCGCCCGCAATCTGATCGAGGCGGCGCGCGGGGCGGGCGTCGCCCATGTCGTCTACATCTCGATCGTCGGCGTGGACCGGGTGCCGCTCGGCTACTACCGGACCAAGCTCGCGGTGGAGCGGCTGATCGAGGAGTCCGGCCTGGGCTGGACCGTGCTGCGCGCGACGCAGTTCCACGAACTGGTGCTGACCCTGCTCCAGGGCTGCGCCAGGCTGCCGGTCATGCCGGTCCCCGCGGGCGTCGCCGACCAGCCGGTCGAGGTGGCGGAGGTCGCCGGGCGGCTGGCCGCGCTCGCCGCGGCGGAACCCGCGGGGCGGGTGCCGGACATGGGCGGCCCGCAGGTGCGGGCGCTCCACGACCTGGCGCGGGCGTATCTGCGGGCGACCGGCAGGCGGCGGCCGGTGGTGGGCGTCCCGCTGTTCGGGAAGGCCTACCGCGGCTTCCGGGCGGGCGGCCATCTGGCCCCTGAGCGTGCCGTCGGCACGGTGACGTTCGAGGAGTTCCTCACGCGCCGGTCGGCGGACGGCCGGGGCGAGGGCGGCGCTCGCCGCTGAACCAGGGCCCGCGACTCCCCCGGCGCCCGTGCGTCGCCCCGGCCGCTGGTCAGCGGCGGGGGGCGGCGAACAGGTCGTCCTGGGCCGCGTCGCGGGCCGTCAGGAGTGCGCCGCGCAGGACCGCCGCGCCACCGAGCGTGCTCGCCCGCACGTCGGTGCGCAGCGGCGACAGGGCCGCGAGCCGGGTCTCGACGCGGGCCGCGAGGTCGTCGCCGCCCGCGTGGCCCAGCTCGCCGCCGAGGACGACGCGCCCCGGGTCGAGTACGGCGGCGACGGCGGCCGCGCCGAGGGCGACACGCTCCGCGAGGGCGTCGAGGAACGCGTCGGCACCGGTCTCGCGCGCGACGCGCACCGCCACGGCGCCCGCCGGTTCGGCATCGCCGTCCCGGCCGTCGGTCACGATCCCGTACCGTCCCGCGAGTTCCCGGACGGCGGCCGATCCGGCCAGCGCGTGGAAGCCGCCCGCGCAGTCCGTCGCCGACGGCAGCCCGCCGGTACCCGGGACCGGCAGGAACCCGATCTCGCCCGCGCCGCCCGAGGCGCCGCGGCGCAGCCGGCCGTCCAGGACGACGGCCGCGCCGACGCCGTGCCCGAGCCACAGCAGCACGAAGGTGTCGCGGTCGCCCGCGGCGCCCTCGCGCTGCTCCGCGACGGCCGCGAGGTTGGTCTCGTTCTCCACCAGGACCGTCGCCGGCAGCCGTTCCTGGAGGGCGCTCACGAGCTGCCGGTGCCACGCCGGGAGCCCGGCCGAGTCACGGAGGGCGCCGGTCGCGGGGTCGATGAGACCGGGCGCGCCGATGCCGACCGTGTGCAGCCGGGTGGCGCCCGCCCGTCGTACGGTCCGCTCCAGCAGCGCGGCCGCCCGCTGGACGGCGGGGCCGGTGCCGGTGTCCCCGCCGATGGGCAGCGCCGCATCGGCGAGCGGGGTGCCCAGCAGATCGGTGACGGTGACCGAGACGCCGCGCAGCCGCACGTCGAGGGCGGCGAGGTGCGCGCGGTCGGCGACGAGGCCGTACACGCGGGCGTTGGGGCCCCGGCGCTCGGCGCCCGTCTCGCCGACCACCTGGACCAGTCCGGCGCTCGTGAGGCGTTCGACGAGGTCGGCGACGGTGGGGCGGGAGAGTCCGGTGAGCCCCTTCAGCTGACTTGCCGTCAGAGGTCCTTCGTCCTGCAGCAGTCGCAGGGCGAGCCGGTCGTTCATGGCCCGGGCGGTGCTGGGGGAGGCGGGGGCGGACGGCATGGCCCCGATCCTTTCAGACTTTTTTATCAGGCAGGGTTCCTGATAGTTTACCGGGCAACACTGGGGAGTGAAGGACCGGGGAGGGAACGTGCCGGATGACGGGGATGGTGTGGGCGGGACCGGGCAGGGCGGCGACGCCGGACGACGGCTGAGGAGGGCGCGGTTCGCCGTGGCCGCGGTGTTCTGCGTGCACGGCGCGGTGACGGGCAGCTTCGCGACCCGCATCCCCTGGATCCAGGACCACGCCGGCGTCGGCGCGGGACAGCTGGGGCTCGCCCTCGCCTTCCCCGCGCTCGGGGCGTCGGTGGCGATGCCGCTCGCCGGCGCGATCAGCCACCGGTTCGGCGCCCGCACGGCTCTGCGGGGGCTGCTCGCGCTGTGGACCTTGGCGCTGAGCCTGCCGTCGCTCGCGCCCAACGTGTACGGGCTGTGCGCGGCACTCTTCGTGTTCGGCGCCACCGCCGGCATGTCGGACGTGGCGATGAACGCGATGGGCGTGGAGGTCGAGAGCCGGCTCCACCGCTCCATCATGTCCAGCCTGCACGGCATGTGGAGCGTGGGCGCCCTGCTGGGTTCGGCGGCGGGCACGGTCGCCGCGCACTTCGGCACGGACGCCCGGGTGCACCACCTGGTCGCCGCCCTGGCCCTGACCGGGCTCGGCGCCCTGTTCTGCCGGGGCGTGCTGGATCTGCGCAGCGCCCCCGACGAGGACCCGCCGCCGAGGTTCGCGCTGCCGCCGAAGTCGGCGCTGGTGATCGGCGCCATAGGCTTCTGCGGTGTCTTCGCGGAGGGCGCCAGCCTCGACTGGTCGGCCGTGTACCTGCGCGACGAGCTGGAGACGTCGGCGGGGCTCGCGGCGGCGTCCACCACCGCGTTCGCGCTGACCATGGCGGTCGCCCGGCTGGTGGGAGACCGGATCGTCGACCGGTTCGGGGCGGTCCGCACGGTACGGGTCGGCGGCGTCGCGGCGACGGCGGGCGGCGTACTGGTGGTCCTCGCACCGCATCCGGCGGCCGCGCTGGCGGGCTTCGGACTGCTGGGGCTCGGGGTGGCCGTCGTCGTACCGCTGGCCTTCGCGGCGGCGGGGCGCAGCGGCCCCAACCCGAGCCAGGCCATCGCGGGCGTCGCGACCATCACGTACACGTCCGGGCTGATCGCGCCGTCGGCGATGGGCGCGGTGGCCGACGCGACATCGCTGACGGTGTCGTTCGCCCTGGTGACCGTGCTGGCGTTCGGCCTCGTGCTCGGGGCCGGCGTTCTCCGCACGGCCGGCCGGGCGCACACGGGCGCGAACGCGACGAAGCCGACGGCGCGGGAGCACACCGGCTGACGGCCGCCAGCCAGGACGGCAGCCAGCCAGGGCGGACGGCGGCCAGGGTGGACCGGGCGGCCAGGGCTGCCAGGGCTGCGGGCGACGCTTCGGGCCCTTCCGGGGGGACTACGCGCGGGAGAGCGGCCGCCGGTGGCGGTGGTTCGCGGATGGACGGCCCACGGGTGCATGCCACCGTCCCGGGCGGCACCCAGCGGGCCGGTTCGCGGGTGGACGGCCCTGGGAAGGGCGGTTCGCGGGTGGACGGCCCACGGAGGCCGGTTCGCGGGTGTACGGCCCTGGGAAGGGCGGTTCGCGGGTCTACGGCCCCTGGAGGGCGGTCCGGGGGCGGAGGGGCCACGGGGACGTTCGGCCCGGGTGGGGGCGTACATGTGTGCCCGTACCATTGCGCTGATCTTCCGCGGCCGGATCCGGCCGCCGTACCACTCGGAGAACTGGAGCGACCCCCATGAACCTCGGCGTGCGCTGGACCCTGCACGGCGACGGAAGGACCCCCGCTCCCGGGGCCGTGGTGCGGCCGGACGAGCGGCTCTCCTGGCCCCGTACCGCCGGGCTCGGCGCCCAGCACGTGGTGGCCATGTTCGGCGCCTCGTTCGTGGCGCCGGTCCTGATGGGGCTCGACCCCAACCTGGCCATCATGATGTCCGGCGTCGCGACGGTGATCTTCCTGCTCGCCACGCGCGGCCGGGTGCCGAGCTATCTCGGCTGCTCGCTCTCCTTCGTGGGCGTCGCCGCCGCGATCCGGGCGTCCGGCGGCTCCAGCGCCACGGTGACCGGCGCGGTCCTCGTGGTCGGTCTCGCGCTGTTCCTGGCGGGGCTCGCCGTGCGGCGCTTCGGCGCCCGGATCATCCATACGGCGATGCCCCCGATCGTGACCGGCGCCGTGGTGATGCTGATCGGCTTCAACCTCGCGCCCGTCACCGCGGCGACGTACTGGCCGCAGGACCAGTGGACCGCCCTGCTGGTCATGCTGTTCACCGGGCTCGCGGTGGTGTGTCTGCGCGGCTTCTGGTCGCGGGTCGCCATCTTCCTCGGCCTGGTCTTCGGTTACGTCCTCTCCTGGGTGCTCGACCTGGCCTTCGGCAAGATCCACTCCCCGGTGGGCGGCGCGGAGGCCGTGGACCACTGGCGGCTCGACCTCTCCGGGGTCGCCCGCGCGGACTGGATCGGGCTGCCGTCGTTCCACGCCCCGGCCTTCGAGTGGTCCGCGATCCTGGTCGCCCTGCCCGTGGTCATCGCGCTGATCGCCGAGAACGCCGGACACGTCAAGGCCGTCGGGGAGATGACCGGCGACCCGCTGGACGACCAGCTCGGCACCGCCATCGCGGCGGACGGTGCCGCGTCGATGCTCTCCACCGCCGTCGGCGGCCCGCCGAACACCACGTACTCCGAGAACATCGGCGTCATGGCCGCGACGCGCGTCTACTCCACCGCCGCCTACTGGGCCGCCGCGGGCTTCGCGCTGCTCTTCGGGCTCTGCCCCAAGTTCGGCGCGGTCGTCGCGGCGATCCCCGGCGGCGTCCTCGGCGGCATCACGGTGATCCTGTACGGCATGATCGGCCTGCTGGGCGCCCAGATCTGGATCAACGCCAAGGTCGATCTGCGCAATCCGCTGAACCTGGTACCGGCTGCGGCCGGCATCATCATCGGCGTCGGCGGCGTCAGCCTGAAGATCACCGACACGTTCGAGCTCGGCGGCATCGCGCTCGGCACCCTGGTGGTCATCACCGGCTACCACGTGCTGCGCGCCTTCGCGCCCGCCCATATGAAGGACCGCATGGCCGAGCAGGAGCCGCTGCTGGACTCGGGCACGTCGGCGTACGACTCCGGAAACGACGAGCGGCCTGCCGCCAAGCCCTGAGCCGCGGCCCTAGGGAGTGTCCGTCTCCCCCGCCTCCCCCAGCGGGAGCCGGGCCAGGACGACCGCCGAGACCGCCACCGCGTCCTGCCGGTCCGCCGGGATCAGCCGCCTCATCAGCCCGATCACCTCGGCGCTGAACAGCGGGTACAGCGCGCAGTCGTCGACGCTCATGGGGTGCCGGTGGGGCACCCGTACGTCCAGGAAACCGGCCCGCTCCAGCTTCCGTACGAAGTCCTCCTCGGACAGCGCACCGGCCACGCAGCCCGCCCACGCGGCGGGCTGCGTGAGGATCTCCGGCGGCAGGCCGTCCTGTCCGACGGTCAGGTCGGAGACGCAGAACCGGCCGCCGGGGCGCAGCACACGGGCGCATTCGGCCATCACACGGGACTTGCGGGCGGAGAGGTTGATGACGCCGTTGGAGACGATCACGTCGACCGAGTCGTCCGGGAGGGGGATGGCCTCCATCTCGCCCTGCAGGGGCTCGATGTTCGTCAGACCGGCGTCGGCGGCGGCCTCGCGGGTGCGGTGCAGCATCTCGGGCAGGAAGTCCAGGGCCAGGACCCGGCCGCCCGGACCGGTGCGACGGGCGGCGAGGATGGTGTCGATACCGCCGCCGCACCCGATGTCGAGGACGGTCTCGCCCGGCCGGATACCGGCGAACGGAACGTGGTCGGCCACGCCGAGGGCCCGGTCGACGGCGGCCCGGGGCACCTCGGCCAGTTCCTCCGGGGTGTAGAGCTTGCGGGCCACGGCGGCGGTGGACGCCGGGACGTTCCGGTAGGCGTCCCGTACCAGCTGTCTGACCTCGGCGCTGTGCATCAGGTCCCGGCTCATCACTCCAGCTCCTCCAGGGTCTCGTTCAACCGCGTCAGCACGTCCGACGGGATGTCCTCGCGGCCGGAGCCGAGCAGCAGCGCGCGCAGCTCGACGGCGAACTCGAGCTCGCCGCAGCAGCGCCGGCACAGGGACAGGTGCTCCTCGACCGCCGCGCGGTCCGCCTGGTCGACCGTGGCGTCGAGGTACTCCCACAGGTGCCTCACCGCTTCGGAGCAGGTGATCACCGCACTCCCTCCTTCAGCAGTCCGGTCTCCTTCGCGTAGTCCCACATCTGCTTCTCGAAGAGCTTCCGCCCCCGGTGCAGGCGGGCGAGCACGGTTCCCAGCGGCACGTGGAGGGCTGTCGCCGTCTCCTTGGCGAGGAAGCCGTGCATATGGACCAGGACGAGCGGGACCCGGTAGATCTCGGGCAGCCGCAGCAGCACGGCGCGCACGTCCTCGGGGCCGAATCCCTGGAGGAAGTCCAGGTGGAGGGAGTCCGAGTACGGGAAGGGGTCCTCGTAGGCGATCTTCTGGTAGAGGGAGAAGTTCTCGGCCTCGTCGAAGTCCACGGGAGCGGGCTGTCTGGCTCTGGCCCGTAGCCGGTCGCGGCAGCAGTTGACGAGGATCCTGCGCAGCCAGGCGGCGCCCGCGGCGGGATCACGGAGCTGATCGAGCCGTTCGAAAGCCTTCAGCATGCAGTCCTGTACGGCGTCCTCGGCGTCGCCCCCGACCAGCGAGCGGGCGATCGCGTACAGATGCGGAAGCTCCGCCCGCACCAGCCGGCGGAAGGCCTCCTTCTGATCGGTCTCGATGAGCCGCACGTCCGCCACACCACGTAGACGATCCCGGAGTCCGAGTTTATTGCGTTTTGCCCGATTGCAATAACGCGGGCGTCCTCGGTCGTCTCCCTACCAGTGCCGCAGGAGACCGTTCGGAGAGGACGTGGACACCATGACGGCAGTGGACACCCGGGCGCTGGAGACGAAGGTCAAGGACCTCTACCGGCATGTGGCGGAGCAGCCGTCCGGCCCCTATCACTTCGCGATGGGGCGGCCCCTCGCCGAGAGCCTCGGCTACCCGGCCGCCCTCCTCGACCGGGTGCCGGCGGAGGCGGTCGAGTCGTTCGCCGGTGTCGGCTGGTTCCTCGACCTCGCGGCCCTCCGGCCCGGGGAGAGCGTGGTCGACCTGGGCAGCGGCTCGGGCACCGACAGCTGCTGCGCCGCGCTGCTGGTCGGCGGCTCGGGACACGTCGTCGGTATCGACCTCACGCCGGAGCAGTTGCGCAAGGCGCGCCGGCTGACCGCCTCCGGGCCGGACGACGCGGCCGCGTTCCCCGAAGGGAAGGTCGTCGAGTTCCGTGCGGGCCGGATCGAGGATCCGCCGGTCGACGACGAGAGCGCCGACAGCAGCATCTCGCTGCTCGCGACCAGACCCGACCGCGGCGACCCCGCACCCCCCCGCGGCGTCACCCGGCGACCGACCGCAAGGAGGCACCCCATGACCACCGTCACCCACCGCCGGAACACCGCCGGCGGGAGCGGCACGACGCCGGGGACCGCCCCGGGTTCGCTCCGGCTCGGCTCGGCGCTGATGGCGCTGGCCGGACTGGCGTTCATCGCGTACGCGGTGATCTTCTTCATCCGCAACTTCACCGACGCGTTCCTGGAACTGGGCGTCGGCCGGGGCGAGGTGGATGTGGGCCGGTCCGACATCAGGGCGTTCAGCCCCGAGCTGTACGACTACATCGCGCATCTGCACATCGCGGTGTCCGGCTTCATCGCGGCGGCCGGACTGGCGACGGTCGCGCTCGCCTGGTTCGGGGTGCGCCGCGGCCTGCTGTGGGCGTACGTCACCGCGATCGCCGTCCCCGTGCTCGGGCTGGCCGTCGCGCTGCCCGCGCACTACCCGTTCGACCTCGACACCCTCGGCCACCTCGGCCTGATCTACCTGGCGACGGGCGTGTTCGTCGTCGGGGCGCTGATCGCCCTGCGGCCGCTGCTGGCGGCACACCGGGAGCGCGGCTGACCGTGGGCCGGTGGACGGTCGTTCGCCCGTTCCGGGGAAGCACGGCTCGATGACACCACGGAGGGCCCGCCGCCTGGGACGCTTCGCCCATGGCGCAGATCGACCAGTTCACCGGCCGCACCCGCACCACCCCGCCGCCCGCCGGCACCTTCCCGCCCGTCGGCACCTTCCCGCCCGCCGAGCCCCGCCTGTCCGTCGAGGCGGTCGTGGCGCGGATGCGGGCGCTGGGCGCGGGATGGCCGGAGAGGGACGGCGTGGCGGTCTTCAACCGGGTGTACCTGACCGTCACGGAGGAGATCGGACGACGGATCGCCGCCGGTGAGTTCACCGACCGGCGGGCGGCCGTCGCGTTGGACGTACGGTTCGCCGAGCGCTATCTCGCCGCCGTCGACGCGGTGGCGTCGGGCGGCCGGCCACCCGCCTGCTGGCGGCCCCTGTTCCAGTACCGGCGGCATCCGGGAATCCGGCCGCTGCAGTTCGCGCTGGCCGGGATCAACGCGCACATCGGGCACGACCTGGCCCTGGCGGTGGTGGCCGCCTGCCGGACGCTGGGCTGCGAACCCACCGCGCTGGAGGCGGAGTTCGACCAGGTCGGCGATGTCCTGACGCTGCTGGAGGAGCGGGTCAGGGAGGAGCTGATGCCGGGCCCCGACCTGCTGGAGATCGCCGATCCGCTGACGCATCTGCTCGGCTGCTGGAGTCTGGAGCGGGCCCGCGACGGGGCGTGGCTCGCGGCCCGCTCACTGTGGCAGCTGCACCGGCTGCCGGTGCCGGAGCTGGCCGAGGAGTTCACCGAACGCCTCGACCGCTCCGTCGGCCTGGTGGGGCGGATGCTGCTGACGCCGCTGACGCCGCGCGGTGTCTGATCCGCCCCGCCGCCGTGGCGCTCAGTCCTCGGGGAGCTCCACCGGGGCGATCTCGTCGAAGAGGTCGCCGGGGCCCGGGTTGGACGGGTCGGTGGCGCCGCCGAACTGGTGCATGACGCCCCACACGGCGTTGAGCGCGGTCTGCACGGCGCCCTCGGCCCAGCCGGCCGTCCAGGAGATGTCGTCGCCGGCGAGGAAGATGCCCCGCTTGTCCTCGGGCAGCAGGTCCTGCATGAAGTGCGTGTACAGA
Source organism: Streptomyces sp. NPDC047886 (assembly GCF_043204435.1). Taxonomy (NCBI): domain Bacteria; kingdom Bacillati; phylum Actinomycetota; class Actinomycetes; order Kitasatosporales; family Streptomycetaceae; genus Streptomyces; species Streptomyces sp. NPDC047886. The sequence continues at coordinate 81,686 of NZ_JBIDCF010000013.1, forward strand.
CGCCGCTGGTAGCGGTAGTGGCCCGGCAGGTTGGCCTTGAACGCGCCCATGAAGTACGGCTCGTTCTCCCACGACACGGTCACCGGGTTGCCGATGATGTGCTTCCGGATGTCGACCTTCGGGTAGATCTCGCCGAGCGACTTCAGCATGACCTCCATCCGCTCGTTCGCGGACAGCGGCAGCCACTTCAGGCTGTCGTCGCACCAGGTGTACGAGAGGCAGATGACGGCCGGCTTGTCCGGGCCGTTGTCCAGCAGGTACGTACCGCGGGTCATCCGGTCGGTGAGCGTCATCGACATGACGTCACGGCCGGTCGGATTTCCGCTGTCGTCGACGGCCTTGTCCAGCCAGAACGGCCGGTCCACCGGCACGAACAGCTTGGACGACTCCATGTAGTGGGTGCGCTCCATCGCCGTCCAGTGGTCGATGGGGAACAGCGAGTCGTCGCAGGCGATCTTGGAGAGCAGCATCCACGACTGGGCGGTGAAGATCGCCGCCTGGTACGTGCGGATGTCGCCGTTCGCGTCGGTGACCGTGATGTGGTTGCCGGCGGTGCGGTGCAGCCGCGTCACGGCGGGCTTCGGCTCGCCCTCGTGCAGGGACTTCAGCGACGTGCCGAGCGGCCAGTGGACGATCTTCTCGGGCTCGCGCTCCCACAGCCGCAGCGGGAGCTGCTGGCTGCCGCCGACGATGCCGCGGTGGTGGTCGTCGGCCTCGGTGTAGACGACGCGGAGGATCTCCAGGATGGAGTTGGGGAAGTCGGTGTCCCAGCCGCCGGTGCCGAAGCCGACCTGGCCGAAGATCTCCCGGTGCCGGAACGACTTGAACGCCTCCGACTCGCAGAGGAAGCCGTAGAACGTCTGGTTGTCCAGCTTCTCGACCAGCTTCGCCCAGATCTCGCGGATGCGCGGGATGTCGCGCTCGCGCATGGCGCGGTTCATGTCGGAGAAGTCGGCGCCCTCCTCCAGGCAGGCGTTCCACGCGTTCATCACATCGCGGTAGACCTGCGGCAGGTCGTCCACCGTGGTCGCGTAGTGCGACTCGCCCTTCAGGTCGACCACGGTCGACGGGGTGGACTCGGCCAGCGGGTTCGGGAACGGCTTGGTCTCCAGGCCGACGAGGTCGATGTAGTGCTGGAGAGCGGTCGAGGAGGGCGGGAACCGCATCGCGCCCAGCTCGCAGTTGAGCTCGGGGTCGCAGCCGTCGAAGCCGACGGTGCGCAGCCGGCCGCCGATCTGGTCGGCCTCGTACACGACGGGCTTGAGGCCCATCTTCATCAGCTCGTAGGCGGCGATGATGCCGGAGAGCCCGCCGCCGATGACGGCGACCTCGGTGCCGTGCTCGGTCGCGGGTATCTGGCCGAGACCGGCCGGGTGGGCCAGGAAGTCGTCGTACGCGTACGGGAAGTCCGGACCGAACATGGTGATCGGCGGCTGAGCGTCGGTGTGCTGGACAGCGGTGGGCACCGTGGACGTCATGGGGTACGGACTCCTTGCACGGGTGAAGACGAGGGGGTGCGCTGAGCGGGGGACTCAGCTGAGCGGGGGCTCAGGTGGCTCGGTGACTCGCCGGCTCGGTGAGCAGCCGGCGCAGTGAGGTCGGGTGACGCGGATGTCTCGGGTGACGCGGATGTCTCAGCTGTCCCGGGCATCCCGCGTGAGAGACGTGTACAGGCCGGGGCGGCGGTCCCGGAGGTAGGGGTTGGCCTCGCGGGAGACCCGCAGGAGGTCCGGGTCGGCGTCGGCGACGATCAGTTCCCCGCCCCGGCCCGCCCGGGCGCGAGCGGTGCCGTCGGGTCCGGCCAGCGCGGAGAGTCCGACGAACTCGAACTCACCCTCCAGACCGGCCCGGTTGGCGTACGCCACGTACAGCTGGTTCTCGAAGGCACGCACCGGGACGACGGCCTCGGCGACCACCTCGGCGGGGTGCATCAGCGCGGTCGGTACGAGGAGGAGGTCCGTACCGGCGAGCGCGTGCGCCCGGACGTTCTCCGGGAACTCCACGTCGTAGCAGATCATCAGGCCGACGCGCAGTCCGCCGAGCTCCGCCTGGACGACGGGCCGCTCGCCGGGGGTGAACCACCGCTGCTCGAAGTCGCCGAAGAGGTGTGTCTTGCGGTAGTTCGCCAGCCGGGCGCCGTCGGCGCCGATCAGCTGCGCCGCGTTGTAGACGGGGGCGGGGGCGGTGGCGGTACCGGCTTCGGTGTCGGTGCCGCCCTCGCGCTCCGGGTAGCCGTAGGCGATGGCCAGGCCGTGGCGTACGGCGATGGCGGCGACGGCCTCGGCGGAGGGGCCGTCCGCCGGCTCGGCGAGCCGGGGGATGTCGGAGCCGATCGCGTAGCCGGTCAGGAACATCTCCGGGGCTACCAGCAGCCCCGCGCCGGTGGCCGCCGCGCTGGCGGCGGCCTCGTCCAGGACCTTGAGGTTGGCGGCGACGTCACCGAGCTGTCCGGAGCTCTGTAGCAGGGCGGTGCGCAGCGACATCTGGCGGGACCTCGTCTGGTGGGTGCGGGGAGGTGTCGGAGGAGACGTGAAAAAGGTACGTTCCGCCGTTCTGCCCCGACAAGACGCGACCGTTGCGGACCGACCGTCGAACCGTTGCGTGGTTGCCCGCTTCGGCGGTGATTCGTTGCGCGGCGCTCCGCCCGAGGCCGGAGGCGGTTCCCCTGTGCCCGGCCGGGCTACGGCTACGCGGGCGAGCCGGAGGAGAAGCGCCGCAGCAGCGGCGACAGCACCAGCACCGACTTGGTGCGCTCGACGAACGGCTCGCCCGCGATGCGCTCGAGCACGCGCTCGAAGTGGCGCATGTCGGAGGCGAAGACCTGGACGATCGCGTCCGCCTCGCCGGTGACGGTGGAGGCGGACGCGACTTCCGGGTAGCGCTCGAGACCGCGCTGGATGGTCTCGGGCGAGGTGTTGCCGCGTGCGTAGATCTCGATGAAGCCCTCGGTCTCCCAGCCGAGCGCCGCCGGGTCGACCCGCACCGTGAAGCCGGTGATGGCGCCTTCGGCGCGCAGCCTGTCCACCCGCCGCTTGACGGCGGGGGCGGACAGGCCGACGAGCGAGCCGATGTCGGCGTAGCTGCGGCGGGCGTCTTCCGCGAGCGCGTGCACGATGCGTTCGTCGAGGTCGTTCAGTCGCACGAGGGGTGGATCACTTCTCTGCCGTGGCCATTCGGGAGCGGCGCATGCCGTACAGGAAGTAGAACACGAGGCCCGCGACCATCCAGCCACCGAAGGCTATCCACGTGGGTGCTTCCAGGCTGATCATGTTGTACGCGCAGAACAGGAAGCCCAACAGCGGGAAGAGCCAGCCGAACGGCACCTTGAACGTGCGCTCCATGTCGGGGCGGGTGTAGCGCAGGACCACCACGGCCACGTTGACCAGGGCGAAGGCGAAGAGCGTGCCGATGCTGGTGGCGTTCACGAGCTCGCCGAGCGGGATGAGCGCGGCGAGGACACCGCAGAACAGGGACACGATGATCGTGCCGATGCGCGGGGTGCCGGTCTTCGCGTCGACCTTGCCGAAGGCCTTGGGCACCAGGCCGTCGCGGGACATCGCGAACAGGATGCGGGTCTGGCCGTAGAGCACGGCGAGGACGACGCTCGCGATGGAGATGACCGCACCGGCGGCGAGCAGCGTGCCGAAGAAGGTCTGGCCGCTGACGTCGTTCATGATCGCGGCGAGCGATGCCTGGGAGCCCTCGAACTTCGTCCAGTTCCAGGCGCCGACGGCGATGGCGGCGACGAGGACGTACAGCGCGGTGACGATGATCAGCGAGAGCATGATCGCGCGGGGCAGGTCGCGCTTGGGGTTCTTGGCCTCCTCGCCCGCCGTGGAGGCGGCGTCGAAGCCGATGTACGAGAAGAAGAGCATCGCTCCGGCCGCGCTGACACCCGTCATGCCGAGCGGCATGAAGTCGGCGTAGTTGCCGGACTTGAAGCCCATGAACCCGACAGCGCAGAACAGGACCAGGGCGCCGATCTTCACGATGACCATGATCGTGTTGACGCGGGCGGACTCGCGGGCGCCGCCGAGCAGGAAGACCATCGCGAGGAGCACGACGATCAGGGCGGGCAGGTTGACCACACCGCCCTCACCGGGCGCGGACGACAGCACGTCGGGGATGGTGACTCCGATGGTGCCGCTCAGCAGTTCGTTGAGGTACTCGCCCCAGCCGACGGCCACGGCGGCCACGGACACGCCGTACTCCAGCACCAGGCACCAGCCGCAGACCCAGGCGACGAGTTCGCCCATCGTTGCGTACGCGTACGAGTAGGAGGAGCCGGCGACCGGGATGGTGCCGGCCAGCTCGGCGTACGAGAGGGCCGAGAACAGCGCCGTCAGACCGGCGATCACGAAGGCGATCGTGACCGCGGGGCCGGCCACCGGTACAGCCTCTCCGAGGACGACGAAAATGCCGGTGCCCAGTGTGGCACCGATGCTGATCATGGTCAGCTGCCACATGGAGAGGGTGCGGCGGAGGCTGCCGCCCTCGCCCTTCCCACCCTCTGCGACCAGCAGTTCCACCGGCTTGCGCCGGCCGAGGGCGGAGAGCGGGGACTTCTTGGGCGCCGAGTTCTCCGTGGCAGGTGGGGCTACGCCTTGGTCCAGCACGCGTCAGGCTCCTTCATCACTGCGGGGGTGAAGGACGGCGACCGACGGCGGGTGCGCGGGCAGACGAAGACGACCCGCGGGGGAGGGGGAACCGCCGAGCAGGCGGTCACCGCCACTCCTGGTACGGGCCCTGAGCCTACGAGCTGCCCTTCGCGCTCGTAATGCATCGTTGTTGCGCATCGGTGGATGATCATTGCGCGCTTCGGGCACGGACGGGGAAACATTGCGCGCTGCCGCACGAATCGACACATTGAGGGTCGGGAAGGGGTGAGTCGACCGGACGGTGAGACGTACCCGGACAGAGGGCCCGAGCGGGCCCCTGGGCGGGCGGGTCCGGCACGGTGGTGTGGGTCGACGGACGGAGGTCGCCATGGCGGTCGCGGGCTGGCTCGACCCGGCGCCCTTCCTGCGCGGTACGGCGTGGCTGGAGGGCGGCAGGCCCGTACGGGCGGATCCCGCCGACGCCGTGCGCCTGCCCTGGGACACGGCTGAGAGGGCGGCGCTGCCCATCGGTGTACGGCTGGAGTTCACCGCGTCGGCGGCCACCCGGGCCGTCGAGATCCGCTACCGGGCGAACGTGCCGGACCCGGCGGACCCGCTGCACGGGTGCGCGCACTGCTTCGGCCTGTGGCGCGGCGACCGGTGCGTACGCGAGGTGCTGGCCTCCCCCGCCCCCACGGGCTCGGTCACCCTGCCGCTCCCGCCGGGCGGAGGGCCGTTCACGGTGTACCCGCCGGAGAGCCAGGCCCCGGTGATCCTCGGCGTCCGCCCGGTCGGCGGGGCGGTCGCCCCGGCGCCGCGCCGACCGCGCTGGGTGGTGTACGGCGACTCGATCACGGAGGGGTGGTGGTCCACCCGCCCTGCCCGTGCCTGGCCCGCCGTGGCCGGGCGCGCCCTCGGCCTGGACGCCGTGAACCTCGGCTACGCGGGCTCGGCGCGGGGCGAACCGCCCGTCGCACAGCAGCTGGCACGGCTCCCCGCCGCGCTGCTCACGGTGGCCTTCGGCACGAACTGCTGGGACGGCGTGCCGTACTCCGCTCCCCTGCTGTACGAGACGACACGGGCGTTCGTCGGCCTGGTACGCCGGAACCGGCCGGACACCCCGCTGCTGGTCGTGTCGCCGCTGCTGCGCCCCGCCGCCGAGTCCGCGGCGAACGCGCTCGGCGCGGACCTCGCCGACCTCAGGGCGGCCGTCGAGGCGGCCGCCAGGGACCTCGTCGCGGCCGGCGACGAGCGGCTCGCCCTGCTGCCGGGGCGGGACCTGCTGGCCCCTGAACACCTCGCGGACGGACTGCACCCGAACGACACGGGCCACGCCCGCCTGGCGGCAGCGGTCGCGGGCGCGGTGCGGGCGACGGGATTCCCGGGGGCCCCCGACGCGCGGGCACGGTCCTGAGAATCGTCGTGGCGCAACCCACCGTGGGTTCATCAGGATGGATACGGAGAGGTTCCTCATGTACTGAGGTCGTTGGCTCCGTCTTGAGACCCATGTGTTCCCGCAGGGGCAGGGGACGGGCTTACACGTGCATGGTGTGGGTGAAGCCGAGGCAGGTCAGTCCTTCGGCCTGGCACAGCCGGTCGGAGGGGCCGCCGACCTCGGTCTGGAGGAGTTGGTAGGCGGCGCCGTGGGACTGGCCCCAGCGCATCGCGGCCCGCCACAGGACACGTCCGAGGCCCTGGCCTCGGGCCTCGGGCAGGACGGCGAAGTACTGGGGCATGAGCTGGGGACGCCCCTTCGCGTCCGCGCGCACCCCCATGGGGCCGATCGCGCCCACGATGCGGTCCTCGATAGCGGCGGCGAGGACCGGGCCGCACCGGTCGGCTTGCATCTGGCTGTGGAGGAAGGCCAGGCCGTCGGCGGCCATGGCCTCGGCGAACGGCGCGAAGGTCTCCTGCACGGCGGTCGACCAGTCGGTGACGGGGCGGACCGGGCCGTCGGGGGCGGGGCAGGAGCCAGCGGTGAAGTCCTTCACCTGGATGCGCGTGCCGCACGGGTGTGCGGTTCGGGGGCCCAGAGGGCGTACGACTCTGGCGTTCACCACGTCGTGCGCGGCGGCAAGCTTCGCGGCCAGCTCGGCAGCCTCCCCCACCACGCTGTCGGGGAGCCCGTAGGCGAAGACCTTGACGGTGCCGCGTCCGCGTGGGGTCAAGGTGGGGATGAGGGTGTGCTCGGACTGGTGCACCACGTCTTCGCAGAGGACTTTCTCGCCTTTCTCGCCGCCCCAGCGCTGGTCCTTGTCGTAAGACAGGAACTCCCCGGTGTCGGCCGCTCGCAGGATGTCCTCGAAGATGCCGGGGGTCAGCGCATCGGGGTGGACGGGGCCGAGGGTCGGCACGATCGGCGCGGCCAGTTGGGGCCGGAGCCAGTCCCAGCGGAAGAACATGAACGGCACCCTAACGGTGAGCCAGGCTGGGCTCAGGCCCCGGACGGGAGCGTGCCGGGGCCTGAAGTGAGCTGACCGGATCGTGTCGGTCAGTGGGGGTTGTCGTCCCCGGCGTCGCAGGAGCACTCCGCGCTCTCCACGATCACGTCGAGGTCCTGGACGGCGGTGATCGACGCGGTCGCGACGGGCGGGGCCGCGCGGCGGGCCGAGGCCGGCGGGCCGGGGAGGATGGTCACCGGTACGGGCGGGGTCATGAGGCGTTCTCCTTGTCTCCGTGCTGGCAGTAGCTGTGCAGCGGCGCCTTGGCCTCCTGGTAGTGCTTGGCCAGGGGGCGGCAGACCCGGCAGGTGCCGGACAGGGCGCAGCCCTCGCACCCTCCGGTGCGAAGCATGAGGCGGTCGGCGATGGCGCCGAGCCGGGTGAGGCCGTCGATGCCTTCGGCCATGAGGTCGATCTGGTCGTCGCGGCCGACCTTGCAGATCGAGACCTTGGCGTGCGGGTCGGCGTGAAAGAAGGTGTGTCCCGCGTTGCAGCCGGCGAACGGCTTGCGCTGTCGCAGGTGGGCGGCGGACTGGGCGAGCAGCGGTTCACCGCCGCCGTAGATCGTGGGCGTCATGTTCGTGTACGCGTGGTTCTCGACGTTCCACTCGTCGGCGAGGGCGGCCATCTCGTCGGCCTCGGAGGCGTTGTCCTCGGTTACCACGATGTTGATGCGCAGCGGCAGGCCCGCCTCACGGGCGGCGTCCATGCCGCGCCGGAACGCCTTCCACGCCCCGCGGCGCTGGGTGAGTGTGTCGAAGGACTCCTCGCTCGCCCCGTACATGCTGACGACCAGCCGGTAGGGCGGGCAGTCCCGGAAGAGTTCGAGGAGGTCGGGCCGCCAGAGCAGCGAGCCGTTGGTGGAGATGGTGAGCATCATCCCGGCCTGCCAGGCGTACCGGTAGGCGCCCTGGAAGTGGGGGTCCATGGTGGGTTCGCCGCCGGTGATCTGGAGCCAGAGGACGCCGGCCTCGCGCATGATGTCGAGCAGTCGCACCTTGTCGTCCCAGCCGAGGCCGGAGAAGGGGCGCTCGCCGAGGTAGCAGTGCTTGCAGCCGAAGTTGCAGCCGAGGTTGATCTCCCAGGAGGCCCGGCAGTAGCCGTATGGGGACGGTTCGCGTACCAGCACGGTGCCATGCGCGGTCTGGCCACCCAGGTCCAGGCCCCACACGTCGGCGGCGGTCTGCACCGCCCAGGCGGGGAGCGACTCACCGTCGGTGGCGGCCTGACGCAGGCCCTCGTAGTGGTCGGCGGAGATTCGGGCACCGGCCCTTGCTCCCGGCTTGAGGAGCAGGTGCCCGTCGAGGAACGGGGAGGCGATCAGAGCGTGGGCCATCGGTGGCCCTCCTTCCGGATCACGGAGCGGGACAGCGAACGGGACTCCTGCCGGCTGGCGCGGCAGTGGATCTCTCCCAAGCCGTTGCAGGTGCCGCAGGTCTTGCCGGACGAGTTGGCGCCGCTGCCACCGCAGTCCCCGCACTGTTCGTTGCGAGGCGAGCGAGGGCGCTGGGGCTTGTGCGGGCTCGCGATCAGCTGGTGCACGAGACCTCCTCCATGGCGTCTTCCCAGGTGTGCTGTTTGGCGTGGTCGGCGAACAGACAGCAGCCCTCGCCGTCAGGACCAGGGGCGGTCACCGGGCAGTCCGGCAGTACGACGAGTTCCGTCTCGTCTGGCCCGTGCCAGCGGAGCCACAGCGCGGTCCCGTATGCGCCGGCGTCGGTGAGGAGGCCGAAGTGCTCCCCCTCGCCGTGCGCGGACAGCTGGCACTGCACGGCCCTGTCGATGTACGGGGCGGTCGACTTCTCCCGCGCTTCCCTTGCCAGTTCGAGGGGCACCCGGCGCCAGTGTGCGCAACGCATCACGACACCATCCGGAAGGACCCGACGGCATTCCGGGCCTGCTGCGAGCACCGGGTACAGACGCAGGGCGGGTAGCGACCTGGGTTCTCCGGGACCACCGGGTCCTCGCCCACGCGTACCTCCGTGAGAGGCCCCCACGTCTGGCCCGAGTCGCGGGAGACCCGCAACGTCATCCGTACGTCGTCCTGTCCGTTCGCCATGGCCAGGAGCATCGCGATCCGCGGGACCGGCCAGAAAGGCCAAGCGGATTACCCAACTTGGGTAACATCACCCTCGGTTGACCAAGTGCAGCGATCCGTAGTCCTCATGCCGGAGCGTGCCGATGCCCGAGCCATCTCGCTCGAAGGAACTCCCGGTCAGCCTGCTCACGGACCCAGTGATGATCGAGGCATGCCAGGCCAGAGACTTCGGCCGCATCTTTCAGCTGGTCAAGGCACGAGCAGGCATCTATCCGTCGATGATCGCGCGCCGCTGCGACCTGACCCCGAGCCGCGTGGGCGAGGTAATCGCCGGACGGCGACAGCTGCTGCACATGGACGTGATCGAACGGATCTCTGATGGGCTGCGCATCCCCGGACACATGCTCGGACTTGCCCGACGCTCCTGGGAGACGCCGCCCAGCCTGACGGTCATGCCCCGCGAACCGGCCGAGGTGCCGACCTCAGCCGTCGAACCACTGGCCGCCGGACTACCGGGGACGGACGTCGACAGCATCCTCGCCCTGGCGGCCGAGCGGGATCTCAGCGCCTCGACGCTGGACGCGCTGCATTCGTCGATCGCGGACTACTGGCGCCGGGACGACGAGCACGGTGGCGAGACCTTACGGCCAGCGGTCGTCGGCCAGCTCCGCTACGTCGTCGATCTCCTCAAGGAGCAGCGTCCGGATCCTCTGCGGGACGGCCTGCACAGCATCGCGGCCGAGCTGGCCCGGCTCACCGGATGGACCTACTTCGACGCCCGCCAGTACAACCAGGCACGCGCCTACTTCACCGAATCCCTCGGTCTGGCCAAGGCCATCGACGACCGCCAGTTCATGGCCAACGTCCTCGCCTGCATGAGCCTCCAGGCCACCTACCAGGACAAGCCTGGTGACGCCCTCGCACTCGTTACGGCCGCCCAGGACCAAGCCCGAGCGGCTGCGGGGACGACACCGCGCGTGCTGGCCATGCTTGCGATGCGCGAAGCCTTCGCCCACGCCACCCTTGGTAACCACGGCGCGACTCACACCGCGATCTCGGAAGCCCACACCCAGTTCGGGCGGATCAGCACAGGTGATCCGGACCCGGCCTGGGTCGCCTACTTCGACGAGCCAAAGCTGATCGTGGACACCGGCATCGCACACGGCCGCCTGGGTGAAGCCGCCCTCGCCGAACCCCTCATCGCGGACGCTCTCCGCCGAGAACACCAGTCGAACCACCGAGGCCGCGCCTTCCACGCCTTCTGGCTCGCCCGCACCCAGCTCCAGCGCGGCAAACTCGACGAGGCGTGCCACACGGCCATGGACGCCCTGGCCCCGGCGGCGGCCGTCAGCTCGCAACGGGTCGCCGGCCACCTCCGGGAGTTCTACGAGCAGCTGGAGCCCTTCCGCCGCGAACCGGCCGCAGCGGCGTTCGAGTCCCGGCTCAGGGAAGTGCTGCCCCGGCAGATCAGCGGATCGCCTCATCCATGAGCACGTAGAGCAGCCCGACGAGGGAGCCGCTGCTGACGATCTCTCGCCGGTCGATCATGCCCCGGACGTCGGCCAGCGGGATCCATTCGATCCGGTCCGACTCGTTTTTCTCGGTCGGCGGTCCCTCGTACGTCGCCCCGTCCGCCCGGAAGACGTGGTGCTGTGAGTCGGTGATGCCATTGGCCGGCTCGGCGTAGATCAGCGGCTTGATCGGACCGGGGCGCCAGCCGGTTTCCTCTAGCACCTCACGGGCCGCCGCCTCGGCCGGTGTCTCGCCCTCCTCGACCAGACCCATGGGCAGCTCCCACGCCCAGGCGTCCGTGATGAAGCGATGCCGCCACATCATCAGAACCTCGCGGCGCTCATTGACGACGGCGGCCACGGCCAGGTGCCGAAGCTTGACGACGTGGTGCTCCCAGCGGTGCCCGTCCGGCGTCTCGACGTCGGTGAGCCACAGGTTCACCCAGCTGTTCTCGTAGATCGGACGTTCCCCGTGGATCTTCCACTGCATCGCTGCGGCCCCTCTCGATCGGCCTCCAGCATCGCAGAGCAGCGGCTAGCCAGGGCCGACAGGGACGTGGTTCGACCAGGATTCACGTCAGAGTGACGAATACACGTTGGGCCTCCTGCGTTCTGCGAAGGGGACCCTCGTCGCCGGCCGCAGGCGATCGGCCAGGGGTGCCGTCACCACATGCAACGGCCTCTGAGCGCGAAGCTGTCGCCGAAGTCGAGCAGGAAAGGGCGGCCAAGGCGGAAAAGGCGGCTGCCCGCAGCACCCTCGTGACGAACACGCGGAAGCCGCCCCCGCGTGGCGGCGGGGGCGGCTCCGGGTGCTGCGGGGCCGGGCCTCGGGGGTCGTACGCGGGGGACCTGAGTCGGGACCGGCGTCGGCGGGGGTCCTGGTCGGGACCGGCGTCGCCTACGGGGCCGCGGTCGGGACCGGCGTCGCGGGGGGGATCAGCTCCAGCTGGCGTGCAGGGGCTTGCCCTCGGCGTAGCCGGCGGCGCTCTGGACACCGACGACGGCCTTCTCCGCGAACTCCTCCAGGGAGCCCGCGCCGGCGTAGGTGCACGAGGAGCGGACGCCCGCGATGATCGAGTCGATCAGGTCCTCGACGCCCGGGCGGGTCGGGTCGAGGAACATCCGCGAGGTGGAGATGCCCTCCTCGAAGAGCGCCTTGCGGGCCCGGTCGTACGCGGACTCCTCGCTCGTGCGGTTGCGGACGGCACGCGCCGACGCCATGCCGAACGACTCCTTGTAAAGGCGCCCGTCGGCGTCCTGCTGCAGGTCTCCCGGCGACTCGTACGTACCGGCGAACCAGGAGCCGATCATCACGTTGGACGCACCGGCGGCGAGCGCCATGGCGACGTCGCGCGGGTGGCGGACACCGCCGTCGGCCCACACGTGCTTGCCGTACTTCTTCGCCTCGGCTGCGCACTCCAGGACGGCGGAGAACTGCGGGCGGCCCACGCCGGTCATCATGCGGGTGGTGCACATGGCGCCCGGTCCCACACCGACCTTGATGATGTCCGCGCCGGCGTCGATGAGGTCGCGGACTCCCTCGGCGGCGACGATGTTGCCGGCCACGATCGGCACCTGCGGGTCCAGGCCCCGGACGGCCTTGATCGCCGAGATCATCGACTCCTGGTGGCCGTGGGCGGTGTCCACGACGATGGTGTCGACGCCGGCGTCGAGCAGCTGCTTGGCCTTGCCCGCCACGTCGCCGTTGATACCGACGGCGGCGGCGATACGCAGCCGGCCCCGGTCGTCGACGGCCGGGGTGTACAGGGTCGCGCGGAGTGCGCCCTTGCGGGTCAGGATGCCGGCGAGACGGCCGTCGGCGTCGACGGCGGGGGCGTAGCGCCGGTTGTGGTGATCGAGGGTGTTGAACGCCTCGCGCGGGTCGATGTCCGCGTCGAGCAGCAGCAGGTCCTTGGACATGACCTCGGACAGCTGTGTGAAGCGGTCGACGCCGGTCAGGTCCCGGTCGGTGACGACACCGACGGGCCGCTGGTCGGCGTCCACGACGACACCCGCGTTGTGCGCCCGCTTCGGGAGCAGGGACAGCGCGTCGGCGACGGTCTGGTGGGGGTCGAGCACGATCGGGGTGTCGAGCACGTGGTGGCGGCTCTTGACCCAGGAGATGACGTCGGTGACGACGTCGATCGGAATGTCCTGGGGGATGACGACGAGCCCGCCTCGGCGGGCGACGGTCTCGGCCATGCGGCGGCCTGCGATCGCCGTCATGTTGGCGACGACCAGCGGGATGGTGGTGCCGCTGCCGTCGGGGGCGGAGAGGTCCACGCCCTGGCGGGAGCCCACGGCCGAGCGGCTAGGCACCATGAACACATCGTCGTACGTCAGGTCGTACGGCGGCTTCAGGTCATTGAGGAAACGCACGTGCAGAACATCCCAGTCGTTCGGAGTTGGCCCCCGGGCATCTCAGCCGGGGGGAAAACGCACGTACTTCATTCTCCCATGGGTGCGGCCGTTCGAACCCCGGGCGAAACCTCCAGGTCACAGCGGGTGACCTGGGAGGTTCCTCCAAGCCGCTCGGCGGCCCGCCAGGGTCCGCGTTCAGTTGTCGGGGTCGAAGCGCTCCAGCGCGGGCCTCGGGCCGGGCTCCGACTCGGTGAGCAGGAAGTCCGCGGCCGCGGTGTCCGTCACCAGGCTGGTGACCAGGCCGGAGCGGAGCACGGCGCCGATGGCGGCGGCCTTGCGGTGGCCGCCCGCGATGGCCACGACCTCGGGGATGCGCCGCAGCCGGTCGGCCTCGACGGTGATGCACCGCTCCCCCAGGTCCCGGCCGACCCGGCGGCCCGCCGCGTCGAAGAGGTGCGCCGACATCTCGGCGGCGACGCCGAGGGAGGCGTAGTGGGCGCGCTCCTCGTCCGTGAGCATGTCGTGGACGGTGGAGATGCCCGGCTCCCAGGAGCCGATGGACACGGCGGCGACCGTGACCTTGTCGAAGTACTCGAAGGCGCGGGCGATACCGGTCTGGTTGCGCAGCGCGGCGGCGGTGGCCGGGTCGGGCAGCAGCATGGGCGCGTAGATGGGGTGCGCCTCGCCGCCGGAGACCTGGGCGGCCCGGCGGACGGCCTCCACCGAGCCACGCTCGGCGGTGCCGGCGTCGTACACGCCGGTGAGCTGGACGACCGTGCACGGCGGGAGCCGGTCGAGGGCGGCCGCCATGTGGATGGTGGAGCGTCCCCAGGCCAGTCCGAGGACATCGCCCTCGGCCACCAGCTCGCCGAGGAGGTCGGCCGCGACCTCGCCCAGGTTCTCGGGGTCGGGCGACTCGTCCTCGCCCTCGGCGGGCGATTCCACGACGACGGCGTGGCGCAGGCCGTAGCGGGCGCGCAGGGCGTCGGAGCGCTCCGCGTCCAGCTCGGCGGGTACGCGGATCTCGATGCGTACGAGATCGCGTTCCAGGGCGGTCTCCAGGACGCGGGCCACCTTGAAGCGGCTGACGCCGAACTCCTCCGCGATCTGGATCTTCGACTTGCCCTCGAGATAGAAGCGACGGGCCATGGCCGCCGCCTGCACCAGCTCCGCGGGTCCCATCCGCAGGGCTGGTCGTCCCGCCGACATTGACGACACCGCGTTCTCCTCACTGCTGTTCACACACTCCGGATCGCCATCCTTGCAGATCCGGCGGTCCTTGATCAGGCCTGTTGGTTTGCGTTCATCTGCCGGTGACCCCCTGGTGGCTCAGTGTCCGCACGCCCACGCGGCCGAGGCCGTCGCCCGCGTGGCCTGGTCGCGCAGGGCGCGGACCGCGTCGGCCGGGTCGTCGGCCCCGTACACCGCGGAACCGGCGACGAACACGTCCGCGCCGGCCTCGGCGCAGCGCTCGATGGTGGCCGCGGAGACACCGCCGTCGACCTGCAGCCACAGCTCGAGACCGTGCTTGGAGATCAGCTCACGGGTACGGCGGATCTTGGGCAGCATGATGTCCAGGAACGCTTGGCCGCCGAAGCCGGGTTCCACGGTCATGATGAGCAGCATGTCGAGCTCGGGAAGCAGGTCCTCGAACGGCTCGATCGGCGTGGCGGGCTTCAGCGCCATGGAGGCGCGGGCGCCCTTGGCCCGGATCTCCCGGGCGAGCCGCACCGGCGCGGCGGCGGCCTCGACGTGGAAGGTGACGGACCCGGCGCCCGCCTCGACGTACTGCGGGGCCCAGCGGTCCGGGTCCTGGATCATCAGATGGCAGTCCAGCGGCGTGTCCGTCGCCCGGCTGAGGGACTCCACCACGGGCACGCCCAGGGTGAGGTTGGGCACGAAGTGGTTGTCCATGACATCGACGTGGAGCCAGTCGGCGCCGTCGACCGCCTTCGCCTCCTCGGCGAGACGCGCGAAGTCGGCGGACAGAATGCTGGGGTTGATCTGGGCCATGTGCCAAGCCTGCCATGCTCCGTGGCCGTTCCTCGCCCCGATCCCCGCCGAGCGGTCGCGCGGCCCGGCACACTCCGCCCATTCCCGGCAAAACTCCGGGGTTGAGGGCCGAAGGGCCCTGATTTCCCGGAACACCGGCCGACCGGACCGCACACGGCGGGCCCGGTACGGCGCGGTCGGGGCCCGCCCGGCCGCGCGGCGCGGGCGTGAGCCGCTCAGCCGGTACGGCGCAGCAGCGCCAGGTACATCGCGTCGGTGCCGTGCAGATGCGGCCACAGCTGTACGTCGGGGCCGTCGCCGAGCGCGGGGACGCCGGGCATCAGCGGCCTGGCGTCGATCCACTCGGCGTCGACCGCCGGGAGCCCGCCGCGCCCCTTGAGCACGTCCTCGACCACCACGCGGGTCTCGGCCAGGTGCGGCGAGCAGGTCGCGTACCCGACGACGCCGCCGATCCGTACCGCCGCCAACGCCTCGACCAGGAGAGCGCGTTGCAGCGGTGCGAAGCCCTCCAGGTCCTCCGGGCGGCGGCGCCAGCGGGCCTCCGGGCGGCGGCGCAGGGCGCCGAGGCCCGAGCAGGGCACGTCGACGAGGACGCGGTCGAAGGAGCCGGGGCGCCACGGCGGGCGGGTGCCGTCGGCCGCGATCACCTGGTACGGGCCCGGGTTGCCGGCGAGCGCCCGCTCGACCAGCCGGGCGCGGTGCGGCTGCTTCTCGGCGGCGAGCAGGGCGGCGCCACGGCCGGCGGCCAGGGCGCCGAGCAGGGCCGCCTTGCCGCCGGGGCCCGCGCAGCCGTCGAGCCAGCGCTCGTCGGGGCCGTCGAGCGGGGCATCGGCCAGGGCGATCGCGACGAGCTGGCTGCCCTCGTCCTGGACGCCGGCCCGACCGTCCCGTACCGCTTCGATGGCGCCCGGCTCGCCGCCTTCGGCGAGCCGCACCGCGTACGGGGACCAGCGGCCCGGCAGCGCGGTGTCCTCGTCGACGACGTCCAGCAGCTCGTCCGGCGTGGACCGGCCGGGCCGCGCCACGAGCGTGACCTCGGGCCGCTCGTTGTCGGCCTCCAGCAGGTCCTCGATCCCCGCGCGGCCGCCGCCCAGCGCGTCCCAGAGCGCGGACACGACCCAGCGGGGGTGCGAGTGCACCACGGACAGGTGGTCCTCGGGGTCCTCGTCGTACGGCGGGGCGACCCGCTCCAGCCAGCCGTCCAGGTCATGCTGCGTGATCTTGCGCAGGACGGCGTTGACGAACTTGGCCCGCCCGTCGCCGAGCACCACCCGCGCCAGCTCGACGGTCGCGGACACCGCCGCGTGCGGCGGGATGCGCGTGCCCAGCAGCTGGTGCGCGCCGAGCGACAGGACGTCGAGGACCGGCGGGTCGACCTCGCGCAGCGGCCGGTCGACGCAGGCCGCGATGATCGCGTCGTACGTGCCCTGGCGGCGCAGCGTGCCGTACACCAGCTCGGTCGCGAGCGCGGCGTCCCGGGCCTCGAAGCCGTCCTTCTGCCGGGCCTTGCGCAGCAGCGGCGGCAGGACGAGGTTCGCGTACGCGTCCCGCTCGTCGACGGCGCGCAGCACCTCGAAGGCGAGGATCCGCACGGGATCCTTCTTGGGGCGCCGATGCGGCTTGGGGGAACGGCGACGGTCCTGCTCGCTCAAAAGGTGCTCCGCTTGGGGTGGGGGTCGAACCCTCCCAGGGTACGTCGCCCCGCCCGCAGGTCCGCCGCCGCCCGCAGGTCCGCCGCCACCCGTTGTCGCGGCCGCGGCCGCGGCCGTGGTCCTCGCCGTGGCCGTGGTCCTCGCCGTGGCCGTGGTCCTGGCGGTGGCCGTGGCCGTGGTCCTCGCCGTGATCGTGGTGCTGGCCGTGGCCGTGGTGCGCCACGGCGCGAGGACGGGGCAGGCACCACCCCTCAACCGCCGACCGACCGCCGCCCCTGCCGCCGGGCGCCGTCCGGGCTCAGGCGCCCAGTCGCTCCCCGGGCGCGACGCGGACGCCGCGGGCCCAGTCGGCGGCGCGCATCGGCTTCTTGCCCTGGGCCTGCACCCAGAGCAGTTCGACGGCGTGGGATCCCGTACCGACGTACACGTTGTTCTTGGCGACGGCCGGTTCGCCGGGGGCGAGGTCCGTGCGGTCGGGGACGGGGACCGCCTGGATCAGCTTGAGCCGCTCGCCGCGGAACACGGTCCACGCGCCGGGCGCGGGCGTGCAGCCGCGTACCACGCGGTCGACGCGGAGGGCCGGTGCCGTCCAGTCCACACGGGCGTCCTCGACGGTGATCTTCGGCGCCAGGGTGACGCCGTCGGCGGGCTGCGGCACCGCCTTGAGGGTGCCGTCCTCGATGCCGTCCATGGTCGCGGCGAGCAGCCCGGAGCCCGCGAAGGCGAGGCGGGTCAGCAGGTCGCCGCTGGTGTCGGTGGGCCGGATCTCCTCCGTGATCACGCCGTACACCGGGCCGGAGTCGAGACCCTCCTCGATCTGGAACGTCGACGCGCCGGTCACCTGGTCCCCCGCCATCAGGGAGTGCTGCACGGGTGCGGCGCCGCGCCACGCGGGCAGCAGCGAGAAGTGCAGGTTGACCCAGCCGTGGGCGGGGATGTCGAGGGCCGCCCTGGGCAGCAGCGCGCCGTAGGCGACGACCGGGCAGCAGTCGGGCGCGATCTCCCGCAGCCGTGCGAGGAACGCCTCGTCCCGGGGCCTGGCCGGCTTCAGCACCTCGATCCCGGCGTCCGCCGCGCGCTCGGCGACCGGGCTGGCGACGAGCCGTCGGCCGCGTCCGGCGGGAGCGTCGGGCCGGGTGACGACGGCCGCCACGTCGTGCCGGTCCGAGGCGATCAGGGCGTCCAGGGCGGGAACGGCGACCTCGGGGGTGCCTGCGAAGACCAGCTTCACTCGGGATTACCTCGCATGTTCGGGTTCGGTCGCGGGTGTCCGGCCGGGGTCCGGGGCCGCCCCCGGGGACCGGGTGGGCAGCGCACCAGTCTAGGGAGTGTCCGGCGGATCATGGTGGCATGGGAGCCGGTTGCGCTGTCCCGCTGGTGAGCGGGGTCTGGTGCGATGCGGACGCACGGCGGAGGAGGGAGCCGCTGCGGAGCATCGGCGACCGACGACAACGCCGCAGACGTGCGTGCCAGGGCACGCGGCCCAAGCATGATCCGCCGGACACGGCCTAGGGTCCGGGACCCCAGGGGGCGTACGTATGCCCGTGCGCCCTGCGCATATGCGGATACGCCCCTGCAGCGTGACCCCGGACGAGGGTGGCGCGTTGGTCAAGTGAGATTGACCGAAACGGGCCGCCCCGGTACGGCCCGCCCCTTTCAACGCCGGTTCGAGAGGCTTGTAAATGGCCGACCACGCAACCCACGACGCCCAAGCCCGGGCAAGCCTGCACCTGCTGGTGCGGGACATCGAGCGGGTCCGCCGGCAGGTGGACGCTCTGCGCACGCTCACGGCGCAGCTGGGCAATGTCTACCGCCCGCGGCGCTCCGGCCCGTCGACGGGCTTCGTCGTCTACGGCAGGGCCCCGGCCCCCACTGTCCGGCTCGCCCAGGAGCTGCGGGACAGCGTCGAGACCCTGGTGACCGCGGCGGTGGACTTCGACCGCTCGCTGGGCTTCTCGTGGGACGCGGTCGGGTCGGCGCTGGGGGTGACCAAGCAGGCGGTGCACCGCAGGTACGGCTCCCGGCGTGCGGCGGCTCAGCAGACGGGCGCGGCCGACGCGGAGCGGGTCGCCGAGCCGGCGGCCGCGCCGCGCCCCCTGCCGGTCGGGGCGCCGCTGCCGTCGGTGCCCGCGGCGCGTTCGATGCCGCCGCAGCCGACGGCGGGTTCGGCCTCGCTGCGGGACCAGGCGGCCCTGCGGGACCAGCCGATCCTCCGGGAGCAGGCTCTCCGGGACCAGGCTCTTCGTGACGCGGGCCTGCGGGACGCGGGCCTGCGGGAGCAGCCCCATCTTCGCGAGCAGGGCCTCCGCGAGCAGGGCCTTCGCGAGCAGGGTCTGCGGGACCAGAGCCTCCGCGAGGAGGTCCGCCCGAGCGCCTTCCCCGGCCCGCGCAACGGCTGACCTTCCACCCCGCCGCCCCCGCCGTCCGCCCCACCCGGTCGGCGGGGGCGGCCGTCGTGTGGGCGTCGACGCGCGTCGACGCGCACGGTCGCCCGACCGGGTGGGGGCCGCCCCGGTTCAGCCGATGTCCGGGGGATCCACGCGGATCCGGACCGGTGTGGTGGTGCCCCGGGCCTGCTTCGACGCCTGGGCCGTCTTGAGCGCGGCAGCCAGCGCCGCCCCGCTGCCCGGCGGAACCCGTAGCAGCGCCCGTTCCCAGACCTCGCCCGGCGGAGTGTCACCCGGGCGGCGAGGACCGCCGGGTGGGGGCGGCGGTACCGGCACGGGGCCCAGCACCTCGGCGTCACGCGGCAGTTCGGCGGCCGCCAGGAACGCGGCGAGGGCGTCCGGCGGACCGGCCACCGACGCCATCCGGGACACCGGCGGAAACCCCAGCTCGGCCCGCTCGGCCAGCTCCCGCTGGGCGTGGCCCACCGGGTCCCAGCGCACCAGGGCCTGCACCGGGCGCTGCGTGGGCTCGGCGACCACGACCACGGTGCCGCCCTCGTCCTGCCCCCGCACCAGGGACGCCGCGTCGATCCAGCGCCGCAGCGCCTCCTCCCCCGCCCGCAGGTCGGGCCGGTTCAGCATCGCCCAGCCGTCCAGCAGCAGCGCGGCCGCGTATCCGCCGTCGGCGACCGGTTCGGCGCCGGGGGTGCTCACCACCAGGGCGGGCCGGCCCGGCACGGTGTCCAGGATGTGATCGCGTCCCGAGGTGCGGACGGGCACCGCGGGGAACGCCCGCCCGAGCTCCTCGGCCGTGCGCCGCGCGCCGACCACCTGGGCGCGCAGCCGGGTCCCGCCGCACTCCGCGCAGTGCCAGTCGGGCGCGCCCCTGCCGCACCATCCACACCTCAACTCCCGCTGTCCGGGGGCCTCCAGGGGGCCGGCGCAGTGGGCGCAGCGCGCCGGTGTGCGGCACCGCTCACAAGCCAGGCGCGGTACGTATCCGCGCCGGGGCACCTGTACCAGCACCGGCCCGTGCTTCAGCCCGTCCCGTACGGTCTGCCAGGCCAGTGAGGGCAGGCGGGCGGCGCGGGCGGCCTCGTCGCGCGCCACCTCCGTGTCGCCGACGGTCCGGACGAGCGGGGCGGCGGCGCGGATCCGCTCGCGGGGGGCGGCCAGGGGCCGGGCCCAGCCGCTCTCCACGAGCTGGGCCGCCTCGACCGTGCAGCTCGTACTGCCCAGGAGGAAGGCGCACTTGTGGTGCGCGGCCCGCAGCAGCAGTACGTCACGGGCGTGCGGCTGGGGTGCGTGGGGCTCGCTGTGGCTGCTGTCGCCGTCGTCCCAGATGGCGACGAGCCCGAGGTCGCGTACGGGCGCGAACATGGCGGCGCGCGTGCCGACGACCGCCCGTACGGCACCCCGCCGTACGGCGAGCCACTGCCCGTACCGCTTCTCGGGGCCGGCCTCGGCGGTCAGCACGGCGTGCCGGCCATCGCCCAGGACACCTGTCAGGGCCGCGTCCACGCGGGCGGCGGCCCGGCCGTCGGGCACCACCACGAGGGCGCCGCGCCCGGAGGCGAGCGTGGCGGCCGCGGCCCGGGCGATCTCCTCCGCCCAGTGGGGTCCGGGCAGGGCGTTCCACACGGCGCGCGGCGCACCGCCGCGCGCCAGGGCGGCGATGAACGCCTCGCCCCGCGCGTACCGCGCCCAGGTGCCGGGCTCGGGCGCGGCGGGCGGGGGCAGCGGCGCGGGCGACGGCTTGGCCTCGGCCTTGGCGCTGCGCGGCGGCACGGCCAGTTGCAGGACGTCCGCGAGGCTGCCCGCGTACCGGTCGGCCACGGCCCGCGCCAGCCCGAGCAGCTCGGGGCCGAGCACCGGCTCGGGCGACACGACGTCGGCGAGCGCGGCGAGCGGCCCGCTGTAGTCGGACTCGGCGCGCCGCTCCACGAGGAACCCGTCGATGAGCCGCCCGCCCTCACGGCGACCGCCCCGCACCTGGTGCGCGCCCGCCCCGAACCGCACCCGGACCCGCACTCCCGGGCGCGCGACGGCGTCCAGTTCCTCGGGCACGGCGTAGTCGAAGAACTGGTCCAGGTGGAGGACGCCCTTGTTCACGACGACCCGCGCGACGGGCAGCTCTTTCGCCAGCGCGGCTCCCCGCCACGTCCGTGGCTTGGCCCGGGGCACCTTGGCCTTGCGCACCGCGTCCCGTATGAGCGCGAGCTGCTCGGGCGGCTGTTCCGGCCGCCTGCCCTCGTCGTTTCCGTTCGCGCTGCTCACAGCCCTATGCCTACCAGACCGCACTGACAGCGTCGCTGTCGGCGCCATGCGCCTGGATGGCCGCGTGGCCGGTCATGACACGGCCTGGCCGCTGTCCGTCACCCGGGCCGGGCCGGCCGGGGAGATCGCGGAGACCGGCTGTCGGCGAGCCGGGCCGAACGGTCCGGGCGGCCACGCCTCCAGAGCGCCGGGAGTCCGGCACCGCGTACGGTGCCGGACTCCCGGGGCGTCTGTGAGCGGAGCGGGCTTACAGCCCCGCCGCCTTGCGGAGGGCGTCGACGCGGTCGGTGCGCTCCCAGGTGAAGTCCGGCAGCTCGCGGCCGAAGTGGCCGTACGCGGCGGTCTGGGAGTAGATCGGGCGCAGCAGGTCGAGGTCGCGGATGATCGCGGCCGGGCGGAGGTCGAAGACCTCGGCGATCGCGTTCTCGATCCGCTCGACCTCCACCTTGGCGGTGCCGAAGGTCTCGACGAAGAGGCCGACGGGCTCGGCCTTGCCGATGGCGTAGGCGACCTGGACCTCGCAGCGCGAGGCGAGGCCGGCGGCGACGACGTTCTTGGCGACCCAGCGCATCGCGTACGCGGCCGAGCGGTCCACCTTGGACGGGTCCTTGCCGGAGAAGGCGCCGCCGCCGTGGCGGGCCATGCCGCCGTACGTGTCGATGATGATCTTGCGGCCGGTGAGGCCGGCGTCGCCCATGGGGCCGCCGATCTCGAAGCGGCCGGTCGGGTTGACCAGGAGGCGGTAGCCGTCGGTGTCCAGCTTGATGCCGTCGTCCAGGAGCTGCTTGAGGACGTGCTCCACGACGAACTCGCGGATGTCCGGGGCGAGCAGCGACTCCAGGTCGATGTCCG
This sequence comes from Streptomyces sp. NPDC047886, assembly GCF_043204435.1. Lineage (NCBI taxonomy): Bacteria > Bacillati > Actinomycetota > Actinomycetes > Kitasatosporales > Streptomycetaceae > Streptomyces > Streptomyces sp. NPDC047886. The sequence continues at coordinate 103,816 of NZ_JBIDCF010000013.1, forward strand.
AGGCGTGCTGCGAGGAGACGACGACCGTGTCGAGGCGGACGGCCTTGTCGCCGTCGTACTCGATGGTGACCTGGGTCTTGCCGTCGGGGCGCAGGTAGGGGATGGTGCCGTTCTTGCGGACCTCGGTGAGGCGGCGCGAGAGCTGGTGCGCCAGGTGGATCGGCAGCGGCATCAGCTCGGGCGTCTCGTCGGAGGCGTATCCGAACATCAGGCCCTGGTCGCCGGCGCCCTGCTTGTCGAGCTCGTCACCGCCGTCGCCCGCGGCGGCACCTTCGACCCGCTTCTCGTACGCCGTGTCGACACCCTGGGCGATGTCCGGGGACTGCGCGCCGATCGAGACGGAGACGCCGCAGGACGCGCCGTCGAAGCCCTTCTTCGAGGAGTCGTAACCGATCTCCAGGATCTTGTTGCGCACCAGCGTGGGGATGTCGGCGTACGCCTTGGTGGTCACCTCGCCGGCCACGTGCACCAGACCGGTGGTGATCAACGTCTCCACGGCGACGCGGGAGGTGGGGTCCTCCCGGAGCAGCGCGTCGAGAATGGTGTCGCTGATCTGGTCAGCGATCTTGTCGGGGTGACCCTCGGTCACGGACTCCGAGGTGAAGAGACGACGGGACACAACGCTCCCTGGGTTTGCAGCGGCTGCTGGCGATCAATGACGGACCGGCAGGGGGCTGCGCCCCGCGTCGTTCCGAGGACAGTTTATCGGGCGCTCTCGTGCATTGGACCAGGTGTCTCGCACGGTGGGAGCCAGATCGGCCACAGTGCGCCTCCCCACGGTACGAAGATCACCTTCCGGTCTTCCATAAAACGCCCCCATCAGCCCCTTTCCTCCCGTTTTCCTACGTCTACTAGGGCGAATGAGAGATTCATCCCCACGGAGGCCGACGGCGGTGCGGCGGTCCCGGACGGCGTGGGCACGCCACGGCCGGCGGGGCGGTCGGGCGGGCGCCCGATCGGCGGGCTCCGGCGGCACCCGGCCGGGGCGGTCAGGCGAGCCGGGGGGCCACCAGGTCCCAGACGGTGTCGGCGAGGGCCTCCTTCGGGCCGTACGGGACCGGGGTCTCCGTGCCGTCGGCGGCGAGGACCACCGCCTCGTTCTCCTCCGCGCCGAACGTCTTGCGCTCCCCCACCTCGTTCACCACGAGCAGGTCGCAGCCCTTGCGGCGGAGCTTGTCCCGGCCGTTGGAGAGGACGTCGTCGGTCTCGGCGGCGAAGCCGACGACCACCTGGCCGGGCCTGGCGCGCTCGGCGGAGATCTCGGCCAGGATGTCGGGGTTGCGGACCAGGGCGACGGGTGCCGGCTCCTGGCCCTCCTTCTTCTTGATCTTGCCCTCGGCGTAGGCGGCGGGCCGGAAGTCCGCCACGGCCGCCGCCATGACCACCGCGTCCGCGTCGGCGGCCGCCTTCAGGACCGCTTCGCGCAGCTGGACCGCCGTACCGACGTGGACGACGTCGACGCCCGCGGGGTCGGGGATGCCGGTGTTGGCCTCGACGAGGGTGACCCTGGCTCCCCGGGCCGCCGCCGTCCGGGCCAGGGCGTACCCCTGCTTCCCGGAGGAACGGTTCCCCAGGTACCGCACCGGGTCCAGGGGCTCGCGCGTGCCGCCCGCGCTGACCACGACGTGACGCCCCGCGAGGTCCGGTCCGGTGACGCCCCGGGCCGACCGGTGCCGGTTCAGGACGAGGCGGCACACCTCGAAGATCTCGCCGGGCTCGGGCAGCCGCCCCTTGCCGGTGTCGACTCCGGTGAGGCGGCCGACGGCCGGCTCGATGACGACCGCGCCCCGGCGGCGCAGCGTGGCCACGTTCTCCCGGGTGGCGGGGTGCTCCCACATCTCGGTGTGCATCGCCGGGGCGAAGACGACGGGGCAGCGGGCGGTGAGCAGCGTGTTGGTGAGCAGGTCGTCGGCGAGGCCGTGGGCCGCCTTGGCGAGCATGTCGGCGGTGGCCGGGGCGACCACCACGAGGTCGGCCCGCTGTCCGATGCGTACGTGCGGCACCTCGTGGACGTCCGACCAGACCTCGGTGGACACCGGGTGGCCGGAGAGCGCGGACCAGGTGGCGGCGCCGACGAAGTGCAGCGCGGCCTCGGTCGGGACGACCCGTACGTCATGACCCGACTCGGTCAGCCGCCGGAGCAGCTCGCACGCCTTGTAGGCGGCGATGCCGCCGCTCACTCCGAGGACGACCTTCGGCTTGGGCTTGTCCACTGCGTCTCCCGCTTCCACTACGTCTCCCGCTTCGACGGTTCGCCGACCGATGCGTACGGATTCTCCGTACGGTTTCCAGGACACACCACAGGCCCGGCGGATCGCCCGCCGGGCCTGGTGATGAGATGAAGGAGCGCCTACTGCGCCGGGCCCTCTACGGACTCGGAGGTCAGCAGGCCCGCGTTGATCTCCCGCAGGGCGATCGAGAGCGGCTTCTCGTGGACGTGGGTGTCCACCAGCGGACCGACGTACTCCAGCAGGCCCTCACCGAGCTGCGAGTAGTACGCGTTGATCTGACGCGCGCGCTTGGCCGCGTAGATCACGAGGCTGTACTTCGAGTCCGTGGCCTCGAGCAGCTCGTCGATCGGCGGGTTGATGATGCCCTCGGGCGCGGTGATGGAAGAGGACACGCTCTACCTTCCGAAAAATTGGACAGAGGTCGAAATCAGGGGGTAATCGAACTTCCCCCAGTGAAACACAGCAAGGCTAGCAGCTCACGGGCGACGTCCTCGACGGAGGTGTTGACGAGCGTGACGTCGAACTCCGATTCGGCGGCGAGCTCGATCCTGGCCGCCGCGAGCCTGCGCTCGATGACGTCCGGCGACTCGGTGCCGCGACCGGTCAGCCGACGGACCAGTTCGTCCCAGCTCGGCGGGGCCAGGAAGACCAGCCGCGCGTCGGGCATCGACTCGCGCACCAGCCGGGCGCCCTGCAGGTCGATCTCCAGGAGGACGGGCTCGCCCGCGTCGAGCCGCTCCAGGACGGCGCGGCGCGGGGTGCCGTAGCGGTTGCCCGCGAACTCGGCCCACTCCAGCAGCTCACCGTTGGCGATCAGCTTGTCGAACTCGTCGTCGGTGACGAAGTGGTACTGCACGCCGTCCTGCTCGCCGGGGCGCGGCTTACGGGTCGTCGCCGACACCGACAGCCAGACTTCCGGGTGGACCTTGCGCATATGGGCGACGACCGTGCTCTTGCCGACCCCTGAGGGGCCGGAGAGCACGGTCAGTCGCGGACGTACGTCCGGGGGCTCGGGGGTCGTCCCCCGGGATGTTGCAGCCATGGGGCGATTATTCCAGCTTCCCACCGGTGGCCTTGACGTCAGGCTCCGGTGCTGCCGAACTCGCGCTCCAGGGATGCGATCTGGTTGGAGCCGAGACCCCGCACACGACGGCTCTCGGAGATGCCGAGCCGCTCCATGATCTGCTTGGCGCGGACCTTGCCCACGCCGGGCAGGGACTCCAGGAGGGCGGAGACCTTCATCTTGCCGATGACGTCGTTCTCCTGGCCCTGCTTGATGACCTCGTGGAGAGAGGCGCCGGAGTGCTTGAGTCGATTCTTGACCTCGGCCCGCTCCCGGCGAGCCGCGGCGGCCTTTTCGAGCGCGGCTGCGCGCTGTTCAGGGGTAAGGGGCGGAAGAGCCACGCCTACGTCACCTCGGATGTCGAACTGTCGGATACGGACCGGTGAGGAACCTAGTCGGCCCACACCAGGGGAGCAACGAGCAACGCAGTGACCGCTGCGAACGCTGACTCTCGTCGGAGACTAGCGGCCAGGGCCGCCGGAGTCAGCGAGAACAGAGGAAAAGTCCTGGTCAGCATTGAGCTACCCAGACATTCTGCACATAAAGACCCCGTTTCGGGTCCGGATCGCGTCAACACCGGTCACAGCCCGCCCCGAGGGCGTCACAGCGCGGCATGGACCCGCGTCCACCATGACGTACGTCACACGGGCCGCGGGTCCAGCGGGTTCCTCCGGCGTCAGGCGGAGACGGCGGCCCGTACCTCGTCCGCGTACCGGGCCGCCGCGGCGCGCAGCGCGTCCGCGTCGGGACCGTGCCGCAGGACACCCCGGCTGACGTTCGGGACGACGTTGCGCACGGCGGCGCCGAAGACCGCGGGCAGGTCCGCCGGGGTCGCGCCCTGCGCACCGATGCCGGGGGCGAGCAGCGGCCCCTGGATGTCCAGGTCGAACGAGGACAGATCGCCGAGGGTCGCGCCGACGACCGCGCCGAAGGAGCCCATGGGCTCCTCCCCCGCGTTCTCCTCGGCGAGGTGGGCGAGCATGGTGGCGGCCACGGTGCGCCCGTCGGCGCGCACGGCCCTCTGCACCTCCGCGCCCTCCGGGTTGGAGGTGAGGGCCAGGACGAACAGCCCGGCGCCGTTCTCGCGCGCCAGGTCGACGGCCGGCTTCAGGGAGCCGTAGCCGAGGTACGGCGAGACGGTCAGCGCGTCCGAGAACAGCGGCGATTCCCGGCGCAGGTACGTCTCCGCGTAGGCGCCCATCGTGGAGCCGATGTCGCCCCGCTTGGCGTCCATGACGACGAGCCCGCCCGCGTCGCGCACATCGGCGACGGCCTTCTCCAGGACGGCGACGCCCCGGGAGCCGAACCGTTCGAAGAAGGCGCTCTGCGGCTTGAACACGGCGACGCTGTCGGCGAGGGCGTCCACGACCGTGCGCGTGAACGTCTCCAGACCCGTGATGTCGTCCTTCAGACCCCAGGCGGACAGCAGCGAGGCGTGCGGGTCGATGCCGACGCAGAGCGGGCCGCGGGTGTCCATGGCCCGGCGGAGACGGGCACCGAACGGTTCGAGCGTGCTCATGCGGCGGCCTTCCGGTTGTCGGCACCGACGGCGTCGGCGAGCGTGGCGTACGGGGATGCCTTCAGCCGGGCGGCGAGGCCCTTGTTGATCGCGCGGGCGTAGAACGGGCCCTCGTAGATGAAGGCGCTGTAGCCCTGGACGAGGGTGGCGCCCGCCAGAATGCGCTGCCAGGCGTCGTCGGCGGTCTCGATGCCGCCGACGCCGACCAGCACGAGCCGGTCGCCCACGCGCGCGTGCAGGCGGCGCAGGACCTCCAGGGAGCGCTGCTTCAGGGGCGCCCCCGACAGGCCGCCGGTCTCCTTGACGACCGCGGGGTCGGAGGCGAGCCCGAGGCCCTCGCGGGCGATGGTGGTGTTGGTGGCGATGATGCCGTCGAGGCCGAGCTCGACCGCGAGGTCGGCGACCGCGTCGACGTCCTCGTCGGCCAGGTCGGGGGCGATCTTCACGAGGAGCGGTACGCGACGGTCGGCGACCGTGCGGTCGGCGGCCTCGCGTACGGCCGTGAGCAGCGGGCGCAGGGCCTCGGTGGCCTGGAGGTTCCGCAGGCCGGGCGTGTTGGGCGAGGAGACGTTGACGACCAGGTAGTCGGCGTGGGCGGCGAGGCGCTCGGTCGACTTCACGTAGTCGGCGGCGGCCTCGGTCTCGGGTACGGCCTTGGTCTTGCCGATGTTGACGCCGACGACGGTCCTGAAGAGCTCCGTACGCGCCGCGAGCCGCTCGGCCACGGCGGCCGAGCCCTCGTTGTTGAAGCCCATGCGGTTGATCAGGGCGCGGTCGGGGATGAGCCGGAAGAGGCGCTTCCTGGGGTTTCCCGGCTGCGGCTCGCCGGTGACCGTGCCGATCTCGACATGGTCGAAGCCGAGCATGGCCATGCCGTCGATCACGACGGCGTTCTTGTCGAAGCCGGCGGCCAGCCCGAACGGGCCGTGCATGCGCAGACCGAGCGCCTCCGTCCGCAGCTCCCTGCGGCGGGGCGCGAGCACGGCGGCGACGAAGGTGCGCAGGACGGGGACGCGGGCGGCCAGCCGGATCCAGCGGACCGCCAGGTGATGGGCCCGCTCGGGGTCCATGCGCGTGAAGACGAGGGCGAAGAAGAACTTGTACATCTCAGTGGTGTCCTCATGAGGAGCCCACCAGGGCTCATGAAGAGGGGGACACCGTTTCCGGTGTCCCCCTCGTGGGCTGCTAGTCGCGGGCCGCGATCAGGTGTTCGGCGTGTTCCTGGAGGGAGCGGACGCCGACCCCGCCGTGGTTGAGGGCGTCGATGCCCTGGACGGCCGCGGCGAGCGCCTGCACCGTCGTCAGGCACGGGACGCCGCGGGCCACGGCGGCGGTCCGGATCTCGTAGCCGTCGAGGCGGCCGCCGGTGCCGTACGGGGTGTTGACGATGAGGTCGACCTCGCCGTCGTGGATGAGGCGCACGATGGTCTTCTCGCCGCCGGGGCCCTCGCCCTCGGACTGCTTGCGCACGACGGTGGCGTTGATGCCGTTGCGCTTGAGGACCTCGGCCGTGCCGGAGGTGGCGAGCAGCTCGAAGCCGTGCGCGACGAGCTCACGCGCCGGGAAGATCATCGAGCGCTTGTCCCGGTTGGCGACCGAGATGAACGCCCGGCCCTTGGTGGGCAGCGGTCCGTAGGCGCCGGCCTGCGACTTGGCGTACGCCGTGCCGAAGACCGAGTCGATGCCCATGACCTCGCCGGTGGAGCGCATCTCCGGGCCGAGGACCGTGTCGACGCCCCGGCCGTGGATGTCGCGGAACCGCGACCACGGCATGACGGCCTCCTTGACGGAGATCGGCGCGTCGAGCGGCAGGGTGCCGCCGTCGCCGGTCCTCGGGAGCAGGCCCTCGGCGCGCAGCTCGGCGATGGTCGCGCCGAGCGAGATGCGCGCGGCGGCCTTCGCGAGCGGCACGGCCGTCGCCTTCGAGGTGAAGGGGACGGTCCGGGAGGCGCGCGGGTTGGCCTCCAGGACGTAGAGGATGTCGCCGGCCAGGGCGAACTGGATGTTGATCAGGCCGCGGACGCCGACGCCCTTGGCGATCGCCTCGGTGGAGACGCGAAGGCGCTTGATGTCGAAGCCGCCGAGCGTGATCGGGGGCAGGGCGCAGGCCGAGTCGCCGGAGTGGATACCGGCCTCCTCGATGTGCTCCATGACACCGCCGAGGTACAGCTCCTCGCCGTCGTACAGGGCGTCGACGTCGATCTCGATCGCGTCGTCGAGGAAGCGGTCCACGAGGACCGGACGGGTCGGGGAGATCTCGGTGGACTCGGCGATGTACGTGGACAGCCGCGCCTCGTCGTAGACGATCTCCATGCCGCGCCCGCCGAGCACGTACGAGGGACGTACGAGGACGGGGTAGCCGATCTCGTCGGCGATGGCCTTGGCCTCGGCGAAGGTGGTGGCGGTGCCGTGCTTGGGGGCCGGCAGACCGGCCTCCTGCAGGACGCGGCCGAAGGCGCCTCGGTCCTCGGCGGCGTGGATGGCCTCCGGCGAGGTGCCGACGACCGGGACGCCGTTGTCCTTCAGCGCCTGGGCGAGACCCAGCGGGGTCTGGCCGCCGAGCTGGACGACGACACCGGCGATCGGGCCGGCCTGCGCCTCGGCGTGGACGATCTCCAGTACGTCCTCCAGGGTGAGCGGCTCGAAGTAGAGCCGGTCGGAGGTGTCGTAGTCGGTGGAGACGGTCTCCGGGTTGCAGTTGACCATCACGGTCTCGAAGCCCGCGTCGTGCAGCGCGAACGAGGCGTGGACGCAGGAGTAGTCGAACTCGATGCCCTGGCCGATGCGGTTCGGGCCGGAGCCCAGGATGATCACGGCGGGCTTCTCGCGCGGGGCGACCTCGCTCTCCTCGTCGTACGAGGAGTAGAAGTACGGCGTCCTCGCGGCGAACTCGGCGGCGCAGGTGTCGACCGTCTTGTAGACCGGGCGTACGCCGAGCGCGTGGCGGACCTCGCGGACGACGTCCTCGCGCAGGTCCCGGATCTCGCCGATCTGCGCGTCCGAGAAGCCGTGCCGCTTGGCCTCGGCGAGCAGTTCCGGTTCGAGCTTGTCCGCGGCGGCGAGCTCGTCCGCGATCTCCTTGATCAGGAAGAGCTGGTCCACGAACCAGGGGTCGATCTTCGTGGCGTCGAAGACCTCCTCGCGGGTGGCGCCGGCGCGGATGGCCCGCATGACGGTGTTGATCCGGCCGTCGGTGGGGCGCACGGCCTCGCGCAGCAGCTCGTCCTTGTCGCCGGGCTCGCCGGTGAAGGTGAACTGGCTGCCCTTCTTCTCCAGCGAGCGCAGGGCCTTCTGGAGGGCCTCGGTGAAGTTCCGGCCGATGGCCATGGCCTCGCCGACCGACTTCATGGTGGTGGTGAGGGTGGAGTCGGCGGAGGGGAACTTCTCGAAGGCGAAGCGCGGGGCCTTGACCACGACGTAGTCGAGCGTCGGCTCGAAGGAGGCCGGGGTCTGCTCGGTGATGTCGTTGGGGATCTCGTCCAGCGTGTAGCCGACGGCGAGCCGGGCGGCGATCTTGGCGATCGGGAAGCCGGTGGCCTTGGAGGCGAGCGCCGACGACCGGGAGACGCGCGGGTTCATCTCGATGACGATGACCCGGCCGTCCTCGGGGTTGACCGCGAACTGGATGTTGCAGCCGCCCGTGTCCACGCCGACCTCGCGGATGATGGCGATGCCGACGTCGCGCAGGATCTGGTACTCGCGGTCGGTGAGGGTCATCGCCGGGGCGACGGTGATCGAGTCACCGGTGTGGACGCCCATCGGGTCGAAGTTCTCGATGGAGCAGACGACCACGACGTTGTCGTGCTTGTCGCGCATCAGCTCCAGCTCGTACTCCTTCCAGCCGAGGATGGACTCCTCCAGGAGCACCTCGGTGGTGGGAGACAGGGTGAGGCCCTGGCCCGCGATACGGCGCAGCTCGTCCTCGTCGTGGGCGAAGCCGGAGCCGGCGCCGCCCATGGTGAAGGAGGGGCGGACGACGACGGGGTAGCCGCCGAGCGTCTCGACGCCCTTGAGGACGTCGTCCATGGAGTGGCAGATGACCGAGCGGGCGGACTCGCCGTGGCCGATCTTGGCGTTGACCGCCTCGACGACCCCCTTGAAGAGGTCGCGGTCCTCGCCCTTGTGGATGGCCTCGACGTTGGCGCCGATCAGCTCGACGCCGTACTTCTCCAGGACCCCCTGCTCGTGCATGGAGATCGCGGTGTTCAGCGCGGTCTGGCCGCCGAGGGTCGGCAGCAGCGCGTCGGGGCGCTCCTTGGCGATGATCTTCTCGACGAACTCGGGGGTGATCGGCTCGACGTACGTGGCGTCGGCGATCTCCGGGTCGGTCATGATCGTCGCGGGGTTGGAGTTGACCAGGATGACCCGCAGGCCCTCGGACTTGAGGACGCGGCAGGCCTGGGTGCCGGAGTAGTCGAACTCGGCGGCCTGGCCGATGACGATCGGTCCGGAGCCGATGACCAGGACGGACTGGATATCGGTGCGCTTAGGCACGCTCGGCCTCCATGAGGGTGACGAAGCGGTCGAAGAGGTACGCGGCGTCGTGCGGGCCGGCGGCCGCCTCGGGGTGGTACTGGACGCTGAAGGCCGGCTGGTCGAGCAGCTGGAGGCCCTCCACCACGTTGTCGTTCAGGCAGACGTGGGAGACCTCGGCGCGGCCGTAGGGGGTGTCGGACACCTGGTCGAGCGGGGCGTCGACGGCGAAGCCGTGGTTGTGCGCGGTGACCTCGACCTTGCCGGTCGTACGGTCCTGCACCGGCTGGTTGATGCCGCGGTGGCCGTACTTCAGCTTGTACGTGCCGAAGCCGAGGGCGCGGCCGAGGATCTGGTTGCCGAAGCAGATGCCGAACAGGGGCGTCCGGCGCTCCAGGACGGCCCGCATGAGGGCGACGGGGCCGTCGGCGGTGGCGGGGTCGCCGGGGCCGTTGGAGAAGAACACCCCGTCGGGGTTGACGGCGTAGACGTCGTCGGCGGTGGCGGTGGCGGGCAGTACGTGCACCTCGATGCCGCGCTCGGCCATCCGCTGCGGGGTCATGCCCTTGATGCCGAGGTCGACGGCGGCGACGGTGAACTTCGCTGTGCCAATCGGGACGGCTTCGCCGTCGGGGCCGATCGCGGGCACGACGTACGGCTCCTTGGTCGCGACCTCGGCGGAGAGGTTCGCGCCCTTCATCTGCGGCTGCGCCTGGACCTTCGCCAGCAGCGCCTCCTCGCGGACGCCGGACCACGCGTCGCCGGAGAAGATGCCGACGCGCATGGCGCCGCGCTCGCGCAGGTGCCGGGTGAGCGCGCGGGTGTCGATGCCGCTGATGCCGACGACGCCCTGGCGCTCCAGCTCCTCGTCGAGCGAGCGCGTGGCGCGCCAGTTGGAGGGGGTGCGGGCGGGGTCGCGGACGACATAGCCGGAGACCCAGATGCGGGCCGACTCCGGGTCCTCGTCGTTGACGCCGGTGTTGCCGACGTGCGGGGCGGTCATGACCACGACCTGGCGGTGGTACGACGGGTCGGTCAGGGTCTCCTGGTAGCCGGTCATGCCAGTGGAGAACACCGCCTCGCCGAAGGTCTCCCCCACGGCCCCGTAGGCGCGGCCGCGGAACGTGCGGCCGTCCTCCAGGACGAGTACGGCGGGAACCCTCGTTCCCCGGGTGGAGGTCGTCATCGTGCGGCGCCTTCCGTCTTCGTGGTGGTGTTCTTGGTGGTCATGGAGTTGATGGCCGCGACCCAGCCGGTGTGCTCGGCCGCCAGGTCGGAGCGGAAGCCGGAGTCGATCAGCCTCTCGCCGTGCTCCCAGGTGACGATCAGCAGCCCGCCCTCGGCGAGGACCTTGCCCGCGATTCCCTTGTCGAGCCGGGCCTCGCGCAGCCGGTCGGCCGGGATGAAGAAGTCGGTCGCCCCGGGGCGTACGACGTTCAGGCCGGCGTCGCCGAGCGTCAGCTCGACGCGGCTGCGGGTGCCGAGGCCGTGCGCCACGATCCGGTCGAGCCACTGTCCGGCGGTCGTGGACCCGTGGTAGCGCCCGCTCATGCTCAGTGTCGCCGTACCGGGGGCTTCCGGCGCGGCGGGAAGCTCCGGCAGGTCCGACTGGAGGCTGCCGCGCCACGTCCAGCCCTGGCGCATCAGCCAGTAGACGAAGGCGATGAAGAGCAGCAGTCCGGCGACCCAGCCGAGGCGGGCCGCCCAGTCGGTCACCTCCGCCGACTTCTGGTCGGCAGCGAATTCGATGAGAGTTGTCACGCCAGCTTCCCGTCCACGAGCGTCGCCCGGCCCCGCAGATAGGTGTGGGTGACGCGTCCCGGCAGCTCGCGGCCCTCATAGGGGGTGTTGCGGCTGCGGGAGGCGAAGCCCGCGGGGTCCACCGCTCCACGGTATGCCGGATCCACCAGCGTCAGGTTGGCGGGCTCACCTGCCGAGACGGGGCGGCCGTGGCCGGTGGCCCGGCCGATCGCGGCGGGCTTGAACGACATGCGGTCGGCGACGCCCGCCCAGTCGAGCAGCCCGGTCTCGACCATGGTGTGCTGCACGACGGACAGGGCGGTCTCCAGGCCGACCATGCCCATGGCGGCCGCCGCCCACTCGCAGTCCTTGTCCTCGTGCGGGTGCGGGGCGTGGTCGGTGGCGACGATGTCGATCGTGCCGTCGGCGAGGGCCTCGCGCAGGGCCATGACGTCGCGCTCGGTGCGCAGCGGCGGGTTGACCTTGTAGACGGGGTTGTACGTGCGGACGAGCTCGTCCGTCAGCAGCAGGTGGTGCGGGGTGACCTCGGCGGTGACGTCGATGCCGCGGGACTTGGCCCAGCGGACGATCTCCACGGAGCCGGCGGTGGACAGGTGGCAGATGTGGACGCGGGAGCCGACGTGCTCGGCGAGCAGCACGTCCCGGGCGATGATCGACTCCTCGGCGACGGCGGGCCAGCCGCCGAGGCCGAGTTCGGCGGAGACGATGCCCTCGTTCATCTGGGCGCCCTCGGTCAGCCGGGGCTCCTGCGCGTGCTGGGCGACGACACCGCCGAACGCCTTCACGTACTCCAGGGCGCGCCGCATGATGACGGCGTCGTCCACGCACTTGCCGTCGTCGGAGAAGACGGTGACACCGGCCGCGGACTCGTGCATGGCGCCGAGCTCGGCGAGCTTCCTGCCCTCCAGGCCGACGGTGACGGCGCCGATGGGCTGGACGTCGCAGTAGCCGTGTTCCCGGCCGAGCCGGTAGACCTGCTCCACGACACCGGCGGTGTCGGCGACCGGGAAGGTGTTGGCCATGGCGAACACGGCGGTGTAGCCGCCGCTCGCGGCGGCGCGGGTGCCGGTGAGGACGGTCTCGGAGTCCTCACGGCCGGGCTCGCGCAGGTGGGTGTGCAGGTCGACGAGGCCGGGCAGCAGGATCTTGCCCTCGGCCTCCACGACGGTGACGCCTTCGGCGTCCGGGCCGGTGCCGCTGATGTCGATCCCGCCCCGGGGGGCGGTGGCGGCGATGGTCTCGCCGTCGATCAGGACGTCCTGGGCCTCGCCGCCGAGGACCTGCGCACCGCGGATCAGGGTCTTGCTCATGGTTCTCAGTTCTCCTCGGTGCGGGACGGCTCGGTGCGGGACGGTTCGGTACGGGCGGCCGCGGGGGACGTCGGCTGGGTGACGGCGGGCTCGTTGCCGCCGAGCAGCAGGTAGAGGACGGCCATCCGGATCGACACGCCGTTGGCGACCTGCTCCACGACCGTGCAGCGGGCGGAGTCGGCCACCTCGGCGGTGATCTCCATGCCGCGCACCATGGGCCCGGGGTGCATCACGACGGCGTGTTCCGGCATCTTCGCCATGCGGTCGCCGTCGAGCCCGTAGCGGCGCGAGTACTCGCGCTCGGTCGGGAAGAACGCGGCGTTCATGCGTTCGCGCTGGACGCGGAGCATCATCACGGCGTCGGACTTCGGCAGGGTGCTGTCGAGGTCGTAGGACACCTCGCAGGGCCAGGTGCCGACACCGACCGGGACGAGCGTGGGGGGCGCGACGAGGGTGACCTCGGCGCCGAGCGTGTGCAGCAGGTCCACGTTGGAGCGGGCGACCCGGCTGTGCAGGACGTCGCCGACGATGGTGATCCGCTTGCCGGACAGGTCCTGGCCGATTCCGGCGTCGGGGCCGATGAGGCGGCGGCGCATGGTGAACGCGTCGAGCAGGGCCTGCGTCGGGTGCTGGTGGGTGCCGTCGCCGGCGTTGATCACCGGGGCGTCGATCCAGCCGGAGGTGGCGAGCCGGTAGGGGGCGCCGGAGGCGCCGTGCCGGATGACGACGGCGTCGACGCCCATGGCCTCCAGGGTCTGGGCGGTGTCCTTGAGCGACTCGCCCTTGGAGACGCTGGAGCCCTTGGCCGCGAAGTTGATGACGTCGGCGGAGAGGCGCTTCTCGGCGGCCTCGAAGGAGATCCGGGTGCGGGTCGAGTCCTCGAAGAAGAGGTTGCAGATCGTACGGCCGCGCAGGGTGGGCAGCTTCTTGATCGGCCGGTCCGCGACGCGGGCCATCTCCTCGGCGGTGTCGAGGATCAGGACGGCGTCGTCGCGGGTGAGGTCGGCGGCCGAGATGAGGTGACGCTTCATCTGGGTGTTCTCCGGTGTGGTGGAGGTCTGGAGTCCGGGGGCCGGGGTCGGGTCCGCCAGCCGCGGGTGTGCGGGGGTTCCGGGAGGGCCGGCGGGCATGCGGGCGCGCGGCGGCACGGTTCCGCGCCTCGTGGCCGGGGCGGGGGTGTGCCGCGCGGGCGGGTGCTACTGCTCGCCTGCCGGGGTGGTCTGACGCAGGCCGAGCAGCACGGTGTCGCGACCGTCCTCCTCGGCGAGCAGGACCTTGACCGTCTCCCGCAACGACGTGGGGAGGTTCTTGCCGACGTAGTCGGCACGGATGGGGAGTTCGCGGTGGCCTCGGTCGACCAGGACGGCGAGCTGGACGGCGCGCGGGCGGCCGATGTCGCCGAGCGCGTCGAGGGCGGCGCGGATGGTGCGGCCGGAGAACAGCACGTCGTCGACGAGGACGACGAGGCGGCCGTCGACGCCGTCACCGGGGATGTCGGTACGGGCGAGCGCACGTGCGGGGCGGAGCCGCAGGTCGTCGCGGTACATGGTGATGTCGAGGGAGCCGACCGGGATGGCGCGTCCGGTGATCTGCTCCAGCTTCTCGGCGAGCCTGCGGGCGAGGAAGACGCCACGGGTCGGAATGCCGAGGAGCACCACGTCGTCGGCGCCCTTGGCGCGTTCGACGATCTCGTGGGCGATGCGGGTCAGTACCCGCGCGATGTCGGGGCCCTCGAGAACGGGGCGCGCGGCATCGGACTGCTGGATTGCGTCCATACGAAACGGACCTCCTTCTCCGCCTCACGGGACGGATCTTAAAGGACGTCTAGATTGCGCCACCCACGGTACCAGGGCCCGGGAGGGGGTGGTGACACCCCTGGGGAGCGGGGGCATTCCCTGGAAGGAGGCCGGTACGGACCATTTCGGCTTGACGCGCGCAGGTAACGCTGCGTAACCTCACAGTGAGTTACCAGCCGCGCGGCAGAGCCGCATGTCGACACTGCGTCCCGGGAGCTATATGTCCAGCGAATACGCAAAACAGCTCGGGGCCAAGCTCCGTGCCATCCGCACCCAGCAGGGCCTCTCCCTCCACGGTGTTGAGGAGAAGTCCCAGGGCCGCTGGAAGGCCGTCGTGGTCGGTTCGTACGAGCGCGGCGACCGTGCCGTGACCGTGCAGCGCCTCGCCGAGCTGGCCGACTTCTATGGCGTCCCGGTGCAGGAGCTGCTGCCGGGCACCACGCCCGGTGGGGCCGCCGAGCCGCCGCCGAAGCTCGTTCTGGACCTGGAGCGCCTGGCTCACGTCCCGCAGGAGAAGGCGGGCCCGCTGCAGCGTTACGCCGCGACGATCCAGTCGCAGCGCGGCGACTACAACGGCAAGGTGCTGTCGATCCGCCAGGACGACCTGCGCACGCTGGCCGTGATCTACGACCAGTCGCCCTCGGTGCTGACCGAGCAGCTGATCAGCTGGGGCGTGCTGGACGCGGACGCACGCCGTGCCGTCGCGCACGAAGAGGCCTGAGTCTTCCGGCCACCGCAGAGCAGAAACGTTGCCGCCGGGTGCGGCGGGAGTCTCGGACCCCGCCCGTACCCGGCGGTTCCCGTCTGTGGGGCGGGCACCGCTCCCGCGCGTGCGGCGGAGCACGGGGAGGGAGTACGGCAGACGCCGAAGGGCCCGCGGCGCGGAGGTGCGCTGCGGGCCCTTCGTACGGGCGGAGAGCATCAAGCTCTGGCCAGAGCTCAGTCCCTGCGGAGGCTCGGCTTCAGATCCTTGAAGCGGGCCAGGAGACCGTTGACGAACGACGGGGAATCGTCGGTGGAGAACTCCTTGGCGAGCTGCACCGCCTCGTCGATCACCACGGCGTCCGGAGTGCCGTCCACCCACACCAGCTCATAGGCGCCGAGGCGCAGGATGTTGCGGTCGACCACGGGCATCCGGTCGAGGGTCCAGCCCACGGCGTAGGTGGAGATGAGGTCGTCGATGCGCTCCGCGTACTTCGCGTAGCCCTCGACCAGCTCCATCGTGTAGTCGTTGACCGGCGGCTGCCGGTCATCGGTCCGGGCGTGCCGAATCCAGTCCGCGAGGACCTCGTGCACGGACGCACCGCGCTGGTCGGCCTCGAAGAGGATCTGGAAGGCACGCTTGCGGGCCTTGTTCCGGGCGGCCACGGTTAGCTGTTCACCCGGCCGAGGTAGTCGCCGGAACGCGTGTCGACCTTGATCTTCTCACCGGTGGTGATGAAGAGCGGGACCTGGATGGTGTAGCCGGTCTCCAGCGTGGCGGGCTTGGTGCCACCCGTGGAGCGGTCGCCCTGGACGCCCGGCTCGGTGTCCTGGATGACCAGCTCGACGGCGGCCGGCAGCTCGACGTAGAGCACCTCGCCCTCGTGCGTGGCCACGGTCGCGGTGAAGCCCTCGATGAGGAAGTTCGCGGCGTCGCCGACGGCGGCGCGGGACACATGCAGCTGGTCGTAGGTCTGCATGTCCATGAAGACGAAGTACTCGCCGTCCATGTACGAGAACTGCATGTCGCGGCGGTCGACGGTGGCCGTCTCGACCTTGACACCGGCGTTGAAGGTCTTGTCGACGATCTTCCCGGAGAGCACGTTCTTGAGCTTGGTGCGCACGAAGGCCGGGCCCTTACCGGGCTTGACGTGCTGGAACTCGACGACGGACCACAGCTGGTCGTTGTCGAGCTTGAGCACCATGCCGTTCTTGAGGTCGTTCGTGGTGGCCACGGTTGCGGAATCTCCTGGACTGACGCTGGTGGAACGACCGAGGAAGGCGACGGTCGCGCGCTAGAGCGCGAGAAGCTCCTTGGTCGTGATGGTGAGTAGCTCGGGGCCGCCGTCCGCCACCTGGCGTACGACGAGCGTGTCATCGATCCGGACGCCGCCCCTGCCCGGGAGGTGGACCCCCGGTTCGACGGTGACCGGCACGCAAGCGTCCAGTTTACCCATGGCGGCGGGTGAGAGCTGCGGGTCCTCCCCGATTTCCAGGCCCACACCGTGTCCGAGGGCCGGCGCGAGCCCCTCGCCGTACCCGGCGGCGTCCAGGATCTGCCGGGCGGCGCGGTCGACGTCACGGAAGGCGGTGCCGGGCGCCAGGGCCTCACGGGCGGCGCGCTGAGCGGCGAAGACGAGATCGTACAGCTCGATCTGCCAGTCGGCGGGCGCGGTCCCGATGACGAAGGTCCGGCCGATCTCGCAGCGGTAGCCCCGGTAGTTGGCGCCCAGGCACACGGAGAGGAAATCGCCTTCCTCGACACGCCGGTCGGACGGCCTGTGGCGGCTCCGGCCGGCGTTCGCTCCCGTGGCGACGGAGGTGGGGAAGGCCGGGCCGTCCGCGCCGTGGTCCACGAGCCGCCGCTCCAGCTCCAGCGCGAGATGGCGTTCGGTGCGTCCGACGAGGATGGACTCCAGGAGCTCGCCGAGCGCCTGGTCGGTGATCTCCGCGGCGATCCGGAGGCAGGTGATCTCCTCCTCGTCCTTGACGATCCGCTCCTGCTCGATGGCGGTGCCCAGGTCGGCCAGGCGCAGCCGGGGCGCCACCGAGCCGACGGCCCGGTACCGGGCGACGCTCAGGTGGTGCTCCTCGACGGCGAGGACGTCGGCGCCCGCCTTCCCGGCGGCGTCGGCGGCGGCGACGGCCGGATCACCGCCCGACGCGGGCAGCACGGTCAGCCGCAGCCCCTCGTCCAGGCGCCCGTCGGCGGGGTCCCCGTCGGGCGCGCCGGGACAGAGCAGCGTGTCCTCGCCGCCGCCGATGAGCAGGACGGCGCCGGGCGGCGAACCGCCCGCGAGGTAGCGGACGTTGGCGGGGCGGGAGACGAGGGCCGCCGCGGATCCGGCCGCCGCGCACCGGTCGCGCAGCCGCCCGCGGCGGTCCGCAAACACCTCTGACATGCCCCGAGCGTACGAGCGCCCGCGCCGCCCCGCAGTTCCAGCGCATCCGCCCGGGGGTCGGGGCGCGCGGCCGGTGGCCGCCGGGGCCGCCCGGGGCCGGCGAGCGCCTCGGGTCTGCGCGCCCGCCCGGGGACTACCAGCTGGGCGGACTGGCTATGGAGCGGGCCAGGACCTCGTCGAGTACGCGGGCGGTGGTCTCCACGTCGTACTTGGAGTTGTCGATGATCGGCAGTCCCGAGCCGTACCAGCCGGCCATACGGCCGTGGATGCTGGCCACCTCCTCGTCGGAGAGCCTGCGGTTGCCGCTGCGCTCGGCGTTGCGCTCCAGGACGATCTCCAGGCCCGGCAGCAGGACCACCGGCAGCAGGCCGGGCCCGACGTGGCGCTTCCAGCCGCCGAGGCCGACGACCGGACGGTCCGGGAAGACGGCGTCGTCCAGGATGCAGGAGATGCCGTTCGCCAGGAAGTTGCGCGCGGCGAAGCCGCAGGTGCGGCGGGCCAGCCGGTACTGCGCCTCGGAGTGCTCGTTCCAGCCGGACTGGGGGTCGGCGAACCCGGCGCAGACCCATTCCCGTACGTCGTCCAGGCTGATGTGCGCGGTGGGGACGCGGCGGCTGCGCGCCCAGTGCCGGGCGACGGTCGTCTTGCCCGCCCCCGCGGGTCCGATGAGCAGCACGGCGAGCGTCGCGGTGCCCGTGCCGGGGCCGTGCTCCGCGGGCGGCGCGGAGGGAGCGGTGACCAGGCCGCCGGGCGGGAGCTGGATGTGGCCGGTGGTGTCGCGCGGCGGCGGCCCGGAGGGGGCGTGGCGCGGTGCGGGCCCGGTCCACCCCGGTCCGGCGGGCGGCGCGGACGGCTGGTGCGGCGCGGGCGGCTGGTGTGGCGCGGGCGGCTGCGGGGCCGGGTGCTGCGGAGACGGCGGCTGCGGGGCCGGTGGGACGGGCGGCGCGGGCGGCTGGTGCGGCGCGGGATGCTGCGGCGCCGGTGGCGGGGGCTGGTGCGGCGCCGGTGGCGTGGGAGGTGGCGGCGGGCCGGGGTGCTGGGACTGGTGCGTCCACGCGGCCGCCGCGTGCCCCGAGCCCTGGGGCGGCGGCAGCGGTGCCCCCACTGCGTGCTGCATCCGGTGCCACTTTCGTCTCGTACGACTGACCCTGTTCGGGCGGCAGTTCGCCCGCCCGTTATCGAACCGTACCCTCCCCGGCCGTCAGTGGGTGAACGGCCGGGGAGCGCGTGGAGTGCCCGAACGGCCGGTCAGCGGTCCAGTTCCTCGGCGAGCGCGCGCAGCGCCAGCCGGTAGGAGCCGATGCCGAAGCCGGCGACGGTACCGCTGGCGACCGCCGCGACGACCGAGGTGTGACGGAACTCCTCGCGGGTGTACGGGTTGGAGATGTGCACCTCGATCAGGGGCGCCGTCCGCTGGGCGGCCGCGTCCCGCATCCCGTACGAGTAGTGCGTGAAGGCGCCCGGGTTGAGAACGACCGGAATCGAACCGTCGGCCGCCTCGTGCAGCCAGCGGATCATCTCGCCCTCGTCGTTGGTCTCGCGGACCTCCACGTCGAAGCCGAGCTCCTTGCCGAGCGTCCGGCACGCCTCCACCAGACCGGCGTACGACGTCGAGCCGTACACATCGGGTTCACGCGAGCCGAGCCGGCCCAGGTTCGGCCCGTTGAGCACGAGGACGCGGCTCGTCACGCCGACACCTCCCCGTAGGCGGCGACCAGCACCGCCGGGTCGGGGCCCTCCAGCACGGTGGGCTTGCCCAGGCCGTCCAGGACGATGAAGCGCAGCAGGTCGCCCCGCGACTTCTTGTCGACCTTCATGGTCTCCAGCAGCTTGGGCCACTGGTCGCCCCGGTAGGTCAGCGGCAGCCCGACGGACTCCAGGACCGTACGGTGCCGGTCGGCGGTCGCGTCGTCCAGGCGCCCCGCGAGGCGGCCCAGCTCGGCGGCGAAGACCATGCCGACGGAGACGGCCGCGCCGTGCCGCCACTTGTAGCGCTCGTTCTTCTCGATGGCGTGGGCGAGGGTGTGGCCGTAGTTGAGGATCTCGCGGAGTCCGGACTCCTTCAGGTCCGATGACACCACCTCGGCCTTGACGCGGATCGACCGCTCGATCAGCTCGGCCGTGTGCGCCCCGGCGGGGGTGCGCGCGGCGGCCGGGTCCGCCTCGATCAGGTCGAGGATCACCGGGTCGGCGATGAAACCGGCCTTGATGATCTCGGCGAGCCCGCTGACGTAGTCGTTGACCGGCAGCGAGTCGAGGGCGGCGAGGTCGCAGATCACCCCGGCGGGCGGGTGGAAGGCACCGACGAGGTTCTTGCCCTCGGCGGTGTTGATGCCGGTCTTGCCGCCGACGGCCGCGTCGACCATGGCCAGGACGGTGGTCGGTACGGCGATCCAGCGCACTCCGCGCAGCCAGGTCGCCGCAACGAACCCGGCGAGGTCGGTGGTGGCACCGCCGCCGACGCCGACGATCACATCGGTGCGGGTGAAGCCGGTCTGGCCGAGCGCCTTCCAGCAGTACGCGGCGACCTCGGCGGTCTTCGCCTCCTCCGCGTTCGGCACCTGGATGGCGACGGCCTCGTAGCCTTGCTCGGCGAGATCGGCGCGCACGGCCTCGCCGGTCTCGGCGAGCGCCTCGGGGTGGATCACGGCGACACGCTTGGCCCTGGCGCCGACGAGCCCGCCGAGCTCACCGAGCAGCTGCCGGCCGACCAGCACCTCGTACGGGTCGTGGCCCGCGCTGCCGCCGACCTGAATGCGGGTGACTGCCTGCTCCGTCACTTCTTCTCCTGCCGGGGGTCCGGGGCCTGCGCCCCGGGGGATACCGTCTTCAGCTCCAGTGCGTCGACGACCGCCTGGGCGACCTCTTCGGGGGTCCGGTCGTCGGTGGCGACGACCGCACGGGCGACTTCCTCGTACAGATGGCGGCGCGCGTCCATCAGCTCGCGCCACTGGCGGCGCGGGTTGACGGCGAGCAGCGGGCGGGCGGTGTTCAGCCCGACCCGGCGCACCGCCTCCTCGACGTCCATCGACAGATAGGCGACCGGCAGCCCCGCGAGCAGCTCGCGCGTGCCGGCGTCGAGTACGGCTCCGCCGCCGAGGGCGAGGACGCCCGTGTGCTCGGCGACGGCGGCCGCCACGGCCGCCCGCTCCCGCTCACGGAAGTACGGTTCGCCCTCCTCCACGAAGATGTCGGCGATCTCCCGCCCCTCGGCCGCGACGATGTCCGCGTCGGTGTCCCGGTAGGGCACGCCGAGCCGCTCGGCGAGGAGTGCGCCCACCGTCGACTTGCCGGAGCCCATGGGCCCGACCAGGACGATCTGCGGTCCGCCGGTCACCGGATGTGGAGGTTGTCGAGGTAGGAGCGGACGTTGCGGCGGGTCTCGGCGACGCTGTCGCCGCCGAACTTCTCCGCCACCGCGTCGGCCAGCACCAGCGCGACCATGGCCTCGGCGACGATGCCCGCCGCCGGGACGGCGCACACGTCGGAGCGCTGGTGGTGCGCCTTGGCCGCCTCACCGGTCACCACGTCGACGGTCGCGAGCGCGCGCGGCACCGTCGCGATCGGCTTCATCGCCGCCCGTACGCGCAGCAGCTCACCGGTGGTGAGGCCGCCTTCCGTACCGCCCGAGCGGCCGGACGCGCGGCGGATGCCCTCGTCGGTGCCGACGATCTCGTCGTGCGCCTGGGAACCCGGCACCCGGGCCAGGTCGAAGCCGTCGCCGACCTCGACGCCCTTGATGGCCTGGATGCCCATGAGGGCGGCGGCCAGCCTGGCGTCCAGGCGCCGGTCCCAGTGCACATGCGAACCGAGACCCACGGGCACGCCGTAGGCCAGGACCTCGACCACACCGCCGAGGGTGTCACCGTCCTTGTGGGCCTGGTCGATCTCGGCGACCATCGCCTTCGACGCGTCGGCGTCCAGGCAGCGCACCGGGTCCGCGTCGAGCTTCTCGACATCGGCCGGCGTCGGGTAGACGCCGTACGGCGCCTTCGCGGCCGCCAGCTCCACCACGTGCGAGACGATCTCGATGCCTGCGGTCTCCTTCAGGTACGACCGCGCCACCGCGCCCAGCGCGACACGGGCCGCGGTCTCCCGCGCCGACGCCCGCTCCAGCACCGGACGGGCCTCGTCGAACCCGTACTTCTGCATACCGGCCAGGTCGGCGTGGCCGGGGCGTGGCCGGGTCAGCGGCGCGTTGCGCGCGATGTCGGCGAGCTCGGCCGGATCCACCGGATCGGCCGCCATCACCTTCTCCCACTTCGGCCACTCGGTGTTGCCCACCATGACCGCCACAGGCGAGCCCATGGTCAGACCGTGCCGGACCCCGCCGAGGAACGTGACCTCGTCCCGCTCGAACTTCATCCGGGCGCCGCGCCCGTAACCGAGCCGCCGCCGGGCGAGGTGGTCCGCCACCATCTCCGTGGTGATCGGGACACCGGCGGGAAGACCCTCCAGCGTCGCCACCAGTGCGGGTCCGTGCGACTCCCCCGCGGTCAGCCAACGCAACCTGCTCAACGGTGCTCCTCCTGCTCGCGCCTCGAACTGCGACGGCGCGACCGGGTGCGCGGCCCTGGCCCGCCTCCCCCGATCCTCCCATGTCGGAACCCGTACCCGGTCGCCGGTCCAGCAGACGGACGGCTCGAATAGAACTTTTCGAAGGAGGCGCGGTCAGCGTCCGGCGAGCGCGGCCTCGCCCGCCGCGCGCATCACGGCCAGGGGCGCGGGCGTACGGCCGGTCATCTGCTCGACCTGCAGGACGGCCTGGTGGACGAGGAGGTCGAGGCCGCCGACGACCGCGCCCCGCCGGGCGGCCCAGGCGGCCGCCAGCGGGGTCGGCCACGGGTCGTACAGCACGTCGAAGAGGGTGCCGGGACGGTCCGGGACGGCCGCGGCGAGTTCGTCGGTCGCCCCGGCGGGCGTCGTGGCGATCACCAGCGGCGCGCGCAGGGCGTCGGCGGCGGCGGACCACTCGGCGGTCCGGACGTCCACGCCGAGCCGCTCGCCCCAGCCGCGCATCTCCTCGGCCCGTGCCTCGCTGCGCACGTAGGCGGTGACGGGACCCGTGCAGATCCGGGCGAGCGCGGCGAGCGCGGACGAGGCGGTGGCACCGGCGCCGAGGACGGCGGCCGAGTCCACCTTCTCGACGCCCCGCTCGCGCAGTGCCGCGATCATGCCGGGGATGTCGGTGTTGTCGCCGGTCTTGCGGCCGTCCTCGGTGAAAACGACGGTGTTGACCGCCTCCACCGAGCCGGCCGTCTCGGTGATCTCGTCGAGGAGCGGGATGACAGCCCGCTTCAGCGGCATGGTCAGCGACAGACCGGCCCAGGAGGCGTCCAGCGTCCTGAAGAAGTCGGGCAGCCGGGCCTCGTCCACCTCGAAGCGGTCGTACGACCAGTCGGTGAGGCCCAGTTCCGCGTACGCGGCCCGGTGCAGGACCGGTGACAGCGAGTGCGTGATGGGCGACCCCAGGACCGCTGCGCGCTTGGCTGTGCTCACTGGCCGGACTTCTCCCGTTCCTTCTCGTACTCCGCCACGTTCCGGTTGTGCTCGTCGTTCGTCACCGAGAAGACTGTCTTGTTCTCGTTGATGGACACGAAGTAGTACCAGGGTCCGGGCGTCGGATCCATCGCCGACTTCACGGCCTGGATTCCGGGGTTGCTGATCGGCCCGGGGGTCAGCCCCTTGATGTCGTACGTGTTGTACGGGTCCTTGATCTTGCGGAGATCCGCAACGGAGCCGACGTCGAGGGTGCTCTGCCCCTTGAGGTAGTTGACCGTGGAGTCGAACTCGAGCCGGCCGACCGTCTCGACGTTGTTCGGCTTGAGCCGGTTGTAGACGACCCGCGAGACCTTGTCGAAGTCGTGCTTGTACTTGCCCTCGACCTGGACGAGGCTCGCGACCGTGATGAGCTCCCACGGGCCGTCGAGACCGAGCGTCTTCGCCTTCGCCTCGAGGTCGAGCTTGCCGTACTCGGTGTTGGCGCGGTTGACCATCTTCTTGAGGACGTCCTCGGGCTTGCTGCCCTTGGCCACCGGGTAGGCGGCCGGGAAGAGGAATCCTTCCAGCGGGTCCTTGACGTTCTTGTGCCCGGTCGCCCATTCCGGCAGGCCGAGCTTGTCCGCCTGCGCCTTCGCCACCCCCTTGGTGGTTCCGGCCTTGAGTTCGAGCCGCTTGTCGATCTGCTCGTAGATCCACGCGTTCCGCTTGCCCTCGGGGATGATGAAGGCGTTCTGGCTCGCGGGATTGAGCATGGCCTCGACGGCCGAAGCCGCCGACATGCCCTTCTTCAGCAGGTAGACGCCCGCCTGGATGCTCCGGCCCTTGGGGTTCTTCTCCTGGGCGGCGATGAAGGCCCCCTGGCTCTTCACCACGCCGGCCTTCAGCAGGATGTTGCCGATCTCGGCGCCGCCCGCTCCGAGCGGGATCTCCACCTCGACCGTCTCGCTGGTGCCCGTGCCCTCGTAGTCGGGCGCCGCGCCGAACTGGCCCTGGAGGAACTGGTAGCCGAAGTAGCCGACGCCGCCGAGGCCGCCCGCGAGGACCAGGGTGACGACCAGGCACGCGCAGCCGTTGCGGCTCTTGCGCTTCTTGGTCTTGCCGCGCCGGTCGCGGGAGCCGCGGCGGTTCTCGGCCGGGTCGTCGTCGTAGGCGTCGTCCTCGTCGTCCGCGCGGCCGTCGTCCCCGGTGAAGAACGGGTGCTTCTCCTCCTCCGGCGGCTCGGCCTCCCAGTCCGGCTCCGGCTTCGGCTCCGACTCCTGGGCGGGCGCGCGGCGCTGGCCCGGGGGCTGCGGCGGCGGGTACGCCTCGGGGGTGCCGTACAGGTCGGGGTTCTGGCCGCCGTAGGGGTCGGCGGGCGGCGGGGTGGCGCCGTAGGGCATGGCGGCCTGCTGGCCGGTGTCCCAGGTTCCGTCGTACGGCTGCTGGCCGTGACCGTGCTGGGGCTGCTGTCCGTGCTGGGCGTGCTGGGGCTGCTGTCCGTGCGCCGGGCCCTGCGGCTGACCGTGCCCCTGCTGCTCGCCGTACTGGCCACCGTACTGCCGGTCCCCGTACTGCTGGTCGCCGTACTGCTGCTCGCCGTACTGCTGTTCACCGTAGCCGCCGCCCTGGCCGCCGTAGTTCTGCGCGGGGTAGCCCTGGGCGGACGTGTCGTAGCCCTGCTGAGCGCCGTACTGCGGATCGCCGTAGCCCTGCGGCTGCGGGGACTGCTGCGGATAGGCACCCTGCTGGCCGGCACCGTACTGCTGCTGCGCGTGCTGCTGGTAGTACGGGCCGTCGGCCTGCTGACCTTCCCACCCCTGGTGCCCGTAGAGAGGGTCCTCGGGGTGCCACGGTTCGGAGCCGGGGCTCCGGCCATATTCAGTCATCGATCCCCAAACAGCCGCGAGGCTTCCGGTCGTCCGCCTCTACGTTGTGCGGCTGTTGTTCGAACAGCCGCATCGCGCGGAACGTTACCGTATCGCGATCAGATGACCACTTCGACGCCCTCGCCGGGCGGATTACCTGATACCCGTTCGGACTCAAGAGCGTTCTGAAGGATGATCACAGCGGCTGCCTGGTCGATGACGGACCGGCCCTTTCTGGACTTCACGCCCGAGGCGCGCAGCCCCTGCCCCGCGGTCACCGTGGTCATCCTCTCGTCCACCAGCCGCACCGGGACGGGCGCGTTCAGCCGGGCGAGCTCCTGCGCGAAGGCACGCACCTTGACGGCGGCCGGGCCCTCGCCCCCGCTCAGGGAGCGGGGGAGCCCGACCACGATCTCGATGGGTTCGTACTCCGCCACGAGCTGCCGCAACCGCCGGTGGGCGGCCGGGACGTCACGTCCCGGCACGGTCTCCACCGGGGTGGCGAGGACCCCGTCGGGGTCGCACGAGGCGACCCCGATCCGGGCGTCCCCGACGTCGATCGCGAGCCGGCGCCCCCGTCGCACCCCGCTCATCAGGCCGTTTCGGTGACGAGGCGCTCGACGGCGTCGATGGCGTCGCCGACGGCGTCCGGGTTCTGGCCGCCGCCCTGGGCGACGTCCGGCTTGCCGCCACCGCCGCCGCCGAGGGTCTTGGCGGCGGTACGGACGAGCTCACCGGCCTTGAGACCGCGCTCACGGGCGGCCTCGTTGGTGGCGATGACGGTCAGCGGGCGGCCGTTCGCCGTGCTGAACAGGGCGACGACGGCCGGACGGTCGCCGGGGACGCGGCCGCGGACGTCGAGGACCAGCTTGCGCAGGTCGTCGGCGGACGTGCCGTCCGGGACCTGGCCGGTGACGAGGGCGACACCGCGGATGTCCTTGGCGCCCCGGGCGAGCCCGGCGGCGGCCTGGAGCACCTTCTCGGCGCGGAACTTCTCGATCTCCTTCTCGGCGTCCCTCAGCTTGCCGAGCATGGTGGAGATCTTCTCCGGGAGCTCCTCGGGCCGTCCCTTGACCAGCTCCTGGAGCTGGGCGACGACCGTGTGCTCACGGGCCAGGAAGTGGTAGGCGTCGACACCGACCAGGGCCTCGATCCGGCGGACGCCGGAGCCGATGGAGGACTCGCCGAGCAGCTTCACCAGGCCGAGCTGGGCGGTGTTGTGGACGTGCGTACCGCCGCACAGCTCCTTGGAGAAGTCGCCGATGGTCACGACGCGGACGCGCTCGCCGTACTTCTCGCCGAACTCGGCGATGGCGCCCTGCTTCTTGGCCTCGTCGATGCTCATGACCTCGGCCTGGACGTCGAGCTCCCTGGCGAGGACCTCGTTGATCTTCTGCTCGACGTCGGTCAGGACCGTGCCGGGTACGGCGGCGGGCGAACCGAAGTCGAAGCGGAAGCGGCCCGGGGAGTTCTCCGAACCGGCCTGGGCGGCCGTCGGGCCGAGGGCGTCGCGCAGCGCCTGGTGCGTCAGGTGCGTGGCGCTGTGGGCGCGGGCGATGGCCCGGCGGCGCCGGACGTCGATGGCGGCGTAGGCGGAGGCGCCCACGGTCACCTCGCCGACCTGCACCGAGCCCTTGTGCACGGAGACGCCGGGGACCGGCTGCTGGACATCGCGGACCTCGATGACGGCGCCCGAGTCGAGCTTGATACGGCCCTGGTCGGCGAGCTGGCCGCCGCCCTCGGCGTAGAAGGGGGTGCGGTCGAGGACGACCTCGACGTCGTCGCCCTCGGTGGCGGCCGGCGACGGCACACCGTTGACGACGAGGCCGACGATGGTCGACTCGCCCTCGGTGTGGGTGTACCCGGTGAACGTGGTGGCGCCGGAGGTGTCGGCGATCTCGCGGTAGGCGCTGACGTCGGCGTGGCCGGTCTTCTTGGCCTTGGCGTCGGCCTTGGCGCGCTCGCGCTGCTCCTTCATCAGGCGGCGGAAGCCGTCCTCGTCCACGGAGAGGCCCTGCTCGGCGGCCATCTCCAGGGTGAGGTCGATCGGGAAGCCCCAGGTGTCGTGGAGCAGGAAGGCCTTGTCGCCGGGGAGCACGCCGGAGCCGGCGGCCTTGGTCTCGGTGACGGCGGCGTCGAGGATGTTGGTGCCGCCCTTGAGGGCCTTGAGGAAGGCGGCCTCTTCGGCGAGGGCGACGGTCTCGACGCGGGTGCGGTCGGTGAGCAGCTCGGGGTACTGCAGGCCCATCGTGTCGATCACGACGTCGATGAGGTCCTTGACGACCGGACCGGTGGCGCCGAGGAGGCGCATGTTGCGGATGGCGCGGCGCATGATGCGGCGCAGCACATAGCCACGGCCCTCGTTGCCGGGGGCGACGCCGTCGCCGATGAGCATCACCGATGTACGGATGTGGTCGGCGACCACACGCAGCGAGACGTCGGTGTCGTGCTTGTCGCCGTACCGGACGCCGGTGAGCTCGGTGGCCTTGTCGATGACGACCCGGAGGGTGTCGGTCTCGTACATGTTCCGCACGCCCTGCAGGATCATGGCGAGACGTTCCAGGCCGAGGCCGGTGTCGATGTTCTTGGACGGCAGGTCGCCGAGGATCGGGAAGTCCTCCTTGCCGTCGCCGGCGCCCCGCTCGTACTGCATGAAGACCAGGTTCCAGATCTCCACGTACCGCTCGTCGTTGACGGCCGGGCCGCCTTCGACGCCGAACTCGGGGCCGCGGTCGTAGTTGATCTCGGAGCAGGGTCCGCAGGGGCCGGGGACGCCCATGGACCAGAAGTTGTCCTTCTTGCCCAGGCGCTGGATGCGCTCGGCGGGGACGCCGATCCTGTCCCGCCAGATCTGCTCGGCCTCGTCGTCGTCCTGGTAGACGGTGATCCACAGCCGCTCGGGGTCGAGGCCGTAGCCGCCCTTGTCGACCGGGGTGGTGAGCAGCTCCCAGGCGAGCTCGATGGCCCCTTCCTTGAAGTAGTCACCGAAGGAGAAGTTGCCGCACATCTGGAAGAACGTGCCGTGCCGGGTGGTCTTGCCGACCTCTTCGATGTCCGGCGTGCGGACGCACTTCTGCACGCTGGTGGCGCGCGGGGCGGGCGGCTTGGTCTCGCCGAGGAAGTACGGCTTGAAGGGCACCATGCCCGCGTTGACCAGCAGCAGAGTCGGGTCGTCCGCGATGAGCGACGCCGAAGGCACGACGGTGTGCCCGCGCTCCTCGAAGAAGCTCAGCCAGCGGCGGCGGATTTCAGCCGACTCCATCAGTGGTCCTCATTCCGGTTGTACGAGTGGTGGGGATAGGGGCGGCCGGTGGGCGGGGTGCCGCGGCCGATGGCCGTGCGGCGCGGGGCCGGGAGGGCGGGGTCGACCGGCGCCTCAAGGCCCAGTGCGTCCTCCAACTCGGCCTCGCGCTGGAGCATTCCCGCGCGTACGTCGAGGGCGAAGTCCTTGAGCCGGTGACCGGCCTCGACGGCCTTGTCGGCGGCCTGCGCGGCGAGGCTCTCGGGGGTCAGCTGCTTCAGCTTGCGATTGACCTTGGTGGTCGCCCACACACCGGCCGCCGCTCCCGCGGTGAACCAGAAAGCACGGCGGAACATCCCTTGCGTCAGCCTTTCCGCTTTCGGCCGCCCCGGCGTGCCCGAGGCACCGTACGGCCGACGAGCACCGTACGCGGGGCTTGTTCGGCCGCCCTGTCGTTCTTGTTCCGGCCCAGCGCGCGGCGCACTCCGTAGCCGAAGGCCGCGACCTTGACCAGGGGGCCGCCGAAGGTCGACGCGACCGTGGTGGAGAGCGCGGACGCGTTGGAGGTGACTTCCTGGACGTCGGAGGCGATGGCGTCGACCCGGTCGAGCTGGGTCTGCGCGGACCGTACGGTCGCGGAGGCGTCGGCCAGCAGGGGAACCGCCTGCTCGGTCACGTCCGCCACCAGCCGGGTGGTCGCCTTGAGCGTCTGGGCCAGCCGGACCAGCACCACGGCCAGGAAGGACACCAGGATCGCCCAGAAGACGGCCACCAGGATCCCGGCAACCTCTCCACCGGTCACAGTGCACCGCTCTCTGCTCGTCGAAGCCCGTCGGGACCGGATCTGCGGTGTCCGGTCCCCGAAAGTCGTTGTCCGAGCCTATCGCGCCGCACGTCGCTCCCCGTACCGCATTAGGGCCGGAACGGCATGGCGCACCACGGGGGGAGACGGCCCGGAGAGGGGAGCCGTCCAGTCCGGTTGTACGGAGCGCGTTCCCGTCGGTACGCTCCGTGTCCCATGCGGCGCAGCAATCTCCCGGCGGAGCTCAACCGGTTCGTCGGACGGGACGACGAACTCCAGGAACTGACCGGGCTGCTGGCGGGATCCCGGCTGGTCACCGTGGTCGGCATGGGCGGTGTGGGCAAGACGCGGCTCGTGGTGCGGGCCGCCCGGGAAGTGCAGGAACGCTACTGCGACGGTGTACGGCTGGCCGAGCTGGCCCCGCTGAGGGATCCGGGTCTGCTCGATCACGCGCTGGTGGAGGCGCTCGGCCTGACCGACCACACCAGCAGGCCGCCGCGCGAGGTGCTGGCCGACCATCTCGCCGACCGGCGGCTGCTGCTCGTCGTCGACGGCTTCGAGCATCTGGTGGAGGAGTGCGCGGTCGTGGTGCGGCGGTTGCTGTGCCGGGCACCGGGGCTCACCGTCCTCGCGGCGGGGCGGCGGCCGCTGCGGGTGGACGGCGAGGCGGTGCTGCCGCTCGCCCCGATGGCGGAGGGGGACGCGGCGCGCCTGTTCACCGAGCGGGCCGTGGCCGTGCTGCCCGGGTTCCGCGGTGACGCGGCCGCCGTGCGGGAGCTGTGCCGGCGCCTGGACGGGATCCCGCTGGCCCTGGAGCTGGCGGCGGGGCGGCTGCCCGCGCTCACCGTGGAGCAGGTGCTGCACCGCCTCGACGACCGGTTCCGGCTGCTGACCCGGGGCAGTCGCGGCGGCCTCGGCCGGCACCGGACGCTGCGCACCGCGATCGGCTGGAGCCACGAGCTGTGCACGCCGGAGGAGCGGTTGCTGTGGGCGCGGCTGTCGGTCTTCGCCGGGCCGTTCGACCTGGAGGCGGTCGAGTACGTGTGCGGCGGGCCCGAGCTGCCGGCGGACCGGGTGCTGGACGTGCTCGCGGAGCTGCTGGCCCAGTGCGTGGTCGTGCGGGAGGAGGGCGCGGCCGGGCTGCGCTACCGGATGCTCGACACGGTCGCGGCGTACGGGGCGGAGTGGCTGGCCGCGCTGGGCGACGACGAGCGGCTGCGGCGGCGGCACCGCGACTGGTACATGGGTCTCGCGACCTGGTGCGAGCTGGACTGGTTCAGTCCGCGCCAGGCGGAGGTGGCGGCGTGCGCCGACAGCGCGCTGCCCAATCTGCGGGCCGCCCTGGAGCTGTGCCTGGACGCACCGGGCGAGGCGCATCTCGCGCAGCACCTGGCGGGCACGCTGTGGTTCTACTGGGTGGGGTGCGGGCGGCTGGCCGAGGGGCGGCACTGGCTGGACCGGGCGCTCGCGGCGGAGGTGCGGCACGGCGGGGAGGCGCGGGAGAGCGGGCCGGCTCGGGAGGGCGGCGGCGCGGAAGCCGGGCGGGCGGAGGCCGGGCATGAGGACGCGCGGCTGAAGGCGCTGTGGGTGCTGGGCTATGTGGCGATCCTGCAGGGGGACGGTACGGCGGCGGTGGCCGCGCTCCATGAGTGCGGCGAGCGGGCGGCGCGTGTCGGCAACGCGCTGGCGACGGCGTACACCACACACCGGATGGGGTGTCTGGCGCTGGTGTCCGACGACATGGCGCGTGCGGAGGAGCTGCTCGGACGGGCTCTCGCCGCGTACCGGGAGCTGGGCGAGCTCAACAGCAGTGTGCTGATGGGGCAGGTGGAGCTGGCGATGACGAAGGTGTTCCAGGGGGATCTGGAGTCCGCGGTAGCGCTCTGCGAGGACGTCCGCGAGGTGTGCGAGGACCGGGGCGAGCGCTGGACCCGGGCGTACGCGCTCTACGTGCTGGCGTACGCGGCATGGACCCGGGGCGATCACGGCGAGGCGCGCGGGCTCCTCGACGAGTGCATCACCATCGACCACGCGTTCCACGATCTGGTGGGGCTGGTGCTGGCCGTCGAGCTGCTGGCCCTGGTGACGGCCAGCGAGGGTGACCCCGCCGAGGCCGCGGTGCTCCAGGGCGCGGCCGGCTCGATGTGGGAGGGCGTGGGGCTGCCGCTGTTCGGGTCCGGCTACTTCGGTTCGCCGCGGGCGCTGTGCGAGCTGCGGGCGGCCGAGGCTCTCGGGGCGGAGCGGTTCCGGGCGTACGTGGCGGAGGGCGGCGCGCTGTCCGCGGACGCGGCGGTGGCGCGGGCGCTGGCCCCGCCCGGGCGGGAGCGGCGTGCGGCGCTGCCGATGCCGCCGGTCCCGGCCCGGGGGGCCAGGCCGCAGGCGGCCCCGGAGGGCCGGGAGGCCGCAGAGGGCCGGGAGGCTCCGGAGGGGCCGGGCGGTCAGGGCGGCCCGAGCGGTCCGGAGGGGCCGACGGGGCCGGAAACGCGGAAGCCCGCCGGCTCCCCCACCGGAAACGGCGGGGAGGCGGCGGGCTGAGTACCGCTGGGGTACTGCGTCCGGGTCAGCGGGCGTAGTACTCGACGACCAGCTGCTCGTCGCAGATGACCGGGATCTCCTTGCGGTTCGGGTCGCGGTCGAGACGGAACGCCAGGGCCTTCAGGTTGACCTGGAGGTAGCGCGGGGTCTCGCCGTCGGGGGCGAAGCCACCCTCACGCGCGACCTGGAACAGCGTCTTGCTGCGGCTGCGCTCGCGGACCATCACGACGTCGTCGGGGCGGACGCGGAAGGACGGCTTGTCGACCTTGCCGCCGTTGACCTCGATGTGGCCGTGGACGACCATCTGGCGGGCCTGGTAGATGGTGCGGGCGATGCCCGAACGCAGGACCAGGGCGTCGAGACGGCGCTCGAGCTCGACGACCAGCGCCTCGCCCGTCTTGCCCTCGGCCTTCTTCGCGCGGTCGTAGGCGCGGGCCATCTGGCGCTCGCTGATGTCGTACTGGGCGCGCAGACGCTGCTTCTCGAGCAGACGGACCTTGTAGTCCGAGTTCTGCTTGCGGCCACGGCCGTGCTCACCCGGCGGGTACGGGCGGGCCTCGAAGTACTTGACGGCCTTCGGCGTCAGCGCGATGCCGAGCGCACGAGACTTCTTGACCTTGGGACGCGACTGGTTAGGCACGTTCTCCAGACCTCCGAAATAGGTTAGGTTAGGCTCACCTTACTCAAGGAGATCGCATGTCTCGCCCTGGGAACACCACGCGCATCACAGACAGCAGCACAAAGAACGATGCCTCTCAGCAGGGCATCGATGTGACGGAGGTCCGATCAGCTCATGGTCAGCCGCGTCCCAGCGGGCTTGAAATCGCACGGATGCCGTCAGCAGCCGAGCGCACACGAACTCTCGTACAGGGTACATGCTCCTCGGTGCTGCTCGTTCCCGGAGCCGATACGGCCCGCCCCGAGCAGCTGGTCCCCGACGCCCGCACCGTCGGCCCCGACGGTGAACTCTTCCTGCTCTACCCGGCCGCATCCCCCACCGTACGCGCCGCCACCCACGCCCAGGCCGACGAACTGTCGGCCGTCCTGGAGATCACCGACGTCGCCCCGGTCGCCGTCCCCGACCGCATCCGCGGCCGCGCCTGGATCTCCGGCTGGCTGACCCTCGCACCCGGCATCGCCGCCCCCGGCCACATGATGCTCCGCCTGGAGATCGGCGACCTCTACGTCGACGACCTGTGGGGCGCCGGCCCCGTCGAACCCGAGGACTTCGCCAGGGCCCAGCCC
The DNA here is from genome assembly GCF_043204435.1 of Streptomyces sp. NPDC047886. Taxonomy (NCBI): domain Bacteria; kingdom Bacillati; phylum Actinomycetota; class Actinomycetes; order Kitasatosporales; family Streptomycetaceae; genus Streptomyces; species Streptomyces sp. NPDC047886. Next base: position 136,242 of record NZ_JBIDCF010000013.1, read on the forward strand.
GACCCCCTCGCCTCGTACGAGACGGATCTCCTCCAGCACCTGGCCACCGCGCACGACCGGCAGCTGCTGACCCTGACCAGCCTCCTCGGCGACCGGGCGGGCGAGGGCGAATCGGCCGTGCGGCGCGTGGCCCCGCTGGCCCTGGACCGGTTCGGCCTGCGGGTCCGCTGCCAGGAGGCCGGGGGCCGCTCGTTCGACGCCCGCTTCGACTTCCCCGAACCCGTACGGGACATCAGCGGGCTCCGCCGGTCCATGCACGCCCTGTTCGAAGCGGCCGGAGCCTAGGGGGATCCCCAGACCCGCACCGTCACGCCGGGTCCTGCTCGCCGCGCAGCCGTTCGCGGACCTTCTCGACCACGTCCGCGTACCGTGCCTCCGCGCCGTACCGGGTCGGCTGGTAGTAGCGCTTGCCGTGGACCTTGTCCGGGGCGTACTGCTGGGCGGCGATCCCGCCCGGCACGTCGTGCGGGTACACATAGTTCTGGGCGTGGCCGAGCTTGGCCGCGCCCTTGTAATGGCCGTCGCGCAGATGGGCCGGGACCGGACCCGCGAGACCGGCGCGCACATCCGCCTGCGCCGCGAAGACCGCGTTGGTCACCGCGTTCGACTTCGGCGCCAGCGCGAGCGCGACCGTGGCGTGGGCGAGCGTGAGCGCCGCCTCCGGGAAGCCGATCATGGCGACGGCCTGTGCCGCCGCGACGGCGAGGGGCAGCGCGCCGGGGTCCGCGAGGCCGATGTCCTCGCTGGCCGAGATCATCAGCCGGCGCGCGATGAACCGGGGGTCCTCCCCCGCCTCGATCATCCGCGCCAGATAGTGCAGCGCCGCGTCCACGTCCGAGCCCCGGATCGACTTGATCAGGGCACTCGCCACGTCGTAGTGCTGGTCGCCGTCCCGGTCGTACTTCACCGCCGCCCGGTCGACCGTCGCCTCCAGCGTCGCCAGGGTGATCTCCGGCTCGCCCTTGCTGATGGCCGCGCCGGCCGCCGCCTCCAGCGCCGTGAGCGCCCGCCGGGCGTCACCGCCGGCGATCCGCAGCAGATGCGCCTCCGACTCCTCCGGCAGCGTGACCGCACCGCCCAGACCGCGCTCCTCCGTCAGCGCCCGCTTCAGCAGCCCCCGCAGATCGTCGTCGGTCAGCGGCTCCAGGGTGAGCAGCAGCGACCGGGACAGCAGCGGTGAGATCACCGAGAAGTACGGGTTCTCGGTCGTCGCCGCGATCAGCGTGACCCAGCGGTTCTCGACGGCCGGCAGGAGGGAGTCCTGCTGCGCCTTGCTGAACCGGTGGATCTCGTCCAGGAACAGCACGGTCTCCTTGCCGAAGCCGCCCGCTGCCCGGCGGGCCCCCTCGATGACGGCGCGGACCTCCTTGACGCCCGCGGTGATCGCCGAGAGCTCCACGAACCGCTTGTTGGTCGCCTTCGACACCACGTACGCCAGGGTCGTCTTGCCGATGCCGGGCGGCCCCCAGAGGATCACGGACGAGGCGCCCGCAGGACCGCCGTCACCGTCTCCGACGAGGCGGCGCAGCGGTGACCCGGGCTTCAGCAGATGCTGCTGGCCGACGACTTCGTCCAGCGTGCGCGGGCGCATCCGCACCGCCAGCGGACTGCTGGCGGGGTCCTTCTCCTGGCGTTCTTCCGCAGCGGCGGTAAAGAGGTCGGGCTCCACACCGTGAAGCCTATGTCAGCCCACTGACAGCACCGTCGGCTTGTGGACAGCGGGCGGACGCCGCCCGGACCGGTGGGTACGGTCAGCTGGTCCAGAAGTCCCACCAGCGGGTCAGGATCAGCATGCCGATGATCCCGATGTGCAGGGCGGGCAGCACCCAGGTGAACTCGTCCAGGAAGTTCCGCACGGGGGCGGGCGCGGGCAGCAGGCCGTGCCGGACGTTGTGCGAGGTCACGTACCAGAACATGACGATCGTCGCGACCCACGCCAGCGAG
>NZ_JBIDCF010000014.1:0-119660 GCF_043204435.1 Streptomyces sp. NPDC047886
TTTCGTGTTTCCAGCTTAGCAGATCCGTTTTCCGTTTCCGCCACCCGCTGGAGCGGGCTGCCGGGCTGTTCTTCGCTTTCGCGTTTCCCTTTCCGACGGTTCCGACTCTATCAGATCCTTTCGGGCCTGATTCCCAGTCAGCGGGGGGTGTCTTTCCGGCTGTTGGGCCGTTCCGACGAGGTGAGACTTTAGCGAATCCGGGGCGCCGACGCTAATCGGGCTGCGTTCTCTCGAACGCCGATTCTTCATTTCGCAAAAGCGCACGGAAAGCGGGGCGACGCTGTGTCGCTCGCTGGAAGTGGTTCTTGCGGAATGGCTGTCCGGGGACCGACCGGGGTCGGCGCTCACGTCGGACAACTCGGAGCACACTACGGATGCGGGAAACCCGTGTCAACTTGAGGCCCCTCCCGTACCCTGGGGGCATGACAGCGCGTACGTGCTTCCTTCAGTGGTGGGCCGCCTGACCGGCGGCCGAGCTGACACGTACGCATCCAACGGCCGCCGCCTCGGCGGCCGTTCGTGTTTCTCCCTCCTCCGGGGGCCGGCCGCTGATCGCGGCGGCTTCGACCAGGTGAGAGTGAGGGAGACAGCGGTGACGCGGATCTTCAGCGGGGTCAAGCCGACCGGGCATCTGACGTTGGGCAACTACCTCGGGGCCGTACGGCGGTGGGTCGAGGTCGATCAGCACCGGGCGGAAGCGCTCTTCAGCATCGTGGATCTCCACGCGCTGACCGTGGAGCACGATCCGGCGCGGGTACTGCGGCTGAGCCGTCAGGCGGCGACGGTGCTGCTGGCGGCGGGGCTGGAGCCGGAGCGGTGCACCGTCTTCGTACAGAGCCATGTGGACGAGCACGCCCGGCTCTCGTATCTGCTGGAGTGCACGGCCGCGGACGGGGAGATGCGACGCATGATCCAGTACAAGGAGAAGGCGGCGCGGGAACGGGCCAGGGGCGGCAGCGTACGGCTGTCGCTGCTGACGTACCCCGTACTGATGGCGGCGGACATCCTCGCGTACGAGACGGACGAGGTGCCGGTCGGCGACGACCAGGCGCAGCATGTGGAGCTGACGCGGGACCTGGCGGTGCGGTTCAACCAGCGGTATGGGCACACGTTCACCGTGCCCAAGACGACGCACCCGCCGGTGGCGGCGCGGGTCATGGATCTCCAGGAGCCCCGCTCGAAGATGGGCAAGTCGCATGAGAACGGGGCCGGCATCGTCTATCTGCTCGACGAGCCCGACGCGGTACGGCGGAAGGTGATGCGGGCCGTCACCGACAGCGGCCGGGATGTCGTGTACGACCGGGACCAGCGGCCGGGGCTCGCGAATCTGCTGGAGGTGCTGGCGGCCTGCCGGGGCGGTGCGTGCGATCCGGAGGTGCTCGCCGGGGAGTACACCTCGTACGGGGCGCTGAAGCGTGATGTCGCCGATGCCGTGGTGGAGCTGCTGCGGCCGCTGCGGAAGCGGCACGCGGAGCTCGTGGCGGATCCCTCGTACGTGGAGGGGGTGCTGCGGGACGGGGCGGCGCGTGCGCGGGCGATGGCGCGGCCGGTGGTGGACCGCGCCTATCGGGCCGTCGGCCTGATGCCGGCCGTCTGACGGAAGGCCGCGCTGTCGTCGCGCGGAACGGCTGACCCGCGGCCGGCGGCTCAGCCGTTGCCGGAGGCGAGTTCGCGGCTGCGGTCGCGGGCCGCTTCCAGCGCGGCGATCAGCGCGGCGCGGACGCCGTGGTTCTCCAGCTCGCGGATGGCACTGATGGTGGTGCCGGCCGGGGAGGTCACGGCCTCACGCAGCTTGACGGGGTGCTCGCCGCTGTCGCGGAGCATGACGGCGGCGCCGATGGCTGCCTGGACGATGAGGTCGTGTGCCTGGGCGCGGGGCAGACCGAGGAGGATTCCGGCGTCGGTCATCGCCTCGACCAGGTAGTAGAAGTACGCCGGGCCCGAGCCGGACAGGGCGGTCGCGGCGTCCTGCTGCGATTCGGGGACGCGGAGGGTCTTGCCCACGCCGCCGAAGATCTCCTCGGTGTGGGCGAGGTGGTCGGCGGTGGCGTGGCTGCCGCCCGAGAGGACCGACATGCCCTCGTCCACGAGGACGGGCGTGTTCGGCATGACCCGGACGACCGGGGTGTCGGGGGCGAGGCGCTCCTCGATGAACGCGGTGGTGATGCCGGCCGCCGCGCTGATGACGAGGTGGTCGCGGGTGACATGGTGGGCGAGTTCGTCGAGGAGCTTGCCCATGTCCTGCGGCTTGACGGCCAGGATGAGGGTGTCGGCGCGCTTGGCGGCCTCGTCGTTGGTGACGGACTCGACGCCGTAGCGGGCGTGGAGTTCCTCGGCGCGTTCGGTGCGGCGGGCGGTGACGAGGAGGTGGGCGGTGGGCCAGCCGGCCCGGATCATGCCGCTGAGCAGGGCCTCGCCGATCTTTCCGGTGCCGAGGACTGCGACTGTCTGGGTCATTGCTCTGTTCACCTCGCCGTGGGGTACGTGCCTGTCGCCATCCTTTCACCGGGGTGGGGGGTGGTGTGGGTGGTGTCCGATGGGCGGTACGGGTACGGGTGGTACGGGTGCGGCTGGGCGGTGCGGTGCGGTGCGGTCAGACGGTGCGGCGGCGGAGCGTGGCCGCGCCCAGGACGAGGACCAGGACGGCGCACCCGGCCACGACGAGGACGTCGCGGACGAAGTCGCCGGTGATGGCGGTGTACCGGAGGACCTGGTTCATGCCGTCGACGGCGTACGACATGGGCAGCGCGTTCGACAGCGCTTCGAGTGCCGGCTGCATCCGGTCCCTCGGCGTGAACAGCCCGCAGAGCAGCAGCTGGGGGAAGATCACGGCCGGCATGAACTGGACGGCCTGGAACTCGGAGGCGGCGAACGCCGAGACGAAGAGGCCGAGGGCGGTGCCGAGGAGCGCGTCGAGCAGGGCGACCAGGAGCAGCAGCCAGGGCGATCCGGTGACGTCGAGACCGAGGATCCAGATGGCGACGCCGGTGGCGAGGGCGGACTGGACGACGGCGAGCAGACCGAAGGCGAGCGCGTAGCCGGCGATGAGGTCGGCCTTGCCGAGCGGCATGGCGAGCAGCCGCTCCAGGGTGCCGGATGTGCGTTCGCGCAGGGTGGCGATCGAGGTCACGAGGAACATCGTGATCAGCGGGAAGATGCCGAGCAGTGAGGCGCCGATGTTGTCGAAGACCTCGGGGCTGCCGTCGAAGACGTACCGGAGCAGGGTGATCATCAGGACCGGTACGAGCAGCATCAGGGCGATCGTGCGCGGGTCGTGGCGCAGCTGGCGCAGGACTCGGGCCGCGGTGGCGAGGGTGCGGGGGCCGTTCATCGCGCGTCCTTGGTGGTCGGGTTCGCGGGCGTGCTCGGGGGTGTGGGGGTGCTCGGGGGTGCGGGCGCGGTGCCGGGGGCGGCCGCGGTCGCCTTCGCCGTCGCGGCCATGGCGTCGGCCGTGTCGACCAGGTGGAGGAATGCCTCCTCGACGGTGGCGGTGCCGTTGCGGCGGCGCAGCGCCTCGGGCGTGTCGTCGGCGAGGATCTCGCCCTCGCGCATGAGCAGGAGGCGGTGGCAGCGCTCGGCCTCGTCCATGACGTGCGACGAGATGAGCAGCGTGGCCCCCCGGTCGGCGGCGATGCGGTGGAACAGGTCCCACAGGTCGCGGCGCAGGGCCGGGTCGAGGCCGACCGTCGGCTCGTCCAGGACGAGCAGTTCCGGTGTGCCGAGCAGGGCCACCGCGAGCGAGGCCCGGCTGCGCTGTCCGCCGGAGAGGTTTCCGGCGAGGGCGTCGGCGTGGGAGGTGAGGTCCACGTCGGTGATGGCCCGGGTGACCGCTTCGGCGCGGGCGTCGTGGTGGCGGCGACCGGGGCGGAGCACGGACGCGAAGTACTCCAGGTTCTGGCGGACCGTCAGGTCGTCGTAGACGGAGGGAGCCTGGGTGACGTATCCGACGCGTGAGCGGAGGGAGGCGTCTCCTGCGGGGCGGCCGAGGACGTCGAGGGTGCCGGTGACCTTGGCCTGGGTGCCGACGACGGCCCGCATCAGGGTCGACTTGCCGCAGCCTGACGGGCCGAGGAGGCCGGTGATCTGCCCGGGTGGTACGGCGAAGTCGAGGTCGCGCAGGACGGTGCGCGTTCCTCGTACGACGGTGAGGCCACGGGCTACGATGGCGACACCAGGGGAATTCATCATGTGATGAATAATGTGCGCGGGGCGAGAGGGGAGTCAAGGGGACACGCACCCTCCGGGCCCGGGCATGACGAAGCCCCCGACGGCCGTGTGAGCGACGCCTGTCGGGGGCGGTGTTCCCGGACCCCTGGTGGGAGGGCTGCTGTGGGGGCTTCTCCAAGGGCTTCCCCTTGCGGGGTTTCGGTGGGCTCGGTGGGGTTTCCCGGTGGGCCTGACCCGTGGAGGGGGTTGTCTCGTGGCGGGTTCCGCGTGGGGGCGGCTTCCCGTGAAGGCGCTAGCGGTTCTTGGGCTTCTTCCTGCGGGCCGCCGGGTTGCCCGCGCGGGTGGAGCGGCGCTTCTCGAATCGCGCGCGGGCCGTCTCGTACTCGCCGCGGAGCAGCTTCTCGCCCGGCGCCTCGTACAGGGAGCGCAGGAAGTACGCGAGGAGCGAGCCGATGAAGCCGATCGCCTTCAGGCCGCGCAGCGCGTCCTCACGGGACGGCTCGGCGGGGCGACGCGTGAAGCCCTCCCACGTCTTGCGGAACGCGATGGCCGTGCACACCGCGAACATCACGACGACCAGGGCGTTGACGAACCCGCCGACCTGCGCCACGGCGAGGCCCTGGTAGCCGAACCGGAGCACGAAGGCCCCGGCGACTGCCGCGGCGAGCGAGCCGGCCGCGACACCGGCGCGCCGCAGCGCGTAGCCGCCGTCGTGGTCGACCCAGGTCGTACCGAAGAAACGGATGGGCTCGGGCTGCGGCCCTGCGGGAGTACGCCCGGCGCCGCCCTGCTCGCCCTGCTCATCGTGCTCGTGCTGGTCGTGTTGTTCGCTCACGGGGTCGATTATCCCCGGGCGACGAACACCGCCCCGCCCGGCGCGTGGCCGGAAGGCGTCAGGCGCAGCGGATGGTGACGTAGCCGTCGCGGCCGGTGTTGACGTACGCGTCGGAGACGTACTCGCCGTTGGCGATGTTGTCCCAGATGTTGGACGTCCCGTACGGGCCGGTGACCCACTGGCCGGGGGTCTGGCAGTTGATCGGGACGCTGACGCCCTCGGGCAGGGTCCTGATCAGCCGGTACTGGGTGCCGGGACCGCTGCGGACGTTCAGGCGGTAGCCCGGGGCGACCGGGTAGCGCTTCACGGACAGCGTCTCGACGCCCGCGAGTTCCGCGTTCTGTGTGGTTTCCTCGGTGGCCATGCGGCCCTCCCCCCATGAGGCGCCCGCCGGGTGCGGATGCGCCGCGCGCAGGCTAACAAGCCGTGGCCGGTTCGTACGCATCATCGACTAGGCTCCGTGCGTCGCGCGTGCGTCGGGCGTACGCGGCGCTTGCGGACGATCACACACGGGGGTGGACGATGCCGCCGACGCGCAAGTCCTGGCAGTCCGGACGGTTCCCGGAAGCGGAACAGCCGCAATATGCCGGAAGGTACCGGCTGGAGTCCTGCCTGGGCGCGGGCGGCATGGGTGTCGTCCACCTGGCCACCTCGGACTCGGGACTGCGCCTGGCGGTGAAGGTCGTCCACGCCGAGCACGCCGAAGACCCCGAGTTCAGGGCACGTTTCCGCCAGGAGGTCAGTGCCGCGCGGCGGGTCAGCGGCGCCTTCACCGCCCCCGTCGTCGACGCCGACCCCGAGGCGGGCCGGCCCTGGATGGCCACCCTGTTCATCGACGGCCCCACCCTGTCGGAACGGGTCAAGCGGAACGGGCCGCTGGACGCCGCCGAGCTGCGCCGGCTGGGCGCGGGCCTCGCCGAGGCGCTGCGCGACATCCACCGGGCGGGCGTGGTGCACCGCGATCTGAAGCCGAGCAACGTGCTGCTCGCGGCCGACGGGCCGAAGGTCATCGACTTCGGGATCTCGCGTCCGTCGGACAGCGATCTGCGGACGGAGACGGGCAAGTTGATCGGGACGCCGCCGTTCATGGCGCCCGAGCAGTTCCAGCGGCCGCGTGACGTCGGCCCGGCGGCCGATGTGTTCGCGATGGGCGCGGTGCTGGTGCACGCGGCGACCGGCCGGGGGCCGTTCGACTCGGACAGCCCGTACATCGTGGCGTACCAGGTCGTGCACAACGAGCCGGACCTCGCTGGCGTGCCGGAGGACCTCGCGCCGCTGCTGCTGCGGTGTCTGGCCAAGGAGCCGGAGGCCCGGCCCACACCCGACGAGCTGATGAGCGCGCTGCGACGCGACGAGGGGTACGACGCGGAGTACGTCGTGCCGGCGCAGCGGCGGGCGCCGGGCGTCCGGGAAGCGGGTGGACGAGAGCCGGGCGTACGGGAGTCGGCTGTACGGGAGCCGGGCGTACGGGCGCCGGGGCCCGAGCCGTCGCGTGCCTCCGCCGCCGGGCGGCGTGCCGGGGAACGGCGGCCTCGGCGGCGGCTCCTGTGGGTGGCCGCCTGCACCGCGCTGGCCGCCGCCGCGGCGGGCGCGGTGGTCGCCGTCCAGGGCGTCGCGGGCGACCGGGAGCCGGGGCGGGACACGGGCCCGGCGGGCGCCGTTGCCGACGCGTTCCGGCCGTGGGCGACCACCCTCGACGGTGGCGCCGGGGAGGCTACCGGCCCGGGTGCCGGGGCCGGGGCCGCCGCCACCCGGCCGCCGCTGTGCACCGCCGGCGGGGCGGGGCTCTACTGCGCCGCACCCGGCATCAAGGCGGCCGGGCTCCGCGCCGACGACGGTACGGGCATCTGGTCCGTGGCCTGGCCGAAGAGCGCGGGCACCCGGTCCGGGACCACGGCCGGGACCACGGCCGGGGCGGCCGGCGCCGGGGACGACCAGGGCGCCGCGCCCGTGCTGTCCGGCGGGCTCCTCCACGTGGTCGCCCCGGACGGCTCGCGCCTGGAGGCGCTGGATCCCGGCTCCGGCGAGACCCGCTGGGGCGTGGCCATCCCCGCCTACGCGCAGGTCCTGTACGGCGACCACACGGTCCTGCTCGTCCTCGCCGACGGGCGGGTGCGTGCCCTGGACGGGCGCACCGGCCATGAACGCTGGACGAAGCGGCCCGTGCCGCCCGGCGCCCAGTGGGTGGCGGCCCCGGGCGGCGCCGAGGTGTTCGCCGTGTCCGTCGCGGGCGACGGGCGGTCCACGCGGGTCGCCTCGGTCGACCCGCGCGACGGCGCCGTCCGGTGGACGAGGCGGCTGACCGGCTCGCTGACGCCCGTACCGCCCGTACGGGCCGACGACCGCGCGCTGGTGCTGCTGTCCGCCGACCGGGAGCTGTACACGGACGCGGTCGTCCGGCTGGACCTCGCCGACCGGACCGCTCGCCGCATCCCGCTCACGGCGCCCGCCGACCAGGCGCAGGCGGCCGTGGACGGCGACACCGTGTACGTGGTCGGGTCGGGCGGGTCGCTCGTGGCCGTCGACACCGGCCGGGAGCGGGCGGACGCCGAGGCGGCGCAGCGCTGGCGGCTGGAGACGGCCGTGTCGCGGGTCTCGCGCCCGGTCGTCGCGGACGGGCGGGTGTACCTGATGGCCGCCGACGGGCGGCTGCTCGCCGTGGACGCCGGGCGGGGCGTCGTGGTGGGGCAGACCGAGGCCCGTATGGCGGGCGGGCGCTACACGTTCGCGCCGCTGCTGCCGGAGCCGGTCGTCGCGGACGGCAAGGTGTTCGGGGCGGCGCCCGACGGCACGGTCTTCGCCGTGGAGGCGGCCGACCCGGCGGACTGGTGAGGCCCGCCGGTCGCCGCGCGCGCTGTGCCGGCCGGCACACCTGCCCGCCGACCGGCCGCCTGCCCGGTGACGGGCTGCCTGCCGGGCTGGGCTGCCGTGGCTGCTCGGGTGGCGGGGGCTACTGGTAATGCTCCGGCCGCCGGTGCCAGCTCGGGCCGCCGGTGCTGCTTGGACTGCCGGTCCTGCCCGGACCGCCGGTGCTGCTCGGGCCGCCGTGCCCGCTGGGGCCACCGTGCCTGCTGGGGACGCCGGTGCAGCTGGGGCCGCCGTGCCTGCCCGGACCGCCGGTGCAGCTCAGGCCGCCGTGCCCGCTGGGGCCGCCGTGCCTGCCCGGACCGCCGGTGCAGCTCAGGCCGCCGTGCCCGCCCGGACCGCCGGTGCAGCTCAGGCCGCCGTGCCCGCCCGGACCGCCGGTGCAGCTCAGGCCGCCGTGCCTGCCCGGACCGCCGGTGCAGCTCAGGCCGCCGTGCCCGCTGGGGCCACCGGTTCCCGCTCGGGCTGCCGGGGCCGCCAGAGCGGCCTTCCGCTGCCGGGCGAGCCCGGTGACGTGCTGTCAGCCCAGCTTGGTGACGTCCCGGACGGCGCCCTTGTCGGCGCTCGTCGCCATCGCCGCGTACGCGCGCAGCGCCGCCGACACCTTGCGGTCGCGGTTCTTCGGCGCGTACACGCCGTTCAGGGCCTCGGCGCGGGCCGCGAGCGTGGCCTCGTCCACGAGCAGCTCGATCGAGCGGTTCGGGATGTCGATCCTGATCCGGTCGCCGTCCTCGACCAGGGCGATCGTGCCGCCCGACGCCGCCTCGGGTGAGGCGTGGCCGATGGACAGGCCGGACGTGCCGCCGGAGAACCGGCCGTCGGTGATGAGCGCGCAGGTCTTGCCCAGGCCCCGGCCCTTGAGGAAGGACGTCGGGTAGAGCATCTCCTGCATACCGGGGCCGCCCTTGGGGCCCTCGTAGCGGATGACGACCACGTCGCCGTGCGTGATCTCCTTGCGGAGGATCTTGTCGACGGCCTCGTCCTGCGACTCGCAGACGACCGCGGGGCCCTCGAACGTCCAGATCGACTCGTCCACACCGGCCGTCTTCACCACACAGCCGTCGACGGCCAGATTGCCCTTGAGGACCGCGAGGCCGCCGTCCTGGGAGTAGGCGTGCTCGGCGGAGCGGATGCAGCCGCCCTCGGCGTCCACGTCCAGCGTGTCCCACCGCTCGGACTGCGAGAACGCCTCGGCGGAGCGGACACAGCCGGGTGCCGCGTGCCACAGCTCGACGGCCTCGGGCGACGGGGAGCCACCGCGCACGTCCCAGGTCTTGAGCCAGTCCGCGAGGGACGGGCTGTGCACGGAGTGGACGTCCTCGTTGAGCAGCCCGGCCCGGTGCAGTTCGCCGAGGAGGGCCGGGATGCCGCCCGCGCGGTGCACGTCCTCCATGTAGTACGTGCGGTCCTTCGCCACGTTCGGCGCGACCTTGGCCAGGCAGGGGACGCGGCGCGAGACGGCGTCGATCTCGGCCAGGCCGAACGGGACGCCGGCCTCCTGGGCGGCGGCCAGCAGGTGCAGGATCGTGTTGGTGGAGCCGCCCATGGCGATGTCCAGGGCCATGGCGTTCTCGAAGGCCGCGAACGTCGCGATGTTGCGCGGCAGGACCGACTCGTCGCCCTGGGCGTAGTACCGGTCGGTCAGCTCCACGACGGTGCGGGCGGCGTTCTCGTACAGCGCCCTGCGCGCCGTGTGCGTGGCGAGGACCGAGCCGTTGCCCGGCAGGGACAGGCCGATCGCCTCGGTCAGGCAGTTCATCGAGTTGGCGGTGAACATGCCGGAACAGGAGCCGCAGGTCGGGCAGGCGTTCTCCTCGATACGGAGGATGTCCGCGTCGGAGATCTTGTCGTTGACGGCGTCGGAGATCGCGTCGACCAGGTCGAGCGTACGGACCGTGCCGTCGACCAGCGTGGCCTTGCCGGCCTCCATCGGGCCGCCGGAGACGAAGACCGTCGGGATGTCGAGGCGCAGGGCGGCCATCAGCATGCCGGGAGTGATCTTGTCGCAGTTGGAGATGCAGATCAGCGCGTCGGCGCAGTGCGCCTCGACCATGTACTCGACGGAGTCGGCGATCAGGTCGCGGGAGGGCAGCGAGTACAGCATGCCGCCGTGGCCCATGGCGATGCCGTCGTCCACGGCGATCGTGTTGAACTCGCGCGGAACCGCGCCCGCCGCCTTGACGGCCTCGCTGACGATCCGGCCGACCGGCGCCAGGTGGGTGTGGCCGGGGACGAACTCGGTGAAGGAGTTGGCGACCGCGATGATCGGCTTGCCGATGTCCTCGCTCGCTACACCGGAGGCACGCATAAGGGCGCGGGCGCCCGCCATGTTGCGGCCGTGGGTGACAGTGCGGGACCTCAGCTCGGGCATCGCCGCTCGCTCCTCATCAGAGTTAGGTCAGACGGTCGTCATCGGAGGTGTGACTGCTTCGAGCGTACGCCGCGACTCCAAGATCTGGACAGCTTGTCCGGATGTCGGGACGGCGGGGTCACTCTTCGGTCAGGTACCGCTGCAGCGTCGGGGCGACCATCGCCACGATGTCGTCCGGGTCCGCCGAGGCCAGCGGCTCCACCTGGACGACGTACCGCAGGATCGCGATCCCGATCATGTGGGACGCCGCCAGCTCCGCGCGGAACGTCGGGTCCGGTACGGCGAGGTCCTTGGCCACCCGCTCCAGGAGCCGCCGCAGCACGAAACCGCGCAGCACCTTCGCCGCCGCCTCGTGGGTGAGCGCGGAGCGGATCACCGCCAGCAGCGGGGCGCGGGTCGCCGGGTTCTCCCACACGTCGATGAAATAGCGGGCCAGCCGCTCGCCGACCCCCTCGGGGCCTGGCCCCAGCACGGCCGGGATGATCAGCGCGGGCTCGAACGAGACCTCGACCGCCGCCGCGAACACCTCGTCCTTCGTACCGAAATAATGGTGGACCAGCGCCGCGTCGACACCCGCCGCCTTGGCGATGCCCCGCACGGACGTCTTGTCGTAGCCGCGCTCGGCGAACTCGGCGCGGGCCGCCTCCAGGATGCGGTCACGTGCGCCGGGACCCTCGTCGGCGGCGGACCTGCGCGGGCGGCCCCGGCCGCGTCGCGGCTCCGTCATGAGACGCGGGCCGCCGACGCCAGGTGCAGCCGGGTGAAGGCGAGCGCCTCCGCCAGATCGGCCTCCCGTTCGGCGGCGGACATCGCGCGCCGGGTGTTGACCTCGATGACCACATGACCGTCGAACCCGGTCCTCGCCAGGTGCTCCAGCAGCTCGGCGCACGGCTGCGTACCCCGCCCCGGGACCAGGTGCTCGTCCTTCGCGGAGCCCCGCCCGTCGGCGAGGTGCACATGCCCCAGCCGGTCGCCCATGCGCGACACCATGGCCATCGCGTCGGTACGGGCGGTCGCCGTGTGCGACAGATCGACCGTGAAGTGGCGGTAGTCGTCCTTGGTGACGTCCCACTCGGGCGCGTACGCCAGCATCTCCCGGTCGCGGTAGCGCCACGGGTACATGTTCTCGACGGCGAACCGCACGTCCGTCTCCTGCGCCATCCGCCAGATGCCGGTGACGAAGTCCCGCGCGTACTGGCGCTGCCAGCGGAACGGCGGGTGCACGACGACCGTGGACGCGCCGAGCTTCTCGGCGGCGGCCTGCGCGCGCTGCAGCTTCACCCACGGATCGGTCGACCAGACCCGCTGCGTGATCAGCAGACACGGTGCGTGAACGGCCAGGACCGGCACCTGGTGGTAGTCGGACAGGCGCCGCAGCGCCTCCAGGTCCTGGCTGACCGGATCCGTCCACACCATGACCTCGACACCGTCGTAGCCCAGACGCGCGGCCACCTCGAACGCCGTCGCCGTCGACTCCGGGTAGACCGAGGCCGTCGACAGGGCGACCTTCGCATCCGGGATGCGCACCACTGACTCCGCCGCTGGTTCTGCCACGAGGGACAGCGTAAAGGCAGCCGCTACGACTCGGGGAGGTGGTCGAGCCGCCGCAGGATGACCCCTTCGCGCAGCGCCCAGGGGCAGATCTCCAGCTCGTCCACCCCGAACAGGTCCATCGCGCCCTCGGCGACCAGCGCCCCGGCCAGCAGCTGCGCCGCCCTGCCCTGGGACACGCCGGGCAGCGTGCAACGCTGCTCCGATGTCATCGCGGCGAGCTTCGGCACCCAGCCCTCGAGTGACGTACGACTCAGCTCCCGCTGGACGTAGAGGCCCTCGCCGGAGCCGGGCGCGCCGGCGATCCTGGCGAGCTGCTTGAACGTCTTGGACGTGGCGACGACATGATCCGGTCTGCCGAACCGGGCGAACTCGCCGACCGTCCGCGCTATCTCCGCCCGTACGTGCCGGCGCAGCGCCTTCACGTCCGCCGGGTCGGGCGGGTCCCCGGGCAGCCAGCCGGCGGTCAGCCGCCCGGCGCCCAGCGGCAGCGAGACGGCCGCGTCGGGCTCCTCGTCGATGCCGTACGCGATCTCCAGGGAGCCGCCGCCGATGTCGAGGAGCAGCAGCTTGCCCGCCGACCAGCCGAACCAGCGGCGCGCGGCGAGGAAGGTGAGGCGGGCCTCCTCCTCGCCGGAGAGAACCTGGAGGTCGACGCCCGTCTCGTCCCTCACCCGGCGGAGGACCGCGTCCGCGTTGGCGGCGTCGCGGATCGCGGACGTCGCGAACGGCAGGACGTCCTCGCAGCCCTTCTCCTCGGCGGTGTGCAGGGCGTCACGGGTGATCGTGACGAGCCGGTCGACGCCCTCGGGGCCGATGGCACCGGACGGGTCGAGCAGTTCGGCGAGGCGCAGCTCGGTCTTGTGCGAGTGGGCGGGCAGCGGGCGTGCGCCCGGGTGCGCGTCCATGACCAGCAGGTGCACCGTGTTCGAACCGACGTCGAGGACTCCGAGTCTCATGCCTGAACGCTACTGCCCCCGACGCATACGCTTGGTGCGTGCCGAAGACGAAGAAGGCGAAGAAGACCAAGGGCGACGCCGCCGACAAGACGGGTGTTCCCGGCGCATCCGCCACGGCTGCGGATACCGCGGGGCGTGCCGGGGCGGAGGTCGTGGGGCGGGCCGGAGCGGGAGCCGGTGCCGGAGCGGGAGCCGGTGCCGACGCGGACGCGGACGCGGACGAGAAGGGTCTCGACTTCCCGCGCGCGTGGGTGGAGTTCCCCGACCCGGCCGACGAGGACCAGGTCTTCCGCTGCGACCTGACGTGGCTGACGTCACGCTGGACGTGCGTCTTCGGCAGCGGCTGCCAGGGCATCCAGGCGGGCCGCGCCGACGACGGCTGCTGCACGCTGGGCGCCCACTTCTCCGACGAGGACGACGAGAAGCGGGTCGCCGCGCACGTGGACCGGCTGTCGCCGGAGCTGTGGCAGTTCCACGACGTGGGTACGGAGACGGGCTGGGTGCAGCTCGACGAGGACGGCGACCGCCAGACCCGGCGCTGGAAGGGGTCGTGCATCTTCCAGAACCGGCCCGGGTTCGCCGGCGGCGCGGGGTGCGCGCTGCACATCCTGGCCCTGCGGGAGGGCAAGGAACCGCTGGAGACCAAGCCGGACGTCTGCTGGCAGCTCCCGGTACGGCGTACGTACGACTGGATCGAGCGCCCGGACGACACGAAGGTGCTCCAGGTGTCGATCGGCGAGTACGACCGCAGGGGCTGGGGCCCCGGCGGCCATGACCTCCACTGGTGGTGCACGTCGGCCACGTCGGCGCACGGCGCGGGCGAGCCGGTCTACGTGACGTACCGGCCGGAGCTGACGGAGCTGATGGGCAAGGCCGCGTACGACGTGCTGGTGGGCCTGTGCGAGGCCCGCCTCGCCTCGCAGCTGCCCCTGGTGGCCCCCCACCCGGCGGACCCGCCCCGGTAGAGCGGGCACATCCCGGGTTCGACCGCCTGGGCACGCGGTCGCTCCGGGCCGTGGGTTCGGGCCGTGGGTTCGGGCCGTGGGTCGGTCCGGCTCCGGGGCGGGTTCCTCCCATGGGTTCCGGCCGTGGGTCGGTCCGGCTCCGAGGTGGGTTCCTCCCATGGGTTCCGGCGGTGGGTCGGTCCCGCTGTGGGGTGGGTTCCTCCCGTGGGTTCGGTCCCGCTGTGGGGTGGGTTCGGGTCGTGGGTTCCGTCCCGCTTTGGGGTGGGGTCGGGGGTGCTCCGGGCTCACCTCCTCGGGGTCGGCGGCCTTGGCTTTACGGTGTCGGGCGCCGCCCTGTTGCCGCCGACCCCTGCGGGGGCGACCCTCCGCGCCCCCTCCCGCGCGTGGTCGGTCAGCGGGGGCACGCGGCCGGGGGGAGGTCGCCCCGTTGCCGCCGACCCCTGCGGGGGCGACCCTCCGCGCCCCCTCCCGCGCGTGGTCGGTCAGCGGGGGGACGCGGCCGGGGGCTGAGGTCGCCCTGTTGCCGCCGGCCCCTGCGGGGGCGACCCTCCGCGCCCCCTCCCGCGCGTGGCGGGTCAGCGGGGGGACGCGGCCGGGGTGCTGGGGTCCTCGGTGGGCGCGGGGGTGTCCTGGGGCGGCGGGTCGGACGACGGGGGCGGGGTCGTCGGCGGCTGCGACGGATCGGGGGCGGGGGATGACGGTGGGGGCGTCGTGCCGTTGCCCGGCGACGGGCTGGTGCCGGGACCCGGGTCGCTGGGACGGGGCGTGGTCGGTTTCGGGCTCGTCGGCTTGGGTTTCTGCGTCGACGGGCGTTTCGGGCCGTGGCCGTCGATCTCCACGACCGCGCCCGCGGGGTTGACGCCGACGCGGGCGCTCCACGGGCCCTGCGGTTCCCTGGCGCGGTCGACGGAGACGTACACCGCCAGTGACTCGCCCGGGTGCAGGGTGCCCGAGGAGCGGCTCGCGTACAGCCAGGGCGCGTCGCTCCACAGGGACCAGGCCACCGGGGAGCCGCCGGACGCGGTGAGGGTGAGGAGCGTCGTGTCGCCGTACGGCTGGGCGGCGACGGTGATCCGGCCGGGTCCCGGCTGCCCGGGGCGGGCGGGCGTGCCGGCGCTGATGACCTCGACGGACACGTCGGGGGCGGGGGCCGTGTCCCGGAGGCGGGGGCCGCCGATCCGGGCGTTGCCCGTGTTCTCGTAGCGGCGGCCCGACCGGTCGCCGGCGGCGGTCTCGTCGCCGGTGTCGGCGGCGCTGACCGCCGGGCCCTCGCGGTCGGTGCGGGGGGAGCTGTCGCCCCGGTACGCCGCCCACAGGGCCAGCACCGGCGCCGCTACCACGGTCGCCACGACGGTCGTCGTCACCGCCCGCGCGCGCAGCCGGTCGCGGCGCGCCGCGTGGTCCTTCGGGTCCAGGGGGAAGCCGTCGCGGCCGAACCGGGGCCCGCCCGCCCGGGGCCGCGACACGTGCGGCATCAGCACGCACGCCGCGGTCCTGGGGGCCTCGACGAGCGGCAGGTTCTCGGGCGTCACGGAGGAGCCGGGCCACGGCCCGCCCGCCCCGGCGCGCTCGGCGGCGCGGCGGCAGCGCGGGCAGTCGTCCACGTGCCGGACCAGTTCGCGGCGCAGCGCCGCCGACAGCAGCACCTGGTGGTTGCCGGTGAGCCGCGCGACCGCCGGGCAGACACCGGTCTCCACGACGGCGAGGGCCGCCCGGGTGCGCTCCACCTCGCAGGCCGCCGCCGACAGCAGTTCGCGCGCGGCCAGCGGGGTCATGCCGAGCACCGCCGCCACGCCGGGCGCGCCGAGCTGGTGGCGTACGGCGAGTTCCAGCGCCTCGCGCTGCTCCGGCGTGGTCCCGGCGGCCTCGGGCCAGGCGAGCAGGGAGAGCTCCCGGCGCCGCCGCTGGGCGACCTCGTCGGGGACCCGGGGGGCGTCGTCGGCGTCGGCGGTACGGGCCGCGTGGGCGCCCTGCCGCTTGCGCCGCTGCTCGGCGAGCTCGCGCAGACAGGCCCAGCGGGCGAGCGCGTACAGCCACGCCCGCCGCTCGGTCTCCCCGTCGGGACAGCGCCCCGACTGCCGTTCGGCGACGGCGAGGACGTCGCCGAGCACGGCGGTGGCCGCGTCGTGGTCGCACAGGACGGACAGGCAGTACGTGAACAGGCCGTCGAGATACGGCTCGTAGCGCGCGGGCGGCCGCCGCGTCACGGTCCGCTGCGCGCCGCCGGCATCGGTGCGGGGGTCGCTCTGGGATGTCCGTCGCTGCGCCCGGTGTGCGCCGGTGGTCTGCGTGGGGGGCTCCAGCCTGCTGCTCGTCATCCGGCGAAGGTAGGCAGGAGGAGGCACACTCTTCGCACCCCTTCGGCACTTTTAAGCCTTACGGGTGAACGTATCCCTCAAAAGGGGACAGCAACCTTTGCCTTCAGGTGGGTGCGGACGCTATAGGGCGAGACCTGGTTCCCGGCGCGTGGGCGGCGGTGTCAGTGGGGGCGGCTACGGTGTGGCGCATGGCTGCCCGTACGAAATCCGGCAAGGAACGGCCGTCCTACCGCTGCACCGAGTGCGGGTGGACGACCGCGAAGTGGCTCGGCCGCTGCCCCGAGTGCCAGGCGTGGGGGACGGTGGAGGAGTACGGCGGGGCGCCGGCGGCCCGTACCACCGCCGCCGGGCGGGTCGCCACGGCCGCGCTGCCGATCGGGCAGGTCGACGGGCGGCAGGCCGCGGCCCGTTCGACCGGGGTCGACGAGCTGGACCGGGTGCTGGGGGGCGGGCTCGTGCCGGGGGCCGTCGTGCTGCTCGCGGGCGAGCCGGGCGTCGGCAAGTCGACGCTGCTGCTGGACGTGGCCGCGAAGGCGGCCAGCGAGGAGCACCGGACCCTCTACGTGACGGGTGAGGAGTCCGCGAGCCAGGTCCGGCTGCGCGCCGACCGGATCGGCGCCGTCCACGACCATCTGTACCTGGCCGCCGAGACCGACCTGTCGGTGGTCCTGGGGCACCTGGACGAGGTGAAGCCGTCGCTGCTGGTCCTGGACTCCGTCCAGACCGTCGCGTCGCCGGAGATCGACGGCGCGCCCGGCGGGATGGCGCAGGTCAGGGAAGTGGCCGGGGCGCTGATCCGCGCGTCCAAGGAGCGCGGCATGGCCACGCTGCTCGTGGGACACGTGACCAAGGACGGCGCGATCGCCGGCCCTCGCCTGCTGGAGCACCTGGTCGACGTCGTCCTGCACTTCGAGGGCGACCGGCACGCGCGGCTGCGCCTCGTGCGCGGCGTGAAGAACCGGTACGGGGCCACGGACGAGGTCGGCTGCTTCGAACTGCACGACGAGGGCATCACAGGCCTCGCCGACCCCAGCGGCCTGTTCCTGACCCGGCGCGACGAGCCGGTGCCGGGTACCTGCCTGACCGTCACCCTGGAGGGGCGGCGGCCGCTGGTCGCCGAGGTCCAGGCGCTGACGGTCGACTCGCAGATCCCCTCGCCCCGCCGGACCACGTCCGGTCTGGAGACGTCCCGGGTGTCGATGATGCTGGCCGTGCTGGAGCAGCGGGGGAAGATCAGCGCCCTGGGCAAGCGGGACATCTACAGCGCGACCGTGGGCGGCGTGAAGCTGACCGAGCCCGCCGCGGACCTGGCCGTGGTGCTGGCGCTGGCCTCGGCCGCCGGGGACATCCCGCTCCCCAAGAACCTGGTCGCGATCGGCGAGGTCGGCCTCGCGGGCGAGGTGCGCCGGGTCACCGGTGTCCAGCGGCGGCTGGCCGAGGCGCACCGGCTCGGCTTCACCCACGCCCTCGTCCCGACCGACCCGGGCAGGGTCCCGGCCGGCATGCGGGTCACGGAGGTCGCCAATGTCGGGGACGCTCTGCGGGTGCTGCCCCGCGCCCGCAGGGCTCCCGCCCCGAAGGGCAGACCCTCCGTGGAGGCGGCGGACCGAGGCTGACGGGCGGCGGCGACGCGACGGGCCGGGCGTCCGGAGGGGGCGTGGGGCGGGGTCTCCGCCGGGGCGGGCGGCCCCTCTGTGGGCGGTCGCGGGACGGGGCGGGGGCGTCGCCGAGGGGGGTCGTCGTCGCGGGCGAGCCCCCGTCCGGGTGGGGGGTCGCTAGACTTTGCCCTGGTCTCGCCCATCCGTACGAGCCGGAGGAGTGCAGTGGCAGCCAAGGACGGGGCAGCAGCTCCCGGAAAGTCCGGCGCGGGCTCCGGCAACGAGGCGCTCATGCGCGCCTCGCTCAGCGCCGTCGCCCCGGGTACGGCCCTGCGCGACGGCTTGGAGCGCATCCTCCGCGGCAACACCGGTGGTCTGATCGTCCTCGGCATGGACAAGACCGTCGAGTCGATGTGCACGGGCGGCTTCGTGCTGGACGTGGAGTTCACCGCGACGCGGCTGCGCGAGCTGTGCAAGCTCGACGGCGCGCTCATCCTCGACAAGGACATCACCAAGATCCTCCGGGCCGGGGTCCAGCTGGTGCCCGACGCGTCGATCCCGACCGAGGAGACCGGCACCCGGCACCGCACCGCCGACCGCGTCTCCAAGCAGTGCGGTTTCCCCGTGGTGTCCGTGTCGCAGTCGATGCGGCTGATCGCGCTGTACGTGGACGGTGAGCGCCGTGTCCTGGAGGAGTCGGCCGCGATCCTGTCCCGCGCCAACCAGGCCCTCGCCACCCTGGAGCGGTACAAGCTCCGCCTGGACGAGGTGGCCGGCACGCTCTCCGCGCTGGAGATCGAGGACCTGGTGACCGTCCGGGACGTCACGGCGGTCGCGCAGCGGCTGGAGATGGTCCGCCGGATCGCCACCGAGATCGCCGAGTACGTGGTGGAGCTCGGCACCGACGGCCGGCTGCTCGCCCTCCAGCTGGACGAGCTGATCGCGGGTGTCGAGCCGGAGCGCGAGCTGGTGGTCCGGGACTACGTGCCGGAGCCGACCGCGAAGCGGTCCCGTACGGTCGCCGAGGCGCTGACCGAGCTGGACGCGCTCAGCCACGCGGAGCTCCTGGAGCTGCCGATCGTCGCACGCGCCCTCGGCTACAGCGGCTCGCCCGAGACCCTGGACTCGGCTGTCTCACCGCGCGGCTACCGGCTGCTGGCCAAGGTCCCGCGGCTGCCCGGCGCGATCATCGAGCGGCTCGTGGAGCACTTCGGCGGCCTGCAGAAGCTGCTCGCGGCGAGCGTGGACGACCTCCAGACCGTCGACGGTGTCGGCGAGGCGCGGGCCCGCAGTGTCCGCGAGGGCCTGTCACGGCTCGCCGAGTCCTCGATCCTGGAGCGGTACGTCTGACGCGGGCGGCCTTCAGTCCTTCGCCAGCGTGAACGACGCGGGCAGCACCTTCACGCCCGGCACCGTCGCCTCCACCAGGTACGTACCGGGCCCGGCGGCGCCCGGGGCGGGGGTCGCGCACCGCGGCTCGCTCGGGCGGCGGTCCCACTCGTGCGTGTACGTGGCGGTGCCGCCCGCCGGGACGCGCACCAGCACGCTGCCGGAACCGCTCGGGCAGTCCTTCGACGACCAGACCCGCTCCGCCTGGTCGTCCTTGATGGTCAGCACGGCCGTCGCGGGGCCCAGGTCGGTCTTGCAGGTGGTGCCCGACGTGTTCTTCGCGACCAGCTCCAGGCGGGGCTTCTCGCCCGGCGCGTAATCGACCTTGGCGCTGCGCAGTGTCAACCGCACGGCGCCCGGCGCGCAGTCGGGCAGCGGGGAGCCGGCGGGCACCTGCTGGCCCGCCGCGGCACCCGTACCGCCGCCGTTCCCGTTCCCGGTGCCGCCGCCGCCCGTACCGCCGGCCGACGTCGAGTCGCCGTTCTTGCCGCCGTCGCCGCCCGCGTCGGTACCCTCGCCGCCGTCGCTCGCGCCGGAGTCGCCCGGCTCGTCACGGCCGCCCGGCTGGGTGCTGATCGCGGGTCCCGACCCGGAGGGTCCGGGGGTGATGGAGGGTGCGGGGGACGTCCCGCCCGCGCCGGCCTTGCCGTCGTCCGGGCCGTCGCCACCGGAGGTGACGAGCCAGACGATCAGCACCGCGAGCAGCGCGGCCAGGCTCGCCGCGACCGCCCTCCGACGCCAGTAGATGGAGGAGGGAAGCGGCCCGACCGGATTGCGCAGAGATCCCACGGCAGAAACTGTACGACTGATCTCCGACAACTCCCGCCCCACCCGCCGCTCATGCGCCAAGTTTTGCCGATGATCACATCTGGTGGCCCCTCAAGAACCGCTGCTCAGGCCGGACTTTCGGGAGCGGCGCCGACGCCGGCCCAACGGTCCGGGGCGTCGTCCGGGACGTCGGTCCGGCGCCGGTCCGGTGTCGGCGGGGCGTCCGCTCCGGTCCCGGCGGACGGCGGCGCGCGGCCGGCCGCCGGAGCCAGGTACCGTCCGTAACCATGAGTCAGGACCTCTATCGCGACATCACCGACTTCGCCCACGGCACTCCCGGCTGGGTACAACTCATCGCCGAACTCTGGACGGAGGCCGGACTGCTGCTCTTCGGCGTGCTGTTCCTCGTCGCCTGGTGGCGGGCCCGGCCGGCGGACTCCCGGGCGGTGGCGCTCGCCGTCCTGGCGCCGGTCGCCACCGCGTTCGGCTATGTCGTGAGCGAGTCGCTGAAGT
Source organism: Streptomyces sp. NPDC047886 (assembly GCF_043204435.1). Taxonomy (NCBI): domain Bacteria; kingdom Bacillati; phylum Actinomycetota; class Actinomycetes; order Kitasatosporales; family Streptomycetaceae; genus Streptomyces; species Streptomyces sp. NPDC047886. The sequence continues at coordinate 20,300 of NZ_JBIDCF010000014.1, forward strand.
CGGTGGTGGACGAGGAGCGTCCGTGCCGGGCGGTCGCCGGTGCCGCCGCGTCGCTGGTGGAGTGCCCGCCCTACGGGGACTGGTCGTTCCCGAGCAATCACGCGGCGATCGCGGGCGCCGCGGCGGTCGCGCTCGCCATGGCCTGGCGCCGGATCGGCTGGCTGACCGTGCCGATGGCCCTGCTGATGGCGTTCTCGCGGGTCTTCGTGGGCGTCCACTATCCGCATGACGTGGCGGCGGGCCTGGTGCTGGGCGCGCTGGCCGTGGTCCTCTTCACCCTGCTGCTGACCCGGCCCACGCGGACGCTGGTGGAGACGATGCGTACGAGCCGCTCGGGCATCGCGACCTGGCTGGCCGGGCCCGGTCCCACCGCCGGCGCGGCCTCCTCCGGGCCGGGCGCCCCGGCGCCGCACGGCCGGGTGTCCTCCGAGTCCCCCGTACCGCCCGTACCTCCCACGTCCCCCGCGTTCCCCGCGTCCTCGTACGAGGGGAACGGGGACGGCGTACCGCCGCAGGGCGGCCCCCGGCCGACGCACCGGCGCGTCTCCTGAACCCGCTCGCCCCCTGAACGCGCCGGGGCATGCCAGGATCGGGATGCCATGACTGCGACCGACACCACCCCCACGCCGCCCGGCCCCCTGGCGCCCGCCCCCGGCCGGCTGCACACACCCGTACTCGCCTGGTTCGAGCAGCACGCCCGCGACCTGCCCTGGCGCCGCCCCGACGCGGGCGCGTGGGGCGTGATGGTCAGCGAGTTCATGCTGCAGCAGACACCGGTGGCCCGCGTGCTGCCGGTGTACGAGCAGTGGCTCGCCCGCTGGCCCCGCCCGGCCGCCCTCGCGGCCGAGGCGCCGGGCGAGGCGGTCCGCGCCTGGGGCAGGCTCGGCTACCCGCGTCGCGCGCTGCGGCTGCACGGCGCGGCGGTCGCGATAACGGAACGGCACGGCGGCGACGTACCGCGCGACCACGCGCAGCTGCTGGCCCTGCCGGGCATCGGCGAGTACACGGCCGCCGCGGTGGCGTCCTTCGCGTACGGGCAGCGGCACGCCGTCCTGGACACCAACGTCCGCCGGGTCTTCGCCAGGTCGGTCACGGGCGTCCAGTACCCGCCGAACGCGACCACCGCCGCCGAACGCCGCCTCGCCCGCGCCCTGCTGCCGGACGACGAGCGCACGGCGGCCCGCTGGGCGGCGGCCTCCATGGAGCTGGGGGCGCTGGTGTGCACGGCCAGGAACGAGGAGTGCGGCCGCTGCCCGATCGCCGCGCACTGCGCGTGGCGGCTCGCGGGCAAGCCCGCGCACGAAGGACCCGCACGGCGCGGCCAGACGTACGCGGGGACCGACCGCCAGGTGCGCGGCAAGCTCCTCGCGGTGCTGCGCGAGGCGTCGGCGCCGGTCCCGCAGGCCGCGCTGGACGCGGTGTGGGACGAGCCGGTCCAGCGGGCCCGCGCCCTGGACGGCTTGGTGGCCGACGGCCTGGTGGAGCCCCTGGACGGCGGTTTGTACCGGCTCCCGGCGGGCTGAGCGGAGGGTGCCGGGAGGCCGGCCGTGCGGCTCCCGGCGGGCTGAACGGACGGCTGTCTGGACGCTTCCGGCGGGTTGAACGGACGGCTGTCTGGACGCTTCCGGCGGTCGGACCCTGGGCCCGGCGACGGCCGGGGCCTTCGGGGCGGCCGGGTCGCCCGGGGCTGTTACACAACCGATGGGCAGCCGTGCGTCCGCCGACGGCTGCCTCGGACAGGCCCGTGACAAGAGCTCCGTAACTTCTCGTGGCGTAGACCAAAGCAGTGCTTGTCACGGGGAACGGAGGCGGTTCGGGATGTCGCACGGCGAGGTGCTCGAATTCGAGGAATACGTACGCACGCGGCAGGACGCCCTGCTGCGCAGCGCCCGACGTCTCGTTCCCGACCCGGTGGACGCACAGGACCTGCTGCAGACGGCCCTGGCCCGTACGTACGGCCGCTGGGACGGCATAGCCGACAAGGCGCTCGCGGACGCGTATCTGCGCCGCGTGATGATCAACACCAGGACCGAGTGGTGGCGGGCCCGCAAGCTGGAGGAGGTCCCCACCGAGCAGCTGCCCGACGCGTCCGTCGAGGACGCCACGGAGCAGCACGCCGACCGGGCCCTGCTGATGGACGTGCTGAAGGTGCTGGCGCCCAAGCAGCGCAGCGTCGTGGTGCTGCGGCACTGGGAGCAGATGAGCACCGAGGAGACCGCCGCCGCGCTCGGGATGTCTACCGGTACCGTGAAGAGCACGCTTCACCGGGCGCTGGCCCGTCTCCGCCAGGAGCTGGAGAGCCGGGACATCGACGCCCGCGCCCTCGGCCGCACCGGCCGGCCGAAGCGTACGGAGGGTACGGAACGTATGGGGCGTGTGGAGCGCATGGACGAACGGCGTCGCCGGCGACCGAGCGGTATCGGCGGACAGGAGCGGGAGCGTTGCGCGGCCTGAGCGGCAGACGCGGAAGCGACACCGGTACGAACCCGGCGGCGAGCACCACGGCGATGGCGGTGGTCGCCGCCGTCGGCCTGCTCGTGACCGGGTGCTCCACCGGGGGTACCGGTGCGCGCGACGAGGGAGCCGCCCGTACCGACCAGGTGAGCCCGTCCACCGTCCCCCGCTCTCCGGCCTCCTCGGCTCCACCGTTCGAGAAGGTCGACGTGATCCGGCTGATCAAGAGCGACCCCAAGGTCAGCGACCAGGTCAAGGACGATCTCAAGCCCTGCGCGGCCGACGCGTACCCGGTGGACACCTCGTACGGGAACCTGACCAACAGCGGTCGGCCCGATGTGGTCGTCAACGTTCTGACGTGCGGTGACGCCGTCGGCATCGGAACGTATGTGTACCGGGCCCGGGCCGAGAAGAGCGAGGACGGCGGGAGCGGCGAGGACGGTTCGGGCGACGCCGGGGACTCGGCAGGCTCGGGCGACTCGGGCGACTCGGGCGGCGGGAGGTACGCGTACGAGAACGTGTTCGCGTTCGAGGAGCCCGCCGTGTACTCCGCGATCGACCGGGGCGACCTGATCGTCACCAAGCAGGTGTACGCGAAGGGCGACCCGGTGGCGTATCCGTCCGGCGAGGACGTGATCACCTACCGGTGGGCGGGGAGCAGGTTCACCGAGCACGACCGGGTGCACAACGAGTACAGCAAAGCGGTCGACGGCGGCGACATCGACGGTCCCGCACCGACCGCGCCGAGCGAGAACTGACCGAACGAGCGAGAAGCGGGAACCGAGGGCGCGGGATGGCCGAGACCCATGTGCTGTTCGTCGAGGACGACGACGTCATCCGTGAGGCCACGCAGCTGGCACTGGAGCGTGACGGCTTCGCGGTGACGGCGATGCCGGACGGGCTGTCCGGACTGGAGGCGTTCCGTGAGCGCCGGCCGGACATCGCCCTGCTCGACGTGATGCTGCCCGGCATGGACGGCGTCAGCCTCTGCCGGCGCATCCGGGACGAGTCCACCGTCCCCGTGATCATGCTGTCCGCGCGCGCCGACTCCATCGACGTCGTGCTCGGCCTGGAGGCCGGGGCCGACGACTACGTCACCAAGCCGTTCGACGGCGCGGTGCTGGTCGCCCGGATCCGTGCCGTCCTGCGCCGCTTCGGGCACGCGGGCCGCACGCCCGGCGGCGACGGCGCGGGCCCGGACGACGACGCCGACACGGGCGTACTGGTCTTCGGCACCCTGGAGGTGGACACCGACGGCATGGAGGTACGCAAGGACGGCGCGCCCGTGGCGCTCACCCCGACCGAGATGCGGCTGCTGCTGGAGTTCTCGTCGGCGCCCGGCACCGTCCTGTCGCGCGACAAGCTGCTGGAGCGGGTCTGGGACTACGGCTGGGGCGGCGACACCCGGGTCGTCGACGTCCATGTGCAGCGGCTGCGCACCAAGATCGGCCAGGACCGGATCGAGACGGTCCGCGGCTTCGGCTACAAACTCAAGGCGTGACGGGCCCAGAGCATGACGGTCGCCCGATGAAGTACCTCGCCCTGCGCACCGGTGTGCGCTGGAAGATCTCCATCGCCATCGCGGCCGTCGGCGCGCTGATCGCGGTCGCGCTCAGCCTTGTCGTCCACAACGCCGCACGCGTGTCGATGCTCGACAACGCGCGCGAGGTCCAGATGGAGCGGCTGCTGTTCGCCCAGCGGATGTACGAGTCGTCCAAGCCGAAGGAGGCCAGGTTCGGCACCAAGCTCAACGACCCGGCCCTGCCGCGCGAGCTGGACCGGCTCATGCGCCAGAAGCGGCGCGGGACGTACGTGCAGGAGCACACGAGCGGGGCGCCGGACGTGTGGGCGGCCGTGCCGCTCGGCAACGGCGACGTCCTGTCGCTGCACACCCGGTTCGCCGACCGCAGCGCGACGATCATGAAGGACCTCGACCAGGCCCTCGTCGTCGGCTCGGTGTCCGTCGTGTTCGGCGGCTGCGCCCTCGGCGTGCTGATCGGCGGCCAGCTGTCACGGCGGCTGCGCAAGGCCGCCACCGCCGCGGGCAAGGTCGCCCAGGGCAACACGGACGTCCGCGTCCGGGACGCCATCGGCGGTGTCGTACGGGACGAGACCGACGAGCTCGCCCGCGCCGTGGACGCGCTGACCGACGCGCTGCACGAGCGGATCGAGGCCGAACGCCGCGTCACCGCGGACATCGCGCACGAGCTGCGCACCCCCGTCACGGGACTGCTCACGGCTGCCGAACTGCTGCCGCCCGGCCGCCCCACCGAACTGGTACGGGACCGGGCGCAGGCGATGCGGACGCTGGTCGAGGACGTGCTGGAGGTGGCGCGGCTGGACAGTGCTTCCGAACGGGCGGAACTCCAGGAGATAGCGCTCGGCGAGTTCGTCGCCCGCCGGGTCGCGGTGCTGAACCCGGAGGCGACGATCCGGGTGGTGCACGAGTCGTGGGTCAACACCGATCCGCGGCGCCTGGAGCGGATCCTCGGCAACCTGCTCACCAACGCCGCCAAGTACGGCAAGCCGCCGGTGGAGGTCACCGTCGAGGGCCGCGTCCTGCGGGTGCGCGACCACGGCCCCGGTTTCCCCGAGGAGCTGCTGCGTGAGGGCCCGAGCCGCTTCCGTACGGGCGCGAGCGACCGGGCGGGAGCGGGGCACGGGCTCGGGCTGACCATCGCGGCGGGCCAGGCGCGCGTCCTGGGCGCGCGGCTCACCTTCCGCAACGCGGCGCCTGAGGGGACGGAGGCCGGCCGCTCGGGCGGCGCGATCGCGGTGCTCTGGCTGCCGGAGCACGCGCCGACGGCGACGGGCAGCTTCCCGATGATCTCGTTCCCGGACGACATCCGGCCCCCGGCGTAGTGCCGGGGGTCGGATGGCCGTGAGGTCGTCCGCGCCCGCTGCCGGGTGCGCGGCGCGTGTGGCGCGTGTGGCGCGCGTCGTGTGTGGTGCGTGTCCCGCTGCCGCGCGCCGAGCCTGCGGTGCGTGTCCCGCTGGGGGCCGTGCGTGCCGTGCGTCAGATGGTGACGCCCTCGGCCCGCAGGAACTTGGCCGGGTTCACGGACGAGCCGTAGTTCGGGGTCGTACGGATCTCGAAGTGCAGGTGCGGGCCGGACGAGTTGCCGGTGTTGCCGGAGCGGGCGATGACCTGGCCGGTCTTCACCTTCGAGCCGATCTTCACGTTGATCTTGGACAGGTGCGCGTACTGCGAGTACGTGCCGTTGCCGTGCTTGATCACCACGGCGTTGCCGTAGGCCGGGCCGTCGCCGCCACCGTTGGGGCCGGCCTTCACGACGGTGCCGCCGTGCGTGGCCTTGACGGCGGTGCCGACCGGAACCGCGAAGTCCTGGCCCGAGTGCTTGTTCGTCCACATGTTGCCGCCCTGGTTGTAGCTGGCGGTCAGCGTGTAGCCGACGACGGGCTTGACCCAGGACGAGGCCTTCTTGGCGGCGGCCTTCTTGGCGGCGGCCTTGGCAGCGGCCTTGGCAGCGGCGGCCTTCTTCGCGGCTGCGGCCTTCTTGGCAGCGGCTGCCTTCGCGGCAGCGGCCTTCGCGGCTGCCGCCTTCTTCGCGGCGGCGGCCTGGGCGTCGGCCTGGGCGGCGACGGCCGCCGACGCCTCGATGGCGGGCGCGGCCTGCACCTCGGCGGCGACGGCAGTACCGCCTCCGAACACCATCGTCGCTCCCATGCCGGCGGCGGCGAGGGCGGCGACGGCGGCGTTACGGGCGGACTGCTTGACGCGCTTCGACATGCGGGGAAGACCTCCGGGCAAGAACGGACCCGACGCGAGCGGTGCGCCGGGCGGCTGGTCATCCCTTGGTACCGGCTTCTCCCATCCCACCCCAAACGCCCCATCTACGACATTCGGTCGTAGAAACGGGTGTGTGACCCACCTTCTTGACGTCCACCCCCTTCTCCTGCGCAACACCAGCATTTATGGACAAAAGCCGCAGTTTCCTACGAAGTCCAAGGCGGCCCCCCGCCGCGACCCGTCGGCCCCATGGGCGCACCCACCAGCAGGGTGCCATCGGCAGGGCCACTCCACCCCCTTGGGCGCCACATGCCCGAAACATCCCACTATTCCGGCTAGTACCGCTCGGAACGGCTGTGCGCCTTGTCACGACCAGCGGGCCCGAACGCCACCTTTTCCGGGTCCGAAGTCCCGCCACGCCTTCTTCCGGCTCCGCGTCCCCTCCGGGATGCTCCTGTGCCATGAGCAGACCCGTGACGCGTCCATCCGCGCCATCCGCGCCTCGCCCGCACACCCGTCTCTCCACCCCCCGGACCACACCGGCCACCACCCGGACCACGCTCACCACACTGACCGCCGGCCTCGTGAGCATCGCGGCCCTCCTGGGCCTCGTCGGCCTCACGGGCTCCCCGGCCGGCGCCGGCCCCTCCGACACCGGGCTCAAGGGCGCCATCGACAGGATCCTCACCGACCCCCGGCTCGACGGCGGTGCCGTCAGCGTGGCCGTCGCCGACGCCACGACCGGCGACGTCCTGTACCAGCGGGACAGCGGCGACCGGCTCATGCCCGCGTCCAACACGAAGATCGCCACCTCGATCGCCGCCATGGCCCTGCTCGGCCCGGACCACCGGTTCCGTACGGAGGTCCTCACCGTCGGCCGCCGCACCTCCGGCGTCCTGCGCGGCGACCTCTACCTACGGGGCACCGGCGACCCCACCACCCTCGCCACCGACTACGACCGGCTCGCCGCCCGGGTCGCCGCCTCCGGCATCACCCGGGTCACCGGCCGGCTCGTCGCCGACGACACCCGCTTCGACACCCACCGCCTGGGCCGCTCCTGGGCCGCCGACGACGAGTCCTCGTACTACTCGGCGCAGATCTCGCCGCTCACCCTGGCCCCGGACACCGACTACGACTCGGGCACCATCGCCGTCCAGGCCTCCCCGGCCGCGACCGCAGGGGTGAAACCGCAGGTCAGCCTGGTGCCGAAGACCGACTACGTACGGATCGCCAACCGGGCGGTCACCGTCCCGGCGGGCCGCCCCGACACCCTCGCCATCGAGCGCGAGCACGGCACCAACACCATCGTGATCACCGGCGAGATCCCCCTGTCGGCCTCCCCCACCAAGGAGTGGGTCACCGTCGACCAGCCGACCGGCTACGCGACCGCCGTCTTCGCCGACGCCCTCGCCGCCCACGGCGTACGCGTCGACGGCCCCACCAGGCTCGGCGTCGCCACCCCGGTCACCGCCAGGCTCCTCGCAGACCACAGCTCCATGCCGCTGAAGGAGCTGATGCACCCCTTCATGAAACTCTCCAACAACATGCACGCCGAGGCCCTCACCAAGACCATGGGCCACGAGGTCTCCGGGCGCGGCACCTGGAGCGACGGGCTCGCCGCCATCGCCGCGTACCTGAAGAAGGAGGGCGTCGACACCGGGCAGCTCCGTCAGGTCGACGGCTCCGGACTGTCCCGGATGAACCTCTTCCCCGCCGCCCAACTCACCCGGCTCCTCGTCGCCGTCCAGGACGCCCCCTGGTACGCCGACTGGTACGCGTCACTGCCCGTCGCCTGCGCCCAGGACCGCGCGGTCGGCGGCACCCTGCGCAACCGTATGTGCGGCACCCCGGCCGCGCTCAACGCCCATGCCAAGACGGGCTCGCTGACGGGTGCGTCGGCCCTGTCCGGCTACGTCACGGACGCGGCCGGGCGGCGGCTCGTCTACAGCGTCGTCCTCAACAACTACCTGGCGTCGTCGGTGAAGAGCGTCGAGGACGCTGTCGTCGTCACCCTGGCCTCGTCCGACACGGCCGCCGGCGCCATCCGCACGGCGGAGCCCCGTTCCACCCGGGCCACCGAGGAGCCGCCCGAGGGGTCAACCGACGTCGAGTGCGCCTGGCGGAAGCCGGACTCGCCCTGCTGACAGCCGGGTTGTTCCGCCGAAGCCCCGTCGCCCGGACCGTACGGAGGGTACGGTCCGGGCCATGACCAGCATCGAACTCGCCGACGCCATCGCCTCCGTACGCGACCAGCTCGTCGACGCCGCGACCCGCGCCACCGGGCAGCCCGTCGTCTTCGAGATGGGCGACATCGAGATGGAGTTCACCATCGAACTCCGCAAGGAGATCAAGGGCGGGACGAAGGTCAAGGCGTGGGTGGTCGAGGCGGGCGCCGACGCCGCCCGCACGACCGGCGACACGCACCGGGTCGCGTTCACGCTCAAACCCCGCGACGCGCGCACGGGCAGGGGCTGGCTCGTGGGCGACGATGCCGCGGCGGACGTCACCGACTTCGGCGGCGCCGTGCGGGAGGCGTCGCGTTGAGTCCGCGTGGCGCCGTCGCCGTCCTGGGCGAGCGCCAGGGCAGCGGCGTCCTGCTGAGCACCGACACGGTGCTCACCTGCGCCCATGTCGTCGGTGACGGCCCTGTCGCCGTGGCGCTCCCGGGCCGCCCGCACCCCCTGCCCGGCCGGGTCGTCTGGTCGGACCGGCGGCTCGACGCGGCCCTGCTCAAGCTCCTCGACCACGTGGTCGACGAGCGGTACGTGCCCGACCTCAGGGAGCTGGACACCGAGCACCCGGTACGCGGCTGCGAGATCCTCGGCTTTCCCCGGATCCAGCGGTACGACGACGGGCGCAGGCTCGACCTGGACCAGTTCAGCGGCACGGTCCTCCCCCTGGCGGGGCTCGTACGGAACCGGCTCGTCTTCGAGTTCGACCGCCCGCCCGCCACGGAGCCGACCGGCGGGCCGTCGCCGCTCGCCGGACTGTCCGGGGCACCGGTCCTCGCGGGCGCCAGCCTCGTCGGCATCGTGCGCGAGATCCCCCCGGGACGGGGCCACCGGCGGGCCCACTGCGTCCCCCTCCCGTCGGTCACCGCCGACAACCGGTTCCTGGAAGTCTTCATGTCCACCGCCGGGGTCTTCCTGACAGCGCACCTCCCGCCCCTCACCGGTCCGCACGTCGAGGACCGCGCGTACGCCGAGGAGTACGCCGAGGCCCTCGGCGCCGCCTACCGGCGGACGAGGATCTTCGGCCTGGACGAGCTCGGCAAACGGGCGTCCGAGTGGGACCTCGACACCGCGTACCTGTCCCTGGAGGCCGCCTCCCGCGAGCCCGCCGCCACCGCGCCCGCACCCCAGCGCGTCGAGGACCTGCTGGCGTCCCGGCCCCGGGTGCTGCTGCGCGGCGACGCGGGCGCCGGGAAGACGACCCTGCTGTGGTGGCTGGCCGCGCACGCCGCCGCGGGCACGCTCGGCCCCGAGCTCGCCGAGCTGAACGGGCGGGTGCCGTTCGTGGTGCCGCTGCGCACGCTCCGCGCCCGCGGGGACGCCCTGCCCACCCCTGAGGAGCTGCCACGGGCCGCCCGGCTCATGGTGGACACCGCGCCGGACGGCTGGGCGGGCCGCGTCCTCAAGGACGGCCGAGCGCTGCTGCTGGTCGACGGCCTGGACGAGGTGCCACGGGAGGAGCGCGAAGCCACCCACGCCTGGCTGTCGGGCCTGCTGGCCCGCTTCCCCGGTACACGCTGCGTGGCGACCGTACGGCCGCTCGCCGTCGAACCGGCCTGGCTCGCGTCCGCCGGGTTCGACGAGCTGACACTGCTGCCCATGCGGGACACCGACATCCAGGCGTTCGTCAGCGCCTGGCACAGGGCGGCCCGCCTCGACGCCGACCCGCACGAGGACCTGGACGACCTCGAACGCGGTCTCGCCCAGCAGTTCGCCAGGAACCCCGCCCTGAGCGACCTCGCCCGCACCCCCCTGCTCTGCGCGGTCATCTGCGCCCTGCACCGGCTGCGGCAGGGCTTCCTCCCGGACACCCGGTGGGCCCTGTACGAATCGGCGCTCCAGATGCTCCTGGGCACCCGCGACAGCCGCCGCAGCGTCGACGCCCCCGAGGGCATCACCATGAACGTGGAGGAGCATCAGCAGCTGCTCCAGCGGATCGCGGCCTGGCTGGTGCGCGGCGGCCAGACCGAGTTCACCCGCGACCAGGCGCTGCACCAGCTGGCCCGCGCCCTGCCGGGCATGCCCCGCGTACGGGACCAGGGCGGCCCGGAGGCCGTCCTGAACCATCTCCTCAATCGCAGCGGCCTCCTCCAGGAGCGTTCCGCCGACACGTTCCAGTTCGCGCACCGCACCTTCCAGGACTTCCTGGCGGCAAAGGAGTTCGTGGACGACGACAACCTGAAGGAGATGCTCCAGCACGCCCACGACCAGCAGTGGCACGACGTCCTGCTGCTCGCCGCCGGGCACTGCTCACGCCGTCGGCTGCCGATGCTGGTGAACGGCCTGCTGCAGGCGGGCGACGCCGCCAAGGGCGACCGCCGCACGAGCCTGTACGTGCTGGCCGCCCTGTGCGCCCAGCACGCCGCGTGGCTGGACGAGCACACCGACGAACGCACCCGCGCGGCGGTACGCGGCGTCCTGCCGCCGGCGAACGCCACGCGCTTGCGGGAACTGGCCCGGCTCGGCCCGTACGTCCTGCCGCTGCTCCCCGAACCGGGCGAGCGGCCCGCCCTGGCCGACGACGCGACGTTCCAGCTGCTCAACGAGATCGGAGGCCGGGAGGCCATCCCGTACGCCCGGCGTTTCGTGGCCGACGGCCGACGGCCCAGTCCGTGGCTGGCCTCTCGCTGGTCCGCCTATCCGGCGGAGGAGTACGCCCGCGAGGTCCTGGGCCGCGTGGACCTGACGGCGGTGCTCGTCGTCGTGTCCACCCGGGAGCAGCTCGCACAGCTGCCCCGCCTTCGCCGTGCCGGACACGTGGTGATCATGGGCGACTTCACCGGCGACGAGCTGGGGGCGGCGCTCGCCGGGCACGAGGCCACGCACCTCGACATCTCGAACAACCACGTCCTGACGGACCTGGGCTTCCTGAGCGGGTCGGGTCGCCTGGAATCGCTGTCCCTCGCGCTCTGCCCCGCCGCGGCGGCCGGGACGCTGCCGAGGGGCCTGCCGGGTCTGCGCACGGTTTCCCTGTCCCGGGTGCGGGTGGGCACCGCGGATCTGGAGGCCCTGGCCGGGCTGCCCCGGCTGCGCGCCCTCGAACTGAACGGCACCATCACGGGCGAGAGCGAGAGCGAGAGCGGGAGCGGGAGCGGGAGGCGATTGGACCTGAGGCCGCTGCGTGACGTCCCCGGGCTTTCGATCGGCCTGTCGTCGTCCGTCAAACGCCAGGTCATCGGCCACGAGCTCTTCGGTGACCGCCTGACCGTCACGACCTGGGAGGGCTGAGAGCGGAGAACTCGGAACGCGCTGAGAGCTCGGAAAGCGCTGAGGGCTCGGAAAGCGCTGAGGGCTCGGCACGCTGAGGGCTCGGAAAGCGCGGGGAGCGCTGGGAGCGCTGAAGGCACGCAGAGCGCTGCGAGCGGCTGCGAGCGCCTGCGAGTCCTCGGCGCTCTGAGACGGAAGAAGGGCTCGTCCCGGACCGTGGATACGGTCCGGGACGAGCCCTTCAGGTGTCGCTGCCTCGCGGCCCTACGGCCTCAGCGCGGCGTTACGCGTCCTTCGACAGGTTCGGGCCGCCCGTGCCGCCCGCGGCCTGCTCGATCGGCGGGATGTCCGGCAGAGCCGACTTCTCCTCACCGCGGAAGGTGAACTTCTTCTCCGCACCCTCGCCCTCGGTGTCGACCACCACGATGTGACCGGGCCGCAGCTCGCCGAAGAGGATCTTCTCCGAGAGGATGTCCTCGATCTCGCGCTGGATGGTCCGGCGCAGCGGCCGGGCACCCATCACCGGGTCGTAGCCGTGCTTGGCGAGGAGCTCCTTCGCGGAGCCGCTGAGCTCGATGCCCATGTCGCGGTCCTTGAGGCGCTCGTCCACCTTGGCGATCATCAGGTCGACGATCTGGATGATGTCGTCCTGGCTGAGCTGGTGGAAGACGACCGTGTCGTCGACACGGTTCAGGAACTCGGGCCGGAAGTGCTGCTTCAGCTCTTCGTTGACCTTCGCCTTCATCCGGTCGTATCCGGTCTTGACGTCGCCCTGGGCCGCGAAGCCGAGGTTGAAGCCCTTCGAGATGTCCCGGGTCCCGAGGTTGGTCGTCATGATGATGACCGTGTTCTTGAAGTCCACGACCCGGCCCTGGGAGTCGGTCAGGCGACCGTCCTCCAGGATCTGGAGAAGGGAATTGAAGATATCGGGGTGGGCCTTCTCGACCTCGTCGAAGAGGACGACGGAGAACGGCTTGCGGCGCACCTTCTCGGTGAGCTGGCCGCCCTCTTCGTAACCGACGTATCCGGGCGGGGAGCCGAAGAGGCGGGAAACGGTGTGCTTCTCGCTGAACTCCGACATGTCGAGCGAGATCATCGCGTCCTCGTCGCCGAAGAGGAATTCGGCGAGCGTCTTGGACAGCTCGGTCTTACCGACGCCGGACGGGCCGGCGAAGATGAACGAGCCACCCGGGCGCTTCGGGTCCTTCAGGCCGGCCCGCGTACGGCGAATCGCCTGCGAGAGGGCCTTGATGGCGTCCTTCTGCCCGATGACGCGCTTGTGCAGCTCGTCCTCCATGCGGAGCAGACGGGAGGACTCCTCCTCCGTCAGCTTGAAGACCGGGATGCCGGTGGCGGTCGCGAGGACCTCGGCGATCAGCTCGCCGTCGACCTCGGCGACGACGTCCATGTCGCCGGCCTTCCACTCCTTCTCCCGCTTGGCCTTCGCCGCCAGCAGCTGCTTCTCCTTGTCGCGGAGAGACGCCGCCTTCTCGAAGTCCTGGGAGTCGATCGCCGACTCCTTGTCCCGGCGGACGCCCGCGATCTTCTCGTCGAACTCGCGGAGGTCCGGCGGCGCGGTCATCCGGCGGATACGCATCCGGGAACCGGCCTCGTCGATCAGGTCGATCGCCTTGTCCGGCAGGAAGCGGTCCGAGATGTACCGGTCGGCCAGGGTGGCGGCCTGCACCAGCGCCTCGTCCGTGATGGAGACACGGTGGTGCGCCTCGTACCGGTCGCGCAGACCCTTGAGGATCTCGATGGTGTGCGGCAGCGACGGCTCCGCGACCTGGATGGGCTGGAAGCGGCGCTCCAGCGCGGCGTCCTTCTCCAGGTACTTGCGGTACTCGTCGAGCGTGGTGGCACCGATGGTCTGGAGCTCACCGCGCGCCAGCATCGGCTTCAGGATGGAGGCCGCGTCGATGGCGCCCTCGGCGGCACCCGCACCGACCAGCGTGTGGAGCTCGTCGATGAACAGGATGATGTCGCCGCGGGTCCGGATCTCCTTGAGCACCTTCTTCAGGCGCTCCTCGAAGTCACCGCGGTAGCGGGAGCCGGCGACCAGCGCACCGAGGTCGAGGGTGTAGAGGTGCTTGTCCTTGAGGGTCTCGGGCACCTCGCCCTTGACGATGGCCTGGGCCAGGCCCTCGACGACCGCCGTCTTTCCGACGCCGGGCTCGCCGATGAGGACCGGGTTGTTCTTCGTACGGCGGGACAGCACCTGCATGACCCGCTCGATCTCCTTCTCGCGCCCGATGACCGGGTCGAGCTTGGACTCACGAGCGGCCTGGGTGAGGTTCCGGCCGAACTGGTCGAGGACCAGGGACGTGGAGGGGGTGCCCTCGGCAGGGCCACCGGCCGTGGCGGCTTCCTTGCCCTGGTAGCCGGAGAGCAGCTGGATGACCTGCTGCCGCACCCGGTTGAGGTCGGCCCCGAGCTTCACGAGGACCTGGGCGGCGACGCCCTCGCCCTCGCGGATCAGGCCGAGCAGGATGTGCTCCGTGCCGATGTAGTTGTGGCCCAGCTGAAGGGCCTCGCGGAGCGACAGCTCCAGGACCTTCTTGGCACGGGGGGTGAAGGGGATGTGACCGGACGGGGCCTGCTGCCCCTGGCCGATGATCTCCTCCACCTGCTGGCGGACCGCCTCGAGCGAAATCCCGAGGCTCTCCAGGGCCTTAGCGGCGACACCCTCACCCTCGTGGATAAGGCCCAGGAGGATGTGCTCGGTGCCGATGTAGTTGTGGTTGAGCATCCGGGCTTCTTCCTGAGCCAGGACGACAACCCGCCGCGCGCGGTCGGTGAACCTCTCGAACATCGTTAATCGCTCCTCAGAGCGGTCAGGCAGTAAGGGGTCGGTCCCCTCCCTGTCCTTCCGCAGCTTAGTCCCGCAAGCGGGGACCGCTCATTCCAACTGCCGACACCCGTCGATGGCCTCCTGACCCGAACGCCGACAAATGCTCCAACCCGATGGTGCGAGACGATGTTCCCGCAGGCCAGGCAGTTAGCCCTACCGGCACTACGCCGATGGCGAACGTGAGACGTCCGCGCCTGCGTGTCGCCCCTCCCCACAAGGGATGTCTTACCCGTTGGCAGTGACACTCCATGCGGCGCACCCCGGTTCCCTCCGCTACGGGCGAACATCCTTGCGCTGCGGAGAGCGTCCGCACGCCCCCGCTTCCGCGACCCAGCGCGATCGACCCCGCACATTCCGTAACTTCCGGGACGCGTCGGGAGTTCCCCGGGTATGGCCTTCACCGTCCCGCTCCCTCGTACGCCGCTCGACGGTGGCACCGCGCGGTGGTACGAGCACGAGCTCGGCTGGGCCACGGCGGCGGGACCGCCGGTGCGGCTCCGCACCGGGCTGCGCTTCGACGCGCTGGAACTGCCCGCCGCCGCCGCGCCCGCCGTACTGGGACGCGTCGATGGCGGCTGGCCCGTCGCGATCGACGGGAGCCGGGTGCTGATGCTCGTGGCCGCGGGGAGCGCTGACGAGCTGCCCGGTCTCCTCGACTGGCTGGAGTGGGGCGGAATCGCCCTGGATCTGACCGCGCACGGGGCGGGCGGCCGGATGACCGCCCCGATTCCCCCTGGATGGAGCGGATCCGGCGCCCACGGCGCCGCTGTGTGGCTACGCCCCCCTGAGCCCGGACGTGAGGTGGAGCCGACGCTCCCGGCCCTGTCGGCCGTGGGGGGCGGTGGCGGCGCACCTTCGCTCGCGCGGCTGGTCGCCGCCGCGGCCACGGAGTGCCATCGGGTACGACTGCTGCGTGCCGCCACGGGCACTCAGCGGTTGGCGTCCTCGTAGGCCTGCTTGATGTCGGCGGGGACGCGGCCACGGTCGTTCACGTTGTAGCCGTTCTCCTTGGCCCACGCGCGGATCTTCGCGGTGTCCGGGCTGCCACCCGAGGCGGCGCGGCCCTTGCCACGGCCACCTGCGGCACGGCCGCCGGTACGCCGGCCGCTCTTCGTGTACGGCTCCAGCAGACCGCGCAGCTTGTCCGCGTTGGCGGTGGTGAGGTCGATCTCGTAGGTCTTGCCGTCCAGAGCGAACGTCACGGTCTCGTCCGCCTCGCCGCCGTCGAGGTCGTCGACAAGAAGGACCTGAACCTTCTGTGCCACCGGATTTCCTTTCATCGAAAATGCAGTACGCGGAAAGGAAACCGCTTTTCTCTGGAAAACACAAACCCTTGGGAGAGGTTCAGAACCGCGAGAACGCGGGAAACGTGCGCGATTCGGACATAGGGATCCGTTCACGATGCCGTACGGGATGCCGGTGCGGGATGCCGGTGCGGGATCGCGGTTCTGGATCCCGGTTCTGGATCCGCGTTCGGGATCGCGGTTCGGGAACCCGTTCGGGATCGCGGTTCTGGATCCCGTTCGGGATCGTGGGCCGCTCTCGGTCACAGGTGCAGAAGCATCCGACTGTTGCCCAAGGTGTTCGGCTTCACTCGTTCGAGACCGAGGAACTCGGCGACACCCTCGTCATAGGAACGCAGGAGCTCCGCGTAGACATCCGCGTCGACGGGCGTCTCACCGATCTCCACGAAGCCGTGCTTCGCGAAGAAGTCCACTTCGAAGGTCAGGCAGAATACCCGGCGCACACCGAGCCACCGGGCGGTGTCCAGCAGCTTGTCCAGCACCTGATGCCCGACACCGGCGCCCTTGAAGTGGGGGTCGACGGCGAGAGTGCGGACTTCGGCGAGGTCTTCCCACATCACATGGAGTGCGCCGCAGCCGACAACGACGGCGTCCTCGTCGCGTTCCGCGACCCAGAACTCCTGGATGTCCTCGTAAAGCGTGACGGTCGCTTTGTCGAGCAGGATGCCCGAGCCGACGTACGGGTCGACAAGGCGGCGCACCGCCGGGACATCGGTGGTCCTGGCCCGCCGGACGGTCACGGTTTTCACAGCGGCATTGGGGCGTGGAGACGGGTGCTCTGAGGAGGACATGGCTGGAGACGCTATCGCTCGGGGCCGGTGCCGCCATCGGCGCCCTCGGGGTGCCCGTGGGCTTCTTCCGGGCCCTGTTCCCGTTCCGGGCCCTGTTCCCGTTCCGGTCGGTGTTCCCGTTCCGGTTGCCGGTGCGGTTCGCCTCGCACTTCACCACGGCCTTCCGCTTCGGCTTCCGGTTCCGGGGATGAGGAGTGCTCATCGGGAGTGTCTCGTCGCGCGATGCGGATGGCATCGCCGAGAGCTTCGCGCTGTTCCGGCGACATCATGCCGAAGAAGGCGACGAGTGCCGCCGCCGGGTTGTCGCTCTTCGACCAGGCTTCGTTCATCAGTGCGGCCGAGTAGGCGGCGCGCGTCGAGACGGCGGTATATCGATAGGCGCGGCCGGCGACTTCCCTGCGCACCCAGCCCTTCTGATGGAGATTGTCCAGCACGGTCATGACGGTGGTGTAGGCGATGGACCGTTCCTGCTGGAGATCCTCCAGCACTTCCCGGACGGTGACGGGGCGGTTCCATTGCCAGACGCGTGTCATGACGGCGTCTTCAAGCTCTCCCAATTGACGGGGCACGTCGCCACCATAGTGTGAGATGTCGGAATAGCTTGCTATTGACATAACAAAAAGGACGTACGACGTAAACCGGTCGTACGTCCTCTAAGGGAGCCCCGCCCGCGCGGCGGACGCCCCGCAGCCAGGGCGCCTTCCCGCTCCCCGGGCTCACGGCCGGCCAGCCGGGCGGGCGCGGCCGGGCGGGCGCGGTGCGGCGATCGCCGCCGGTGGGCGCGGTGGGGCGATCGCCGCCGGGTGGGCGCGGTGGGGCGGCCACCGCCGGGTGGGCGCGGGGAGGCGGCTGCGGTCAGGCGCGGCCGGTCTGCGGGGACGCCTCCGCCTGGCGGGCGGCCTCGGCGCGCGCGAGCGCCGCGTCCACGGCCGCGTCCTCCTTGGCCTTGTTCGGACCGCCCTGGCTCTTGACGATCGTCACGACGAGGCCGATGAAGAACGCGGCCATCCCCACGGGCGGCAGGAGCGCGGATACGTATTCCATGCCGTCCAGACTAGCTACCCGGCCGCGCGTTTCTCCGACGGGGGCGGCGGCGCGGGACGGCGGCGCGGCGGAAACACCTCGGACGGCTTGGGGACGGGCCGTTCCGGCGCGGGCGCCGGCGGCTTGGGGGGCCTCGGCTTCGATTCGCCGCCCTCGCCCGAGCGGCCGCCCGGGAGGGCGAACAGCCGGGTGCGCGGGCCGGCCGGCGCGGGCACCATGGCCGTCGCCGCCGCGGGGCGGCGCCCCGCCAGGCGGGCGCGCAGCGACCGCTCGGCCAGCAGCTGGCAGCGGCTCAGCAGCGCGGCACCGGCGGGCGTCGAACGCAGGGTCCGCAGGGCCGCGAGGTCGTCGGGGCGGGGGTCGTAGCCGGCGGCCAGCGCGTCCTGGAGGAGCTCCAGGTAGCCGGGGGCCGCACCGGGCAGCGAGGTCCGGTAGCGGCCCAGGTCCGCGAGGACGAAGGCCCGCATCCGGCCGGCCTCACGGGCCGCCTCGTCCACGGCGTCGGCGAGCCGGAAACAGTCCCGTACGTCCTCGTCGTCCAGTGGGGTGGGGTGGAGGGCGTGGCCGAGGGCGCGTCGAAGCACTCGCAGCTCGTCTGCGCTGAACGCCAGGCCGCCTCGTGATCCGTATGGCGTGGGCATGCTCCGACAATACGTGCTTATCGGACAAAATTCGTCTAGGCGGGATCGCTGGGCGCGTTGTCCCGCCCCTGCTGGCCTACCCCGGGCGGGCGGCCCCGGGCCGGGCCGGTGGGCACGCGTACCCGAAGCCGGGGTGCACCGGGCAGGGCGCCTCGGGTGAGGCGTACCCCGGGTACGCCTCACCTTGGGAAAGGCGTACCCCGGGTGGGGGCGCCTTGGGGAAGGCGTGCCCCTGGCGGGGGCGCCTTGGGGAAGGCGTGCCCCGGGCGGGGGCGCCTTGGGGAAGGCGTGCTCCCGGGGCGCGGCCCTCACATGCGCGAGACGTTCCGCTCGTACACCAGCCGCAGGCCGATCAGCGTCAGCCACGGCTCGTGCTCGTCGATCAGGGACGCCTCGCCCAGCACCATCGGGGCCAGTCCGCCGGTCGCGATGACCGTGACGGCGGACGGGTCGCCGCCGGGGCCGGCCAGCTCGCGGCGCATCCGCTGCACGACCCCGTCGACCTGGCCCGCGAAGCCGTAGATGATGCCCGACTGCATCGCCTCCACCGTGTTCTTGCCGATCACGCTGCGCGGGCGGGTCACCTCGATCTTCCGCAGCTGGGCGCCCCTGACGCCGAGCGCGTCGACGGAGATCTCGATACCGGGCGCGATGACGCCGCCCACGTACTCGCCGCGCGCGCTGACCGCGTCGAACGTCGTCGCCGTACCGAAGTCCACGACGATCGCGGGGCCGCCGTACAGCTCGATCGCCGCCGCCGAGTTGATGATGCGGTCGGCGCCGACCTCCTTGGGGTTGTCCGTCAGGACCGGTACGCCCGTCTTGATGCCGGGCTCGACCAGGACCGCCGGGACGTCGCCGTAGTAGCGGCGGGTCACCTCGCGCAGCTCGTGCAGGACGGACGGGACCGTGGAGCAGATCGCGATGCCCTCGATGCCGTCGCCGAGCTCGTCGCCGAGCAGCGGGTGCATGCCCATCAGGCCCTGGAGCAGGACGGCCAGCTCGTCGGCGGTCCTGCGGGCGTCCGTGGAGATCCGCCAGTGCTCGACGATCTCCTCGCCGTCGAACAGGCCGAGGACGGTGTGGGTGTTGCCGACGTCGATGGTGAGCAGCATGGTCAGTCGGCCTCGCGCAGGTCCAGGCCGATGTCCAGGATCGGGGACGAGTGGGTGAGCGCGCCCACCGCCAGGTAGTCGACACCGGTCGCGGCGTACGCGGCGGCGTTCGCCAGGGTGAGGCGGCCGGAGGACTCCAGGACGGCGCGGCCCGCGACGATGGTGACGGCCTCCTCCGTCTCGGCCGGCGTGAAGTTGTCCAGCAGGATCAGGTCGGCACCGGCGTCCAGGACCTCGCGCACCTGGTGCAGGGTGTCCACCTCGACCTCGATCGGCACGTCGGGGAAGCGTTCCCGCACGGCCTTGAACGCCTGGGCGACCCCGCCCGCCGCGACGACGTGGTTGTCCTTCACGAGGGCCGCGTCCGACAGCGACATGCGGTGGTTGACGCCGCCGCCGCAGCGCACCGCGTACTTCTCCAGGGCGCGCAGCCCCGGGGTCGTCTTGCGGGTGTCGCGCACCTTCGCCTTGTAGCCCTCCAGGGCGTCCGCCCACGCGCGCGTGGCGGTGGCGATGCCGGACAGCCGGCACATGATGTTCAGGGCGCTGCGCTCACCGGTGAGCAGGTCGCGGGTGCGGGTCGTGACGGACAGCAGCTTCTGCCCGGCCTTGACGCGGTCGCCGTCGGAGACGTGCCGCTCGACCTCGAACTCGTCGGTGCAGACGATGGACAGCACCGCTTCGGCGATGTGGATGCCGGCGACCGTGCCGTCCTCGCGGGCGGTGAAGTCGGCGGTGGCCACGGCGTCCTCGGGGACGGTCGCGGCGGTCGTCACGTCCACACCGCCGTCGAGGTCCTCCTCGATGGCGCGGTACGCGACGTCCTCGACCAGTACGGGGTCCAGCCCGGCGTTCACGAGGAGCGCGGCCAGCGCGGGGTCGAGCCCGCACTCGTACACCTCGTCCATGTCGCCGTCTCCCCCACAGCCGCAGCCGTCGCCGCAGCCACCGCCGCCACCGGCCGCTTGCGCCGGGGCGCCGATCTGGATCAGGGGTACGTCCACGGGCTGCGGGCGTTCTTCGGGCGTGCTCATGGTCTACGGCTCCCTGGGGGCGGCGGTCGGGACGGTCAGGTCGGTGGGAGGGGCGGTGGGATCAGCCGGGGCGGTGGGACCCGCCGGGGCGGTGGGACCGGCCGGGGCGGTCGAGGCGGTCACGTCGGTGGGACGGGTCGGGTCCGCCGGGGTCGTTGACGTCGCCGAGGCCGTCGACGTTGTCGAGGTTGTCGAGGTCGGCGAGGCCGTCGCGGTCGTCGCGGTCGTCGGGGGGAAGTCCTGGGTGGCCGTGGTGCGGACCTGCAGGGTCCGGTCCGGCGCGAGGCGTACGACGAGGTGGCGGCGCCACACCGTGTCGTCCCGGTCCGGATGGTCCTCACGCCAGTGGCAGCCCCGGGTCTCCTCGCGGCGGCGCGCGGCGGCGACCAGCACCCGCGCCACGCACAGCAGGTTCGTGGTCTCCCAGGACTCGACCCCGGGCTCGGCCGCCTTGTGCGCGGCGCTCACGGCTTCGCCGTGGACGGCCTCCAGCCGGTCGGCGGCCTCGGCGAGACTGGCGGCGGAGCGCAGCACTCCGGCACCGCCCGTCATCACGTGCTGGATACGGGACCGGGCGGCCGGGTCGAGCAGCGGCAGCACCCGCGGAACGGGGTGCGGCACGGGGGCACCGGCCTCGACCCTGCGGGCCGCGATGTCGTCGGCGATGCGCTCCGCGAAGACCAGGCCCTCCAGGAGCGAGTTCGACGCCAGCCGGTTCGCGCCGTGGACGCCCGTACAGGCGACCTCGCCGCACGCGTACAGGCCGGGCACGGTCGTACGGCCGTGGAGATCGGTGCGGACACCGCCGGACGCGTAGTGGGCGGCGGGGGCGACCGGGATCGGCTCGGTCACCGGGTCGAAGCCATGGGCGCGGCAGGAGGCGAGGATCGTCGGGAAACGGGACTCCCACATCTCGGCGCCGAAGTGGCGGGCGTCTAGGTACATGTGCGCGGCACCCTGCTCGCGCATACGGCGCATGATGCCCTTGGCGACGATGTCGCGCGGGGCCAGCTCGGCCAGCTCGTGCTGCCCGACCATGAACCGGACGCCGTCCGCGTCGACCAGATGGGCGCCCTCGCCCCGTACCGCCTCCGAGACCAGCGGCTGCTGGCCCTCCGCGTCCGGGCCGAGGAACAGGACGGTGGGGTGGAACTGGACGAACTCCAGGTCGCTCACCTCGGCACCGGCCCGCAGCGCGAGCGCCACACCGTCGCCGGTGGAGACCGCCGGGTTGGTGGTGGCCGAGAAGACCTGGCCCATGCCGCCGGTCGCGAGGACCACCGCCGGGGCGTGGACCGCGCCGACGCCGTCGTGCTGGCCCTCGCCCATGACGTGCAGCGTCACCCCGGCCGTACGGCCGTCGGCGTCCGTGAGGAGGTCCAGGACGAGGGCGTTCTCGATGGTGCGGACCGCGCGCTCGCGTACGGCCTCCACCAGGGCTCGGGAGATCTCGGCGCCCGTCGCGTCGCCGCCCGCGTGGGCGATGCGGCGCCGGTGGTGGCCGCCCTCGCGGGTCAGCTCGATGGTGCCCGTGTCGTCGGTGTCGAACCGGGCGCCGGTGGCGATGAGCCTGCGTACGGCGTCGGGGCCCTCGGTGACCAGGGCGTGCACGGCCTCCTCGTCGCACAGGCCGGCGCCCGCGACGAGCGTGTCGTCCCGGTGCTGGTCAGGCGTGTCGCCGTCGCCGAGCGCTGCCGCGATGCCGCCCTGCGCCCACCGCGTGGAGCCGTCGTCGAGGCGGGCCTTGGTGACGACGACGGTACGCAGCCCGGCGGCCGTGCAGCGCAGGGCCGCGGTCAGCCCGGCGACGCCGGAGCCGACGACGACCACGTCCGCGTCGAGGGCCCAGCCGGGGGCCGGGGCCTGGAGTCGTATGCCGGTCATGCGGGGGCTCCGGGGTCGCTCGTGGTGGTGCTGGGCGTATCGGCGGTGCGGGGCGCCGTGCGGGTGCTGCGGGGTGGCGTATCGGGCGTGCGGGGAGTTCGGGAACTGCGGGAGGTGCCACGCGGCATGTCGGCGGTGCCAGGGGGTGTGTGCGTGGTCCCAGGCGGTGCGGGGGTGGTCCCGGGCGGTGCGGGGGTGGCCCGGGGCGGCGTGTCGGCCGTGCCAGGCGGCGTCTGGGTGGTCCCGGCGGGTGCGGGGGTGGTCCGGGGCGGCGTGTGCGTGGGCCCGGGCGCGCCGAAGGTCAGGGGCAGGTTGTCGATGAGACGCGTGCTGCCCACCTTCGCGGCGACCGCCAGGATCGCCTCGCCCGTGTAGTCGTCGGGGACCTCCGTGAAGTCGGCCGGATCCACCAGGGCCAGGTAGTCGAGGACGAGCGGCGGCTCCGCCTTCGCCGCCTCGTCCAGCACCGCCCGGGCCGCCGCGCGTACCGCGTCGGCGCCACCGGGGGCCGCCTGGGCCACCGCGTGCGCGTCAGCCGCCGCCCGCGCCTCGCCGATCCGGGACAGGGCCTCCGCACGCGCCTCCGCACGGCTCTCCGAGGCGGGCAGCGACCGGGCGCGGGCGAGCAGGGCCTGCTGGGCGGCGAGCCGGTCGTGGGCCGCGAACAGCGCGCCCGAGAGGGCGAGGGCGGTGCGCCGCTCCCGGTGCGACAGGTACCTGTTGCGGCTGGACAGGGCGAGCCCGTCGGCCTCGCGCACGGTCGGTACGCCGACGATCTCGGCCCGGAAGTTCAGGTCACGGGCCATGCGGCGGATCAGGGCGAGCTGCTGGGCGTCCTTCTGGCCGAAGAACGCCACGTCGGGGCGGGTGAGGTGGAGCAGTTTCGCGACGACGGTGAGCATGCCGTCGAAGTGCCCCGGGCGGGACGCGCCTTCCAGCCGCTCCCCCATGGGGCCCGCGGTGATCCGGACCTGTGGCTCGCCGCCCGGGTACACCTCGTCCACGGACGGGGCGAACACGGCGTCGGCGCCCGCCGCCTCGGCGGTCTTCAGGTCGGCGTCGAGCGTGCGGGGGTAGCGGTCGAGGTCCTCACCCGCGCCGAACTGGAGCGGGTTGACGAAGACGGTGACGACGACGAAGCCCTCGCGGCCGACGTGCCGCCTGGCGGTACGGATGAGGGTGGCGTGACCGTCGTGGAGGGCGCCCATGGTCATGACGACGGCGGTACGGGCGCGCGCACGGCCCGCGGCGCCCCGGTACGTGCCCGGCTGCGCTGCCCCGCTCGCTATGTGGTCGTGGTCCTGCGTCCGGCCCGGCCCGTGGCGCAGCGCCTGGCCCACGGCCTGGTCCATGGCCTGGTCCATGGCGGCCTGGCCCATGTCCACGGCCTCGTCCAGCGCCTGGTCCAAGGCGTGATCCAGCTCCGCGCGGGTGCGGACCAGCCGGAAGGCGCGGCCGGACACGCCGGGGTTCGCGGACAGGCCGTTCGCGGTGCCGCCGCCGGCCGTCGTGCTGCCGAGCGTGTCGCTCATCGGCTGGTGTCTCCTTCCGGGCCTTCGGCGTCGTCGGGACCGCCGGCCCCGGGTCCGCCGGTCCCCGGGCCGGGCGCCTCATGGCTGTCGTGGGAGCCCGCGAGGGGCGTGGCGGGTCGCTCGGCGAGTACCCCGAGCAGGTCCTCGGCCAGCTCGGGCTTGAGCAGACCGTGGGCGAGCGCCCGGTCGGCGGTCGTACGGGCCATCGCCAGATACCCGGCGACGGTCGCGGGGGCGTGCTTGCGCAGCTCGGCGACGTGCGCGGCGACCGTCCCCGCGTCACCGCGAGCGACCGGACCCGTGAGGGCGGCGTCACCGGACCGCAACGCGTTGTCGAGCGCGGCGCCGAGGAGCGGGCCGAGCATCCGGTCGGGCGCGGCGACACCCGCCGTACGAAGCAGTTCCATGGACTGGGCCACCAGGGTGACCAGATGGTTCGCCCCGAGGGCGAGGGCCGCGTGGTAGAGCGGACGCGCCTCCTCGGCGATCCACTCGGGCTCGCCGCCCATCTCGATGACCAGCGCCTCGGCGGCGAGGCGCAGCTCGTCGGGGGCGGTGACGCCGAACGAGCAACCGGCCAGCCGCTGCACGTCCACGCTGGTACCGGTGAACGTCATGGCCGGGTGCAGGGCGAGCGGCAGCGCTCCGGCTCGGCGGGCCGGGTCGAGGACCGCGACCCCGTACCGGCCCGAGGTGTGCACCAGGAGCTGGCCCGGGCGCACGGCTCCGGTCTCGGCGAGGCCCTCGACCAGACCGGACAGGGCGTCGTCCGGGACGGTGAGCAGCACCAGCTCGGCGCGTTCCAGCACCTGGGCGGGCGGGACGACGGGTACGCCGGGGAGCAGCTCGGCCGCGCGCCGCACGGAGGCGTCCGATACGCCGGAGACGGCCACGGGCCGGTGCCCGGCCAGCCGCAGGGACGCGGCAAGGGCGGGACCCACCCGGCCGGCGCCTACGACGCCGACGGTGAGCCGGGCGGGGCGGGGTTCTGGTGCTGGATTCACGCGTCGACGGCCTTCCGTTCCAGTCCTCGGTGGGTACCGGACGATTTCTCGTCATGCTACGCCAGCGTTTCGCGCCGTCACCGCGCTGTCCACAGGCCACGAGAGCCGGTCCGATAATCACAGCCACCTGTGGACAGTGCGGTGGATGATCGATGGATGACCGATGACGATGGGCACCACGGACCACACGTCGGACGGCACGACGTCCAGGAGCAGGGTGACGGCGTGGGCCGTGAACAGGGCCATGAGCAGCCGGGTGACGACATGAGCCGTGAGCAGCCGGATGAGCGGCGCCATGAACACTGCCGCGAACGCGGTCATGGGGAACAGCTGGATGAAGAGCCGGATGAACAGCCGGATGAACAGCTGAGTGAACAGGTGAATGAACAGCTGGGAGACCAGCTAGCGGCACAACTGGGGGAACAAGCGACGGAACAGGAGGAGAAGCGACGCAGGTTCGCCGCCTGGAGAGCGGCGCGGAAGGTGCTGTGGCGCTCCTCGGCGGACGCCACGCTCGGGGAACGGCTGGCGTCCCTGGCCGAGGACGCGGGCTCGGTGTGCGACCTGGACGACGGGGTCGACCTGTACGGGGACGGGGTGGTCGAGGAGCTGGAGCGACGGGTGGCCACGCTGCTCGGATTCCCGGCGGCCGTGTTCTTCCCCACCGGGACCATGGCCCAGCAGGTGGCGCTGCGCTGCTGGGCGGGGCGTACGGGCAACCCGACCGTGGCGCTGCATCCGCTCGCACACCCGGAGCAGCACGAGCGGCGAGCGCTCGGGGCGGTGAGCGGGCTGCGGACGGTCCACCCGACGAACGCGGCCCGGTTGCCGACGGCCGCCGAGATACGGGGCATGGACGAGCCGTTCGGAACGCTGATGCTGGAGCTGCCGCTGCGGGAGGCGGGGTTCCTGCTGCCGGAATGGGACGAACTGGAGGAGGTGGTGGAGGCCGCGCGGGAGCGGGACGCGGTGGTGCACTTCGACGGCGCGCGGCTGTGGGAGTCCGCGACGCACTTCGGGCGTGGGCTGCCGGAGATCGCGGGCCTCGCGGACAGTGTGTACGTGTCATTCTACAAGTCCCTGGACGGGCTGTCGGGCGCGGCGCTGGTGGGCCCGGAGTCCCTGGTGGACGAGGCACGGGCATGGCGGCACCGCTACGGGGGCGTGCTGTTCCAGCAGCACCCGGCGGCGCTGGCGGCGCTGCTGGGTCTGGAGCGGGAGCTGCCGAGACTGCCGTCGTACGTGGCGCACGCCCGCGTCGTGGCGGCGGCGCTCCGGGAAGGGTTCGAGGCGGCGGGCGTGCCGTGGTTCCGGGTGCACCCGGAACAGCCCCACACCCACCAGTTCCAGGTGTGGCTCCCGTACGACCCCGAAGCGCTCACGGAAGCCTCCGTGCGCCAGGCGGAGGACACCGGTGTGGGCCTGTTCCGCCGCTGGTTCGCCCCCGTCCCGGCGGGCCCCCCGGGCGTCGCCGTCACGGAGGTCACGGTCACCGCCCCAGGTCTGACCTGGACGCACCAGGACGTGCTGGACGCGGTGAACGACTTCCTGGCCCTCGCGCGAGGCCGCCGCTAGCCGCCCCGGGCCTGGGCGGCCACCGGCCGGAAACGGGCGGTCGGTACGCCTACCCGTGCGCTCGGCCGGCGGGGGCTAGCGGTGCGCCCGGCCGAGATGGCCAAGCGGTACGCGGGGGCCGGGGGGAGGCGGGACGGATCATGCGGAGCGTCGCCGTGTCGTCGCGGCCCGGCAGCGGCGGCGGGGCTTCGCCGTGCTGGGCCGCCCGGTAGATGTCGATCATGTGCTGTTGCGTCGCGTTCATGACTTCAGGCTGCGTCCGCCGTTCCGCCACGCACGCGTCGATTGACGAGGCCCGTCAAGTGAACGCGGCTCTCGCCGCGCGACCCGTCACCATGGTTGGGTGAGCGTGAGCATCGACATCACCGGCCTGCCGCCCGAGCGCGTCCTCTTCGAGATCTCGCCCCTCGCCGAGCTGGGCGTGGCGCTGCACGCGCTGGCCGAGCCGGCGCACCACCCGGGGCTGCACGGCTGGGCGACGGCGACGGCCGCCGGGCTCAAACCGGACCTGGCGGACCGGCTTCATGAGGCGAACTTCCTCTGGACGACGATGTTCTCCGACGTCCTGATGCCCTACGCCGGGCTCCGGGGTGGCGACGGCCGGCCCGGTGCGACGCTCGCCGACGAGCTGGATCTGCTGGACCAGCTGGACGAGGAGCGGTTCGTGACGGCGGCGCTGGAGTTCACCTGCTCCAGTTCGTACGCTGTCGGTGGGCCCGTGCGTCCCGAGCGGGCGCTCGAACTCGCCGCGAACCGGGGGCCCAAGCAGCTCGAATTCACCCGGCGGATGCTGGACGACCCCAGCGGCGTGCGCGCTTGGCTGCGGCGTCTGTTCGAGGACTGCGACGAGGCGTTCTTCGCCGACACCTGGCGCCGGGTCGCGCCGGGTCTCGCCGCCGACGCCCGGCACAAGAACGAGGTGCTGCGCCGCAAGGGCCTGGCGGATGCGCTGCATGCCGTGTCGCAGGCCGTGACGCTCGACGAGCAGGCCGACGGCCGGCGCTGCATCCAGGTCGACAAGCTGGCGCACGGGCGGACGACCGCCGTCGACCCGGCGGTCGGCCCGGGGGTGCTGTTCCTGCCGTCCAGTTTCGGCTGGCCGCATCTGATGGTGTTGCACGCACCCGGCTGGCGTCCTGTCGTGCACTATCCGGTCGGTGCGCCCGAACTGCCGGGCCCCGCCTCCGTGGAGCTGCTCCAGCTGCGGATGGAGGCGCTGGCGCATCCGATGCGGATGCGGCTGTGCCGGCAGCTGGCGCGCGCCGCGTACACGACGAGCGAGCTGGCCGACTCGCACGACATCACCTCGCCGGAGGTGTCCCGGCATCTGTCGGTGCTGAAGAAGGCCGGGCTCGTGTCGACGCGGCGTCGCGGCCGCTATGTGCTGCACCAGCTGGACGTGGCGGCGGTCGCCCGTATCGGCAGCGACTTCCTGGAGACGGTGCTCCGCTAGGACAGGCCGGTCGATGAGGACGGGCCGGTGGGGTAGGACGGGCGGGTCAGGTACGACGGGGCGGACGGGTACGACGGGGCGGACGTGCCCGCGCTATGACCGGGCGGTGGCGCGGACGTGGAGCGGAGTTGGCCCGAGGCCGCTGTCCGGCGGCCGCACTTCGCCGCCCGCCTCCCCGGAGGCCCGTACCGTTCCGGCCACCTCAGCCGATGGCACCGCCACCCGCGCGCACCAGGCCCGTCTCGTACGCGAGGACCACGACCTGGACGCGGTCGCGCAGGCCCAGCTTGGTGAGGATGCGCCCGACATGGGTCTTGACGGTGGCTTCCGACAGCACGAGCCGGGCCGCGATCTCGCCGTTCGACAGGCCCTGGGCGACGAGCAGCATGACCTCGCGTTCCCGTTCGGTGAGCCGTTCCAGGGTCTTGTGCTGCGGCTCCTTGCCGGTGGACGGCAGCAGCGGAGAGAAACGGTCCAGCAGCCGCCGTGTCGTCGACGGCGCGACGACCGCGTCGCCGCTGTGCACCGAGCGGATGGCGGCGAGCAGCTCGCCGGGCGGCACGTCCTTCAGCATGAAGCCGCTGGCACCGGCCTTGAGCCCGGAGAAGGCGTACTCGTCCAGGTCGAAGGTGGTGAGGATGAGCACCTTCGGCGCGTCGGGCTCGGCGCAGATCCGCCGGGTCGCCTCGACCCCGTCGAGGCGGGGCATCCGTACGTCCATCAGGACGACGTCGACGGCGGTGGACCGCAGGATGTCGATGGCCTCGGCGCCGTCACCGGCCTCCGCCACGACCTCCATGTCCGGCTGGGCGGCGAGCACCATGCGGAATCCGGTGCGCAGCAGCACCTGGTCGTCAACGAGCATCACGCGGATCGCCATGCTGGGTTCCTTCTACGAGGTCGGGGACAGCGGGACAGCGGGGAGGGTTGGAAGAGGAGGGGGGGAAGGGGAAGGGAGAAGGGGGGAAGGGGGGAGGGGGTGGAGCGGGGGGTGGGCGCGCGCACCGGGGTCAGTTGCTTTCCGGCTTGAGCGGGAGCAGCGCGCTGATGCGGAAGCCGCCGCCCGGCCGGGGCCCCGCGTCCAGGGTCCCGCCGACCATGCCGACCCGCTCGCGCATACCGATCAGGCCGTGTCCCTGCCCGTCGGCGCCGCCGTCCTCGTACACCTCGTGCGGCGCTCCCCTCCCGTCGTCCTCGACGAGGAGCCCCAGTCCGTCGTCGAAGTAGACGAGCCGCACGCTCGCTCCGGCGTCGGGGCCGCCGTGCTTGCGCGTGTTCGTCAGCGCCTCCTGGACGATGCGGTACGCGGTGAGTTCGACGCCGCGCGCGAGCGGACGCGGCGTGCCCTCGATCTTGAAGTCGACGGCGAGGCCCGTGCTGCGCACCTGCTCCACCAGGTCCTCGATCTGCTGCACATCGGGCTGCGGCACGTACTCGCCGGCTTCCTGGTGTTCGCCGGTACGGAGTACGCCGAGGAGCCTGCGCATCTCCGCGAGTGCCTGGCGGCCGGTGGTCGAGATGGTCTGGAGCGCCTGCCGGGCCTGGTCGGGCGAGTTGTCGAGGACGTAGGCGGCGCCGTCGGCCTGGACGACCATGACGGACACGTTGTGGGCGACGACGTCGTGGAGTTCGCGGGCGATGCGGGCGCGTTCGGCGGCGACGGCGACCTTGGCCTGTGCCTCCCGTTCGCGTTCCAGTCGGGACGCGCGTTCCTCAAGCTGCGCGAAGTAGGCGCGGCGGGTCCGCATGGAGTCGCCGAGGACCCAGGCGAGGACGAACGGCACGGTCATCACGACGGTGAAGAAGATCTTGCCGGGGACCGAGACGTTCTCGACGGGCCAGCGCACCTGCGAGATCGGTGCCGCGCACACTCCCCCGATCAGCGCGAAGCGGGACGCCCAGCGGGCTCCGTCGTGCGCGGCGACGGTGTAGATGACGACGAGCATCGCGAAGTCGGCCGGGTTCGTGGCGATGTCCAGGACCAGTTGGGCGACCCCGAGGGCAGCCGCGAGCAGCAGCATCTTCTCGGGCGCCTTGCGGCGCAGCGCGACGACGAGGCAGAGCAGCAGCACGATGACGGCGGCCACGGCGGGCGGCTCGGCCCCGACCGGGACCTCGGCCACCCACAGCATGGAGAACGCGAAGAGCAGCGCAGCCCAGAAGCTGTCGACGCCCGTCGGGTGTCTGCGGAGGAAGTCATAGAGGCGCTGCACGTAACCCAGCGTAGGGAAGCCGATAGGTGCAGGGGTCAACCGGAGGGGCGATCCGCCCGGCGGAGGCGTACTCCGCAAGGTGGAGACTGGGTCCCGTGATGGATGAGACGGGTCGGGCGGGTCGCTACGAGGGTTCCGGCGGTGGTGGCGGGGGCACTGCGGCCTCCGGTCGGGCGGGGCGTTACGAGGGTTCCGGCGGTGGTGGCGGGGGCATCGCGGCATCGGGCGCGGATGGGGACGCGGGGGCTGGCGGGCCAGATAGGGCCAGTGGGGCCTGTGCGGCCGATGGGGCCGGTGCCGGGGGCGGGGGCGGGGCCGGGGCTGGGGGCGGGGGCGAGGCCGGGGCTGGGGGCGGGGCCGGGGCTGGGGGCGGGGGCGAGGCCGGCGGTCCGGTGTGGCGCGGGTGGCGTGAGGCCACGGAGGACGCGCTGTACGGGCCCGGCGGCTTCTATCTGCGGCCCGAGGGCCCGGCCGGCCACTTCCGTACGTCCGTGCACGCCTCGCCCCTGTTCGCCGCCGCGGTCGCCCGGCTGCTGGTGCGGGTCGCCGAGGAGCTGGGCGCGGGCGGCGCGGGCAGCGGGGACGGGGCGGACGAGGTCGCCTTCGTCGACATGGGCGCGGGCCGGGGCGAGCTGATCACGGGTGTGCTCGCCGCGCTGCCGGAGGGCCTGCGGGTACGGGCGTACGCCGTCGAACGCGCCGCCCGGCCCGCCGGTCTGGACCCGCGGGTCGAGTGGACCGCCCGGCCGCCTGCCGGGGTGCGGGGCCTGCTGTTCGCGAACGAGTGGCTGGACAACGTCCCGGTGGAGGTGGCCCAGGTCGACGAGAGCGGTACGCCCCGGTACGTGGAGGTGCGGCGGGACGGCACCGAGCGGCTGGGTGCGCCGGTGGGCGGCGCGGACGCCGCGTGGCTGGAGCGGTGGTGGCCGTTGCGGGAGCCGGGCGAGCGCGCCGAGATCGGGCGGCCCCGGGACGCGGCGTGGGCGCGGGTGGTGTCCACGCTGGCGGGCGGGATGGCGGTCGCGGTGGATTACGCGCACGGGGCGGCGGCCCGGCCGCCGTTCGGGACGCTGAGCGGTTTCCGCGGCGGCCGGGAGGTGGCGCCGGTGCCGGACGGCACATGCGACATCACGGCCCATGTGGCCTTGGACGCCTGCGCCGAAGCGGGCCGCCGCGCCCGCACCGAGCCCGGCGCCACCGAGCTGATGTCCCAGCGTGAGGCGCTGCGCCGTCTCGGGGTGTCCGGGGAGCGGCCGCCGCTGGCGCTCGCGTCGAGCGACCCCGCCGCCTATGTCCGTGCCCTGGCCGGGGCCGGGGAGGCCGCCGAGCTGACCGCGCGCGGTGGTCTCGGGGACTTCGCCTGGCTGCTCCAGCACGTCCCGGAAGGGGGATACTGTCCGGCATGACGGAGAGCACCCAGTCCAGGGAGACCACGGTCGGCATCGGCGGTGCCGCTGAGAGCACCGACATGGTGCTCAACATCGGGCCGCAGCACCCTTCTACCCATGGTGTGCTCCGCCTGCGCCTCGTCCTCGACGGCGAGGTGATCCGGCATGCCGAGCCGGTCGTCGGCTATATGCACCGCGGTGCCGAGAAGCTGTTCGAGGCCCGCGACTACCGGCAGATCGTGATGCTGGCCAACCGCCACGACTGGTTGTCCGCGTTCTCCAACGAGCTCGGTGTCGTCATGGCCGTCGAGCGGATGCTCGGCATGGAGGTTCCCGAGCGCGCCGTGTGGACGCGGACGCTGCTCGCGGAGCTGAACCGGGTCCTGAACCATCTGATGTTCCTCGGCTCGTACCCACTCGAACTGGGTGGTATCACCCCGATCTTCCACGCGTTCCGCGAGCGGGAGGACCTCCAGCACGTGATGGAGGAGGTCTCCGGCGGGCGGATCCACTACATGTTCAACCGGGTGGGTGGTCTGAAGGAGGACCTGCCGGCCGGCTGGCTGGGCCGGGCCCGTGAGGCCGTCGCCACCGCGCGCTCCCGGATGGACGTGTACGACCGGCTAGTCCTCGGCAACGAGATCTTCCGGGGGCGTACCCGGGGCGTGGGCGTGCTGTCCCCGGAGATCGCGCACGCGTACGGGGTGAGTGGCCCGATCGCCCGCGCGTCCGGTGTGGACTTCGACCTGCGCCGCGACGAGCCGTATCTCGCGTACGGGGAGCTCCAGGACACGCTGAAGGTGGTCACCCGTGAGGAGGGCGACTGCCTGGCGCGCTTCGAGTGTCTGCTGGAGCAGAGCCACAACGCGCTGGAGCTGGCGGACGCCTGTCTGGACCGGATCGCCGAGCTGCCGCCCGGGCCGATCAACCAGCGGCTGCCGAAGGTCCTGAAGGCGCCCGAGGGTCATACGTACGCCTGGACGGAGAACCCGCTCGGCATCAACGGCTACTACCTGGTCTCCAAGGGTGAGAAGACCCCGTACCGGCTGAAGCTGCGCTCCGCGTCGTACAACAACATCCAGGCGTTGACCGAGCTGCTGCCGAACACGCTGGTCTCGGACATGGTGGCGATCCTCGGTTCGTTCTTCTTCGTCGTCGGCGACATCGACAAGTAGACGCGGGGCGGGGCGGGGTTCGGCTGGGCCCGGTAGGCCGGGTGGGCCCGGTAGGCCAGGTGGGGCCCGGTAGGCCGGGTGGGCACCTGAGCCCACCCGGCATCCTCACACCAACCGGGTTCAGGAGCTGACCGCGTCCCGCAGTCCGGCGACGTCGATCTGTTCGGTCTCGTCGTGCACGGTCAGGTCGATGACCTTGCCGACGGCGCGCTCGTCCGACCGGCGCTGGACCTTCGGCTGCTCGTCGTCCGACCGCTGGTCCTTCGGCTGCTCGCTCTTCAGCCGCTCGTCCTTCGGCTGCCCGTCCTTCGGCGTCTGGCTCTTCGGCTGCTCGGCCGCCGGCCGCTGGTGCTGGTCGGCGAGGACCTCCTCGCCGACCACGTCCGCGAGGTCCTCGTGCTGTACGGCCTCGATGGCGGCGGTCGCTTTCCGCCCGCCCTTCTCCAGGGCCTTCTGGGTGCCGAAGAAGTCGAAGCCTCCCTCGGGGCGGGGGGCGCGGCGCTGCGCGGTGTACGGGACGATCGCGGCCGCCGCCGGGACGGTGCGCATCGCGGACGCGGCGGATCCGGTGCCGGCCCCGGAGTCGGGCTTCGTGATGGCGTCGGCGATCCGGCGGGCTTCCTGGACCGCGGCGTTGCGCGTCAGGTTCTCCAGGGCCCTGGCGGCCTCGCGGTATGCCGCGGCGGTCGGTGTCGAGGGCGCGGCGGGGAGTTCCTTCGCCGTTCCGGTGGCGTCGGAGCCCGTGGGCGCGGTGCCGTCGGCCGGGGTGGTGGAGGCGGTGGCTTCGAGGGCGAGTCGGCGGCGGCCTTCCAGCGCGCTGGCCCGCTCCGTCTCGGCGGTGGCGTACCGGCGGAGGAGTTCGGCGTGCTCGTTGCGGAGGCCGGCGAGCTCGACACGCTTGGCGCGCAGCTTGGCGTCGAGTTTGGCCCGTAGTTCGCGGGACTCTTCGAGGTCGGTCTCCAGCTCGGCTATCCGCTCCTCGGTCCGCCACTGGTCGCCGGCCCGCGCGCGGGTCAGCTCGGCGACGCGGCGGCCGGCCGCGCGGTCCCAACTGCGCATGAGGACCGCGCCGGTGACGGCCGCGGCGGCCGCGGCGGCGGCGAGGAGGCGCAGGATCAGCGGATCCGCGAGGAGCCAGGCGCCCGAAGCACAGAGAACCGACGCTCCGGCGACCGCCGAAGGCGACAGAAGCCGGTGCAGGGGTGGTGAATGGCGGTGGCGTCCACGTGGCATGGCCTGAAATTTACCGTGCGTAGGTGTCGTATGGGGCGTCGGCCCGGCAATGTTTTCGCCATCGTCCGGGCCGGGCCGCCGGCGGCTACTTCTCGATCAGTCCCTTGGACTCCAGGTATGCCTTCGCCACGTCGGCGGGCTTTGCCCGTTCGGCGTCGACCTTCCTGTTCAACTCGACCAGATCGGCGGTCGTCAGCGCCTTGGTGATCTTGCCGAGGGCGTCGGCGATCTCGGTCGAACCGGCGTCCTTCGCATTGACGACCGGAAGCACATTGTCCGCGTTCTGCAGCTTCTTGTCGTCCTCCAGCAGCACCAGCCCGAAGTTCTCCAGCGTGGCGTCGGTGGTCGTGGTGAGGACGAGCTGGTCGATGCCGTCCTTCACGGCCTGCTTGGACTGGGGCGTGCCGACGCCCTTGGGGTCGATGCCCGTCACATCGATCCCGTACGTCTTCTTCAGGCCGGGCGCGCAGAACGGCCGTATCTCGCACTCGTCACCGGCGGCGATCTTCACCTTCAGCTTCGACCTGCCGAGGTCGGAAAGCGTCTTGAGGTTGTTCTTGTCGGCGAATTCCCGGGTGACGGCGAATGCGTTCTGATCGACCGCCGTACCGGCCGGGAGGACCTTCAGTCCGCGCGGTCCGGCGAGCTTCTCCAGGGCGGCGACGGTCGCGGTGACATCGCTGGAGGCGACCGGCTTCTCCTCGGGCGCCTTGGGTCCGTTCACCTTCGCGTTGAGGAATTCCGCAAGCGTAGCCGCGTATTCCGGTACGACGTCGATCTCCCCGTTCTCCAGGGACGGTTCGTAGAGCTCCCGGTTCTCCACCGTCTTGATGGAGGTGTCGTACCCGGCGTCCTTCAGCACCTGGGCGTAGAGCTCCGCCAGCACGTTGGCCTCGGTGAACCCCGCCGATCCGATGACCAGCGCGCCCTTGCCGCCGCCGGACGCCGGCGATCCGCCGTCCGCCCCGCCGCGCTCCTCCAGGCTGCCGCCACCGCACGCGGCGAGCCCGCCGGTCAGTGCCATCGCGCCCAGTACCGCGCCTGCGATGCGCGAGGTCCTGTTCATCACGTTCTCCGTCTCCGTCCGGGTGTGGAAAATGTCGGGTCGAACATCCGCCCGAGCGCCACCAGCAGTCCTTCCACCAGCAGGGCCAGCGCACCCACGATCAGCGCCCCCGCCACCACCTGTGGGGTGTTGTACGTGTTGAAGCCCGCCGTGATGATCCGGCCCAGGCCGCCCTGGCCGGCCATCGCCGCGAGCGTCGCGGTCGCGATCACCTGGACCGTCGCCAGCCGTAGACCCGTCATCACCATCGGGTACGCCAGCGGGAGTTCCACCCGCCAGAACAGCTGCCCGCCCGACATGCCCATCCCCCGCGCCGCCTCGACGACCGACCGGTCCACCTCACGCATTCCGAGGTACGCGTTGGTGAGCAGCGGCGGTACGGCGAACAGCACCAGGGCGACGATCACCGGGAGCCCGCCGTGTCGGCCGAGCGGGGTGAGCGTGAGCAGGACGAGCACCGCGAGCGTGGGCACCGCGCGCCCCACGTTGGAGACGTTGACGGCGAGGGCGCCGCCCCGGCCGATGTGCCCGAGCCAGAGCGCCAGCGGCAGGGCGATCAGACAGGAGACCGCCAGGCACACCCCGCTGAACCACAGGTGTTCGGCGAGCCGGTGCCAGACACCGCTCTCCCCCTGCCAGTTCGCGCCCGTCGTCAGCCAGGTCCAGGCGTCGGTCACCGCGCCCATCGCTCAGCCCGCCTCGCTCACGGTGCCGGTGCCCGATAGGGGACCGGGCCGCGTCCTGGTGCCCGCGCTGCCACGGGTGTCCCGACCGCCACGGGTGTCCCGACCGCCACGGGTGCGGGCCCCGCCCGCGCGGGTCCAGGGTGTCAGCAGCCGCTGCAGTCCGAGGAGCAGCAGATCGGCGGTGACCGCCAGCAGGACGCACAGCACGGACGCGGTGAGCACCTGCGCCTTGAAGAAGCTCTTCAGGCCTGAGGTGATCAGCGTGCCGAGCCCGCCGTGGTCCACCAGCGCGCCCACGGTCGTCAGGGCGATCGTGGACACGGTCGCCATCCGCACGCCGGCCAGCAGCGCGGGCAGGGCGAGCGGAAGCTCCACCTCCCACAGCAGCCGCCCCGGCCCGTACCCCATGCCGCGCGCGGCCTCCCGGGCCTCGTCGGGCACCGCGGCGAGGCCCGCCAGGGTGTTCCGTACGAGAATGGTCAGCGAGTACAGCGCGAGACCGGTGACGACGAGCGCGGCCGACAGCCCGAACAGCGGCAGGAGCAGCGAGAACATCGCCAGCGAGGGAATCGTGTACAGCACGGTCGTCATCCCCAGGACCGGGCCCGAGAGCCTCGGCCGGGCCCGCACCAGCAGCGCCAGTGGAAACGCCACGGCGAGCCCGATGAGGACGGACACGACCGTGATCCACACGTGCTGGACGGTCGCGTCGGTCAGCTCCTGGCTCCGGGAGCTGACGTACTCCGCGCAGATCCACTCGTTGGCCGCCAGACAGCTCTGTGCCGCACGCATACGCTCCGCCCCCTCCCCCCTTCGAGGCCCGAAACCGTCACTCGCCCCACGCCGCGCCGCCCCACGCCGCGCCGCCACGCGCCGCGGCACCCCATGCCGCGACGGCACGCGCCCCGCGCCCGTCGCCGGCCGAGAAGCCGCGCGCCGCGACACGACACGCGCCGCACGTCGTACGTTCGACTCGTATGTTCGACTGCCAACGACCCTAACCCGCACCACTGACAATCGGGGGAACCATGATCCGATTCGAGCGCGTCACGAAGCGGTACCCGGACGGAACGACCGCGGTCGACGACCTGTCGTTCGAGGTCGCGGAGGGCGAACTCGTCACGCTGGTGGGCCCGTCGGGCTGTGGCAAGACCACGACGATGAAGATGGTCAACCGGCTGATAGAGCCGACGTCCGGCCGTATCCTCCTCGACGGCGAGGACATCGCGCGCCTCGACCCGGTCGCGCTCCGCCGCCGCATCGGCTACGTCATCCAGCAGGTCGGACTGTTCCCGCACAGGACGGTGCTGGAGAACACCGCGACCGTCCCGCATCTCCTCGGTGTGAAACGAGCCCGCGCCCATGCCCGTGCCGCCGAACTCCTCGACCTGGTCGGTCTCGACCCGGCCGTGTTCGGCGACCGCTACCCCGAGCAGTTGTCCGGCGGCCAGCGCCAGCGCGTCGGTGTCGCCCGCGCCCTCGCCGCCGACCCGCCGGTCCTGCTGATGGACGAGCCGTTCGGCGCGGTCGACCCGGTCGTACGCGAACGGCTGCAGAGCGAGTTCCTGGCCCTCCAGTCGCAGATGCGCAAGACGGTCCTCCTCGTCACCCACGACATCGAGGAGGCCGTCCGCCTCGGGGACCGCATCGCCGTCTACGGGCACGGCAGGATCGAGCAGTTGGACACGCCGGCCACCGTGCTCGGCGCGCCCGCGAGCCCGTACGTCGCGGACTTCGTGGGCGCCGACCGGGGCCTGAAGCGGCTGTCCGTGACCCCCATCGAAGAGGGCGACCTCGAACAGCCGCCGGTCGTCGGCCTGGACGACCCGCTGCCCCGGGAGCTGGGCGCCCGCTGGGCGGTCGTCCTCGACGGGCGCGGCCGGCTGCACGGCTGGATCTCCGCCGAACGCGCACGCGCGGGCGGCACGGTGCGGGAACACGCCCGCCGTATGGACGCCCGGCTGCCGCTCGGCGCTTCGCTGAAGCAGGCGTTCGCGACGATGCTGCAGCACGACGCGGGCTGGGTCGCGGTGACGGACGAGCCCGGCACCGCCGAGACCCCCGGGGGTGCCGAAGCCCCCGGTAGCGGCCGGTTCCTCGGCGTCCTCACCCCCGCCCGGCTCCACGAGGCGCTGCGCCGGTCCATCGACGCCGACGCTCAGGACGTACCCCGCGGCGACGTCACCGTGGAGAGCGTCGCGACGGCGGAGACCGGCCCCGCCGCCACGGACGGCGGCACCACGGAGGCCGCCCCCACGGACGGCGGCACCACGGACGGCGGCACCACGGAGGCCGCCCCCACGGACGGCGGCACCACGGATGGCGGCACCACGGCCCGCACCGCCCCCGGCGGCGTCACGCGGCGCTGAGCCGGCCGCTCATCCAGACCAGCGCCGGCGGGATCTCACGGCGCCAGGTGTTGAAGTTGTGGCCGCCGCTGTCGAGGGTGATGGAGGAGACGCGCGCGGGAGCCTTCACCTTCTTGATGAACTCCAGCGTGCCCTCCCGGTTGCCCTCGCCCTGCAGGGACGTGGTGACCAGGAACGACGACGCCTGGTCCTTCGGCAGCCGCTCCACGCTGCGCAGCAGGTCGGCGCGCTCGCGCAGAGCGCGGTCGCCGCGGAAGAGGTCGCCGGTCGTCGGGTCCTCGGCCGCCTTGTAGTACGCCGACAGGCCGGCGCCGGCGGCGAACCGGTCCGGGTGGTGCAGGGCGATCTTGAGGGCGCAGTAGCCGCCGGTCGAGTTGCCGATGAAGCCCCAGTTGCGGGGCTCTTCGCCCACGCGGTACGTCTCGGAGACGGCCTTCGGCAGGTCCTCGGCGAAGAAGGTCTCGGTCTGCGGGCCGCCGGGCACGTCGACGCACTCCGTGTCGCGGGGCGGTGCCACGGTCGGCCGGAGCATCACCAGGATCATCGGCTGCATCTTCTTGCTCTTGGCCTGCTCGTACGCCGTGCGCGGGTACTGAAGCCCCTTCAGCAGGTTCTCGGCCGTCCCGGGGTAGCCGGTCAGCACGACGGAGGCCGGGAAGGTGCGCCGGGAGTGCTGGGGCTGGAAGTACTCGGGGGGCAGGTAGACGT
Source organism: Streptomyces sp. NPDC047886 (assembly GCF_043204435.1). Lineage (NCBI taxonomy): Bacteria > Bacillati > Actinomycetota > Actinomycetes > Kitasatosporales > Streptomycetaceae > Streptomyces > Streptomyces sp. NPDC047886. The sequence continues at coordinate 59,009 of NZ_JBIDCF010000014.1, forward strand.
ACGCGGGGCTCTCTATCCGCGACCGCTCCCCGGAGACGACCACCTTGTGTATCTGGCCGCCGATCTCGGGGCGGTGCCCGCCCGGCACCTCCAGTTGCTGCTTACCGACCACGCGAACGTTTCTGCTGCCGGCCGAGTGGTCGACCACCACGCCCATCTCCTGCTCCTGGCCGAGCAGATCGGCCCAGGAGCCGTAGAAGAGGAAGTAGTTGTTGGCCGCCAGACCCACCGAGGCGAACAGCGCCAGCTGGGTCACGAAGAGCAGGCCCACCCTGCCGAGGACCGTCCGCCAGCTCCGCCGCGACAGCCGTGGCCACAGCCAGACGGTGGCCACGAACGTCACCACGGCCAGCAGGGAGGCCAGCGCAAGAACTTTGTTGCTGGTGAGACCCATGAGTCGTTTAAGCCTTCTTCGTCAAGAATTTCCGGCGGCGAATGAACCCACTCCCCAGGGGTGTCGTCCTAGAGGGCGCACATTGTCCGGGCCGACCGAGTCGGGCCGAAGGGACAAGAGGATCTCTCGCGGAGCCACGGGAAGCGATGTCTGTCACGGTAGATGGGGATAATTCGGGATCGGTTCCGAATCGGGTACGCCGAGCCCTGCGGGGGCCGCGCGCCGAGAAGGTTCCGTCGCTCGTCGGAACGGCCTGCACGATCATCGGTCTGATCGATATCGCCGCCGGGGTCTTCCCCCGCTTCCGGGCGAGCCGGATCCATGACTTCGCTGAGGTGCTGCCCGGCACGATCGGGCCGCTGTCCGCCGCGCTGTCGGTGAGCGCCGGTGTGCTGCTGCTCCTGCTCGCGCACGGCCTCAAGCGCCACAAGCGCCGCGCCTGGCGTGCCGCGGTGATCCTGCTGCCGGTCGGAGCGGTGGCCCAGTTCGCCTACCGGCACTCGGTCGTCGGCGTCCTGCTGTCGCTGGTCCTGCTCGCGCTGCTGCTGCGCCACCGCGGTGAGTTCGCGGCGCTGCCCGACCCGCGCAGCCGCTGGAAGGCGCTCACCAACTTCGTCCTCATGGGCGCCGGTTCGATCGCCCTCGGGCTCGTCATCGTCAGCGCCCACCCGGGGAAGGTCATAGGCAGCCCCAGCCTCAGCGACCGGCTGGAGCACGTCCTGCTGGGCCTCTTCGGGGTCGAGGGCCCCGTGGGCTACGGCGGCAGTGTCTCCTGGACGGTCGGCTACTCCCTCGGCGCGCTCGGTCTGCTCACCGCCATCACCACCGTCTACCTGGCGTTCCGTCCCGAACACCCGGTCGCCCGGCTCACCGAGGACGACGAGAACCGGCTGCGGGCGCTACTCGACAGGCACGGCGGCCGCGACTCGCTCGGGCACTTCGCGCTCCGTCGCGACAAGGCCGTCGTCTTCTCGCCCAGCGGCAAGGCGGCCGTCACCTACCGCGTCGTCTCCGGCGTGATGCTGGCCAGCGGCGACCCCATCGGCGACGTCGAGGCCTGGCCCGGTGCCATCGAGCGGTTCATGGACGAGGCGAAGGCGCACTCCTGGACCCCGGCCGTGATGGGCTGCTCGGAGACCGGCGGTGAGGTCTGGACCCGCGAGACGGGCCTGGACGCCCTGGAACTGGGTGACGAGGCGGTGGTGGACGTCGCGGATTTCTCGTTGAGCGGGCGCGCCATGCGCAACGTGCGCCAGATGGTCAAGCGCATCGAGCGCAATGGCTACGAGACGCGAGTACGGCGCGCCCGAGACCTGTCGGACGGTGAGCTGGAGGCCATCCGGCGCGCCGCCGCCGACTGGCGCGGCACCGACACCGAGCGCGGGTTCTCCATGGCGCTCGGCCGGATCGGTGACCCCGGGGACGGTGACGCGGTCATCGCGACCGCGCACAAGGAGGACGCGGACTCCCCCTACGGGGACCTGAAGGCGATCATCCACTTCGTGCCGTGGGGCCCCGACGGCATGTCGCTCGAGCTGATGCGGCGCGACCGTTCCGCCGATCCCGGCATGAACGAGCTGCTGATCGTCGCCGCCCTCCAGGCCGCGCCCCAGCTGGGTGTGAAGCGCGTCTCACTGAACTTCGCGATGTTCCGCTCGGCGCTGGCCCGGGGCGAGAAGCTGGGCGCGGGACCGGTGCTGCGGCTGTGGCGGGGCCTGCTGGTCTTCCTGTCGCGCTGGTTCCAGATCGAGTCGCTGTACAAGTTCAACGCCAAGTTCCAGCCCCGCTGGGAGCCCCGGTTCGTGGTCTACCGCAACAGCCGGGACCTGCCGCGCATCGGCTTCGCCGCCATGCAGGCCGAGGGCTTCGTGGACGTGTCGCTCCCCCGCCCGTTCCGCCGCCGCTCCGCTCCCGCCGCCCGGCCGTGCGCGCACATCACACCGCCGCCCCCGGCCGAGCACGAGTTCCGCGCGGCCTGACGGCGGCCCCGCACGCCGGTGGCCGACCCGTGGGCGGGCTGCGGGTCGGCCGTACGCGAACCCGTAGGTGAGCCGTACGCGCACACGTAGGTGAGCCATACGCGCACCCGTAGGTGAGCCGTACGCGCACCCGTACGTGGCCACGGCCCGACCGGGCGGCGCCCGGCCCCTCGGTCGGGCCTAGGCTGGTCGCATGAGTACGTTGCGTGGACGGGGCACGGCCTTGGGCCTGCCGGAGTGGGACCGGTGTGCGGTCATGGGCGTCGTCAACGTGACGCCCGACTCCTTCTCCGACGGCGGCCGCTGGTTCGACACCACGGCCGCCATCAAGCACGGCCTGGACCTGGTCGCCCAGGGCGCCGACCTGGTGGACGTGGGCGGGGAGTCGACCCGCCCCGGCGCCACCCGGGTGGACGAGGACGAGGAGCTGCGGCGGGTCGTCCCCGTCGTACGGGGCCTGGCCGCCGAAGGGGTCACCGTGTCGGTCGACACCATGCGGGCCACGGTGGCCCGCCGGGCGGTCGAGGCGGGCGCCGTCCTCGTCAACGATGTCAGCGGCGGCCTCGCCGACCCCGAGATGGTCCCGTCCGTCGCCGCCGCCGACGTGCCGTTCGTCGTCATGCACTGGCGCGGCTTCAGCGAGAACATGAACAGCCTCGCCGTCTACGAGGACGTGGTCTCCGAGGTGGTGTCCGAGCTGCACGCGCGCGTGGAGGCCGTCGTCGCGGGCGGTATCGCCCCCGAGCGGCTGATCGTGGACCCCGGCCTGGGCTTCGCCAAGCGCGCCGAACACGACCTCGCGCTGCTGGCCGGCCTGCCCGCGCTGCGGGCGCTCGGCCGGCCGCTGCTGGTCGCGGCGTCCCGCAAGCGGTTCCTCGGACGGGTGCTGGCCGGAGACGACGGCGCCCCGCCGCCCGCGCGGGAGCGGGACGCGGCGACCGCCGCCGTCTCGGCGATCGCCGCGCACGAGGGCGCCTGGGCGGTCCGCGTCCACCAGGTACGGGCGACCGCCGACGCCGTGCGCGTGGCACGCGCCGTCGAGGGCGCCGCCTCGTGAGCGACGCCCGCACCGACACCGAGGCGGTCGAGCTGGCCAACACCGCCTTCTACGAGGCGATGGAGCGCGGCGACTTCGAGGCGATCTCCGAGCTGTGGCTGGACGAGAGCCACAGCGACATCTCGTGTGTGCACCCCGGGTGGCCGGTGCTGTCCGGCCGCGGCGAGGTCCTCCGCTCGTATGCGCTGATCATGGCGAACACGGACTACATCCAGTTCTTCCTGACCGATGTGAAGGTGTCCGTGGCGGGTGACACCGCGCTGGTCACCTGCACCGAGAACATTCTCAGCGGCGGCCCCGCCGAGGACGGCGCCGAGCTCGGCCCGCTCGTCGGGCAGCTGGTCGTCGCCACGAACGTGTTCCGGCGCACCCCGGACGGCTGGAGGGTCTGGTCGCACCACGGTTCACCTGTCCTGGCGGAATCCGGGGACGACGAGGACGACGACAACGCCGTGTGAGTGGGTAAGCGAGCCCATGGGCGGGTGCTGTCAGTGCTCGCAGGTAGATTCGATGCGTGGCACGGGGCCGTCCGCACCCGGCCGAGTGCCATCAGACCTACGACAGCAGGAGTGATTCGCGTGGATCGTGTCGCGCTGCGCGGCCTCAGGGCCCGCGGGCACCATGGCGTCTTCCCCCGGGAGCGCGAGGAGGGACAGACCTTCATCGTGGACCTGGTGCTCGGCCTCGACACGCGCCCGGCGGCGGCCGACGACGACCTGGCGAAGACGGTGCACTACGGCATCGTGGCCGAGGAGGTCGTCGAAGTGGTGCGGGGCGAACCGGTCGATCTGATCGAGACGCTCGCCGAGCGCATCGCCCAGCAGTGCCTGAAGCACGACGGGGTCCAGGAGGTCGAGGTGTGCGTGCACAAGCCGGACGCGCCGATCACCGTCCCGTTCGACGATGTGACCATCACCATCACCCGGAGGCGCGGAGCATGAGGCCCACGTCCAGCGACCCCACGGTGCAGCCGGTCCCGGCCTCCGTCGTGGAGCAGGTCGACGCCGCCGACACCACCCTGTCCAATCCGAAACGGGCCGTGCTCTCGCTCGGCGCCAACCTCGGGAACCGGCTGGAGACCCTCCAGGGCGCCATCGACGCGCTGGAGGACACCCCGGGCCTGCGGGTCAAGGCGGTCTCACCGGTGTACGAGACGGAGCCGTGGGGCGTCGAGCCGGGCAGCCAGCCGTCGTACTTCAACGCGGTGATCGTCGTGAAGACGACACTGCCGCCGTCGTCGCTGCTGGAGCGGGCCCACGCCGTCGAGGAGGCCTTCCACCGGGTCCGCGACGAGCGCTGGGGCGCGCGCACCCTGGACGTCGACATCGTGACGTACGCGGACGTCGTCTCCGACGATCCGGTGCTCACCCTGCCGCACCCGCGGGCGCACCAGCGGGCCTTCGTGCTGCGGCCGTGGCACGACGTCGAGCCGGACGCGCAGCTGCCGGGCGCGGGCCCGGTCGCCGAACTGCTCGGCGGCGTCGGCGGGGACGGTGTCCTCGTCCGCTCCGACCTCGAACTGCGCCTGCCCGAGTAGGCGGGCGCCGATCCCCTACGAACAACCGAACGAGTGAAGGGCACCCGGTGAAGCAACTGCGGGTCAAGGTACTGGCCGGACTGTTCGTGGTGGCCGGCATCCTGTCCTGGGGCGGCGCCCGCCTGTGGGACGCCTTCGGCACGCTGCCGAGCGTGCCGCTCGCCGCTCCCATCGTCCTCGCGGTGATCGCCGCCGTCCTCGCCGCGACCGCGCTCTCGCTCCGCTCGCGGCTCACGGCGCAGCGCGAGCGGCAGCCGGGCGCGAAGGGCGTCGAGCCGCTGATGGCGGCCCGCGCCGTGGTCTTCGGCCAGGCCAGCGCCCTCGTGGCCGCGCTGGTCAGCGGCATGTACGGGGGCACCGGCGTGTTCCTGCTCGGCTCGCTGGACATCCCGGCCCGCCGCGACCAGGCGATCTACGCCGGGTTCTCGGTGCTCGCCGGGATCGCGGTCATCGCCGCCGCGCTCTTCCTGGAGCGCGTCTGCAAGCTCCCCGAGGACGAGGACCCCACCGGCACGTCCACGACGACGGCGTAACGCCCCCAGGGTGCCCCAGGCGCACCCGGAGTCCCGCCGGTCGGCCCGGCGGCTCGGTCAGCTCGGTCAGCTCGCCATGATGAGGCTCATCGCCTCGGCCCGGGTCGCGGCGTCCCGGAGCTGTCCGCGCACGGCGGACGTGAGGGTCTTGGCGCCCGGCTTGCGGATGCCGCGCATCGACATGCACATGTGCTCGCACTCGATCACCACGATGACACCGCGAGGCTCCAGGATGTCCATCAGCGAGTCGGCGATCTGCGTCGTCAGCCGCTCCTGCACCTGCGGCCGCCGCGCGTACACGTCGACCAGCCGGGCGAGCTTCGACAGGCCGGTGATCTTGCCGGACGTCGACGGGATGTAGCCGACGTGGGCCACACCCCGGAAGGGGACCAGGTGGTGCTCACACGTGCTGAACACCTCGATGTCCTTCACCAGGACCATCTCGTCGTGACCCAGGTCGAACGTGGTCGTCAGGACGTCCTCCGGCTCCTGCCAGAGGCCCGCGAATATCTCCTTGTAGGCCCGCGCCACCCGGGCGGGGGTCTCGCGCAGCCCCTCGCGGTCCGGGTCCTCGCCGACCGCGATGAGGAGTTCCCGCACGGCGTTCTCGGCTCGCTTCTCGTCGAACTCGCCGATCGTGCCCTCGCCGTCCAGCGTCACCGGGTCGGTCATCTGTGCCTCGTTCCGTGGTGCCTGAAAGTACGCGAAAACGCCGCGCCCCCACAGGCTAGAACCTGGGGGGCGCGGCATCCATTCCGGGGCTGCCGGGACCGCTGGGGGCCGGCGGCCAGAGTGTCCGGGGGCGGTCAGGCCTCCGGGCGCTCCTCGGGCACCGCTTCCGGCGCCTTGGTGGTGTCGACCGGGGTGGCGGCCGTGCTGGTCGCCGTGGTGCCCGTCGAGGCGGCCGCGCCGTTGGTCAGCGCGAGCTCCTTCGGCGAGAGCACCGGCGGGCGGGTGGAGGGCGTACGCCGCGAGGAGCCGGTCCAGGCCGGGCGCGGCGGGCGCTTGACGATCGGGGCGAAGATCTCGGCGATCTCCTCCTTGCCGAGCGTCTCCTTCTCCAGCAGCTGGAGGACCAGATTGTCGAGGACGTCACGGTTCTCGACGAGGATCTCCCAGGCCTCGTTGTGCGCGGCCTCGATGAGCTTCTTGACCTCTTCGTCGACGAGCGCCGCGACTTCTTCGGAGTAGTCCCGCTGGTGCGCCATCTCGCGGCCGAGGAAGGGCTCGGTGTTGTCGCCGCCGAACTTGATCGCGCCGAGCCGCTCGGTCATGCCGTACTGCGTGACCATCGCGCGGGCCGTCGTGGTGGCCTTCTCGATGTCGTTGGCGGCGCCCGTGGTCGGGTCGTGGAAGACCAGTTCCTCGGCCGCCCGGCCGCCCAGCATGTAGGCGAGCTGGTCGAGCATCTCGTTGCGCGTGGTGGAGTACTTGTCCTCTTCGGGCAGGACCATGGTGTAGCCCAGGGCCCGGCCACGGGACAGGATGGTGATCTTGTGGACCGGGTCGGAGTTCGGGGACGCCGCCGCGACCAGGGCGTGACCGCCCTCGTGGTACGCGGTGATCTTCTTCTCCTTGTCCGACATGATCCGGGTCCGCTTCTGCGGGCCCGCCACCACACGGTCGATCGCCTCGTCCAGGCTGTGGTTGTCGATGAGCTTCTTGTCGCTGCGCGCGGTGAGGAGCGCGGCTTCGTTCAGCACGTTCGACAGGTCGGCACCGGTGAAGCCGGGGGTGCGCCGGGCGACGGCGCCGAGGTCGACGTCCGGGGCGACCGGCTTGCCCTTCTGGTGGACCTTGAGGATCTCCAGGCGGCCCTGCATGTCCGGGCGGTCGACGGCGATCTGCCGGTCGAAGCGGCCGGGGCGCAGGAGGGCGGGGTCGAGGATGTCGGGCCGGTTCGTGGCGGCGATCAGGATGACCCCGCCCTTCACGTCGAAGCCGTCCATCTCGACCAGCAGCTGGTTGAGGGTCTGCTCGCGCTCGTCGTGGCCGCCGCCGAGGCCGGCGCCGCGGTGTCGGCCGACGGCGTCGATCTCGTCCACGAAGACGATCGCCGGGGCGTTCGCCTTGGCCTGCTCGAAGAGGTCGCGGACACGCGAGGCGCCCACACCGACGAACATCTCCACGAAGTCGGAGCCGGAGATCGAGTAGAACGGGACGCCCGCCTCGCCGGCGACGGCGCGCGCGAGCAGCGTCTTGCCCGTTCCGGGCGGGCCGTACAGCAGCACACCCTTCGGGATCTTGGCGCCGACGGCCTGGAACTTCGCCGGCTCCTGGAGGAACTCCTTGATCTCGTGGAGCTCCTCGACGGCCTCGTCCGACCCCGCCACGTCGGCGAAGGTGGTCTTGGGGGTGTCCTTGGTGATCAGCTTGGCCTTGGACTTCCCGAAGTTCATGACTCGGGAGCCGCCGCCCTGCATCTGGTTCATCAGGAACAGGAAGACCACGACGATCAGCACGAAGGGCAGCAGTGAAAGCAGCACGGAGACGATCGCGCTCTGCTTCGTGGGTGAGATCGTGTAGCCCTTCTCGATGTCACCCGCCTCGTACTTCTGCTGCAGCGTGGCGGCGAGGTCGGAACCCTGGGTGCCGATGTAGCTCGCCTGGATCTTGTCGCTGCCCTTGATCTTCTGGCCGCCCTTGAGGTCGACCTTGATCATTTGTTCGTCGCCGGTGGTCAGCTTGACCTGTTCGACCTGGTTCTTGTCGATCGCCTGGACGACCTCACCGGTGTCCACCGTCTTGTAGCCGCCCGACGAGCCGACGACCTGCATCAACACGACCACGGCGAGGACGGCCAGCACGATCCACATGACCGGCCCACGGAAGTATCGCTTCACGTCCATCCATACGGAGCGATGACGCCCCGTCCCTCCTGCCCGTAGGTAAATGCTGCTGTGAGAGTAAGTGCGAGAGTAGGTGCTGCTGGGGGAAAAAGCTGTTCTTCGGAAGGTACCCCAGCATTGTCACCCGGGACCGCCTTCCCTTGCTCCAACGGCGGGAAGGCGGCCTGGGTTCCCGTGCCGCGCCGGGGCGTCAGCTGTTCAGCCGCCGTAGACGTGCGGCGCGAGCGTGCCGACGAAGGGGAGATTGCGGTACTTCTCCGCGTAGTCCAGCCCGTATCCGACCACGAACTCGTTGGGGATGTCGAAGCCGATCCACTTGACGTCGATCGCGACCTTGGCCGCCTCCGGCTTGCGCAGCAGTGTGCAGACCTCCAGGGAGGCCGGCTCGCGCGAGCCGAGGTTGGACAGCAGCCAGGACAGGGTCAGTCCGGAGTCGATGATGTCCTCGACGATCAGGACGTGCTTGCCCTTGATGTCGGTGTCCAGGTCCTTGAGGATCCGGACCACGCCGGAGGACTGGGTGCCCGCCCCGTACGAGGAGACGGCCATCCAGTCCATGGTGACGGGGGTGGACAGCGCGCGCGCCAGGTCCGCCATCACCATCACGGCGCCCTTGAGGACACCGACGATGAGCAGGTCCTTGCCCGCGTACTCAGCGTCGATCTTCGCGGCCAGCTCGGCCAGCTTCGCGTCGATCTCTTCCTTGGTGATGAGTACCGACTGGAGGTCGGCACCCATGTCGTTCTGGTTCACCCGGGTCACTTTCGTTGCAGCCTGCGTCAGCCTTGCCGAATGACCAGTCTGCCACCCTGCCGTCGCGCGACGACGCGGCCCGGCAGATTGATGGCTCCCTGACCCCGCCAGCCGGTGATCAGCCGGTCGAGTTCTTCGATGTGGCGGGCGAAGAGGGAGCCGGCGGGCGCGCCCTCCGCGATGGCGGCCCGGCGCAGGACCCGGCGGCGGACGGCGGGCGGCAGCGCGTACAGCTTGGCGCACTCCAGCAGGCCGGCCTCGTCCCGTACGGAGGCGTCGGCGTCGGCGGCCCAGGCGTCGAGCGCGTCGGCGTCGTCGCGGCAGAGCTGCGCGGTCCTGGCGAGGGCCTCGACGACGCCCTTGCCGAGGGACTTCTCCAGGGCGGGCAGGCCCTCGTGGCGGAGCCGGGACCGGGTGTAGGCCGGGTCGGCGTTCATCGGGTCGTCCCAGACGGGGAGGGACTGCACCAGGCAGGCCTTGCGGGCGGTCTGCCGGTCGAGCTGGAGGAAGGGGCGGCGGTAGCGGCGGGCGGCGCCGGAGACGGCGGCCATGCCGGACAGGGAGCGGATGCCGGAGCCGCGGGCGAGGCCGAGGAGCACCGTCTCGGCCTGGTCGTCACGGGTGTGGCCGAGCAGGACGGCGGCGGCGCCGAGCCGTTCGGCGGCCTCGTCCAGCGCGGCGTAGCGGGCGTCGCGGGCGGCGGCCTCGGGTCCGCCCGCGCGGCCGACGGTCACGGCGACGGCCTCGACCGGGTCGAGCCGCAGGGCGGCGAGCCGGGAGGCGACCTCGGCGGCCCGGAGGTCGGAGCCGGGCTGGAGGCCGTGGTCGACGGTGATCGCGCCGGCCCGTACGGAAAGCTTGGGTGCCTCGAAGGCGAGGGCGGAGGCCAGCGCCATGGAGTCGGCGCCGCCGGAGCAGGCGACCAGCACGAGCGGGGGCTCGCCGGTGGGGGGCTGTTCGGTTGTGGCGTGGCCGGTCCCGGCGCCGGGGGCGGTGTCCCGTACGGCCGCGTCGCCGGCCGGGGTGGCGCCCGTGGGGCGGCCCGGGTGGATGGCCGACGGGTTCTGGGTGAGTTCGTTGAGTACGTCGTGGAGTACGCGGCGGACCGCCAGGCGTATCGCCGCGACCGCAGGATGGGGACCCATGTCCGGTGCCCTTCGTGGAAGTTGGGGGGTGCCTCGGTCGGAGTCTTAACGGTCGGAACGGGGGGTTCGGTCACTCCGTCGGTCACTCAGAGTGCGTCGATGGTGACAGAACCCGGCCGTTCCCCGAGCATCGCACGCCTATCCCTCGCCCACGGTCCCTCGGATGGGTGATTGGAGGGGCGTTCTTCTGCCGTCGGCCGGAACGGACTCCTCACTCTCCTTTACGGTGCACCCGCGCGACCCAGTCCGCCGGTTTGGCGATCTCCGCCTTGGTGGGGAGGGTGTTGGGTGACGTCCACACACGGTTGAAGCCGTCCATGCCGACCTCGTCGGCCACCGACCGTACGAACCGTTCGCCGTCGCGGTACTGGCGGAGTTTGGCGTCGAGTCCGAGGAGCTTGCGCAGCGCCTGGTCGAGTCGGGACGCGCCGCGCGCCCTGCGCTGCTGGAACTTCTCGCGGATCTCCAGCACGGAGGGCACGACCTGCGGGCCGACGCCGTCCATCACGTAGTCGGCGTGGCCTTCGAGCAGGGACATCACGGCGGTGAGGCGGCCGAGGATCTCGCGCTGCTCGGGGCTCTGGACGAGCTCGACGAGGGAGTGGCCCTCCTCTTCGCCTTCGCCTTCGGGGCGGGCGCCGGAGAAGGTCTGGGCGGCCTCGCGGAGCCGTTCCACGACGGTCATCGGGTCGACGTCGGTCGCGGCCAGGAATGACTGGATCTCGCCCTGCAGGTGGTCCTTGAGCCAGGGCACGGCGGTGAACTGGGTGCGGTGGGTCTCCTCGTGGAGGGTGACCCAGAGCCGGAAGTCGTGCGGGTGGACGTCCAGCTCGCGTTCGACGTGGACGATGTTGGGGGCGACCAGAAGGAGCCGCCCGCCGCCGTTCCGCCCGGCCGGGAACTCGCGGGTCGCGGGGGCGAACGTCTCGTACTGGCCGAGGACGCGGGACGCCAGGAACGACAGCAGCATGCCGAGCTCGACACCGGTGACCTTGCCGCCGACCGCGCCGAGGACGGCGCCGCCCGGTGTGCCGGAGCGGCGTTCGCGCATCTTGTCCAGGAGCGGGGCGAGGAGTTCCCTGAACCCGGCGACGTTCGCCTTGATCCAGCCGGCCCGGTCGACGACCAGGACCGGGGTGTCCTCCGGTTCGTGGCCCTCCGGGATCATCCGGGTGAAGCCGCGGACGTGCTCCTCGGACGCCTTGGCGTGCCGCCGCAGTTCCGCGACGACCTCGCGGGCCTCTTCGCGGCTCACCTCGGGCCCTGGCCGTACGAATCGGGTCGCGGTCGCGACCGCGAGGTTCCAGTCGACCATCTCGGCACCACCGATGCTCGTCATGCGTCAACGGTACGTGGTCGGGCCGGATCGGGTCAGGGCGCTGCGTCAGGCGGTGGGGGCCGGTGAGGCGCCGGCGGCGCGGTCGGGGCCGTTCCCGGCGGCCGTGAGGGCGTCGGCGAGCCGGTCGAGCGCGGGCTGCGCGGTGTACGGCGACGGGGTGTTTCCGGCGAGGAACGCGAACGCCAGGAGGCGCCCGTCGGCGGTGACGAGGGTGCCGGCCAGGGCGTTCACGCCGGTCAGGGTGCCGGTCTTGGCGCGGACGAGTCCGGCGCCCGGCGAACCGTCCCCGTACCGGTCGCCGAGCGTGCCGGTGAAGCCGCCGACGGGCAGGCCGGTGAGGACGGGGCGCAGCTCGGGGCGGGCCGGGTCGGCGGCGCGGGCGAGGAGCTCGGTGAGGAGCCGCGCGGTGACCTTGCCGCGGCGGTCGAGTCCGCTGCCGTCGGCGAACCGGGCGCCGGCCAGGGGCAGCCCGAGCTTCGCCAGCTGGGCGTGGACCGCCTCGCCCGCGCCGTCGAAGCTCGCGGGCCGGCCGGTGGCCAGGGCGGTGTGGCGGGCGAGTGCCTCGGCGAGGTCGTTGTCGCTGTGGGTGAGGGTCTGTTCGACCAGGGCGGCCAGGGGTGCCGAGTGGGTCCGGGCGAGCGGGGCGGCGTCCTTGGCGGCGCGGCCGGGCGCGGGGGCGGGGGCGGTGTCGATGCCCCGGTCGTCGAGGAGGGCGGCGAAGGCGCGGGCGGTGTCGCCCGCCGGGTCGGCGGAGCGGGGGGCGGGGCCGCTGGTGGAGGAGTCGAGGCGGCCAGCCCGGGTCATGAGGGCCGTGACGGCGGCGATGTTGTCGTTGACGCCGATGCGGTGGCGTTCGGGCCCGGTGTAGCGGCCGGTGTCGTAGGTGAGCCGGACGGCTGTGGTGCCGCGCCGGCTCAGGGCGCGGGCGGTGGCGTCGGCGAGGGCGCGCAGGCGGGCCCGGTCCAGGGTGGGGTCGCCGCCGCCGACGAGGGTGACGGTGCGGCCGTCGGGCGCGGCGACGACGGTGGTGGGGATGCGGTGGCGGGGGCCGAGGGCGGTGAGGGCGGCGGCCGCCGTGGCGATCTTGACGGTGGAGGCGGGAGTCATGGGGGTGCCGGCGCCGCGCCCGTACAGCTGCTCGCCGGAGGCGAGGTCGATGACGGCGGCCGTGCGCAGCGGGCCGAGACCGGGGTCGGCGACGAGCGGGTCGAGGGCGGCGGCGAGTCCGGCGGGGGGCGCGGCGGGGGCGGCCGGGGCGGTGCCGAGCGCGGCGAGGACACCGGGGGCGCTGGGGGCGGGGGCGGGCTCGGCGGGGCGGCGCGGCTCGTGATGTGCGCCACCTGTCGGGGCCTGGGCGGCCGCTCGGACGCGCTCGGCCGTACGCTGTCCCGAGTCCCAGGGGCCGGCCAGCCCCGCCGCGGCTGCGGACAGCAGCAGACCCAGGGCGGCGGAGCCTGCGGTGAGCTGCAACGCCTTCGGCTCCAGCACGGCTGACCAGCCCCTTTCGCGAGCACACGGTTGCGTGGGGGACACTTAACCACTGAGCTGTGCCACGAGCACGGCACCCCCGGTGAGCACGGCGGTCCGATCCTGCTGGGGGCGCAGTATCACCCGACATTTGTGTTGATCTTGGAGGAGCCACCCGTGGAGTTCGACGTCTGCATCGAGATTCCGAAGGGTTCGCGGAACAAGTACGAGGTGGACCACGAGACGGGCCGTATCCGGCTCGACCGCCACCTGTTCACGTCGACCGTCTACCCGGCCGACTACGGCTTCGTCGAGGGCACCCTGGGTGAGGACGGCGACCCGCTGGACGCGCTCGTCATCCTCGACGAGCCGACCTTCCCGGGTGTCCTGGTCAAGTGCCGTGCGATCGGCATGTTCCGTATGACGGACGAAGCGGGCGGCGACGACAAGCTGCTGTGCGTGCCGGCGTCCGACCCGCGCATGGAGCACCTGCGGGACATCCACCACGTGTCGGAGTTCGACCGCCTGGAGATCCAGCACTTCTTCGAGGTCTACAAGGACCTGGAGCCCGGCAAGTCCGTCGAGGGCGCGAACTGGGTCGGCCGCGCCGAGGCCGAGGCCGAGATCGAGGCGTCCGTGAAGCGCCTGGAGGCGCAGGGCGGCGCTCACTGAGCCGAGGCTCACGGAGCGGGCGCTCACCGGGCCGCGGCGCATCGGGCCGCAGCCGGCCGGGCGGGCGCCCACCGAGCGGTCTCCCCTTTTTCCGTACGCCTTCTCGTACGTCCGCCGGGCGGCGCACCTCGCTGGTGCGCCGCCCGCCGTGCTGTGGACGCCCATGAGCGTGCTCATACTGGGCAGACGCAAGACGGAACCGATGGGAGTGAGGGCGGGCAGAGTGGTGGCGGAGCCGAACGGTCCTGATGAGGACCGTAAGCCTCAGTCTGACGAGGCACGCAGCGCGTTCACGCCGCCGGCCGGTGTGGAGCAGCCGGCGCCGCCGGAGGACGACCACCCGACTTCGGAGTTCGCGCTTCCGCCGGGGCTGACGCCGGACACGTCGTCCGAGCCCGAGGGGTCGGCGTTCGCGCCGCCCTCCACGTACACGAAGCTGTCGCACCCGGCGTACACGCCCGTCCACGGGGGGCCCTCGGTCCGGCTGTCGAAGGACGCGCCCTGGCAGGACCGGATGCGCACGATGCTGCGGATGCCGGTGAGCGAGCGGCCGGTGCCCGAGCCGGTGCAGCGGCAGGACGAGACGGGTCCGGCGGTGCCGCGCGTGCTCGACCTGACCCTGCGGATCGGCGAGCTGCTGCTCGCGGGCGGCGAGGGCGCGGAGGACGTCGAGGCGGCGATGTTCGCGATCTGCCAGGCGTACGGTCTGGACCGCTGCGAGCCGACGGTCACCTTCACGCTGCTCGGGGTCACCTACCAGCCGTCGCTGGTGGACGACCCGGTGACGGTGAGCAGGACGGTACGGCGGCGCGGCACGGACTACACCCGGCTGACGGCCGTGTACCAGCTGGTCGCCGACATCAACTCCGCCGACCACGAGGTGTCCCTGGAGGAGGCCTACCGGCGCCTGGCGCTGATACGGCGCAACCGGCACCCCTATCCGGGGTGGGTGCTGACACTGGCGGCGGGCGGTCTGGCCGGGGCCGCGTCGGTGCTGCTCGGCGGTGGCCTCGCGGTGTTCCTGATCGCGGCGGCCGGGGCGATGCTGGGCGACCGGCTGGCGTGGTTCTGCGCGGGGCGCGGGCTGCCGGAGTTCTACCAGTTCGCGGTGGCGGCGGTGCCGCCCGCGGCGATGGGCGTGGCGGTGAGCCTGCTGCACGCGGGGCTGCGGCCGTCCGCGGTGATCACGGGTGGCCTGTTCGCGCTGATCCCGGGACGGGCGCTGGTCGCGGCGGTGCAGGACGGCCTGACCGGCTTCTACATCACCGCGTCGGCACGGCTCCTGGAGGTCGCGTACTTCTTCGTCGCGATCGTGGTGGGGGTGCTGACGGTCCTGTACGTGGGGGTGCAGCTCGGCGCGAAGCTGAACCCGGAGGGGGCGGTGGCGCCGGTCGAGCGGCCGGTGACGCAGATCATCGCGGCGGCGGCGCTGTCGCTGACGTTCGCGGTGCTGCTCCAGCAGGAACGTTCGACCGTGCTGTTCGCGATGTGCAACGGCGTCGTGGCGTGGGTGGTGTTCGGGGCGATCGCGCTGGCGGCGAACGGCTCCACGGTGCTGGCGACGGCGGTCGCGGCCGGTCTCGTGGGCCTGTTCGGGCAGTTGACGGCCCGGTACGAGCACACCTCGTCGCTGCCGTACGTGACGGCGGCGATCGGACCGCTGCTGCCGGGCTCCGCGACGTACTACGGCGTGCTGCACATCGCGCAGAACAACATGGACCAGGGGTTCGCCTCGCTGGCGCGGGCCGCGGCGCTGGCGCTCGCCATCGCGATCGGGGTGAACCTGGGAGGCGAGCTGGCCCGGATGTTCATGCGTTCGCCGGTGTCGGCGGCGTCGCGCCGGGCTGCCAAGCGCACGAGGGGCTTCTGACGGGGCGTCCGGCCCTGGCCCCGCGCCCGGGTCCCGCCCGGTCCCGCGCCCGGGTCCGGTCCTGGTCCGGCGCCCCGTCCGCCGCCCCCGTCCAGGCGTCGCGGGGCCCCAGGGGCTCGCGGGCGCACCCCATAGGATGGGTGCTCGCTCCAGCCCTCATCCAGGACGGCTCGCGATGGCGCGGTCCTGCTACGAAAACAGGAGACCATGGCTAAGCTGGCCGGCCCCCATCTCTTCAATGTGTTCCGCGGGGCCCTCATCGGCACCGCCGAGGCCGTACCCGGCATCAGCGGCGGCACCGTCGCGCTGATCACCGGCGTGTACGAGAAGCTCATCGGCGGCGCGGGGAACCTGACGTCCGCCGTCCGCCTCGCGGCCTCCGACCTGCCCCGGGGCCGGGGCGGGGCACGCGCCGCGGCCGAGGTGAAGAAGGTCGACTGGTCCGTCGTCGTACCGCTGATCATCGGCATGGGCGCGGCCCTGGTGCTCGCCGCGAAGCTGATCGCGCCGCTGGTGAAGGAGCAGCCGCAGTACTCGTACGCGGTGTTCTTCGGTCTGGTGCTGGCGTCCCTGTGGGTGCCGTTCTCCAGCTCGGGGCGGCGCTGGCGGCCGCTGGACTACCTGCTCGGGCTCGCGGTCGCGGTCGGCGGCTTCGTGCTGACGGGGCTGCCGCCGGCGCAGATGCCGACCCACCCGGTCATCGTCGCGGCGGCGGGCGCGGTCGCGATCTGCGCGCTCGTCCTGCCGGGCGTCTCCGGCTCGTTCATCCTGCTGACGCTGGGCCTGTACGAGCCGACGATCGACGCGGTCAACGAGCGGAACTTCACCCACCTGGGCGCGTTCGCGCTGGGCTGCGTCGTGGGCCTGGCCCTCTTCGTGAAGCTGCTGAAGTGGCTGCTGGAGCACCACCACCACATCACGCTGGTCGTGATGACCGGTCTGATGGCGGGCTCCCTGCGGGCGCTGTGGCCGTGGCAGGACGAGAACCGGGAGCTGCTCGCCCCGTCCGGTGCGGTCGGCCTGACGTTCGCGCTCGCCGCGCTCGGCGCCCTGGTGGTCGTCGTGGTCCTGGTCGTGGAGCACAGGGCGCAGGCGAAGAAGGCCCGCGAGGAGGCCCCGCGCGGCCGCCACGCCCGGGTACCGGCGCAGGATGCGGCCGCCGAACCGATGCGGGATGCTGCGCGCAGGAGGTGATGCCCATGGGCATCGAGGAGTACGGCGGCGGTCAGTCCACCCAGTCCGACGTCCTCGTCGTCACCACGAACGACGTCCCGGGCTACCAGGTGCAGCAGGTGATCGGTGAGGTGTTCGGCCTGACCGTGCGGTCCCGGCACCTGGGCAGCCAGATCGGCGCGGGCCTGAAGTCGATGATCGGCGGCGAGCTGAAGGGCCTGACGAAGACGCTCGTCGAGACCCGGAACCAGGCGATGGAACGGCTCGTGGAACAGGCGCGCGCACGGGGCGCCAACGCGGTGCTGGCGTTCCGCTTCGATGTGACGGAGGCGGCGGACGTGGGCACGGAGGTGTGCGCGTACGGCACGGCGGTCGTGATCAACCGCGTGTAGCCGCGCGGGACAGGACGTGAGGCGGCGCCACCGGGGCATGGCCCTGGTGGCGCCGCCTCTGCCGTTCTCCCGCTGCCCGGCGCGTCCCCTGTGCGCGCCGGGCGGGCTCCGCGTGGCCGGGCGGCTCCGCGTGGCCGCGAGTGCTAGCGAGGCCGAGGCCGCGGGGTCTAGACGTGGCCGCGGGGTCTACGGGAGGCCGCGGGACCACGCGAGGCGCGCGGGGGTCTACGCGTGGCCGCAGGATCTACGCGAGGCCCCAGGGCCTGCGCGAGGCTGCGGGTCTACGCGTGGCGCGCGGCGTTCGCGTGGATCGCGTCGCGCAGGTGCGTGGCCATGCCCGGGCGGAGCCCGTCGAAGAACGCCGTGAAGCGCTCGTCCGCCACGTACATGTCCGCGAGGCCCTGGTGGATCTCGTAGGTGCACTCGTAGTGCCAGCGGCAGATCTGCTGCCGGTGCTCCTCCGCCAGCTCCATGGCGCGCTCGCCGGACGGCTCCTCGCCGTCCTCCAGGAGCGCCACGTACCGCTCGCCCCATTCCTTCGCCTCGTCCTGGATGCGCTGCCAGTCCTCCTTGGTGTAGCCGGCCGCGCGGCGCTGCGAGTCCTTGTACGCCTCGGTGCCGCCCCAGCGCCGCTCGGCCTCCTCGGCGTACTGGTCGGGGTCGAAGTCCCCGAACACCTCGAACTTCTCCTCGGGCGTGAGGTTGATGCCCATCTTCTTCGCCTCCATGGCGTGCTCGACGGCCTCGGCCATCTTCTGGAGTTCGGCGATCCGCGCGGTCAGCAGATGGTGCTGGCGCCGCAGGTGCTCCCGCGGGTCGGCGTCGGGATCGTCCAGAAGGACCGCGACCTGGTCGAGCGGGAAACCGAGCCCCCGGTAGAACAGGATCTGCTGCAGCCGGTCGAGGTCGGCGTCGTCGTAACGCCGGTGCCCCGCGAGGCTGCGGCCGCTCGGGGAGAGCAGCCCGATCTCGTCGTAGTGGTGCAGTGTGCGCACCGTGACCCCGGCGAAACCGGCGACCTGTCCCACGGAGTAGCCCACGGCTCCCCGCTCCCTTCCTGTGTCGGTACGCCCTTCAGCCTGGGGCCTCACGCGACGTGAGGTGCAAGCCCGCCGACGTGAGGTGCGAGCCCGCCGGTCGTCTCCGCCCGGAGCCGCCGGTCAGCGGGTGTCGCCGGGGTGCGGCGTGCCGGTCGCGTAGGGGTTCTCCTCGCCCGGCCGCAGGACCCCGACGAACGGCTCGCCCTCCCCCGCGAACGTGTAGGCGCCGCCCTCGATCCGTTCGATCAGGCCGCGCGTCCACGCGGCGCCCGCGTCGGCCGAGTGCACCCACATGTTCATGATCTCGCCGATGTGGCCCAGCGACTCGGGCCCGTCCGCCGGCGTGTAGTACTCGGTGACGCCCGCCCGCCACCGTTCCAGTCCTGCGACCCGGCGCTTCAGCAGCTCGACGGCCTCGGCGCGCGGCAGGTCCACGATGAAGCCGAGCGCGGCGGAGAGGCTGTCCTGCTTCTGGTCGTGGGTGGTCAGCGCCTCGCGCAGGAGCGTGAAGTACTCCTCGGTGCCCCGGTCGGTGATCTCGTACTCGGTGCGCGGGGGGCCGCCCGCCGTGCTGGGCGCCGTCTCGTAGGCCCGCAGCAGCCCCTGCTTCGCCATCTGCTTCAGGGCGTGGTAGATCGAGCCCGGCTTGGCGTTGGACCACTCGTGCGCGCCCCAGTACTCCAGGTCGTTGCGTACCTGGTAGCCGTGCGCCCGCCCGTGCTGGCGCACGGCCCCGAGAACCAGCAGCCGGATCGCCGACATCGCCCACCCTCCGTACCGACTCGTCAATTTTGACCAGAGTACGGGGAGGGCGGCCGGTTCAGCTCTCGCTCTCCATGGCGATGAGCTCGAACGAGGTCTTGCCGTCCAGGGACTCCCGGATGATGTCCGCGTGACCGGCGTGCCGGCCCATCTCCTGGACCAGGTGCAGGGCCATCCAGCGCATCGAGACGCGGCCGTCCTTGGGGAACCAGGGCGCCTCGGGCAGCGGGAAGGTGTCGTCCAGGCTGGGCACGGAGCGCAGGAAGTCGTCCGTCTCCTTGGCGACGGCGTCCCAGAAGGCCAGCGTGCCGGGGATCGTCTCCCCGTCGGTCAGCCGGAACGCCTCCGCCCATGTCTCCCGGGTCCGCTGCCTCTCGTTCACCCGCCGCTGCGCCAGCCGCAGCCAGTTGAGCTCCACTTCGGCGACGTGCTTGATGAGGCCCGACAGGGACAGCTCACTGGCGCTGGGGCGGCTCGCCGCCTGCTCCTCGGTCAGTCCGACGACCGAGCGGCGGACGGCGGCGCGCTGCGCCTCGATGAAGTTCAGCAGCGCGCCGCGGTCATCGCCGTGCGCCTCCGCGGGAACGAGAGCGACCATGGGAGTTCCTCCTTCGTCGACGTCCTGACACCGGCCAGGCTACGGACGCTTCCGGTCAGGTTCTGTCCGCAACCTCGGTCATCGGCGGTTCGGCGCGTTCGGCAGCGGCGGCGCGTTCGCCAGCCCGGCACATTCGGCAGCGGCGGGGCGTTCGGCTGCGGGGCGCGTTCGGCGGGTCAGAACGGGAAGCGGCTGCGCCCGTGCTGGATGGAGATCCACTTCTGGGTGGTGAACGCCTCCACGGTCGCGTCGCCGTTCAGCCGGCCGAGACCGGAGTGCTTCTCCCCGCCGAACGGGACGATCGGCTCGTCGTGGACGGTGCCGTCGTTGATGTGGATCATGCCGGTGTGGATGCGGTGGGCCAGCCGTACACCGCGCTCGACGTCGCCGGTGTGGATGGCGCCGCTCAGCCCGTACGGGGTGTCGTTGGCGATCCGTACGGCCTCCTCCTCGCCGTCGAACGGCACGATGAGCGCCACCGGGCCGAAGATCTCCTGGGAGAGGACCGGGGAGTCGGCCGACAGGCCGCCGAGGACCGTCGGGGCCACCACGTTGCCCTCCGTGGCGCCGCGCACCAGCGCCGTGGCGCCGGCCTCGACGGTCTGCGCGACCAGCGAGGTGACGGCCTCCGCCTGCGAGGGATTGATCAGCGGGCCGATGTGCGTGGAGGGGTCGGCCGGGTCGCCGGTCCTCAGGGTGCGGACCTTGGCGACGAACTTCTCGGTGAACTCGGCCTCCACGGAACGGTCCACCAGCACCCGGTTCGCCGCCATGCAGACCTGGCCCTGGTGCACGAACCGGCTGAAGACGGCCGCGTCGACCGCGTAGTCGATGTCCGCGTCCTCCAGGACGATCAGCGCGCTGTTGCCGCCGAGCTCCAGCACGGCGTGCTTGAAGTTCCGCGCGCAGACGGTGGCGACGTGCCGGCCGACCCGGTCGGAGCCGGTGAAGGAGATGACCTTCGGGACGGGGTGTTCGATCAGCGCGTCGCCGATCTCGGCGATGTCGGTGACCACGACGTTCAGGAGGCCCGGCGGCAGGCCCGCGTCCTCGAAGATCTTCGCGATCAGGGTGCCGCCGACGATGGGGGTGTTCTGGTGCGGCTTGAGCACCACGGCGTTGCCGAGGGCGAGCGCGGGGGCGACGGACTTGATCGACAGGAAGAACGGGAAGTTGAAGGGGCTGATGACCCCGACGACCCCGACGGGGACCCGGTAGAGACGATTCTCCTTGCCGTCGATCGGCGACGGGAGGATCCGCCCCTCGGGGCGCAGCGCCAGGCCCATCGCCTCGCGCAGGAACTCCTTGGCGAGGTGCAGCTCGAACCCGGCCTTGAGGCGCGTACCGCCCAGCTCGGCGATGATCGCCTCGGTGATCTCGGCGTCGCGGTCCTCGATGAGCCGCAGGGCGCGCTCGAAGACGGCGCGCCGCGCGTA
Source organism: Streptomyces sp. NPDC047886 (assembly GCF_043204435.1). Lineage (NCBI taxonomy): Bacteria > Bacillati > Actinomycetota > Actinomycetes > Kitasatosporales > Streptomycetaceae > Streptomyces > Streptomyces sp. NPDC047886. Next base: position 80,005 of record NZ_JBIDCF010000014.1, read on the forward strand.
GGGGTTGGTCTCCGCCCAGGCGCGCTGCGCTCTCTCGGCCGCGCGGTACGCCTGGTCGACCTCGTCGACCGTGGCGACGGTTATGGAGGCCAGCTTCTCCTCGTTGTACGGGTTGAAGTCGATGATGTCCCACGAGCCGCCGCCGGCCCGCCATTCACCGTCGATGTACTGCAGGGCCAGGTCTGTGAAGTAGGACATGCCATCCCTTCCGTCGGCCAGAGGGGCCTTGTGACGAGACGTCATCCTACGGCTGTGTCAGATGAGTTGGAGGAGACCTCGGAGAAGATCCCGGCTCTCCTCCGGCCCGGGGCTGTCCTCGTGCAGGCGCTCTATCGCCTTCTCGTACTGGGCGACCTCCTCACGCTTGTCGAGGTAGAGGGCGCCGGTCAGCTGCTCCAGGTAGACGATGTCGGAGAGGTCGGACTCGGGGAAGCGCAGCATGGTGAAGGCGCCGCTCTCCCCGGCATGGCCGCCGAAGCTGAAGGGCATCACCTGGAGCGTGACGTTGGGCCGCTCGGAGATCTCGATCAGGTGCTTGAGCTGATCGCGCATCACGGCCCGGTCGCCGTACGGGCGGCGGAGCGCCGCCTCGTCGAGAACGGCGTGAAAGCGCGGGGCCCGCTCGGACACCAGGACCTTCTGGCGCTCCACACGGAGGGCGACGCGGCGGTCGATCTCGGCGGCCGGGGCGTCCGGCATGCCCCGGGCGACGACGGCGTGCGCGTACGACTCGGTCTGCAGGAGGCCGTGGATGAACTGGACCTCGTAGATGCGGATGAGCGACGCGGCGCCCTCCAGGCCGATGTAGGTCTGGAACCAGCCCGGCAGGACATCGCCGTAACTGTGCCACCAGCCGGCGACGTTGGCCTCGCGGACGAGCCCGAGGAGCGCCTCGCGCTCGATCGGGTCGGTGACGCCGTAGAGCGTCAGGAGATCCTCGACATCCCGCGTCTTGAAGCTCACCCTGCCCAACTCCATACGACTGATCTTGGATTCGGATGCCCGGATCGAGTAGCCGGCGGCCTCACGGGTGATGCCGAGCGACTCCCGCAGTCGCCGCAGCTGTGAGCCCAGCAGGATGCGCCGCACGACGGAACCGCCCGATTCGCTTGCGGTCACGTTTCCAACCCTCCCCATCGCTGATGTGTACGACGGAGCACCCCCGAGCCCCGAGGAGGCGGATTCTGCCACCAAATCGCTTCACCCCGTACTCATTCGATTACGGAAAGGGGAACGCTTCGGCCAGCCCCCGGAAAGTGGTCCGGGGAAGATATGGCCAAGAACCGGCACGTGCCCGGACACGTCGGGCGCGTGCACGTGCATCTGCCCTTGCATCAGCTCCCCGCTTTCGGAACCATGGACCGCGCGCACCTGCGTACTCGTTCGTGTTGTAGCACCACAGCCGCGAATCCCGGGAGTGCCTCGCATGGGGACGAATGGATCGACCATGCTCGAGCCGTTAAGGCAGGGGCTTCCTCCGATCGACGCCGCCTCCGTCTCCAGCTCCGCGTCCTGCGCGCTGCCCGCGCGGTACGAAGCGGTCCGCGGGGCACGGCAGTTCACGAGCACGACGCTGGCGCAGTGGGAGCTCGACGACCGGTTCGACGACGTCGCCCTGGTCGTCTCCGAACTCGTCACCAACGCCCTGCGGCACGCGCTGCCCGCCGACACCCCGCGCGAACACCCGCACGACCCGCCCGTCCGGCTGCATCTGATGCGCTGGGCGAGCCGGCTGGTGTGCGCGGTGCGCGACCCCAGCCCGGACAGCCCGGCGACCCGCGAGTCCGACGAGGACTTCTCCGCGGAGTCGGGCCGGGGGCTGTTCCTGGTGGAGTCCTTCAGCGACAGCTGGGGCTGGCACCCGCTGGCCGGCACCCTGCGCGGCAAGGTGGTCTGGGCGCTGTTCCGGCTGGGCGACACGGCGACACCGTAGGCGCGCACCGCGACCGCGCGCCGGGACGACGGGACTCCGCCACGGGCGGAGTCCCTTTCTCGCTGTGCCGGTGCGGCGCTCAGCCGCCCACCAGGTGGTCGAACTCCCCGTCCTTCACGCCCAGCAGCAGCGCCTCGATCTCGGCCGGGGTGTACACCAGCGCCGGGCCGTCGGGGTGCCGCGAGTTGCGCACGGCCACGTTCCCGCCGGGCAGCTTGGCGAACTCCACGCACGAGCCCTGCGAATTACTGTGCCTGCTCTTCTGCCAGACGGCCCCATGAAGCTCTGTGGCCGCCATGCCGTTGTACACATCGTGCACAGGACGCTCCCCGAGTCACATGAGTTGCATGAGTTAGTGATGATGCAGGTGTCAACTATCCGGGATCATAGCTCTGTTCATGTGCGCCTGCACGAGCAGATGCACGTGCACGGGGGGTACTCCTCCGACTACAGAGACGTGTGGCGGCCCGTATCGGCTCCCTCCCGCCCCGACACATGTGAAAGAGGGCCCCTCCCGAAGGAGAGGCCCTCTTTCGCAGGTGAAACGGGCGGGGGACCAGGGATCAGCGTGACGACGAGGAGTACGGCAGCAGAGCCATCTCGCGGGCGTTCTTGATCGCGCGGGCCAGCTCCCGCTGCTGCTGCGCGGACACCCGGGTCACCCGCCGACTGCGGATCTTGCCCCGGTCGGAGATGAACTTCCGCAGCAGATCGGTGTCCTTGTAGTCGATGTACGTGATGCCGTCGCGGTCCAGCGGGTTCGGGCGGGACTTGGCGGGCTTGCGGTCCGTCGGGCGGCGCGGGGACATGGGTCAGACCTCCAGGAGGGCGTCGAAGGCGGGCGGGAGCCGCTTCCAGGCCTCACGGCCCGCGGCGTACTCCGCGTCGGTGAGCAGACAGGAGTCGAGGACCTCGGCGAGCCCCTCGCGGTCCAGGCCGGGCGAGGTGAACACCAGGTGCTGGCAGCGGTCCCCGAACTCGGGGTCCCACTCCAGGGCGGCCGCGGCCCGGCGGACCGGCGGCACCATCTCCCAGGCCGCGTCCGGCAGCGCGGCGAGCCACGGTCCCGCGCTCTCCACGCAGAGCGCACCGCCCGCCGCGTCCCAGCCCAGCAGCGTGTCCGGCCGGTCGGCGAGCCAGAACCTGCCCCGGCTGCGGGCGGCGGCACAGGTCAGGTCCTCCAGCGCGGCGTACAGCCGCTCGGGGTGGAACGGCCGGCGGCGGCGCCACACGTACGTGCCGACGCCGGACACCTCCGCCTCCTGCGGCAGCAGCGCGCAGGACGGGTGCTGGGCGGCCGCGGCGGCCTCGACGTCGAACCCGGCGAAAGCGGCGGCCGCGAGGTCGCCGTCCGGGACCGGGACCCGGCGGGCCGTCGGGTGGAGCTGGGCGAGCAGCGCGCGGTCCTCGTCGTCGGCGTCGGGGCTGTCGAGGACGGCGAGCACGGGGGCGTACTCCAGCTGCCGCGCCCAGGTGTCGGCGACGGTCCGCTGGTCGGTGGTGGCGGCCGCGAGGCCCGCCTCCGTCAGGTCGTCGCCGTTGCCCAGGTACGGCAGGAGCAGCGCGGGGTCGACCGCCGTGATGACGGACGTCACGGTGAACCCGGCGGCGGCCACGACCTCGGCCATCGCCTTGGGCTCGACCGAGTCCCACAGCTCGACCACCGCGAGCCGGGCGACGCCGTCGAGGCCGCTGTCGGCGAGGCGCTCCAGCTCGGGGACGAGGTCCTCGCGCAGGGCGCAGCAGGCGCAGTCGTTGACCAGCGGGGTCCGGCCGGTGGACAGGACGCCGCCGGCGTCGCGGACGGTACGCAGGACCGTGCCCCGCGACGCGGCGTCCGACAGGTCGTGGTGGAGCGCCACGCTGCCGGGGACGGTGGCGAGCAGTCGCTCCACCGCGGCGGTGCGGGCGTCGGAGTGCAGCCCGCAGACGAGGGCGACGGACAGGGTGGCGGACGACATCAGCGGGCCTCGCGCCTGCCCTGCGGGCCGTACCGGCGCTCGAACCGCTCCACGCGTCCGGCGGTGTCGAGGACGCGCGCCTGGCCGGTGTAGAAGGGGTGGCTCGCGGACGAGATCTCCACGTCGACGACGGGATAGGTGTTCCCGTCCTCCCATTCGACCGTCTTGTCGCTGGTCATGGTCGAGCGGGTGAGGAAGGCGAGGCCGCCGGCCTTGTCTCGGAAGACGACGGGCTCGTACGGGGGGTGGATGCCGGGCTGCATGGCGGCTCAGCGCTCCTCTCGGAAGTCGACGTGGCGACCGACGACGGGGTCGTACTTGCGCAGCGTCATGCGGTCGGGGTCGTTACGGCGGTTCTTGCGGGTCACGTAGGTGTATCCGGTGCCGGCGGTCGACCGGAGCTTGATGATCGGGCGGAGTTCGTTGCGGGCCATGGGGTTAGGATAAATGGAAACGATTCCCATTTCCAAACACTCGATGGAGAGGTAGGTCACCTTGTCCGCCCACTGCCAGCTGACCGGCGCACAGCCGGGCTTCGGCAACCGCGTCTCGCACTCGCACCGGCGCACCTCCCGGCGCTTCGACCCGAACGTCCAGCGCAAGCGCTACTGGCTGCCGAGCGAGGGCCGGTACGTCCGGCTCACCCTGAGCGCCCGCGCGATCAAGACCGTCGACACCATCGGGATCGAGGCCGCCGTGGCCCGCATCCGCGCCCGCGGGGTGAAGGTCTGATGGCGAAGAAGAGCAAGATCGCGCGCAACGAGCGGCGGAAGGCCGTGGTCGAGCGGTACGCGGCCCGGCGCGCCGAACTGAAGGAACTCATCCGCCGCCCCGGCACCCCCGAGGCCGAACGCCTCGCCGCGCAGGCCGAGTTGCGGCGCCAGCCGCGTGACGCCAGCCCCACGCGCGTCCGCAACCGGGACGCCGTCGACGGCCGCCCGCGCGGCTACCTGCGCAAGTTCGGGCTTTCGCGGGTGCGGACCCGGGAGGAGGCACACGCGGGATTCCTGCCCGGCGTACGCAAGTCCTCCTGGTAGCACCGCTGGTAGCTTGGCGCGGTCATGCAACCTCCGAGGGGGACACGAACGTGCACAAGCTCGATCGGTCGGTACGCGCCGGGGTCGCCGTCGCGGCCTGCGTCACCGCCGCCGTCGCACTGACCGGCTGCGGCAGCGGCGACGACTCCGGCAAGGGCGGCCCGTCCGCCACCCCGCCGCCCGCCTCGCCGTCCACGGGCGGCACGGACGCCGGCCCGGGGAGCGCCACCCTCGCCGGCGTCGAGGGCTCCTGGGCCGGCATCACCGACGGCAAGCCCGTCAACCTGACCGTCAGGAAGGGCCAGGCCGTGGTGATCACGGAAGCCCGGGTCTGCCAGGGCGAGGCCAAGGAGGCGGGGGTGGCCGGAGAGACCGGAGAGGCCGGAGAGGTGACGCTCGCCCTCCGGTGCCAGGACGGCAACACCGACCGTGCGACGGGCACCGTCGAGTCCGTCGACGGCACGCAGATCGTCGTGGCGTGGGACGGCGGCAAGCGGGACACCCTGATGAAGGCCACGGCGAACCTGCCGAGCTCCCTGCCGTCGCTGCCGTCGCTCCCGCCCCAGCCGTAGCCCACCCCCACGCGGCGGCAAGGCCGCTGGGGGCGGGGCCGCCAGGGGCGGGGTCGCGGAGGGAGCGGGGTCGCCGAGGGCAGGGTCACCGAGGGGACGGAGTCGCCGGGGGCCGGACCACCGGAGGGCGGGGCCACCGGAGGGCGGGGCCACTGAGGGAGCAGGGTCACCGAGGGGACGGAGTCGCCGGAGGCCGGGCCACCGGAGGGGCGGGGCCACCGGAGACCGGGGTCGCCGAGGGAGCAGGGCCATCGGAGGGCGGGGCCACCGAGGGGAGATCACCGAGGGGTCAAGGGCGCTACGTCGCCTTCAGGGCGTCCGAAAGCGCGTCCAGCGCGTCCAGCAGTTGCCGTACCCCGTCCCGTACGAGCGGATCGGCCGGAGCCGCGTCGTCCAGGGCGTCGCGGATCTCGTCCCAGCGCGGGACGCGGCGCTCCAGGATGTCCTTCGCGCCCTGCTCCGTGGCGTGGTGCAGGGCCTCCGCGAGGGGTGCCGCGGCCGGTGACGGAGCGGCGCCCCGGTCCGGCAGGTGCGCCTCCAGCAGCATCGCGGCCCTGCCGAGCCGGGCCAGCGCCTCGTCGGCGCCGTCCGCGGCGGCCCGGGACAGCCCCCGGTTGCGCACCGGTTCGTGGGCGGCGCGGCCCAGCGCCTCCCGCCAGGCCGACCGGGCGGCGCGGGTGTCGAGCACGGCCTCGCGCACGTCAGCGGCGTCGCGTCCCACGGGGTTCGCGTGGTGGGCGACGACGAGCGCGGCGTACCGGCCCGCCGCCACCAGCCACTCCGCGAGCCGCGCCCGCAGACGCGGCGTCTCCCACGCCGGGTACAGCGCGTACGCGAGCATCGCCAGCAGACCGCCGAGCAGCGTCAACACGACCCGCTCCGGCACGGTCTGCGTCCACTCCTCGCCGCCCATGCCGAGCAGGAAGACCACGTACGCCGCGACGCACACCTGCCCGACCGCGTAACCGGTCCGCATCAGCAGGTACATCCCGAACGCGCACCCCACCGCGAGCGCCGCCGCCGTGTACGTGCCCGGGTCCGCGACCCGCACCACGCCCGTGGCCAGCGCCACCCCGAGCAACGTCCCGCCGAAACGGGCGACCGAACGGGCATACGTCTGTGTGAAGTCCGGCCGCATCGCCATCACCGAGGCGAGCGGCACCCAGTAGCCGTGCCCCAGCGGCAGGCCCACGCCCAGCGCGTAACCGGCCGCCGCGACCACGGAGACACGCACCGCGTGCCGGAAGAACGGCGAGTCGCCCCGCAGTTCGGCGCGCATCGTGCGCAGCACCACGGGCACCAGCCGCACGAGGGAGGGCCGGCGGAGCAGCGCCCCGTCCTCACCACCCCGGCGGCCCGCGTCACCGGCCGGGGCGGCCGCCGCCAGGACGTCCTCCAGGAGGGCGGCGAGCCGGACGGCGGCACGGCGGGCGGGCGCCCCGGTCAGGATCAGCGCCGTGTCGGGCGTCCGGACGGCGGCGAGCGCGCCGGGCGGCACCGCCACGGGTTCGCCCTCGCGGATGGCGCGGGCGGCGGCGTCCAGCACCGCGCCCGCGGCGGCCAGCAGCTCCCGCACCCGGTCACGCTGCGGGCCCTCCCCCGGGACGCCCACCGCCGGGTCGGCGAGCGACGCGATGACGGGCCGGATCCGCTCCGCCAGCCCCCGGGCGCCGTGCAGTTCGGCGGGGCGGCGCCGGGCCTGGCGCCGGGTGACGGCCGCGGCGCTGCGCGCGGTCATGAGCGGCTCGGGATCGAACCGCGCGTACGGGTCGTGGCGCAGCCGCCTGGCGTAGTCCGCCTCGGCGGCCAGCGCGTCGGCGAGCGCGTCGCGCTGCGCGCCCCAGCGGCGGATCGGGAACAGCACGATCAGCCCCGCCTGGACGAGCCCGCCGACGGCGATCACCGCGGCGTGCCCGGCGGCGTCCGCCACGGAGGTCGGCAACGTGACGGTGATCAGCATGATGGCGACGTTCGACGAGGCGACGAGGCCCACCGTGGGCCCGGCGGACCAGGCGAGCCCCGTCACGAACGCCCACACCACCAGCAGCGCCAGGAACCCCGCCAGGTGCCCGCCGGCGACGTAGCCGAGGAACGTCGACACCGCCAGGCTGACCCCGGACGCGAGGGCCAGCGTGGGGCGGGGCCGCCAACTGCGCTGGAACGTCGCGATGGCCGCCTGGAACGCCCCGAACGCCGAACTGGCCGCGACGGCGGGCCCGAACACCGAGAGGCTCACGAACACCACCAGGGCGAGCCCGGCGGCGGCCCGCAGCGCGGCGAGCGGCTCCAGGCGCCGCCGCTCGACCGTCAACCCGGAACGCGCGGTCGCCTTGAGGGCCCGGAACCAGGTCATAGCGCCGAGATTAGTACCGACCGGCGCAAACCATCCGCCCCGGCTGGAAGGGGACACGGAGAGTCGCCCCCGCAAGGGGATCCGCCCCGGCGAGCCCCGCCCCGGGAGGGGCTCTCGCCCGCCCCGGCGAGCCCCGCCCAGGAAGGGGAACCCCGCCCGGGGAGGGGCTCCGGCACGGGGAAGGGCTCCAGGGCGGGGAGGGGCTCCGGCACGGGAAGGGCTCCCGCCCGGAGAAGGGCTCCCGGCACGGGAAGGGCTCCCGCCCGGAGAAGGGCTCCCGGCACGGGAAGGGCTCCCGCCCGGAGAAGGGCTCCGGCGCGAGGAGGGGAACTCAACCCCCGAGAAGGGCTCCCCCCGGGAAGGGTCCCGCCCGGGTAAGGGCCCCGGGCGGGGAGGCGAGCGCGGCTCGTGCCCCGGCTCGCCTGTGTGGGGTCAGGCGGAGATCTCCGGGGGGCGCGGGCCCGTGTGGGCGGCGTCGGCGGCCGCCCGGCCGTGGACCCAGCCCGCCTCGTCGACCGCGCCCCGCACGCGGGTCGACGTCGTGTGCGGGAACATCCGCTCCGCGTGGTCCGTGACGGCCACGTCCCGCGCGGCCAGCACCGGCAGCAGCGTCGGCTCCTCGGCCGTCACGCGCCGGGCGGTGGACGACAGCCGGTCGCCGATCCGCTGCGCGTACGCCAGCAGGAACGACTGACGGAAGGTCTTCGTACGCTTGCGGCCGCCCGCCCGTACCCCCGCCTCGGCCTTCGTCATCGCGCCCGTCCCCTGGACCAGCAGCGATGTGTACAGCAGCTCCACGACCTCCAGGTCGGGCTCGAACCCGACGACCGTCGAGAACCCGAACGCCTCGTTCCACACCGCGTGGCAGCGGTTCGCCGAGGCGACCGCGTCGAGCAGGATCGCCTTGGCCGTCTCGTACGGCGGGTCGACTCCGACCCGTACGGCGGCGGGCTCGTCGGGGCGGTGCGTGCGCGCCGCGAGCGCCGCCTCGTCCAGGCTGTGCCGCGCCATCAGCTCCTGGGCCTTCGCGGTGAGCGCCTCCGCCTCCTCCGGGTACGGCGTGGCCTCGGCCTTGGCGAGCAGCGCCCGGATCCGGGACAGCGTCCGCGGCTCGCCCGCCACCGGTCCGGCCACCGGTGGCGCGCCGGGTGCCGGACCGACCGGTTCGATCGCGGGCAGCCGGGCGAGCAGCCGGTACAGCTCCAGCACGGCCGTGGCGTACGAGAAGCGGTCGGCGCGCCACGGCCCGGACTCCCCGAGTTCATCGGCCTGGGCGGCCCAGCGCGGCGGCAGCCGGTCGTAACCGGCCAGCTGTCCGGTGATGAGCCCGGCGGCGAGCCGTACGTGCTGGTCGGCGAGGTCCCGGCGGACGAGCCGCACGACGTCGGCGGGCTGCCAGCCGCGTTCCCACGCCCGCCGGACGAGCTCCCGGCCGCGCGCGGCCAGCTCGGCGTCCGCACCGGCGTCGGCCGCGAGCATCGACGCACCGGTGTCGAGAGCGGTGTCGTCGTCCGTGTACAGCACGGCGGACAGGGCACGCTCCACGGTCGTCACGGCCACCTCCCGCCACCTCCACCAGGGCTCCTAGGCTTTCGCCCACCTTAACGAGGGCTCGGAGGGAGCATCGATGGGCGAGCACAAGCGGAGGATGCTGGCCGGCGACTGGTACCTGCCGGACGACCCGGAGCTGGCGGCGGACACCGAGCGGCGGTTCGCGCTCTGCGCGGCGTACAACGCGAACGGCGGCGCCCCGGCGGCCGACCGTACGAGGATCCTCACGGAGCTGCTCGGCTCGCTCGGCGAGGGGGTCCGCGTCCGGCCGCCGTTCCAGTGCGACTTCGGCTATCACATCGGCATCGGCGCCCGGACGTTCGTGAACGTCAACGCGGTCTTCCTGGACGCCGCGCCGATCACCATCGGCGAGGACGCGCAGATCGGCCCGAACGTCCAACTGCTCACTCCCACCCACGAGCTGGACGCGGGAAGGCGCCGGGCGGGCTGGGAGAAGGCGGAGCCGGTGACGATCGGGGACAACGTGTGGCTGGGCGGCGGCGTGATCGTCTGCCCAGGAGTGACGATCGGCGCGGACACGGTGGTCGGCGCGGGATCGGTGGTCACGAAGGACCTGCCGCCGGGGGTGCTGGCGGTGGGGAACCCGGCGCGAGTGATCCGTACGCTGACCCGCTGACCCCACTGACCCCCTGCCCCCACTGACCCCCTGCCCCCCGACGCGCTGCCTTGGTGATCGGCGGCTGTCAGTGCCGGGTGCGAGACTCGCACCCATGAGCGACAGGTGGGCGGTCGAGGGGGTCGAGGGCGGCGGGGCGCGGCTCGTCCCCCTCGGTCCCGACGGCCTGCCCACCGGCCCGGTGCGGACCGAACCGGATCTGGCGGAGGCGGTCGGGTCCCGCCCGGAGGTCGGCCGCTGGGTGTGGCGGTCCACGGCCGGTCTCTACCCCCGGCTCCTCGCGGCGGGCGTGCGGGTCGAGCGGTGCTACGACGTCGAGGCGGCGGAACAGCTGCTGCTGGGCCACGAGGGACGGCTCGGCGAACCGCGTTCGGCGGCCGCCGCGTGGGCGCGGCTGCACGACCGCCCCGTACCGGCCGATCCGCCGCAGCGGGCGGCCGAGCCGAGCGCTCAGTCGTCGCTGTTCGAGGCGCGGGCCGCCGGGCCTGAGCTGCCGTTCGAGGCCCTGGTGGAGGTGTACGCGGAGCAGCAGCGAAGACACGCGGCCGCCGAGCACCCCGACCGTATGCGGCTGCTGACAGCGGCCGAGTCGGCGGGGACGCTGGTGGCCGCCGAGATGCACCGGGCGGGCCTGCCGTGGCGGGCCGATGTGCACCGGGCGGTGCTGCACGAGCTGCTGGGCGAGCGGTACGCGGGAGGTGGGGAGCCGCGCCGCCTGGCGGAGCTGGCGGACGAGGTGTCGGCGGCGTTCGGCCACCGGGTGCGGCCTGACCTGCCCGCCGACGTCGTGAAGGCGTTCGCGCGGGCCGGCGTCAGGGTCCGGTCGACGCGGCGCTGGGAGCTGGCGGAGATCGACCATCCGGCGGTCGAGCCGCTCCTCGCGTACAAGACGCTGTACCGGATCTGGACGGCGCACGGCTGGAGCTGGCTGCAGGACTGGGTCCGCGACGGACGGTTCCGCCCCGAGTACCTGCCGGGCGGCACGGTCAGCGGGCGCTGGACGACCAACGGCGGCGGTGCCCTGCAGATCCCGAAGGTGATCCGGCGCGCGGTCGTCGCCGACGAGGGCTGGCGGCTCGTCGTCGCGGACGCCGACCAGATGGAGCCGCGGGTGCTGGCGGCGATCTCCCGCGACCCGGGGCTGATGGAGGTGGCCGGTCATGACGACGACCTGTACACGCGCCTGTCGGACCGGGCGTTCTCGGGCAGCCGTGATCACGCGAAGCTGGCGCTGCTGGGCGCGATCTACGGGCAGACCAGCGGTGACGGGCTGAAGAACCTGGCGGCACTGCGCCGGCGGTTCCCCCGGGCGGTGGCCTATGTGGACGACGCGGCGAAGGCGGGCGAGGAGGGGCGGCTCGTCCGCACCTGGCTGGGCCGTACGAGTCCGCGCGCGGCGGGCGCGGGCGAACCCGACGAGGCCGGCATCCCGCAGGAGGACACGGCCCCGGCGGCCACGGACGACGGGTTCACCCCCGGGTACGCGTCGGTGAACGCCCGGGCGCGCGGCCGGTTCACCCGTAACTTCGTCGTGCAGGGCAGCGCGGCCGACTGGGCGCTGCTGATGCTGGCCGCGCTGCGCCGGGCCACCGCCGGGATGCGTGCCGAGCTGGTGTTCTTCCAGCACGACGAGGTGATCGTGCACTGCCCGGCGGATGAGGCGCCGGCGGTCGCCGAAGCGATCCGCGCGGCCGGTGACCTGGCAGGGCGGATCGCGTTCGGGGACACACCGGTGCGGTTCCCGTTCACGACGGCGACGGTGGAGCGCTACGCCGACGCGAAGTAGGGGCAGGCACCGGCCCCCGTGCGCGCCCGTCGGCATGGCCCCGTGCCCGTGCCGACGGGCGCGCACGATGAGATCCGGTCCGGCCCCGCCGAGGAAGACCCGCCCCGCCGAAGGAGGCCCCGGCCGCCGGGGCGCTCCGGCCCGCCGAGGACGGTCCAACCCGCCGAGGACGGTGCCGCTACTTCTTCAGCTTCAGCCAGCGGTCGCTGGTGGCGATCGCCTGCAGCTGCTCCATGCTCAGCGCGGGCTCCGCGCGGGTGGCGGGCTCGTGCTGGGCGCCCGTGTTGAACGCGGACACGACGACCCGGTAGCCGTCCGGGCGCATCGTGTCGACGCTCCACCAGACGACGGCCGCCTTCTCGCCTGTCTTCCGCGCGACGGCCACCTTGGTGCCGTCGGGCAGCGTGGTGTACGCGCCCGGCTGGAACAGCTGGTCGGCGACGTCGCTCATGTCGGGCTGCGCGTTGACCTGGATCAGGGACTTCCCCTTGCCGTCGTCCACCACGGCGTACGCGAACTCGCCGTCGTGGCTCTCGGCCGTCACGTCGAGGTCCTTGGGCAGCAGCGACATGAACGTGGGCCCGACGCCCGCCGCGTCGAACCGGAAGCCCCGCCCGTCCCCGTCGCCGGGCGTACCGTCACCCACCCCGGCGGATGCCGGCTCCCCGTCATCGCCCGGCTTCTTCGCGTCGCCGGCGTTCCGCAGGCTGTCCAGGACGGGCTCCCACTTCCCGGACGTGACGAGCGCCTTCATCTGCTCGGGGCTGAGCGGCGGTTCGGGCCGGGTGACCGCCGCGCCCTTCTGGGCGGGCGCGTTCCACTCGCTGGCGTCGATCACCAGGCCGTCCTTCAGGAGCAGGGTGGCCCGCCAGTTCTTGGTCTCCTCGCGCTTGTCCGGATACTCGTACCCCTGGAGCATCACCAGCCGGGCGCCGTTCGCGAGTGTCTCGGCGGTGCACGCGTCGTACGGCGTGAACACCTTGTCCGGGCAGTCGGCGAAGCCCGCGTCCGTCCCCGGGGAGCGGAAGAAGCCGACCCCGATCGCGGCCTTGCCCTTCCCGTCGTCGAAGACGCCGCTCACCATCGGGCCGAGTTCGGCGTCGGTACCGCGGGCGGTCGTCCCGGTCAGCTCGCCCTGCGGCAGCAGCTCCTTGAAGAGGGTGATGAGGTCGGCGGATCCGACCTTCCCGTCGCCCACCACCACCTGGCCGACCGGCGTCGGTGCCGCGGCGACCGACGCGTCACCGCCCTGGCCGAGCGTGCCGTTCAGATAGGCACCGCCGACCCCGACCAGCGCCAGGGCCAGGGCGCTGCCGGTCACCGCGGTGACCCGTCGGCGCATCACCCGGCGGCGGCCCCTGGCGACCCCGCCGGTCACGAGCCCGTTGCCGTCATCGGTGGTGAAGCTGTCCCCCGTGCGGCGCATGGCGGCGCCGAGTTCTTCGTCGAAAGGCATGGTGAACCCCAACTCCGATCGTGGTCACTGAATGAAACGCCTGGCGGAGAGCGGAAGGCGGGCGCGAGGCCGGTACGGGACGAGTGACGGGCCCAGGGGGCGCGCCCCTAGCGGGCGGCGAACTCGGCTATGGTGCCGCCGAGTTGTTCCCTGAGCCGGCCCAGGGCCCGCACCGACCGGGTGCGTACGGCGGCGGAGCTGACCCGCATCGCCTCGGCGGTCTCCTCGATGCTGCGGTCCTCCCAGTACCGCAGCACCACCACCGCCCGGTCCTTCGGCGCCAGGGTGGCGAGCGCGTCGAGGAGCGCGATCCGCAGCTCCGGGTCGTCGCCTGGTGCCTGCGCGGTGTCGGGGAGTTCCCCGAGCGGCCGCTCGTCGGACGAGCGGCGCCGCCGGTGCGTGAGGAACGTCCGTACCAGCACCGTCTGGGCGTACCCGGCCGGGTTGTCGACCCGGGACACCCGGCCCCACAGGGCGTACATCCGGCCGAGCGTCTCCTGCACGAGATCCTCGGCGAGATGGGTGTCGCCGCTGGTCAGCAAGCATGCCGACCGGAACAGATGACCTGCCCGCGCCGCGGCGAACTCCATGTACGCCTCCGTACGGGACCGTCTCATGCCCTCCCCCTTCGTCCCCCGTGGCCGTCCCCCACCTCTTTGACGCGACGACCTCCGCAGAATGTTTCATCCGTCTCCGCGGAGAGTTTCGTCCGTGCCGGACACGGACGTGGGCGGGCCCCGCACCCGTGGATCGGATGCGGGGCCCGCCCATGCGCTCCCGTGGAGACCGGCCGCCCGGCCGCGTCAGTCGCGGCGTTCGCGTCAGTCGCGGCGTTCGCGTCAGTCGCGGCGTTCGCGTGAGACGCGCGAGTCGCGCCAGCCGCGTCTGTCGCGTCTGTCGCGTCAGTCGACGGCGACGGCGCCGTTCTCGGAGATGACGTTCTCCAGGATGTGCGACAGGGCGCTGTCGCCCTTGACCGCCGTGGAGCTCTCGGCACACTGCTGGTCCTGCGTGTCGTTCAGGATGTCCTGAACGCCGACGTTGACCAGGGCGACGATGTTCTGGACATCGGCCTGGATCGGGATGCCGAGGCACGGCTTGTTCAGGGTGCCCTGAACGAGGCCGATCTGCGGGCTCATGTAGCCGCCGGTGACCGTGTTGCCGTACTGCTGCTTGGCGAAGTTGCCGTTCTGCGTGTCGACACCGTGGTCGCCCACGGCCACGGCCATCGGAGCGCCCGCACCCAGGACGGCCGCAGCGACACCGGCGGTAGCCAGAACCTTCTTGATCATGGTCGATCCTTCTCGTCGAGAGACCCGGCGTCCGGGTCGTCCTGCCGCACCCCCACGTGGGGCGCATAGGTCTTGTTCAGTAGAGGGGGCGTGACCGGCCTGCCCGGCGGTCACGCGGGGACGGCCCGCACGACGGCGCTCGCGCATCGTGCGGGCCGACCGGTCCGGCGTCAGTCGACGGACGCGGCGCCGTTCTCGGAGAGGACGTTCTCCAGGATGTGCGACAGGGCGCTGTCGCCCTTGACCGCGGTGGAGTTCTCCGCGCACTGCTGGTTCTGCGTGTCGTTGAGGATGTCCTGAACACCGACGTTGACCAGGGCAACGATGTTCTGGACGTCGGCCTGGACCGGCAGACCCAGGCAGGGCTTGTTGAACGAGCCCTGGATGAGCCCGATCTGCGGGCTCATGTATCCACCGGTGTAGGTGTTGCCGTAGGACTGCGTGGCGAAGTTGCCGTTCTGCGTGTCGACGCCGTGGTCGCCCACGGCGGCGGCCATCGGCGCACCAGCACCGAGGACGGCGGCGGCGACACCAGCGGTAGCCAGAACCTTCTTGATCATTACGTGATCCTTCTCGTCGAGAGACCCGGTGCTCGGGTCGCTCTGCCCAACACCGCCGCGCTGTTTAAGTTGCGCCAGGTCACCCGAAGAGCGCAATCCATGAATACCGGCTCAGCTTATTAATGACGATAGTTTTGACGCGCGGATACGGGGTCCTCGTGTCGCCCGGAGAAGTCACCGCCGAAACACATGTGTGATTCCACGACTGACTCCCCGACCGAGGGGTACGGGTATTCCATGGAAGCTCTCATCACGTACGCCGCGGAATTCGCCGCGAGGGACCATCTCGTCGGTATCGGCCCACTCGTCGCGGGCATCTTCCTCGTGGGGTTCCTCATCGGTGCCTTCTGGCTGGGACGGCGCATCAGGTCCCGGGAGCCGGCGGCGCCCAAGCCGGACGAGCAGCCGCATAGGCCGCCCGACGCCGGACTGCCCGGTGAGGCGGAGGGCCACCGCAGGCCCGCCGAGCTCACCGAGCGGGAGGACCGGCTCATGCCGTACGAGCTGAAGCACGAGAACACCGAACCGGACACGTCACCCGTCTCCGAGTCGGACCAGAAGTGGCGCGGCGCCTCCAGCGGCGGCTTCGGCAGCGGCGGCCCCACCACCGGCAGCTGACGGCACCCGAGGGCCGGCCCGGCGCCCCGGGCCGGCCCACCGGCCCCTTCCTCCGTGCGACTCCCGGGTCACAGTCCCCTCCGGCCCGGGAGCCGCTCCCGTGCGCCGGGGCTCCAGAGCTCCAGAGCCGCCGGACCCCCGGGCCGCCGGACCCCCGGGCCGCCGGAGCGCCGGAGCCCCGAAACGAGCCCCGCACCCCCCTGACCCGCCCGCCCCACCCGTGTCGTTTCGGGGCAACCGGCGGGGGCACTCGGCGGCTATGACCAGTACGGACAGGTCGACCCCGAGGTCCGCTCGCTCACCCGATCGGGCCTCGGCCCGCGACACGGCACGGATCGCCGCCGTGCTGGTGGCCCCCACCCTCGCGGCCGGCGTCGTCCTCCGGCGCCGCACCGGTATGGCCCTGGCCGAGCGGTACGCGGTCGACCGGCGCGCCACCGAGCTGCTCCGCGACCTGCGCGCGCGGTACGGTCCGGGTCCGCTCCGCCTCGATCTGGGGGGACGGCACTTCGCCGTGGTCCTCCGTCCGGGTGATGCCACGCGCGTTCTCGACGACACGCCCGACCCGTACTCCCCGGCGACCCGGGAGAAGCGGGCGGCGCTGGAGCAGTTCCAGCCGCACGGGGTGCTCATCTCGCGCGGCACCGACCGTGTCGAGCGGCGCGCCTTCAACGAGGCGGTGCTGGAGACCGGCAACCAGCTGCACAGCCTGGCCCCGCGCCTGGTGCGCACCGTCCGCGAGGAGGGCGGGGCGCTCCTGGCCGCCGTCCTGGCCGACGACGGCGACCTCGACTGGGACACGTTCGCGCTCGCCTGGGACCGCATGGTGCGCCGGCTCGTACTCGGCGACGCCGCCCGCCAGGACACCGCGCTGACCGCGATGCTCGCCCGGCTGCGCGCCGCCGCCAACTGGTCCGTCGCCGCCCCGCGCCGTACCGGCCTGCGGGACCGCTTCGAACGGCGCCTGCGCGACCACGTCGGGCGCGCCGAGCCCGGCAGCCTCGCGGGGGTCCTCGCGAGCACCCCGGCCGGGCACGGCACCGATCCGGCGGGCCAGGTGCCGCACTGGCTGTTCGCGTTCGACGCGGCGGGCATCGCCGTCTTCCGTACGCTCGCCCTGCTGTCGACGCACGCCGCGCAGGAGAAGCAGGTGCGCAACGAGCTCGCGGTCACCGATCTCACCGAGCCGCGCCTCCTCCCCTATACCCGCGCCTGTGTGCTGGAGACGCTGCGCCTGTGGCCGACCACCCCGTTCGTGCTCCGCGAGTCGGTACGGGAGACGGACTGGGGCGAGAGCGCAGGCACGCTGCCCCCGGGCACCGAGTTCCTGATCTACGCCCCGCTGTTCCACCGGGACGACGCCCTGCCGTACGCGGACCGGTTCACGCCGGAGATCTGGCTGGACGGGACGGCGCAGGACACGCAGGGGCTCATCCCGTTCAGCGCGGGTCCCGGCGCCTGCCCCGGCGAGGACGTGGTGCTGCTCATCACGTCCTCGCTGCTCGCCGCGCTGCTGGAACGACACGCCCATCTGCTGGAGCGCCCCGGCCGGCTGCGGCCCGACCGGCCGCTGCCCCGCACGCTGGACCACTTCGGCCTGCGGTTCACGACGGTACCGGCACCTCCTCACTGGTAGTGACGGGTACGGGACGGACAGCTGTGACATGATGCGAGAGCCTCGCCAAGCTGTGAACGGAAGGGTCGGCATGGCTCAAGGCGCCGGAAAATGGCAGCGCGTTCCCCTCATTCCTCCGAGCAGGCGGGCGGCTGACCCGAGCGCCGAAGCCGCCCCTCTCTATTCGTCGCTCGCCCGCGAATGGCGAGCACTCGGGCGCACCGTCCCGGGCGCCCAGGACCACGAGTGGGACGCGCTGATGGCGCGCCCCGTCTGGCCCGGCCGCTGAAATCACGCCATCCGCCGCCGTGCTCTCCTCCCGTGCGGCGTGGGCCAGTTGGCGGTCGGCGTTCGAGTGAATCGATTGCGCCGACAGCTCGACTGGTGTCTTTTGGCTTTCGTATTCGTTGTGATATTCGCGACGGAAGCCGGGCCTCACCGGGGCTCGTGGGTCACGAAATCCGTGGCAAGACTTCCGCTGTGGGAAAGGAAGCCAAAATGAAGTGCAAGAAGGCTGCGGTGCTGGCCGCCGGTTTCGTCATGGCGATGGGTGCGGCCGCTCCGGCTTTCGCGGACGCCGACGCCGAGGGCGCCGCCGTGGGTTCCCCGGGCGTCATCTCGGGCAACGTCGTCCAGGTGCCGGTGCACATCCCGGTCAACATCTGCGGTAACAGCGTCAACATCATCGCGCTGCTCAACCCCGCGTTCGGCAACGTCTGCATCAACGACTGACGCGACACACGGCGAGCCGGTCCCGGAGGACGCTCCGGGACCGGCTTTCGCGTGCCCGGCCGTGGACCGACCGCCGCGCCACGGCCGCGCGGCGGCGGGCTCAGCCGCTCGCGCCGACCCTGCCGTCCGCCGCGCCCCTGCCCGCCGGCTCGTCCCCGGCGCGGGCCCTGTCCAAGCCCGGCGCGACGTCCCGGCCGGGGGTCACGTCCCGGTCCTCCGGCGGGGGCGCGGGCGACGGCGGAGACGGGGCCCGCAGCCGCCGCTCGACGCCGCGCACGAGCCGCTCGGCCGTGTAGGCGGCGCCGTACACGAACCGCATGGCCGGGCCGTAGGACGGCGCGGTAAGCAGCCCGGCCAGGAACAGCCCCGGGAACGACGACTCGAACAGGGCGCCCGCCTCGGGGGCACCGGTGCCATCGACGGTACGGAGCAGTTCGCGCAGCGGCTCGCTCAGCAGGCCCACCCGGTCCAGGCGGGGTGCGAAGCCGGTCGCGGCGATGACATGGTCGGTCTCCAGCGTGGCGGGCGGGCTCGCCGGGCCGGCGACCGTCAGCCGCAGCCGGTCGCCGGCGGGTTCGGCGGCGACGACGGCACGGCCGAGCCGTACGTCCGCGACGGCCTCGAACCGGTGCCTCAGCCACCAGGCGCCGGCCGGCCCGAGCGCGGTGGTGAAGAGCCGGGTGCGGGTGGCGGGCGGCAGCCGCCGGAACAGCCCGGGGGTCCGCGCGTACAGCCAGTTCTGCCAGCCGCAGCCGAGCCCGGTGTGCGGGGCGAGGACGGCCTCCCGGCGGGGGCGCCGCAGCGACGGCGGGACGGTGTTCCAGTTCAGCCGGTCCGCGCGGGCGACGATCCGGGCGCGGGCGCCCCGCTCGGTGAGGAGGACGGCGGTCTCCAGCGCGGCCTGCCCGGCACCGATCACGGTGACGTCCCGGCCGGCGAAATCGCTCAGGTCGCTGTGGTGGCAGCTGTGCGACAACCGCTCCGGGGGCAGGTGCCGCAGCTCGTGCGGGACCTGGACGAACGGCATGACACCGAGGGCCAGGGCCACCGTCCGGGCCTGGACCGTCTCGCCGTCGTCCGTCGTGACGTCGAAGCCGCCGTCCGGGCGCGGGTGGACCGAGGCGACGGTGCGCGGGTCGACGGGCGGGACGGCCCGGTGGGCGAACCACTCCCCGTACGCGGCGAAGAAGCTCACCGGCAGCGGTACGCCGTGCTCCGCGCGCACCCGGCGGGTCGCGGCGTACGCGGCGAGGCCGTACGCGCCCGCCGGGTCGGAGAGGTCCGACGCCCACGGCTCGGACTTCAGGAACATGCCCGGCGGCATGGCGTGCCAGGCGCTCATCACCTGGCCGAAGACCCGCACGTCCAAGCCCTGGGCCACCGCGTGCGCGGCCACCGAGAGCCCGTAGGGGCCCGCGCCCACCGTCACCAAGTCGTACATCCAGCCCACCACTTTCGTCATCGTCGGGGAGAAGGGGTCACGGACACGGCCGCGGGCGCCGGCAGGGCGGGCCGTGGCACCGGCCGGCGGGCGTCCCAGGCGCGGCGCAGCGCCCGCACGGCCCGCCGCAGCAGATGCGCGGTCCACGCCCACGCCATCGCGAGGGCCGGGACGGGGTCGTCGGCGGCGCACCAGGCCGCCTCCAGGCCCCCGGGGCCGGTGCGCGCGGAACCCGTCCCGCCGCGGGGCCTCGGGGAGACGAGGACGGACAGGGCCGCGTAGTTCTCGACCACGAAGCCGCGCCCGTAGGAGGGGGCCAGCCCGGGAACCGGCCGCCCCGTCAGGTCCAGGTGCAGGGCCCGCACCACGTCGAGGCCGGACGCGTCGGTGAACAGCCGGAACTGCGCGCCGGGCCGGGGGTTGAAGTCCAGCAGGTGGTACGTGCCGGTCGCCGGGTCCAGCCGGAAGTCGAGGTCGGCGATGCCCCGGTAGCCGAGCGCCGCGACGAGGCCGCGCGCCAGCCGCTCGACCTCCGGATTGGGCAGCCAGACGCCCACCGCCGTCAGCCCCGCCCCGTCGGGCCACGACCGCAGCTTCCGCCCGGTGGCCGCGACACCGCAGCGCCCCTGGCGGTCGCAGTACGCGTGGAAGAACCAGTCCAGGCCGCGCCCCTCGGGGAGCAGCCGCTGCAGCAGGAGCCGGCTGCCCGCCCGGTCGCTCAGCTCGTACAGGTCGCGGACCTCCCGTGCCGAGCGGGCGACGGTCGTGCTGCGCAGTCCGCCGCCCGCGGGCAGCAGCCACGGGCGGCTCCACTTCGCCACGACGGGCAGGCCCAGCGACCAGGCCATCGCGGCCGCCTCGTCGGCGCAGCCGGGCACGAGCGTGCGCGGGTGCGGAATGCCGAGGAGCCGGCACGTCTCGGCCAGCTCCGCCTTGTCGGCCACCCGCGCGGTGAGCCCTGACGGCTGCTCAGGCAGCAGGAAGGCGCCGGGCCCGCCGCCGGGCCCGCGCAGCTCCTCCAGCGCGAGCGCGGTGACGTCGTCCATCGGTACGAGGACGGCGGGTTCCCCCGCGAGCGCGTCGGCGACCCGGTCGAGCGCGCGGCGAAGGCCCGTCAGGTCGCGTGGCTCGGGGGCGGGATGGCAGCGGCGTACGTACCGGGAGCGGGCGAGGGGACCGGCCGGTTCCTCGACCACGGCGTGCACCGGCACGCCCGCCCGGCCCAGGGAGCGTGCCGCGCCCAGGGTGCCGTGGTGGAAGGGGTTCCGGTCCAGCCGCATGAGCACGGCGGCGACGCGAGTGTCAAAGCACGGCACGGCATGTCCTCGTCTCGGTGCCCCGATCGGGCGATGAAATCCACTGATGGGCTAGGAAAAGCCGGGGCCGAATTCCCGATCGGCGCAATAGGAATACTTTTGAGCCATGCGACGGACGGGACCGGGCGCCTGACGAAGGAGCGGACATGGGCAAGGCAATCGGGAACGCGAAGACGACGATCGCCTGCCTGGGGGTGTTCACCGCCGGTCTCCTGGTCTCGGGTTCTGTCGTGCCGTCACCGGTCCATGCCATGGAATCCCCGACGGCCCGCGACCCGGTTTCCTCGGGCGAGACGGCACTCGGCGCCTACCTGCACTACGGGCCGCGCGGAGTGCAGCGCATGACGGAGTTGCAGAAATGGCTCGACGGCACGGAGCTGCGCGTCGGCCACACCTATCTGCCGGGAGACCGGTGGTCCAACATCGCGGGAAAGCCCGCGTTCCTCGACGCGTGGGCGGAGTGGCGGCGGGCGCGGGAGGACCGGCTCCTGGTCCTCAACGTGCCGATGATGGAGCGCAACGAGAGCCCGCTGCCGGACGGCCTGGTCCGCGCGCTGCTGCGGCGCGGCGCCGACGGGCTGTTCGACCACCACTTCCGGGCCCTCGCCGAGCGGCTCGTCCGGCTCGGCGTCGAGGACACGGTGATCGTGCTCGGATGGGAGATGAACGGCTCCACGTACAGCCACCGCTGCGGCCCTGACCCGGCGGCCTGGAAGACGTACTGGAAGCGCATCGTCACCACCATGCGTGAGGTGCCCGGCCAGAAGTTCCGCTTCGACTTCGCCCCGAATCGGGGTCGGGACGCCATTCCGTGGACGGAGTGCTATCCCGGTGACGACGTCGTCGACATCGTGGGGATGGATTCCTACGACCAGCCGCCGGGCAGAACTTTCGACGAGCAGGCGAACGAGCCTTACGGGCTACGGGACCATGTGCGATTCGCCGCAGCTCACGGCAAGGCTATCTCGTATCCGGAGTGGGGCCTGTTCCGAAACGGCGACAATCCGGAGTACATGCGCCGCATGCTGGAATGGATCGACGAGCACAAACCGCTGTACCACACGATCACCGACTACTGCCCGCACGGCGTCTGGCAGTGCCGTGACAATCCGAAGTCGTCCGAGGTGTTCCGTACGATGCTTTCCGGCCGCGTTCCCGTGCCCCAGCCGACCGAGCCGGCCCCCACCGAGCCGACGCCGAGCGAGCCCGTCCCCACCGAGCCGGTGCCGACCGAGCCGGTGCCGACGCCCACCGCGCCCGCGCCGACGGACCCGACGCCGAGCGAGCCGGTGCCCACGGACCCGACGCCCACGCCGGAGCCGACCGAGCCGGCACCGACCCCGGAGCCGACCGAGCCCCTGCCGACACCCGAGCCGACGGAGCCGCTGCCGACCCCGGAGCCGACCGAGCCGACGGCACCGGAGCCGGTACCGACCGAGCCCCTGCCGACCGAACCGGCACCGCCGCCCGCGTGCAAGCCGGTCCAGCTCGCCTCCTGGATCGAGAAGCTGCTCGGCGGGAAGGTGTGCGTCCGCTGGGACTGGTGGCCCCGGCCGCGCTCCTGACCCGCGCGCCCCGGGAGCGGTGGCGGAGGCGACGGGCCGTCACCTTCCGCCGCCGCGCCGGAGCCTGCGGGCCCACGGCCGGTCCCGCAGCCGGTCGGCGGCCCAGCGGCGCCCGCCCGCGTACACCGCCCGCAGCCAGAGCACCGGTGCGGTGCGCCGGCGGGCCAGCATCAGCCGCCGGTTGGTCACGGGCTCCGGGCGCCAGTGGTGCTTGTACGGCTCCTCACCGCGCAGCAGGCTGAGCACGGGCCGGCCGCTCCCCGCGCTGATCCGGGTGCCGTTGCGCAGCAGCAGGGTCGCCATGTCCACCTTCAGCGAGCGCAGCACCGGGTCCGCGCCGTACAGATAGCCGCCCGACAGCAGCGGTGACAGCAGCGTGAGGTCCACGGCCACCACCGCGCCGCCCATCCGGAACTCGGTCACCCGCGCCTCCCCGGCGGCCGCCATCGCGGTCACGGCCCGTTCGAGGTGCGCGGCGAACCGGTCGCTGAGGTGCTCCGCCGTCACGCCCCGCCCCGCCCACTGCCGTTGGTGCAGCTCCAGCAGCCGCCGCAGGGCGCGCGGCACCTCGGCCGCCGGTACCGGCCGCGCCTCGATGCCCTCCTTGTCGAGCTTGCGCAGCTTGGACCTGGCGCGCTGGCGGCGGGATGCGGGCAGCCGGTCGACCAGCTCGCCGACGGGCAGGGCGGGCAGTTCCAGGCAGATGGAGTCGGCCAGGGCGCGGCGCGGGCCCCGCCAGCCCGCGTGGACCCGTTCGGCGGCGCCGCCTGGGCGGACCTCCCGCAGGTCGATCACGGCGGTGCGGGCCAGCCGGGCGAGTTCGCCGGACAGCGCGGGCACCGCCTCGGCGCAGCCGTCGTCCACGAGGACGTCGCAGTAGTCGGTGAGGGTGCCGCCGAGGGGGGCGAGGACCGGTACGGGGCCCGGCACCCGCCACAGCGGCGCTGCGGCGACGAGCAGCCCGTCGCGGCGGACGAGGACGACCCGCAGCCGTCCCCGGCCGCCGTACGAGAGCCACCAGGAGTGCAGCCAGGCGTGCGACTGGAACGGCGTGGCGGACCGGCAGCGGCGGCACAGATCGGCCCACTCGGCGGCGAGGGCGCCGAACTCCTCGTCGTCACGGCAGACGGACGCGGTGGTACGGGACGAGGCGGCGGGTGAGCTGTCGCCCCTGCGGGCGGCGGTACGGCCCGGGGCCTTCCGCTCGTCCAGGTCCGCGCCGGGCAGCGCGGCGCGGGTCGCGGCGGTGCGCGGCGCGGTCATACGGCCTCCGGCTGGGGCGCCGCGCCGGCCGTCGGGCCGGGCACGGAGACGTACCGCTCGTCGGAGCGGCGGCGGGCCGGGCGGACCAGCAGGGCGAGACCGCCGAGCAGGCCGCCCGCGCTCGCGCCGACCAGCGCGGAGAGCGGGGTGGACGGGGATACGGGGGCGACCGGCCGGGTCGCCCGGCTGAACTGGAGGACCCGCACGCCGGTGCTCGTCTGGGTGTGCGAGCCCTTCTCCACGAGGGCCCTGGCCACGCTGTCGGCCAGGGCGACGGCGGTCAGCGGGCGCGGGGACAGTGCGGTGATGGAGATCATCGGGGCGTCCGGCGACGTCGCCGTCCGCACGCTCGCCCGGAGCACGGCCGGTGACACCCCGGCGGAGACGGCCGCGTCGCCGGTGACGGCGATGTCGGTGGCGACGCGTCCGTACGCCTGCGCCAGGCCCATCGCGGCCGCCGGGTCGGAACGTTCGCCGGGGGCGAGGACGACATAGCTGGTCGCGGCGTACTCCGGGGTCTTCAGCAGCCCGTACGTGCCACCGGCCGTGGCGCCCAGCAGCACGGCGGCGGGGACGACCGCCCAGCGGCCGGGCCGCTTCATCCGGGACACCCGGCGGGTGAACCGGCCGAGCCGGCGGCGTACGGAGAAGGGTCGGAGGGTCATCGGCAACTCGCTTCGTCGTAGAGGGTCATGAGCTTCCGGGCGCTGCGGGCGATGTCGTAGCGGTACGCGGCGGGCGGCACCGGCAGGCGCGCGCGGCCCGGGGCGGCGGCGCCCGGCGGCGGGGTGGCACCCGGCGGCGGGGTGGCGCCCGGCGGAAGGTCGGCACCCGGCGGCGCGGTGGCGCCCGGCGGGGAGTCGGCGCCCGGCGGCGGGTCGGCGTCGCGCAGCTCGCGCAGGGCGGCCGCCACATCGGCGACCGACCCGCCGATCCGGCGCGCCCCGGGCGCGTCGCCGGGCGGCAGGTCGTCGAGCGCGGGGCAGGCGACGTACCGCACCGGCAGCCCGGCGGCGAGCGCCTCGACGATCGCGAGCCCGAACGCCTCGTCGGCGGAGGTGGACACGAACGCGTCCATGGCGCTCAGCAACGCCGGCAACCCGCCGGGGTCGCCGCCCGCCCGCGCCCCGCCGTGGGCCGCGCCCGCATCGGGCACGGCGCCCGCCCAGACCACGCGCTCCGCCGCTCCGCACGCGCGGGCGACCTGCTCCAGGCGGCGCCGTTCCACGCCGTCGCCGACCAGCAGCAGCCTGGTGCCGGGCACCTCCGCCACCGCCCGGACGAGGGTGTCGAACCGCTTGCCGGGGACCAGCCGCCCCACGCCGCCCACGACGAACGCGTCCGGCGGGAGGCCGAGTCGCCGCCGGGCGTCCCGCCGCGCCGCCGGGTCGAACGCGAAGCGGGCCACGTCGATGCCGTTGGGCACGACCCGGACCCGCGCGGGCGGCACGCCCCACTCGGTGAGGCGCCGCGCCACGGTGTCGGAGACGGCCACCGTGGACGTGCCGAGCCGTTCGCCGGCCAGGTACAGGGCGCGGGCGCCGGAGCTGAGCGGCCGGCCCTCGATCTGCGCGGCGCCCAGCGAGTGCTCGGTGGCGATCACGGTCCGTACCCCGGCCAGCCGGGCCGCGAGCCGCCCGTACAGACAGGCCCGGTAGAGGTGGGTGTGGACGACGTCGAAGCGGCCGCGCCGGATGAGCCGGGTCAGCCGGGGCAGCGCCGTCAGGTCGCGGTTGCCGCGCATGCCGAGGTGCGTGACGGGCACGCCGTCCGCGCGGAGTCCGTCGGCGACCGGGCCGGGGTTGGTGAGCGTGACGACGCTGCTGCGGACCGGCAGATGGGGCAGGAGCAGCCGCAGTTGCTGCTCGGCGCCGCCGATGCCGAGACCCGTGATGACGTGCAGGACCTTCATGCGGCTCATGCGGCTCATGCGGCGGGCACCGGAGCCGGCAGGTCGGCTGGGCCCCGGCGGCGCAGCGCGTGCAGCCGGCGCTTGGCGTGCAGCCGCCAGGAGGTGTCCCGTTCGCCGATGTGGACCCGGGGCAGCGCGTGGACGCCGCTGAGGCCGTCCGGCGGGTCGATGGCGCAGCCGTAGCCGTAGCCCGCGTCGCGGACGGCGGCGACGGCACGGGCGTCGATGTGCCCGTACGGGTAGCAGAACCCCTCCGGTGCGGTGCCCGTGAGGGTACGGAGCAGCTCGCGGCTGCCGTGGACCTCCTCGCGCAGGGCGTCGTCGTCGGCGCCGGGCAGCGGGACGTGGAGCATCCCGTGCGAGGCGACCTCCATGCCTGCGTCGGCGCAGCGGCGGACGCCGTCCTCGGTGAGCAGCGGCTTGCGCGGGCCGAGCACGTCCCAGTCGTTGGCGCCGCCGAGCCTGCCGGGCAGTACGAACACGGTGGCCGTGCAGCCGTGGCGGCGCAGCAGCGGCACGGCCCGGTCGAGGAAGTCCGCGTAGCCGTCGTCGAAGGTGAGGCCGACGAGCCCGCGGGCCTCGCCCCGGGCGGTGGCCCGCAGCAGTTCGGCCACACCGACGCCGCGCAGCCCCCGGTCGCGCAGCCAGCGCAGTTGCCGGTCGAGCCGGTCGGGTGTGACCGTCACGCGGTAGGGGTCGTCCCTGTCGGTGTCGACCGAGTGGTACATCGCGATCCAGGGCGGTGCGGGCCGGCGGAGCGGGGTCGGTCGGCGCGGTGACCTACGGGGCATGGGGCGGCCTTCGGAGTGCGGAACGGATCGGGGCATGGACCACCGGGGCCCGCAGGACGCAGGCGGTGGCGAGGAAGACGACGGTGACGGCGGCGAACGTCAGCGCCACGCTCACCGGCAGCGGTCCGGGGGCGAAGAACGCGGCCACCACCCCGCCGAAGGTGGCGGCGACGGCGGCCACGACGAACCGGGAGAGGCCGGCGACCAGGCGGCCGGTGGACAGCGGGATGTGCTGCCGCCGCACACCGAGCAGGAGCAGCGCGGCGGACAGGGTGATGCCGACGGCGTTGGCGGCGGCGATGCCGACCGCGCCCCAGAGCCCGGCCAGGGCCTGGCCCGTCGTGGCGGTCACGGCGATGCCGCACATCATGGCGGCGGCCGGGTACCACAGCGGGCGGGACGCGGAGAAGTAGCAGCGGACGAGCGCGCCGACAAGGGTCTGGCCGAGCAGCCCGAGTGCGTAGACGCGCATGACGGCGGCGGTCGCCTCGGTGTCGGCGGTGTCGAACGCGCCGCGCTGGAAGAGCAGTTCGATGATCTGGGGGGCGGCGGCCAGCAGGGTCGCGGCTCCGATGAGGACGACGACGCCCGCGAGCAGCAGGTCCCGTTCGGCGCGGCGCCGGGCGGTGTCGGTGTCCCCGGCCGCCATGGCGCGGGCGACGACCGGGAAGCTGACGGTGCACAGCATCAGCGACAGCACCATCGGCAGCTGCGCCACCTTCTGCGCGTAGTTGAGGTGCGAGATGGCCCCGGCGGGCAGCGGCGCCGCGAGGAACCGCTCGACCAGGACCTGCGACTGGCGGCTGACGGCGAAGACGATGACGGGGGCGAGCAGGGCCAGGCTCACGCCCGCGGCCGCCGGGCCGTGGGCCGGACCGGTGGCAGAACCGGTGGCAGGGCCGGTGGCAGGGCCGGGGCCCGCCCGCCCGGTGATCGCCGGCGCGGCGGTTCTCGGCCCGCCGACCGTACGCGACCCGCCGACCGTGCTGGGCCCCGCGATCGTGCTCGGCCCGCCGATCGTGCTCGACCCGGCGATCGTGCTCGGCCCGCGCCCGCCGCGCCGTTCCCGCAGCCGCCGCCGCAGCGCGGGCAGCTGGACCAGCACCATCAGCACCCCGCCGACAGCGACCCCGGCGGCGGCCGCCCGCACGCCCCACAGGGGCCCGAGCAGCACGACGGCGGCGATGATGCCGGTGTTGTACGCGACGTAGATCGCGGCCGGCACGAGGAACCGGCCGTGGGCGCGGAGCGCGGCGCTGAAGTACCCGGCGAGCGCGAACGACAAGACGCAGGTGGCGGTGAGCCGCGTGCAGTCCACCGCGAGCCCCTGCTCGGGAAGTCCGGGCGCCAGCAGCGGTACGAGGACGGGCGCGCCGAGCACGAGCAGCACGGCGGTGGCGGCGGCGATCGCGGTCGCCTTCGGGAGGGTGGCGCGCACCAGCGCGTGCACCGGGTCGGGTGCGGTGCGGCCGGCGGCCCTGTGGGCGAGGGCGGCGCTGAACGCGGGCACCAGGATCAGCGCCATGGCGTCCTCGATGAGGAGCGTGGCGGCGAACTCGGGAACGGTCCAGGCGACCAGGAACGCGTCCGTCTCGGTGCCGGCGCCGAACAGGTGGGCGAGCAGCTGGTCGCGTACCAGGCCCAGCAGGGCCCCGGCGGCGGTGAGCCCGGCCGTGACGAGCGCGGCCCGCGCCAGGAACCGGTTGGACGGCGCCCACGACCGGGGCTCAGCCGCCGGGGCCCGGCCCTGCGGGCGCACGGTGTCAGCCATGGTCGCCCTCCGTGCCCGGGGCCAGCGCCCACCAGGCGGCCAGGCCGATGACGACGGCGGTGAGCACCGTCGACGGGCCGCCGATGTCGGCGTACGCGAAGTCGACCAGCTGCCAGACGAGCAGGCCGACCGCCGGCAGCGCGCAGGCGAGGTCCCGGCCGGGACCGGCGCGCCGGGCGGCGGGGATCCGCCGCAGCCCGCACACCAGCAGGGCCAGCCAGCCGCCCGCGAGCGCGAGCACGCCGAGCAGTCCCTGTTCGCCGAGGATCAGCAGGTACATGTTGTGCGGGGACAGCAGCGCCTGCCGCTGGAAGCCCCGGCCGGCGCCCGCCGTGTCGCTGCCGGACGACAGGGCGAGGGACGCGTTGCCGTCCCGGTACGCCGGGAAGCCCTTGAGGCCGACGCCCGTGACGGGTTCGGCGCTCCACATCCGGGCCGCCGCCGCCCACATGGTGTACCGGTCGGTGACGGACCGGTCGGGGGCCGCGGTGACCTGCGTGATGCTGGTGAGGCGTTCCTGGACCATCGTGGACCCGATGCCGAACCCGCCGACCAGGACGACGCAGGCCGCCGCGACCGCGAGCCCGGCGCGGACCGCCCTGCGCGGCCCCGCCAGGGCGAGCTGCGCCGCGCACGCGATGACCGTGGCGATCCAGGCGCCCCGGCTGAACGACACGACGAGCGGGAACACCAGCAGGCCCGCGCAGACGAGCGCCGCCGTGCGGGCGCGGCCGCGGTCGGGTGCGCCGAGGGCGAGGCCCACGGCGGCGACGAGCCCGTACGCGACGACGGTCGCCATGCCCATCACGTCGGTGGGGCCGAACGTGCCGACGGCACGGATGTCCTCGCCCATGTAGGAGGCGCCGGTGCCGGTCAGGTACTGCGTGGTGCCGATGGCGCCCTGCGCGAGGGCGAGGGCGACGAAGGCCCAGGCGACGACGGCGAAGTCCCGGCGCGTCCGCACGAGGAGGACGACCGAGGCGGGTACGAGGACGAAGACCTGCAGGTAGCGGGCGAATCCGGGCAGCGCGGCGGCCGGGTCGTGGGAGGCGATGGCCGCGGCGCAGACGCCGAGCACCGGCAGGCCGAGGACGACGGCTGCGGTGCGGGTCAGCGGCCGCACGCGGGCGCGGGCGACCCGGACGAGGCACCAGCCGACGAGCACGGCGGACGCCGCGTCGGCCAGGGTGCCCCAGCCGCCGCCGACGCCGCCTCCGGCCCCCGCCTCCGCTCCGGCTGCGAAGGGCCCGAGGCCGGGCGGTACGAGGAGCAGCGCGACGACCGCGAGGAGCGGCGCCAGGTGGGCGGACTCCACCACCGGCGCCCACCGCGCCGCCGGGACGAACCGCGCCCCCGCCGGGCCGCCGAGCGCGGCCGGGCCCCCGAACCCCGCCTGAGCGGTCATCAGCTGCCCGCCGGACGGAACAGGGTGGCGGCCGTGCGCAGCAGGATGCACACGTCCTGCCAGAGGGACCAGTGGTCGATGTAGTGGTTGTCGAAGCGGCACCGGTCCTCGATGGAGGTGTCGCCGCGCAGCCCGTGGACCTGGGCGAGCCCGGTCAGCCCGACGGGCATCCGGTGCCGGGCCGCGTATCCGGGGTGCACGCGGCTGAACTGGGCGACGAAGTAGGGGCGTTCGGGGCGCGGGCCGACCAGGCTCATGTCACCGCGCAGCACGTTCCACAGCTGGGGCAGCTCGTCCAGCGAGGTGCGGCGCAGCAGCGTGCCGACGACGCTCATCCGGTCGTCGTGGGCGACGCTCCACCGGGTGGCCGCCTCCTCGTCGTCGTCGGGGCGCAGGGTGCGGAACTTCAGCAGCGTGAACAGCCGGCCGTCCTGGCCTACGCGTTCCTGGTGGAAGAGGACTCCGGGCCCGTCGGCCAGCCGGACGGCGAGCGCGCACAGCAGCAGGAGCGGCCAGGTCGCCGTGAGCAGCAGCCCGGCCACGGTGACGTCGAGGATCCGCTTGGGCAGCCGCCCCCGGTACGCGGGCGGCGGCTCGATGCGCCGGCACGCGTACCCCCACAGGTGCTGGCTCATCGGCACCGGCGCGGTGTCCACGTCCTGCGCGGCGGTGCCGCCCGCCCGCCCCGGGGCGGCGACGAGCCAGGTGGCGCAGCCGTAGTGGCGGAGCAGCGTGACGAGGTCGGCGCGGTGTTCGCCGTCGTCCCCGGCGAGGAACAGGGCCTCTCGGACGCTGTTCTGGATGACCGCCCGGTGGATCTCCTCGGCGGTCGTCAGCAGCGGCAGCTGCGGCGCGCCCGGACCGGTGTCCTGGCGGGTGCCGGGCTGGGGGATGTCGTGGGCGGGCGCGACGATGCCCACCGGCCGGATGCCGTACTCGGCGTGCCGGGCGAGGGTCGCGGCGAGCCGCTGCGCTCCCTGCGCGGGGCCGATGACGAGCGCGGAGCGTGGGTGGGACCGTGCCGACGTGCGCCGCCGGTGGTGGATGACGGCTCGGCACCCGCACACGAAGGCGAGGTGTGCGGCGTACGCGGCGGCGAGCGTCGCGGGGCCGGGGGACCGCGTGGGCGAGAGCGCCGCGAGCAGCGCGGCGGCGGCCGTCCAGGCGATGGCCGCCCGCCCGGCGATGGCGGGCAGTTCGTCCAGTACGGAGGCGACGGCGGCGGGCCGGTACAGCCCGGCGTGCGCGTTGAGCGCTACCAGGCCCGTCGTGAGCTGCATCAGCAGGGCCGCGTCCCGCTGCCCGGGGGCCAGCACCAGCGCGGCGAGCAGGACGGCGGCGCAGTCGGCGGCGACGAGCGAGGAGGTGAAGGGCGGCGCGGGCGCCCGGCGGGGTGGCGGGAGGGCCACCCGGTCGGCGGCGCCGCGCGGTCGTGCGACGGCGGTGGCGCGGTTGCCGCGCCCGGCCGCCGTCCGCGTGCCCGTGCCCGAGCCCGCGTCCGCGCCTGTGGTCCCGCCGGTGCCTGTGCCGCTCGTGCTGGTGCCGGTACGCGTCCCGGCACTCGTACCGGTGGTGGTCTCGCTGGTGCTTTCGGTGGTCACTGAGGAATCGGCTCTCTGAGCTCGCGGTACCGCGGGGCGGCCACCTCGCGGTACACGTCCGCGAGGGCCGCGCCGGCGCGCCGCACGTCGAATCGGCTGAGTACGTGCTGATGGGCCTGGCGGCCCAGGACCTGCCGCAGGATCGGCCGCTGGAGCAGCCGGGTCAGGGCGGCGGTGAGGGCGGCCGGGTCGCCCGGGGGGACCAGGCAGTGCGCCGCGTGGCCCGGCGGGAGGCTCTCGCGGGCGCCGTCCACATCCGTGACGAGGACGGGGCGGCCGCTGGCCATGGCCTCCAGCGGGGCGAGCGCCATGCCCTCCCAGCGGGACGGCAGGACGACCAGGTCGGCGGCCCGGTACCAGGGCGCGGCGTCGTCGACGGCGCCCGCGAACAGGACGGAGGCGGGGGCGGCGGCCCGCAGCCCGGCGGCCGACGGGCCGTCACCGACCAGGACGAGCCGGGCTTCCGGGATCCGCGCGACGACGGAGGGCCAGGCGTCCAGGAGCAGGTCCTGGCCCTTCTGCCGGCACAGCCGCCCCACGCACACCACGACGGGCGCTGAAGGGCCGAGCTGCGGGTGGAGGGTCGCCCGGGTGGCCGCCCGGTCCGTGGTGACGCCGAACCGGGCGACGTCCACACCGTTGTGGATGACGGACCAGGGCGCGCGGACGCCCGCGCTCTCGCCGCGCCTCCGCTCGGCCTCGCTGACGCAGACGACGCGGTGGGTCCAGCGGGCGGCCCAGCGTTCCCAGCGCAGGGCGAGCGCGGCGGTCGCCCCGTCGACGGCCTCGAAGGACCAGGCGTGCGGCTGGTACACGGTGGGCACCCGGCCGCGTACGGCGAGCCGGGCGGCCAGCCCCGCCTTCGCGCTGTGCGCGTGGACGAGGTCGGGCCGTACGAGGGCGACGAGTCCGGCGACGCGGCGGCTCTCCGGCACGACGTTCCGGCCGGGTTCGCGGCAGGCGGGCCAGGGCAGCGGCTCGCCGCCCCGTTCCCGGACCGCGGCGGCCAGCGGCGTACCGGGAGGGCAGGCGACGACGGCCCGCATGCCCTGCGCCACCTGGACGCCGATCACATCGGTGACCACACGGGCCACGCCGCCGTCGCCTGGCTGGACAACATGCAGTGCGGTGAAGGGGGGACGCACGCGTGACCCTTTCTACGGAGCGGGGGGCAGTGAGGGGTCGGCGCTGTCGAGCGCGCGGCGAACGTCAGGGCCGGGCGTCCGCCTGGAGGAGGAGCGCGCCGAGCCAGACGAAGTCCCGCTTGGACTCCAGCCGTACTCCGAGCCGGTCGGCGCCCTTTTCGAGAGCGCCGCGCAGATCGAACACGTCCGAGTCGTACCCGAGGGTGTTGCGGTGGCCGGGATTGCGGCCGGCACGGCTGACGCCGTCATCGGTGATGGTGGAGTTCAGTACGTCGTCGGCGGAATTCCCGTAATCGCTGAGGACCGTTTTCCGGGTGCCCGCCGTAAGGGTGAGGGAATCTCCGGTGATACCCCGGTCGCCGTCGTAGGCGACGATCCCGAGGCGGCCCCCGGCCCCCTTGGGAATGCGGAGCCCGCCCAGGTCGACGTCGAGTGCCGACTCGGTGTCGTTGAGCGGCTGGAATCCGTCCCACACGGCGAGGTGACGCAATGGCTCGGACTTCTTCTCATAGGCGACGACCATGGTCCATCCGCCCCATGCGCCGACCGCCGAGCGGCCCATGGCGACATTGACCTGGGCGACGGTGTAGAGGCCGGGACCGGCGCCCCTGACGAGATCGGTGACATCGGCGGACGCCTGATAGGCGTCGGCGCCGTCGGCCGTCCGGTGGCCGATGGTGGAATCGGCGAGGAGTTCCTTGTATTCGCCGCCGGGCTCCGCGATCAGGACCCGTCCGTTGTCCTTGGGCGGTTTCTGCTCGCCGACCCGGAGATTGCCGCCCCAGTACAGGCGGGCGTAGCTGACCTGCGCGTCCTCGGGCAGCCTGATCTCGCCCCGGCTGGAGTTGTAGGTGTTGGGGTCGTCGTCCACGTCGACGTAGAACATGTCGTACGCGTGGTTGGCGGCGGCGCCTGTGCCGCCGCGCGCGGTGAGGCACGGCACGTCGGCGGCGGCGTTCGCCGCGGAATCCCGGCAGGTGATCGCCGAGTTCGCGGCCCTGACGAGTCCGCCGTGCCGGACCGCGTAGTACCGCTGGGTGAACGGAATGCGGGACTTCACGTTCGTGGGGAGTCGGCCGTCCGGCCGTGCGGCATTCGGCAGGGGCTCGTCCAGCTGCGGCTCGGCCGCGGCGGGAAGTGCCATGGACAACGCGGCACAGGAAAGGGCGCAGATCAGCCCACGACGCACAGCAAGAACCACTGGATTCCGCATACAGCTTCTCCGCTTTGAGGAGTGACGGGAACACCGCGAGGAGGATCGCGCGAGGTCGAGAGAGGGCGGGCGGGCGCGGGCCGCACGGCCGCGCGAAAAGGTTCCCACGTGGACGGACCGGACGAACAAGCACGAACGCTATAACCCAATGAGCAAAACACGAAGCATGTGAAACACGAGCGGAGCAAGTTGCTTGTTTATCTGCCTTGTTCGACCTCGGCCGTGTCGCAGCGGCGCGCGAGCGTCCGGATATGGCATGAAGGAATTCGCCTCTCCGGCGTCGTCATGGCCCGGCCGGCGATTCACCCGTTCGGGAGCGCAACCGGGATTGCCCTCACGCGTTCTTGATGGAGCCGGCCGCGTCGGCCAGCAGTGCCTCACCGAACCTAGGAGTTCCTCACCATGTCCCGTATCGCGAAGGCCGCCGTCCTGACCTCCGCCGTAGCCGCGACCGTCGTCGGCGGCGCCGGTGCCGCGCTCGCCGACGCCGGCGCGGAAGGCGCGGCCGTGGGCTCCCCCGGCGTCATCTCGGGCAACGTCGCCCAGGTGCCGATCCACATCCCGGTCAACGTCTGCGGCAACACCGTCAACATCATCGGTGCGCTGAACCCGGCGTTCGGCAACTTCTGCTTCAACGACTGACACCGTCCCCCCGGTACGTCGTCGCACGTCGTCACACATCGTCATATCGCGGGTGCGGCCCTCCCGGCCGCCCCGTACGGTGCGCCATCCCCGATGCTCTCCCCAGGGGATGGCGCACCGTCATGTCCGGGGGGATCCGGGCACCCGGCCGGTGTGTCGCGCGGTGGCCACCACCCTCTTGGCGGCGGCCGCGTCGCCGGGGGCGCGCCTGCGTGTCGCGGACCTTCCGGGCAGGTCGGAGGGGGTGAGGCCACCCATTGGGCGCATCGGCGGACGGTGCCACGATCGTTTGCGGGCCGCAACCGGGCCCCGCACGGTGAGGTCATGCATCCGACGCACCACCCCGGAAGGACGAGACACGCAATGCGTCTTCTGACATCCCGCCGTGTCGCCGCGACAGCGATCTGCGCCGCCCTCACCGCAGGCATGGCGGGACCCGCCGTCGCCGACGCCCACCGGCCGCCCCTGCCCACGAACCCCACGCTCCTCGCCCAGGTCACCGACGTACTCGAAGCGGACGGCGGAAAGGTCACCGAGTCGGAGGTGACCGCCCACGCCGAGAGGATCGCCGCCGCCGCCGAGGAGCTGCGGCAGGCCGCGAAGGCCCCCGTCCCCGCGGACATGGACGCGGACACGGACACGGACATGGACACGGACATGGACACCGCTGCCCAGGCGGACGCCCTCGCCGATCTCCAGGCCGCCATCGACGGGCTCGTGACCGCCACGACCGACGACACCGCCGCGCGGCTGGAGGCCGTGAAGAAGCAGATCGACGACCTTCTCCAGACGATCTCGGACCTGACCGGCGTCCAGATGCCCGAGATTCCGATCCCGCAGCTGCCGGCCCAGACCCTCCCGGCCACCGAGTCCCCGGCCACGGACGTGCAGACTCCGGGCGTCATGCCGCCCGACATCCCGGTCACGGTGCTCCCCGCCACCGAAGGGGGGACGGACTTCGGCGGCATGTTCGACGGCCTGGACATGGGCCCCCTCACGGGCATGGACCTCGGCTCGGTCAACCCGTCGGCGGTGCCTCGGATGCCGTTCGTCGCCGCACAGCTGTTCGCGTCCCGGGCAGGTTCCTAGTCCGCCGGGAACCCGCCGGGGACACCACGCGCACCGCACACCGCACACCGCACACCGCAGCACAGCACGCAGCACACAGGGCCGTGCCGGCTCGCCTCCCCGGAGCCGGCACGGCCCTTGGTCTTCCTGTTCATCGGAGAATAGGACCGCTCCTCATCATTCGGGTGCAGTGTCGAGAATTAGCTCTTTCCCGAGTTTCCGCCACGCGGGGGAATCGTTACAGAGGGCAGAGAGCACGCCGCGGCGGCAACTCGCCAAGTGACCCGCCGTCGGCGCGAGTTGTACACACCCTCGCCTTTCAAGGAAGGACTCACTCCCGATGAAGCCCACGAAGGTTGCCGCGGTCGTCGCCGGTTCCGTGATGGCTCTGGGTGCGGCTGCCCCGGCCTTTGCCGCGGACACCCTCACCCCCTCCAGCCTGAACGGGGCGGTCGACACCCTGGGCAAGCGCGGCCTCACCGAAGCGGTCCCCGGCGACGCCGTGGCCAAGGTCACCGACAACAAGGTCGTCGACAAGGTGTCGGACACCGCGGGCGACCTGAACACCGCGCAGAACGGCAAGTCGCCGCTGCTCGGCGGGCTTCCGCTCGGCTCGTAGTCACCTCGTACGAATTTCATACGCGCCGGATCGTCGCCGGGACCGGTGGGAACGACACCGTTCCCGCCGGTCCCGGTTTTTTCGCGCCCCCGCATTACTGCAAGCAGGGGAATTCTGAGCCGTTTTCGGCGCGTGCTCGTTCATTCAGACAGCAACGCACTCACACCCACGACTCACAAGCCGGAAGGCGTACGCAGAAATGAACGTGAGATCTCAGGCCGGTGCCGGGGTACTGGTCACGTGCCTCGCCTCCGCCGCGCTGGCGACGCCCGCGGCCGCAGCGGAAGCCCCCGTCGAGGTCCCGCTGGAGGCACTGGGCACCGTACTCCCGATGGAGCCCCCCACCGTGCGCACCGGGGTCCCGCTGCCCATGCCGGGCACCCCGCAGGGTCTGGGCGCCACGCGTGACGGCAGGATGCAGGAACTGCTCGTGCCGCGGACACCGCTGACCGCCCAGTCCGCGGGGACGAGGATCGCCGTCCCGCTGCCCGGCCTCCTCGGCGGACGGCCGCTGGGCACGGCCGCGGTCACCTCGCCCGGCACCGATCTGCGGACGGCGACACCCGGCGCCACCCTCGGCTCCCCGCTGTCCCTGCCGCGGGGCGAGGCGCTCGGCCTGCCGGACGTCGAACTGCCGCAGGCCGGGCTGCTGGCGCCCACGCTGATGGGCGCGCTCGAATCCGATATGGGACTGGAGCCCTCGGAGTCCTGAGCGAGGCTGCCCGCGCGGGAGTGAAGAAAGCATTCATCCCGCCACCCACAAGGCGACTGCTCGTTACACCGAGCGGCTTGTCGCATGGTCACCGGCCCGTGGAACCCCGCTTCGCCGACGCAGCCGGCGTCGGAGCAGCCGGGCTCCACGGGCTCACCCATGCCCGAAAGCACCCCATGCGTCCGAAAGGGCGATAATCGCCATGTGCAGCCCACTTGATGCCCCGTTGCCCGTTACCCCCTGTGGATAGCAGCGTTGAAGGGGGAGTGACGACCGCGACTGCGGTCCAGTTTCCACGTACAAGGAGATTCTGATGTCTCGCATCGCGAAGGCTGCCGCCGTCATCGCCGGCACGGGCGCTGTCGCCATGAGCGGAGCCGGCATGGCCGTCGCCGACGCGGGGGCCGCTGCCGCCGCCACCAACTCCCCCGGTGTCCTGTCGGGCAACATCCTCCAGGTTCCCGTTCACGTCCCGATCAACCTGTGCGGCAACACCGTGGACATCATCGGTCTGCTGAACCCGGCGTTCGGCAACGCCTGTGTGAACGCCGGCGGCAAGCACGACGGCAAGCACGACGGCAAGGGTGACGGCCACAACGGCGACGGCCACCACGGCGGCCACCACGGCAACGGCGGCAACGGCAACGGCGGCAAGGGGGACAACGGCAAGGGCAACGGTGGCCACGAGGGTGGCTACGGCGGCTGACCCCGTCCCCTCCTCGACCCCCCACACCTCAGCGGTCCCCCGGCCACACCGGCCGGGGGACCGCTGACGTCTGCGCGCGGGGCGGTCAGGCGTACCGGTAGACGCCGCTGTGGTCGGCGACCTCCGCCGGCGACACGTCCCACGGCGGCATCGGCTCGTCCCGTGCGACGACCCGCCCGTGCTGCGCCGAACCGCGCGGCGGCGGCACCGCCGGCAGATAGCCGGCCTTCGGATGGGCGCGCTGCCAGCGGGACCAGACCAGGTCCACGAACGCGTGGTGCAGCCAGAACACCGGGTCGTTGACGGCCCCGCCGCCCAGCATCGAGCCGCCGACCCACCGGTGGACGCGGTTGTGGTTGCGCCACCGGTCGTTGCCCCGGCCCGCCGCCCAGCCCTCCAGCCGGTTGCGGAGACCGCTGCGGCTGGCGGAGTTCCACGGCTCGGCGTCGTACACCGTCTCCTGGGTGGCCCAGGCCAGCTCGCTCCGGGTCGGCAGTGCGATGGGGTCGGCGGGGCGCCCGAAGTCCCGCATCAGGAAGCGGTTCTCGGTGACGCCGACGTTGATCGTCCAGTTGCCCCCGGTGTACGCGAAGGGGCCCGTCGTGACCTGGAGGTCGCCGCGCCGGCCGTTGCCGCCCATGAAGTCCTCGCCCCACAGGGAGGCGGCCGGGGTGTTGTCCCGGGTCCAGTCCCAGTACGGGATGGTCACGGCAGGGTCGACGCGGCGCAGCTCCCGCTCGAAGTCCAGCAGGTACTGGCGGTGCCACGGCAGGAACGAGGGCGTCATGTGCGCCGCCCGCAGACCGCCGTCCCCGTCGGCGTTGTAGTAGTCGATGTGCGTACGGACGAAGTCGTCGTACCGCCCGGCGCGCTTCAGCTCCAGCACGGCGCCGACGAAGGTGCGGCGCTCGGCGGCCGTCAGATCGCGCTGGTTCTTACGTGTGTAGACCATGGTCCCCTCGGTCTCGGGGTCGGGCGCCGTGGGCAGGGGTGCGGGCGAGCCGCGCTGACCCCAGCTCGTCCACGGCCCCGCGGGTGGCCGCGAGCGGCGTCGGATAGGAGCGGTAGTGGTCCACCACGCTGAGGTAGCCGCCGTCCGCACAGCGCATCAGGTGCAGCGGCCGCCCGTCCACGAGGACGTCGAACCCGCCGGTGTACGAGGGGGCCGGGCGGCCCTGGATCCGCCGGCCCCGGTACATCTCGTCGAACCCGCCGGCCACCGCCCACGAGCCGGTCACGGCGCCGGGCGCCGCGCCGGACCCCGCCGCCGTGCCCTCGGGTCCCGGCCGTGCCCGGTCACGGGGCGTGGCGGAGATCCTGGCCAGCGTGCCGCCGGTGAACGCGGCGACCGTCAGCGTGAACAGCGTCCGCAGCACCCGGCGGCGGGCGGCGGGGGACGGCGGCCTCTTGGCGCTCATCGAAGGTCTCCCGTACGTCACTGGGCTCGCGCCCCTGTCCATGGGGCGGTGGATCCCTCCCGCCGGGCACAACGAGGCCACCGGGGAACCGTTCCGAGCGCGAGGCCGGATCTGCCACACGTCAAGGTGAATCGAGCCGTCCGGGCGTCGGCCGAACGGGTGGAAACGACCCGGAGCGTCCTGTTCCGCGCCACTAGTATCCGGCGCCATGACCTCTTCCACCGTCGTGTCCCCGGGCCAGCAGCGTTCCCCTCTGGGCACGCTCACCGTCATCCCCTGGTCCAGCGAGCCGTCCGCAGACGACCCGGGAACGCCGTTCCTGATGGTCTACTCGCTCGGGGACGGCCGCGACGGCCCCGAGGCCGGCGAAGAGGCCCTCCGCGCCGAGCTGGAGAAGCTCGGTCTGTCGATCGGCGAGCACCTCCTCGACCTGGGCCGTGAGTCCAAGATCCCCGTGACGCTGCTGGTGGAGGCCGAGCAGGCCGTCCTGACGATGCCGTTCATGAAGGTGCAGTGCCCCGTACCGCCCGAGTGGGAGAAGGCGGCGCAGGAGCGCGGGCAGGTGTATCTGATCTGCGCGGTGCGCCCGTGGCCCGAGGCGGTGCCCGGGCAGGAGGTCGCCCCGGAGCGGCTGCGGGCCTTCGTCGGCGACGACACGATGCTGGCCGACGCCGCGCACTGCCTGGTGCCCGTGCTGCGGGTGCGCACCTGAGGCGGCCCCGCCCCACCCATGACGGGGCTCCGGCCGCGGGTGCGATCCGCCCGCGGCCGGAGCCGCTCCGTACCGGCCCGACGACGAATCGGTGGACACCATGACGGCGACGATGACGCGGACTCCCGAGGTGGACGCGGAGCGCTCGCGCTCCCGGGCGACGGGGGCGGGCAGGGCGTTCGCGTGGATGCTCGTGGTCACGGGCGCGGCCGGGCTGCTGGCGGCCTGGGTCATCACGCTCGACAAGTTCAGG
>NZ_JBIDCF010000015.1:0-99245 GCF_043204435.1 Streptomyces sp. NPDC047886
CCCGCGGAGCGGGATATGCCCCGGCAAGCCGGGGCATAGAGCGCGAATTGCGCAAGCGCAATTCGGATTCCGGCGCAAGCGCCGGAATGGAATTCCGCAAGCGGAATTCCGAACGGAATGCAATTCGCGCAAGCGCGAATTGGAGGTGACCGCGCAAGCGCGGTCACCCGGGCTGGCTACGGGGGAGCGTGCATCAGGTGCGGAACTGTGTAGGGCTTGGGAATCCCAGTCACCACCCCCGCAAGGAAAGTGACGGACCATCGGCCTGACGAGGTGCCGGCCCCACCGCAGTGACGGGCTCCGCTGCGCTCCACCCGAATTCCTCCCCCATCCTCGAAACCGGCCGCCAACGTTCATCAATACTTTGTCAGCATACACACGAACTCGCCATGATGCGCCGGAATCCGTCGACGCATCACCCGAGTGGGCGAACGCATCGCCAGCATGATGCATCACGGTCGATGGCTGTGTAGGGTTTGGGTCCAGCCGCCCCACCCCTGACCCCGGCCACAATTCACCGGAAGGATTCAGAATCGCGCGGTGTGGAATAGCTCAGCCACAGAACGGAAGCCCGATATGGGGAGTGCCGAAATTCGACATGCGGAGGTACCGGAGCTGAATGGCTCCCAAGGACATTGAGCGAAACCACTCACCTGGTGCCCTCCACGATCCGCACCAAGCCGGCAGGCTGCACGCGAAGCCGCCTCAGCCACGGAGGGCCGCGTGCGCAGGAGCGGGAAGCCAGCGCGTGCCGGGTGTCGGCCGCGGGCCGGGGCGCCCGGCGCGCGCGCACCTGGGTGCTTTGCCTGCTGGTGCCGTCGGTGGCGGGGTGCCGGGACGACCCGAGGCCCTGGTACAGCCTCGCGCGCGCGTGCGTCTTAGGGAAAAGAGGGGGCCTTGCGGAAACGCGCCCTGACCTGGGCTTCTCCTGAGAGGGATGTGTCAGCGGCAACACATTGACCTGCGGAAATGTGTCCGTGGTGCCACAGCGACACCCGTATTTGCCAACCCAGCTTGTACAAGTGTGGAACGGTGCTGGTGGGGCCGGGTTTCCAGGAAACACGGCCCGAATCCGCTGTGTCGGCGTCGACACCAAAGCGCCACGCCAGCGTGTACAAATCTGCCAACTGAGCTTGAACAACTGCTAGTGTCCGGCGCGTACCCCACAAGATCGAGGACAGGACCCTCCGTCGATGCCTCCCCAGCCCAAGCGCCCCTCCGCCGGCCGCGGCAAGGGCCGCATCGCTGCCGTTCCGCCCGGTGGTGACAGCGCCTTCCGCGAGACCCTGTCCTCCAGGCTGGGCAAGGACATCAAGCCGCCGACCCGCAAGCGGGCCGTTCAGCAGATGGACGTCAGCGTCCGGTACACGTATCGCGCGCCCCATGACATGTACGGCCGGTCTGGCTACAGCGTGGTCTCCAACGACTTCCTCGCCGACGTCCTGGCGGTGCTCATCGCGCAGCACGGCATGTCGCCGATCCAGTCCGCGGTGCTCCTGTGGTGCATCGGCCGGCAGCGCGAGGGGTGGCTGCGCGCCACGCACAAGAAAATCGCCGACAAGCTGGGCGTGGAGCGGTCGAACGTCACCCGGGCCATCGGCCGCCTGGAGCACTGGCACATGATCCAGCGCGTCGACAACGGGCTGATCTTCGTGAACCCAATGCTCGGGTTCGAGGGCAACGGCGACGTCCAGCGCGAGATCCTGGACGCGCTGCGCGACAAGGAGACGGGGAAGCTGCCCGAGGACGTCTTCCCCGCTCTCAACGCCCCGCCGCCGCCGCGCAGCGTGCAGCTGGAGCTCGGTGTCGAAGACGGGGAAGATGGAGTCGTCAACGAGGAGGGGCAGGCATGCTGATCCAGGCGAGCGCCGGTTTCGGAATGCTGTACCGGCTGGACCTCACCAAGGCCGCCATGGAGCTGCTGAGCGCCCTCATCGAGCGCCAGGAGCCCGGCGGCGAGGTGAACGCCTCCCAGGCCGAGCTGGGGGCCCGCGTGGGCCTGTCCAGGAACTCCGCGAACACCGCGATGGCGCTGCTGGAGAGCCGGAACCTCGTGCTGCGGCCCAAGGACCGCAAGTACCGGACCTACTACCTCCACCCCTACGTCGCCTCCTACGCCTCGCAGGAGGAGCTGGAGGAAGCGATCGAGGACGCCGCCGAGCGCATCGAGGCCGGCGAACTGCCCGAGATCACCGCCCCGCTGTACGAGACCGCCCCGCCCAAGCGCCAGGCCCAACCGCTCCGGGCCGTGCGCGCCGCCGGCTGATGCCGCCCGCCATCACCCCGGGTGTTAGCCGACCGCGGAATGTGCCCCCGACGCACAGGAATGTGCACCGGGGGCACATCCGTCTGCTCCGAGCGACGAGCACCCGGTGCGTGCATCGTTCCCCTATAGGGGAAAGCAGCAGCTCAAGGGCGTGTGGCGCAGGCAGTCGGTAGCACCAGGTAAACCGGTTTGTTCTGGTTCTCCAGAACAAACCGCGGCTGCCCCGGCTCGCGCGTACATCGTTCCCCTCTGTGGGAAACACACAGGCAGCCGTACCGCAGGGTGGCGCTGGTGCCACCGTTTCGTGGCAGCAGCGCCACCGAACAGCGCCGTAGGTCAGCAGATCTGACGTACGGCGCTGTATGCAGCAGCCGCGCATAGATCTCGTCCGAATATCGCAGATCTGCGATGTTATGCAGCCGCTGCGACGCGCCCTTAGCCCGCTTCCCGGCCCTGGAGCAGCAGACGCGGACCAGTTGCAGCAGACCAGAGCAGCAGCGTGCAGCAGTTGGCCGTGCTGCACCGGCCGGGGCTGGCCTGCTACCCGTGCAGCACCCGTGTGCCGCCTGACCCATGCAAATCCTGCGCTGCACCCGCGACACCGCCCTG
Source organism: Streptomyces sp. NPDC047886 (assembly GCF_043204435.1). Taxonomy (NCBI): domain Bacteria; kingdom Bacillati; phylum Actinomycetota; class Actinomycetes; order Kitasatosporales; family Streptomycetaceae; genus Streptomyces; species Streptomyces sp. NPDC047886. Next base: position 2,876 of record NZ_JBIDCF010000015.1, read on the forward strand.
CTGCAGTCTGAGGACCACCACCAGGACCACGAGCAGCACCCCGGCGACAGCGCTGCTGCCCATCGGGTAGCGACCTGCTGCACACCACGGCGAGCAGCACGACCAGGCGCAGCAGCATCCCGCCGCCGCAGGCCCTCGCCTCACACCTCACACCCTCACACGCGCCGCGCCCACCTGGGGAAACGGGCTGTGAGTCTCACAGGAGCAGCCGGGGTGGAAGGTCTACAGGACGGTGCCGTGCAGGGCGCGGCGGTCGCCGGACATGGCGTAGCGGCGGGCGGCGAGGCCGTGTTCGAGGGGTTCGCCGATCTGGTCGCACAGCAGCGCCAGGACGTCGGCGGCCTCGATGTCGGAGAGGTAGGCCGGGGCGACTTCGAGCATCAGCTCCCCGATCGCGTGGGTGCTGGCGGCGAGTTCGTCGACGGCGCGGCGCAGCGAGGCGACGGCCGGGTCCGGCGGCGGTTCGGCGGGCGGTGGCGGTGGGGCGGTGCGGACGTCGCGGACGGCTTGGCGAACCACAGCGCGTACCGTGTCCGCGTCGAGGGCCTGGAGGCCGCTGTGGCCGAGTGTGGCGAGGCGGCGGGTGAGTCAAGCTCCGCGATGTCTCCGGAACGGGCAGAGACGGCGATGAGGGCGCGCTGGGACAGGCCGTAGTCGAGCGCGGCCGTGGCGGCCGGGCCGGTGTCTCGCGTGCGAGACGTCTCCGTGCCGGCGGTTACGGCTTCGTGGATCGCGGCGAGGGAGCGGGCGACGTCCAGGAGCCGGTACGCCTGGGCGCGGCTGATGCCGACTCCGCGGCGCAGTACGACTCCCAGCTGCTGTGCCCGAGAGGGAGCCAGACGCGGGCGGCGTGCGCGTCGCGGACCCGGGCGGCGAGCACCGCCACGGAGCGCCGGACGTCGTCCATCGCCTCGCGCAGCCCGGCCGTCATCTCCCGGGCGCGGGCCGCAGTAAGCGGCGGCCGCGCCGGTTCGGCGCCGTGCTCCTGGTCCTCATCGTGCTTGCCCACGACTCCATCGTCCTCCGGGCCGGGCGGGCGGCACCAGGGTCGTCCTCCAGGCCGGCGGGCCGCACCAGGGCGCACGGGGCCGGGCGCGAGCTCCGCCTCACAGGCTCACACCCTCATAGCTCACGCCGTCTACCAGGGGAAATGGGGTGTGTGGCTTACAGGCTGGGTGCCGTTCTGCCGCGTTTGGTGAGTCGGATGGTAAACGCGTTGTTGCGTGCCGATCATGGCGGTCGAGTCGTTGGGCAGGGCGTGACGACGATGGTGCTTGCCGATGCGGTGCGCCAGGATGCCGCCGCGCTTCTGGAGCAGTACGAGGACGGGCGCTGGGCGCAGGAGCAGGCCGAACGGGAACTCGCCGAAGGTCTCGCCCGCGGCCAGTGGAGCGGGGCGTTCTTCCGGGCCTGTCTGCGCGATGTGCCGCCGGCGGTACGGTCCGGGCGGCTCGTCGATGTCCTCGCCCCCGCCGCTGATGTCCTGGACCGAGGTGATGTCGACCGGGACGTTGTGCTGCAGCTGCGCGTGCTGGTCGACGCGCTCACCCCGGAACTCTGACCGCCGACTCTCCGGCCCGGAGCTGAGGAAGCTGGACAGCGGGATGGCGGCCGTCGCGCCGAGACGGTAGAAAACGCTCACCACCGGGCTCACCAAGGTCCTAGTCTCCGGTCATGAACAGCCAGGTCACCCCGCCTCTCACTGGATCGTTCCGGCTGGGCGTCTTCGACACCTCGGTCCTCACCTCCGATGTCATCTCGGCCCTCGGCCGGAGCGAGCCGTCCTCGATCCTGGCCGGGATGCAGCATGGCACGCTGCGCGGCTTCATCCCGCACTACGTCTGGGCGGAGGTGCCCCGCGTGCTTGCCGACCGGAAGAAGGAAGGCGGGGCGTTCGACTTCCGGGCCGCCGAGGACCTGTGGTGGCGGGAGTACATACCGCTGCTGCACGTCGTGCCCACCACCGGCCTTCCGATGACCCCGGCCGCCGACAGGATCGCCCACGAGGACCTCAGCGACATCGGCGCCGCCCAGCTCACGGGCCTGATCGGGCCCGTGGTGCTGCTCGCCGAGGACCGGGACCTGGTCCGGCACGGCATCGCAGCCCAGGACTGGAGGAAGGTGCGCGCCGGGCTGGGCAAGCTCGGCGGCGCCGAGAGCAAGGTCCGGGTCAACATCACGCTCACCCTGCACGCCGGTGGCGGAGTGGCCCAGCTGGCCCGCCTCGCCCGGGCGCACCCCGTTGCTGCGGCGGTCGCCGCGGCCGCGGTCGGTATCGGTGCGCACCGCCTCCGAGGGCGGCTCAAGCCGGAGACCCGCGCGGCGTGGGCGGAGGCCGGCAAGACCCTGACGACGGCGTTCGGTATGCCCTTCGTCGAGCACCAGAAGCACGAGGCGGCGTGGAAGGACGTCGAACACGGTGCGCCGGCTGAAGACCTGCTCTCCCAGGTCGCCCGTACGCTCGCCCGGTCGCCGGCGCCGCTGACCCGGACCGCGATCCTCCAGAAGCTGTCCTCGCCGCCGGCGGAGCCACACCGGCGGCAGATGGACGGGCTCGGCCGACTCCTGCACCGCTTCCCCGCGTTCCACCAGGCCAAACCCGGTCGGTGGCAACTCGGGCGCAGCAACCTGCAGGTGGACGGCATGTCGTAGCGGGCAGGTTGTCGATCAGCAGGATCTGTCAAGACGAGGCCAGTGGGTCGATGCGCAGGCGCCGCGTGGCCGGGAACCTCGCGGCAATGCGCAGGCGGACAGTGGCCTGTCCGCTCTGGCTGAGTTCGCGCTGCGCCTCGTCAAGATTGAGCACCTTGTCCATCGTGTAGGTGTCAACGCCGGGCCCCAACTCGATCTCGTGCTCCCCGATCCGGAAGGTCATGCCCTCGTACTCGGCCTGCAGCCTGCACATTTGGCCAGGGGGTGCTGCCAGCTGCTCAAGAGCCTCGGAGCTAGTGACGTCCACGCTCATGGTCCTCCCCTGAAGTGTGACTTCGTCTCCGGAGAGGAGTGCCAGGACCTCCTTGACGTCGATGGCGTCGGCTTTGGTGAAGTCGTCAGGAACAGGGAAGAAGTGCCCGGTCCGGCTCTGGAGCCGAACGAGGTCCTCGAACGCGTCGGCCCACCACGTCGCGTCATCGGGCGACCAGTGGTCAAACACCATGCTGTCCCCTACCTGCGCGTGGAGCCGCCCACGGGTGTCACCGGCAAAGGAGAGTGCCACCGTGCGGCCAGGGTGCATACTGCTGATCAAGCGGAGCACCGGCACCAGGGTCTGCGGCAATGAGCGCGAGGGCGGATCGGCCGAGAAGGTGAGCGAGCATCTGCCACTGCCGGGTTCACCGCGCAGTCGTACTTCGAGGAAGCCTCCGATGTCTCGGCCATGCAGAGTAGCGCCGGCAAGGCCGGACTCGCGTCGTGTGAATTCCAGGGGCAGCGATATCAGCGGCACACCGGAGTCGTGCTGAACGGCCAGCTGGGCACGCAACGGCGGCGAAAGCTCTTCTCGTGGAGAGATGACGCGCATGCCTCCCAGAGGAAAGGTGTCCAAACCGAGTTCCTTTGGTCCTGACAGGGAGACCCCAGCCACATTCTCGCCCGTGAGTTCTACCTCGCCGCCGAAGCGCATCGTCTGTTCGAACCGACGGCGTTGGGCCTCTCCTTGGTCATCGGCACGGAACCGGAGGTTCCCGGAGACGCGGATCACTTCCTGGCCCTTGCCCGGCACCTTGGGGGTGAGACGGACGGTGCTCTTTCCGTGAGCGTCGAGCTCGGTGTGCAGCGCGTAGTGAGGCGAGATCTCCTGGCCCCTCTGATGCAAGGCGCGGGCACGGTCGAGGTAGTCCGGCACACTCAGCAGAACGTCACGCTCTGCGCGGGCCTCCACGATGCGTTCGAGGATGTAGTCGCTGGATTCCTGGAGTGCGTAGCGGACGAGATCCGGGTGGGCCGCGAGTTGAGTATCCAGCCAGCTACGCCCATGCCATGTTCGGACAAAGGGGAACCTATTCCTGAGTGAGTCAAACCAGCGCTGCTCCGTTGGATTGGGGTCGATCGGGACTAGGAGGTCCCAGTGGTCGGGCTGGTGACGGGCCGCAGACTTCAGCGACTTCACCACTTGAGCTCGGCGTCCTTGGTCCATGCGCCCGGTAAACGACTTCGCTTCGTAGACGATGAGCTCGTTGCCATCGGTGTATTCGTATAGATCGCGGCCTTCGTCGCCGCCAGTACCGTCCACGGCTCGTGCCTCCGAGTGCAGCCGCAGTATCAGCATCGTCACCAAGGCTTCGGACGCCTTTGGGCTCTCGGCCAGTCTCTCCCACGGAACTCTCACCACACGCTTCACCATAGGACGCTGCTCGGACAATCGGGGCAGATGCTTAATGCCTTGGGACTACGAGGCGTTGTCGCCGAGTGGCTATCTGAGCCAGGTGATGGTGAGGACGGACAGGCGGCGCAGGGGCCGGTTCACCCAGTAGGTGAGGGAGAGCTGGCCGACGGAGGCGTGGCGGACGTCTTCGCCCTCGGGGTCGCCGGCGTTCCACTGGTCGAAGCCCTACGGGTCGCCGGCGGCGGCGTCCAGGACGTCCCACACCGTGTCTTCGACGTGCTCGGGCAGGGTGGCGAGGGCCTTGGCGGCCGGGGCGGAGAAGCGGACCGCGTACGGCTGCTGTCCGGTCACCGGCGTCGCCCACGGAGCTCCGTCATGTCGATGAACTGGCTGTCGTCGTAGCCGGAGACGACGAACGCGTCGACGGCCGGGGCGGAGGCGAGTCGGCCCTGCCAGTCCTGGACGACCTCGTACAGCCCGGCGAGAGAGAACGTCCGGCGGGACTCCTCCAGCGCCGCCGCCCACTCCCGCTCGAAGGCCGGCACCCAGGTGTCGGCGCGCCGGTCGGCGCGCAGTTGGGCGAGAAGTTCGGCCGGAGCTCCCGGAGCGGGGGCGTACGGCGTGACGGGTGCGTGGTCGGGCTGCGCGCTCATCTGGTCCTCCCGGCGGGTCCTCTCCTCACGGTACGCGCGCCAGGTGGCCGTGGATGCGGTCATGGACGGATCCCCTCCTACTGGGTGTGCAGGGCGCGGGCGACGGCCTGGGCGTGCTCGCGCAGCGGCAGGTCCTGCTTGTCCCAGGTGGCAGCCACGTAGTTGAGGAGTTCGGCCGTCGCCCGCTCCGAGTCGCTCGGGTCGCTGATCAGCAGCCGGTCGGCGGCGTAGGCCACGTCGGCGGCCGGGGTGGCGTGCTCCTGGTCGTCGACGGGGCGGTGGCAGGCGGTCAGCGTGAGGGTGTACTCGTTGCCGGTGCGGGTGAGCGCGGTGATGGTGTTGAGGTTGAGCGGCCCGAAGGACGGCTGTTCGAGGGCGGCACGGATGAAGTGATGGTGGTTGCCGATCGCGGCGGCCACGGCGTCCCAGGCGTAGGCCACCCGCTCACCGTCGGGGTCCGGCTCCACGGTGGCAAGGGACAGCTCGAAGCCGGTGCCGTCGGCGTCGCGGAACCAGACCGTCTCGTCGCCGGACGCGGCCGGGGCGACGAAGGTGATGTGCGGGCTGGAGCGCAGCGCGTCGGCGATGCGGACAGCGTCGTGGTCGGCATCGAGCAGGGGGCTCTTGTCGCGGTCGATGGGCGGGAATTCGGTGGTCACGCTTTTCGCTCCTAGTCAGTAATCCAGATCGAGGTAGTCGATGTCGTTGATTTCCACATCCGACAGTCCCATAGCGCGACCGCCACCGTCCTGGAAATACACTTCCTTAAACCCTTCGGCGATGATTCCGCGCATCTGCTGGTCGCTGTCCCCCGCGTCGCGGGCGTCGAAGAGGCGCTGCGCGTACTCCGGGGGAAGGTGCACGGTGAGTCGCCGGAACCGTCCGTCGTCGGTCGTGCCGACCGGCGCGGTGTAGCCGAACCGGGCCCGGGTCTCCACCGTGATCCCGCCGGTGGTGGCGGCCTGCTTCTGCCGACGCTTGCGCACCAGCGGCTGCCAGCGGGCCCGCACCGCGTCATCGATCTTCGCGGCGACGTCGGCGCGGGCGTGCTTGCGGGCGCCGCGCCGGTAGCGGTTCACGGAGTCGGCGGTGACCCCGAGCTCCGCCGCGACGGCCTTCGCGCTGCCGAACTGCTTGATCAGGAACCCGATCTGACCCTTGAGGGTCTTGGGCGGCTCCTTGGTGAACGACTCCCGGTCGGCCCGCTCGATGGCGTCCTCGATCTCTCCGGGCACGGTCAGCTCCCTTCGGGGGTGGGGTCCTGGCCGTCGGGGTCGACCAGCCGGAACCAGGTCTCGCGCAGGTCATGCCGCCGCAGCTCGAACCGTGGCGAGGCCCGGCGAGCGCGCAGGGAGAACTGCAGAGCCTCCATGCGCGCCTCCAGGCGGTCCAGCGTCCGTTCCCGCTCCGCGTCGGCCTCCAGGGACCGTGTGCCGCTGGTGTCGGTGGCCACGGCGGCTACTCGCCCTCGTCCAGGACGGCGTCGCCGCCCTTGATGTGGCGGGCCGGGTTGAGGCCCTTCTCCATCAGCTCCACCGCCCACAGCATCGGCTGGACGCCCTCCAGCTTCGCCAGGCCCGGCGTGGGCCCGAGGCGGAAGCCGCCCGGCTGCGGCTTGCCGGACGCCGCGTAGGGGAGGAAGTCCAGCGGGCTCGCGCCCGACGAGGGGTAGACGACGCAGTCGGAGAGCACGGCGAGCGGGAACAGCCCGGTCATCTTCGCCATGTTGTTGAGCTTGCGGTGCATGTTGACCCGGGCCTTGCTGATGACAGCGGCCCGAATGTCGGGGCGCCAGGTCGGCCGCTCCAGGGCCGGCCACCGCTCGCCCTCCTTGTAGTGCTTGCCCTGCGGACGCTCGCGGAGCTTGCCGACGCCGCCCTTTACCGTGGCCTTGATGGCCGCGAGGACGGCGGCCAGAGCCGGATCGACCTGCTTGTGCTGCTCCATCGCGGCGAGGAAGGCGCGGTCGTCCAGGTCCTTGGTGACGCCGAGGTCGGCGAGGGTGTCGACGTAGGCGTTCTTGAGGCGGTCGTGCCACGGGTCCAGGTACGCGCCGGTCTCGCGGCGCAGGTACGCCTCGATCGGGTGGACGTCGTAGCCGAGCTCTTGGGCGTAGGCGACGGTGTGCGTCTGGTACCAGGCCGGGCCCGTCGGGCGGGAGCCGTCCGGCGTGAACGGCGAGGGCAGGCGCGGGTCCAGCTCGATGTGGCTCAGGTCGACCAGCCAGGAGCCGGGGATCTTCGGGTTGAACTTCGGGGCGTGGAAGTGGTCGGGAGCACTGAGACCGACGACCAGGCGGGCTGCGGCGGCGAGGAACGCGGTGTTGAGGTCCAGGCCGACCGCGAAGGGCATCATGCACTCCTCATCGCTGAGCGAGTCCACCGACCGCACCCACTGGTACGCCTCCTCGTTGAGGAACCCGCCGGTCCAGCCGGACTGAACGACGACGGGGTGCTCCGGGGTGGCCTCCGGCGGCGCAGGGTCCATCGGCTCCGTCCCCAGCGACCCCGGGTTGCAGGCGGACACCCAGTTGCCGGTCTCCTCATCGCGTTCCGGCTTCGTCGGCGGGCGCAGCGCCGTCATCAGCTCCAGCCCGGAGACGGCGGTGGAGCCGCGCGGGGTGATGACGCGCTGGGCGTATACGCCGAGGACGCGGGCGATGTCGGCCGGCTCCATCTCGGCGACGCCGGGCCAGGACCGCTCATCGAGGGCGTCCCACGACAGAATCGCCAGCTGCACGCACTGCCGCTCACGGCCCTGGGCCTTGCGGTAGATCCGCGCCCACGGGCCGAACCCGCGCTGCGTGAGCTGCCACCGCGCCTTGAGTACCTGCTTGACCACCGGGTGGTCCTCCGGCAGGCGCAGGGAGCGGCGCTGCTCGTGGCCCTCCAGACGCTCGGGCAGCCCCAGCTTCACGGCCGCAGACGCGGTGAGCACGATCAGCGGATCGCTGTCCTTGCCGTACCGGTTGAGCTTCGCCGCACCGAGGCCGGACTCGCGCAGCGTCCACTCCACCAGCTCCACCACGCTGGTGGCCGGGCAGTCCAGCACGATCCCGCCGACGCCGTACGCGGAGCCGTCACCGTCCAACACCGCCAGCGGGCCGTGCGGGAAGCGCGGGTCCGCTGCGGGGGCGGCAGCCTTCTTGGCCGCCGGACGCCGCGACGTCGACGCGGGGCGCGTGGCCGGGCGGGCGGGGCGCTCGGGCGCGGCCGGGGCGGCGGGATCCTCCACCGGCGCAGCGGCCTCCGCCACGGGCGCGGCCGGGCCGGTGAACGTTGCTGGCACCTGCGGCTGCGGCGCGGCGACCGGGCCCAGAGGGAGCGCGGCGGGTGCGCCGTGAGGCGGGTACTTCGCCGCCCAGCCCTTCAGTAGCCGCTGGTACGCCGCCAGGCGCGATCCTGTCGGCTCGCTGCGGCCGTTCTCCCAGTTCTTGATGCTCTGCGTCGACTTCAGCTCCAAGGCCTGCGCGAGGCGGGCCTGGGTGATGCCAGCGGCCTCACGGAGTCGGGCGCGCTCGGCCGGGGGTGGGAGCTGCGGCTCCTCGTGCAGCAGGGCGTCGATGTTCGCGAACAGCTCTTCCTCGGATGCCATGTCACTACCTCCAAGTTGAACAGTAGCAGACTTTAGCTCTTCATTTAACTCGAACATTTAACCCTCTCGAGCCTATGCTAACGTGTCATCAGTAGACCGTTGAAGGATCACAACACCCTTGCGAGGACTGTCAGTTGGAGCGCATCACCCCAGCGGTGCTGAGCGAGGAAGTGCACCGGCACGTGCTGCACCAAGTGATCCTTCCTGCGGCGATGAAGGAGGCAGTGCGCCAAAACCGGCCGGTCGTTGTGATCGTCGGCGGCCAGCCCGGCGCCGGAAAGACCACAGTCGCCGAACTGATCAAGGCTGCGCTGGACCGCCGTGGGGGTGCGGTGCGGATCTGCAGCGACCTTTACAAGACCGCGCATCACCAGTACGGCGAGCTCCTGACCGACGACGTCCGCACCGCGGGAGCGAGGGTCCGGCCGGACACCCGCCGATGGCAGGCTGCGGCCGAAGATCACGTTCGCATGCACGGGTTCGACGCGGTGGTCGAGTCCGCCCTCGCCAACGTCGAGGAGCTCCGGACGTCATCGTACGCATACCGGCGGGCCGGTCACCGGGTCGAAGTCGTAGTAGTGGCGACGGCGGAGGCGTGGAGCCAGCTCGGGGTTCTGGACCGTTTCCTGTCCGAGGCGATCGAGGGCAGGGGCCGGTACGTGTCGTGGGAGAACCACGACACCTGCGCCCGCCAACTGCTGGCGACGCTGGCGGTCATCGAGGCCGAGCAGCTCGCCGACCGCGTCACGGTGGTGCGGCGCGACGGCCAAGTACTGTACGACAACGAGCTCACGGATGGGGTGTGGCGCCGTCGGCCAGCGGCCGAGAAGGCGGTGGCGTACGAACGCTCCCGGCCCTGGAGCGCTCAGGAGACCGCCATCTTCCGCCGGGAGCTCGCGCGGACCGATCAGCGGCTGCACCGCGACCTCACCTGCGAGGATCGGCGCCTGGCCGTCCAGCGGGATGCCGAGCGCGCTGCTGCGCTCGCCGAGCCGGTCCGCCGCATCGCCCAGCCGCGCCGGCGGGCCCCAGGCGTGGACTACCACCGGCTGTCGGCCGAGGAGCACACGTGGGTGTTCGACGAGCTGATCGCGCCGTCGTACCTGAACGCCATCGTCCCCCGGGACGATCCGCGCGCGGTCTACGTGCTGGGCCAGCCCGGGGCGGGAAAACTGCTGGCAGCCAGGATGGTGAAGCGTGCCATGCGGCCGGGGACGACGCAGCTGGTCGGCGACGACTTCAAAGCACAGCACCCTGACTACCTGCGCCTGCTGGAGGAGGACCCCCGCAACGCCGGAGCCGCGATCCGGGCCGACTACCGCGCCTGGTTCGCCAAGGCCGAAGCGTATGTGCGCCGACACCGCGGCGACGCACTGATCGAGGGCGCGCCAGGCAGCGTGGAGGAGTTCCTCGCCAGCGCGCTGCCGTTCGCGGCCGACGGCTACCCGGTCGAACTCGTGGTCCTGGCCGTGCGGCAGGCGGACAGTCTGTTGTCCACGGCGCTGCGCTACGCCCGCTCCCTGCAGAGGGGCGGCTACCCACGCTTCACCTCACGAGCGGGACATGACGCGTGCTTCCGCGCCCTGGCCGACGTCGTCGACGCCGCGCAGCGGCATCCGGCGATCACGGCCGTGACCGTGATCCGGCGGGACGGCGAGGCCCTGCTCCGACAGGAGAGCGGGGGCCGGCGGGCGACCTGGGCGCTCGCCGCAGAGCGCATGCGGCCGTACACCGAGGAAGAGGCCGCCCAGTTCCTCCGGCTCCATCAGGCACTGTGCCGGGCGCTGCCCCAACACCAGCGGGAACTGGACGAGATCGTCGACCTCGCGCGACCGATGATGCCCGCGCGGATGCAGCTGGCCCGCATCGACCGGCCGCACCCGCACCCCTGGCCCCTGCCAGTACGGCGCGCGCCCTCCGGCTACGACTCCTTGAGCTCCTTCAGCCGGGCCGCGTAGACCGTGGCGATCCGCTCGGCGTCCTCCGGGTCGGCGGTCGCCAGCTGCGCCTGGTCGGCGAGCGCCGACTGACGGCCGGCGGTCAGTTCCTCGATCCGCTCCTCGTCGGGCACCGGCGCCCTGCGCTCGGCGGCGATCTGGGTGCTGTACCAGGTCACCACGTCGCGGACGGTGTCAGCCGCGTCCTGCTCTTCGCCGCCGTCCAGACCGGAGGAGTTGGGGCTGCTGGGCATGGGTACCACCTTCGTGTTGATTTTGCTGGGAAACGGTCATTGTCTCCCTGGCCGATTCCGGTGGCACAGTGCCGCTACGCGCCGCGTCCGCGTCCGGAATGCCTTCGCGCTCTCCGGCGTCCGGGGGATGCTTCCCCAAGGGGCCGCTTACCGGCATAGGTTGGCCCGAGGTGATCATCGAATCGGGGGTTGGACGTGGCAGGTCGGGATCTCAGGGCGCTGTTCAGCACAAACGACCGCGGCCTGGAAGCCGGAGAAGCGTTCACCAACCGCCAGGTGCAGTGGGAGCTCGTCGCAGCCGTGCTCAGCGAGCACCTGCGGCACACCGCCGAGGCGGCCTTCGACGTGGAGGACCTCGAGGCGCCGCGCGACAACGTGCTCGCGTTCCACGGGGTCGGCGGCATCGGCAAGAGCACGCTGTCCCGCAAGCTGGAAGCCGCACTGGCCAGCGCCGACCGGCCCGCGCAGTGGGGCGAACCCACCTGGGCCGGCGAGCGGATCCTGCCCGTACGCATCGACCTCTCCCGCTCAGCCGGCACCGACTTCGAGCAGCTCGTGCTGACGATCCGGGCCGCGCTCAGCACGCTCGGCCGCCCACTGCCCGCCTTCGACGTGGCGCTGCGCCGCTACTGGGAGGAGCAACACCCCGGCGAGAGTCTGGAGGAATACCTACGCCGCGGCGGCCTGGTCGGCCGGTTCGGCAAGACCATGCCGCAGCAGATGCAGTCCGCCATGGCCGACGTCGCCCAGGCCCTCCTCCTGCCCGGCAGCATCGGCACCGCCGTCGGACAGGTGACCGGCTCCCTCGTACGGGCGCTGCGGGAGCGGCGGCAGACCGTACGCGCGCTCGCCCGCTGCGCGCGGCTCGCCGACCTGCTGGAGGCCGAGCCCGACGTGGAGGCGCTGTCCTTCTATCCGCACCTGCTGGCGTGGGAGCTCGCCCAGCTCCCGGCCGACAAGCGCGTCACGCCGGTGATCCTGCTGGACACCTTCGAGGACGTCGGCGACCGCACCCACCGCGACCTGGAGCGCCTCATCCAGCGGGTGGTGTGGTTGATGCCGAACGCGTTGTTCATCGTCACCGGCCGCTCGCGCCTGCAGTGGGCCGACCCGGCCTTGCAGGGGCAGCTCGACTACACCGGGGCGATCGCCTGGCCGGGCCTGGCCGCGCCTGCCTCCGCGATCCCGCCCGCGCGGGCAGCAGGCGCCACGCGAGGGCGTGGGCGGCAGGTACTAGTCGGGGACTTCTCCCCTGAGGACTGCGACGACTACCTCGCCCGCCGGCTCTCCCGCGACGGCCAGCCCCTCATCAGCAGCGAGATCCGCCAGGTCATCACCAGCCGGTCCCACGGCCTGCCCCTCTACCTCGACCTGTCGGTGCTCCGCTTCCTCGAGATCCGCCGCACCCGCGAGCCGGTCCCGGCCGACTTCGACCACGACTTCGGCGCCCTGATCGCCCGCACCCTTTCCGACCTCACCCCCGACGAACGCCACGTCCTGCGGTCGGTGTCCTTGCTGGACGCCTTCGACCTCACCCTCGCCACCGCCGCGGCCGGCCTGCCGCACGAGGCGCCGGCCCAGCGGTTGATCGAGCGGCCGTTCGTCTGCGAGAACGTCTTCGGGCTGTGGCCCTACCACCTGCACGGTCTGATCCGCTCCACCATCCGCAGCGCCGACGACGCCACCGACGACCGCTGGACGGACGGTGACTGGCAGCGGGCCGCCGAGCGTGCCCTGGCAGCCCTCGGCACCCAGTGGACCGGCGCCGGCACCACCGGCCAGGGCCGGATGCTGCTGGTCGGCTGTCTGCGCCAGGGCCTCACCCTGGCCCGGGACTTCGGCCTCGAACTGGACTGGCTCAGCGACGCCGCCTGGGCCTACATCAGCGACTCCGTCTGGGAGCCCATCGCCCCGCCCGCACGGCCGGGCAGCGACGGCCTGGAGACCGCGGCGGACGCCCTCGTCGAACTCCTCGCCGCCCTCGCCCGCCGCCAGCACGAGCACCGCTCCCTCACCGCTTCCCGCCTCGCCGCCGTCACCGGCAGCGGACTGCTCCCCGCCGACCTGTACGAGATGGGCGTCTACTACCTCGCCAAGGCCCACCGCGACCTCGGCCACTCCGCCGCCTCCCGCCAGGGCATGCAGGTCGTGGCCGACGGCGGCGGCCGCCTCGCCCCCGCCGCCCGCCGCGGACTTGCCCACCTCGCCCGCCTCGCCGGCGACTTCCCCACCGCGTACGACACCGCCCGCACCCTCGGCTGGGCCGGACGCCAGCACCGCGTCGAAGGCGACATCCTTTGGCCCCACGCCGACATGGACCGCGCGGCCGCCGCCTACGCCGCCGCCCGCAACCAAGCCGAACAGCACAGCGTCGCCGGGGAACGCGCCACCAGCCAAGCCCAGCGCGCCCTCGTTCTGGCCTTCACCGACCCCAACACCGCGGACGACGAGCTCCACCTCGCCGAGCAGCTCCTCACCGGCCTCGACCTGCGCGCCACCAGCCTCACCGTGCGGATCGCCGCGCTCGTCCGCGACGCCGGCACCCTGCGAGGCCTCGAAGCCGCCCGCGACCTGCGCGCCGAGACCCGCGACGCCGGCATCACCGCGGCCGAAGCCGTCCTGGAACTTGCGCTCGCGTTCCACCACTCCGTCCTCGGCGAGCGAGACAAGGTCCGCGCCGTCATCGACCGCCTGCGTGAACTCGCCCGAACCGGCGACTACGCCTACTACGCCGACATCGCGCACTTCATGGCCGGCCTCCCCCTGCCTGACGACCACACACCGCCCCGCTGGCTGGACGGCGAGGGGACCACCCGTGCCCGGTGGCGGGCCCTGGTCACCACACGCCGCAACCTGTTGCACACCACGCTGTAGTCCCGCCCAGCCATAGCCGAGCCGTGCTCATGGCGGATGCCTCCGGGTGTCCGGAGACGTCCGTCGTACGAGCGCGCGGGCCGCGCGGTTCAGCGCCAGCCGCAGGAGTCGAGGAGCTCAGCGAAGGTGCTGTTCAGCGGCCCGCGTTCCAGCAGGGCTTGTGCGGAGTCCGGCGTAGAGCATCGGGGTGAACTCGTGGGGTAGCAGATGCGCGCGTCAGGAACGCCGTGCTGTCCTCACGCAACGAGTCGGTTGTTGCCTGCGCAGCCAAGTCCATGGTCTACGCACACCTTGATGGAGACGCGGACACCTTCAGCAATGGAGTAGTTCACGTTGAGATTCGAACCTGGGCGGAGCGTCCAGTTCGTGAGCTTGGTCCATCCCTTCGTGGACGAGTAGGTCCACACTTCGTAGTGCGCCGAAAGCAGCCTATAGGTGTTCTTCGTGACGAAGATTTCGCCGTTGGCCTGGAATTCGATGCGGGCGTACTCCCCGGTTGTGCTCGTCATACGGACGGCACCACTGACGCCGCCGGCGTCACCGTCGTCGACGTTTCGTGTGCAGCTGGCCGTGGTGTCCGAACTCGTGGTGTTCGTGGTGCAAGTGATGGGCACCGGCGCCGCGTGCGCGGGGGTGACCATAGCGAAGGATGCGGTCAGCGAGGCAGCGGCGACAGAAAGGACGGCGCTTTTCTTGATCCTCGATGTGTGAGCCATTGGGTATTCTCCCAGCGATTGCGTAAAGCATTCCCAAACCGACTGCCTGATCGTATAGCGAGCCCCGCACCTGGACGTGTTGAATCCGTGCCATACTCTTGACTGTGAACGCCAATCTTTTTTAAGACCATTTAGTTGCATCCCTCTGCTAACTGGGGCTTTTGGTAAGTAAACGTTCACTCGGAACGACGCAGCTGGCTTGTCACCGGGAAGCCGTCCAGGCGGTACGGCTGCGCTGGGGCGGTCACAGAAGCTGCGGGGTCCGGTAGCCGGCGAGGCTCGCGGCGGTGAGGCCGACCGCCGCAGGCGAGGCCACGGACGAAGCGCCGAGGCGGCGGCGCGGCGCTGCTGCCGTCCCCAGACCCAGGAGCGGCCTCGGCGGCGCCGGGCCGTACGGTCGTTCCATGGATGGCGACTACGACGAAGAGAAGATCACCTTCGGAGAGCTCCTCGACTCTCTGGACCCCGCATCTGCCGGTGCGCCGACATCCTGACAGGCTGCTTTGGCGCGGGACGGCTTCACCTGCCATCGCCCGGCCTTGCGGTGTTCGCCGTCAGCCGTGTGGCTTCGTAGGTCAGAACCAGGAACGCCAGTCGGTAGATTCTGAGAACGAACGCGGGCCGGCCGCCGTGAAAACCTCGGTGAGAAGTAGGACCTGGCACGCACGGCGGCCCCGAACCAAGGTGTCTCTGGTTCGGGGCCGCCGTGCGTACGGACAGACCGGGCACCGGGCCCGGGGAATCAGCTGGCGTCGGGCCGCTGGCCGACCAGCTGCGTGAGCAGCTCGATGATCTGGGCCTGGTTCCGGTCGAGCTTCTCGCTGAGCGCCTCGACCTTCTGATCCAGGTTGCCGATCTGGAGGCGCACCGCGGTGAGGTCGGACTTGATGATCCCGAACTCACGGTCATGCTTCTCCGCGACCTCTTCGAACCGCCGGGTCAGGGCAGCGAGCTCGCTGTGAGCGATGGGGTCCTCAGGCACGCGGGCACTCCTGCCAGATCACAACAACCGCAGATAAGAGGACTCCACGATATCGCGCCCGTACCCCGCGCCGTCTTCGTTCCCCGATCGAGGCCGACGTCCAGCAGGCGTTCGCCAACTGGCACAACCGATAGCGACACGCGCCCCTAGTCACCGACTGCGGCCCCCGTCCATCGGCGGGGGCCGCAGCCACGGGCTCGAGGAAGACGGCTTAGCCCTCGATCATTCCCAGCTCGGTATCGGGGCGGCACACCGGGCACGCCTCCACCTGCTGCGCCAGCGCCTGCCGCGCTGTCTCCTCCGTCGCGCTGACCGCCCCTTTCCCAGCCAGCGCGCACGTCCCGATGTGCACCCTGACTGGTGTCCGGGTGGCGTCCAGGCCGCGCTGGAGCTGGTAGGGCGGCGGAGGGGGCGGAGCGGTTCGCTGCTGGATCTCCTTCCGCCGGGCCTTCTCCGCGCGCTGCTGCTTGACGTGCAGGAGCTGCACGGTCAGGTAGGCCTCGATGGCGGCGAGCCGCTCGTCGTCGGGCGGGTACGGGGGCGGTAGTGGGGTGGACACGGTTCAGCCTGGGGACCTCGTCGGTGTTGGTCAGGCGGCTTCGGTGATGGCCGGCGTTGGCGCCTTCCGGGTGAGGGTTTTCAGTTCCGAGCGGGCCTGCGCTCGCTTCTCGGCCTCGAGCTTGTACCAGTAGGGGTGGGTGCTGACCTGGAGGGACAGGTCGAGGCATTCGTTTCGCAGGCGAGTGACCGCTTCCTTTTCCTCCTCGGTCCAGCCAGGGCTGTCCTGGCGGCCTCCGGTGATCTCGCCGGTGTGCGGGTGCTGGATTCCGGGCCAGCCTGACATCGGCTCGACGCTCCAGGGCAGCTTCCGGCACAGCACAGCCAGCTCGGTGGTCGCCTGGTGGAGACGGGTCTGCGCAGCTCGAAGATCATCGGGGAAATCGGTTCCGGCCATGGCCTGAATCATACGCCTGTTCGATTCCGCCTGGCGGGTGACACGCCATCCCGACCGCTTGCAGTCGACTGGCCGTGCCCCACCCCTTCTCCGGAGCCGGTCACCTGACTCGTGACGGATCGTTTTTCCGGTGAACCGCGACGCCCGCCCGGGTGAGCGGTACGGCGTCTGCGCCACGGGGGCTTCGAAGGACCGCTATCTCTCGCTGGGTGATCAACACTTTGATGCGTGCCGCTACGGTTGCCGCACTCGCCACCCTGCCCCTGATCGTCGTGCCGCCCGTCCACGCCGCGGAGACACTTCCGCTGAGTGCCGCCGTCACGCAGCTCCCGGTCGCCGACGAATCCAGGGAGGGCTACACCCGCGACAAGTTCAAGCACTGGAACAGCGGCGCGAACCCGAGCGACGGTTGCAACACCCGCAACGAGGTACTCCTCGCCGAGGCCATCCAGCCGCCCACCGTCGGCGCTGGCTGCAAGCTCACCGGCGGCACGTGGTTGTCGTACTACGACGCCAAGGAAGTCTCGGGACCAGCTGGACTCGACATCGACCACATGGTCCCGCTCGCCGAAGCCTGGGACAGCGGAGCCTCAGCCTGGACGACCAAGCGCCGCGAGGCCTACGCCAACGACCTGGGCGCCGACGCCTCGCTCGTGGCGGTCACCGCCCAGCAGAACCGTCAGAAGGCCGACCAGGACCCGCGGGAGTGGCTGCCGCTCAGCAGCGAGGTGCACTGCCGGTACGCCGCGGAATGGACGGGTACCAAGGCCCGCTGGAACCTTGCGGTCGATCCTGCGGAGAAGGCGGCGCTTCTCCGCCTCGCTGCCGCATGCCCAGGCACGACCGTCACCTACGAGCCCGCGATGTAGCAGCTCAGCCTTGGCTCACACCACGGGTTCGTGCTCAGGACTCCGGCATGGGTTTGGGCCAGGCTGCCATCAGCCGCCTGGCCCGTCTTGCGCTCGCGTTCCACCACTCCGTCCTCGGCGAGCAGGACAAGGTCCGTGCCGTCATCGACCGCCTGCACGAACTCGCCCGAACCGGCGACTACGCCTACTACGCCGACATCGCCCATTACATGGGCCGCCTCCCCCTGCCCGGCCTTTCCACGGCGCAGTGGCTCGACGGGGCCGACGCCGTCCGCGCCCGCTGGCACCGCCTTGTCCAGACCCGCCGGGCCCGCCTTGGCGCCGGCGGGTAATCCGGCTGCAGGGTCAGGGTGTCAGGTCGAGGACGCGGACCGGCTCGCCGGTCCACCGGTCGGGGACGGTGGTGGCGATGATCGCTCCGTCGGGGCGGTCCGGAGTCGGCTGGGCTGCGTACTGGCAGTGTGCCGCCGTCCAGGTCTCATGCCGGGCCACGGCCAGGGCGGCCGGGAGGTCCAGGTCGAGCACGATGATGCCCGGCAGCGCGGCCAGGTGCTCCGCGGTGCCCGCTCGGGCACGGTCGGCTTCGACGAGCGCGCACGTGGGGGCGTACAGGTACCAGCCGGCCTGGGCGTGGGCACGGTGGATGAGGCGGGAGGCGAGGACGTTGCCCTGGCCGGCCGCGGCCATCGCGATGTCGTCCAGGACGATGTGCATGGCGTCGCTCACCGGGCGGCCGCCTGGGCCAGGCGGCGGTCCAGCTCGTTGTCGAGGTCCTGCTCCTCAGCTCGGGTGGGCGCGTAGCCGTTCCACTCCTTCAACGCGGCCCGGGCCTGCTCGGCCCGCGCGGCACGCTCGTCCGGGGTGAGGAGGGTTTCGGCGAGCCGGGCCAGGTAGGCGCGCAGCGACATGCCCTCCGCTGCGGCTATGGCGGCGAGCCGGTCGCGGGCTTCTTCGGGAATGCGGACATTGGCGTCAGGCATCATCGGACTCCCTCACGCAGGCAGGGTACGGGTACGTACCCGTACCCATTCTATTGCGGGGCGCCGAATTCAGTCATGACGCTGTTGTGTGGCTGAAACCAGTGCAATGCTGCCACCAGCGGTGATCCTCGAGCTGAGGTCGCCGACCTGGCGCCCCAGGTCACCTTGCGCGCCGTCCCTCCCGACCTCCCCACGGGAGGGCCGACGCCTGTCCGCGTCCCTTCGGCGGTGACGCGCGGACGGCCTCACTCTGAACGCCCGCCGCGTGGGGAAGACAATCAGGGCAGAACGTGTCACTGGCCGCGTTCGTAACGGACTACGGCCCGGGCCAGGCGATCCTTGAGCTCGTCCACCCACCCCTTCCCATTCGTTTCCCCCAGCGTCAGGAAGGCGCCGTCGCGGCCGACAGCCATCGGTTCCAGCGAGGAGATGTACTGATCGGGCTCCGTGCTCTGGAAGTCCAGCCACACCTGCACGGCGGTGGCGTTCTCCAGAAGCAGGATCGGCGAGTCGTACCACTGCCCGGTCTGCGGGTGTGTGCTCTCGCGGGAGACCAGGAGCCAGCAGCGCTGCCGCTGGGCTTCGGTGTAGCGGTGGCCGCCAGGACCGCGGTATCGACCGAACGCGGAACGGCGCATCCTGGCGTAGGTTCCGCTCCCGTAGGGAGCCAGCCTCCGGACTGCCTCGGCCAAGAGCTCGGCGGCTTCCTTACGTTCCCGATCCTGCCGGTCAGCTTCCTGGCGTTGCTGGATGTCCATGAATTCAGCCCTACGCCGGGCGGCATCTATCGCATCGTCGAGGCCCATGACGGTGAGGATATCGGTGACCACCCACAGTTGTGATCAGACCGAAGAGCTCCGCGCACATCGTGATCCCTGGCGGCGCAGCACATACAGCCGATGCAGGATGAGCCGGCGGCCGTCGTCGCACGGCCCCATCAGGCCGCCCTGCAGGGGCGCTGGTCAGGAGAGCGGGACCCAGCCGAACGACGCTGTTGCCGCGCGAGGTGTCAGCCCCTTGCCGGGAGGGCTCGCATCAGAGCGAGCATGTCGACAAGCCGGCCGTCCTGATTCATCACGGGTGCAGTCTGGTCGCCGCTCTCCCACTCGGCCCGGACTTCCTCGAGTTGCTGAGGGGAGATCGCAGCACCGGCCGTCGGGGTGGTGACGACCGTGAACGGGATGCGGGTGCGGCGCCCGGGGACGGCCTGCACCACCACTACGGCGATCTTCTGATTCGGGGCGAGGGGCTCGGGGCCGAACGCGCGGTGGTCGCACTCGCCGGGCAGGGCCTCACGTACGCGCACCGAGGCGCCGGCGTTCCGCTCGAACCACACGCGGTCGGCCTCGGCTGCCCGATGTCCCACCGCCACATTCCTGCGCGACGGGCCACCGGCCGCGGCTGCTTCCTCCCCCAAGGCGTAGACGCTGCGGCCCTCCCACACAGGGGTGGCCCGATTCTGGTTCTTCTTCTTTTTCCTCGTACGGCTGACTGCCACGTCACCACTTCCTTTCCCAGGACCCGCGCCAGGCCCGTCCAGCTACTCAACGAGACGGGCGGGGTGTGTGCGGTGGGCCAAGCGGGGGAAGCAACGGTGTCGGTCCGCACGTCGGATCTGTTGAACGCGGTATGCCGTCCTCACGCTCTCGCCGCCGCGCACCGCGGCCGCCGGTTGTCACCCGCCCGCACGCTCCGCTGACCGGCGAGTTCGCTGCCGACCCGGCCGTGTGCCATCACGCCTACCAGGTCGCGCTCGACTTCGGTCTCGTCGCCGTCGACGCCATCGCCGATCTGCTCCCCCAGGAGGAATCCCTCGCTCTGGCCCAGCGCATGGGGTTCTGCGACTGCGGCCGCCTCACCCTGGACGACGACGACCTCACCCGCCGGGCCCTGAGCGCCGTGGCGGCCGCCAACATGACCGCCTGCCAGGCCCTGGTGCTCGCCGCGATCGACTACGCCCACCGCACCTTCGGCTGCGACGGCCTCAGTGCCCTGATCCACGAACTCACCGGAGGCAGCCGAGCGACCTTCGAGCCGCCTGCCCTGACCGCACTCCTGGACCGCGTCCAGGCCGCCCACCAGGCAGAACACGGCCATGCCGGTCACAGCCGGGTCCCCGACGCGGTGATGTGGCCCCAGACGGCCGCCTCCTCGATGCCCGAACTCATTCCGCGCTCCTGACCCGCCGCGCCCTCGCAGGGGCCGGGCGCAGCGCATGAGGGCGAGGCGACTTCGTGGATCACGCCCCGCTCGGGCCCGGGTGCGCCGTACGGTCGCTTCTACGGATGGCGACCAGGCAGTGACGCCGGGTCAGGTGTGGGAGGGGATCCGAGGATGGTCAACGCCCGTACGTACCCGCTGTGGCGGGAGCTCGCGATGAGCGAGGACCTGCCCAAGGAAGCCCTCAAGACGGTGATCGAAGCCCTGTGTACTCCGACGACGACGCCGGACGGCTTCGACGCCCAGGCCGACCGGTGGCGGGAGGAAGCCCTCAAGGCCGCGCTGCCCGCGCTACTGGCCCGGACCTCTGCCAAGCGGCTGCGCGGCCGGCTCCTGGTGCACGCCGACGAGAAGACGCTGGCCGCCCTGGCATCCGACGGCACGGTGACCGCCGCCGACGTGCCCGCCATCCTGCGGCACCGCCGGGCCTGGGCCGGGCTGATCTCCGCGCTGGCACGGCACCCCGGCCAGGTCGAGGCGGCCATCGCGCTCCTGCCCCGCCTGCCCGACCATGAGGTGGAACAGGTCGTCCGGGACTGGGATCCCGACCGCTACACCCGCACCAAGGACACTGCGCCGGCCCCGCCCGTGCCGCCGGAACTGTTCGACGCCGTCCTGGAAGCCTGCCTCACCCCGCTCGCCGCGTACCTCCTTCACCCGGAGCCCGAAGAGGGCTGGGAGGCGGTGTCCGCGTTCTCGAAGGACTGGTCGCTGGAGCTGGGGGGCCGCGCCTGCTGGGCGATGCTGGCCCGCTGCCCCCAGCGGTGGGCGCAGCTCACCGCGCACCCCGATTTCGGGGCGGCTGTCCAGCACCTGCTGCTGGACCAGGCCGAGACGCAGGCCCTCGAGGACGCCCGCCTCCGCGCCGCCGACCCTGATGGTGAGGAACTGCCCGTCGACCCGGCGCCCGCGCTCAGCGAGGACCTGCTGCGCGCCTGCCTTCCGGCCCTGTGCCTGCCGGAACTGGCCGACCTGCCCAACCCGCAGGTGACCGCCCGTCGGACCCTGCACCACATCGTCGACCGCGTCCGCAACAACCCGCGCCTGGCCGACCTCGCCGCCGACCAGCTGCACGCTGCCGCCGACGCTCTCGTCACCCGTGGCCAGCTGCTCACCTGGTCCGAGAAGCAGGAGAGCGACTACGAGTTCGACGGCCGCGTCCTGCGTCTCGCCGAGGACCTGGCCCTCCTCAGCGCCAACCCCGACCACCTCGCCGGGGCCTGCGCCCAGCTCGCCCGGCTGGATCCGCCGGCCGTCATTTCCCCCAAGCCGAGCCGGACCCTGATCCGCGTCCTCGACAACACCGACCCCGACCACGACCGCCCGGCCCGGCTCCTGGAACGCCACTCCGAGCACCGCCGGGTCCAGGCCCTGACCGTCCTCGCCGCCAACCCGCACACCCCGCACACCGCCGTCGCGGACGTCTTGAACGGGCTGCACCCCGCCGAACTGGCCTGGATCGCCGAGAAGGCCGGCGGCCCCGACTGGTTCCTGGCCGCGGCGGCCGCCGTCCCGGTACCCGAAGACGAGGACGACGGTGTGGTGCGGCTGGTGGACGACGACGAACTCGGCAAGCACCCCGACCCTGCGGCCGTCCTGCAGTCCTGGCTCGACTCCCCCGCCACTGGGGAGATCCTCTCCCGCTCCGAGGTCTACCGCGCTGTCATCAAGTCCCGCTACCGCACCCTGGAACACCTACGCCAGATTCCCGCCGACGAAGTCCTCGCCAACCACGAACCCGACGTCGCCCTGAAGATCCTGCTGGACCACTGTGGGCGCAGCACCGACCGATGGGAGGCACTCGCCGCCGCCATGACCTTCGGCTACGACGACGAGAAGATCACCTTCGGCCAGCTCCTCGACTCCTTGGAACCCACGCCCGTGAAAGTGCAAACGTCCTGATAGCCGCGGTGCCTGCGTCGACGCCGTAACAGGTGCGGCTACACCTCGATCCGCACGACGACGAAGAGGTCGCCCGTCTCCCCACCATTCCTTCCAGGCCATCCCAGTCCTCTGAGGCGCAGTCGCTGCCCCGCCCGGACTCCTGGGGGAAACCGGACCCGGTGAGTGGTCTCAACAAAGACCTCGCCAACCCCTTGGCAGGCATCGCAGTCTGCGGCGCCGTGCGCACTGCGCATGGAGGCACAGGCCGGGCAGGGTCTCGGGTCGGTGAGACGAAGCCCTTTGATCGCGCCGTGGGCTGCGAGCCAGGGGGTCACGGCGGATCGGACGTATCTGTCGGGGCCGCGGCTGGGTGAGTCCCCGTCGTAGTACCGCCGTTCGATTCCGCGGAGGGCCAGCATGGCCGCGAAGGCATCGGCTGGGCGGTCGTCGGGGTTCTTGGCCAGGAGTCTCGTGACGAGCTTCGCCAGTTCCGGCGGGATGGCCGGTCGCAGTTTGAGCAGGGGAGCCGGCTGTTCGTTGAGATGCTGGTTGATCAGGTGCCAGGAGGTTCCGGTGAAGGGCCGCTGCCCGGTGATCATCTCGTAGAGCACGCACCCGAGCGAGTACAGGTCGGAGCGGTGGTCGAAGTTGCCGCTGAAGCACTCAGGTGCCATGTAGGCCGGGGTTCCGATCAGGACGCCACTGGTGGTGATGTCGTGCCGCTCGTCGCTGCCCTTGGTGATACCGAAGTCCACGACTGTAGCTGTGCCGTTGGGGTGGACGATGATGTTGGAGGGCTTGATGTCCCGGTGGGTCAGGCCCGTCTCGTGCGCGGTGCCCAGG
This sequence comes from Streptomyces sp. NPDC047886, assembly GCF_043204435.1. NCBI lineage: Bacteria > Bacillati > Actinomycetota > Actinomycetes > Kitasatosporales > Streptomycetaceae > Streptomyces > Streptomyces sp. NPDC047886. Next base: position 25,961 of record NZ_JBIDCF010000015.1, read on the forward strand.
GCGTCGGCGACACAGGCCGCCGTACGCAGAGCGTCAGGGAGTGGCAGCCGTCCGGCTTCCAGGACGGCACTGAGGGGCTTGCCGGGGAGCAGCTGCATGACAAGGTAGGCGTACAGGCGCCCGTCGTGCATCGCGGAGCCGAAGTCGTGCACGGTGACGATGTGCGGGTGGGACAAGCCGCCGGCGACCGCGGCCTCGCGGGCGAAGCGGGCCGCTTGCCGTTCGTTGCCCTCACTGCCGTCCTCGGTGAGGACTTTGACCGCCACATGACGGTCGACCTTGGGGTCGTGCGCTTTCCAGACCTGCCCGAATCCGCCTGCGCCGATCGGTTCGATCAACCGGTAGCGGCCGTCCAGCACGGTCCCTGCCTGCACGATTCCCCCTTGTCGGTACGCACCGCGATGCACGGTGTACCAGGCGTGTACCCGTCACGCTACGCCGAAGGAACCTACAAGGTCAGTGTCTATCGGCGGCCGCCGCCATCACGGTTGGGGTGGCGGGACTTCACGGATCGCGCCCGCTCGGGCCCGGGCGCGCCGTACGGTCGTTCCACGGATGGCGACCAGGCAGTGACGCGCCGCAACCCGGCTGCTCGCCCTGACGCTGGCCACCCAGACCGACGCCTCGGGACGCCTCGGTGCCGGCGGCCAGGGCATCGCCCTGACCGCTCTCGCCGCCTGGGTTCCCGTCAATTCCGGGGAGCTGCAGCAGATGGTCGACCAGCTCACCGCAGCGGACTGGCTCACCGATGCCGCCCTCACCGACACCCACCTCGCCGGGCAGCTGACCGAACGCGTTCTCCCGCTCACCTGCCCTCTCCGGCGTGAGGCACAGCAGCTCGGCGAGTGAGCCGACGGAGTCATTCCCCGTCATCGGCTCCGGCGTGTCAGCTCTCGTGGATCACCCGTCGCGTAGTGCTTGGAGTTCTGCCCGGGTCAGTGTGAAAGGAGGAGTGCGGCCTTTCCAGTCCTGTTCGACGGCGTGCCGCAGACGGTCCGGCGGCAGTTGTCCGTCGTGGCCGGGGGCGGTATGGGTGATGTCGTCCAGGAGCAGGCCGATGAGCCTGGCCAGTGCGACCGGGCCGCCGCCTGCGTACCCGTAGGTGTAGCCGCCGCCGATCTGCGGTGCGGGGAACACCGTGCCGTCTTGGGTGGTCACCCATACCGAGTTGTGGCCGGGGCCGATGGTCAGAGTGGCGAGCGGTGAGTGGGCCGGCAGGCGGTGCGGGGTGATGGTCTCGATGACGTCGCCGGTCCGCACGGCGGGCATGTCGGTCACCGGGTCGACGAGGATGTCCTGCTCCTGGTCGTCGCCGAGGTACGGGGCGAGCGCGGTACGAGGGCTGGCCTGCAGTCGGGACGCCCACTGACCGGCCTGGACGCAGGAGGACGGGTCCACGGTGACCTTGCACGAGCCGGGGAAGTACCGGGTGGCGCCCAGGACGTGTCCCAGGCGGGCGCATTGGGTGGCGAGGACGTCGGTGCGGTGCAGGATGCTCCTCCAGCCATCCCGCAAGATCTCCTCGGCGATGGGCTGGGGCGGGTGCGGCATGACGGGGCGGGCGGCCACCGCGATGGACGCGACGTTGTCGCTGGCATCGACGTACTCGGTGATCTCCCTGTGTGCGGAGTCCGCGCAGTCCCACAGGGCGCGCCGTGCGGTCTCGAGCGCGGCCGCGGCCGGATGGGAGCCGTCGGGTTCCTCCGCGGCCAGGCGCAGCAGCGGCGCCGGGTCCGGAGTGACGACGGCCGGCATCTGCACGGCGGGCGCGCCGGGCTTCCAGGCCATCATCAGCTCGGGGTCGCGCAGATTCGAATGCCAGTAGGGGGCGGGCATGCCGAGCACCCGCTCCAGGCGGTGCCAGGTGGTGCCGTAGTGCTTGTCCGGGCCGGCGGCGTCGATCGCCTCCAGGCTCGGTCCGTCAGGAGGACCGTAGTCGGCTTCGACCACGGCCAGGGCCACGGCGTCCTCGGCCAGCTCGCGCAGCAGGGCCAGGCCCGGGAACGTCATCCCCACCTCATCGCCAACCCCGTGGGCGAGCACGACGATCCCGAACTCCGTCTCCCACCGGTACAGCACCCAGTCCCGGCGCCGCTGCGCTCCAAGGAACCGGGACGGCCTGCTCGCCACCGCGTTCCACAACAGCCGCGTCGCGCTCCCGGAACGTTTGAACACCACGAACCTCGGCCCCCTTGACTCCACCCGGCGACTCCATACCGAGCACCATCCAAGCCGAGTCAGCCGCCGTCCGTGATCAGATCCAGCGGAATGCCGAAAGAGCCGGTGCGTGCTCGGGCTGCGCGTGCCGGTGGTCGCCGGGGGCGCGCGGCATCCCAGCCAGCCGACCAACTCCCCAGCGCGAGCCCGGCGCCAAACGGGAGGTCAGTCATCGAGCGCTGCAATCCGGCCACCTCCGGTGAAGTCGCGGCGCGGGGCGGGTGGCGGCCGGTACGGTCAACCGGTTTCGCGGCCGGCAGGCGGGAGATGTCCCGTAGGCGCAGAGGAGGGGGACCGGTGGCCGAGCTTCACGAGGAGATAGCCCAGGAGGTCACGGGGCTGCAGGCCGAGATCACTTCGGCTCTCCAGGGTCTCGACCGCTTGGACGAGGACGACCCGCAGTACCCAGCCGCCTTCGCACGCCTGGTGCAGGCGGGCAACGCGCTGCTCGAGTACGAGGCGCAGGTGCCGGCCCGGTTGGAGCAGCCTCACCTTGAGGTGAGCACCAAGTCGTTCACGGTGGCGTTGTGGGCCCACGCGGCGTGTGCGGTGCTGCTGTGCGTGGCCGCCGGAGTCGGCTGGATCAGCGGCGGGTGGAGCCTCCTTGCGGTGGTGCAGCTGATCGGGACCTCCGCGTTCTACACGGCCGGGCACAAGCCCCTGCCGGGCAAGCACCGGCAGCTGCGGCACGCCGCCGCCGTGCTGGGCATCGCCAGCGTCGCGGTGCCTCTGCTCGCCTTCGGAGTGCTGCCATGGTGGGTGTGGCTTCTGCCTCTGCTGTGCTGGGCCGGCGCCTACGGCCTGGCCAGCGAAGCGGGCGGGGACGGCGCGGGGAAGGCGAAGGCGTGAGCGGCTACAACTCACTGGACCTGGGCGAGGAGCAGCGCTGCCGCATCGATGCGCTCAAGCGCAGCCAGGACACCTTCGAACGCAACACCGACTACGCCATCTCGAACCTCACGTCGAAGCTGTCCGACATCGAGGAGACGGTGGAACGCCTGGAGGATGGTGAGCGCAGCACCACGCGGCGCCTGGAGACCCTTGAGTCGGATCTGCAGGAAGCCAAGGAGACGGCCGAAGCCCGCTCTGAGGAGCTGGAGGAGTCGATCTCCGAGACGGAGACGGGGCTGGAGAGGCTGGCCACGCGGGTGAGCGCGCTGGAGCGGCACCTGCGGCAGGCCGAGGGCGCCGTCGTCGTCGACCTGGACGTCGACCGCGGAGGGAAGCTGAGAGGGCTCGGTCTCGCCGTCGAGGAGGGGCTCGCCGCCGAGGAAGCGCTCCTGTCGGCGCACCAGCGCAACGTCCTCCAGCTACGGATCACCCACTACCAGCAGGCGCGGCAGGCGCTGGCCGGGCACCGCTCCACCGTCCGTGAAGCCGCGGCCGTCCTGGCCTCCACGGAGGCCGGCGACCCGCGCCGCAAGAAGGCCGAGCAGGCGTTCACCAAGGCCGCCGTCGAGGCCCACAAGGGTCAGGAACGGATCGGGCGACTGGCTGAGAGCGCTCGGGGCGCCCAAGCCGAGCAGGCCGCGGACAACGCCCGCCGTGCACAGTCGGCCGCTGTCATCGAGGCCGGCCAACGTGCGCGGACCCAGCTACGGGTACGCCTGCGCAGCCGGCTGTCCGACGCGCTCACCGGCACCGACCTCCTGCCCGTGTGGTTCACGACGGCGCTCGGGCCCATGGCACCGCCTCGCCGCGCGGAGGAATGGCTGGAGACCGCCTTGGACGTCCTGTCCTACCGGGTGACCTACCAGGTCACCGATCCCGTCCTCGCCCTCGGAAGCGCACCGGACGCGAGCGGAACCCCTCGCCGGGCCGCACGGTTCAACGAGCTGAAACGGAACCTGCGCGACTGGGGATAGCCACGTGCCCCTGGGTGCCCGGCCATCAGATTCTTTACGCCGTAAAGAGGGACTCCCCCGGCGAACCGGTTCCACTGGAAACGGCACAGCGCCACGTTGGCTCGGCGACGCCGCCTGGAGCAGGGTCAGTCCTGTGCCATGTCGACGAAGCGCCCATAGTGGCCTTGGAAGGCCGTGATGATGGTCGCGGTGGGCCCGTACCTGTGCTTCGCGACGATCAGGTCGGCTTCGCCGGCGCGGGGTGAGTCCTTCTCCCACATCTCTTCGCGGTGGATGAGGATGACGAGGTCGGCGTTGTCCTCCAGGGCGCCGGAATCGCGCAGGTCGCTGAGGTAGGGCATCTTGTCGGTGCGCTGTTCGGGCCCGCGGTTGAGGGTGGAGACGGCGATGACGGGGATCTCGAGTTCCTTGGCCAGGTTCTTCAGGCTGCGGGCGATCTCGGAGACCTCTTGGTAGCGGGATCCGAGGGGGCGGGTGCCGTAGTTGAGCAGCTGCAGGTCGTCGACGGCGATGAGCTTCAGGCCGTGCTGGCGGTGCAGGCGTCGGCAGTGCGCGCGCATCTCGGTGAAGTTGGCGTAGGGGTCGTCCTGGAGGTAGAGCGGGGCTCCGGAGACCGCGGGCATCCGCTTGGCGAGGCGGGTCCAGTCGTCGTCGGTCATGGTGCCGGAGCGCATGTGGTGCAGGGCGACGCGGGCCTCGGCGGCCAGGAGCCGCATGGTGATGTCGGTGCGGCGGGACTCCAGCGCGAAGTAGGCGGCGGGCAGGTTGTGCTTGACGGCCGCGGAGCGCAGCAGGTTCAGAGCGAGGGTGGAGGTGCCCATGGTCGGGCGGCCGGCGATGACGATGAGCTGGCCAGGGTAGAGGCCGCCGGTCAGGGCGTCGAGGTCGCTGAAGCCGGTGGGGATCCCGGCGGTCTCGCCGGGACGCCGGCCGATGGCCTCGATCTCGTCCAGGGCACCTTCCATGACGTCGCCCAGCGGGCGGGACTGCGGGATCCGGAAGCGGCTGCGGTTGGTGGCGGCGAAGATCTCGGCCTCGGCGGTGTCGATGAGGCGGTCGACGGTCTCGGCGGTGACATCGGTGGTGAGGTCCTCGATGCGGGCGGCGGCCACCATCATGCGGCGCAGCACCGCCATGCCCTGGACGGTGCTGGCCGCCTTCACCCAGGAGTCCTTCGCCGTGGGAGTGCCGGCCAGCTTCTGCAGGTAGACGTGGCCGCCGACGTCGGCGAGCTCGTCGCGCTTGGCGAGCTGGTCGGCGACGCTGCGCATGTCCGGGTCCTCGTCGCGGACGTAGACCTCCAGGATCGCCAGGTAGATCCGGCCGTGGGCGCGGCGGTAGAAGTCCTCGGGATGGAGAAGTTCGACGACGTCGGCGATGGCCTCGGTGGAGCGCAGCATCGCGCGCAGGACGGTCGCTTCTGCTTCCAGGTCGTGGGGAGGCTGCGAGGTCGGGGTGTCGTCGGTGGTCACGGGTCTCCTCCACGTCGGCCCGGCCAGCGGGTCCTGATGCTCAGCGGCGTCCAGCGTAGCGACGGCGCAGGGAGCTGCCGTGCGACTTCAGGACAGCCGGTTACGGTCGGCTCGGGCCCTTGCCGCCGCCTTGGCCCGCACGACGTCGGCCAGGGGCGGAGCGTCGGGCTGTTCGCTGCCGACCGGGAAGAGGTGCATGGGCTCATGCGGAGCCGACCCGGCCAGCTGGCGGACGATGTCGGCGAGCCGCGCGTCCTCGTGCGGGGCCCGAGCGGCGGCCGCGAAGGCGTGCGGCACCCATGCCGGGGCCGGCACCGGCGCGGGCGAGCCTGCGGGCTCGGGCGGCAGGATGACGACCTTGGACACGGCGTTGCGTCCGAGGGCCTCGTTCACGTCCTGCACGATCCGGTCCGCCATCAGGCGGCCGTGGGTGGACCAGGCCACGGACTTCCCGCGCAGGCTCAGAGTTCCGGAGGCCGCATCGAAGCTCACAGCGATCAGCTTGTCGGCGAGGACTCCACCGAGTGTGGGCCACCGCCTGATGATCGTCGTGTCCTCCGGTGGAGGCCAGCCGTAGAGCTCGGCCACCTCCGCCATCGTGACGGCGAGGGAGACGGGGCGCGGACTTCCCGCCCGAAGCTGAGGCCGCCACCCTCTGCGAGCCGTGCGGCCCCTATGCGCCCGGGCGGCACGCTTCGCATGGTGCAAGGCGATCAGCGCCAGATCGTCCCCACCCGGTTCGGTCCCGTAGGGCGTCTGCTCGACCACCGAAGTCCCTCCTTCGTCCCAGCACCCCACCCGGTTTGGGCCCGGAGCCAGGTGCAGACGGCTGATCATGCCTGCCACTCCTGCGACCGACCGCTCATCCCCGAGAGCCTACGCATCGGCACCCCTTTGATCTTCCTCATGCCGACTTCCGGACCACCGGCGTCTCATGGCCCGCGGCCCTGGCCGCCCGCTCCTGGCGCGCCATGCGCAGCGCGGCCGCATGGGAGGCGTCGGCTTCCCGCCGCCGCTGGGCACGGGCTGTCTCGAGCTGGCTCGGGCCGCCGTCCGGGTCCGGCTCGGGATCCGGGAAGGCGCGGCGGCTGAGTTCGCGCATCGCCCGGGTCTGCCGTTCAACCGCCTCGGAGATGGCCGGGTCGACCCGCCGGGCAGGCGTGACGGCCTGGTGGGCGGCGAGCGCCTGGTGGTAGCCGGGCGATGCCTTCTCCCGGGTCTTCACCGGCATCTCGGGGGCGGCCGCGGGCGTCGGTGCGGTGGCTGTCTCGCGCGGCGCCGGGGCCGTGGCGCCGGCGGCCAGGACGCGGACGGTGCGGACCGCCTGGGTGCCGACCGCGTCGTTCGCCGCGGCGACGATCCGGGAGGTGATCAGGCGCAGCTGGGTGGCGTACGCGGGTGAGTCCGGGCGCAGGTCCAGCTGGCCGGTCTCCGCGTGGAAGGCGACCGCCTGGACGTGCGCGGCCAGCTTCGGGGAGAGGCCGGCCGCGATGTCCGGCCACTGGTCCAGGATGCTTCCGCCGGCGGCCGGGATGTCCCAGGCCCGGTCGGCCATCAGGCCCTGGAGCACGGCGGCGAACCCGGTCGGCTCCCGGCCGTCGCGCCGCACCGTCGCCCCGGTACGGCGCTTCGTCTTGCGGGTGCCGGACTCGCCGCGGGCCTTGGCGGCCTCGCGCGCCTGGTGCAGTGCGACCCGGGCCAGGTCGACGCCCGACAGTTCCGGGGCCGGCTGCTCGCTGCTGCTGGTGGTGTTCAGGGTTTCGGTCATCACGGCCTCCTACCGGCGTGCGACGGTCATGTGGTTGGTGCTGCTGAGCAGCTTGCGTACGCGCTGCACCAGGTCAGCGCCGTAGATCTCCTCAGCGCCGGCCGGGCCGAGGGTGTCGAGCGTCGTGATGACCTGGTCGGGCCTGCCGAGCATGAACTCCTGCCAGGCCGTGGCCCGGAGCTCCGTGAGCGCTTCCTCGCTGGGCACGTCGGGGCCGGTCTCGCCCACGTTCTGGTGGTCGTCCGGGAGGTCGTACTGCGGCTGCTTCGGGGTGAGCGCATCGGCGACCAGGCGGCGAACGGACTCGCTGCGTGGCGGCGTCCAGTCGCCCTCCCACTCCTGGTGACGGGCCTTCTCAGCGCGGCGGGAGTCCCGGTACGCCTGGACGGCGCGGGCCCGCCCTTCGGCGTGCGGCCACAGCGCCACCGCCCCCTTCAGCCGACCGGCAAGGAACCCGGACGGCCGGTGCACGGTGCCCGGGGCCTCGCCCAGGTCCAGGAACGCGATCACCTCATCGGCCGTCCAGCCCGCGTCGGAAACGTCCTTGAGGATCCAGGCGATCCGGGGCACCGCAGCACGGCCCATCCACGGCACCCGACGGATCAGCTCCGAGGCCAGCTGGAAACGGCGCCCGACGCTGTTGAGCTTCCGGCGGCCGCGCTTGACCTTCTTCGGGGTGGGGGACTTGCTCTGCCCGCTTGCGAGCTTGCTCTCAGAGGGGAAGGAAGTAGTACCCGCAGAAGAAACACTGCGGGAACTACCCCCCATTGGGGTGCAACGGACCTCATCCGAAACAGCCGTCACAGCACCCTGGCCAGCACCCCTCCGGGCACCCTTCGACGGGGCCTTCGAGGACGACTTCGCCCGCCGCTTGCGCACCTTGCGAGCCGCCTTCTTCGCCAGCGCCGCCATCAGCTCCCGGCCGGCCTCCGCAATCCCCGTCATCCGCCGCCCGGTGCCCTCACCGGCCGTACGCACGCCCAGCGCCACGTCGAACTCCACCGGCACCATCCGCGCGAACTCCGACGCCTGCGCCGCCGCACCGCGGACCCGGGTGCCTCGCACGACGTACGCGAGCAGCCCGGCCTCCCGCAGCATCCCCAGGTGGTACTCCACCGACCGCTCCGACAACCCGGTGCGGCGCACCAGGTACTCGATCCCCGGACGGCACGGGAACAGCTCCGCCAGCTCCTGGGCGACGCGCACCGTCGTCGGCCCGAACGAGCGCGGCCCGTGCGACCGGTAGCGGCGCGGCTCGTACAGCCCGGATCCGGCGACCCAGTGGACCGCCTGCATCCAGGAGTAGCCGTCCAGCGCGATCCGCCCCGTCGACGTCGTCAGCCACTGGAACGCCTCCGGCACGTACAACGTCGCGGGCAGCACGGAGACCGCGTCGTCGAGCGACGGACGCGGGGCAGGAATCAGCGCGACGGCCGGTGCCGCCGTGCCGCTCATCGGCCCACCGTCCCGGCCGTGGCGGTGAAGATCGCCTGTGTCGTCATCCGGCTGGTGTACACGCCAGAGCGGACACCCCCCTCAACAGGCAAAACGCGCGCTTCTTGATCCATCCGCCGAGCCTGCACGAGGCGGCCTGTGGACAGAGGCCAGCGAGCCCCGATTGCCCCCGTCACTCCCGCGCGGCGGGCAACAACTTCAGGTCGCGTCCCGCCACGCGGGAAGCCGCCTGCGAGGACGCTCCTCTCGACGGAGTTGTGGACGACGTCCGTGAGCGGGTGCACGAGCCGGTCGGCGGGTGCCGCGACCGGGCCCGACGAGACCGCTCCGAAAGCACCGTGCTTGTAGCTTCCTACCGGAAATCCAACTTCCGGTACGAACCGTACGAAGAGGGAGGAACCGTACGCCGATCCCGTCACATGGGAAGGCCACCTCGCCTGAACCGGGGTGAAACGGACATGGCCAAGCTGACAGGGGACACCACTCTCGGGCACTATGAGAACGACCGCCTCTCTGTATCACTCGGCGTATCGCCGGGTGCATGTCTCAGCAGATGGGTGGGCGCGCCCCCTCCGTGAGGAGCGGGCACACACAGGACCAGCACCACCACGGCCTCACGGCCGGCGGTGGGGGGAGATTCCTCCTCTCGTCTCGGTTCTGGTGAACCGCAGGGCCCCCTGTCACAGAGGCCCCGCGGTGGGCGATACGCCGGCCGTTGTCAGCGACCGGGGTCTTGCTCGGTGGCCCTTGTCAAAGGGGCCTGACCCGCTTGTCAGGCGGGGTTTTGCTAGGTGAAGAAGTGGCTCGATGAGCCGAAGCCCAGGACCGGCGTCAACCGGGACTGAGCAGCCGACTGGGGTGTCAAGCCCGGTCGGGAATGAAGGGCCGCGCGAGGCCGGTGGATTGTCAGTCCGCCTTCTGGCGCGCGCGGCCGGTGGCGGTTACGTCACCCCGACCCCCTCGAAATCGAAGGTGGAGTCGGCGTACCCGAAACCGGGCGGGAGGTTAGTCCTCACCCAGCACCTCCTGTACAGCGGCCGGGTGTTCCTCGGCTAGCTGGCGAAGGAACGCGGCGTACTTCAGGCGATTGTTGCGATGGGGCTGGGTAAGTCCTGCCTCCCACCGTGCGACCGCGACACGCTGAACGCCCAGGGCCTCAGCGAGTTCCGCCTGAGTGAGTCCTCCGGCGCGGCGCAGCTGCTGCCGAACGCGAGGCGGCGGAAGCGTGTCGGCATCCATGAAGGCATCGACTCGACGCATTGGATCCGGCATTCCAGCCTCCATCTCAGGCAACGTATCGAGAAAAGATACACTACGTGATCTCGGAGCAGGATGCGTTGTTACCGCGAACTGTGTTCTACGCCAGGCCCGGTAGGGTCCGTGCCCATGTCCCGCCTCGCGCTTTTCGATCTGGACGGCACGCTGGCCGACCGTCAGGCGGCGTTCAGCGACGCTGTGACCGGCCTGTGCCAGACGCACGACCTCGCTCCGGACGCCGAACAGTGGTTGCGTAGCGAGCTGGCCGACCGGGCGAATGCCGCCGACTTCGCCCGGCTGAAAGAAGCCTTCGACCTGGAGGTTCCCGCCGAGCAGCTGTGGCAGGAGTACGTCGACTTCATGGCTGCCATCGTCACCTGCCGACCAGAGGTCCTCGAGGGCCTGACCCGACTGCGCGCGGCCGCGTGGACGATCGGCATCATTACCAACGGGGCCGGCGACATCCAGCGCGCCAAACTCGCCGCGACCGGCCTTGCCGACCTGGTCGACGGTGTTGCGGTCTCGGGAGACCTGGAGATTCGCAAGCCGGACCTGCGCCTCTTCCAACTCGCAGCCGCTCGCTGCGGCGCGAACCTCCTGGATGGCGGCTGGATGGTTGGTGACAACCCGGCCGGGGACATCGGCGGCGGCCTCCAGGCCGGCCTGCGCACAATCTGGCTTCGCGGCCGTCCATGGCCGGACGACCTTCCCGCCGCGCACCACGTCGTCGACGACGTCACCGACGCCATCACCATCCTGCTCAACGAGACGGAGTAGCACCGTGGACCAGCCGACAGTCGGCATCCTCCACCCCGGCAGCATGGGCGCCGCCGTCGCCGCCTGCGCCGCGGTGAACGCGTCCGAGGTCCTCTGGTGCGAGGCCGGGCGCAGCGCCGCCTCCGCAGCGCGCGCCGAGCAGTTCGGCCTGACGCCGGTGGCCGTGCTGCCCGAGTTGCTGGACCGCAGCGACATCGTCATCAGCCTTTGCCCGCCAGCCGCCGCCGAGGACCTGGCCCACGACGTTGCCGAGTACGGCTTCACTGGGGTGTTCGTAGAGGCAAACGCCATCAACCCCGAGCGGACAAAGAGGATCACCACGCTGCTCGAACCGGAATCGATCGTCGTGGACGGCGGCGTCGTGGGCTCCCCGCCGGTTCGCGGGAAAACCCCAACGCTGTATGTCTCCGGTCCCGCCGATACGACCGCGCGGATCGAGGCCCTCTTCGCGGGCACCGCAGTGCGGACGAAGGTGCTGGGCACGGAGGTCGGCAAGGCGTCCGCGCTGAAACTGTCGTACGCCAGCTTCCAGAAGACGTCGCGGGTCCTGGTGGCGCTCGCGGTCGGAATGGCGCGCGAGCACGGCGTCGACCAGGAGCTCATCGAGGTCGCCTCGCGGCGCACCGACTCGTACCTGTCCGAACCGCAGTACGTGGCCAAGACGGCGGCGCGCGCCTGGCGCTGGGGCCCAGAGCTGGACGAGGCCGCCGACGCGCTCGCGGCCGCCGGCCTCCCGCCGGAGATGCTGCGCGCGGCCGCGACCACGCTGGCACGGTGGCACGACGTCAAGGACGACGGCGAGCTCACGCTCACCGATGCCCTGGACCGACTCGCCCAGCCGTAGCCCGCGCTCATGCCGTCGCCGCTCCCGCCCGCCGCATCAGCAGCTGGTCGATGAGCCGCGCCGCGTCCTGCGGCGTCGCCGCCGTGGTGTCCACGGTCAGGTCCCAGACCATGCCCGGGTGCGTGTCCAGGTCCTCGCGGGTCGCGTCCCACGCCGCCAGGCGCGCCGTGGTGTCGGCGTCACCGCGCCCCGCCGATCGCTGCGCGGTCGCCTCACGCGGGCACCACAGCAGCACCACCGACCAATCAGCCGGGTAGTCGTCGACCAGCGCTCGGATGCCGCCGATCTGCCCGAGGTGCACTACAGGTACCCCGGCCGCGAACGCCGCGTCGACGCCCGGCCGGTCGATCACATACGTGTTGCCGTACCGCGCGTTCGCGTAGACCACGTCGCCCGCGGCCTCGAGCTCGTGCAGCTGCTCCGCTGTGCCCATCCGGTAGCCGGCCGACTTGCCCCTCCCGACCTTGAGCCGCGCGAACTGCGCGTACTTCGAGTTCAGCTCGGTGAGCGCGGCGGTGACGCTGTCCTTGCCCGACGCCGGCGGGCCGTACAGGATCACGCCCTGACGTCCGGTCACGTGTACATCGCCCCCATCGCCTGCCGGGCTTGGTCCGCGAGCGTGACTGCGGTGCCCAGCCGGTTGTCGACGACCAGGTGCGGCACCGCCGGGCGAAGGTCGAGGTCGATGGTGGCCATGTACTCGTCCCACCGTTGGAGTTTCCACGCGTCCCGGGCCGCAGAGCGGAATCCGATGTACTCGCGCATCGACTCTTCGTCGCAGCGCACCCATACCGGGAAGACGTCGACACCCATCGAGCCCGCGCGATTGGCCAGGCGCTGCATCCAGGCCGGGTCTGTCATCTCCGCGATGAACGGGGCGGTCAACACGGTGGAGATGCCGCACTTGATGTTGGCCATGGCCGACTGCATCAGGCAGTCGTACTCCACTGGCCGGACCTTCTCCCGGTAGAGATCGGTGTGCCGGTCGTTCGCGTCGCCGCCCAGTGCCACCAGGAGGCGTTCCACGAGCGGGCGGGTGAGCGGGTCCTTGTCGAGCAGAGGCCAGCCAGTGAGCTGAACGAAGAAGCGGGCGAGCTCGGTCTTCCCGCTGCCGGCGAATCCGCCGACCAGGATGAGCACCGGGCGGTGGGGGTCGCCGCCCGTGTGCCGGCGCTTCCACGCGTCGATGATCCGCTGCTGCAAGTCGAAGTGGTCGGCTTCCTCCGAGCCCGGCGCGATGCGATGAATCGCGCGCTCAACAGCCAGAACATGTGAGCCGTTGAGGCGGTCGTCCATCGGCGTGAGCTTGAAGGACGTCTCCTCACCAGGCAGAGCGGCCCGGAAACCCAAGTCGGGCTCGGTAGCCCGGTAGAGGAGACAGTAGGCGCGCCGGTAGTGCGGGCCCGGGTAGACCTCGCCCTGCTCGTGCTGCCACAACGTCTGGGGATTCGCAGCGGGAATGCCCTTGAGCTTGGCCTGCTCGGCAACCGCCCGGAGGCGCTCACCGGCCTTTTCCAAGGTCAGGCCGTGGGCCTCGCGCTGCTCCCGCAGCCGGTCCGGTCTCCACCCAGCTCGCTGCTTCCCCACCCTCTGCCCCTCCGTCATCGTCATGGCCGCGAGCCTAGGGCTCAGGCTGCAAATCGCATGTATACGCGGATGTTGAAAACGCGTGAATGGCGGTGCGTACAGGCTTCGACAAGCCCCTGTGATGGTTCGTCCTGCCTGGCCCGAGTGTGATGGCCCTCACGAGATCAGCCGACGGGAGGGACACCATGGCACGTGAGGTGCTATCAGCGGTCGTCGTCACCATCTCCGTCGTCATCAGCGAGTCGAGCACTCGCGTGGCGTCGGATGGAGTAGCCGATCTCGAACTCCTCGGCGCTCATCCGGGTGTCGTTCAGCTCGACAACCTCGCCGTTGGCGCTGGTCGTGACTCGTACGACACGCAGGAGCGGAACGCCAACGTCGGCTGGGAGGTTCAGCGCCTCCGCCTCTTCGGGCGAGGGCATCCGGGCGGAGACACCTTCGCTCCAGCGGAGGGGGCGGTGGCCCATCTCCTCCAGGCGGTCATAGATGCCTCCGGGCCCCGTGTCGGCCTCCGCGAGCCGAGTTCCTCGAGCGAGGTCGGCCGGCAAATAGCTGGTCGCCAACTGCTTCGGCATTCTGCTCTCGGGGTCGCCCATCACGCGGTCACGAACGAGGACTTCGGATCCGGTGGGGAGGCCCATGAGGCCAGCGAGATCAACCGGAACGATGTCCCAACGCAGGGTGGGCGGCGCCAAGGCCACCCACGGCTGGGCAGTCTGATCGAAGTAGTAACCGATCTCATCGCGGAAGACCTGACGGGACCGGGTGATGCGCCGCTTCTCAGGGCGCTCTCGCACGATGGTCCCTCGGCGGCGCACCGCGACGACCAGACCCTCTTGCTCCAGGAGCGAGATGGCGCTTCGCACGGTCTGGTAGCCAGCGCCGTAATGAGCTTGGAGCTCGGTGAGCATCGGCAGCTTGTCGCCCGGCATGTATCGCCCCTCGCCGATCTGCTGTCGCAGGTCAGCGGCGATGTCGCGATACGAGACGGGCATCGGAGCCACCTTTCAGAGTGCTACGCGGGATCTGATTCTAGGGCTAGCTCTATCAGGCGGCGATGTGCGAGCACAACCGATCGACACGAATAGAGCTATCGCTATTGACTCGGTAGCCCGTCGTGGTCTCTACTAGGCGATAGCGATAGCCCTAACGCTCCGTTGAGCAGGGGTTACGCCCCTTGTGCCACTGCAAGACCGCAGTAGTCGTCCGCCCTTCGGGGCGGCGGGGTAGTCCTCGGGTCACTCCGTAGGACGCGAGAGCACCATCGAACTCCCCCGGAGCCTGACGGCACGACGACTGCTTGTACGTCGCAGCGCTGTGCGCTGTCTGTCCTGCGGGACGCCGGCCTTGTGCCGTGCGGCCCGGAGGGCGGAGAGAGCATCGCGACGCTCCCCCTGCCGCTCCGTCCATGAGGAGTTCAGATGTCTGCTTCGACCCTTGAGCGCACCGCCCGCCCCCGGAAGAGCCGGACCCGCTCCCGTACCGTCAGCGCCCGCCCGGCGCTCGCCCTCTCCACCCTCAAGCCCCACCAGTACGACCTGCGCCCCGCCTGCGCGTCGCTGGTCTGCCCCGACTGCGAGACGTGGGTGCCGATCACCGGCCTCCAGACCAGGAAGCCCAAGCTCGTGCCGCACGACACCGGCCGCGCGTTCGAGGTTCCGGCCGTCCGCTGCCGCCTGGGCAGCAACCGCCTGGTCACGGTCGACGTGTCGGTGAAGAAGTGGCAGGAGCGCCTGGAGGACGGTCACGCGGAGACCGGTCACCGCCGCCGGACCACCGTGCGGCGCAAGCCCAAGGTCGCGGTCGCCCCGGCCGTCAGCCAGATCGCCGCGCAGAGGCAGGCACCGACGGACGACAAGCGTGGCAACGACCGGCCCCTGTGGCGGCTGCGCAAGGAACAGTGGGCGGCGGCCGAGTCCGCGGTTCGCGACACCGACACCCGCCGCGCGCAGCTGCCCGTCGGTGCCGCGCCGCTGGGAGCGCCGCCAGTGCCGCTCAAGACGTTGCACCCCGAGCGCCGCGCGAGCTGACCTGCTCCGGACGAACGACCACGGCCCCGGCCACCCCGCGAGGGGCGGCCGGGGCCGTGGCTGCTCGTACGACAGCCAATACGGCGACAGCCCCGGCGACTTGAGACCCCCGGGGCTGTCCAGGACCCGATTGGAGACCTGATGCCTACCAGCATCGCACGGAACGACGGCGACTCCGACCCGATCATGGACGAGGCCCTGCGCCGCGTCCGCGAGGGGCGGTGACCGGCATGGACTGGCGTCACAACGCGGTCTGCCGCGAAGAGGACCCGGAGCTGTTCTTCCCGATCGGCAACACCGGCCCCGCCTTGCTGCAGATCGAGGAGGCCAAGTCGGTGTGCCGCCGCTGCCCGGTCATGGAGCAGTGCCTGCAGTGGGCGCTGGAGTCCGGCCAGGACGACGGCGTGTGGGGCGGGCTGTCCGAGGACGAGCGGCGGGCGATGAAGCGTCGCGCCGCTCGGAACCGGGCCCGGGACGCGAAGGTGGCGGCATGACGGACGCCGACCAGAAGCGCTTGGAGGACGACCTCCGCCGGACCAACTCCGATCACGACTTCGGCCGGCGCTCGCGTGGCTGAGTCGCTGTACGACCGCTACATGAGGGCCGCGGCTGCCAGCCGCGCGCACGGCGAGACCTGCACCAGGTGCTCGCCCGGCGCGCGGTGCGCCGCTGGCCAGGGCCTGTACGAGTCGTTCGCCCGGCTCCAGGACGCCTACCTCGCCCAGCAGAAGCAGCGGCGAGGCTGACCGCACGGCGGGACGGAAGTCCAACTCCACTCCCGCCTGGCGCTGTTCGACCAGGCCGGTCGCCCGCAGGACGGGCGGCCGGCCTTCCGCACGCCTCCAGCCCGGGAGACCATCTCGGGCTTCCCCCGTAGGAGAGCCCATGCGTAGCAGCACCCCGCTCGACACCGCGACGACCGCCAGCACCACCCGGCTGCCGGACTCGCTGTGCACACACAACCCCGCGTGCCCGACCGCCGACAGCCCGGACCGGGAGGCCGCGCACGTCGTGGCCGCTCACCCGGAGCAGGGCTGGAGCCTGCTATGCAACGCCGTCGTGGTCTTCGAGGACACCGGCGAGCTGCTCCCCGACGGCCAGGTCATCGCCCCGCACCGGCCGCTCGCGGCTCTGGCCTGACGGCTGCCTGATCCGCCCGCGCCGACCGCTTCGGCGGCCGGGTCGGGCGGTGACTGGGAGCCGGACAGTCCGGACCACCTGACCCGCCAGGAGTTGCCGTGCGCAACAGCACCCAGAGCACCACCCCCGCCGTCACGTTCCAGCGGGGCCAGTACGTCCTGTACCGCGACCCGGAACTGTTCTGGACCGGGCAGCCCCGCCACACCTTCGTCTGCCGGATCGACCGGATCTGCGTGGGCGGCGCCACCTACGACCTCACGCCGCTCCCGTCGGGCCGCCCGATCCACGCCGCCAGCCGCGACTACATGCGGCTGCTCCCGGCCACCGACGCGATGCACGACATCGACTCCGCGCCGCTGAACGAGACGGACACCGGGGCGATGACCCCGGCCGCCGTCGCCTGGCTGCGCCAGTACCTCATGTCGGACGCCGACGCGCTGCCCGCCCGGCGCTGACCACCCAGCACACCGGCCCTCCGAGTCCCCGGCATTAGAGCTGCCGGGGTCCCGGAGGGCCTGGTGACGACCTTACCCACCGCCGTAGATCCACGGTGCCCCTTCTCGGAGGCGCCCGGAAGAGAGAGGACTTTCCGTGGCCACCAAGCCCGCCACCCGCCGCCGGCGCCCCGCGGCGAACCCGAAGCCCCGCAACGGGCGCGCCAAGGCACCGGCGTCGCCGGCCTTCGTCCCCGCCCAGGCTGCCGCGCCCGAGGAGACGGTGCCGCTGGTCTTCCCGGAGGCCGACCCGGTCCTGGCCGACGCTGCCGACCGCGCCGCCGACCTTCGGGACCTGGCCGCCGACGACGTCGCGCGGATCCTCGCCGACGCGGAGCGCGCCCGCACCGAGCTGCTGGACGGCGCGCACACCGAGGCCGCCTCGATCACCGAGGCCGCCACCGCGGAGCAGTCCCGCCTCCTGGCCGCAGCCGCGACGGACGCCGACCGGGTCCGCACGGAGGCCGCCACCACGGCGGCCGCCGACGCCGACGGCGTTCGTGCCGCCGCCGAAGCGACGGCGGAGAAGCTGCTCGCCGATGCGCGTGCGGAGGCCGACACCATCACCGCGGCGGCGGCCGGCGAGGCCGAGAAGGTCCTCGCCGACGCCAACGCGGCTGCCGAGCAGCTGCTCGCCGACGCGCGCCGCCAGGCGGATGAGGTCGCCACCACGGCGGCCGCGCAGGCGGAGCAGGTCCGCACAGAGGCCGCTCAGGCCGCCGCGCAGACCCTCGCCGACGCGGAGAACGCGCGCACCGAGCTGCTCGCGGCGGCGGAGCGCACCGCGACGGAAACCCGCACCCGGGCCACCACCGACGCCGACCAGCTCCTTCAGCGGGCGCGCGGCGAGGCCGACCGGCTGCGCGAGAGCGCGGACGCCCAGGCCGTGCAGGTGCGCACCGAAGCGGAGAAGGCGGCCGCCGAGCTGCGTGAGGACGCCTCCCGCGAACGGGAGGCGTCCCGCGCGGATGCGGCTCGTACGCGCGCGCTCGCCCAGGAGGACATCGGCCGGCTGCGGGCGACGGCGGCTGAGGACGCCGAGCGGCTGACCCGTACCGCTCGCGAGGAAGCCGACCGCATCCTGGCCGCGGCCCGCACCAAGCGGGACGCGGAGCTGAAGGCAGCCGAGGAGGCCCTGGCGCAGGCCCGGATGCGGGAAGCGGACGCGGAGGTCACGCTGAAGGCCGCCGACGACATGGTGGCCGAAGCCGCCGCCCGGATGAAGCGCGCCACCGACCGCACCGAGCGGGCGCTGGAGCGCAAGCGCCTCAAGCTCCAGGCCAAAGGGGAGCGCAGGGACGCGAAGGAGGCCCGCCGGGCCAAGGCCCGTGAGCTGCGGGCCGCGGCCCGCAGCGGGAAGCCGTCCGTGACCGACCGCGTGAAGCAGTTCGTGAAGGTCAACGCCGAACGCCTGATGGTGATCGGTCCGATCACCGCCCCGATGGCCGTGGCGTGGACGGGCCAGGCCGGCTTCGCCGAGGACATCCTCGGCTGGGTCGTCCCCTTCACGATCCTGTTCGCCGCCGCCTGGGAGCTGTCGACGGCGTTCGTGGGCTGGATGTACCACCAGGCCCGCCAGAGCGGCGACGCCGGAACCCTCTACCGGGTCTCCACCTGGATCTTCGCCCTGGGGGCGGCGGTCATGAACTTCTGGCACGCCTCCGGGCAGCCGGTGGCCGGCAGCCGGGTCTGGGACGCGAAGAAGGAGATCTGGACAGAGCAGATCACCTACTGGCACTTCACCCCGAAGGCGGTGGCGTTCGCCGCCATGAGCATCGTCGGGATGGTGCTGTGGGAGCTGTACGCCTCGCTGATCCACCGTCGCAAGCTCCGTGAGGACGGCAAGGTCGCCAAGGCCCGCCCGTCCATCGGGGCGGTCCGCTGGCTGCGCTACCCGGTCCACTCCTTCACCGCATGGTCGCTGGCGATCACCGACCCGCGTCTGACCACGCTGGACCGGGCCTGGACCGCAGCGGGCGCGGAGCTCGCGGACCGCAAGGCGGTCCGGACCGGTCTGGCCCTGCACCGGGTCGTCGTCCCCCGCATCGGGGCCCACGACCACGGACCGGCAGCCATCCCCACCGTGCTCACCCTGACCCGCACGGACCGGAACGGACCGCTGGAAAGCCCCGCTGCGGTCCGCCCGGTCCAGCACGGCGGGTACGCGGTCCGCTCCGGTCCGGCCGACCGGAACGCGGTCCACGGTCCGGTCCGGACCGTAGGGGCCACGGACCGGACCGGCGGACCGGCGCTCGCCCTGGAGGCCGGTCCGGCCGGTCCGCAGGGCGCTGACCTGCGGACCGACTCCGGTCCGGACCGTGGGCCCCGGACCGTGCCCGCCACCCAGAGCCCGGCGCCCAGCCGGGGGGTGACGGTCCGGACCGACGACGTCGCCCCCGGGCCGCAGGAGCCGGACCGCACCGGACCGGCCGACCAGGAAGGCCCGGAAGGCGTCTCCGGTCCGGACCGTAGCGGGGACGGCGGTCCGGACCTCACGGTCATCACGCTCACGGACCTGGAGCGGACCGCGCTGGACCGGCTCCGGACCGACGGTGAGCCGCTGAACCGGACCAACATCGCCAAGGCGGTCCGGACCGAGGGCGGCACCATCGCCACGGACCGCGCTGGACAGATCGCCGTGGCCCTGAAGCAGCACACGGTCCGCTGACCGGACCGCCCGCACGACGCCCTGCCGCTCATGGTCGCCACCGGACCGCGCCTCGCGCGGACCGGTGACGGCCACGGCCGGCAGGCCAGTTCAACCGCACCCGCAACCCCCGAGCGGGTACGGCGGGCCAGGCCCGCACGAGCACCACCAGCCCCCACGTACGCAGATCCGACCCCACGGAGGACCCCGTGAGCACCGAAGACAAGCCCTTCTTCGACGACCCGAACGCGGCGCTGCGCGAGATCGCGCAGAACCCCGCCGCCTACGCGCACTACCTCGCGGACTTCAACAGGGTCGTCCTGGACATGCAGGCCAAGCTGGAGATCCTCCAGCGCGAGACCCGCGTGCACTGCCGCGGGACCCGCGTGGAGGGCGACAAGATGGGCCAGGCTTTCCTGCGTTCCTTCCCGGTGGAAAAGTCCCTGAACGACATCCTCAAGAACCTCAAGAGCATTAGTTCGGGACTGGAAAAGAGCGCCCACAAGCGCCACGCTCACGACGAAAAGGTGAAGGAGGTCAAGAAGAACCGGAAGGAAAAGGCGCAGATCAAGGCGCGTAAGAACAACCCGCCGCTCCAGGCGGCCCCGGAAAACCCGGGGCAGTCGGGTGCGCAGAGCCCGAATATGGGCTATGGTGGCCCCACGTCGATTTACAACCTGGACCGCAGGGAGTCGGCGTGAGTGCCGGTCGCCCGCTCACGAAAGCAGAGCGGAAAGATTTCAACCGTGCGGAACATGAGCGGAAAATCAAGCGAGAGCTGATCGCCAAGCACGGAAACGACCTCGGCAACTTCTACTACTGGCTTCGGCTCGTAAATATCCGAGGCACGCAGGCTTACCGCAACGGGAACACGGACTTCATCCGTGAGGTCGCGCTCGCCCTGCACAACGTCTACGGCCGTCACAACGGCTAGCTCCCCGCAACCCGCACGAAGGGCCGTCTCCGACTCCCGGGGACGGCCCTTCGGCAATCCCAACGCGTGACGCGTGCCGCGCGTGCCGCGCACGCGCGTACGCGAGGCCGGTGCCGACTGTCAAGCCCAGGAGGAGGGGTCGCGTGTCCGACGACACCGACAGCAACGTGATCAGCCTCCCCACCCGGGGCAGCGATTCCGGCGGAATGCCGGACGCTCCCGACGGCGGGGATCTCTTTTATTCCGAACCGCCCGACAGTGGCTCTGGCAGCGTTGTTCCGCCGGAGTCACCGGCGGAGACGACAATGGAACTCCCGCCTGTTCGTGGCCCTATTTCCCCGGAAACCGCTTTGCGGGAAACGGGAATGCCCGACGCGCCGGATTCCGACGACGGAGAATACGAGGAAGGCGAATACGAGCAGCCTCGTTCTCTCGCCGATCGCCTCGGTGACTGGCTGGAATACCGGCTGGAAGTGGCGCGGGACCGGCACGCCGGGGAAGCGCCCTTCCGCGAGGCTGAAATAGCGCGTAAGGCCGCGCTTCTGGAAGCCCGCACCGCCCAGGAAACCGCGATGATGGAGCAGAACGCCAAACTCCACACGGCGCAGATGAAGGCGAAGGCCGACAAAGCGGCGGCGCGCGGCAAGGCCGACGCGGCGCGGTCCTCCAGCTCCGGCATGGGCGCCGACAAGGGCGGCCGCTCGAAGGCCGGCGGCGGGGGCGGCTCACGCGGAGGCGGCAGCAACTCCGGCGGCGGCCGTGGCTCGGGAACGAACGGGTCCGGCGGCACCGGTCGCGGCACCGGGAGCGGCAACTCCCCCAAGGGCACCGGGAAGGGCCCTGATCGCTCCGCTGGCGGTCGTGGGGGCCCTTCCAAGGGCAATGAGTCGTCCGGGGGGCCGAAAGGCCGTCAGAACGGCTCTGGCGGCTCCGGCAAGTCCGGGTCCGGCAAGGGCAGTTCGAGCGGCTCCGGCGGCAAGAACGGCTCGGGCGGCTCCGGGGGCGGCAAGGGCGGCTCGAAGGGCGACGGTGGCAGGACGCAGAACTCGCCGGCCTCCAGCCCCCGGGCCGAACGGGCCCGCGGCCGCCAGGAGCGCGCCGCCGCCCGCCAGGCCGCCCGGCAGCAACGGCGCAGCGCTGACCAGGCCGCGAACCTCGCCGACCGCAGCAAGGACCGCGACCAGGACCGCGCCAACCAGCAGGCGGCGCGGGAGGAACGCCGCCGGGCGAAAGCCGAGCGGAAGGCCGCGCGGAAGGCGAAGCGGGAGGCCGCCAAGGCCGCCGACGACCGCACCACCCTCGGTGCGGCCGTGGCGGAGGAGGCGCAGCGCCGCTGGGACAAGCGCCGCGCGGCGGAGAAGGACAAGGCCGCGAAGGACGATGGCAAGGCCAAGGACTCCACCAGCGACAAGGACTCCGAGGCCACCACCAAGAAGATGCCCAAGGACGGCCCTGAAACGGCCGCTGACGGCACGAAGGACGACTCCGCGACCAAGGAGCCGGACGACGGCAAGAAGACCGGCGAGAAGCCCTCTGAGGGCTCCGGTGACACGGACCCGAAGGACGGCACCGGGACGTCCGACGCCCCCAAGCCCGACGACGTCAAGGACCCGCCGGGCACGGACGACAAGCGCTCCTTCAAGGAACGGCTCAAGGAACGGTTCGGCAAGACCGGCGCTGCGCCGGACCCCGATCCGGAGGAGCCGCCACGCAGTGTGAGGCCCGAGGACCTCGGCCACACGATGGATCGCCCCGACCGACCGGACGGGCCGTCAGACCCCCCGAAAGCGGCTGAGGAAGACGTCGTTGACGCAATCGTCGTCGACGATCCGACCGACCCCTTCGGCGCCTACGTCTCCCGTCCGGCTGGCCTGCCGCCTGCTCCGGAGCCCCACACCCAGCGTCCCGGCACCACCCGACCCACCGCACAGGAGGACCCCGTGGCATCGGAGGTCAGCAGGCCCACGTCGGGCCAGACCGGCATGGCCGCCCAGCACCGCACCGACATCACCTTCGGCGAGTACCTGATGGAGATCGTGAACATCGCGATCGCCGCCGCGCTCGACAAGGACCGCGCCCAGGAGCTGGCCGTCGCGCTCGGCAAGGTCGCCGACGCCCTGCGGGACATGGCCGCCGACCTGGTCGGCGACCACAACATCGCCACCGAAGTCGTCGACCAGATCACGGACCTGGCCGACGCCGCGGACCGCATGAAGCAGCTCGCCGAACGGTGCGCCACCGAGTGCGAGATCGCCTCCGAGGCCGCCCGGATCGCCGCCATGTCGGTCGGCCGCGTCTACGGCCAGGACATCCAGGCCATGGACGACGCGGGCCTGGCCAACGCCTCCTCCGCCGCCCACCACGACTGAGAGAAGGGAGATCCGCCGTGAGCGACCTCGCGCCCACCACCGGCGGCGGCGCTGCCGCCCGCACCGACGGCGACAACCGCTACAAGGCCGTCCAGCAGAAGCTCAAGACGCTGGGCACCGCGATGGACCTGGCCGGCAACGAGCTGGAGCAGCTGCTGCGCCGCATGCGGCAGAACGCCCAGCGCACGGAGGGCCTGGCCGTCGACATCGCCAACGCCGAACTCGACCGCAAGTTCATCGAGATGACCAACCAGGTGGCCGTCGCCCTGGGCGGCGCCGCCACCGAGGTCCAGAAGCTCCACGAGACGGCTCAGGAGGTGTCCGGCCTGGCCACGGACGCGCGGCGTACGCACGCGCGGCTGTACGAGGGCCTGGACACCGTCCGCTCCGGCCGCAGGGAGCGCACCCCGAAGCCGGGCTTCTTCGCCCACTGACCCCCGACACCGCCGAAACCCCTGATGGGCGGCCCGCCACCGACGGCGGGCCGCCCATCGCCAACTCCCGAAGGGAACACCCCGTGTCCGTGCCGCGCAGCGTCGCCCTGGAGCGCACCCTCTACACCCTGGCCGCCCCGGTCCTCGCCGCGGCCCCGAACCTCTACCCCGACAGCCCCGTCAACACCGTCGTGCAGCTGGCGGGCGCCGCCGGCGTCGGCGGCTGGTTCCTCGCCTACAAGAGCGACGAGACCGGCGCGGGCCGCAAGATCCTGCGCTGGTCGCCGCTCGTGGCCGCCGCCGCCATCGACGTCGCCGCCCGGAACACGATCGGCTGGGGTCCCTACTGCCTGGACGCCCTCCTGGCGGCCGGGTGGGCGGCAGCCGGCCTGCTCGTGATGCCGTTCTCCCGGCACACCCGCAGGGGCCACCGGCCCGCGCTCGCCGCTCCGGCCCCCACCCCGCAGCTCCAGCCCGCGGCGCCCGAGCCGTCCCCGGCGCAGCCGAACGACGGCGCCGACTCCTTCACCCGGCAGGTCCGCTGGCTGTGGGAGAACCGCGGCATGCCCGGCCGCACCATCGTCGTCAAGGCCACCCCGCACGACGGCATGCCCCACGACCTCACGCTGCTGCTGCGCGCCTCCGAGGCCGGCCGGGCCATCTCCGGCCTCAAGGAGGACGACATCGCCGCCGCGTTCAGCGTCGACGTCACCGACGTGACCATCAAGGAGATCGTCCGGCAGGCCGGGCGCGAGGGCGGCCCCGCCTGGCGGGAAGTCCACGTCACCCCCGACGCCAACGACCGGCGCCGCAAGACCCCCACCGCCCACGAGTGGTGGGCCGACCGGATCGCGAGCGGCCCGGTGCCCGGCTCGGAGTTCGTCAAGGAGGTCCGCGACCACGCCCGCCGGGTCACCCACTACATCGCCCAGGTCCCCGACGAGGCGGGCGAGCCGCGCGTCAACCAGCACGCCCTGGCGGCCGCGCTGAAGACCAAGTACGACGAAGGCCGGCTGTTCGTCACCATCGACGGCAACCAGATCCTGGTCTCCCTGTGGGACTCCAGCCCGCTGGCGCAGATCTTCCCCGCCACCCGCGAGCTGCTCACCCCGGACAAGGACGGCCGGTGGGTAACCGGCTTCCTCGGCAACGGCCAGCCCGCCCGCAACCGCGTCTACACCGACCGCGGCGCCGCCCACGGCCTGTTCGTCGCCCCGTCCGGCGGCGGCAAGACCCAGCTGATGGGCCTGCACGTCGCAGCCGACGCCCTGTTCGGCGCCGTGGTGTGGCTGGCGGCGGAAGCCCCTGACGAGAAGGCCGCCAAGCTGGGCGAGTACACCGACCGCTACGGCGTCGGCGCGCTCTACATGATCCGGCTCCTGCGGGCCCTGGACGCGCTGATGGAGATCCGCGGCGAGATGCCGTGGGAGGACGGACGCGTCTACGACTGGGACCCGAACCTGCCGGGCTGCCCCTACCGGATGCTGTCCGCCTACCTCGACGAGTTCCTCTCCGCCGCCCGCCACGGCGACTACGGCGCGGAGATCATGGACCTTGCCGAGAAGGTGTCGGTCAAGGGCCGCAAGTACGGCATCGGCATCAAGGTGGCCGGCCAGTCCATCTACGTGCAGGACGGCTTCACCCAGCTGCTGTGCGAGAACCTGCGCGAGAACTGCATCCCGGTCGTCCTGAAGGTCGCCCCCGGCAAGGTCGGCGCGATGTTCAAGGCCCTCGGGATCCCGTCCGAGAACACCCCCGACCCCCTCCCCCGCTCCTTCTCCCCCGAGGAGGCGGGCCGGATCGAGCGGGTGATGCGCGGCGAGCCCGAACCGCCCGCCAACTCCAACACCGGCGGCGCCGGCTGGATCGTCGAAGCCAAGCAGCCCGAGGTCCTGCGCACCTTGCTCATGGACTTCAAGAAGAGCCTCGACGACTACTTCCCCGACGTCATCGCCACCCTGACCGACTACGAGATCCGCGAGCTCGAAGCGCGGGACCTGTGGTTCGACTGGACCGAGCCGCCCCGGCCCGGCGAGTTCGGCGACAAGCCGGACGACGGCGAGGACGGCGAGGACGGCGAGGACGACGGTGCGCCCAAGAAGGGCGGCGGCGGCCCGCGCCGTGGCGGCGGGAAGTCCGCCGCGCGCCGCGACGCGGTCACCTCCCCCCGCCAGGCGCTGGAGGCCATCAAGAGCCTCACCGACGCCTGAACCACCCCGCCCATCACCCAGGGGCCGGCCCGCCCGAACGGCGGCCGGCCCCCCGTTCTTCACGAAGGAGTACACCCGCCGTGGCCCTGTCCATCTCCGCCGCCGCGCTGCTCGCCATCATCGTCGTCGTCCTGGTCAAGGGCGGACACGTCCGCTTCGGCCCTGCGCTGACCTGCACGCTGTTCGGCTTCACCCTCGCCGCCACCGGCCTGGCCCCGGCCATCAACACCGGCCTGGCCGGGATCGCCGGACTGCTCGCCAGCTTCTGACCTACGCCTCGGTCCACGGCGGGTCGGGCCTGTAGTTGAGCCCGTCGCAGAAGCGGCAGTCCCACTCCGAGGGGATCTCCCACTTGTCGACCCAGAAGCCGACCTGCCTGCCGATGAAGTAGTTGTCCCCGCCGCACCAACCGCAATCGAAGACGAACTCCACCCGAATCCCTCCACCGCGCCGCCGGATCGAGGATGCCCGGGGCGCCGGGCGGTGACTACCCACCCGCCAGCCACAAACCACCTGCTGCACAACGCCGAAGGGCGCCGCCGGACACCACTCCGGCGACGCCCTTCCCCGCTGCGCGCGACCACTCCCCCACGCCCTCCCCGCCACCACGGCCAGGAGGGCGCGCCCCTTTCCGCGTGATCGGAGACCCCCCGATGGACCCCCTGCACACCACCCAGTCCGGCCTGCCCGAGTCCGAAGCCGCCGCCGAAGCCCGCCGCCTGCTCGACGAGTGGGCGGGCAAGCCCGTACGGCAGCACCCCACCTCCTACCGCGACGACACCGTGCCGCCGGCCTTCGGCACCACCCCGCCCGTGCCGCAGCCCGACCAGCGGATCGTCCCGGCCTGGGCGGCCGGGATCGCCGTCGCGAGCATCGGCGTGGGCGCCGGGTCCGTCGGCCTCGGCTGCTGCGCCTGGCTCGTCCTGCAGGGCCTGGCCTCCGTCAGCCTCGCCGGGGTCCTCATGGTCACCCTGCCGTTCGCGGGCCTGGCCATGGCCGCCACTGCCGTCGGCGGCGCGATCAGCAAGGCCCGCGCGGCCGTCACCAAGAACGTCTACGAGGGCCCGGTCACCCACCACACCGAGATCCACAACAACAGCACCACCCGCGGCGCGTTCTTCGCCCGCACCCGCAACGAGATCCACTGACCCACCCACCACCACCCGACTTCCGGCAGAGGGAGCAGCCACGCCATGACCCACAACGACAAGCAGCCGATCAACGGTCAGGACAACCCGTCCTTCCTCGACCTGTTCAACCAGTTGCCGCCCGAGCCGCCGGCCCCCGAACTGGACGGCCAGCACGGCACCGGGCGGCTCGCGTGGCTGCGCGCCGCGTGGAAGGCGTCCTGGAAGGAGGGCGGCTTCCTCCACCAGCGGTGGGAGGAGGTCGGCCAGGCCCGGAACGTCAGCTGGTACGAGATCGCCACCTGGATCAAGGCCGCCCTCCTATTCGGTGGACTCAGCCTCATCGTGCTGATGCTGGACGCCGCCGGCGACATCACCTCCGCCGCGCTCAAGGGCCTGTCCGACGTCCCGGCCTCCGGCGCCGGAGACGGCAGCGGCCTGTGGGGCACGGTCGACCACCCGATCAGGGTGTTCCTCGCCGACCAGGCCGCGCACCTTCCCGTCGCCCCGGCCGCCCTGTACACGTTCTGGCAGCTGACCGGGCTGGTCGGCCTGGTCGGCGGGTTCCTCGGCAACGCCGGAGCCCGCATCGCCTGGGCGCTGTTCGGGACCGGCTCCCTCGCCATGATCTGGTCCGCCACCCCGGCCGGAGGCCGCGCCGCCGCCACCGGCCTCGCCGCCCTCATGTGGGCGCTCGCCAGCATGTTCGCCCTGCGCGGCCTGAGCCTGCGGCCGATCGTCCACAACCACCCGCCGCACTTTCAGCCCCAGTTCAGCCCCGCGCTGCACCTGCACGCCACCCTGCCCGCCCCCACCCCACCCGGCGACGACGCCCCCGACAACGTCCACCCGCTCCAGCGCTGAACCGAACCCCGGAGGGACATCCCATGCAGCTGAAGGACATCGCCACCTTCCATGGCCGCCACGAGCCGTACTTCTGGCTGTGCTCCTGCGGCGCCACAGGCTCGTTCCCGACCGAGGACGGCGTGTTCCCCAGCGCCTGGCGGCACACCCACCCCACCCGCCTCGACCGGCTGCGGCAGTGGACCACCCGCCGACTGCGCACCCGCCGCGCCCGCTGACCTGACGCCCCGCCTGGCCCTCGCCCACCCCACACGGGGCTGGGCGAGGACCGGACAGGCCGCCCGGCCGCACGCACCACCACGACACCCAGGAGAGAAGGAGACGCCGTCTTGGCGAAACCGCTGACCGTCATAGGAGTGCTCACCGAGCCCGCGGCCTCGACCTAGTGGAAAGCCACCCGCCACAAGGTCTTCGGCATCGGCGGGCTGCTGATCGGCTACCTGATCGGCACCCACCTGGCAGGCGCCCCCGAGCAGCAGCCGGCCCCGCCCCGGCCGGGCCACAGCACGCCCGCGCCCGGTGAGCACTCGACCCGCACAACCCACGGCCTCGCCTCATAACCCGCCCGCACCACCCGCCGCGCCCCGCCGACACCCGCACCACGTCGGCGGGGCGCAGCGCTGCCCGCCCGACGACTGGAGGAGACCGCTCGTGCTCATCCCCCGCCCGCGCCGACGGATCGGCCGGCCCTGCCCGCAGCGCCCCGGACCCCGCTACCCGCAGCGGCCCGCACGGCTGCCCGGTACCTGGAGCAGGTGATGGACGACCAGGACGAGGACTTGGTCGACGTCGACCCCTATGACCCCGGCGACGGCTCCATGCCGGTCTTCCGGTGGAAGCAGGCCGGACGCGCGAACCTCGCGACCCGCCGCCAGCTGCGGGAGATGGGACTCCGCCCCGGAGGAGCCGAGCCTGTCGCCCGGATCGAATGCCGCGGCGGGAAGCGGTGGGCGTGGCTGTACCGGATCGACCTGGCGAAGCCCAAGCTCCCGATGACCCTCGCCAAGGAAGCCGCGCTCGACGCGGCGATGGCTGCTCGCCAGACATGCGGCACCTGTGGTCGGCGCTACTTCCACTGCATCCCGCTGAAAACCCTGGGGTCCTGCTTGGAGTGCTACGACGGCACGCCCGCCGACCCAGCCTCCTACATCACTCCCCCGGCCAAGCACCTGCTTGCCGCCTGATCCGAGAGGACCAACGCCCATGAGTACCGCCACCCTCACCGCCTTCCACCTGGACCGCCTCACCATCCAGCGCTCCACCGAATGGATTGAGGGGGAGCTGCAGCGCGTGGCGGACGCGCAACTGGAATTCCTGACCGCCAAGCCGCGCACCTACAGCACCGGCACCGAGTTCACGATCCTGCGCTTCCCCAAGAGCTGACCGGACGCTCTCCGTACCGGCCCCGCCCGCCGCACGTCGGCGGCCGGGGCCGGGCGGTGTCCGTCCGGTCAGCCGAGACCGGACGACCGGCCCTCCCCCGGAGGTCACCGTGTCCCTCGCTCGCCGATCCCTCATGGAGGCCGCTGCTGCCCGCTTCGGCCGGCGCCGCACCTACGACACCACCACACAGGTCGACGCGCTGCTCACCGAGCAGACCGAGACCTCGTACACCGAGGCCGCCGACCACGCGCAGCTGGCGACCGCGAATAACGACGGCGTCCTCGCCGTGCAGCCCGGCGTCCTGGACGTCCGTGGCCGCGTCCTCGCCGACGTCCTCTACCTCGAGGGCGTCCTGACCGGCGCCCGCAACCGCGGCCTGCCCCCGGAGCTCATCGAGCGCCTGGAGGACGTCGTCGACCACGGCCACGAGCTGACCGTGCTGCTCGCGGACACCGCCCGCACCACCGCCACGCTCCACGCGGCCAGTTGAGCGCCCGGGGCGGCCGCAGGCGTCGGGCCCGGCCGCCCGGGAGCAGTCCCTCCCTCTCCCAGAGCACGTCCCGCTGCCCAGGGTGGAAGCCCAGAACGCCGGCCGTGACCGCGTGGTCCCGCTGCACATCGTGCGCGAGCACCACCAGCTGCTGCCCGACGTCGACCAGCTCCACCGCGAGGGCTTCGCTGGGTGCACCTGATCTCCGAACTCCTGGCCACGTCCGGCGCCCTGCGCCAGGACACCCGCCGCTGACCCGACCCACCTGCATGTCCTGACCCGACCTGGAGGAACCCCATGGCACGCAGCGTCCGGCCCGTCGTCCACTACATGGCGACCAGGCCCGACGGCACCGTCCCGCCCACCGACAACCACCTCGCCCGCTACTACAGCGGCCTGGGCGAGA
The DNA here is from genome assembly GCF_043204435.1 of Streptomyces sp. NPDC047886. Lineage (NCBI taxonomy): Bacteria > Bacillati > Actinomycetota > Actinomycetes > Kitasatosporales > Streptomycetaceae > Streptomyces > Streptomyces sp. NPDC047886. Next base: position 55,731 of record NZ_JBIDCF010000015.1, read on the forward strand.
CCATCCCGACCGTGAACCTCGCCGGCCACATCGGCCAGGTCATCGACCACCCGAGCCCCGGCCAGAAGTGGTACACGGACAAGCCGTTCTCGTACTTCCACATGTACACCCGGCCCGGCGAGATCCTGGAACGCATCGAGGAGGGCTGGCCGGTGCGGCTGTTCGTCGTGGAGCCGCTCGGTGAGACCGGCAACTGGGGCGGCCACTACTACCCGTACTGGCTGATGTCCCAGCAGATCTGCGTCGTCGAGGAGACCGAGGCGTGGCGGGCGTTCGGGCACCGCGGCGCGCAGACCCTGGCCGCCATCGCCCAGCTGCCCGACCTCGCCAGGCAGTGGGCCGAAGAGTGGGCCGCCGATCCCAAGGACACGCGCCGCACCTACGCCGCGTGGAACGAGCGGGTGGACGACACCCACGCCCTGGACTGGTGGGCGCACTACCGGGCGCAGTACTCCCGACGTGAGGCCGGCCTCAAGGCGGCCGACCAGCTCGCCGACACCGCTGCCGCCCAGGCCGCGACCGACGCCGGTGCCGCCCCCGAGGCACTGGCCGCGATCCGCCTACGGGCCCGCTGCCTGGTCGCCGGTCAGCTCATGTTCGACCGGATCCGCACCGGCGAGTACGAGCAGTCGATCCGCGGCCTGCTGCTCGGTGCCGGACTCGACACCCCGGCCGCCGTCCCGGCCTGACCAACCCCTTCGACGTTCTCCGCGCCGTCCCGGCCACCGGCCGGGGCGGCTTCCTTCATCCTCTTCGAGCCCAGGAGACATCTGGTGATCACCGACACCACCGACGAGACGATCCGCTACACCGCCGACGTGGTCCTGTTCGCCGCCGGGCACGTCCTGCTGATCGAGCGGGGCTGGGACCCGTTCAAGAGCCGCTGGGCGCTGCCGGGTGGGCACGTGGACAAGGGGGAGAGCAGCCTGGCCGCCGGGTCGCGTGAGCTGGAGGAGGAGACCGGCATCACCGTCCCGGCCGCCGACCTCCGGCAGGTGGGTGCCTTCGACGCCGTCGGCCGTGACCCGCGCGGCCGGTACGTCAGCGTCGCCTACACGGCCACCCTGCCCGCCCTGGTCGAGCCGACGGCCGGGGACGACGCCACCGCCGCCCGCTGGTGGCCCCTGGACGCCCTGCCCGACCTCGCGTTCGACCACGCCGAGATCGTGGCGGCGGCCGCGAACCGCTGATCCCTCCCGCGCGAGCGCGGCGTTCCTCCGTGCCGCCCCGGCCCTCACCGGCCGGGGCGGTCGCGGTGTTCCGCCACGACCAGCGACAGAAAGGAGAGGGCGTCATGCCGCTTCGCTACTTCGAGGTTGACGTCCCGACCAAGCACAACGACCAGCCGGGGCAGCGCATCCACATCTTCGTCGGCCTGGCCGACGACCCCCTCGCTGCCCGCAACGCCGCGCACGACGCGTACGACAAGGCGCGCCTGTTGCACCAGGCCGGACAGGAGATCCCGCACGAGTTCGACAGCGGTTGGGGTGCCCGGGGGCTGCGGCCCGACTGGGACCTCGACTGGAACAAGGCGACGGCCGCTCCCTGGGTGAACCCCCACGGCCTGTTCGGCACGCGCCGCACGTTCTGAATCCGCCCCGGGACGGCCGCCAAAGGCCGGAAAACCAGTCGGCCGCCCCGGGCCACCCATCCCGTACAAGACGAGAGGGAGAGACCAGTATGGCCTCCACCGTGCGCGTACAGGCCCCGTTGGGGCAACGCGCTCTGTTCATCACCACGCTCGCCGTGCCGCTGACCGGCTGGACCGTGCACGCGCTCGCGCTGCACCGCAAGCTGTCCGCCGCCCGCCGCGACCCGCTGACGGGTCTGCTCGGACGCGACGGCTTCACCGCCAAGGCCCGGCAGATCACCGACCGGTACGGCGACGCCGCCCTGGTCGTCCTGGTGGACCTGGACCACTTCAAGCAGATCAACGACGGACCCGGCGGGCACTCCGCCGGCGACCGCGTCCTGGCGGCCACCGCGACCCGGCTCACCGCCTGGGCGGGCAGCCGCGGTGCGGTTGGCCGACTCGGAGGGGACGAGTTCGCCGTCGCGGTCCGGATCGGGCCCGGCCGCCGCGAGCTCCGTCTCGCCCAGCTCACGCAGCTGCTCGCGCAGCCTGTGGAGGTCGAGGACGGCGTCCTGGTCGACGTCGCCGCGTCGGTGGGCGCGGCCTCCCCCGACGTCCTCGGTACGACGGACCTGGGTCTGCTTCAGCGGGCCGCCGACGCCGCGATGTACGCGGGCAAGCACACCGGCCGCGCGGTCCTGGCCGGACCGCAGCACGCCACGGTGCCGTCCATCAACGGCCGCCGCGCCGGGCGGCCGGGCACCAGCATCCTGGGGCGGGCGGCATGAGCGAGACCCCCACCACCGACCCGGGCACCTGGATCCGGGGCATCACGATCCGCCAGCCCTGGACGACCTGCATCCTCGCCGGGAAGGACGTGGAGAACAGGCCGGCCTCCTGGTCCTGGCGCGGCCTGGTGCTGCTGCACGCCGGGCAGGCCACCGAGCGGGCCCCGATGCGTGACCCGCTGGTCGCCACCGCGATCCGCGGCGGCGCCCTGCCCACCCGGGCCGTCATCGGCGTCGCCCGCCTCACCGACTGCCACCAGGACGCCGCCGGCACCGCCCCCTGCTCGAAGTGGGCGCAGACCGACGCGTTCCACCTGGTCCTCGCCGACGTCCAGGAGCTCGCGCTTCCCATCCCGTGGCTGCGCGGACAACTCGGGCCGTGGCGCCCGCCGCAGGACCTCGTGGACCAGGTCCTCCTCCAGCTCCCCCACCTCGCTCCGGAGGCCACCTCATGAGCGGCAACCGCACCGGCGTCCCGCAGCCGCCGACGTTCATCGCGGCCGACGACCGGATCCCCTTCCCCGACACCGACCAGGCCCTGCGCTGCTGTACGAGCCCGGACCTGTTCGCGATCGAGGACATCCACAACACCGACAAGGACCCCCGCGCCCGCGAGAAGGCGCTCGCCCAGGCCAAGCACGCCTGCTCCGGCTGCCCGATCGTCAAGGACTGCCTGAAGTGGGCGCTGGCCAACCCCAGCCTGACGAAGACCGGCGTGTGGGCGGCGACCACCAAGCGCGACCGCACGCAGCTGCGCAAGCAGCTCGTGGCGCGGCTCGGAGAGGACTGGGTCGGCGTGGTCACCGAACAGGACCGCCTCCGCAGGGAGCGGCAGCGCGCGGCGCGAGTCGTGCCGCCGACCGCCCACGAACTCGCCCTCGCCCGCCTGGAGCTGGAAGCCATCCCCACCCGGCCCGCGCCGTACAACCGCTGGAAGCAGCCGATCACCCCCGCACAGGCGGCGTCCAACCTGCGCGTGCTGGCCCTGGTCGCCAGCGGCAAGGCCGCGTGATGTTCACCGACTGGACCGAGGCCCTCGAAGCCGAGTCGCTGCCCCTGAACCCGAACCCGGCGCAGCAGCTCGCCGCCGCGGCCCGGGTCACCGCCCGCCGCTCCCGCGACAAGGACGACCTCGGGTTGCTCCTGGACGTCCTCGGGCTGCCCACCGACACCGACACCCTCACCGCCCTGCTCCCCCTCATCCCGGAAACCGGAGACGCACCCACCATGACGAACACCCCCGCCGCCCCGGCCCTCTCCGCGCACGAGGCCATGGCGATCTCCATGCACAACAACGGCGACAGCGAGCAAGCCATCCGCGAGGCCACCGGCCTGAGCGAGACCGAGCTCAGCGACCTCATCGCCGACCAGGTCCTCGGACTGCCCCACGCGGCCACCGACGCCCCGGCCATTGACGTCCCCGTCATCGCGCTGCCCGTCTCCAACGAGGTCCAGAAGCTGCTCGACTGGGCGGCCGCACACCCGGCCGCCGGAGTCCGTAGCCGCGCCGCCCGCATCACCGCCGACCTCTCCGAGCTAACCGAGCGCCGCGACAGCGAGGCCGCCCAGCGCGAGGCCGAAGCGAAGGTCGCCAAGGCCCGCGCCGCACTGGAGAAGGCGCAGGAGGAACTGCGCACCGTCAAGGCCAGCACCCGCACCACCACGGCCGCCGCCACCGCGCCCACCCCGATCCGGGCGGGCCTGGGCAGCGGCCGCACCCGCGAGGAGCTCGCCGCCATCAGGACGTGGGCGCGCGCCAACGGCCACCAGGTCGCCGACGCGGGCATGGTGCCCAAGCGGATCCTCGAGGCGTACGACGCCGCGCACCAGGCGCCGGTCCGGAAGGCCGGCTGACCGTGGCCGACGACGCGATAGCCCTGGACGGCTTCCTGGACGAGGAGACCGTGCCCGGCGACCTGCACGGGTCGACGGCGCGGTTCCGTCTCACCGTCTCCCCCACGGACGAGCGCACGGACGAGATGATCCTGCCCTGCAGCGTCACCGACCCGGCGCTGGCGCACGGGGTCATCCACGACCTAGTCCCCGGCGACAAGCTCCGCGTCACCGGCTACCTCCGGCTGCCCCGCACGTCGGACGAGCCGATGTGGCTGGCCGTCACCACGCTCGCCGTGCTGGAGACCGCGCCGGAGCTGTCCGACCCGGCCGCCGTCGCCACGGCCGTCATCGAGCGGTACGGCCCGTACGTCTGCTGGTTCGACGCCGACACCACCGACGGGGAGGTGTTCACCGAGGGCGGCACATGGGTCGGCACCGCACCCGAGCCGAACGACCTGGGCGAACTGCTCGAAGCCTTCGAGCACCGCCAGGCCGCCGGCGGCGAGTAGCGGAGCCGCCGTGTCCATCCGTCCCGAGAACCTGCACCGCTACCCGCGCGACTGGAACGAGATCAGCGCGCGCATCCGGTTCGAGCGGGCCCGCGGCCGCTGCGAGTGCACGGGCCACTGCGGCCTGACGCACCCCGGCGGCCGCTGCCCCGCCGTCCACGAGGAGATCCACCCCGACGCCGGGTTCGTGGTCGGTCTCACCACCGCCCACCTCAACCACACCCCCGAAGACGTGCGAGACGAGAACCTTCTCGCCGCCTGCCAGCTCTGCCATCTGCGGATCGACCACGGGCACCACCGGGTCACCCGCTCGATCACCCTCGCCGCCCGCGCGGCCGCCGCCGGACAGCTCGGACTCCTCCCCGAGACCGCGCTCGTCCGCACCGAGCCGCCAACCCCGCCGCGCCCCACCCGGGGCCGCGCCACCGCGGCCGCGCTCCACCAGCTGCCTTTCCCCGAACCCGACCAGGAGAAGAAGCCCATGGCCCGCATCAGCGTGAAGATCACCCCGCTCCACCCCGACGGCTCCGAATGCACCCACGCGGTCCGTCCCTCCGGCAAGCCCCGCGACGCCGACTCCGGCTGCACCGGCCGCCGCAACTACGCCGTGGTGTGCAGCTCCTGCGGCCGGGTCGGCGAGCCGCACGGCCTGCGCGTCCTCGCCGAACCGGCGCAGAGCGCGCACCGCGACAGCCACAAGGCCGCGCTCACCCCGGCCACCCGCTGACCCCACCCGCCCGGCCGCCGGGACCACCACGGTCCTGGCGGCCCCGTCGAATGTGAGGGCCGATGCCCACCACCGTCTTCGACCAGTTCACCCGCCGCACCGCCGAAGTCACCACCCAGCTCACCACCCTGGGCATCCCGCTCACCGCGCCAGCCCTGCCGCCCGCCGACCCGGACACCGCCGACCCGTGGGCCAGCAGCCGACCCATCCCGGTCGACCGCTCCACCCTCGCCTGGTGCACCGCCGTCACGATGCTCGCCGACCACTACGACACCAGCATCGACCGCTAGGTCCTCGCCGCCGACGCCCTGCTGCGCGAACTCGGAGTCCGCGGCCTCGCCCGGCTCCACTCCGACCTCCACCACGACGCCCCCGTCGACTACCGCTTCACCCGCTGCCCGTACCGCTCCGGCATTGGCGAGGACCCCACCCGCCCGACCTGCGGCGAACTCGGCTGCGCGCCGTGGCACGAGTTGGACGGCCACGAGCACCTATGCCCGGTCTGCCACGGCGACGACTACCAGCCCCAGGGGTTCGCCGAAGCGCAGATGACCAAGCTGGAGGAACTGCTCGCCGACGCCATCGAGGGGAACGAAGCGCGCGCCTCCCTCCGGTACCGGATCCGGACGTGGCTGCGCCACCAGAGGTCGCGCTCGTGACGGCCCGCTTCCGCTGCTGCGTACACGACACCGGTCGCCGGCACCCCGGCGACCAGAGAGTGGTCGCATAGTTCACCGCCATGCTCGGCGTCCGACAGAGGCCAGCCCGCTGGACCGGCCAGAGCGACGCTGCCGTACGGATCGGCGAGCGCGGCCTGGAGCGTGGACGGCCGCTCCCCGAGCAGCAGACGGCCGCCGGCCTCGTCGCCCTGGCCCTCATCCACCCCGATTCGGAGACCCGCCCTCACCACCACGTTGCACTGCGCCCGGTCCCCAATCCACGCCGGACGAGAACTTCCCCCGGCATCGAACTGAGACCCTGACCACGAAGCGGCCCCCGCCGTCCGGACCTCCATCCGGGCGATGGGGGCCGCTTTTTTGCGTTTCAGGAGCAGTCAGCTCCGTCAGGGCTCCCCACGCGCGGCGCGTCCCCAACGTCCTCCAGCCGCCCGCTCCATGGGTTCTTAGTCCAGAACTCCTTGCCCAAGCCCTCCCCAAGCGCGGCCACGACATCGCCCCCATGTCCACCTCCCCCGCGTACCGAACAAGGCGTTCTGTGGTTGCGGCATCAGCGACATCGACCTATCACGCCGTGATAGGTCCCTCCGTATCCCGGGCACCTGCTGCGCCGCTCTCAGTGCGTTCGACGACCACAGGGCTGGCTGGGGTTATCACGGCGTGATAGTCCCCGTGTCGAACAATCAAGCTAGCTAACGTGTCATTGGGGCTCTTTCGCGCTCGCGTTAGTAGAGTGACGGACTATGACGTCACCTGACACCAGGAGCGACCGGGAGAAGGTCGTCTCCAAGCTGCCCGCCTGGCTCCGCCAGGAGCTCAAGATCCGCGCCGTCCAACACCGCATCGACATGCAGGACGCAGTCGAAGCCGGTATCACGGCATGGCGCGGCCTCGGCTCCAACCTCTCCCCCATCGACACCTCCGGCGCGGAGTCCTTCGCCACCTTCCTGCCCGAAGAGCTGTGGGCGGGCTTCCGTGCCGACTGCAAGAACCGCGGCGTTTCCCTTATCCAGGGGCTGGCCCAGTCCGTACAGGTCTGGCTCGACAGCCACCCAGCACCGGCGGTCAGGCGCCCAGCAATCACGCGCCGCATCGTCGTGTGCAACCAGAAGGGCGGCGTCGGCAAGACGGCCATCACCGCCGGCACCGGCGAGGCGCTCGCCGAGGACCCCACAATCCTGGTGCCCGTCCGTATCTCCAAGCACTTCGCCGCCATGCTCGATGAAAAACTGGCCGCGAGCGACCCCCTGACGCTGGAGGACCTTCCAGGACTCGGCCAGCGTGTTCTGCTCGTCGACTTCGACCCGCAAGGGCACCTCACCAAGCAGCTTGGGCACGAGCCGCTCTCCATGGACGGTGACTCCCTCACCAATCACATGGCCGGGGATGGCAAGGGCGACCTGCGCGACCTCATCGTGCCCATCGCCGACGAGCGCTTCGGAGGCCGGCTGTCCCTGCTGCCCGCGTGCGCCGACGCCTTCCTCCTCGACGTGCGTCTCGCCTCGGTCCGTGCCCGGGAAGCGGCCCTTGAGCGAGCGCTCTCCCCCGTTGAAGGCGACTACGACGTCATCCTCATCGACTGCCCCCCAAGCCTCGGCCTCAGCATGGACGCCGCCTCCTACTACGGACGTCGCCGCCCCGACGAGGTCCCGGGCAACTCCGGCGTCCTGATCGTCGTCCAGGCCGAGGACAGCAGCGCCGACGCCTACGGACTCCTCACCTCCCAGATCGAAGACATGCGCAACGACCTCGCTCTCGACATCGATTACCTCGGCTTGGTCGTGAACCACTACGACGCCCGCCGAGGCTTCATCGCCACCTCCTCCCTGCAGTCCTGGATGGACATAAAGGACCCCCGCGTGGTGGGCGTCATCGGAGACCTGAAGGAGCAGAAAGAAGCCGTGCGCGCGAAACTGCCCCTCCTCGCCTACGCGCCCCGATGTGAGCAGTCCGTCGCCCTTCGCGCCCTCGCCCGGGAGATCAGCAAGTGAGCAAGGCCAAGAACCTCGGTGCCGGCGCATCCTTCGCCCAAGCACGCCCCATCAGCGCCCGTCGAGCCGCCATCGGAGCCGCGACGGCAGCCCCCACGGCCGGCGTGCCAGACCCGACCGAACTGCCTCCGGAACTGATCAGCCAGAACCCTGACAACCCCCGCGAAGAACTCCTCAACCTCGAGGGACTGGCTGACAGCATCCGGGAGATCGGCCTCATCAACGCCATCACAGTTGCCTCTGTCGACGCTTACCTGAGAGAGAGGCCGGACCGAGCCGACCACCTGGACGAGGGCGCCCGCTACATCGTCATCGACGGGCACCGACGGCTGGAGGCCGCTCGTCGTGCCGGAGCAAGCACCGTCAAGGTGAGCGTCGACAACGCTCTGGTCGCCACCGATGAGTCGCTGCTCGAGGCCGCGTTCGTCGCCAACGTCCACCGTGACAACATGAACCCGGTCGAAGAGGCTCACGCCCTTCGCAAGCTGGTTGATTTCTACGGCTCGCAGAACAAGGCGGCCAAGCGACTCGGCATCGCGCAGTCCACCATCTCCTCTAAGCTCTCGATCCTTGACCTGGACCCGAAGCTCCAAGCTGACCTTCTGGCTGGCCGCCGGAAGATCGAGCATGTGCGGAACCTCTCAAAACTGTCCCCTGCAGAGCAGCACAGGGAGGCCGAAGCTCGAGCTGCCGCAGCGGCCGACCGTAGAAGGGACAGGCCGTCGGACCTATCACGCCGTGATAGGTCCGAGACGCAGACATCACCCCGGGAGCAGCAGGCGCCCGCCCCCGCCCCCGCCCCCGCAAGCGCCCAAGGCGGCTATGAGTCAGAGCCATCACGCCGTGATGACCCTGAGGCCCAGACGCCGACGTCGCAGTCGCAGGGGCTCGCCACTATCACCCCCCAGAACTCGGACCAGGGGGACCTATCACGCCGTGATAACCCCGCATCCGAAACGGAGCTGCGGCCCGACGAGGTGCCCTCTCCCCGAGAGCCCGAGCCGTCGCGCTCCAGCGGCGTCCCTGACCGTCCTCCCATCCTGGCCGGCAAGCAGATGCCGTGGCACGACGGCGAAGAGGTGGCAAGCATCGTGTTGGAGAAGATGCAGCCGCCGCAGTTGGAACGCCTTCTGCAGCGACTCGTTGAGGCGCAGCAGTCCGCCTGGTCCTCCACCACACAGGCCTGACCCGGTTCCTGCACGGCGGCTACTGCCCAAGCGGGGCCGCGACTTCATGCGCCTCCGGGAAGCAGAAGAAGGACAGCCCGCGACCGTCATGAATGGGCGCGGGCTGGATCCGTACGGCGCCGCCCACCGCAACGTACCCGTCCCTGCTTTCGATGGCCGGGTGGCCGTCGGGGCTGGCGCTTGAGCGGAGGCCGTGCCGCAGTTGACGATCGGCTCAGCGTTGGGTGGCGTTTGTCTCAGCCGTAGCTCTGGACCGCCTCGCTGGCTGGTCCCAGCTCCACTCTTTCCGGCGCGTGCGACGACGGCGGACGCCGCGATGACGACATCCTCTGTCAGCGCCTCCACGTTGCCCTGAGTGCGCAGGGCGTGAGCGTTCGGGGAGTCCGGCCCGCCAGCCGACGCTTGAGACGTGTGTGGGGTCAGGCCTAGTGCTGTGACCGCATAGGATCGCCGGGTTCGGTCAGACCTGCTCGGAGGCGGCTGCGAGGTGGCGGCGGCAAAGGTAGGCCGCCGTGAGGCGGGGCTTGTGCAGCGCCTCGCTGTAGAGCCGCATCTCACGGGCTGCTCGGTCCAGGTGCTGCCAGAACGCGAGCGGCAGGTCGAGGTCGTCACCGAGATCAACGAGGCAGTCGAAGGCGACTCCCAGCTCGTTGTGCTCCAGAAACTCAAGCGTCGCTGAGAGATCGATGTCGGGCAGGCCCGCCAAGTGGGCCCGAGCAGTATCGAGGTGGCTTCGGGTCCGGTTCCAGCTGGCCTGAAGCGCCTCACGATCAACGGTCATGGTGCCAGTGTCGCTGGTGTGGTCGGTGCGGTCACGCGACTTTCGCGAGCCGTCCGCCCCAGCGCAGCCCCTTCTCGCTGCGGACGCGGGCGCGCTCGCGGCGCTGGGCGGCGAGGACGTCGGGGTGGCGGGTGTTGGCGTTGCGTCAGCGCAGGTAGGCGTGCAGGCGCGGGTCTGGGCGGTGTGGTTGCGGTGGTTCGAGTTGGCGATGGTGAACTGACGCAGCCATCCGAAGTCCAAAGTCCGCCGCCGCGACACCACCGAAGCGATCGTCCGCGCCGTTACCGGCAAGACGGCCGGCTGCGCCCGGTGGGCCGTACGACGTCGCTGACTCCGGACGCCGCTTGCCTGCTCGGCGGCCACCTCGCGGCCGTCGACCCCGACCATCTCTGGACCGGCGTACGGTTCACCGCTACCTGGGGCCGCCGGGAGCCTCTGGACCTGATCCTGGTCGTTCCGGACTTGGCTGTGGAGGTCAGCGCGGGCACAGCCATTGACCGAGGCGCGTGGAGACCCCCGCCGCGCTTCGTGCGGCCGCGTCTGGACGTCACCGTGGCCGGCGTGTCGATGTTCGGGGAAGGCGGGCAGCCCGCCAGCGGCTGACGCAGACCACCGAGGCCCGCGGGGCCGAGCTCCGCGGCGTGGCCATCTCTGGTGGGGTGGCGGGGGATGGCGGGTGCTGGCGCTGGGCACGGCCGATGGAACGCCTGTCGGCGGCGTGCCGGGGCTGCGGGTGGGATTGCATGTGGGATTGCACCTGATAGAGACCTAGTCGCGACATTTCGGGCCTTCGGCGATCGCTTCGTTTCGCCATTGGATCGCTTCTGCATCTCCGTGGGCGATACGTGTCCGAGGTCTGGGCTCTGAGGGGTCGCGCGAGGGGAACAGGGGTTTGCGTGGCCGCATGGGCGCATGCGGCCATAACGCAGAGTACGCGTGGCGCTGCGGAGCGGTGGCGAGCTAGGGTCGGCGCTCGCCGGTGTACGCCGGAACGACAAGGACCCTGGCGGGGGCGTCCAAACCACAGCCAGGGCCTTGTTTCAGCAACCGCGATCCCGATCGCACCGAACGTGAACCACGTATGGAAAGGGGCTACTTCATGCCCAACGACCGCAATCGCCCCCGGCGCCCGTTATGGGGGCCGGAACCAGGTGCCGACGCTATCATGGCCCCGTTTTCGCCAGGGGAAACGCGCAGAGGCGATGACTTGACAGTCACGGCACGGGGAACTGCGTTCATTGCACTGCCAGTGTTGCCGATCGTGCTCATCACCGGAGTCCGCGACCCAGTCGTTCTGGCAGCTTTGGCCATCACTCTGTCGGTCCTCGCTGCCGGGACCCGCCTCGTTTACAAGCGAGTTCGCTGCCTCTGAAATCCGTCGCCCCCCAATGCCCCGTTCTTCCCTTGGGAGAGACGGCCGGCGCCGGGCGCGGTGTTCAGCCGCTGCCCGCCGGGTGGTTTCTCCGCCCGGCGGGCCATCCGCGACCGCTTCGTACCTTCGAAACTCCTCCGCGTTCCCCTGAAAGAGGCACCCGCATGCCCTCCGGCATCCCGCGGCAGCAGACCAGGCAGTGTTCCAACTGCGGCAAAGAGTACAAACATACCGTCAGGCCCGGTCGACCCAAAGCCTTCTGTTCCACCGCCTGCAAAGCCGCCGCTCGCGGTTCCTCCACCGAACCGCCAGATCACACCCAGCACGACGAAGACCTCCGCGCGACCACCGAAGACCTCCACCTGGCCGTCACGACCTTGCTGACCACCGTCCAGGACGGCGGCACCTCGGCCAACCTCATGCGCCAGGTCACCGATCTGCAGCGGCTCCTGCAAAACGTCGAAGCAGCCGTCGTCGGCCGAGGCCGCGCCCGCGGAGACTCATGGGACGACATCTGCCGCTCCACCGGCCGAGGAACCGAACGGATGCGCAAGAAGTGGACGCAGGACGCCATCACCCGCCGCCTCGACCTCGTCCGCGCGACTCGCGCCACCGGCTCCGTCCCGGCACCGGACAGCTCCAACGGCTCCCACGACCAGCGGGCCGGCACTCCTTGCACGGCCACAACTGATCCCGCCGACGGTGCAGCCCGGCCACCCAGCCAGACACCCGCTCAACAGCTCGCGGCCGCCATGTCCTTCCTGCAGCGCGCCACCAGGAAGTCCATCAAGGAAACCGCCCTCGACATGGGCGTCTCACCCTCCCACGTCTCCCGGATCCTCTCCGGCACACGCCGCCCCTCCTGGCCCGTGGTTCAACGATTCGCAGCCGCCTGCCACGCCAGCCACCACGAACTCCGGGATCTGTGGGAGGCCGCGCAACGACCACCCGCCCCAGACACCCCCGCCCGCGAACCCGCCCCCCTGGACCCCGCGAAAGCGAAAGAGAAGTTCCACACCTCCCTGCGTGCGCTCTACCTGGCCGCCGGCCGCCCCGACCTCTGGACCATCCAGCACGCCACCAGCCCCCGAACGCATCTGCCCATCCGGAAGATCAGCCGCGCACTCAGCGGCGGCGACATCCCCGACTGGGACACCGCAGCCCGCATCATCCTCGCCCTCCACGGCCGTCCCGCCGAACTCCGCCCGCTGTGGCAAGCCGCAACCACACCACCACGCGACACCCGCCTCCACCGCCCCGATACCTCCAGCTGACCACCCCACCGCGATCCGCCGACTCCAGAGCACCCTCGCTAGCTTCACCACAGCCTGACGCCGTCCGACTCAGCCGCGCGTCATGACGCACCTAGCGGGCGGCGATGCCCTTGAAGCCAGACCCGAGCCCGCGCCGCTTGCCGAGTGACGCGGCGCCGGGCCGTGCGGTGAGGGCCGTGATCACCGCGTGGGCGGTCTGCGGGGTGAGGCCAGCACTCACCTGTCCGGAGGTCAGGACCCGTGCGTACGCGCCGGTGCCGTGGGCTCGGAGGGCGTCGGCGAGCGCGGCGGCCGCGGTCTCCGCCGGACCTGCACCCCACCCGGCGTCGTCCCGCTGCACCTGGCGGGGGAGGGCGTCGCGTCGGCTGAGGAGGACGGCCAGGGCCTGCGCCTCGGGGGCGTCCAGCGTCACGGTCACCAGCGCGGCACCGAGCTGGTGGACACGGTGCCGGGTCAGGCCATGCGCGGCGAGCGCCTGGCGCAGCGCCGTACTCGTTCCAGTTGTCGCCCTGCCTCCGACCTCGCTCGGGCTGGTTCCGGCCACGGCCTGTTCGGCGCGTTCGACGATGGCGGCCGCCGCGACCGGGACGACGGCGAGGATCTCCGCGCACTCCGGGTCGAGCTGGGCGAGCGCACCGGCCAGGACCTCGAGTGCGGCGGCCGCGTCCTCCACCGCGCCCACGCTCCACCGTGCCGGATCGGCGGCGTCGGCCAGCGTGCACGCCGCGACGACGGCCTCCTCCGCCAGCGCCTCCACGTGGCCCGGCTCGGTCGTCAGCTTCATGTCCCGCCCAACGAGATGTGACCGCGCAAGGTCGTGCGCGCTGATCACATGATGACGCCCGAAACACCGCTGGCCGCCTCCGGTCGCGGCGGCACCGGGCAGCCCGTAGACCGGACGTATGGTCCTTCGGCCGCCGGTGGAACCGATGCTGGCGCAGGCCCGCGACACGGTGCCCGCGCCGGGCGCACTGCCCGGTGAACTGCGATTCCAGCCCAAGTTCGACGGCTACCGGGCGATCGTCTACACCCCGTGCCCGGCGCCCGGCCCGCTGCTGGTGCAGTCCCGACGCGGCAGCCTCCTGCAGAGCCGCTTCCCTGACCTCATGGGTGCCGCCGCAGACCTGCCCGACGGCCTGGTCCTCGACGGCGAGCTGATCGTGTGGGCCGAGGGCAAGATGTCGTTCGAGGCGCTCCAGCGGCGCGCGGTCTCCGGCGGCCGCACCGCCGCCCGCCTCGCGGCAGAGGCGCCCGCGCACTTCATCGCCTTCGACGTCCTCCAGATCGACGGCCAGGAGCTCCTGAACCTTCCGTACGGCGAGCGGCGCGCAAAGCTTGAGCGGCTGTTCACCGACCACCGGCTGAGCGCCCCGTGGACGCTCTGCCCGGAGACGACCGACCTGGCGACGGCGCAGGAGTGGCTGACGTCCTGGACGCAGGTGCCCGGCGTCGAAGGACTGGTGATCCGGGGGAGCGGCCAACGATATCTGCCGGGAGCCCGCGCGCTCTACAAGGTGCGCCGCCGGGACACCACCGAGGCGATCGTCGGCGCCATCACCGGCACCGTACGGCGGCCGCAGACGCTCGTGCTGGGCCGCCTCGACGCGGCCGGGGCGCTCCGGGCAGTCGGCCGCAGTACGCCGCTGCGGCCGGACGCTGCACGCGACCTGGCCGACCGGCTGACACCAGCCGGGCCCGGACATCCCTGGGAGGGCGTGCGGTTCACGACCTCCTGGGGGTCGCGCACGCCGCTCGACGTCGTGCTGGTCGAACCGGAGCTGGTCGCCGAGATCACGGTGGACACGGCGCTGGAGCGCGGAGCGTGGCGGCACCCGGTGCGCTTCGCCCGGCTCCGGCTTGACGTCGCGGTCACGGACGTCCCGCCCTTCGGCGCGGGCTCCGAGCCCGCCAGCGGATGACCGGCCTCCCGCCGCTTCGATGCGGCATGGCCTCACGGGCCGGCGAGGATGTCGTGGGTGCCGATGCGACGCCAGATGATGTGTCGCTCGCCCCGGACTATCTCCTCCCCATAGGACCAGGTGGCGCGGCCGTTGCCGTCCCAGGTCAGCTCGAAGACACCGTGAGCACGCCGCACACCCTTCACGCGGAGGCCGGCGCGGAAGCGCCCGCCGGTGCGCAGGTCGTCGACGAACGCCGTCACGGCCTGGCGGAAGCGGTGGCGCTGCTCGGGAGTGAGGCGGTCCAGGTCGGTGCGAAGCGAGGCGTGGTCTCGTAGGTGGGCACGTCGGTCCTCCAGGCAGCACGAAGCCCCCGGCCGTCGCCAGGGGCAGTGGGTGTCTCTCTTGGGTTGAAGGGAGTCGGTGACGTGGTGCTGGGCGGTGCGTCCTTGGCCGTTGGGTGGGGGAGCGGTACGTAGATGTGCGCTCGTTGACGGTGGAGTCGTCTGCTTGCGGTTTTCGGGGTGTGTGAGGCGTGTGTGACTGGGTGCCGCGCAGGATTTGCATGGCTCTGGTGGTGTCCGCCGGGCGGTCCCGGTGCCGCCGCAAGCGCCCGCCCGGCGGGATCGGCCGTGAAGTTCCGGTGAACCGTCCCGCCCCACGGGAACGCTCTTTTCCGCAGGTCAGAGCCGGTGTTCGCTGCCGGGATGATCAGTGTTGCGAAGGTTCAGCGACGGAACGCCTGGCGGTACTACGTGCGCGGGGTCGCGTTCGGGGACGGGCGCCGCCCCGTCGGCCAGACGTTGAAGGACGCCCAGGAGATGGCCGGGCTCCCGCCCGGAAGGTGGTTGGGGCGCGGCCTGGCCGCACTTGGCCTCACCGAAGGGCAGGTGGTGACGGAACGGCAGATGAAGCTGTTGTTCGGGGAAGGCCGGCACCCGGACGCCGACCGCATGGAACGCGAGCTCCTGGACGACGGCGTCGACCCGGAGACGGCGCGGCGGGCCACCGTCCTCGGGCAGCCGATCGAGGAGATCGAGCGGCGCAAGCAGACCCCGCTGCTCGCCCTGGACTTCGTGTTCCGGCCGCAGGCATCGCTGGTCGTGCTGTGGGCGCTGGGGGATGACCGGACGCGCCGGATCATCGAGCGGGCGCACGAGCGGGCCGTCGCCACGACGCTGCGCTGGCTGGAGGATGAGGTCGCGCAGACCCGGTGGGCGTCCGGCCGGGGGCGCGCGAAAGCCCCGGCCCTGGTCGTCGCGGCGTTCCGGCACAACGACAACAGGAACGGCTTTCCCCTCCTGCACGAGCACTGTCTGATCGCCAACCGGGTACAGCGCCCGGACGGCTCCTGGTACGCGCTGGACACGGTCCGGCTCTACAAGAACGTCGTGGCCGCCGACACGCTGTACACCTTGGAGATGACCACCGAGGTGTGCGAGGAGCTCGGGCTAGCGACCGTGCCCCGGGAGGTGACGCCGGGCCTGCGCCCGGTGATGGAGATAGCCGGCGTCGACCAGGAGCTCATCGACTGGTCCTCCACCCGGCGCCGCCGGATCGAGGACGTCCTCGAGGGCATCACCGACGACTACGTGAAGAAGCACGGCCGACTCCCCGGCGAACGAGCCCGCCACGGTCTGGCGTGGTGGGCGGCGCAGGAGACCCGACCGGACAAGAAGACCCCGCGCCCGCTGGACCAGCTGCTGGCGTGGTGGCGTGTCTCCGCGCTCCTGAAGTTCGGGCACCGGATGGTCGACGAGCTCCTTCAGCGGTGCCAGGCGGCCGGGGCAGCGATCCGGGCCCGGGTGAGGCCGTGGGTGGACACCGCGCTCGCCACGGTCGATGTCGCCGCGGTCGTCTTCACCGTGCGCGGGATCTTCTACCGCCGCCACGTCCTGGCCGAAGCGCGCCGGCACCTGCTGGAGACCCTGCGCGGCCGCGCCTACGTGCCCGGCATCGACAGCCACATCGCCAACCGGGCCCTGGAGCGCTACGGCCGTCAGCTCACCGTGCCCCAGAAGGGCCGGCGGCCCCCGGCTGCGGATCAGCTCTCCTACACAGCGGACTTCACCTGGCCCACCCGCTGGTGGATCGCGGGTACCGACGGGAAGCCACCCCGGGAGTCAACCCGGTACGAGCGGGCGCGGCTCGCCAGCCTCACCCTGCAAAACGCGATCCGCGACGCCCTCACCGCACCGCCCGCACGGGACGAAGCTCCGGCCGCGACCGCGTCGGCCGCGCCGCCCACCGGCGACCCCGACCAGGCCGCGCCGCACGGCGTCGACCATCCCGGCCGGGCTGCCGCTCAGACTCCGGCGCAGCGGGCCGCCGCCATCCACGCCCACCAGCAGGCCGCGATGCCGCAGGAGTACCTGGAGGGCCGTACGACGGACCCCGCCACGTGGATGACCTCGCCACAGAACCTGGCCCGCATCGCCGCCTTCACCCGCGCCGCCGAGGCCCGCAGCCGCACGGTCGAAGAACAGGCGGACCAAACGAAGCACGCACACCAGGCGAAGCAGGCTCCGGCCGCCGACGCGGGCAGCCAGCAGCAGCACCACACAGCGCAGCCCGACCAGGGCAGGGGAGCCGGCCCCGACCGGTGAGGGATACCAACAGACCAGCAGATGGCCGATTGGCGACTTCACCCGCGAGGCCCGGCGGGCCGGACTGAGAATCGGGGCGTTGGCACCCGGCACGGGAGGAACCTTGACCGACCTGCACGAACCGCTGGAACCGCTGGAGAGCTACCCCAACGAACTGCCCCCCGCCCCGCCAGCCCGGCGACGTGAACCTGGTGGGCCTGCTCAGCATCGCCGACGACCTCGCCCGCAACCTGGCGGCGCTGAAGATCCGGGTTCAGCCCCACGACCCCAAGACCTCACTCGTCAGCCCCGAGAAGGCCCGCGAGAACACGGAGAAGGAAGTCGACCGGCTCCTGGGCACGGCCGTCTACCTCCAGCGCCACGCCCACGCCGCGCTGCTCGGGCGGTGCGTGCTCGGTGCGGACTCCAAGGAGGACTGCTCCACGGAGGGCGCCAACCTCCAGCTCAACGTCTGGGGCGCCAACTCCCGGCGGCGGGACGTCGTCGAAGACGGCACCACCGGCTGCGTCGCCCACACCGTGGAAGCCGCCCGCCGGACCATGGCCGACCCCGCCAGCCGCAAGATCCTGCTGGCCTTCATCCGCGACGACGAAGGCACCACCGTTGCCCGCGCTCTCGGGCTCGGCCGGGACGACACGCACAGTTCTTCGACCGCGGCCTGGTCCTGCGCCCCGAACACCGCCTCTCCTGACCCTTGGAGCGCCCCGTTGACCTACAAGCCAGTCGACCTGAACCTGACCGACCCGACGAACGGCTTCATGCACTTCGTCCTCTACACCGAGCCGCGCCTCGGCATCGCCTCGTCGTCGCTGAACGCCGAGGTGGACATCGAGGCGCAGCAGACCGTGACACCGCACTTCCAGGAGTGGCTGGGCAGGCTGGTGCGGTGCGAACCGAACGCGATGCACTGCACGCTCGTGGAGTCCAGCGAGATCCCGACCCTGTTCCACCCGTGCGTCACGGAAGACCCCAGCAGCCCGTCGGCGATCAGCGGCTCCGGCTGCGTGTGCCGCCGGACCTTCTACGACCCCGAGTTCGGGCTCCCCGTCGTCGGCAAGCACTTCAAGCACCGCGGCGAGGACGGCGCGGACCAGTGGAGCTACAAGACGTACGCGCCGCTCGCCCTGCGCCCCGACGACACCTTCAGCCGCTTCCACACCGGCCGCAGCCTGTTCTGGGCGCGGACGGAGAAGGGGGTGCTGTCGATCCTTCCGCAGCGTGAAGGCCACGGGTACGGCATCGGATACGGCGGCGGAGGACCGCACACCCTGGCCGCCTATCTCACCCAGCTCGCCGAAACCGACGGCCAGAACACGGCCGTCGCCACTTCGTACTCGCCCGAGAACGCACATCCCGCGATCCTCAACTGGACCCAGAGCAGCTCGGACGACCGCGGCACGAACGAGCTGTCGCTCAGCGACCTCAAGGCCATGGTGCACAGCTGACCACCGCCACATCCGGGCGCCCCACGGACCGGCCGTCCGTGGGGCGCCCGCGCGTACGCCGGACCGGCCGCGCTCGCCTGACGGGACACAGGGCGAAGTCGCCGGCGCACCTGCCGGGACGCGACCGGCCGCCCAGCCTCAAGGCCGGCGGAGAGAGGCGAGGGTGCGGGGGACCGACCCCTTGAGAGCGGAGGATCCGATGGTCAACCCCGTCCCACCGCCGCACCTGTCGCCGGAGCAGCGCGAGCGCCTGGAGCAGCTCGTCGACGCGGTCCGGCTGCGCACGGTGCTGTACCCGGCCCCGAAGCCGCCACCGCTCCAGCCCCGCGCACGCTCCCGGCAGTACCCCAGCGGCCAGCCGAACCCGTGGCGCTCCGCCCGTACGCACCGACGCCGCCAGAGGTGAGTGGGCACACGGGTGGACTCCACCGTGCATCCGGTGGGTGGATCGGTGGCGGCCGGGTGGGAGTGGGCTCCACTCCGAGAGTGGAGCCCACCGTGGTGATCAACCGGGTGGGAGTGGACTCCACTCCGAGGAGCGCTGGCCAGTGGGAGAGTGCGTGGACCTTCCGGTATCCGGTGCGCCCACCGCGCCGGTGGAGCGCACCGCGCGGTGAGGATGCGCGGCATCGTGCGCACCGGTGCGCGCACCGGTGGACCCCGGGCGCGCACCGCATCCTCGGTGCGCCGCACCGAGCGCACCTCCTGCCCGGACCGTGCGCACCACCCGGTCAGGACCGCCTCGCACGTCAATTCCCTGTGATCTGCCGCACAATCCGGGGTCTGTCAAGACGACGGTCAAGGGGTCGCGTGATATAGGAACTCGGCTCGATTCGGCGCCTCTTGGCAGTGGCATCGCGCACCACCAGGAGTGCGCGGCGCGCCGTGCTGCGCACCACCGGATGGATGGGTGCGCGCACCGACCCGCACCACCGCACCGATGGCGCCCGCACCGACCGCATCGTGGTGCGCACCACCGCACCGGTGGTGCGTTCCGAGCGCGCCATGCTGCGCACCGCTGTCTGGGAGTGGAGTCCACCGTGCGGAGTGGACTCCACTCGGTGGACTCCACCGCGCGGATGGGTGGACAGGGTGGACTCCACTCGATGCGGCATCGGATGGGAGTGCATGACATCGCGGTGGGGGAGTGGACAGCATCCGAGGCCGGCCCGCCCACGGCAGGCCAAGCCACCCCCTTGTCCACCTCCGCTACCTGCGACATCCCCACCGAGAGCGGGCAGCGCCCGGGGAGGAGAAATCTCCGTCCCCGGACGCTGCTCCGGCCTCTCCGGCTCAGGCCGTGGCCGCCGACTGCCCGGCGTAGGCGTCGCCGCGGATGTCGGCGCGAACTGGTGGACCTGGTCGACTTCCTGCATGCACTCGATCAGGAACCCGGCCGCGATCCACGCGGAGTGTGCCCCGGCGCCACTCGCGAGGCACCACCGCTTCAGGTACCGACTCGCCACCGTCACCAGCTGCCCGGCGACGTACGCGGAGTCGCAGTCGGCGTGCTCATCGGGCACGACGGTGAGGTAGTCGGCCAGCAGCAGCGCACCGAACTCGCCGATCAACCGTGCCAGCTCGGGGCCGTCAGCGTGGAACTCCTCCAGAGCGGCCTTCTCCTCCTCGCTGCCCTGCTCCTGCCACACCAGCTCCACGTAGTCGGCGGCCCGCAGGATCTGCTCGGGGGCGAGCTGGGGCATCTTGGGCGACGTCGTCTCCATGACGGCTCCTTGCTGTTCGCTGGCCGGATGCCTGCTGCTCCCGGCCGATCGCCCTACGGTGCGCGCCTGGCCCTGTGGACAGAGACCGCGCTCCGGACACGGTGCGGACGTGACTCCGGTCACGGACAAATCCGGACTGCAAGGGGCGGTCAAGGAGGAATCGGCCGCCTGGCGTCGGTGGCCGTCAGACCGCGGACAAGGGGTGCCTTCACACGGTGGCTCCGGCCCGTGCACAGATCCGCGCGTGGGCCGGACGACCGCCGACCCGGCCCGCAGGCCGGAGAAACCGAGGACACCGTGCCCACCGAACCCACGCCCGACCCCGCCCACGAGGACCGCGCCGCCCGCGACCGCCAGCCTTCCGACGACGTGGACCAGGTCCCGCAGGCCCCCTCCACGGGCCCCTCCATCGCCCCCTCCACGGCCACTTCGCCCGCCCGGCGCGTCCCCGCAGGTCAGCCCCGGAAGTCAAGGTCCCGCGACGCGTTCGACAACCCTCCTAGGTCGACACAGGTATGGAAGCCGACCGGAGTGCGAAGGAAGGAAGTGCTGAGGGCTCTGGGAATCTTCCAGAGGGCCACCGCCGATCAGCTCTGGCGGATGCTGCGCCCCACGGACCGGCATGACCGGATCACCAGGGACACCCTGAACGCGTTGAAGGAATCGGGCCTGACCCGGGTGGAGACGCGACTGGAATCGGGGCACCAGCTGTGGGTGCTCACCGAGAAGGGCCACAAGGAAGCCAAGCTGCTGCTGCCGAAGAACGTACGGATCTCCGCGCTGCGCAAGCTGGAGTACGACGACGAAGGCCGGCCGGTGGAATCCGACGGCTACGACGAACACGCCGCCGCTGTCACCTCGACCGCCGCCGTGCTCACCGGGGCCGGGTACGGCACCCCGCTGTCCTGGCAGACCGAGATCGCCCACAAGCTGCCCTACGGCTACACCCAGTACGCCGACCTGACGATGCGCGCCCCGGACGCCGGAGTGCCCGCGATGCTCCTGGAGGTCGACCGCGTCACCGAGCCCGTCGATGACCTGGTGGACAAGCTGCGCCGCTACACCGACTGGTTCGAGCTCTTGGCGCCGAAGGCCGATCCGAACAAGGAGAAGGCGGTCCGCAACGATCACCTGGGTGCGAAGGTGCAGGAGTTCAGGCTGTGGCCGTGGATTTACCCGGCGACCGGCCGGGAGGGCTACGTACCGGTGGCCTTCGTGTTCACGGGCAAGACCGCTGCACAGCGCGAGAGCCGCATGCGGCGCCTGGAGGAGGCCGGCCGCCGCTACTTCGCCGGGGAGCCGTATCCGGGCAGGGGCGTGGGTATCACGGCTGTCGACTACCACCAGGCGGTGCCCGTGGTCGTCACCGAGCTGGAGCGGATCACCGCCGACCCAGCCGGGGCCGCCGGGAAGGTGTGGCGACGGCTCGGCAGGGATGAGTGGCAGACCCTCACCGAGGCCCTGGACAACCCGGACGGTGACCGCCTGTACCTCGTGCAGTGGAGGGAGGCCAAGCGTCGGCAGGCGGAGCGCGAGGCCGCGGAGCGGGAGGCGAAGCGGCCGGTGTGCGCCCGCTGCGGGACGAAGTTCACCGACGCCCGCTGGCAGTCGGTCCGGCAGTCCTCATGGAGGAGCACCGGAGACGACCTGTGTGGGCCGTGCTGGAAGGAGGACGTCGACCGGGCGGAAGCTGAGCGTGTCGCGCGTCGACAGGCGGAGGAGGCCGCGGCTCGGGAGGCGGCCGAAGCGGAGGAGAGGGCGAGGAAGGGCCGCGGCCTGTTCGGGCGCCGCCGGTAGACGCGGCGCCGGCGTGGGCAAGTCACCCTCGGATGGCGGCTTGCCCACCCCGGCCGGGATGGGCTGAGGTGGGCAAGCCGGGCCGGACAGCACGGCCTCGGACCGGAGGGGGAACACGGTGCACCGCTTCGAGACGGGTCAGACGGTTGTACGGCGCGATGTCCACCGCTCCGGCCGGGTGTGGAGCAAGCAGGCACTGCGCGTCGTCGACGACACCAGCGAGGCGCTGGTGACCGCATGCGCACCCGGCGCACAGGCCCGGTGGCCGGCCCTGTACGCGCAGGCCCGCGCGCAGGAGGACCGCTCGGTGCGCACGGACGCGTTCGACGCGATGGCGACGGGGGAGTGGGAGCTCGAGGGCGCGGTGTGGCAGGAGACCGACCTGCTGCTGTGGAAGCCGCCCACGTCCTGGTTCAGCGTCAACGCCTTCTTCGTACCCGAAGGGGACGGGCGGCGGCTGCGGAACTGGTACGTCAACTTCGAGCACCCCACCCGCCGCACCGAGGCCGGGTTCGACACCCTCGACCTCACCGTGGACCTGGTCGTCGCACCCGACCTCACCCGCTGGGAGTGGAAGGACGAAGACGAGTACGCCCACGTGCGGCGCCTCGGCATCGTCTCCGACACCGAGCACCAGGCCGTCGACGCCGCCCGCGGCGAGGTCCTGGCGATGCTCACCGAACGCTCCGGCATCTTTGAGCAGGCGGAACGGTGGGCGGCCTGGCGGTGGAATCCGGCCTGGCCCACGCCATGCCTGCCCCGGCCGGTTGCCGCGACGCGACGCTAACGCGGTCGGTGCTCTACGTTCCCGCCCGCTCGGTCCCGCGGCCGCGTCTCCAACCGGGAGACCACGCGCGGCCGGGCGGAAAGGGATCGTCACCATGACCTTCATCGAGCCCGGCCTGTATGTCCGCGACGGCTTCGCCGAAGGACCGCTCGCCGACGCCGCGCTGTCCCGCGCGGCCCGCGCCGGGCAGCTCCTCGACGAACTGCAGGAGCAGGCGCCCATGATGGCCGACGGCCAGCTGCGCGACGGCGTGTACCGGGCGCTGCGCCGCTTCACCCAGGAGCAGCCGCCCACGTGCCAGGTCGCCAGCATCACCGCGCTGATCCGCCGGGGGGTGCGCATCGACTGGCCCGTCTCCGACCGTCTGCCCTGCGCCTGACGCCCGTCCAGCGGGAGGGCACCCCCGCGCCCTCCCGCCGGGCGGGAGATGCCGAACTATCGGTCGCGGCCGGCCTTCCGCTGTCGGCGGTGGCTGGGAGGCTGGTCGGATGAATGATGGTGACGAGCTGCTGCTGCGCGGCCGGGTGTACGGCCGCGACCACGACGACCCCAACCCGGGCCCGCTGCCGCACCAGACGTACGCCGCGCTGGTCGGCGGCCCGCTGGACGGCCTGCTGCTCGACATCACGGGCTGGCGGCCGGAAGAGGTAGACGACGGCGTCGCCCTGATGACCGAGCTGGGGCGGTGGCCCGGCGGCCGGGCGCTGTACGACCCGCGCCCCGGCGAACCCCGCGCGCCCGGCCCGAGAGTGAGCTGCCGCTTCTACTACTCCGGCGACACACCCTGACGCCCGCCGGCACCGCCGCCTACGGCCTGCCCTCGGTCAGCTGGGCGGCGGTGTTCTCGATCCACAGCAGCGTCCACTCGACTCCCGCCCGCCATCCGGGCTCCGCGCTTTCGTAGCGGCCTTCGGCGTCGGCGCGGATGTTGGCGGCGAGGGCGCGCAGGTCCTTCTGCAGTCCCTGCCGCTTGGCCGTGTCCATGGCCTGGATCATCTCGTCAGTGATGTCTGGCTTTGTTCACGACTTCCGACGGCAGATGTCGATGACTCCGGGAGGCACCCGCAGACCGGTGAAGTCGATGTTCACGAGAACGGGAGGCGCCTGCCGGCACTCGGCAACGCCGCCGCGGTGGTTCCACCTGCGCCCGTAGCCAGCACTTTTGCCCCGGCATCCAGCCGGGCGGCAAACGGCACTCCACCGATCGCCACCAAGGTGCTGCCCGTACTCATGAATATCCGGCGCGCACGGTGCCTCCCGAACTGCTGCCGAAACGCTGCTCTGCGACGTGAACAGAGCCAGATGTCACCGGGTCGGAGAGCGCTCATTGCCCCACCTTGGACGACGGTCCCCGCCGATGGCCAAACCCAAAGCGCTGGTCAGCCGGTGATCCCTCGTGGCAGGCTCGTGTCCTTCCAGGCGAGGGGAGCATCCCGATGAAGGGTTTCGCGGAGACGGAGGGCGAACTGTGCCCGGACTGCAAGGCTGGCCCCAGTCCTGAGAACGCCTGCGTCGGGGTGGGCATGCCGATTCAGATGTGGCACACGCCGGACTGCCCGCAGTGGACCATCATGCAGATCAACTTCGAGGCAGGCTCCCGCCGCATCGAAGAACAGGAAGCCTGGGCGAAGGGCGTCTTCCCGGCCGCCCACGACCGGCTGAAGCAGGCCGCAGCCGCGATGCCGCCGGGCACGCCTGCTCAGCCGTTCATCGACGCGCTGACCGAGCTGGTCCAGGCGCAGGCCGACACCACCGGCTTCGTCGTCCTCCACGAGTGGGCGGAGATCCTGGAGCGGCACTTCCCGCCCCGACTGCCCGACCCCGACGACGTGGCCGAGTAGCCCGGCCTCGGTTGCCGCCCCTCACCATCAAGGGACTGCACGCCCACGCTGTGGACCGGCAGGCCAGGGCCCACCTTCTACTTCACCGGGGCCGGATCGGAACTCCTGTCGATCAGAGCTGCGATGGCGGCGGGCAGGGCCGGCAGGAGCGTGCACAGCAGCGTGACCAGGACGGTGTGCCAGATCCACCACGAGACGGTCTGCGGGTGCACGGTGGGAATCATGCCCCAGTGAACGCCGTAGAAGACGATCCCGTACGCGGTCAGGGCCGGGACGTCGATCACGAGGTGCCGATCCGTCCGGAACGGCAGGAACCCCGACCAGATGACGACCCCGCCCAGGAGAAGGACGGTCACCGGCACGGAGGCGCCGCGCAGGCCCTGATCCCGCTCCAGCCAGTCGTGCAACTGGGTGCCAGTAACGCCCAGCGTGGCCAGCAGACCGAAGCCGCCTAACACCGCGAGCGCGAACGCGGCGTGAGGGTCGATGCGCTCCAGCAGCTTCACCCAGCGTTCGTCCCAGTCCAGCTTCTCCCCGGGCTCGTCGGTGTCCCCGGGTTCGGCGGTGACGTCGGTCATGGTCTGCTCCCTTTAGGCGGGCACGGGCGGCCGCGTCCGAGCGGACCGTACGAGCAGAGGGAGGCAGGCGTCCGAGAAACCGGAGCACATGATCCTTACGAGTGAGCGGAGGATCCGAGCCGGCGTCAGGAGTCGGAGATCTGATCGAACCCGCTCAGCAGCGGCGTCAGCTCCTGAGCACAGCCGCACAGCGTGCACAGCTGCGTCCCCGGGTTCTCCGCGACGTTCAACGCGTGCTCCAGATCGAGGAGCGGAGCGCCCTGCGGCGCTTCCTCGCAGTCCGGCGCGTGCAGCACCCCGCGGGCCGGGCCCCGCCCCTCCCGCACCTTCGCCAGGACCCAGCCCGAAGGCCGGCGCTCCCGGAGGACCTCGCGGACCACCGACGTCGGCGGCGGCGGCGGAAGAGGCTCGGTGGGGACCTGGTCGTAGTCGATGCCGTCGACCGGCCGCACGTGCTCGGGCGCCCGGACCCACACCCGGTACTCCGCGGCCTCCACGCCGCCGTCCTCGAGGTCTCGGTACGACGGCAGGCCCACGAGGTACACCCACCCGGTCTCGGTCTGCCGCCGCCTCCACAGCCGTGCCACGACCTCCTGCTCCGGGTGCCCGAGCAGCGGGTCGGCGGGCAGCACGACCCGCACCGGCACCGGCTTGGCTGCGTCGTCGGAGGGCGTGGTCACGACCCCACAGTAAGCAGCGCCGCTGCCAGCTTGATGGACGTCACCGCTCGGGCAGCTTGAGGCGAAGACGGTCCATCGCTTTCTTCACGTCCCCGAGCTGGTCGCCCAGCACCCGCATACGCCAGTCCAGGCGCTCCATCCGGGCGGCGGCCGCCAGCGACGCGAACGTCTGCGCCATCTGTGCTGCGCCCGCCTCGCCCGCCATTGCCTTCTTGACGTACCGGGTGGCCATCGCCTCGTACTGCTTCGCGCGCTCCACTGCGGCTTTGTACTCGGGCGCGTCGTCGTGCTCGGTCATGCAGCCCCTCCCTGGGTGATCTCTCCTCACCGTTGTACCGACCGCGCCGCACAGGCGGGGCGCCTGCGGATTTTCGGGCCGGAAAGTTGTCCACCGATCGCGGCTGAGGGCCCGCTTTTCGCCGCGCTCTATCCACAGGCCAGCGACTTTACGGTTCGTGTCCGCTTCCGGGTGTGAGGTGCCGGGACGCACACCGAAAGGGCACGGCCGATGGCACAGACGAAGTTCGACAAGCAGGTGGAGGAGACCGCCGAATCCCTCATGTTCGGCATCGGCAGGTTCCTGGCCGGCCGACCGATGGACGGGGTGAAGCGGACCGACGCGACGTTCTGGCGTTCGGGAACCAGGGTCCTGCCGAAGGTCGAAGGCCGCGTCTCGCGTTCCTCCTACCGCGCCGGGTGGAAGCGCCTGACCTTCCGCATCAGCACGCTGGCCGCGATTGGCACGGGCGGCTACCAGGCCGGGTGGGTCCACCAGGACGCCACCGTCGCCACCGCCCAGGAGATATGGGCCAACCCCGATCCTGCGATCGCCGCGCTGGAGCAGACCGGGATCGCCGCGGCATCGACCGCAGCCGTGGGGACCGCCGCCTACCTGGCGCTCACACGCAAGCGCCGGGAGCTGATGCGGGAGTGGGTGCTCCCGCTGCACGAAGCCCTCGCGCTGCCGCTGCGCCTGCCGGAGCAGACCGACCCGCGCCGCTACCTCCACATCCCGCGCAACTTCTCCGAGGACGACGCGGTGATCCGCGTGGACGTCCCGGGCCGCCTGGACTTCTCCAAGGACCTGGTCGCCGAGATCATCGCCACCAAGCTCGCCCTGGAGGGCGTCACCTTCTCCTGGCACCTGGCGGGCCGCGAGACGTACGTGACGGTCAAGAAGACCCGCAAGCCCCCGGCCAAGGCCGCCTTCAAGGACCCCAAGATCCGCGAGATCGTGGCCGCCGCCAAGGAGTCCGCGCCCGTCATCGGGATCGGCTCCGCCGGACGAATCGTCACCGTCGACCTGGACGCCGAAGCCCCGCACATCCTGGTCAACGCCTCCACCGGCGGCGGCAAGTCAGTGACCCTGCGGTGCATCGCCTGCCAGATGCTCCACCACGGATCGCTCGTGTTCGTCCTCGACACCAAGCGGATCTCCCACCCGTGGGCGTCCGGGCTGCCCGGCGTCACGTACTGCCGCGACATCGCCGACATCCACGACCAGCTCATCGCCCTCGGCATGGAAGGCCGGCGCCGCACCCGCGTCGCCGACCAGCTGGGCATCGACGCCGACCCCAAGGACATCGGCCCGCGGCTGCTGATCCTCCTCGAAGAGGTCAACGCGACGATGAAGCAGCTGGCCCGCTACTGGGAGAAGACCCGCGAGTCCGGCGACCCGAAGGTCTCCCCGGCGATCGACGCGCTCAACGAGATCCTCTACATGGGCCGCCAGCTGCGCATGCACGTCCTCCTGGTCGCGCAGTCCGCCACCGCCCGCGCCCTGGGAGGCCCGGAGGCCCGCGAGCAGTTCTCCTTCCGCATCCTCGCCAACTACAGCGTGAACGCCTGGCGGATGCTCGCCCCGGAGGTCCACCCGGTGCCGAAGTCGACCAAGCACCAGGGGCGCGCCCAGGTCGTCTCCGGCGGGTCCGCGCGGGAGACGCAGATCCTGTTCTTCACCGAGGCCGAAGCCCGCGAGTGGGCCACCACCGGCAAGAAGGCCGCGGCCGCCGACGGGACCGCCCCGGTGCAGCTGCACAAACCGCCCGCCGACTCCCTCTCCGACACCCGGCCCACCGGCACCGGAGAACTCCCGCCGGCCCACGAGCCGTCCGCGAGCGGAAACCGGGCCGCCGACGCCCACAACCTCCCCCCGGCCTCGGCCGCCGCGCCCGACGAACTCGCGGCCCACGCCACCCCGCCAGCGGCGCCCCCGGCCCCGGTCGACGACGACCAGGCGGTGGGGCTTCGCGAGGCCGCCGAACACCACCTCCCCGACATCACCCTGGCCGCGCTGCGCTTCGCCCGCGCCAACGACCCGGCCTTCCCCGGCCCGGCAGGCAAGCGCGGCGCCGAACTCCTCTACCGCGTCGGCGACCTCAAGAAGTGGGCCCGCAACCGGCCCCGCGCGGCCACCGGCACCACCGACCTCGACTGACCGGGCCTGTCCGCTTCAGCCGACACGATCCACCCCTTGGAGAACACCCGGTTCACCAGGACCAGTAACGAAAAGGAACACCGCACCATGCTGTGGAACAAGGACAAGAGCACCCTCCCGGAGCTGCTGCGCCTCACCGACCCGGGCCTGCGCGAGCACCTGGCGGCGATGCCCGCCTCCCAGGCCCTCATCGGGCTCGGAGCCGACGGGCAGCCGGTCACCATCGACTGGGACACCGAATCGCCGCACGTCCTGGTCTGCTCCGCCACCGGCGGCGGCACCTCGACCGCCCTGCGCACCCTGGCCGCCCAGCTCCTGCACCACGGCGCGCACACCGTGATCCTCGACTCCAAGCGGATCTCCCAGACGTGGGCCCTGGGCATCGACAACGTCACCTACTGCCGCGGCATCGAGACCATCCACGACGCCTTGGTCGGCCTCCGGACCGAGCTGCAGCGCCGCATCGCCCACAGCGACCAGCACGGCGACTGCGACGACCTGCCGCGTTTGACGGTGCTGCTCGAGGTCGCCCACCACACGCTGAGGCAGCTGACCCGCTACTGGGACAAGGTCCGGCAGGCGAACGACCCGAAGACCTCCCCGGCCGTCGACGCCCTCCACGAGCTCCTCTTCGAGGGCCGCGCGGCCCGCATGCACGTCCTTTTCGCCGGCCAGCTCGACACCACCCCGTTGGGCGTCTTCACCCGCGAGCAGTTCTCCACCGTGGTCCTGGGCCGGGTCACCACCCGCACCTGGAGCCGCCTCGCCCCGCAGATCAACCCCGCCCCGAAGAGCAGCAGCCGCCCCGGCCGCGTCCACGTCGTCCAGGGCACCACCGCCCACCCGACGCAGGTCCTGCTCCTGACCGACACCGAAGCCGCCGACTGGGCCGCCGCCACGACGGCCGGGAAGATCTGACCGGCCGGACACACCACGGGCCCCGGGGGATCAGCCATGACGTCCCCGGGGCCCGGCTCGGGGGTCGCACCGTCCAACGACGCTGCGGCCCCCGCCGTCACGCGGTGGCCGGCTGCGGCTCTTCCAGGACGCTGGCGACCTTCCGCGCCAGCTCCGCGACGTGCGGCGGCAGGTAGCTGTCCAGAGAGGCAACGTCTTCGCACAGGCGGGCCTTCAGGCCGTGCAGGACGGCCTCGGTGAACAGCTTCTGCGGGTCGTCCTCCACCTGCTGCGCGTTGGTGGCGTGCCGCTGCCCGGAGCGGTACTGCATGCTGGCCCACGTTCCCGGCTCGCTCGCGCCGACGGGGGCGTCCTCGCCCAGCAGTCCCGCCAGGTGCGCCCACTCCCCGTCCCCTGGCCCCTTGGCCCGGTCGCGCTGCTGTTCCAGCTGGAGGTACGACTCCAGGGACTCCCGGCCCACGCCCGTGCGTTGGCAGTACGTGGCGATCAGCATGGCCAGCATGTTCATCGTGTCCGCTGCATCCGTGGCTCGGTACAGCGTCATCCGCTTCCAGGTGTGCGCCTGGTCGGGCTCGGTGTACCGCAGCACCTCCTGGCAGTTCGCGACCGCCTCGGAGACCAGCTGGTGGATCGCCCGCCGCAGCGGCTCGGGCATCGGGGTGGAGTCCATGGCCGCACGGTAGAGGCGCCGCACACACGAATGCCACGGCCGCGGGGTTCGCTCACCCGGATAGACCAGATGCTGTCATGGCCGCGGCGGCCTGGCCGAAGCCGATGGCCGCCCGTCGGCCCCGTTGGAAGGTGCTGCCCGCTGCGCCCGTGCCGGGGTGTGGCGCTGCCTTTAGTCGGAGGTCCGGCGGAGCACAATACGGGTCGTGCACACCAAGCCCTCTGATGCTCGCGATCACGAACTCTCCGAACTGGGCCGTTATTTCACGCCCAGCGAGGCTGCCCGCGCCCGCGCTCTGGCTACGCAGCTCGGCACGTTCCTCCTGCATCAGCACGCCAAACGCCTCCGCAAGCTCAGCGCGCGATTCAGTGACCGCCCCCGCAAAGCGGCGACACTGAAAATCTGGCTGGCCTCCCTCTCAAGGGAGAGACAGGGCAGCTTCGCCGAACTCGCCGCTTTCGAATCCGCCGCCCTGGTCCTTCCCGCGAGCGTCGACGGCGCCCACTGGTACAGCGGGTGGAAGATCCTCCAGGACTACCCGGGCGCGACACCCGACAGCCTGCGCACCCAGGCCGCTGAACTGGAGTGCCTGTACGCCCAAGCGGTGCTGCGCCGCAGCAAGGGAGCACCGACTCAGGAACAGGCACCGGAACGTGAGGCGCCGGTGACGGCAAGCATGCCGGCGGGGCGCCGGGGTCCGCGTTCGGCCTCCAGGCCCGTCACGACGCTCGCTGCGTCCTGAGCCGTCTGCTCCGCTACCAGGTTGCAGACGGCGCGCTGGGTGAGGCGCCGATCGTGCTGGGGCTCACCCGTTGCTGGCGGGTGGGCCCCAGCAGGGCGTGGGTCAGCGGTTGCTTGGAACTGATCAGTGCAGGAAGTTCTTCTGCCACTGGAGCGAGTCCATGCTCAGCGCGGCATCGGCGAGGGCCTTTGCGGAGGGCGTCTTGAGCGAGGCGAGGCTGGTGTCGATCCAGTTCTGGGTGAGGCTGTAGCCCTGCTCCCGGTACTCCACGGCCTGCACCAGGCATTCGAGCTTGTCGGCGTCACGGGCGACGATCGCCTCCGGGGTCTCGCCGGCCTCGTACTCGTCGACCGCGCTCTGCACCCCGGTGCGTACGGCCGGGTGGGCGTTGGCGACCTGGTCGGCCGTGACTTCGCCGTTCGGGGCGGCCTTGATGTACCGCCGGCCGATGTGCGGGATGTCTCCGACGCGGGTTTCCTGGCTGTCGTGGAAGAGGCACATCAGCGCGACCCTCGCGGGGTCGACGCCTTCCATCATGGCGAGCACCGAGCCGATCACCCCGACGCGGAAGGAGTGTTCGGCGACGGATTCGGGGGCCTTGTTGCCGGTGAACCACCAGCCGGTCCTGGCGACGCGCTTGAGCACGCCCATCTCGGAGATGAAGCTCGCGGTGCCCTTGGTGGTGTCGTCGGCCATGCGGTCCTCCGGTGTCAGCGGTTGTGATCGAAAACGTAGTGGACGTGGGTGAGCTCGCGCCTGGATCTTCCCGAGAGTGCTGCCCCGTCCAGGAGCTGGCCGGCCCGCTCGCGCAGAGGCCCGGCCAACTGCCCGGCCGCCTGCGGCAGCCACGGGAACGCGGTCAGCAGCGCCCACAGCGAGTGCGCGTACAGGTCGACGTAGCCGGGCGCGAGGTGCAGGCCGCGGGCGAGTCCCCGCAGGAGGGTCACCGGATCCCAGCCCGACAGGTCGCGGTCCCGCATGAACGTGTCGTCCGGCTGCGGCAGCGGCAGGGCCCCCAGCCACAGGGCCCAGTAGTTCAGGTTCGCGGCTTCCGCGGTGTCGTCGTCGGCCAGGGCGCGGTCGATGAAGTCCAGCAGCGGCTGCGGGTCACCGAGGCGGGCGAGCGCGGTGGCGGTGGAGCGGGCCTCCGCCCAGTGCGGTGACCAGCCCCGACGGGCCAGCACGTCACGGCGTCGGTGAAGGGTGTGTGCGGTCCACGCGGCCGCGTCCGGCCCTCGGTCGTACGAGGCGAGGTAGAGCGCCTGGCGGTGCAGCAGCACCCCGCCCTCGCCCTGCCGGGCCGCAGCCTCGGTCGTGTCCCGCAGGTGGTCGAAGAACACGGTCCGGTCCGCGGCCGCCAGCTGCGGCGCGACGGCGACCGGACCCCGCCGGGGCCGGGGTAACCGCCCGGCGAGCGCCGGCGGGACGGTGCCGTTCAGCGCCCAGGCCAGCATGTGAGCGGTGTCCCGGGTGTGGACCCACCCGGCGAGCGGGTGCGGCCCGCCGGCCTCACCGTCCAGCCCGGCCGCGATGATCCGGTCCGCGTCCATCGCCGCATCCAGCCACGGCACCAGCGCCACGTCCGCACCCAACGCGGGCAGTCGCCGCCGGAGCTCCAGCAGCGCCCCGGCCCGCATGTTCGCCAACGGGCGCCGCCCGGACTCCCAGCCCTGCAGCGTCTCGACGTCCACGCCCAGGGCCTCCGCCAAGGCGGCCTGCGTGGAAGGGATCGACTCGCGGACCAGGCGCAGCACGAACCCGGTCACCGCACCTGCTGATGTTCGCCTGGGCCTGCCCATACCGGCCTGCTCCCCGGTCGCCCTGCGCACCGAAACCCGTACTCACGGTCAGTCCTACCGCATCGGGCCCGCCCGTACGGTCGTGATGCGGTCGATGTCCGACGAACGAGACCGTGCCGCCCGCGACCACACGACCCGGCGAGGCACCGATGAGCAGCACGTACCTGGTCCTCCACGATCCCGAGGGGCGGCTTGACGCCGAACTCCCCCTCGATCGGGAGCTCCACAAGGCTCTGGTCAAAGCCGTGCTCGGGTGGACCGGCGACACCGCCCTGCCGCCTGCGGACCTGGAGCAGATCGCCCTGCTGCTCACTGGCACCGCCCGTGCCGTCGCCGCCGACGTCCGCCGCGCCGCCGATCTGCTGCCCGAAGACCACGCCGCCCGCGCCCTGGCCGACGTCGTCCTCGAGGAAGCCGACCGCCGCCTGTCCGTCCCGCTGGAGGGCACCGCGCGCTGCGCGCAGGGCCGCGCCCGCCTCGTACGAGCCCTGTACGAGCGCCTGGACCGCCTCGCAGGCGTCGCACCGCACGTCGTCACAACCCCCTGAGACCACCGCGCACCCGGCCGGGACCGGATCTCCCGGGTGCGCGGTGCAACGGCACCACGCCCGGCCCAACCTGGGCCGGGCGAGCACCACTCGACACCGAGAGGGGCACCACCGTGAGCACCGCAACGACCGAGCTGCGCCGGTTCCTGACCATCACCGGCCAGCGCTTCAAGACCGGCCAGTCCGCACCCGAGATGTTCTCCCCGGCCGTCGACAAGGCGTGGCACGAACTGCTCGGCACCCCGGCCTACGCGGCCCTGTGCCTGGAGACCGCCAGCCAGCCGATCCGCCACGTCGCCAACAACGGCCACGGCCCGATCGCCTGGGTCGCCGCCTACGAAGAGGCGTACGGGCCGCTGCCGGAGATCTGGTTCACCGACGCCGACGGCAACCTCGACCAGGCCGCCGTCGCCCGCTACCGGGAGACCGGCACCGTGGTCGCGGAGTGGGACTGCGGCCCCGCCGGCGGCGACGGCGACGACGTCGCGCCCGACCAGCCGGAGACCGCCCGCCGGTGACCACCGGCCGCACCAGCGCAGCGCCCCGGCCCACCGCCGGGGCGCTGCGCCTCGTTGAGGCCAGCACCACCCGGCCACGATCGGTGGACATCAGCGACTACGCGCGGCAGATGACCGCCCACTGCCCCTACCTCGCCCCGTCGCTGCGAGCGGGTCTGACGACCTGGACGGTCTACAGCGCCGACGGCGACGCCGAAGCCGTCCAGGCGGAGCTGTTCCACGCGGGCGCCCAGGCCGCTGAGTGGCTGCGCCCTTTGCTGAACCGGCCGCACGGCCTGCTGCGGTGCGAGAACATCGTCCTGCTGGGCGACGTACCCGGTGCCCGGCACCGTGACCTGCTCGCCTGGCCGCACTGGGTGCTGAAGAACCTCTACGGGCCGGTCGGGGTGATGTTCGGCAAGTTCTACGCGGGAGAAGAGGAAGTCACTGCGGCCGGCCACCGGACCCCGGCGGCCCCCGCCTCGTTCCTCCCCGTGAGAGCCGCCGTTCGTCGCCGCGACCCACGCTTCCTCGCCGCGACCCCCGACCTGGCCGCCGCACTCGCCGCGGCCGACGACGACGGCCGCGACGTGTTCGCGCACATCCCCACCGAGTGGACGGAGATCCGCACATGGGCCCGACACCTGCTCCCCCCGGCGAAGCCGTCGCCCTCCTCACCGCACACACCGGCGAACCCACCGCCATCCACGTCCTGAGCGACCGGCGCGGCTCCCGGGCCTGGAAGCTCCAGGGCCCCAAGCGTGCCGTCGCGCTGAAGGCCAACAACCCCGACGGCGACGACGCCCGCGACAAGGCCGCCGAGATGGCCCAGGAGGACGACCACCTCCGTCGCCTCACCGCCGCCGGCGCCCTCCACCCCGACTACCGGGTGAGCGCCGGGACCTGGGACGGCGGCCGGTGGCTGGCCGTCAACTGGATCGACGGGACGCCCCTGTGGCGGGCCCTCGCCCTCGCCCGCGGCCCGGAAGGAGACCGCGCCTCGGTCCGCCCCTGGCTCGCGGGCATCGCCCGCACCTGGACGGAGCACCTCGCCCTCATGCACGCCGCCGGGTGGGCCCACGCCGACGTCCAACCGACCAACACCCTGGTCACCCACGACGGCCACGCCGCCGTCATCGACTACGCCCTCGCCTGCGGCCCCGGCGACGGCCGCCGCGTCCCCTACCGGGGCGCCCTCACCCACACCACCGCCCCCGAGCTCGCCACGCAGATCCTCGACACCCCCGCCGACACCCACATCCAGGCACAGCCCTCCGCCGACATCTGGAGCCTGGGCGCCTCCCTGTTCTGGTGCTGGACCGGCCAGCGCCCCGTCCCCTACGCCGACGACCTCGACCGGCCCGGGAAGCTGGCCGCCATCGCCCGGGGCACTACCACCGCGCTGCGCGACGTCCGGCCGTGGCCCTTCCCCGCGTTCGAGGACGCCATCACCGCGTGCCTGGCCCCCGACCCCGCCGACCGGCCTACCGCGAAGGAGCTGACCGCCGCATGGTGACCCTGCGCGCCCTGGCCCTCGACGACGCCACCGCCCTCACCCGCATCTACAGCGGAGCCTCCATCCGGCACACCACCGGCAAGCCCCTCACCCTCGACCAAGCCCACGACAAGATCCGTACCGCCCTGGCCCGAGCCGCCGAAACACCGCGCGCGCAGTGGAGCTGGGGCATCCTCCACGAGAGCGACCTGATCGGCCTGATCTCTCTACGCCGACGCACCCCGGTCATGGGCACCATCAGCTACATCCTCCGGGACGACAGATGGGGCAACGGCTACGCCACCCACGCCGCCCACCAGGTCGTCACCGTCGCCTTCACCACCGCCGGCCTCAACCGGCTGGAGGCCATGCACCACCCCGACAACCCCGCCTCCGGCCGCGTCCTTGCCAAAGTCGGGTTCACCCGCATCGGTACGGCCGACCGGGACTCCGAGACCGGAACCGTCCCCTACGAGCTGTACGCGCTGGAGAGCGGTGCCTGACATGAAGCTCAACGACCTCGGCCCGCTGATGGCCCGCCGCCGGGACGGCGGCCTCAGCTTCGGCTTCGACCGCTTCCGCGCCGACTCGGCACTGGCCGCCCTGCTGCACTGGCCGGACGACGTCCTGCGGGACTTCCTCTTCGACCACGGCGACAACGGCCACTTCTTGGACGACTACGGCGACGTCGACCTGTGCGCCATCACCTGGGGGCTGGAGACGATCCCGGCTGCGGCCTTCACCACCATGCCGACCGGCGAGAGCGACGCCGGCTGCATCGAGAGCTACGCCGCCGACCCGGTGTACTGGGTCAAGGTGCGGCCCCCGGAAGTGGGCCGGTACTGGGAAGAGCACGGGACGTGGCTGCGCCCGCCGCTCCTCATCGACCGGCGCCTCCTGGCCCCGGCGGACAGCGGACTGCAGGTCCTGGAGGGCCGCACGCGCGTCGGAGTGCTGTGCGGCCGCCTTCGCGAGCAGCTGCGCGTCGCCCCGCGCCACCAGGCGTGGGTGGCGCGTCTGTGAGAACCTGCCGCGTCTCGCTGCGTACGCTGCGAGCATCGAGGTGTTTTCGAGGAAGAGCTGCGGATGACTGAGAAGGCGTCTGTTCCCGGGCGGCGCCGGGACATGGCGATGCACAACGACTGGTGGGTGTCGGGCTGGGAGCACGTCCTGCCCCGTCAGGGCTTCCCGTTGACCATGCTGATCGGGACGGCGTGCCAGCCCGCTTTCACCGGTTCCCTGGATGACCTTCTGCAAGAGATCTTCGACGGGCACTGGGACATGATCGGCGGCGACCTCGATGGCGCGCTCACCTTCTCCTGGCCTGATGAGGAATGGGACTACGAGGCCGCGCCGGAGGGCCGCGAGGCATGCGAGGCGGCCCGCTGGGAGGAGTTCAGCACCATGCTGACGACCGCCGGCTTCCCGGTGCCCACCACTGTGCGGGACCTGTCCGAGCTCTACCTGACGTGGGGCCTGGCCCGCCGCGAGGAGACGCCGGACGGCACCCGGTGGTCCATGCCCGCCGTGCTGCCGCTGCCCGGCGACCTGCTGCCCCTGGACCCCGAACTCACCGAGCGCCTTGATGGGATCCGCTGGACGATGCGCACCGGCCCGCTCCTCGACACCCTCATCGACCACCTGGTCAACGATCTGGGTGAACCGGCAGAGACCCTCACCTCTCTGGACCGGCTGGCGGCAGCCACGGGCCAGGACGTCGACGACGTCCGGCTCGCTCTCGCGGAACTCGTGAAATCCGGCGACGCCCGTGTCCAGCGCGGCGAGGAGCCGGCCGACGCGGAGCGCCTGGAGGCACACCGCCGCTTCCGCCTGGTTATGGACTGGGAGCACTTCCACGAGAACCGCATCCAGGTGAGCCGCGGGTGACTGAGGCCGCGCACGGCACCGTGGGGACCAGCGACACGCGCCTGATCGTGCTCCGAGGCAACAGCGCCTCGGGCAAGTCCTCCGTCGCGGCCGGCCTGCGCGAGAAGTTCGGCCGCAATCTCGCCATCGTCGCCCAGGACAACCTGCGCCGCATCGTGCTGCGCGAACGCGACCGGCCCGGCGGCGCCAACATCGGCCTGATCGACCTCACCGCCCGCTACGCCCTGGACCACGGCTTCCACGTCGTCCTAGAGGGCATCCTGTACGCCGACCGCTACGGCACGATGCTTCAGGACCTGGTGCGCGCTCACCAGGGCGTCACACGGTGCTACTACCTTCACGTGCCCTTCGAGGAGACGGTGCTCCGGCACGCGACGAAACCGGATGCCGAGTACCTCGCGCATGTCAACGAGGGCCACCTACGCGGCTGGTACCGAGAGAGGGACCTGCTCCCAGGCGGCCTGGAGACCGTCATCGAAGCGGCCAGCACCCTGGACGACACGGTCCAGCAGATTCTCTCCGAGAGTGGCCTGGACGGCATTCTCCCGATCGACCGCTGAGGGGCGCCCCCGCAGGTACGGTCGTCATCACGGCACCGACGACGGCACACACCACCGGACCCAGGGGGCAATGGGCGTGGAGAACGGATCGGACAGCATCCCGTGGGGCGGCGAGTGGCGACGACACCTCCGCTCGGATGCCGAGATGGATCTCGTGCGCTCGTGGAAGCGCCGTGTCGAATGCCCGACCTGCAAGGCAGCCGCAGGGCGGGCCTGCCGCACCAAGGGCGGCAGCCCGACCAACGAACACCGTGCACGCCGTGACGCCGTCGGCCCCACCCCGTACGAGGAGTGGCGAAAGGAGGGCCTCATTCCGGAGCAGCGGACGTACACGATCCCGGCCGTGCTCAAGGAGTCGGATAAGGCCCGCGCCGACTTCAACGTGGACACCGCCCTGGCCGACGGTGTGGCGGTCGTCCGCATGTTCCTCGCCGACCGGCTCGGGTTGTTCCTCCAGGGCGAGGAGGCCATGGACCGCATCGACGATGCCGTGCGCAAGCTGATCGAGGTCCGTGGCCCGGTGGGGACGGCCGACGTGGTCACAGTCCTCGCCAGCCAAGTCGCCTCGCTGCTGGCTGCGAGCGCCGGCCCCGACGGCGATCCGGAGGCCCTGTTCGACACGGTGATCCGCGCGCAGGTCGACATGGCCCGCAGGATTCAGAGGATCCAGAGGGAGCGCGCCGAGGGTTGACCCGGCCGGCTCGCTACGCCTGGCCCTGCTCCTGGGTTTCACTGGCAGCGGCGTAGCGGGTGAGGTCGACACCGGCTGAGCGGGCTTCCTTGAGCCGGATGGACACCAGGCCGGTGGAAACATTCAGCTCGCGAGCGATCTCGTAGCCCTTCAGTCCCTGTCGGTGCAGTTCGACGATCTGGTCCCGTCGTTGCCGGGAGCGGTCCTCGTACGCCGCGCGTTCCTCGGCGATCATGCTGCGCACGGTCCGCGGGGACACTCCGAACCGGTCCGCGAGCTCGCGGGCCGTCGCGGTGCGACGCTCGCGCCTGGGCCCCTGCATCACGGCTTCCCCTTCATGTACTCGAGCATCGCTGCGGTGCGCTCGTCCCGGCGCGCAGCGCGCGCTGCGCCGCCCTTCTTGGCACGGGCGGACTGGATGGCGACGAAGGTGGCCTCGTAGACCGCCGCACCGTCCTTCCACATCCTGGAGCGCGTCGTGATCCACCGGTGGATGCTGTTGGCGATCGCACGCGCCTCCACGGCCGGCAGCGGCTCCGCGAATTCGGCGTTGCGGGTGTGTACTTCGGCGTGGATGGCGGTGTGGAGGGTGTCGGGGCTGCCGAAGTGGTGGCGTACCTCGCGGTACGCCCAGGTCCGGGCCGTCTCGAAGATCGAGCAGTTGCGCCCCAGTCCGGTGATGTTGGTGCGGAACCGCTTGGTCTCCCGCCAGCGCGCGGGCGGCATGTGGCCGCTCAGCGCCTCCTCCAGGCCGCCGAGCGTGTGGAGTCCGCCGTGGAGCCACTCGGTGCTCCAGTCCGTGTGCAGCGGGTTCTTCGTCATCAGCCCCGAGTACGCCGCATCGCCGTCCAGCGCGCGGCGCAGGCCCTCGGTGACGGCGGCGGCGTAGGCCAGTGGCTTGCGCCGGGCGTACTCGGTCCGCGTCACCGCCTCCGCCAGCGCCCACACCGCATGAGCATGCCCGTTCACCGGGTTCTCCACGACCGCGTTCGGCAGCGGATGCGACCCCACCGACGACACCGCCCGCAGCACCGCATCCGAGTGGTCCACATCCACGACGAGAAGATTGCTCACCGCCGACGGGTTCGCCTCCACGTACCGACGCGTCATCGCCACCGGCCGCCGCTCACGCCGGATCCCCTCCTGCAGCCAGTTCGTCGCATACGGCCGCAACGGCAGCCACAACTCGTCCCACTGCACTCCGGGCAACTCCACGTTCATGCGCTGATCATCTAGGGGTGCCCCAGCCGAGAAGGACCTGACACGCCGTGAACTTCAAAGTAGGTCGTGAGCCAAGTCAGATGATTCGGGGCTCTCGGCCCGCAGCTACCACCGCGCAGAGGGAGCGCCCCGAAATCGAGTCGTCTTCAAAGTAGGTCGTGAGCCAAGTCAGATGGTTTGGGCATCCCCACCTGCTGCACTCCGCAACTGCCACGGACGGACTTCACGATGGCCGCACCTTCAAAGTCCGTCACCAAGCCAAGTCAGATGGTTCCCGCCCACGCGCCGCTCGTTCCCGCTGGAAGTCTTCAAAGTACGCCACGAAGACCAAGTCAGATGGTTGGGTTTCCCCTGCCGGGAACCACGACCTCCCCCGACTCCTCGTCCAGCTCCGGCCGCCCCGTAGTTCGCCGGGGGAGGACCCCGAAGATCCCAGGGCCTACACGCACATCAGTACGATGCCGCAGCTCAAAGTCCCCGGGTATCGCACCTCAGTGCGTGTAGGGCCTGGGAGCGGTGCCGCTGGCCCCGGACAGCGAAGGACCCCGGGCCGCTCGTGCGCCCCGGGGTCCTTCGCCGGTCTCACCGCCACTGCTCACCAGTCGTCAGGCGCGCTGCCCACCCACGCGATCGGCCGGCCTTCGCTGTTGCGGCCCCAGTGCGGTTCCTCCATCGAGGTCTCGTGCCCGTCGGGCAAGACGCAGATCCGCCCCCAGCGGCCGTGCTTGCCCCCACAGAGACCGGCGAGCCCGTCCGCGTCGCCCTCCGCCACGGCCTGGTCGTAGCGGTCCTGGAACGGCTGGAGACGGGCGCACAGCTCCATGCCCAGCTCCGTCTCCGCCGCCTCCACCCGCTCCCGCGCCTCCCGCACCCCAGGGTCGGACAGCACAGCCGAGATGACGTCCTCCGCCTCCACGAAGGCCCTGGTGCGGGAGTGCCGCCCTACGGCCTCCTGCACCCGCTGCTCCCCGGCCTCCTGGTCCTCCTCGGTCATCACGCCGCTCCTTCCGTGGCCGCCCACTCGAGCCCGAGGCCGGCGAGCGCGGCGAGCTTGTCGGCGGTCAGCTTGGTCCGGCGGCTCTTGGTGTTGGACAGGAACACCCCGAGCTTCACCTCCGTCCCGTCCGGCAGCGCCTCTACGTGGGCCCTGGGGACCTTCACCGAGCCCGTGCGGGCCTTGTACTGCGCCAGGGCCGCAACGCCCCTCTCGAAGGCGCTCACGGGCGCCGTGGACGGCTCCGCGGACACGTCCGGCTCCACCGGGGCCGGAGCGGCGGCGAGCGGGGTGACGCCGACGGCCTCCAGGCGCTCGCGCTGCCCCTCCGCCAGGGCCGCCCACACCTCGGGCTTCCGCTGCCGGGCCAGCCACTTGCCGACGTCCATGCCGTGCACGGTGAAGCCGGGCAGGACCTCCGCCGGGCCTTCCTCGTCGCGCACCAGCTCGCGCAGCGCGGCGTAGTGCCTCTGCCACTCGGTGGGCCACGACGGGTTCCAGTCCTCGTCGATCTCCTTCAACGCGGCCTCCCACTCCGGGTGTTCGGCCAGCGCGCCGGGACGGCGCAGGTTGGACAGCCACTGCCCGATCGGCTTGTCCAGCGCGGCCGCCGACCGGGGCGCGCACAGCGTCC
The DNA here is from genome assembly GCF_043204435.1 of Streptomyces sp. NPDC047886. Lineage (NCBI taxonomy): Bacteria > Bacillati > Actinomycetota > Actinomycetes > Kitasatosporales > Streptomycetaceae > Streptomyces > Streptomyces sp. NPDC047886. The sequence continues at coordinate 96,895 of NZ_JBIDCF010000015.1, forward strand.
AGTGCTCCGCGTAGTACACCCGGGCCGCCGCCAGGTTCTCCTGGAACCGCGCGTCGGCCGCCGTCCAGGCCATGCCCAGCCTCTCCAGCCGCGCCGCGCGCCGGCCGTTCATCTGCCCGGCCCCGTACGCCCGTCGCTGCTCCGCGACCCAGGTCCCCAGCGGGAACGCGCCCTCCTTGTGCTCGTACGGCACATTCGCGTTCCCGACCCGCTCGACGTACTCCTTGAGCTTCGCCCAGCCGCGCGCCCAGTCCTGCCGCTCCGTGTCGATCACGTTGAAGGACACCCAGTTCGCGACCATCACCGGATCACGGGGAGCCGCAAAACGGAGCAGCAGACGGGTTTCTTCCTCGTCATCACCGGGCGCGGCACCGATGTATTCGGAGGGCTGCGCGACGTCCTTCTGAGGCTCTTGCGGGATCGCCAGCAATTCCACGGCCTCTTCATCGTGAGCCCGCAGACCTTCAAGGACTTTCACCAACGGCTTGTACGAACCGGAGGTGAACATGTCCTCGGGGGATTCATCGGGCTGGAGGAATACCGGCACGATCAAAGAGGCGAGCTTGCCTTCTCCGGGCTTCTGGCGCAGCGCGCGGCCGATCGCCTGGACGATGTCGTGCGGAGCGCCCTTGGGGTCCAGCAGGGCCACGGAGTCCACGGCCCGGATGTCCACGCCCTCCCCGAGGACGCGGCAGTTGGAGAGCACCGCGCGCCGGGCGGTGGAGCCGAACTTGCCCAGCACCTCCCGCCGGCGCTCCGGGACGTGCTCGCCGCACAGCCAGTCCGCCCAGATCTCCGCCGGGTACTTCTCCGGCTGGTCGGCGTGCAGCCGCTTGGCCACGCGCTGAAGGCCCTCCGCGTACGCCGCGGCCTCTATGGTCCGGTGGTGGAAGGTGATGCAGGTCTGGAGGTTGTGCCGCTCCATCGTGTGCAGCAGCGCGGCCTGGAGCGCCCCCAGGCGCTGCCCGCGGACCTCCTCGGTGTGCCGGTCCTCGCCCATCAGCTTCTCGGGTGTGACGACCGGGTCCTGGAGCTCCAGGACGATGATCTGGTACCGCGCCAGCAGCTTCCGCGACACGGCCGACGCCAGCGACAGCTTGTAGAGGACCGGCCCGAAGACCTTCTCGTCGTCCATGCTCGCCGCCATCTCGCGCGGCAGCGGATCGCGCACCCCTTCGGCGACCTCGCGGTTCAGCCGCTCCTCCCAGATCCGGGGCGTCGCCGTCAGGTACAGCCGGCGGTGCGCCGGGATCTTCGTCTGGTCGTGGATGTCCGCCCACGCCTTACCCATCGAGCCCGACGTCCTGTGCGCCTCATCGACCACCGCCAGGTCCACCGGGACGAGCTTCTGCCCGTAGGCGCCCTCGAACGCCTCCACGAGCACGCCCAGCGACGCGTAGGTGGCGTAGATGGTCACCGGCCCCGTGGCGTGCCACAGCGCCAGCTGCACCGGGTTGGTCGTGGACCGCACCCCCAGGTGCCACAGCTCCGGGTCGTCCAGCGGCGAGCAGACCATGACCGCCGGCCCCTTGTGCCCGGCCTCGCTCCACGCCTTCACGGTCTGCGCCAGGAGATCCAGGGTCGGCACCACCACGAGAATGCGGCCCTTGGGCACAATCCTTTTCGCGGAGGCTGCCGCGATGATGGTCTTTCCCGTCCCGCACGCGGCGTGCACCTGCCCGCGCAGACCATTCCAGGGAATGCCGCCCGGCGGGATATCGAGACCGCGCACGATGGCGGCTACGGCCTCAATCTGGTGTTCACGCAGTTTCACGGCCATTCCCGTGTTCTCCTTTTCGCGGAATGCGGCGCGTAATAGGAATGAGAGTCCGGCGCGATGAGTGGCGGGCCGGGGTGGTGGTGTCTGGTCCCAGACTCTACACAGTCAGCACCCGTGATGCATCATCCCTGCGACAGCTTCCCCCTGTAGGCTGATACTTGGCCGATTCTCGCCCCGGTCGCACGGTTCATAGGGTATGCTGGCGGGGTATTGGTGAACGCGAGCGGCCGGGTTCGAGGGTGGGGGAGGGGTTCGGGTGGAGCGCAGCGGAGCCCGTCACTGCGGTGGGGCCGGCACCCCATCAGGCCGACAGTCCGTCACATCCGTTGCGGGGGTGGTGGCCAGTAACCCCAAGCCCTACACAGGCCCGCGCGTGATGCACCTTCCCCCGTAGCCAGCCAAGGCAACCGCGCTTGCGCGGGTGCCCACAATTCGCGCTTGCGCGAATTGTCCTGCCTTTTGAATTCCGCTTGCGGAATTCCATTCCGGCGCTTGCGCCGGAATCCGAATTGCGCTTGCGCAATTCGCGCTCTATGCCTCGGCTTGCCGAGGCATATCCCGCTCCGCGGGG
>NZ_JBIDCF010000016.1:0-73703 GCF_043204435.1 Streptomyces sp. NPDC047886
ACCTCGTCCAGAAGTGCATGGACGACTACGACCTCGACGGCTGGCGCACCGGCCGCTGGGCCGAGGACGTCTGACCGCTCCGGTCCAGGACCCGGGGGGGGGGGGGGGGCGCCCCCCCCCCCCCCCCCCCCCCCCCCCCCCCCCCCCCCCCCCCCCCCGGGCCGCCCCCCCCCCCCCCCCCCCGACCCCCCACCGGACGAAGGGAACACCACCCCCACCCACCCACCCACACCCACCCACCGCCCCGCAACAGAAGAACTACACGGCCAGCGGCTCCAGATCACGATGGACGCGACGCTCGTCGCGCGCGAGCCGGGTCAGCCCGTGGTCGTCGCCCAGCTGCCGGGACAGCTCGTCCGCGGTCTCGGCCCGCAGCACCGCGGCCTCGTCCTTGCGGCCGAGCGCGCCGAGCGTGACGGACATGTTGGACGCGACGGCCAGCACCTCGGGGTGGTGCGCGCCCAGCACCTCCCGCAGCGCCGCCACGGTCCGCCGTTCGATCTCCAGCGCCTGGTCGAGCTCGCCGAGGTCGGCAAAGGCGTTGGCGAGGTTGACGGTGCAGAACAGCGCGTGCGGATGGGTGTCGCCGAGCACCTTCCGCATCGCGCCCAGCGCGTTCTGGAGCAACTGTTCCGCGACCTCAGGCGCCCCGCATCCCCACTGGTAGATGCCGAGGTTGTTGAGCGCGGCGAGCGTGTAGGGGTGCCGCTCCCCCGGCACCTTCATGTACTGGTCGACGACCTCCTGCGCCAGGTCCCGGGCGGCGACGGGCTCGCCCGCGGCGTACAGGTCGGCCGCCAGGTTCAGGTCGCAGGCGAGCGAGTCCGGGTTGGCCGATGTGTACTTCGCGCGGTAGCGGTTGCGGGTGGCGGTGGTCAGCCGCCGGGCGTCGTCCAGCTGTCCGGCGCGCCGCAGGGACACGGCGAGGCTCTTCGCCGCGGCGAGGGTGCCGGGGAAGGACCGGCCGAGGGTCGCCTTGTAGCTGGCGTACGTACGGCTGAGCAGCGCCACGGAGTCCTCGTACCGGCCGACCTCCCGCAGGTCGCGGGCGAGCGAGGTGGCCGATGACAGGGTGTACGGGTGGTCGGCGCCGAGCACTTCGGTGCGCCGGTCGAAGACGTCCTGGTCGATCTCGCGGGCGCGGGCGTACTGCCCGACCATCCGCAGGTTCAGCGCCAGGTTGTTGGCGGCGGCGAGGGTCCGCGGGTGCGACTCGTGGAAGATCTGGCTGAAGCCCTCGTGGGCCTCGGTGGCCAGTTCCATGGCCCTGCCGTACTGGCCGAGCGTGCCCAGGTCCATGGCGAGTCCGCTGGTGGTCATGTAGGTGTGCGGATGGGACGGGCCGAGTACGGCGCGCTGCCGCTCCAGGGTGACCTCGTCGAGCTCTCTGGCCTCCACGTAGCGGCCTTGCGAGCGCAGGATGTTGGAGAGGTGGAAGCGCAGGTAGAGGTACTGGATGTCGTCGTCGCCGAGCATGTCGCGCCAGGCTTCGCGCAGGTCGCTGCCGAGGGTCCAGGCGGTCTGCCAGTCGCCGCGCTTCCACAGGTAGCGGACCCGGTCGATGAGCAGCCTGCGGGTCTCCGGTTCCTTGCAGTAGCGGGCCTCGGATGTGGCGAGGTGGGGCCAGATGGTGTTGAAGCGGGGCCAGGTCGACGGGTTGTCGATGGGCTCGTCGTCGTCGGGGCGGGCCCCGGCGAGGACGCGGTGCACGGCGTGCCGGGCCTCCTGCTGTTCCTCGTCGGTGAGCTGGGAGCGGATGACGGCCTGCACGAGCCGGTGGACCTGGATGGAGTTGGAGACCTGGTCGACCTTGGCGAGGGCGAACCGGCCGATCTCCCGGATGATCCGGCCGAGCACCAGTTTCTCCTGGAGCGCGGGGTCGTACGGCTTGAGGGCTTTGATCATCTCCTTGCTGTACAGCAGGTTGGCGTGGATCGGCTCGGGCGCGAAGAACGCGCACAGCTGGAGCAGCCGCACGGCGGCGGGTGAGCGTTCCTTGAGCCGTTCGATGGAGACGTTCCAGGTCGCGGCGACCGGCTCGGGGTAGCCGGCGGGCTGGTTCAGCGCCAGGGTGCTGGCGGCGGCCTGTTCGAGCTGTTCCAGGTAGTCGGAGACGGGGGTCGCGGTCTCCGCGATCCAGGCGGCGGCCTGTTCGACGGCGAGCGGCAGGTCGCCGACGGCGTCGGCGACCTTGTCGGCGTCGTCGGCGCTCAGGCCCCTGGCCCGGCGCTGGAGGTGTTCGATGGACTCCTCGCGCCGGAAGACGTCGACGGGCAGGGCGTCCCCGTACTGCGACCAGGTCTGGTTCCGGGAGGTGACGAGGATGTGGCCGCCGGTCGGGAAGAAGCGTTTGAGCTGGTCGGGGTCGTCGGCGTTGTCGAAGACGAGCAGCCAGCGGTGGGACGGCACGCCGCGCCGCAGCAGGTCGACGGCCTCCTGGGAGGCGGCCGCCATGTCCTCGCCGCCCTGGGCGCCGAGGCGTACGGCGAGTTCGGCGAGGGAGGCGATCACGTCGTCGGTCTGTTCGGCGGACATCCACCAGACGAGGTCGTAGTCGGCCATGAACCGGTGCACGTACTCCAGGGCGACCTGGGTCTTGCCGACGCCGCCGAGTCCGTACAGGGTCTGCGGCTGGGGCAGGACGACGGCCATGCCGCCGCCGAGCTGGTCGCGCATCCGTTCCAGGACGGAGGACCGGCCGGTGAAGCCGGGGTTGCGGGGCGGCGCGTTCCAGATCTTCGGCACGGTGCCCGGGAACCTGGGGCCCGGCGGCACGCCGTCGGTGAGCTGTACGGGCCGGTCGAGGGCGCGGAGCAGGGCGGTGGTGGCGTGGACCTCGTCGAGCCGGAACAGGTCGACGGGGTTGCGGTCGATGTACGGGGTGGTGAGCCGGACGTCGCCGACGCGCAGCGGCAGCAGATGGCGGCGCCCGCCGCCGGGGTCCTCGGCGGCGGCCCGTTCCCAGACCTCGACGGCGCGCGCGGACTTCAGGTAGGCGCTGGAGAGCAGGACGACGGTGCGGGCGGCGTTCTCGGGGGCGTACGCGCCGGCGCCCGGGGTGGTGGCGGGGTCGGCGGACACGTCGCGGGGGACGACCCGGAAGCCGGCGCGGGTGAGGACGGACTCGATCCAGTCGGCCCACATGCGGTTCTCGGCGACGTACGAGAGGAACAGGTCGGCGGGCATGGCGGGCCTGCGCCGGGTGAAGGCGTCCCGGATCCGCAGCCGTACCTCCTCCTCGACGGAGGGCATGGCGGTGACCCGCTGCTCGGTGATGACGGCGGTGAGCCGTTCGAAGGCGGACAGCAGGGAGTTGGCGATGCCGGCGTCGTCGCCGAAGGTGGCGAGGGTCTCCTCGTAGGCGTAGTAGGGCCGGTAGGGGATCTCCACGGCACCCCAGTAGGAGGCGAGTTCCTCGCCCCGCATCCCGGTGGGGAAGCCGTCGAACTTGAGCCGGGCCAGGGCGCGGCCCGCGTCGGCCTTCTCCTTCTCGCCCTCGTCGATGCGCATCGGTACGGGGAAGATGCGGATGCCCCGGCCGCCGTACCGCTCGTCGATCTGGCGGGCGACGGCGGCGGCGCCGTCCATGGACTGGTCGCTGAGCGTGAAGCAGTCGACCAGGACGTCGGGCAGGTGGACGGTGCAGATGTCGGCGATGTCGCTGAGACCGGTGCGGCTGTCGATCAGGACGTAGTCGTAGTTGGCCTTCATGTCGTCGCGGAGGGCGTCGAAGAAGTGCCCGCCGCCGAGCCTGTCGTAGAAGTTGTCCCAGTCGAAGGTGGAGACGGTCGCGGAGTATTCGCGGTTCTGGCGGCCGGCGGAGACGAAGTCGAGGGTGCCGCCGTCGGGGAACTCCCAGCCGAGCGCCTCGGGGGTGAGGGAGACGGCGTGCGGCTGGATACGCGCGTAGTCACGGTGCCAGTCGTCGGGCCGCTGCGCGGGACTGGTGGCGGCCCAGGCGTATTCGGTGATCAGGTCGATGACGCCGGTGGTGGCGCCGAGGGTGGACGGGTCGAGGAAGGGGTGGAAGAAACGGTGCAGGCCGGGGGCTTCCAGGTCCCAGTCGACGGCCAGCACCCGCTTGCCGTTCGCGGCGAGAATCCACGCCGTGTTGGCCAGGGCCATCGTCCGTCCCGTTCCACCCTTGTACGAGTAGAAGGTGACGATGCGTCCATCACGACTGGCTGTCATCCGGGTCCTCCGCATCGGGCGCGATCTCGTGCGTCTCGGGGATGAAGTGCGTGGTGCCGAATTCGCCGGCCATCGGGCCGCGCAGCCTGGGCCGCTCGGTGTGCCGGCCGCCCGCCGGCGGGTACACCGCGGCATGCCTGAGGTACTGCTGCGCGGCGGCCTCCACCACCTGGGGCAGGATCTGGCCGAACGCCTCCATGCTCGGTACGCCCCGGGCGGCGGCACGGCTGGCGGCGCGGCCCTGGCCCATCTTGACCGGCATGGTGTGTTCCAGCGTGTCGGCGAGCTGTGTCTCGGCCGCCCGGCTCTGGTGGTCCATCCGGTTCCAGGGGACGACGACGCTGACCCAGGGGCGGTGTTCGGCGTCGAACGCGGCGAGTCTGCGGCGGCGTTCCTCGTCCTGGAGCGCCCAGCGGTCGACGAGCAGGATCTCGGGGCGACTGGGCGGCTGTTTGCTGTCCAGGGGGACGGTGTCGTGGTCGAAGGAGGAGACGTTCGCCTGGTAGTTGAGGGAGCGGACGAGGTCCTCGGTGACGTAGGCGAGGGGCCGGGACGATTCCGGGTGGTACGGGTTCCAGTCCTGCGGCATCTCGCCGTAGTAGTCGGCCACGCGGCCGTCGGGGAGGTCGTGCCGGGTGGGTGCGGCGACGGTGACCTGGATGGGTCTGGGGCCGCTGCCGGGGGCGCCGAAGGCGCTGGGGACCTGGCGGTAGTCGACGGGGCGGCCGGGGCCGAGGGCGACGCCGTCGGCGACGGAGACGATGCGTTTGGCCAGTTCGTAGACGGCCCGTTCGTACTCCTCGGCGAATATCCGGAGTTTGATCAGTCCGTACAGTCCGTCGGTGACATAGCGGTCGCCGAAATCCCGGTGGTTGAACTGGAGCCGTTCGGCGGGTCCGGGGAGTTGTTCGGGCGGGACGGGTACCCAGAGGGCGGGGACGATGGCGTCCAGGGATCTGTTCTGTTTGGCGCCGTCGTAGATCGCGCGGCGGGCGAAGGCGAACCATTCCTTGCCGCACATCTCGCTGGCGAAGTAGCGCGGCGAGAAGAGGGGGACGAAGACCCGGCAGCTGGCGAGGACTTCGCCGAGCCGTTCCGACCAGCCTTCGCCGGAGCGTATCTCCCGGTCCATGAATCCGGCCGGTGCCCCGGCCGGCAGGTCGGTCATGGCCATCACATGGCCGCATAAGTCGCGGAAGAGCCGCTCGACCCACATGTCGGGGTCCGGACCTCCGGCCTCGTATCTCGGCGTATGCGCGTAACTCAAGAAGAAGTACGGCCGATGGTCCGCCGCTCGCTGCTGCGATGACGCGTGCACGCGACCCCCGTCCTGCTGTGAACGCTCGTATCCGGATGGGAAGGATACGTCTCATCAATCATTCCGGAGCAGGGTTCGCTCCACGTCCGCGACGTTCAGTCATTCAACGCCGCTTTTCAGTCATCGTCGGTCTCCGGCCTCTTTCCGCAGCCCGGCCAGCAGGAGTTTGCCGCTGACGGTGAGCTCGGCCGCGTGCTCCAGCAGGTCCAGCGCGCGGGCCGCGTGATCGGCATGGCCGGGTTCGTACGCCGCGAGGCCGACGCGCTCGTCCGCCCCGGCCAGCAGCACGGAGACGGGGACGGGCTCCTCCTGCCACGGCGCCGGGTGGAGCCAGCCGCCGTCCAGCGCGTACAGGTCCGTGACGTCCAGCAACGCCCGCAGCCTGGCGCGCCGCAGGCCGCGCAGCAGGGCCCGCGCCAGCGTGGCGGGGTCGCCGTGGAGGGGGACGCCGAGCGCGCCGACGGCGTGGCGGCCGACGGAGGCGTCCCCACCGGTCAGCGGGGTGAGCGTGGTGAGCAGCGCCGCGGCATCGGCGGCCTGGGCCGGGACGGTGTCCCGCAGCAGCGCCCAGGCGGCGTCGAGCCGGGCGGCCCAGTCGGCGGCCCGCGCGTCGGTGAGCCGGCCCGCTTCGCGGCTGTCGTGGCACGCGCGGTACGGGTCGAGGTCGTCGACGACGAAGGCTCCGGCGTGCCGCAGCGGCAGCCATCCGGGCCCCGGGCCGTCGTCCGGCGCGATGTGCCGTTCGGCGCCGGACGCCCGTACCAGGAACCCGGTGCCGGTGGCCCGCACCTCGACGGGGCCTTCGCCGCCGGGCAGCAGGACCGTGCCGAGGGTGGGCAGGTGGAGGGCTCCGCCGTCGTGGGGCACCCGGACCGGGAGGTCGAGTCCGCCCCGTACCGCGGCCGCCGCGACGTACCTGCCGAGGTGCCGTGCCGGGGCGGGGCGGCCCTGGCTCAGGGCGTCGAGGCAGTCCAGCAGCCAGGTGCGGGTGTAGGGGTGGGCGAGTACGTCGTCCAGCGCGTCCGTCCGCCGTTCCACGGTGCCCGCGGACTCCCATGCCTCGGCCCAGTCGTCGCCGCCGCGCCCGTCGAGCGCGCTGTGCAGCTCGGCGAGCAGGACGCGGGTCAGGTCGTGCTGCTCGTCGGTGAGCGCGCCGGGGTCGGTGACCGAGGGGGACGCGAGGCGGACGGCGGTGCGGTCCTCGATGCCGCGCACCAGCGCCTCCAGGTCGGCGCAGTAGACCGACGGGTTGTCGAAGCCGGCGGCGGCGCTGTAGCGGTGGGTGTAGAGGCCGCCGCCGCAGGAGCGGACGACGGGGCAGCGGCGGCAGGTGTCGCCGACGCCGGCGAGGCCGAGTTGGCGGGCCCGGACGCCGGGGTGGGCGGCGACCTCGTCGAGGGAGTGGTCGAAGACGTTGTATCCGGTGGCGGCGGCGCCGTCGTAGGCGCTCTTGAGGGAGTCGACCTGTTCGAGGGTGCCGTCGGTCTCGATGACCACGAGGTCGGTCGGTGCCAGGCCGAGGGACTCGGTGAGGCTGGGCCCGCCGCTCAGGGTGGAGAGCACCGATGCGAAGAGCCGGACGGGCACGGGCCGCCCCTGGGCGTCCCAGCGGTCGAAGACGGCGAGGATCCAGTCGGCGTACGCGGTGGCCGAGCCGTCGGGACGGGGAGGCGGGGCCTCCCAGGTGGCGTGCGGCAGCAGGAAGTCGATGCGCGGCGGGTCGAGCGCGGTGAGCGCGTCGTAGACCGCGACCGGGTCGTTGGCGACGTCGATGGTGCACAGGAGACCGAGGTCGAGATGGCGGTAGCGCTCCTCGTGGAGCAGTTCGACGGCCCGGAGGACGAGCGGATGGCTGCTGCGGCCGTCGGCGAAGCGGCGGTGGCGGTCGTTGGCGGTCTTGTCGCCGTCGAGGGAGACGCCCACCTTGACGCCGTACTCGTCGAAGAGATCGAGGTAGCGGGGGCTGAGTTGCAGGCCGTTGGTGTGGATCCGCAGGTCGAGGTCGGTGACGGGATCCAGGGCCCGGCGGAGTTCGGCGCACACGCGGCGCAGTCGCGCGGGACCGGCCAGCAGGGGCTCCCCTCCGTGCAGGATCACTGACACGGAGGGCAGGGCATGGTTCTCGGCATGCTCGGCCAGTCGCAGAGCTGCCTGGGAAATCGCCTCGTCAGAGATCGCCTTCGGGCGGGTACGCCAGCTCTGATCTGCGTGTTCGTAGATATAGCAATGGTCACAGGCGAGATCACATCGGCTGTGGACCTTGAGAACGATCTCTCGGAATGGGGCCAGTGGGCCGGTCATTCCACCAGTCTAGAGCCGGTTCAGAGCGCGGAGTTGAACGTCGAGACCCGCGGTGTGCGGTCGTCACCGGCGGGCAGGACACGGCTGAGCTTCTTGGCGGCGTCCGCCCCCCGTACGTCGATCTCGGCGAGGGGGACACGGTTCTTCTTCGCACCGGCGAAGGTCACAGAAGTCTGAAAGCTCACGGCGGCCGTCCTTGAGGAAGTGGGTCGATCTGCGGAACCGCACCGTTGCAGTGTCGGCGGCACGACTTTACTCTCGTGGCCACCTACAGCAAATCAGCGCAAGGGGATGAATCAAAAGCGTTGCGCCAGTATTCCCCGACCCACCCGGAACAAGCCATTCCATCGAAAGAGTGACGACAAAATCGCAGACGGGGGTGCGGATGGCCGGGTATCAGGGCCCACTCCAGAGCATGGTGTTCCGAAACGCGGATCTTCCGCCACTGTTCCACCGGACCGACGAGATAGCCGTCTCCCGGCAGCGTGAGGCGGTCCAGGCCACCCGCCTCCAGCTGCTGCTTCTCGTCCTGGGAGCCTGCCTGGCCGCCGTGCCGGGCGGCTGGCGGATCGGGAGCACGTTCCAACTCGCGGGCGCGCTGGGCGCGTCGGCGTACGCGGGTGTGCTGCTGGTCACCTATCGCGCCTCACGGCGCCGAGCAAAGTCGCACTGGCAACTGAACCGCTCAGCAGCGGAGTTCATCAAGTCCATGTCGTGGCGGTACGCGGTGCACGGATCGCCTTTCGAGGCCGACTCCCCCGACGCGGACGGGGTTTTCCTCGCGCGACTCGAGGAGGGCCTCGGCGAGCTGCGGAAGGTCGGCTGGCACGATCCACGGGAGGCGGAGAAGGCGACCGGGGTGGAACTCATCACCCCGGCCATGCGGATGCTGCGCGGCAAGCCCTTCCGGGTACGCAAGGAGACGTACGTCAGGGACCGGCTGATCGAGCAGCGCAACTGGTACCACAGGCGGGCCGTGGTGTCGCGCCGGGCGACCGCGCTCTGGTCCGCGTCGACCGTCGCGCTCACCCTGCTGGCCCTGCTCCTCGGGGTGCTCCAGACCTTCTCGGTCGGTGAGGCGCCACGGCTGGCCGGGCTGCTGTCCGCCGCGGCCGCGTCCGGTGTCGCGTGGAGCGAGATCCGCCGCCACCAGCCGCTGATAGCCGCCCACTCGCTGGTGGAGGAGGACCTGGCGGCGCTGCACACGGCGATGGAGACGATGGTGACCGACGAGACCTGGTCGGCGGCGGTGTACGAGACCGAGCGCATCGTCTCGCCCCAGCACACCGACTGGCTGGTCCAGCACCGCAGATAGCCCGGACCGGGGGCGGCACGGTGCCGGGAACGGCACGGCGCGGTGCCGGGGCGGTCAGGCGCGTTCGACACCGTCGCGCCAGATGACCGTCACCGGTTTGCCGAGGGCACGGGCGTAGCGCACGATGTCGCCCGTGCCGCCGAGCCCCCGGGCCGGCCGGCCGTCCCAGACGGCCAGCAGCCGGTCGCAGTGGTCGGCGATGTAGGCGCCGGCCGCGTAGTACGCCTCGTCGGTGGAGTGCGGGAACGCCATGCGCACCTCGCGCGAGGCGCGCGCCTTGAGGCATCGGTAGCGGGCGAGTTCGGCGGGGTCGGTGAAGCCTTCCTCGTAGTCGCCGCTGGGGACGACCACCGTCAGTTCGGCGCCGCTGGCCAGGGCGGCGTCCGCGAAGAGCGTGTCGGCGCCGACTGCCAGGCTGGAGAGGGCTTCGAGGGAGCCCTCATGGCCGTCGAAGACCGCGAGGATGGCGGCGCGCACGTACGACTGCAGTGCGGCGGGGATGTGCCTGTGACCGGTCACTCCGATGCGTTTCATCCGTCCCCGCTCTCCTGTGGCCGACCGCTCTCACATCCTCTCGAACGCGGTCAGCAGTCGAACCCCCGCCGCGGCGGGCGGGGGTTCGACGTGACCCGGTCTGTCCGTGCCGGCGGCCGGGCGGTGCGTCCGCCCGTGTCAGTAGATGTCGACCCCGTACGCGCGCAGGGCCTCGGGGACCGGCTGGTAGAAGGTGGTGCCGCCGGTACGGCAGTTGCCGCTGCCGCCGGAGGTCAGGCCGATGGCCAGGCCGCCGGAGTAGAGCGGTCCGCCGCTGTCGCCGGGTTCGGCGCAGACGTTGGTACGGATCATGCCGCGGACGATGTCGCCGCCGCCGTAGTTGACCGTGGCGTTGAGGCCGGTCACCGTGCCGCTGTGGGTGCCGGTGGTGGAGCCTCGGCGGGTGACGGACATGCCGACGCGCGCGTCACCGGCGGCGGTGATGTCCACGTTCCCGACGGTTCCGGGCCTGGTGATGTCCGCGTTGGAGTAGCGCACGATGCCGTAGTCGTTGCCGGGGAAGCTGGAGCCGGCGGTCGGTCCGAGGACGGTGCTCCGGCCGGAGTTGGCGTACCAGGTGCCGGCGCCGTCCGTGCAGTGACCGGCCGTCAGGAAGTACTCGGCGCCGGACCTGTCGCGGACGTTGAAGCCGAGGGAGCAGCGCCAGCTGGTGGCGTACACGGCGTCGCCGCCCGAGATGTACGGGGAGAAGGTTCCGGGGGTGCGTTCGATACGCAGCGCCGCGGCGTTGGCGCCGGCCTGTCGCTTGATCCGGGCGATGTCGGCCCGGGAGACGGTCGAGTCGGCCGTCACGACCAGGGTTCCGGTCGTGTCGTCCACGTGCCAGGCGGTGCCCGCGACGTCGGCGGCGAGGACGGCGGAGCCCGCGGCGGACAACTGGGCGGCGCTGAACGTCTTCGGCGCGTCGGCGTTCGCGGCGGGTACCGCGAGGGTCGCCGCGGCGGCGGCGAGACCGGCGGCGACGGCTATGAGCCGGCTCCGTCCGGCCGTGCCTCTGCGGGGGGTCGTGCGCTTGATCCTCACGTTCGTTCCTCCCGAGGGGAATCGGGGGCCCGCCGTGGGGTGCCGGGCCCGGTGAGGCGCAGCCGGGGGCACTCGGCACACGGCGGCCCCCGACAAGCGCTGCTCGGGAGTATTGGCACGGTCAACCGGCCGCGCAAGGGGGCCTACCGGCCGGATCCGTTCCCTTCGACACGGCGCTCGCCCGCCGGGACGGCGACCGGGAGGGTGTTGCCCGGAGGCGGGAAGGGACAGATGAAGTGGTCGGCGAAGGCGCACGGCGGCAGCAGTGTGCGGTTGAAGTCGACCGTGACGGTGCCGGTGGGGGCCGGTGGGGTGGGGCGCAGGAACCGGAAGCGGTAGCTGCCGTGGCCGCTGGTGGCGTCGGCGAACACGGCCCACAGCGAGCCGTCCTCCTCCACGGCGACGCGGAGTGTGTGTTCGGTTCCGTCGAGCGTGAAGGCCAGTTCGCCGGCGAGGCCGAGGCCGCGTTCCCGCCCGTCGGCGTTCTCGACGCGCACGCTGAGGGCCCGCTCGTACGGGTGGAAGGTCCCGGGCACCACCCAGCGCGGGTCGTACGGTGTGGCCTCGATGCCCGTGAAGGCGCGCCGCGCCGGCGCGTCGGGGTCGAAGTCGCGTACCGCCCACCGCCCCTCGCGGCGCAGGACCACCAGCCGCCGTCCGGCGGCCGCTACCCGGGACTCGGGGATGGGGGTGTGGTCGGCGGTCAGCCGGACGTCACCGGCCAGCGGGCGGCCGTCCACGGTGACGCCGTCCGACGCCCGGGCGCTGAGGACGACCTCGTCGCCGTCCTCGCGCCAGGTGCCCGGCACGCCGGGGACGACGCCCTCCGGGTGGTCGGCGAGCCAGTGGGTGCCGGTGAGGGAGAGCGGGCCGTATGGCGCCGAAACCTGGGCGGTGCGCCACGCGTGCCAGTTCTTCCAGTCCTGCTCGGGGTCGCTGCTCATGCGGTCCAGCGTCGCACACGGGCCGGGCGCCCCGGGGGTGCGACGTCTCAGCTGTCGCAACAGCAGCACTCGCAGACGTCGCAGGCGTCGTCCGCGTTGCGGCAGGAGCCCTTGCGCCTCTTACGGGACCAGGGGCCCTCGTACTCCTTGGCGCAGCAGATGCGGCAGGTGCAGAACAGCCAGGTGAAGGCGGCGCAGCCGGCCAGGAGGCCGCGCGGCGGCTTGCGCCGGGGCTGTTCGCCGCCGAAGCCCGGCGGCAGCCCGCCGGGACCCCCCGGACCGCCGGGGCCGCCCGGCTGCCCGCCCCCGTACGGGCCGCCGTGCGGGCCCCCGTACGGGCCGGAGGCGCCTCCCTGATGGGGGCCTCCCTGATGGGGGCCTCCCTGGTAGGGGTTGCCCGGCGGGGGTGTGCCCTGCCAGCCGCCGTGCCCCTGGTGCGCGCACGTCGTCGTGGCGAACGCCCGGTCCACCGACCGCCGCAGCTCGTGCGCGAGCAGCGTGTGCAGCAGCCGGTCGTCGGTGAACTCCGCGTCCCCCAGCGCGAGCCTGATGCCGTGCACCGCGTCGTCCGCGAGCCGCCGCGCCTCGGCCAGGGAGGTGCCGGTAGCGGTGAGGGGGTTCCAGGCGCCGGACGCGGCGTCGGCCTCCAGGTCCTCCACGGCGTCCAGCAGGTGCGCGAGCCGCCCGAAGAGCCGTCCCGCCTCGCTGAGCGGTGCCACGTTCCCCGGCCTGCCGGCGAGGACGGCGGTGTGGGCGAAGGCCGCCGCGGTGGCCGTCTCGGTGGGCTCGGTCACCGTCAGCAGAGGGGTGCCCAGCCGGGCCGCCGCCTCGATGCCCGGCTGCCGGTCCACGGCGTCGACGAGGAGGGCGGTGTCGAAGCCGAGCTCCCGCCCGGCCCGGGCCCCCGCCCGGTCCCAGCGGTGCGCGACGCGGCGGGCGGCGGCCGCCATGGGGCGGCGGGCCAGCAGCCCGTCGCCGTCGGCGACATGGTCACGTACCTTCGCCGACGCGAGGACCAGGGAGACGGCCGCGGCGAGCCGTGCGCCCTCGCCCCGGGCGACCGGCGCGGTGCGCAGGGCTCGCAGGGGGCAGGGTCCGGCCGTGCGCCTGGCGGCGCGGTCCGGGGCGCACTGAGCCTCCGTCAGAACCGAGACGATGAGGCCGTCGTAGTTGGTCGCGACCCGGGCGAACTGGCCGTGGTCGGCGCGAAGTGCCAGGCAGAGCCCGCAGAGATGGGCCATCCACTCGGTCTTGAGCCCGTGGGTGAGCCGGTGCGAGCAGGGCCTGACGATTCCGAACACGGCGTTCCCCCGGGAGTCGTTCGATGGTGCGCCGGGCATCGTACCGAGCGTGGTTCGTTCACCCATACGCCTCCTCGCTCACCCATCCGGGCTGAATTTCATATTTGAGTTACGGAAGAGGCCTCCCAGGGCCCCTACGTGGGAAGAACCTTGACGAATCGCCACATCTTCTGCACCAGTACCGTCACGAAACCCTCGCGCGGCGACTATCCACTTGGCGCGCGATCCGGATGATGGACGACCATAGGCAACAGCGGAACCACAAGTGACCGCGACGAAAGGAGGCGTCCATGGGATCGGTGCGCAAGGCGAGTGCCTGGCTGGGACTCGTCGAGGACAACGACGAGCGCTACTACGACGACGAGTACGCCGAGGGTGACCGCAACGGCGACGCCTGGGTGACCGACCCGCGCGTACGGGTCGCCTCCGAGAGCGCCGCCGAGGAGGGCCGCCGGATCGCCACGGTCTCCCCCGACGGCTTCCGGGACGCCCGCACCATCGGCGAGCTGTTCCGGGACGGCGTCCCCGTGATCATGAACCTCACCTCCATGGAGCCCTCCGACGCCAAGCGTGTCGTCGACTTCGCGGCCGGTCTGACCTTCGGCCTGCGGGGTTCCATCGAGCGCGTGGCCACCCGGGTCTTCCTGCTGACGCCCGCGGACACGGAGATCGTCAACGGGGAGCCCGGGGGCCGCGCCGAGGACGGCTTCTTCAACCAGAGCTAGGGGTGCCCCGGCGGACGCCTCACCGGAAGGCGTCGAGCCCGGTGAGCGCCTTGCCCAGCACCAGCTGGTGCATTTCGACGGTGCCCTCGTAGGTGAGCACCGATTCGAGGTTCGTCGCGTGCCGCATGACGGGGTATTCGAGGGAGATCCCGTTGGCACCGAGGATCGTGCGGGCGGTACGGCAGATCTCGATCGCCTCCCGCACGTTGTTCAGCTTGCCGAAACTGACCTGCTCGGGACGCAGGCGCCCCGCGTCCATCCGCCGCCCGAGATGATGGGCGAGCAGGACGCCCTTGTGCAGTTCCACCGCCATGTCGGCCAGCTTGGCCTGGGTGAGCTGGAAGCCGCCGATGGCCCGGCCGAACTGCTCCCGGACGCGCGCGTAGTCGAGCGCGGCCTCGAACGACGCCCGCGCGGCGCCCATCGCGCCCCAGACGATGCCGTAGCGGGCATGGGACAGACAGCTGAGCGGGCCCTTCAGCCCCGTGACACCGGGCAGCACGGCGTCGGCGGGCAGCCGCACGTCGTCCATGACCAGTTCGCTGGTGACGCTCGCGCGCAGCGACCACTTGTGCCTGATCTCGGGGGCCGAGAAGCCGGGAGTGTCCGTCGGCACGGCGAAGCCGCGGATCGCGCCCCCTTCCTCGTCGGACGTACGCGCCCACACCACGGCGACGCCCGCGACCGAACCGTTGGTGATCCACATCTTGCGGCCGTTGAGCACCCAGTCGGTGCCGTCCCGCCTGGCGTACGTCCGCATCCCCGCCGGGTCGGAACCGTGGTCCGGTTCGGTGAGCCCGAAGCAGCCGATGGTCTCGCCCGCCGCCATGGAGGGCAGCCAGCGCCGCTTCTGCTCCTCGCTGCCGAACCGGTGGATGGCGTACATGGCGAGCGAGCCCTGGACGGAGACGAGGGAGCGGATGCCGGAGTCGGCGGCCTCCAGCTCCAGACAGGCCAGTCCGTACTGGACGGCGCTCGCGCCGGCGCAGCCGTACCCCTCCAGCGACATGCCGAGCGCGCCGAGCGCGCCGAGCTCGCGGGCGAGGTCGCGGATGCCGGGCAGCTCGCCCTTCTCGTACCAGTCGGCGATGTGCGGCAGCACCCGGTCGGCGGCCCATTCGCGGACGGTGTCGCGGACGGCGAGGTCCTCCGGGTCGAGCAGATCGTCGATGCCCAGGGGGTCCCGGGGGTCGAACGGCGGGAGCTTCGGGGGTGCGGACATAGGGGCCTCCGGCTGCGGGCCCACCACTGAAACTAGCGGTGGTAGTTACGACTCGGGCCGACGTTACGGCTCAGTGTGCCGCGCGTCCAGAGCGTGCCGTCTCGGCCGGTTCACGACGCGCCGGAACCCGCGCGTCCGGGACGACGACCACGGACTCCACCGCCCGCGCCCCCTCCATGGCCTCCATGACGTCCGCCTCGTCGCACCCGTCGGCCGGCGTCTCCATCACGCGCGGCAGCCGCAGCGCCATCAGCGCCCCGAGCAGCAGCAGCCCCGCGCTGACGAGCAGCGTGACGTGCAGGCCGTGCACGAACGCGTGGCGCGCCGCCGAGCGCAGCGCGTCCCCGGCGGCGCCGCCGAGCTGGGCGGCCACCTGGTACGCCTCGCCGAGCGAGTTCGCCGCCGCCGCGCCCGAAGCGGCCGGAACGCCCGGCACACCGGCGAGTCCCGGCGCGTACGCGGCGTTCATGACGCTGCCGAGCAGGGCGATGCCCATGCCGGCGCCGAGCTGGTAGGAGGTCTCGCCGATCGCGGCGGCGCCGCCCGCGCTGTCTGCGGGCGCCTCGCTGAGCATCGACTCGTACGCCGCGAACAGCGTCGTCTGGAGCCCGAACCCGAGCAGGACGAATCCGGCGGTGAGGAGCACGGGCCGGTCGTGGTGGCCCATCGGCACCAGCAGCAGCACGGCCGCCGCCGTCAGCACGAAGCCCCAGCCGACCATCCGGCGGGGACCGAGCCGGGACAGCGTGTACGAGCCGGTGGCGCCCGCGGCCATCGCGGCGAACGTCAACGGCAGCAGCCGCAGGCCCGTCTCCAGCGGGCTGAGGTCCAGGACCAGTTGCAGGTACTGGACGGCGATGAGCTCCAGGCCGACCAGGGCCAGCATGGCGAGGACGATGCAGCCGACCGACGTCGTGAACGCGGCCCGCGAGAACAGCCGCATGTCGATCAGCGGATGCGTGTGGCGCCTCTGCCGCCGTACGAAGAGGACCAGCAGGAGCGCGCCCACGAGCAGCGGACCGGCGGTGGCCGGGCCGAGCAGGTACTCGCCGGCACCGGCCCGCTTGACGCCGAGGACCACGCCGAGGACTCCGGCCGCCGCCATCAGCGCGCCGAGCACGTCCCACGGGCCGTCGCCGCTGCCCTTGGACTCGGGCAGCAGCCAGCGGCCGACCGGCAGTATCAGCGCCATCAGCGGGATGTTGATCAGGAAGACCGAGCCCCACCAGAAGTGCTGGACGAGGAAGCCGCCCAGCACGGGGCCGGTTGCGGCGCCGACGGCGGCGACGGCCGTCCAGACGCCGATGGCCGTGGCCCGCTCACGCCGGTCGGGGAAGACGGCACGGAGGATGGAGAGCGTCGCCGGCATGATCATCGCGCCGCCGACGCCGAGCATCGCCCGTGCGGCGATCAGGACGGCCGGCGTGTCGGCGAGCGCCGCGACCGCGGACGCCACGCCGAACAGGGCGTACCCGGCGAGCAGGACACGCCGCCGCCCGATCCGGTCACCGAGCGTGCCGAACAGGATCAGCAGCGAGGCGCACACGAGGGGGTAGGCGTCGACGATCCACAGCAGCGCCGTCGAGCTCGGGCGGAGGTCCTCGGTGACGGCCGGCACGGCGACGTGCAGGACGGTCGCGTCGAGGGCGACGAACAACAGGCTGACGCAGAGGACGAGAAGGACGACCCACCGGTTGGTACCGCCGCCGGTGGTACTCGGCCGTGCTCCGGCCGTGGTCGTCCCGGTCATGTACGTACCTCCCGCTGGATCTCTCGCACTCGGTGGGCGCCGGCCGCGGAGGGGACGTTCCACGGGGCGGCCCGGCCTCTGGGGTCCCCCGGGCCGAACACGGTCGAAGCCTGGAGGAGGGCGAGTGAACCGTCAGCCTACGTGAGGTCAGGCCGGTGATGGGTGGCCGATCTCTCACCCGAACGGGCCCACTCGTGTGGCGTACGACACGCCGGGCCGTGCGCGCGGCGCGGGACGCCCGGCCCGGCGGGCGCGCCGGGCGGCCGGGCCGACACGCCGGCGCGGGGCCCCGGCCCCGGCGCGTACGCCGGTCGAATTCCCGCGCCCCGCCCGCGCAGACCATTTCCTCGACAGACAAACACACTTACGACTAGCGGCACTCGCGGCAATAGGGGCACGGCGTCGCCCAGCTTTTTGGATAAGCACGGAATAAGCACGCTCCGATACCCACTCCACATCACATCGTCATCACAAAGAGACCGGATCGGCCTGGCCCGACACTCACTCCCTGTAACGTCGATTGGGTGCGTACCGACATCTTTGCCCGACTGGACCGGGAGCCGGAACCGCCGAAGATTGAGATCCCGCGGATGAGCCGCACCCGTCTCGCCCTCTTCGGCGGGACGTCGGCGTTCTACGCCGCCATCGTGGTGGCGGTGCTCGCCTCGTCCTGGCTGGTCCTCATCGACTGGAAGGTCATGCTCTTCCGGCCCTACCAGCAGTGGCCGGAACTGCACGCCCCTCTGGACTACTTCGTGGTGCTCGGCCAGCGCGGCCCGACCGCCGTGATGGTCGCGGCGTGGCTCGGCTGGCGGTCGTGGCGACAGCACACCCTGCGCCCCCTGCTGGTGCTGGGCACGGCACTCCTGCTGCTCAACGTGACGGTGGGTGCCGTCAAGATCGGCCTGGGCCGGCTCGGCCCCCACTACGCGACGCAGATCGGCTCGGCCGAGCTCTTCGCCGGCGGCGATATATTTCCTTCCGGACATACCGCCAACGCCGTGGTGACCTGGGGCATCCTCTCCTACCTGGCCACCACTCCGCGGGCCCGCCGCTATCTGTCGGCGCTGTCGGCCGTGGTCGCCCTCGGGGTCGGCCTGACCACCGTCTACCTCGGAACACACTGGCTGACCGATGTCCTGCTGGGCTGGGCCGCGGGTCTGCTCATCCTGCTGGGGCTGCCCTGGTGCGAGCCGCTGATCGCCCGTGCCGAGGCCCTGGTCTTCGCCGTGCGCGAGCAGCTGCGGACGCGCCGCGCGCCGGTTCCGGCGCCGGTCACCGCCGGTGGGCCGCCGCCCGCCATGTACCCGCAGCGAGCGCCGCTCACGGGTGACGCCGCGGTGTGCGCGTCGGTCCGGGAGGCCGAACCCGTGGGCGCGGGCGGCGGGCACACGCCCGGGGTCCGGGCCACGATCACCCAGCCCCGTACGCACCACGCGATCGTGCGCTCCGAGCGGACACCGGTCACCCCGGCGGGCAGCCGCAGGCCCCCTCGGTCCCGTCCGCTCACGGGCGGCTGACCCCCGGGGGACGACACGGCATGGCGAAGGCCCCGGCTCTCCGGCCGGGGCCTTCGGCGTGCCGGGGGGCTTCGGCGTGCCGGGGGCCTTCGGCGTGTCAGCCGATCCAGCAGCGCCGCACGGTGTGGTGGTCCACCTCGAAGTTGATGCGCCCGGCTACGTACTCCAGCGTGATGACGGAGCCGGGCGGGAGCGAGCGGATCGTGGTCCAGCCCCGGGAGCGGGCCCGCCGCTCGGCGTCGCTGTCGTTCAGGCCGATGTACGTGTCGGGGCTGTCGTCGGGCTGCGGGGGGCGGTTCGGCAGGGGTCCCATGGGATCACCGTAGGCGGGTGCGGGCGGTGACGGAAGCCGGGCCCGGCACAGGACCGGACCATGGTCGCATACACCGGCCGTCACACTTGTGTCACAGGATCACGACACGCGCGCGACAGCGGCTTCGTCACTCCCGCAGCCGCTCACAGCCCTTTCCCGGGAAATGCGCAGACGCTCTTCCGGCCCCATTCCACACCCCCGGGAAACCCTCTCGAAGCCCCGTCGAACCTCCCGGGAATTACCTCGGCGCGCGGCATGAAAAGGGCCGGGTCCACCGGTATTTCACGAGCCCTTCGCATAATTCCCACAATGCCGGACGGCGTGAACGCGCCCTGTCAGGTCGGCCGGACCGCGAGCATCGTGTGGCGCAGCCCGATGGACCGAGGACAGGGACCGAGGACAGCGAAGGGACATCAGATGGGGACCGAGACCGCTGAGGCGACCGTCGAGCCGCCGAGGGGGCGGCAGCGGGGCCGGGTGGTGATCGACTGGCTGACCACGACGGATCACAAGAAGATCGGGCACCTCTATCTGATCACCGCGTTCGGCTTCTTCCTGGTGGCCGGGGTGATGGCGCTGCTGATGCGCGCCGAACTGGCCCGCCCCGGGCTGCAGCTGATCAGCAACGACCAGTTCAACCAGATGTTCACGCTGCACGGCACGATCATGCTGCTGCTGTTCGCGACGCCCACCTTCGCCGGCTTCGCCAACGAGATCGTGCCGTTGCAGATCGGGGCGCCCGACGTGGCCTTCCCCCGGCTGAACATGTTCGCCTACTGGCTGTTCCTCTTCGGGGGGCTGATCGTGCTGGGATCGCTGCTCCTGCCGAGCGGCCCCGCGAGCTTCGGCTGGTTCGCGTACGCGCCGCTGAACTCGATGGTGCACTCCCCCGGTCTCGGCGCCGACCTGTGGATCATGGGTCTTGCCCTCTCCGGCTTCGGCACGATCCTCGGCTCGGTCAACTTCCTGGCCACCATCATCGGGATGCGCGCCCCGGGCATGACGATGTTCCGGATGCCGGTGTTCACCTGGAACGTGCTGTTCACCTCGATCCTCGTCCTCATCGCCTTCCCGGTACTGGCTGCGGCGCTGCTGGTGCTGGAGGCGGACCGGCAGTTCGGCTCGGTGGTGTTCCACGGCGCCAACGGCGGTGCGCTGCTGTGGCAGCACCTCTTCTGGTTCTTCGGCCATCCCGAGGTGTACATCATCGCGCTGCCGTTCTTCGGGATCATCACCGAGATCATCCCGGTCTTCTCCCGGAAGCCGATCTTCGGCTATCTGACGCTGGTCGCGGCGACCATGGCCATCACGGGGCTGTCCGTGGTCGTGTGGGCGCACCATATGTTCGCGACCGGAGCCGTACTGCTGCCGTTCTTCTCCTTCATGTCGTTTCTGATCGCCGTGCCGACCGGGGTGAAGTTCTTCAACTGGACGGGGACGATGCTGAAGGGCTCGCTCAGCTTCGAGACGCCGATGCTGTGGGCGGTCGGCTTCCTGGTGTCGTTCCTCTTCGGCGGGTTGACCGGGGTGATCCTGGCCTCGCCGCCGATGGACTTCCACGTCACGGACAGCTACTTCGTGGTGGGCCACTTCCACTACGTCGTCTTCGGCACGGTCGTCTTCGCGACGTTCGCGGGCTTCTTCTTCTGGTGGCCCAAGTTCACTGGGAAGATGCTGGACGAGCGGCTCGGCAAGATCCAGTTCTGGACGCTGTTCGTGGGCTTCCACACCACGTTCCTGGTGCAGCACTGGCTGGGCGCCGAGGGCATGCCGCGGCGGTACGCGGACTATCTCGCCGCTGACGGCTTCACGGTCCTGAACACGGTGTCGACCATCGGCGCGTTCCTGCTGGGCCTCTCCACGCTGCCGTTCCTGTACAACCTCTGGAAGACCGCGCGGTACGGCGAGAAGGTCACTGTGGACGACCCCTGGGGATTCGGGCGGTCCCTGGAGTGGGCGACGTCCTGTCCGCCGCCCCGCCACAACTTCAGGACCATCCCGCTCATCCGCTCGGAGTCACCGGCGTTCGATCTGCACCACCCGGACTACGCGGCGTTCCAGCGGGCCACGGAGCCCGGTCCAGAGCCCGGGAGAGCCGGTCACGGACCGTCCTGATCCGGTCGTTCAGCTCCGGCGGCTCCACCACCTCGAACTCCAGGTCCATCAGCACCACATGGATGACGAGGACGTCCAGGCTCGCGGCGCCGGTGTGCAGCAGGCACGTCGCGTCGGTCTCCGCCTCCAGCACCCCGTCCGACGGGCCGACCACCCTGGCCGCCTCGGTGGCGGAGGTGTGCAGCCGGATCACGGCCTTCGCCGCGTACGCCGCCGTCGACACACCCCGGGAGACATAGGCCGCCAGGTCGTCGGCGGGCGGGGTACGCGGCGTGAAACGCGGCCCGTGCGGCGGCCTCGGGGTGACCCGGTCGACGCGGAACGTCCGCCAGTCGGCGCGCTCCACGTCCCAGGCGACCAGGTACCAGCGGCGTTCGGTGCACACCAGCCGGTAGGGCTCGACGGTGCGGCGCGTGGTGGAGCCGTTGTGGTCGCGGTACTCGAAGCGGAGCCGCTCGCCGTCCCGGCAGGCGGCCGCCAGTTCGGTCAGCACGGCCGGGTCGGCCTGCTGTCCGGGCAGCGGGGTGCGCAGCATCGGCACGGTGTAGCCGGTCAGGGCGCCGACCCGGCGGCGCAGCCGGTGCGGCAGCACGTGCTCCAGTTTGGCCAGGGCGCGTACGGAGGTCTCGCCGATGCCCTCCACGCCCTGCCCGGCGGCGGTGCGCAGCCCGACGGCGACGGCCACGGCCTCCTCGTCGTCCAGGAGCAGCGGCGGCAGTTCGGCGCCGACGCCGAGCTGGTAGCCGCCGCCGGTGCCGGGTGTGGCGTTCACGGGGTAGCCGAGCTCGCGGAGCCGGTCGACGTCCCGCCGGATGGTGCGCGGGGTGACGCCGAGCCGCTCGGCGAGGTCGGCGCCCGACCATTCGCGGTGTGCCTGGAGCAGTGAGAGCAGGCGCAGCAGTCGTGCCGATGTCTCCAACATGGGGGTGAGTCTGCCAGCCGTCGCGGACAGGTACGGTCCGCGACGGCCGGCCCGCGCGACCGGTGACGGCCGGCTCGGCGGCCGGCGGACCGTCAGCCGGTGACGGGGGCCACGCGCACCCCGAGATCGTTGTCCGCGGTGTAGCAGGGGGCCGCGCGGTAGCCCTCGCCGTGGTGCTCGGGGTACACGAAGATGTTCTTGCGGTCCCAGACGTCGTCGAGGATGCGGGAGACCCTCACCGGTTCCGCCCCGGTGTCGGGACGCAGCCACAGCTGCCACAGCCGCTGCTGTGCCAGGGGCTGTTCGGCGAGCCGCTCGTACGGCAGCGTGAAGGTGAACGTGTTGCCGTCGCCGCGCGCCGGCACCTGGTGCGTCCGCTCGCCCGACCGGGCCTCGGCGACCGCGCCGGGGCCGAGCTCCGCCCCGTACAGGACGCCCTCGACGGTGCAGGTGCCCTCGCCGACGGCGATGGCGCCCGCCTCGGCGTGCGGGTGGCGCACCCAGCTGCGGACGGCGAGGCGGCCTTCCGCCGTCGGGTACGGCACCCGTACGGCGACCGGGCCGCCGGGCTCGGGCACCCGGTCGAGCAGGGCGCGCACGTCGCGGATGCCGGGCTCGACGGGGTGGTCGCCGACGTACGCGTCCCAGCGGCCCTCGGCGAGCTCGACCGTGCTGGGCAGCACGGCCCGCACGTGTCCCTCGGTGCTCGGGGTCAGCGGCAGCCTGGCCTCGTCGGAGGGACCGCTGCCGCCGCGTCTGCGCAGCACCAGGACGGGTTCGGCCGCCTGGACGTCCGCTATGTCGAAGGTGATGCCGCCGGCGGAGTCCGCCACGCAGTCCGCGCGGGGCGTGCCGTGCTCGACGGTCATGGAGTCGGTCATGCGCGCTTCCCCTTCCGGAGCACGTCGGCGGCCTGGTAGCGGACGGCGTACGCGGCGTCGAGCACCGCGCCCCGGGTGCGGTGGAGCAGGTCGTGGGCGCGGCCACGGGAGTGCTCGCCCGCGCCGCCCCGGGCGACGAGTTCGGTGAACAGCGCCTCGTGCCGCTCGGCGATCCGTACCGGGTCGAAGCGTTCCGACGCGGCACGGGCGGCGCGGCCGGTCCTGCGCCGCAGTTCGTCGTCCTCGATGAGGGCGAGCAGCGCGTCGGCGACGGCGTCCACGTCCCCGACCGGGACCAGCCGGCCGTCGACGCCGTCCTCGATGATCTCGCCGGGGCCGTGCGGGCAGTCGGTGGACACGACGGGCAGGCCGCAGCGCATGGCCTCGACGATGGTCATGCCGAACGATTCCAGGCGTGAGGTGACGGCCGCGATGGAGCCCTTGACCCACTCGGGCTCCAGCGGGTTCGCGGTGCCCATGAGGAAGACGTGGTTGTGCAGCCCGTGACGCTCGATCAGGGCGCGCAGGGCGTGCTTCTCGTTGCCGGTCGCGTCGCCGGAGCCGTAGATCCGCAGCCGCCAGTCGGGACGGGCGGCGACGACCTTCGCGAACGCCTCGACCAGCAGGTCGTACCGCTTGACCCGGGTCAGCCGGCCGGCCGCGACGACCCATTTGGCGGTGGAGTCGGCGGGCGGCACGGTCGGCGCGGGCACGCTGTTGGGTACGGCGTCGATGCGTACGCCGGGCAGCTTCAGTCTGCTCCGGTAGGAGCGGGCGTCGGCCTCGGTGACGGTCGTGACCGCGTCCAGGAGGGGGTAGCGGAAGCAGATCTCCCGGCGGAGCCGGTAGCCGTGGCTGTCCAGCGTCAGGTGCTCCTGGCCGACGCGGACGGGGCCGCGCCGTGCCTGGCGGGCGATGTGGACGTTGAGCCCGGGGCGGGTGCCGACGACGACGTCCGCCTCCAGGGACTTCAGATGGGCGGCGATCCTGGCGTCGGTGAGCCTGCTGTACTGCTTCCAGCGGCCGTCGCCGCGCGGGAAGACCTTGGCGGGCTTCTTGTAGTCCGGGTGCCCGCCGTCGTAGGTGGGGCTGTTCTTGCGCAGGTCGACCAGGTGCCTCATGGCCACGCCGGGGGGTGCGCCGAGCGTCGGCTCCTCGCGGTGCCGGAAGACCGAGACGATCTCGACATCGTGCCGTTCGGCCAGGGCCTGGGCGAGGTTGAACGTCGTACGGATCGTGCCGCCGATCCCGTAGGCGTTGTGGAGCAGAAAAGAGATATGCATCGCGTCGCCGCGTCCCCCAGGTCCGACCATTCCGGTGTTGTGCGTCAAAGGTGGACTGTACTTGGCTTTCACGGGCGCTTTCACGGGCGGTAACCGAGCTGGGGGACGGTGGCGCAGTTCGTCGTCATGTCGCCGCCCTCGGTGACCCAGCCCCGGCCGTCCCGCCAGCGGGCGACGGACAGGCAGGCGCGCCGGGTCGCGGGGGGTTCGGCGAGGTGCTCGAAGCGGACGGGCAGCAGCAGTCCCCGGGCGGTGTAGGGCTCGGCGCGGTTGAGGAACCGTTCGACGCACGCGCGCGTGAGCCCGGTCTTCGCGTCCTTCAGGCAGGAGCGGGCGGCGTCGGTGAACCACATGGCGGCGGCCCAGCCCTCCAGTTGCCACTGGGAACGGGTCCGGGTGCCCTCGGCGTGGGCGTCCATGGCCGCGCGGAACTCGCGTACGGCCGGGTGCGTGGTCTCGTCGTGGTTGCGGCTGGAGCCGGTGACCCACAGCGCGTTGCGGCAGCGGGGGGCGTCCCGGTAGTCGTCGGGGACGGTGGAGGACCAGTTCTGCACGTTGGTCACCTTGGCCGTGACGGTCAGCCCGACGGCGTCCATGGCCTGGCAGAGCCGGGCGTTGCCGTGGCTGTCGAGCGCGTCGAAGACGACGTCGACGCCCTGGGAGCGCAGGTCGGCGGCGACGGCACGGAAGTTGGGCAGGGCGAAGTCGACCTGCTCGGTGACGACCCGGTAGCCCTCCGCCCGCAGCCCCCTGGCGACCAGCCGGGCGTACGCGGCGGACGCGGCCTGGTTGTAGGAGACGACGGCCGCGGTGCGGGCGCCCCGCTCGCGCTTGAACCAGCGGTACACCTCGGTACCGCCGTACAGCACGCCGTTCCAGCCCGGCCGGCCGCCGGTGCGGGGCGCCGAGCTGCCGTAGATGCCGTACAGATGCGGGTACGTGTCGTACGCGGGGCCGATGGGCTGGCCGCCGATGTCGGGGACGCCGGCGGCGGCGACGCGCGGCGCGCCCGCGTAGTCGAGGGCGGTCGTCGCGACGAGGGCGAAGACCCGGCGGTCGTCGACGAGCTCGTTCACGCAGGCGTTGTTGCCGACGCCGCTGCCCCCGTCGTCGCAGGTGAAGACCTCGACGCGGTGCCCGTCCAGGCCGCCGCGCGCGTTGAGCGCGGCGAAGTACGCCTGTGCCCCGTCGCGCGGGCCGATGAACGCGGCGCCGCCGACGGGGCTGGTCGCGCTGGTGATGATGCCGACGCGGACGGGGGCCCCGCCGGGGGGTGTGGCCGGGCGGCCGGTCCCGAAGTCGCTCTCCGGCAGCCGGCTGCCGCAGGCGGCGCTCAGGGTCAGGAGCGCCGCGAGCGACAGGGCCTCAGCAACCCGGCATCGGCGTCGCATTGCCGCTGAGCTTCACCAGCGCGCAGAGCGTCTTCTGGGAGACCTTCCAGGTGTCGTCCTGGAGGACGGAGGTGCCCTTGGAGTCCGGCAGCGCGGGCGTGCCGCCGACGAGCAGGTCATAGGTGACGTCCGCCTTGTCGGCGGAGGTGAAGGCGACGTCCTTGATCTTCACGGAGGTCTTGGCGGCGTTCGGGTCCTGCGAGAAGGCGGTGAGGACCGGCCGCAGCTGCTCGCCGTTCTCCAGCACCTCGGCCTTGTCGTCGATGGACGCCTGGGGATCGAAGAAGGTCGCCCAGTTCTCCTCGATCTCCTCGCGGGCCTCGGCCTGGTCGGCGGGCGCGTTCGCGGTCATGGTCGGCGCCGGCGTCCCGGTCGCCGTCGGCAGCGGGGATGACGTCGGTTCGGTATCGCCGTTCCCGTCGCCGTCGCCGCAGCCGGCGAGCGGTACGAGCACCAGCACCGCGGCGACCGCCAAGGCCGCGGTACGCGGGTGCCTGCCGAGAGTCTTATGGACCATGTGGCTCACCACCGGGTTGGGTTTCTGCGCGCGGGCAGGGTGCGTTCAGGGGCATAGTGCCATTCATGGGCATAGTGCAAGGAACCACCCCTTATCGCCAGCCGGAGGAAGCCGATGCCGACATCGCGACTGCTGTGGTGGGGCGGGCTCGCCGCGGCCGCGGCCGGCGCCGTGCTGTGTGTGCTCGGCTGGTACGGGGTGGCCGGTGAGCGGTTCGCGGAGCGGCAGCTGCCCTATCTGGCGTCCTCGACCGTGCCCGGCGCCGCGCTGATCGTGTCCGGCGCGGTCCTGGTGGCCGCGGTGGGCCGTCCGGGGCCGCCGCACGCCCGTCCGGGGGACACCGCGCCCGCACCGGCGGACGGCTTCCGCGCGTCCTCGGACGAGCCCCCGGTGCGGGTGCCGGGCGGCACGCTCGCGCACCGCCCGGACTGCCCCCTGGTGGCCGGCAAACCGGAGGCGACCCCGGTCGGCGACACCGCGCTCAGCCCGTGCCCGGTCTGCGCACCCGACGTACGGGCCACACCCCGGAGCGGGACCCCGGAGAACGGGGCCGGGGAGGGAACCCCGGAGAACGGGGCCCGGGGCGGGACGCCGGAAGGCGGGGCCGCGCCGGGCGGGCCGGGGGGCGGGACCGCCGGGAACGGGCCGTGAGCTCCCTCACCGTCGAACTCCTCCTCGCCGGGCTGGCGATCGGCAGCGCGGCCGCGCTGACCGGCATCGGACTGATCGTCACCTACCGGGCCACCGGCGTGCTCAACCTGGCGCACGGCGCGATCGCCATGGTCTGCGCCTACGTCCTGCGGCAGCTCGCGATCGAGTGGGGATGGCCGCTGCCGCTCGCCGCGTGCGTGACACTGCTGGTGGTGGCGCCCGGGATCGGGCTCCTCATCGACCGGGCGGTGTTCCGCCCCGCGGCGGTGCTCGGCGCCGACCCGGCCCAGACGCTGGTGGCGTCGATCGGCGTGTTCGTGCTACTCGTCGGCGGCGCGGCGCTCGTGTGGGGCGGCGGGGCGCGGGCGGACGCTCCCGTACTGCTCGGCGACGACCCGTGGGCGCAGCTCGCGGTGGTCGTGCTGGTGGCGTGCGCGGTGGGGGCCGTGACCCGGTGGACCCGGCTGGGGCGGGAGCTGCGGGCGGTGGTGGACAACCGGGCGCTGGCGTCCCTGGGCGGTATCGACGCGGACCGGGTGGCGGCGGTCGGCTGGGCGTTCGGGGCGGGCACGGCCGGGCTGACCGGTGTGCTGCTCGCCCCGTACCTGCGGCTCGACCCGTACGCGCTGCCGCTGCTGGTGGTCGAGGTGATCGCGGTGGCGGTGGTCGCCCGGATGCGGAGCCTGCCGGTGGCCGTGGCGACGGCGCTGGTCATCGGGGTGGGGCAGGCGCAGCTGACCCGGTTCCACCCGGAGGGGTGGGCGGGGCCGCTCGTCCAGGCCGTCGGGGCCAACCTGTTCGTCGTGGCCCTGCTCGTGGCCGCGCTGGCGCTGCCCCGGGTGGGCGGACGGGACGCGCTCGCCCCGGCGGCGACCGGCGGGGCGCGGGTACCGCCGGGGCTGTGGGTGGTGGTGGGCGTGCTGTTCCTGCTGCCCCTGGGGTTCGCGGGCGGCGACCTGCGCACGGCGGTCCAGGTGCCCGCGCTGGCGGTGATCCTGCTGTCGCTGGTCGTGGTGACGGGCCGGGGCGGGCAGATCGCGCTGGGTCAGGCCGCGTACGCGGGCCTCGGCGCGCTCTTCACCGCGCTGCTGGCCGCCGGGCGGCTGCCGGGCCTCCCCCGGCTGCCCGAGCTGGTCGCGCTGCTGGCGGCGACGGCGCTGGTGGCCCCGCTGGGGCTCGCGACCGGCTGGCCCGCGATCCGGCGGCAGGGGCTCGCGCTGGCGCTGGCCACCCTGGCGGTGGGCGTGGCGGTGAGCCGCTTCGTGTTCGCGCAGCCGTACGCCACGGCGGGCCTGTACGTGTCCCGCCCGGCCGGGTTCCTGTCGGACCGGCGCTACTACGTCCTGGAGCTCGCGCTGCTCGCGTGCGCGCTGGTGGCCGTCGCCGCGCTGCGGCGGGGCCGCACCGGCCGGGCGCTCGCCTGCGTGCGCGACCACGCGGCGGGCGCGGCGGCGGCCGGTGTGCCGGTGCCGTCGCTGAAACTGCTCGCGTTCGTGGCGGGCGCGGCGCTGGCGGCGCTGGGCGGCGGGCTGCTCTCCATGGGCGTGCGCGCCTTCGACCCGGCGGCCTACGACCCGGTGCGCGGCCTGCTGTGGTTCGCCGCTGTCCTGGTACTCGGCGCGGACAGCCTGCTGGCGCCACCGGCGGCGGCCGCGCTGCTGGTGGGCCTGGACGCGGGCGCCCGGGGCGGCGCCGCGGCCGCCGCGATCGGCCTGCTGGCCGCGCTGACGGCCCGCGTACCGCCGCTGACGTCGCTCCTGCGCGGCCGGCGCGCCCCCGCGCCCGCCGCCCGCCCCGATGCCACGCCCGCGCCCCCGCCCCCGTCGCCGTCCCCCGCCGACGGCATCCCGGCCGGCCCCGCCACGCCGTCCCCGGCCCGCTCCCGCGCCCCGTCCAGCGCGCCCGTCGCGAACCCGCCCGGTGTGCGGCGCTCCCGGGTGCGGGCCCGGGGGCTGACCGTGCGGTACGCCGGGGTCACCGCGCTCGACGGGGTGGACATCGACGTGCCGTGCGGGCGCGTCACGGCACTCGTGGGCCCCAACGGCGCAGGCAAGAGCACGCTGTTCCACTGTCTGGCCGGAACCGTGCGCCCGACATCGGGACGGGTCACGCTCGACGGCCTCGACATCACGGCGCGGCCCGCCCATGCCCGTACCCGGCTGGGCATCGCCCGGACGTTCCAGGAACTCGCCGTCTTCCCGTCCCTGACCCTCGCCGAGAACGTCCGCGTCGGTGCCGAGCAGGGGCGCGTCCGCGACGATCCGTACGCCGCCGAACGGGCCCTGCGCCTCATGGGCCTGACCGGCCCGCTCGGTGCCCTGCCCGCGCGTGAGCTGTCCACCGGCACGCTGCGCCGCGTGGAGCTGGGCCGGGCGCTGGCGGGACAGCCGCACACCCTGCTGCTGGACGAGCCGGCGGCCGGGCTGGACAGCGCCGAGACGGAGGCGCTGGCCCGTGTCCTGGCGGCGCTCGCGGCCGACGGCACGGCCGTCCTGGTCGTCGAGCACGACCTCGATCTCGTCGCCGACATCGCCCACACCGTTCATGTCATGGAGGCGGGGCGCATCGTGTCATGACCGTCGAGATGGAGCTCCGCGCGGTCCACGTGCGCTACGGCCCCCTGGAGGCGCTGCACGGCGTCGACCTGGCCGTGCCCGCCGCGACGGTCACCGTGCTGCTCGGGCGCAACGGCTCCGGCCGTACGACGCTGCTGCGCACCCTCGCCGGGACGGTACCGCTCGCCTCCGGCCGCGTCCTGTGGCGCGGCGCCGACGTCACCGGGCTGCCCGCGCACGAGCGGGCCCGCCGGGGCCTGCGCTTCGTACCGGACCTGCGGGCGGTGTACGCCACGCTCAGTGTCGCCGAGAACCTGGAACTCGCGGCGCCCCGGGGCGACTTCGCGGCCGCTCTCGACGCCTACCCGCCGCTCCGCCCGCTCCTCGCCCGCCGCGCCGGCACCCTCTCCGGCGGCGAGCAGCGGATGCTGGCCGTGTCCCGGGCCCTGCTGCCCACCCCGGGCGGGCCCGCGCGTGTCGTCCTCGTGGACGAACCGGCGCTCGGTATGTCCGCCGAGCCCTCGGCCCGCACCTACGCGCTGCTGGCCGGGCTGACGAGGCGGGGCACCGCCGTCGTGGTGGCCGAGCAGCGGGTACCGGCCGGGCTGCCGCCCGGGACGCTGGTCCATGAACTGCGGCGCGGTGCCGTCGCCTTCAGCGGTGAGCCCGGTGAGCGGACGGCCCCCGGCGAGCGAGCGGTCCCCGGGCGGGGCTCCGACGCCGCCGGGCGGGGCGCTACGTCGCCGGAATGACCAGCATGGTTCCGGGCACGATCCGGTCGGGGTCGGCGCCGATGAGGTCCTTGTTCGCCTCGTACATCGCCTTCCAGCCACCCTTGACCTTGAAGCGGCGGGCGATCGAGGAGAGCGTGTCCCCCGGCTGGACGGTGTGGACCCGGCCGGACAGCCCGTAGCGGCGGGAGCACTCGGGCCATGCCTCCCACCCCTGCCAGCGCAGCACCTCCTCGGCGACGGTGATCTGCTGCGCGCGCGTGGCCAGGTCGGCGCGCGGCGCGAACGCGAGCCCCCCGTACCGCTCCCAGGTCGACTGCTTGAACTGGAGCCCGCCGTAGTAGCCGTTGCCGGTGTCGAGGTCCCAGCGCCCGCTGCTCTCGCACGCGGCGATACAGCCCCACGGCCAGTCGTCGGGGCAGTCGTAGGGCGTGCCGGTGCCGTCGGTGAAGTGCGGGTGGTCGTGGGCCAGGTCCGGGGCGCCGGGGTGGCCGGGTCCCGGCGCCGGCGGGGG
This sequence comes from Streptomyces sp. NPDC047886, assembly GCF_043204435.1. Taxonomy (NCBI): domain Bacteria; kingdom Bacillati; phylum Actinomycetota; class Actinomycetes; order Kitasatosporales; family Streptomycetaceae; genus Streptomyces; species Streptomyces sp. NPDC047886. Next base: position 30,039 of record NZ_JBIDCF010000016.1, read on the forward strand.
CGGGGGCGACGGGAGCGCGCCGCCCCGGGCACCGGCTCCGGCGGGTACGAGGGCGAGCAGGGCTGCGGCCAGCATCGAGGCCGGCCAGAAACGGAACGTCGGAAGCGTCGGCATCGGCCCACGCTAGGGGCGTGCCCGCGCCGCCCCCGTGCGCCGCGCGGCCCGACCTCCCGCCGGCCACCCGGTCGGCGCCGGTGCGGCCCGGTCGCCGCCCGCCCGACGCCGCACCGACCAGGCGGGGCGGGCAGGCGAGGCGGGCGGGCGGGCGGGCAGGCAAGGCGACCGGGGGCCGGGCAGGCGAGGCGGGCGGGCCGGGCGCTCCTGGGCGGCGTCCCTGACAAGCTTCGGGCGATACCGGGCACCGGTCGGCCGATTCCGGGCATCCAGGCGCCAGCGGGCGGCACCGGTAGGGCATCGGTCGGGCGATCCCGGACACGGCTCGTGCAGGCCCGAGCATGCGCCGATCACCGCCGCGTACGGCTCGATTCGGTCGGGCCGCGCGCGTGACTCCGGCCGCGGCATTCCCGTTGAACTCGTCATGAGACGTGCCGGGATCCGCCCGGCATCGCACGCAACAAGTCCGAGGGAGCCCCCCGTGCCGCGCATGCTCGACGTCAGCGAGGACGTACGTGCCGAGATCGGTGACGAAGAAGCCGACCGGCTGCTCGCCGGCGAGAACGCTCCGGGCAGCTACGACTGCACCTCCTGCCGCACCCCGGGCGACTCCGAGCAGGAACGCACCAGCACCGTGCTGTTCGTCGGAGACGAGACCGCCGTCCTGGCGTTCGCCCACGCCACCTGCATCCCGTCCCAGGTCGTCAAGGTCTCCGAGGCCCAGCTGCAGGGCGCGGTCAGGTCGATCACCGGTGAGGAGCCGCAGGTTCCCGCCCCCGCCGCCGCGCCGCTGCCCGCGTCGGGCGAGCAGGCCGTGCTGGGCGTCACGAGCGGTCTCGTGCTGATCGAGGGCGAACTGCACCCGGCCCTCGTCGTGGAGCCGACGGACCCCATCGCCAGGCCGGGCTCAACCGGCGGCAGCGACGAGTTCCTGCCGCTCCTCATCGAGCAGGGCTTCCTGCCGGTGTCCGACGTGAACCAGAAGCCGTCCGTGCTCGGCGGGTGGTCCGTGCTGCTCGCCATGGGCCAGCTGCACGCGATCCTGCAGCCGGGCACCGGCGGCGGCAGCCCGGTGGCCTGGTGGCAGGCCCACCAGCCGCTCCAGGTGACCGAGGGCTGGCGGGCCGCCGCCAACAAGTCCCACACGGTCCTGGTCTTCGCGGCGCCGGTCGGGTCCATCGGCCAGCAGCCGCGTGAGGACCTGCTGCGCGACGCGCTGGAGAAGGCGGCGGCCAACGGCCGTCTGGTCGCCGCGGCGATGCCGCTCGCCGGCACGTCCTGACGGCCGGGGAATCCCGCTGATGGAAGCGGTGCGCCCCGCCTTACGCCCCGCGTTTCCCCCGCCCGGGCCGCATCCGACGGGCGGCGGGGTCGTTGGCACCTACGTGCAGCACTCTTACGAGCACTCCCGCCAGCCGTACCAGCACATTCCCGCCATGCGCCCGGCGCAGGACGGCCCGTCCGCCCCTTCGGCGACACCGATCTACGACGCCCTGTACTCCGAGTACCTCAGGGCGTTCAGGACGCTGCCGGGCGACCGCAGCGGTGAGGAGGACCTCGGTTTCAAGGCCTTCGGTATCGCGCCCTACTCGGGCCGTACCGGGCCGGTCGGTGCCTACTCCAGCCACGGGCACGGCGTGGGGTACCAGTCCCAGACGCAGAGCGGCGGCCCGTACGCCGGTTACGCGGCGGCCCGGCCGCACGCGGGCCACACGGGACACCTGCCACTGCCCGCGGCACTGCCACCGGCGCCGCGCAGAGGGCTGTGAACGACGGCGGGGCCGGAGCGGACGACATCCGCTCCGGCCCCGCCGTTTCGCTCACTTCTTCTTGCCGCGCTTCTCGCGGACCCGGACCGAGATGTGGATCGGGGTGCCCTCGAAGCCGAACTCCTCACGCAGCCGCCGCTCCACGAACCGGCGGTAGCCGTGCTCCAGGAAGCCCGAGGCGAACAGCACGAACCGCGGCGGCTTGGTGCCCGCCTGCGTACCGAACAGGATGCGGGGCTGCTTGCCGCCGCGGATCGGGTGCGGGTGCGCGGCGACCAGCTCGCCCAGGAAGGCGTTGAGGCGGCCGGTGGGGACACGGGTCTCCCAGCCCGCCAGCGCCGTCTCGATCGCCGGGACGAGCCGGTCCATGTGGCGGCCGGTGCGGGCCGAGACGTTGACCCGGGGGGCCCACGCGACCTGCTGCATCTCGGTCTCGATCTCGCGCTCGAGGTAGTAGCGGCGCTCCTCGTCCAGGTCGTCCCACTTGTTGTAGGCGATGACGAGCGCGCGCCCGGCCTCCACGGCCATGGTGATGATCCGCTGGTCCTGGACGCTGATGGAGTCCGTCGTGTCGATGAGGACGACGGCGACCTCGGCCTTCTCGACGGCGGCGGCCGTGCGCAGCGAGGCGTAGTAGTCCGCGCCCTCCTGCAGGTGGACCTTCTTGCGGATGCCGGCGGTGTCCACGAACTTCCAGGTGGTGCCGCCGAGTTCGACCAGCTCGTCGACCGGGTCGCGGGTGGTGCCGGCCAGCTCGTTGACGACGACCCGCTCCTCCCCCGCGATCTTGTTGAGCAGGGAGGACTTGCCGACGTTCGGGCGGCCGATCAGCGCGATGCGGCGCGGACCGCCGACGGCGCTGCCGAAGGTCTGCTCGGGGGCGTCGGGCAGGGCCTTGAGGACCTCGTCCAGCAGGTCGCCGGTGCCCCGGCCGTGCAGCGCGGACACCGGGAACGGCTCGCCAAGGCCGAGGGACCACAGCATGGCCGCGTCGGCCTCGCCGGACGGGCCGTCGACCTTGTTCGCGGCGAGGACGACGGGCTTACCGGCCCGGCGCAGCAGTTTGACGACGGCCTCGTCGGTGTCGGTGGCGCCGACCGTGGCGTCCACGACGAAGACGACGGCGTCGGCGGCCTCGATGGCGTACTCGGCCTGGGCGGCGACAGAGGCGTCGATGCCGAGGACGTCCTGCTCCCAGCCGCCGGTGTCGACCACCTTGAAGCGGCGGCCGGCCCATTCGGCCTCGTAGGTCACGCGGTCGCGGGTGACGCCGGGCTTGTCCTCGACCACGGCCTCGCGGCGGCCGATGATGCGGTTCACCAGGGTCGACTTGCCGACGTTCGGACGGCCGACGACGGCCAGGACCGGCAGCGGGCCGTGCCCGGCCTCCTCGATCGCGCCTTCGACGTCCTCGATGTCGAAGCCCTCTTCGGCGGCGAGCTCCATGAACTCCGCGTACTCGGCGTCGCCAAGTGCCCCGTGGTCGTGCTGGTCGTTCATGAAGTCCGTTCCTCGTTCATTCGTGGTGGTCGGTGAGCCTCCGGGAAGCCCGGAAGGCCCACTACTCAAGTGTCGCCCGGCGCCCGGTGAGGCGCCTGGCGTTCTCCAGGTGGACGGTGAGCCGCCCCTGGATGCGTACGGTGGCGTCGTCCAGCGCCCTGCGGGTGCGGCGGCCGCTGCCGTCGCCCGCGTCGAACGCCTCGCCGAAGACGACGTCGACGCGGCTGCGCAGCGGCGGCACGCCCCGTATCAACCGGCTGCGGCGCTCATTGCTTCCCAGGACGGCGACCGGGACGATCGGGGCGCCGGACCGTACGGCGAAGTAGGCGAGGCCCGCGCGGAGCGAGGCGAAGTCGCCCTCGCCACGCGTGCCCTCCGGGAAGATCCCCAGGACGCCGCCGCCGGCCAGGACGTCCAGGGCGCCGGAGATGGCGGTGCGGTCGGCGGCCGACCGGTCGACCTTCAGCTGCCCGATGCCCTCCAGGAAGGGGCCGAGGGGGCCGGTGAAGGCCTCCTTCTTGATGAGGAAGTGCACCGGCCGCGGCGCCGTCCCCATCAGCATCGGGCCGTCGAGGTTGTGCGCGTGGTTGACCGCGAGGATGACGGGCCCGGAGGCCGGTACGCGCCAGGCACCGAGGACGCGCGGCTTCCACAGCCCGTACATCAGGCCGATGCCGATGCCGCGCCCGACGGCGGCACCCTTCGCGGACGGGGTCACCGGGCGGCCGCCCGCTTCTCCTCGACCAGGGTGACGACGCACTCGATGACCTGCTGCAGCGTCAGCTCCGTGGTGTCCACCTCGACGGCGTCGTCGGCCTTGGCGAGCGGGGACGTCTTACGGCTGGAGTCGGCCGCGTCCCGCTTGATCAGGGCCTCCCTGGTGGCGGCGACGTCCGCGCCCTTGAGCTCGCCGGAGCGGCGGGCGGCACGGGCCTCCGGGGACGCCGTGAGGAAGATCTTGAGGTCGGCGTCCGGCAGCACCGTCGTACCGATGTCGCGGCCCTCGACCACGATGCCGTGCGGGGCGGCCGCGGCGATGGACCGCTGCAGCTCGGTGATGCGGGTGCGGACCTCGGGCACGGCGCTGACGGCGCTGACCTTGGAGGTGACGTCCTGGGTGCGGATCGGGCCGCTGGCGTCGGCGCCGTCCACGGTGATCGTCGGGTGCGACGGGTCGGTGCCGGACACGATGACGGGCTTTCCGGAGGCGGCCGCCACGGCGTCGGCGTCGGTGACGTCGACCCCGTTGGTGACCATCCACCAGGTGATCGCGCGGTACTGCGCGCCGGTGTCCAGGTAGCTGAGCCCCAGCTTGGCGGCGACCGCCTTGGACGTGCTCGACTTGCCCGTGCCGGAGGGGCCGTCGATGGCGACGATCACGGATTCCACGGTGGCGGACACCTTCCTGGTACGCGGGAGCGGGCCGGCCGGTTGCCGAGGGGCCCCGCACAAGGTTACCGACTGTCGCCACCGGTCCTCGCACCCATTCGGCCCACCCCGGGCGACCGGCTACTGCCGGAGCGCCCAGCCGCGCTCGCGCAGCGCCGCCGACAGGGCGGGAGCCGCCGACGGCTCCACCATCAGCTGCACCACACCCGCCTGCTGACCGGTCGCGTGCTCGATGCGGACGTCCTCCACGTTGACTCCGGCGCGGCCCGCGTCGGCGAAGATGCGGGCGAGCTCGCCGGGCTGGTCGCTGATGAGGACGGCCACCGTCTCGTACGCCGTGGGGGCCGTGCCGTGCTTGCCGGGTACGCGGAGGCGGCCGGCGTTGCCGCGGCGCAGGACGTCCTCGACGCCCGCCACGCCCTCGGTCCGCTTGTCCTCGTCGGCGGACTGCAGGGCGCGCAGCGCCTGGACCGTCTCGTCCAGGTCGGCCGCGAGTCCGGCGAGTACGTCCGCGACGGGCCCGGGGTTCGCGGAAAGGATCTCCACCCACATCCGGGGGTCGGACGCCGCGATCCGGGTCACGTCCCGGATGCCCTGCCCGCAGAGCCGTACGGCGGTCTCGTCGGCGTCCTCCAGGCGCGCGGCGACCATGGACGAGACGAGCTGCGGGGTGTGCGAGACCAGCGCGACCGCCCGGTCGTGGGCGTCGGCGTCCATGACGACGGGCACCGCCCGGCACAGCGCGACCAGCTCCAGCGCGAGGTTGAGCGCCTCGGTGTCGGTGTCACGGGTGGGGGTGAGGACCCACGGGCGGCCCTCGAAGAGGTCGGCGGTCGCGGCGAGCGGCCCTGAGCGTTCCTTGCCCGACATGGGGTGGGAGCCGATGTAGGGGGCCAGGTCGAGGCCCATGGCCTCCAGCTCCCGCCGGGGTCCGCCCTTGACGCTGGCGACGTCCAGGTAGCCGCGGGCGAGCCCGGCGCGCATGGCGTCGGCGAGCGCGGCCGCCACATGGGCCGGGGGCACGGCGACGATCGCCAGGTCGACGGGGCCGTCGGGCGCCGTGTCGGTGCCGGCGCCGCGGGCGGCGGCGGTGTGCGCGCTGGCCGGGTCCCGGTCGATCAGGTGGACGGCGACACCGCGGCCGGTGAGTGCGAGCGCGGCGGAGGTACCGATCAGTCCGGTTCCGATGACGACGGCGGTTCTCACTGGGCGATGTCCTTGCGCAGGGCGGCCGCGGCGCCGAGGTAGACGTGGGCGACGGCGGACTTGGGCAGGTCGGTCTCGATGTGCGCCAGCAGCCGGACGACGCGCGGCATCGCGCCCGCGATGTCGAGCTCCTGTGCGCAGATGAACGGTACGTCGGTGATGCCGAGCTCGCGGGCGGCGACGGCCGGGAAGTCGCTGTGCAGGTCGGGGGTGGCCGTGAACCAGACGCTGATCAGGTCGTCGGCGGTGAGCCCGTTGCGTTCCAGTACGGCGGTGAGCAGCGCGCCGACCCGGTCCCGCAGGTGCGCGGCGTCGTCCCTGTCCAGTTGGACGGCCCCTCGGACCGCTCGTACCGCCACGTCTGCTCCTCCGCCTGTGCCGCCGGGCCGCGCGCCGGCCGACGGCGCGTGCTGTGCGCGTTCAGCCTAGTCGGCGCGGTGGGGACGGGTCGCGGACGGCCGGGCGCACCCCTGTCACGCGGGCGCCTGGCGGGCCGCGCGACACTGGCGGCATGCTGCTTCATGTCGTACCCCTGGACGAGTGGTCCGCCGATCCCGGCCACCCGTACGCGCCCGCCTCGCTCGCCGACGAGGGGTTCGTGCACTGCTCGCCGGACGGCGCGGTGGCGCTGGCCGTCGTGGACGCCCACTACCGGGACGTGCCGGGAACGCTGCTGGTCCTGGTCGTCGACGAGGCCCTGCTCGACGCGGAGGTGCGCTGGGAGGGCTCGGAGGACGTGCTGTTCCCGCATGTGTACGGTCCGATCGACCGGGCCGCCGTCACGGCGCTGCTGGAGGTGCGCAGGGACGAGGAGGGCCGGGCCGTGGAACTCACTCCCTGGGCGTAGCCCTCGGCGCGGGTTCCCTCGCCGACGGTTCGGGGATGGCCACCATGGCCCCATGAGTCCGACCCCGGGTCACACCCCCGCCGCCGCGCCCGCGCCCGCCGCCGCCACCGCCGCCGCGCCCGCCACCCCCACCGTCGCCGCGCCCGCCGCCGCGTTCACGCCTCGCCGCCGTACCGTCCTCGTGGCGACCGCCGCCGCCTCCGCCGCCGCCCTGGTGTCGGGCTGCGGCGGCGGTGAGGACTCCCCGGCCGGTGAGGCCACCCCCGAGGAGCTCGCGAGGACCACGGACATCCCGGTCGGCGGCGGCAAGGTGTTCGCCGACGCCAAGGTCGTGGTGACACAGCCGGAGGAGGGCGAGTTCAAGGCGTTCTCGGCGATCTGCACGCACCAGCGGTGCACGGTCGGCTCGGTCGCGGACGGCCTCATCACATGCCCCTGCCACGGCAGCAGGTTCCGTGTCGCGGACGCCTCGGTCGCCGCCGGGCCCGCCACCCGGCCGCTGCCCGAGCGGCGGATCAGCGTCTCGGGGAACAGCATCCGGCTGGCATAGGGTCGGCCGCATGATCCACGGCATACCTCCCGAAGAGCTGGTGCGCGACCACACGATCTACGCGTGCGTCATGGGGTCGCGGGCCTTCGGACTCGCCACGGCGGGCAGTGACACCGACCGCCGTGGCGTCTTCCTCGCCCCGACACCGCTGCAGTGGCGGCTCACCAAGCCGCCCACGCATGTGGAGGGGCCGGCGGACGAGCAGTTCAGCTGGGAGCTGGAGCGCTTCTGCGAGCTCGCGCTGCGGGCGAACCCCAACGTCCTGGAGTGCCTGCACTCCCCGCTCGTGGAGCGGATCGACGACACGGGCCGCGAACTCGTCGCGCTGCGCGGCGCGTTCCTGTCCCGCCGGGCCCACGACACCTTCGTGCGGTACGCGGTCGCCCAGCGCCGCAAGCTGGAGGCGGACGTACGGCAGCACGGCGCGCCCCGCTGGAAGCACGCCATGCACCTGCTGCGCCTGCTCGGCAGCTGCCGGGACCTGCTGCGCACGGGCGAGCTCGTGATCGACGTCGGCGACGACCGGGAGCGGCTGCTCGCCGTCAAGCGCGGCGAGGTCCCCTGGGCGGAGGTCCTGTCGTGGATGACCCGCCTGACGGACGAGGCCGGCACCGCCGCCACCAGGTCCCCGCTCCCACCCAAACCGGACCGCGCCCGGGTGGAGGACTTCCTCTACCGCACCCGTCTCCGCTCAGCCCTCGGCGGGGCGGCCGGCCCGGCGGACCCGCACGACGAAGTCGTGGAGCGCCTCCTGCGCCGAGGGGGCCCCCGGTAGCGCGGAGGCGGCCCGCGCCTCGTCCAGGACCGCGTGCAGCGCCTCCACGTCGGCGCGCACGGCGTCGGCGCCCGTCTCGGCCCGCCCGTGCTCGGCCTCGGCCTTGGCCGCGATCAGCTCCGGCAGGTACGCCGGTGCCGCGACCTCCTCCACGAGCGTCGGCAAGTGGGCCACCACGGCGCCGGAGCGCATCAGGTGGATGCCGGTCAGCAGCGCCCGGAAGGTGTAGAGCAGCGGCTTGAGCTCTCCGGTCTTCTCGAACAGGCGCCACTGGGTGGCGGCGAAGCCACGGTAGTGATGCGCGTGGTGGGTGGTGAGCACGCCCGGCGCCAGCGCCACCAGTTCGGCGTGGGCGGCGGTCGTGTGCGCCACCAACGGCGAGAGCAGCTGTTCCAGTACGTAGCCGTTGCGCCGCAGCATCAGCCGTACGAACTTCCGCAGGTCGTGCGTGACGAGGTCCATCTCGACCCGGTCCCGCTCCCACATGCGCGACCGGGTCTCCTCCGGCTCGCGCAGCCCGATCAGCGCGTCCACCGGCAGCAGGTGCGCGCCCCGCAGGTCCACGTCCGAGTCACGGGACGGGAAGCCGTACAGGTGCGCGCCGGAGACGGTGGCGAAGAGGAGGGGATCGGGCTGCTCGGCGACGACGGAGGCCAGGTCCAGGCGTTCGATCATGCGATCAAGCATCCCAGAGGGCGCCCAGCGTCAGGAGCTCGCTGCGGTACTCGACGCGTTCCGCCCATTCCTTGGGCCAGGCCTCGGCGCCCAGGTGGGCGCCCGCGAAGGCGCCGGCGAGGCACGCGATGGAGTCGGAGTCGCCGCTCGTGCAGGCGGCCCGGCGCAGGGCGGTGACGGGCTCCTCGGGGAAGAGCAGGAAGCACAGCAGGCCCGTCGCGAGGGCCTCCTCCGCGATCCAGCCCTCGCCGGTCAGCAGGCACGGGTCGGTCTCCGGGTTCGCGGTGCGCACGGCGGCCTCCAGCCGTTCCAGGGCGGCCAGGCACTCGTCCCAGCCGCGCTGGATGTAGTGCTCCGGGGTGGGGTCCTGGGCGCGGGTCCACAGGTCGCCGAGCCACTTGGCGTGGTAGCGGGACCGGTTCTCGTACGCGTACGAGCGCAGCAGCCCGACCAGGCCGAGCGGCTCGGCGCCGCGCGACAGCAGGTACACCGCGCGGGCGGTGAGGTCGGAGGCCGCCAGCGCGGTCGGGTGCCCGTGCGTGAGGGCGGCCTGCAGCTGGGCGGCGCCCGCCCGCTGTTCCTCGCTGAGCCCCGGTACGAGGCCGAGGGGCGCGACCCGCATGTTGGCGCCGCAGCCCTTGGAGCCGGTCTGGCTGGCGTCCTGCCAGGGGCGGTCGCTGTCCAGGGCACGGCAGGCGGTGAGGCACGTGTTGCCGGGGGCGCGGTTGTTCTCGGGCGAGTGGTACCAGGCGACGAACTCGTCCCGCACGGGCGGGGTCAGCCGCGGCGGGGCCAGCACGCCCCTGTCCATGGCGGTCCGGATGCCGCGAGCCAGGGCCAGGGTCATCTGGGTGTCGTCGGTGACGAACGCGGGCTTCGGCAGCGGCATCTCGCGCCAGGGGCCGCACTTGGCGAGGATCAACGGTACGTCGTTGAACTCCGTCGGGAATCCCAGCGCGTCGCCGAGCGCCAGCCCGATGAGGGAGCCGGTGGCCGCCTGCTTGGTGGCGGTCCTCGTGGTGGTCCTGGTGGTGGTCCTCGTGGTGTTCATGTTCCGGTCTCCCGTCCTTCCGGTCGCAGCAGCGGTGGGTGCAGGGCGGTCGCGTCACCCGCCCGGTACAGAGCGGCCGGTTTCCCCCGTCCGCCGGTGAGGCGCGGTGGTCCTTCGACGGCCCGGACGAAACCGGGCGTGGCGAGGACCTTGCGCCGGAAGTTGGGGCGGTCGAGTTCGACGCCCCACACCGTCTCGTACACCTGCCGCAGCTCGCCGAGAGTGAACTCGGGCGGGCAGAAGGCGGTGGCGAGGCAGCTGTATTCGAGCTTGGCGCCGATGCGGTCGTGGGCGTCGGCGAGGATCGTGTCGTGGTCGAAGGCCAGGGGGCCGTACGTGCCGTACGGCAGCCACTGGGCGTGTGCCGCGTCGCCGCCGCCGCGCGGTTCCGGCAGGTCGGGGCCGAGCGCGGCGTACGCGACGGAGACCACCCGCATCCTGGGGTCGCGGTCCGGGTCGCTGTAGGTGCGGAGCTGTTCCAGGTGGAGGTGGCCGACGGTGGTGTCGGAGAGGCCGGTCTCCTCGGCGAGTTCACGGCGGGCCGCCTGACCCGCGGACTCGCGCGGCAGGACGAAACCGCCGGGCAGTGCCCAGCAGTCCTTGTACGGCTCCTCGCCCCGCCGTACGAGCAGGACGTGGAGCCGTTCCTCGCGGATGGTGAAGACCGCGAGGTCGACGGTGACGGCGAACGGTTCGAAGGCGTACGGGTCGTAGCCCTCGGGGGCCCGGCCTGCCTGGGCGTTCATCGCTGCTCCGGGGTCGCGTCGTGGTGGTGTGCGGCTCCGGCGGCACTGGTCCACCCCCGTGGGTCCAGGTCCGCCCGGCGCCGCACACCGACTCCTTAAGAGTCACTGTGACTATAAAGCCGGACGGGTGTGTCCCACAAGCACGAGAGTCCGCGGCCGTGCGAAACGGCCGCGGACTCTCGCGGGGTGGTCCGGGGTTGCCCGGGGGCGCGGCGCGGGTGCGCGGGTTACCCGGGGCGGTTCGGCGGGCGCGGCCCTTACAGGCCGACCTCCTTCATCAGCATGCCGACCTCGGTGTTGGTCAGCCGGCGCAGCCAGCCCGACTTCTGGTCGCCGAGGGCGATCGGCCCGAACGCGGTGCGGACGAGCTTCTCGACCGGGAAGCCCGCCTCGGCGAGCATGCGGCGCACGATGTGCTTGCGACCCTCGTGCAGCTGCACCTCGACCAGGTAGTTCTTGCCGGTCTGCTCCACGACCCGGAAGTGGTCGGCGCGGGCGTAGCCGTCCTCCAGCTGGATGCCCTCCTTGAGCCGCTTGCCCACCTCGCGCGGGAGCGGGCCGGTGATGGCGGCCAGGTAGGTCTTCTTCACGCCGTACTTCGGGTGCGTCAGCCGGTGGGCCAGCTCGCCGTGGTTGGTGAGCAGGATGATGCCCTCGGTCTCCGTGTCGAGCCGGCCGACGTGGAACAGCCGCGTCTCACGGTTGGTGACGTAGTCGCCGAGGCACTGACGGCCGTCGGGGTCCTCCATGGTGGACACCACGCCGGCGGGCTTGTTCAGGGCGAAGAACAGGTACGACTGGGTGGCGACGGTCAGTCCGTCGACCTTGATCTCGTCCTTCTCCGGGTCGACGCGCGTGCCCTGCTCGATGACGATGCTGCCGTTCACCTCGACACGGCCCGCGTCGATCAGCTCCTCGCAGGCGCGCCGCGAGCCCATGCCGGCCCGCGCCAGCACCTTCTGCAGCCGCTCGCCCTCCTGCTCGGCGCCGGGGAAGGTCTTGGGCGTCTTGATCTGCGGCTTGTTCGCGTACCGCTCGCGGTTGCGCTCCTCGATCCGGGCGTCCAGCTCGCGCGGGCGCGCCGGAGCCGTACGGCCGCCGCCGCGCTGGGGCGACTGCCGGGGCCCGCCCTTCGCGCCGCCGCGGGCCGCGGCGCCACGGCCGCGCTTCGGGCCGTCGGACGTGCCGCCCACGTCGTAGCTGCGCTCCTCGGGGCGGGGCTTGCGGGGCCTGCCCTGCTTGTCGTCGCGGCTGTTACCGGCACCCCGGTAATCGCCGCGGCCACCGCTGCCGCCGCGGCCACCGCTGCTGCCGCGGCCGCCGCTGTTGCCACCACGGCTCCCGCCGTTGTTTCCGCTGCTGTTCCTGCCGCTGCTGCTTCGCATCAAAGTTCCGTCTTGTCGTCTGCGTCCTCGGAACCCGGCGCATCGGGTGCGTCCGGGTCGAACGACGGGACCCCTTCCAGCGTGTCCGCCTCGATCGCGTCCGCCTCGGGGAGGAAGGGCGCGAGCTCCGGCAGCTCGTCCAGGCCGCGCAGGCCCATCCGCTCCAGGAAGTAGTTCGTCGTCCTGTACAGGATCGCACCTGTTTCGGGTTCCGCGCCCGCCTCCTCCACCAGACCGCGCTGGAGGAGGGTCCGCATGACCCCGTCGCAGTTCACTCCGCGCACGGCCGAGACCCGCGACCGGCTGACGGGCTGGCGGTAGGCGACGACCGCGAGGGTCTCCAGGGCCGCCTGCGTCAGCCGGGCCTGCTGGCCGTCGAGGACGAAGTTCTCCACGGCCGGGGCGTAGGCGGGACGGGTGTAGTACCGCCAGCCGCCCGCGACAAGACGCAGCTCGAAGCCCCTGCCCTGGACGTCGTACTCGTCGGCCAGCTCGCGCAGCGCGTCGGCGACCTCGCGGCGGGGCCGGCGGAGGACCTGGGCGAGGTGCTCCTCGGTGGCGGGCTCGTCGACGACCATGAGGACGGCCTCCAGGGCCGGCTTGAGCGCCATGGCCTCCGGCTCCGCCCCGCCGCCGGTTGCCAGGTCGTCCGTCGGGTCGTCCGTCGCGGTGTCCGTCAGGTCCCTCATGCCTTCTCCTCCTCCACGACCCGGTCGAACTCGTCCGTCACGCTCGCGTCGCCGTCCCCGCCCGTCCAGCGGACCGTGAGCTCGCCGAGCGCCTCCTCCTGGTCCAGGGCGACGGCCTTCTCCCGGTACAGCTCCAGCAGGGCGAGGAACCGTGCCACGACGGTGAGCGTGTCGGGGGCGTCGGCGGCGAGCTCGGCGAACCGCAGCTCGCCCCGCTCCCGCAGCCGGGCGATCACGATGCCGGCCTGCTCCCGGACGCTGACGAGCGGCGCGTGGATGTGGTCCACGTACACCTGGGGCTCGGGCTTGGGCCGCATGGCCTTGACGGCCAGCTTCGCGAACCCCTCGGCGCCGATGCTGATGACGACGTCCGGGAGGAGTTCGGCGTGGTGCGGTTCCAGCCCGACGGTACGGGGGTACCGCCGTCCTTCGCTGTCGAACCGCTCCTTGAGGATCTCCGCGATCCGCTTGTACGCCCGGTACTGGAGGAGCCGCGCGAACAGCAGGTCCCGGGCCTCCAGCAGCGCGAGGTCGGCCTCGTCCTCGACCTCGGCGGCGGGCAGCAGCCGGGCGGCCTTGAGGTCGAGGAGCGTGGCGGCGACCACGAGGAACTCGGTGGTCTGGTCGAGATCCCAGTCGGGGCCCATGGCACGGATGTGCGCCATGAACTCGTCGGTGACCTTCGACAGGGCGACCTCGGTGACGTCCAGCTTGTGCTTGGCGATCAGCTGGAGGAGCAGGTCGAAGGGCCCCTCGAAATTCGCCAGCCGGACGGTGAACCGCCCGTCGCCGCCGTCCTGCCCTTCCGGGCCCCCGTCGGGCCCCGTGGCGGGCGCCGAGGCGGCCTCCGGGGCGACCTCCTGGGCGGCCATGGGGGCGGCCTCCTGGGCGGCCGCCGGGGCGGCCTCGTCGGGCTGCGCGGGCTCCGCGGGGGCGGGCCGCTCGGCGACCGGCTCCACCGCCATGAGTTCCACCGCGACGGGCTCCACCGCCACGGGACCGCCCGTGCCGCCCGGGACGGCTTCTGGTGCCGTCGGGGGCGCGTCGGGGCCCGGGCCCGCCGGGGAGGGGCCCGCAGGGGCTTCGGGGGCCGCCACGGGCGTGGCGGGCGGGGCCGCTGCGGCAGGGGCCTGCGGGGGCTGGGGGGCGCGGGTGCCGGGGCCTCGGCCCAGGGGGCGGCGCGCGGCGGGGCGCTGGGGGTCGTCGATCGGGGGCATCGGTGGTCCAGGTGGCGGTGCGAGCGCGGCGGGACGGGGTCCCCCGCTGCACCGTACGCGATGGGCGGCGGCCCGCGAAGGCTACCGTCAGCGACCGCGCAGGCGCCGTACCAGGATGCTCGCGTCGCCCCGGGACTCCAGGTCCGCCAGGACGACGGCGACGGCCTCGCGGACGATGCGCCCGCGGTCCACGGCGAGGCCGTGCTCGCCGCGCAGGACGAGCCGCGCGTGTTCGAGGTCCATCAGTTCCTCGGCCGAGACGTACACCGTGATCTTCTCGTCGTGCCGTTCCCGCCCGCTGGGCCGCCGGCTCGGGGAGCGTCCCCGCCTGCGGGCCGGGGTCGCCGCCTGGGCGGCCTGTCCCGTGGCGGTCTGCGCGCCGCCGGCCCCGGTGTCCCCGCCGGTGCGGCTGCGCGGCTGCGCGGCGTCCTGGTCGGCGCCGGCGGCCGCCGCGTGCTCCTCCGGGGGCGAGCCGGACGCGCCGCCCGCCCGGGCCGCCCCGGGCGTCTCCGCGGCCGCCGAGTCGCTCTCGCCGGCCGGGGGCGGTACGCGTGCTTCACCGTTCGCCTGGCGGCGGGGGGACGACGCCTGCAGCGCCATGCCCCCGGTCGTACGGAACAGCTCGTCGGCACCGGGCAGACTCACTCGGCGTGACACCGGGCGAGCACCTCCCTGGCGAGCTGGCGGTAGGCGGCCGCGCCGACCGAGTTCGAGGCGTACGTGGTGATCGGCTCACCGGCGACGGTGGTCTCCGGGAAGCGCACGGTCCGGCCGATGACCGTGTGGTAGACGTGGTCGTCGAAGGCCTCCACCACGCGCGCCAGGACCTCGCGGCTGTGGACCGTGCGCGAGTCGTACATCGTGGCGAGGATGCCGTCGAGCTCCAGCTCAGGGTTGAGCCGCTCCTGGACCTTCTCGATGGTCTCGGTCAGCAGGGCGACGCCGCGCAGCGCGAAGAACTCGCACTCGAGCGGCACTATCACCTTGTGGGCCGCCGTCAGCGCGTTGACGGTCAGCAGACCGAGCGACGGCTGACAGTCGATCACGATGTAGTCGTAGTCCTGCATCAGCGGCTTCAGCGCGCGCTGGAGCGTCGACTCGCGCGCGACCTCGCTGACCAGCTGGACCTCGGCGGCCGAGAGGTCGATGTTGCTCGGCAGCAGGTCCATGTTGGGCACGGCGGTCTTCAGGAGGACCTCGTCCGCCGACATGCCCCGCTCCATGAGCAGGTTGTAGACGGTGAGGTCGAGTTCCATCGGGTTGACGCCGAGGCCGACCGACAGGGCTCCCTGCGGGTCGAAGTCGACGAGCAGGACCCGTCGTCCGTACTCCGCGAGCGCGGCGCCCAGGTTGATGGTCGACGTGGTCTTGCCGACGCCGCCCTTCTGGTTGCACATCGCGATGATCTTCGCGGGACCGTGCTCGGTGAGCGGTCCCGGGATCGGGAAGTACGGCAGGGGCCGTCCGGTCGGGCCGATCCGCTCGCGGCGCTGACGGGCGGCGTCGGGCGCGAGGGTGGCCGCGTACTCCGGATCGGGCTCGTACTCGGCGTCGGGGTCGTAGAAGTGCCCCTCGGGCACCTCGTCGTAGGCGGCGAAGTGGGTGGACTCTCGGCCACTCTCGTTGCCGGCCATGGCGTTCACGTGTTGGCCGTCCATCATCTTCATCGTGTGGGGTGTCGTCATGTGCTGGCGGGTCGCGAAGGTACGGACAGCGACGGAGCCGACAGCCTCGAACCCGGACGACGGACCCTGGTCCGTCGCAGGCATTCCTGGTCGACCACCCCCGGGAGTAAATGTCGACTCATTCACAAGTCGTCTTACCTCCTTGGACGTGACCAGGAAACTTATCGATAGGTCAGCGTGGCACCATGCCGACGGTTGGCGACTCTATGGCGTGTCACCGCTCCGCAGCAACACAATCGGCCGGACGCGGCGTGATGTGTCGGCAACGGAACGCCTGTCTGTCAAGGGCGCACAGCCATTCATCCGCACGTTTCGCCGGTGTGCGAAACGGTTAAAGGGTTACGTTCGAGGCGACTTGCTCATGCCCCGTGACGTGGCCGGACACACACCGGACACACATTCGGCCGGACCTTGTCGTACAAGGTCCGGCCGGATGCGTGACGTTGACGGCGACCGTTGACGGACGGCGGTCGGCCGCGGCGGATCGGTCGGCTGGAGCAGCCGGCCGGATCAGCCGATGAGCGTGTCGAGTTCGATGTGGTCCAGGCCGTGCGCCTCGGCGACCTCCCGGTAGACGACCTTGCCGTCATGGGTGTTGAGGCCCTTGGCGAGCGCGGCGTCACGGCGCAGCGCCTCGACCCAGCCGTTGTCGGCCAGCGACACGATGTAGGGCAGCGTGGCGTTGGTCAGGGCGTAGGTGGAGGTGTTCGGAACGGCGCCGGGCATGTTGGCGACGCAGTAGAAGACCGAGTCGTGGACCTGGAAGGTCGGCTCGGCGTGCGTGGTCGGACGGGAGTCCTCGAAGCAGCCGCCCTGGTCGATGGCGATGTCGACAAGGACACTTCCGGGCTTCATCTTGGCGACGAGCTCGTTGGTGACCAGCTTCGGCGCCTTGGCGCCGGGGATGAGGACGGCACCGATGACGAGGTCGGCCTCGATGACCGCCTTCTCCAGCTCGAAGGCGTTGGAGACGACCGTCTGGACCTTCGTGCCGAAGATCTTGTCGGCCTCGCGCAGCTTGTTGATGTCACGGTCGAGCAGGGTCACGTGGAAGCCCATGCCGACGGCGATCTGGGTGGCGTTCCAGCCGGAGACGCCGCCACCGATGACGACGGCCTTGCCGGCGTGCGTACCGGGGACGCCGCCGGGCAGGACGCCGCGGCCGCCGACCGAGCGCATCAGGTGGTAGGCGCCGACCTGCGGGGCCAGGCGGCCCGCGACCTCGGACATCGGGGCGAGCAGCGGCAGGGCGCGGTTCGCGGTCTCGACCGTCTCGTACGCGATGGCGGTGGTGCCGGACTCCAGCAGGGCGTCCGTGCACTCGCGGGAGGCGGCGAGGTGCAGGTAGGTGAAGAGGGTCTGGTCCTTGCGGAGGCGGTGGTACTCCTCGGCGATGGGCTCCTTGACCTTGAGCAGCAGGTCGGCGGTGGCCCAGACCTCGTCGGCGGTGGGCAGGATGCGCGCACCGGCGGCGACGAACTCGTCGTCCGTGATCGAGGAGCCGACACCGGCGTTCTGCTCGATGAGGACCTGGTGGCCGTGGCGCACGAGCTCGTGCACACCGGCGGGGGTGATGGCCACCCGGAACTCGTTGTTCTTGACCTCGCGGGGGATGCCGACCTTCACGTCGATCACGGTCCTTGGCTCAGGGGGTACTGGGGCGATGCGCTACACAGCGATACATACCCGGCGCATCATGGCGCACCGGGATACACCGCGGTTAATCGCGGCGGACCCAGTCTAATGAAGGAGTTCCCTCTGTCTAGCCTTACAAAGCATTAATCTTTGGCTGAAGTACTACGGATTTCGCAGGCCGCGTCCGGGGTAGCGGGGGCTTCGCCCCCCTCCTCGGCGCCGAGGGCCCCGTCCGTGGCGACCGCCACGGCCGGCGCCCCAGGGCCGAGCAGCCGCCGGGCCGCCGCCCGGTGCAGCCGGGCCGCCGCCGGGTCGCCGAGCCGCTCCAGGGTGTCGGCGAGGCGCAGCTGAAGGGCCGCCTGCAGCCGCCGGTCCTTGGCGCGGCGCGCCCACTCCACCGCCTCCTCGCAGGTGCGCAGCGACTCTTGGGGCCGCCCCGCGTACTCCTGCACCCTGGCCGCCTCGCTCAACGCCCGCGCCTGGCCCGGGACATCACCGAGGCGTCGGTATCCGGCCGCCGCCGCACGCCAGTTGCGCAGCGCGTCGCCGTACCGGCCGGCGTAGGTGTGTACGGCGCCGAGCCTGCCGTACAGCCGCGCCTGGTCCGCCCGCTCGTCCCTGGCGAGCCGCTGGGACAGGGCGCGGCCGTACCAGTCGGCGGCCCGCTCCCAGTCCCCCAGCTCCTGGTACGCACCGCCTACGGATTCCATCGCGCGGCCGGTCGCGTACGGGTCGTTCGCGAGGCGTCCGGCGTCCAGCGCCGCCCGGTAGCGGGCCAGCGCGTCCTCGGTACGGCCGGTCCAGGCGTCCAGATCGGCGAGGTTCAGCAGGGCGGCGGCCCGCTCCCGGTGCAGTCCGCGCCGTTCGGCGATCCCGAGGACGAGCTGGTGCAGCCCGTACAGCTCGGGGGCGGCCGCCTCGGCCCCCCGGTGCGCGGCGAGGGCGCGCACGAGGGCGGCGATCAGACGCCGGGCGAGGGTGTCCAGCTCGCCGTCCGCGACCGCGAGCCGCGCGGAGGCCAGCAGGGCGGGCTGCCGGGTGCGCAGCCACTCGGCGGCGGCCGCCCGGCTCGGGAAGCGCAGCGCCCGGGGCAGCCCGGCGAGCCTGCGGCGGGCCGGGGAGCCCTCCGGTTCGGTGACCGCGCGGCAGGACTGGAGCAGCCTGACGGTCCGCTCCAGCATCCGGGCGCGGGCGAGCTGCACCTCGGCGGGCCGGTCCTCGGTCCTGAGCAGCCCGCGCAGCAGCGGCACGAGGCAGCCGGGCACCTCGTACCTGTCGTCCGCGCTCCGCCGTACGAACCCGAAGGCGGCGAACCCCTCCAGGGTCGTGCGGGCGGCCGAGACCGAGCAGCCGGCGAGCGCCGAGGCGGTCTGCGCGTCGGCGGTCCCGAGCGGCGCGAGGGCCAGCAGCCGCAGGATCCGCGCGGCGGCCGGGGGCAGCGCCTCGTACGCGAGGCGGAACGCCCGCGCCAGTGGCCGGACGGCCCCCGGTACGTCGGGGTCGTCCGGGAGGGCCCGGAGCCGTTTCGTGAGGTCGGCGACGGACGACATGGGGCGGGCGGCGAGCCAGCCGCCCGCCAGCACCAGCGCGGCGGGCTGTCCCGCGCACAGCTCGGTGAGCGTCTCGGCGGCCTGCGGGTCGACGGTGATGCGGACGGAGCCGGTGAACCCGTCCAGCAGCTCGATCGCCGACTTGGCGTCCATGCCGCCGAGGGTGCACGGCCGTACGTCGGGGATCCCGGTGAGGGGTCCCTGCGCGACGGCGACGACCAGGCACGCGGGGTTGTCGGGCAGCAGCGCGTCGACCTGTTCGGCGTCGGCGGCGTCGTCCAGCACCATCAGGACCCGGCGCTCCGCGAGGACCGCCCTCAGCCGCTCGGTCAGCTCGTCCTCGTCGGCCCCGGCCGGCGCACCGATCCCGAGGTCGGCCAGCAGTCCGCGCGCGACCCGCTCCACCGGCACGGGTGCGCCGCCCGGCTCGGTCAGCCGGGCCCACAGCACCCCGTCCCGGTACCCCCGGGCAAGGTCCCGGACGAGCTCGGCCGCAAGGGAGGTACGCCCGCTGCCGGGACGCCCGGCGATCAGCAGGACGCGGGCGCGCGGGGCCTTGCGGCCTGCCAGGGTGTCGAGCCCGGCGCGCGAGATGTCGGTGCGCAGCGCCTTCAGCTCCCGCTGCCGCCCGAAGAAGGCCATCCGCTCCGCCTCCGGCCGCCCGGCGCCCCGGCCGCCCGGGACCGCACCGGCATCGGCGCGACGCCCGGCACCGGAACCAGAACCGGAATCCGCGCCTTGAGGGCCGTGCCCGGTGCCACCGTGCCATGAGAGCCCGCCGGCACCGGCCTTACCGCCACGTCCGGCGCGCGGACCGGGATCCGCGTCACCCCCCGCGCGCGAACCGGAATCGTCGTCACGCCCCGCGCGCGAACCGGAATCGTCGTCACGCCCCACGCGCGGACCGGGAGCCGCGTCACGCCCCGCCTCCCGCACCGCACCGGGGTCCGTGCCGTGTCCGGCCTTCGCGCCGGTACGGGCGGCGGCGGCCTCCGGCTTCGCGTCGGGTGTCGTTCCGGGGCCGGAGCGCGCCGGTGCGGGGGCCGGACCCGCGGTCTCGGCCGCCTTTCCGGGGGCGCCCGCGAGTCCGTCCGCCGGTCGGTCCGCCACGGCGGCCGGGCGGTCGGTCGCCGGGGTGTGTCCGTCGGATGCGGGCCGCTCGGCGCCGCCGAAGTCCACCGCCTGATCCGTCACGGGCCACGCTCCCGTCCCTGCGCACGAGCCGAGCCCGTCGGGTCTCCGCACGGGCGATCCCGAGCGTAGTTCAGGGCCGTCCGGGTTCCGGGCGGAGCACGGCGGGCAGATCGCCCGATCGGATCATCAACCTATGGTCACACCGGTACTGACGGCCGGTCACACCCCCCGAACGGGTCAGGTGGTGAACGGGCGAGCCGGCCAGGGCGCCTCCGCCGGGCGCAGGGTGTCGAAGCCGCCGGCGGCACGGGCGGCCAGGACCGAGAGCACGCCGACGACGAGGCAGTTGTTGTGCAGCTCGCCCGCCAGCACCCCCCGGGCCAGCTCGGCGAGCGGAACGCGGGCCAGCTCCATGTCGGCCTCCTCCTCCGCGACCTCGAAGCGATCGCCGTCCGCCTCGGACAGCCCGCGCGCCAGGAAGATCCGTACGGCCTCGTCGCAGCCGCCGGGCGTGGTGTACACGTCCGTGAGGACGTGCCACTCCCCGGCCTTGACGTGGGCCTCCTCGTACAGCTCGCGCTGCGCCGCGTGCAGGGGGTTCTCGCCGGGCACGTCCAGCAGGCCGGCCGGGATCTCCCACAGCTTCTGCCGCACGGGGTGGCGGTACTGGCGCAGGACCACGACGCGGTCCTCGTCGTCGAGGGCGAGGACGGCCACCGACCCGGGGTGCACCTGGTAGTCACGGCGTACGACCGTGCCGTCCGGCATGACCACGTCGTCGGTGCGGACACTGGTCTTGTTGCCCCGGAACGGGGTGGCGGTCCGGGTGACCTGCCACTCCTCGGGCGTGTCCCTGATGGTCATGCGGGCATCCTCCCTCATACAGCGAACCGGGGTACGCGCCCTGTGGGCCCGTACCCCGGTCAACCGTATCGCCTGCGACCGTCAGGCGGACTCGGTGGACTCCGCCTCCTGCTGCCGCCGCACGGCGGCCTTCACCAGACCGGCGAAGAGCGGGTGCGGCCGGGTCGGCCGGGACCGCAGCTCCGGGTGGGCCTGCGTGGCGACCAGGTAGGGGTGCACGTCACGCGGGTACTCGACGTACTCGACCAGCTTGTTGTCCGGGGACGTTCCGGAGAACAGGATGCCGGCCTTCTTCTCCAGCTCCGCGCGGTAGGCGTTGTTCACCTCGTAGCGGTGGCGGTGGCGCTCCTCGACGTAGGGCTCGTCGCCGTAGACCTCGCGGACGATGGAGCCCTCGGCGAGCTTCGCCGGGTACAGGCCGAGCCGCATGGTGCCGCCCAGGTCGCCCGCGCCCTCCACGTACGCCAGCTGCTCCTCCATCGTGGAGATGACGGGGTGCGCGGTGGCCGGGTCGAACTCGGTGGAGTTGGCGTCCGTGATGCCGGCGAGGTTCCGCGCGGCCTCGACCACGATGCACTGGAGCCCCAGGCACAGTCCGAGCAGCGGGACCTTGTTCTCGCGGGCGTACTGGATCGCGCCGACCTTGCCGTTGACGCCGCGCTCGCCGAAGCCGCCGGGAATGACGATCGCGTCGACGTCGCCGAGCTGCTGCGCGGCGCCCGCCTGCGTCTTGCAGTCGTCCGATGTGACCCACTTGACCTTGACGCGGGCCTTGTTCGCGAAACCGCCGGCGCGCATCGCCTCGGTGACCGAGAGGTACGCGTCGGGCAGGTCGATGTACTTGCCGACGAGGGCGACCGTGACCTCGTGGTCGGGGTTGTGGACCCGGTCCAGCAGGTCCTCCCAGACCGTCCAGTCGACGTCGCGGAACGGCAGGTCGAGCTTGCGCACGACGTAGGCGTCCAGGCCCTCGGTGTGCAGGACCTTCGGGATGTCGTAGATCGACTTGGCGTCGATGGCCGCGACCACGGCCGCCTCGTCCACGTCGCACATCAGGGAGATCTTGCGCTTGATCGCGGTGGGGACGTCCCGGTCGGCGCGCAGCACGATCGCGTCGGGCTGGATGCCGATGTTGCGCAGGGCGGCGACCGAGTGCTGGGTCGGCTTGGTCTTCAGCTCGCCGGACGGGCCGATGTAGGGCAGCAGCGAGATGTGCACGACGAAGACGTTGTCGCGGCCGACCTCGTGGCGGACCTGGCGGACGGTCTCCAGGAACGGCAGGGACTCGATGTCGCCGACCGTGCCGCCGACCTCCGTGATGACGACGTCGACGTCGTCGGTCGCCATGCGGCGGATGCGGTGCTTGATCTCGTTGGTGATGTGCGGGATGACCTGCACGGTGTCACCGAGGTACTCGCCGCGCCGCTCCTTGGCGATGACCTGCGAGTAGACCTGGCCGGTGGTGACGTTGGCCGAGCCGTCGAGATCGACGTCGAGGAAGCGCTCGTAGTGGCCGATGTCCAGGTCGGTCTCGGCGCCGTCGTTGGTGACGAACACCTCGCCGTGCTGGAACGGGTTCATCGTGCCCGGGTCGACGTTCAGGTAGGGGTCGAGCTTCTGCATCGTGACTCGAAGGCCCCGCGCCTTGAGGAGCGCACCCAGGCTGGAGGCGGTCAGCCCCTTGCCGAGGGAGGACGCGACACCCCCGGTGACGAAGATGTGCTTGGTCGTCGTGGCTGTGCTGTTTCGGAAAGCAGCGGGCGGCATGGCCAAGAGGGGGCTCCCGTGGTCGCGGTCTGGAGGTGCGTACCGGCGTCCGGTCCGAAGGGTTCCGGGGGTGCCGTCGCTGCGGTTCGGGGGCCGCCGGTTCGTTCCGCGGCGCCCACCGGTCCACGGGCTACCAGGGTATCAGCGACGAAGGGGCGACGCGTTCCGGCCACGCTCCACCCAGGAAACCGGCCACGCCGTCACAGTGTTCGCACACGGGCCGCACAGGGATTCGCACAGCGGGCTACTGGCTCACCCGTTCGGCTCAGGAGCTCTACCAGGACGATCACACAGAAGGCCCGGCAGCGTCGTATCCTGCTCGGACACTCGTTGCCGAGCCAGGCCCGCACACGGCACCACCCCCGACCGTTTCCGGGGCGCCTCCTCGCCAGCGATCCTTGACCCTGACCCCAGTAAGCGCCCCACGGGGCGAACGTGGCCGTTCGACTGGAGATTGCACGTGGCCGGGCGCATCGAGGACTACGCACTCATCGGAGACATGCAGACCGCCGCCCTGGTCTGCCGGGACGGCACGGTCGACTGGCTGTGCCTGCCCCGCTTCGACTCGCATGCCGTCTTCGCGGGACTCCTCGGAACCGAGGAACACGGATTCTGGCGGATCGGCCCCCTGCACGCCGAGGGCGCCGAGCCCCCGGCCGCCCACCGGCGCCGGTACCTCGGCGACTCGCTGATCCTGGAGTCCGAGTGGGACACGCCGCGCGGCACGGTCCGCGTCACCGACTTCATGCCGCCGCGTGACGGCGCGCCGCAGCTGGTGCGGATCGTGGAGGGCGTGTCCGGCCGGGTGAAGATGCGCTCCGCGCTGCGGATGCGGTTCTCCTACGGGCGGGTCGTGCCCTGGGTGCACAAGGTCGACGCCCGCACGGTCGCCGTCGCCGGACCGGACTCCGTATGGCTCGACACGCCGTGCGAGACGTACGGCGAGCATCTGACGACGTACTCGGACTTCACCATCACGCCGGGCGAGCGGATCGCCTTCACCATCAGCTGGCAGCCCTCGCACCACCCGCAGCCGCCGCTGCCGGACCCCGAGGGCGCCCTGGAGGCCACGTCGGCGTTCTGGCGCGACTGGGTGGAGCACTGCACCTACCGGGGCCCGTACCGGGAGCCCGTCATCCGTTCGCTGATCACGCTGAAGGCGCTGACGTACGCGCCGACGGGCGGGATCGTCGCCGCGCCGACGACCTCGCTGCCGGAGGAGATCGGCGGCGTACGGAACTGGGACTACCGCTACACCTGGCTGCGGGACGCGGCGATCACCCTCTCCTCGCTGCTGCGCACCGGCTACCGCGAGGAGGCGCGCGCCTGGCGGGAGTGGCTCCTGCGGGCGGTGGCCGGCGACCCGGAGAACCTCCAGATCATGTACGGCATCGCGGGCGAGCGCGAACTCGGCGAGGCGGAGCTCGACTGGCTGCCGGGGTACGAGAACTCCGCGCCCGTCCGGGTCGGCAACGGCGCCGCCAGCCAACTCCAGCTCGATGTGTACGGCGAGGTCACCGAGGCCCTGCACCTGGCGCACATGACGGGTCTGGCGCGCAACGACTACGCCTCGCTGCTCCAGCTGAAGCTGATCCGGTACCTGAAGGACCACTGGAACCAGCCGGACGAGGGCATCTGGGAGGTGCGCGGGCCGCGCCGGCACTTCGTGCACTCCAAGGTGATGGCCTGGGTGGCGGTCGACCGGACGATCAAGCTGATCGAGGCCGGTGACGCGGACGGGCCGCTGGAGGAGTGGCGCGAGCTGCGCGACGACATCCACCGCGACGTCTGCGAGAAGGGCTACGACCCGGAGCGGAACACGTTCACGCAGTCGTACGGCTCGCAGGAGCTCGACGCGTCGCTGCTGCTGATCCCGCAGATGGGTTTCCTGCCGCCGGACGACAAGCGGGTGATCGGCACCATCGAGGCGATCCAGCGGGAGCTGTCCACCGAGGACGGGTTCATCCTCCGCTATCCGACGCAGGGCTCCGACGAGGGCGTCGACGGCCTGCCCGGCGACGAGGGCGCCTTCCTGGCCTGCTCGTTCTGGATGGCCGACGACCTGGCGATGATCGGACGGGTCGACGAGGCACGCAAGCTGTTCGAGAAGCTGCTCGCGCTGCGGAACGACCTGGGGCTGCTGGCCGAGGAGTGGGACCCCCGGCTGCAGCGCCAGGTCGGGAACTTCCCGCAGGCGTTCAGCCACGTGCCGCTGATCGACACGGCACTGCGGCTGACCGCGTCCGGCGCGTACGGCGGCTAGCGGAGCTTTCGGACGACCTCCAGCGCGGCGCGCTCGCCTTCGGTCGCGCCGCCCTCCATGAAGCCCTGGAAGTCGTACGCGCAGTGCTCGCCCGCGAGGTGGATGTTGCCCTGCGCGGTGCCCTCGTACCCGGCGTACCTGCTCACATAGCCGACCGGCCAGGAGGAGTAGGCGCCGAGGGCGTACGGGTGGCGGTGCCAGGCGGCGAGCTGGGCGCGGCCGGTCCAGGCGGCCCCGGTGCCGGGGAATATCCGGTCGACGGCGGTCAGCCGGCCGGCCGCCAGCCTCCTCACGTACGGATCGGACTCGGTGGCGAACGGTGTGCCGGGGGTGAGGGCGGCGGCGGGGCCACCGCTGGTGAACTGGACGAGGATGCCGCCGGCGCCCGGGTGGGTCTTGGTGGTGTCCCACAGCTGCTGGAGCGCGTCGCCGGTGAAGGTGTCCCCGGCCGAGACGCCGGGCCAGGGGCCGGTGCCGCGCCAGGGGCGTGCGGTGAACTGCAGGGCGAGTTTGGTGCAGGTGCCCATGCGGGCGTCGCGGAGCAGGGCGCGCATGCGCGGGTCGAATCCGGCGGCGGCCGGGTCGAGGCGCTGCAGGACGGGGAGCGGCAGGCACAGGATCGTGTGGTCGGCGGTGACGGTGCGGAGGGTGCCGCCCTCGTCGAAGGTGAGGGTCTGGGTGCCGTCGGCGCCGGCCCGGATGTGCTGGAGGCGGTGGCCCGTGCGGAGGGTGCCGTCGGTGAGCGCGTCGGCGATGGCGTGCGGCAGCCGGTCGTTGCCGCCCTTGACGCGGTAGCGCTCGTCCGAGGGGCCCCAGATGTTGAAGTGGCCCGGATTGGGCTGGTATCCCATCAGCAGGACGAGGGCGAGGGCGGACTGCTCGGTGGTGTCGAGCCCGTACTCGACGCTGTACGCCACGTCGAAGAACCGGCCGAGGCGGGAGGCGAACCCGCCGGGTACCCGGCTGTCGATCCACTCCCGCAGCGACATGTGGTCCAGGGCGGTTCCGTGCGGGGTCGTCCTGTTCCACATCACCTCGCCGGCGAGCTGGAGGTCGCGGCGCAGCGCCTGGTAGACGCCCTTGAAGTCGTCGTCGGCCTGGGCGCGCGGGTAGTAGGCGCCGTCGAACCAGAGGATCTCCTCGGCGCCGTTGGGGCCGGCGGCCGCGAAGTCCTCGACGGCCAGGCCGAAGCGGCGGCACAGCTCCAGCATCTTCTTGTGGCCGGTGTCGATCAGCTCGCCGCCGATCTCGGAGGTCTGGCCGTCGGCCCAGTGGCCGCGCCGGGTCCAGATGCGGCCGCCGACCCTGGCGGGGTCGGCCTCGTAGAGCGTGCAGGGCAGGCCCGCGTCCTGGAGGGTCAGGGCGGCGGTGAGACCGGCGATGCCGGCGCCGACGACGGCGACGCGGGCCCCTCCGGCCGGGCGCTTCGGTACGGCGGCGGGGGCGGCGAGCGCGGTGCCGCGGGTGGCCGCGACGCCGGTGGCCGTGAGGGCGCCGACGGCGGCGGCGCGCCGGAGCAGCTCACGGCGGCTGCGGCCGGTGGCGTCGGCGCGCAGGCCGCGCAGGTCGGCGACGGGGACGCGCAGCAGTTCGGCGTCGCGGTGGTCGGCGGTCAGCTTCTTGAGCAGGCGCATGGGGTGCGTGCGTGCCATGAGGGTCTCCTCGGACGTTCGCGGGGGTGGCGTGCTCGGGCGTGTCGCTGTCGGTCGTGTCCTGTCGGTCGTGTCGCTGTCGGTCGTGTCCTGTCGGGCGTGTCGCTGTCGGGCGTGTCCTGTCGGTTCGTGTCGCTGTCGGCCGCGTCCTCCAGGGCGATCCGGCCGATGATCTCGTACCGGGCGGGCCTGCGGGCCCCTGAGGTACAGGCCCTGGGCGAGACCGCCGACGAAGACCGTGCCGGCGATCCGGGGGACGAGCGTGAACGGCGGGGAGCCGGCGGCGTGGGTGGCGGCGGTGGCGGTGGCGGTCGCGGCGGTTTCTCTGTCATGGCGGGAGACCCTTGCCGTACGTGACGCAGGCCACAATCGACAGGGGGTCGCGCAAACGCCGTGCCGGCGCGACGAGTTGTCGCCCCCGTACCGCCGTCGTCACCGCCGCCGATGGAGCCCGAACAGGGACCCGGGTAGCGTCCGCGTGCATGGGCTCCATGGACGAACAGGGCGGCATCACGGTGCGGCGGGCGCTTGAGCTGCCTGGACTGCGCGGCGGGCTGCCGGAGGTGGTGGCCGGGGCGGACCGGCTGCACCGGACGGTGCGCTGGGTGCACGCCGGTGAGGTGCCGAACATCGCGTCGCTGCTGAAGGGCGGCGAACTGCTGCTGACGACGGGCCTCGGGCTGGGCACCCGGCCCGCGGACCAGCGGGCGTTCGTACGGCGGCTCGCCGACCGGGGTATCGCGGCGCTCGTCGTGGAGCTGGGGCCCCGGTTCTCCCGGCTACCCGCGACGATCGTGGAGACCGCGCGCGCGGCCGGGCTGCCGCTGGTGCAGCTCCACCGCGAGGTGCCGTTCGTGTCCGTGACCGAGGAGGTGCACACCGAGATCGTCAACGGGCACTACGCGCTGCTGCGGCAGGCCGAGGAGGTGCACCGGCGGTGCACGGAGGCGCTGCTCGGCGGCGGCGGGGTGCCGCAGGTGCTGCGGATCCTGGCCGGGTTCGCCGGGAACCCGGTGTTCCTGGAGAGCGCGGACGGGCAGCTGCTGTACGCGGCCGGGGCCGACGCGGGCGCGGAAGGTGCCGAACCGCTGCGGGTCTGGGAGGGGCTGCGCGGGCAGCGGGCGGCGCGCGAGGCGGGGCCGCCCACCGGCGCCGTCCTGGTCGACCTGCCGGGCGGCGGCCCGGGCGCCGGGACCGTGCGGGCGCGGCTCGTCCTGCTGGCGGTGTCGGGCCCCGTGCTGCCGGTGCACCGGATGGCGGCCGAACGGGCCGCGGGCATCCTGGCGGTCGTGCTGATGCAGGCCCGGCAGGAGGAGGAGCTCGCGGCGCGGGGGCGCGGCGACTTCCTCACCGACCTCGCGGAGGGCCGCGTCGACGCGGACGACGCGGCCGCGCAGGCCAGGGTGCTGGGCTTCCGGCCGGGTGACGGGCCGCTGCTGCCGGTCGTGATGCGGCTCGCCCCGGAACTGTCCCCGTCCGGCAACTGGGCGCTGCTGGCGCGGGCGGTCCTGGAGGAGCTGTCGGCGGTGGGCGTGCCCGCGCTGCTGGGCGTACGGCCGGTGGAGGGGCGGGTGCCGCTGCTGCTGGGGCTGCGCAACGAGACGGAGCGTACGGCGGTCGCCGACCGGGTCGCGGCCGCGCTGCGGGCGGGCGTCGAGCGTGCCGGTCTGGGCTCGGCCCCCGCGGGCGGCTGGTCACGGGCGGGGGCGCACGCGCCGGTCGTCGTGGTGGGCGTGGCGGGGGGCTGGGCGGCGGCGTCAGCGGGGCTGCGGCACGCGGCGGAGACGGCTGCCGCCGCGCAGGGGCTGCCCGAGCGGCCCTGGTACGACGCGCGGCGCCTGGACATCGACCTGCTGCTGTGGCGGCTGCGGGAGCATCCGGACCTGGCGGCGTTCGTGGACCGGGCGATCGGCCCGCTGCTGGCGCACGACCGGACGTCGCGCCCGCCGCTGCTGCCCACGCTGCAGAGCTATCTGGCGCACGCGGGCCGCAAGGCGGAGACGGCCCGCGATCTGCATCTGAACCGCCAGACGCTGTACAACCGGCTGGCCCGCGTCCAGGAACTGCTCGGCACGGATCTGGACGACCCGCAGACGGTGCTGGCCCTCTCCCTCGCGCTCCGCGCCCGCCGCCTCACCACCTGACCGCGGCGGTACGCCCGCCGGTCCGGCCCCTGTGCCGCCGGCCCGGTCCCGGTCGAGCGTCGCCAGGAGTCGGCGTGCGGGCCGGTCGGTCGGCGACGGCGGCGGATCGGTCAGCGGCGGTGGCGGTGGCGGTGGCCGGTCGATCGGCGGCGGTGGGGGCGGGTCCCCGTCGGTAGCGGCGGCTGGCCGGCGTCGACCGGCATCGGTCACTGGCGGTCGCCCTGAGCCGCCCTGAGTCGCCATCAGTCGCCATCAGTCGCGGTCAGTCGCGGTCAGTCGCCGAAGGCGCGGCGGCCCGTCCAGGCCAGGGGGCCGTCTCCGCCGCACAGTTCGTCGTAGACGCTGAGGACCTGTGCGACGGTGTCGTCCTCGGTCGGCCAGGTGGCGGCCTGCGCCAGTCCGGCCTCCGCGAGCTCCGCGCGCCGTACCGGGTCCTCCAGCAGGGCGTCCACCGCCGTCGCGAGCGCGTCCGCGTCCCCGTACGGCACGAGTTCCGCCGCCTCGCCGACGAGTTCCGGTACGCCGCCGACGGCGGTCGCGACGAGCGGGACGCCGAGCCGCAGCGCGTCCTGGGCGAGCGGGGCACGCGCCTCCCAGCGGCTGGGCAGGACGGCGACGTCCGCCGCCGCGAGCAGCGAGGGGACGTCGTCGCGGCGGCCGAGCAGCCGTACCGGCAGTTCCTCCACCTCGATGCGCCGCTGGAGCGCCGCCCGCTCCCGCCCCTCTCCGGCGACCGCGACGAGCGGCGGGGGGTCGTGGCGGAGCCAGCGACGAGACGCGTCCAGCAGCGTGCCGTACCCGCGGTGCGGTTCCAGCGCGCCGACCGCCATGACCAAAGGGCGGTCCACCGCGCCGAGTTCGGCGCGGGTCTTGCCCTCGTGGACGTCGGCCGCGCGGCGGGGTGCCGGGATGGAGACCGGGCCGAGGCGGGCGTCCCTGGCGCCTCTCCTCCGGGCCCTGTCGACGAGTTCGGAGGACGTGGCGAGGACGACGGCGGCCGCCCGTACCGCCTTCCGCTCCATGAGGCGGATCAACTGCCCACGGGCGCCGTCGGCGTGGGGGCGCGTGTGCCAGGTCACCACGAGCGGGGGGCGGTAGCCGCCGAGTGCGAGCGCCGTGCGGACGGCGGCGTGCGACCCATGGGCGTGCACCACGTCCGCGCCCCCGCACACGGCGCGCAACGCGCCGACGGACAGCGGGTCGCTGCGGCGGGGGACGGGGACGAAGTGGGCGCCCGCGCCCAGGAAGTCATGGTCGTGGTCCAGCTCGGCGGGGGCGCACACGGTCACCCGTACGCCCCTCGCCACGAGCCCGGCGGCCAGTGATCTGACATGAGCGCTGCTGCCCGCGCTGCCGCCGCCCAGCACTTGGACCGTGTGCAGCTGTGTCACGCGCCCAAGGATGCCAGCCCGTACGCACGTTCCGGCACCGCCGAGGCGGCTTTCGGTGGCTTTCCCGCGTCTTTGCCGTGTACGGGAGGCGTAACCCGGTACACGGGTTCACTCACATGGGTGAGCGCGCCCAGCGGGTGACCTCGTCCCCGTACACCGCCGCAGCGACGATTCCGGCCGCGTGAGCCGCGAGCCCGAGCCGCCCGTTCCCGGCGGCGATCGCGGTGCCGAGGGCCGCGCCCAGCGCGTGGGCGCCCATGTCGCCGAGCATCGTCCGCTCCTCCAGGTCGTCCGCGGCGACGGCGGCCGCCGCGCCCATGGCCGCCGCCGCGAGCGGCCCGCCCCGCGCCACCCCGGGCGCACCGAGCGCCAGGACGGTGAGCACGGCCCGCCCCGGCCGTACGTCCACGAGGTTGACCAGGTGGGCGGTGCCCGCGACGACCACACCGGCCAGGACCCTGTCGAGGGGGCGCTCCTTCAGCAGGGCACCCGCGACGAGTCCGGCGGCGCCGATCCCGAACAGTTTGACGGCCCCGCTGGTGACCTCACCGGCCCGCAGGGCGTCCAGGTGGTCCCCGAACCCGCGCCGGTGGTCGCCGTTCAGGTCGTCGTACCGCCCGCAGGCCGCCGCGACGCCCGCCGCGAGCACCCCGGCCACCCGCGCTCCGCCGTCGCCTGCCCCGAGCAGCGCCCCGGCCGCCGTGCCCACCGCCACGGCGGGCCCGGCACGCAGGTGCACGTCCCGTCCCGCGTGGTTCGTCCGCCGCCACCGCTCCGGCTCCCCCGGCGCCCACCGCCGCAGCCCCGCGTACACCGCCCGCGTGACCCCGGCGGCGACCCCGCAGACGACAGCGGCCCTCGCAAGGTGTCCGATCATGATCGTCACCCTATGAGGTCCGTACGCGGCTCCCGCGACCGGGCACCCGGAACCGGGCGGCGGGGAGGCCGCTGCAGGCCCCGGCGCGGACGCGAGGTTCAGACGCCGGACCCCGGCCCGGACGCGGCCCCCGTCGGGGACGCGGGCCCGGGGCGCGGGGCCCACCGCAGCGGCCCGGACCCGACGCGGAGGACGCCGACACCGAGGACGCCGACGCGCAGCACGCCCACGCCGAGGACGCCACACGCAGCACGCCCACACCGAGGACGCCACACGCTGCACCCCGACACCGAGGACGCCGACGCGGAGGGCCGCGCCGCTCGTCACACCTCCGCGCGGGCCGTCGCCAGCAGCTCCTCGGCGTGTGCCCTGGCCGTCTCGGAGTCCTCCTGGCCCGCGAGCATCCGCGACAGCTCGCGCACCCGCTCCTCGCCCTCCAGGACGGTGACGCCGGACCGGGTCACGGACCCGTCGTCGGTCTTCTCCACCAGCAGCTGGCGGTCGGCGAACGCCGCGACCTGCGGCAGGTGCGTGACGACCACGACCTGCGCCGACTTGGCGAGTTTCGCCAGGCGCCGGCCGATCTCCACGGCCGCCTTGCCGCCGACGCCCGCGTCGACCTCGTCGAAGAGGTACGTCGGCACCGGGTCCGTACCCGCGAAGACGACCTCGACGGCGAGCATCACCCGGGACAGCTCACCACCGGACGCGCCCTTGGCGATCGGCCGGGGCGGCGCGCCCGGGTGCGGGGCGAGCAGCAGCTCGACCTCGTCCGCACCGGCCGGCCCGTACACCACGCTCCGCCCGCCGACCTCGACGCCGGACGCCGCGTCGACCGCCTCCGTCTGCCGGATGGCGAACGACACGCGCGCGTGCGGCATGGCCAGCGACGCCAGCTCCGCCGTGACGGCGTCGGCGAACCGGGCCGCCGCCTCGGTCCGGGCGTCCGTCAGCGTCTGCGCGAGAACGGACAGTTCGCCGCGCAGGGCGTCCCGTTCCGCCGTGAGTTCGCCGATCCGGTCGTCGTCGCCCTCCAGTTCGGTGAGCCGGGCGGCGCCCTCCTGGGCCCACGCCAGCACGGCGGCGACGTC
The DNA here is from genome assembly GCF_043204435.1 of Streptomyces sp. NPDC047886. Lineage (NCBI taxonomy): Bacteria > Bacillati > Actinomycetota > Actinomycetes > Kitasatosporales > Streptomycetaceae > Streptomyces > Streptomyces sp. NPDC047886. The sequence continues at coordinate 62,005 of NZ_JBIDCF010000016.1, forward strand.
CTCGCCGTACTTGCGGGTGAGCCCGGTCAGCGCGGCACGGCGCTCCTCGACGGCCGCCAGGCGCCGGGGGTCGGCGTCCAGGTTGTCGGCGTATCCGGCGAGCTCGCCCGCCACGTCGGAGAGGAGGATCGAGATCTCGCCGATCCGGTCGGCGAGCGCCGCCAGTGCCGGATCGTGCGCCCGTACGGCCTCCAGCGCCCGCCCCGCGCCCGAGACGAGGGTCGTCGCGTCCACCACCTCCGGGTCCTCGGGGTTGCCGGCGAGCGCGCCGTGGGCGAGCGCGGCGGCGGACGCCAGCGCCTCCGCGTGGCCGAGCCGTTCGGCCTCCGCCGCCAGTTCGACGTCCTCGCCCGCGCGCGGCTCGACCGCCTCGATCTCACCGAGACCGAAACGCAACAGGTCGGCCTCCTGCGCCCGCTCCCGCGCGCGCGTGGTCAGCTCGTCCAGCTGGACGGAGACGGCGCGCAGCCGCCGGTACGCCTCCGTGTAGGCGGCCAGCGGGACGGCGACCGCTTCGCCCGCGTACCGGTCGAGCGCGGCGCGCTGCCGGGCGGGCTTGAGGAGGCCCTGCTGGTCGGTCTGGCCGTGTACGGCGACCAGTTCGTCGGCGAGTTCGGCGAGCATGCCGACGGGCACGGACCGGCCGCCGAGATGCGCCCGGGAGCGGCCCTCGGCGGACACGGTACGGCTGATCAGCAGCGCGCCGTCGTCCAGTTCGGCCCCCGCTTCCCGGGCGCGCAGCGCGGCGGTGGCGTCGGCGGGCACGCTGACGCGCCCCTCCACGACGGCGGAGCCTGCGCCGATCCGCACCAGCGCGGGGTCGGCGCGTCCGCCGAGCAGCAGCCCCAGGCTGGTCACGACCATGGTCTTGCCCGCACCGGTCTCACCGGTCACCGCGGTGAAACCGGGTGACAGCTCGACGACCGCGTCGTCGATGACTCCGAGCGACCGTATCCGCATCTCCTCCAACACGTCCCCGACCATACGAGGTTTTCCCTGCCGGGTGTGACGCAGCCCCGCCCTCGCCGACGAAGCCACTGGTCAGACCGGCGCTGACACGCCGGTGGCGTCACCTTCCGGCGTTCGGCTCGTTGACTCCCACGGCGTCCCCGGCGACGCCTCCAGCGCCCGGCGACGCCTCCAGCGCCCGGCGGGCGCCCACGGCTCCCGGCGACGCCTCCAGCCCCCGGCGACACCCACGGCTCCCCCGCGACGCCTACGGCTCCCCACGGCTCCCGGCCGCCCGCGCGGGCGATCCGGGGCCGCACCCGCTGTCCGGCGGCCGCGCCGAAGCCGGGCGGACGGGCACCCCCTAGTGCGGCGCCCCGCGCCAGCCCGACACGGGCAGCGCGAACTTGGCGACGAGCCGGTCCGAGAACGACGCGTGGTGCAGCCGCGCCAGCCGTACCGGCACCGCGCCGCGCCGCACCTCCACGCGCGCCCCGGCGGGCAGGGAGACGGTGCGCCGGCCGTCGCACCACAGCACCCCGTCCGGGGTGTGCGGCTCGACCTCCACGGCCAGGACCGATTCCGGAGTCGTGACGAGCGGTTTGGCGAACAGCGCGTGCGCGCCGATGGGCACCATCAGCAGCGCCTCCACCTCCGGCCAGATCACCGGCCCGCCCGCCGAGAAGGCGTAGGCCGTCGAACCGGTCGGCGTGGCGCAGATCACCCCGTCGCAGCCGAAGCCGGTCACCGGGCGTCCGTCGATCGCGAGGACGACCTCCAGCATCCGTTCCGGGGAGACCTTCTGCACGGCGGCCTCGTTGAGCGCCCAGTTGGTGTGCAGGATGTCGCCGTTGTCGTAGACGACGACATCGAGGGTCATGCGTTCCTCGACCTCGTACGCCCGGGTGACGACCCGGTCCACGACCTTGTCGAGGTCGTCGCGCTCCGCCTCCGCGAGGAAGCCGACCCGGCCCAGGTTGACGCCGAGCATCGGCACGCCTGAGGCCCGCGCGAACTCGGCGCCGCGCAGCAGGGTCCCGTCACCGCCGAGCACGATCAGCAGTTCGCAGCCGTCCAGGACGTCAGGGCTGGCCTCGGCGACGGTCTCCACGGACGGCGGCAGCGGCAGGTCGGCGGCCTCGGAGGCCAGGACCCGTACGCCGATTCCGCTGCGCAGCAGACCGAGGACGACCAGTTCGGCGCTGCGCACGGCCGCCGGGCGGCCGGTGTGCGCGAGCAGGAAGACGGTACGCGGCTCCGTCCGCGCATCCGCCGCCCCCGCCGCTCCCGTGGGCGCCGCGGAGGGCGTCGATGCCGCTGGCGCTGTGGTCGATGAGCTCAACGGGGTCCCTCCGCCACGGCACGGTCGACGTCGGCCGGATCGAGCGCGGGCGCCCCCGCCCGCAGCCACAGAAAGTACTCCACGTTGCCGGAGGGCCCGGGCAGGGGGCTCGCGGTCACACCGAGCACGCCGAGCCCGAGGTCGCCGGCCTGCCGCGCCACGTTCCGTACGGCGTCCGCGCGCAGCTCGGGGCTGCGCACGACTCCGCCGCTGCCCAGCCGCTCCTTGCCCACCTCGAACTGCGGCTTGACCATGAGGACGAGGTCGGCGTCCGGCGCGGTCACCGAGGCCAGGGCGGGCAGGACCAGCCCCAGCGGAATGAAGGACAGGTCTCCCACCACAAGGTCCACGGGCTCTCCGTCGATCGCGTCGAGTGTCAACTCACGTACGTTGGTACGGTCCTTGACGGTGACGCGTTCATCGCTCCGCAGCGACCAGGCGAGCTGGCCGTAGCCGACGTCGACGGCGACGACACGGGCGGCGCCCGCGCGCAGCAGTACGTCGGTGAAGCCGCCGGTGGACGCGCCGGCGTCCAGTGCGCGCCGGCCCTCGACCTTCAGTCCGTGCGGCACGAACGCCGCGAGGGCGCCGGCCAGCTTGTGGCCGCCGCGCGAGACGTACTCGGGGTCGCTGTCGTCCTGGGCGACGACGATGGCGGCGGCGGTCTCGACCTGGGTGGCGGGCTTGGTGGCGGTGTTGCCGCCGACGGTCACCCGCCCCGCCGCGATCAACTGGCTCGCGTGTTCGCGCGAGCGCGCGAGCTTGCGGCGTACCAGTTCGGCGTCGAGACGGCGGCGTGCCACTCCTGCCACGTTCGGTTCAGCTCCTGTGGTCGTACGACGGTGCCTGCGGGGGCCGGGCGTCCAGCGCGGTCAGCTCGTCGCGCAGGCCCCGGTGTACATCCTCGTACACGGCCAGGTGTCCGTCCGCCGGGAGGTGGTCGGCGTCGCCGAGCCGCTCCAGCGCGGCGTCCACCGGGGCGTACCCGGTGGGGGTCAGCCCGACGCCCAGGGGCGCGGGCGCGGCCGGCTCGTACGCTTCCGCGCGGTCGGCCGCGGCCTCCGTACCGGGCTCGTCCGCGACCGCCTCCGCACCGGCCTCCGGCTCCGCCGGCATCGCGTCGTCGTTCATGCCCCGACGCTACCGCGAAGCCCTGCGGTACGGTCGGTGGCGATGGCCACGATCGAGGAGTGCCGCTCCGCACTCGACGCGTTCGCCCGGACCCTGGCACGGACCGACGGCGATATTCACGGTGTCGCGGCCCTGGACCGCTCGCTCAGCTGCCACGTCACGGATCTCGACACGACCTTCACCGGCCGTCTCACGGCCGGCCGGGTCGAGGTGCTCGACCGGCATGACGGGCCGCCCCGCGAGAAGGCGCAGATCCGGCTGGCGCTGACCGGGGACGACCTGGTGGCTCTGGTGGCCGGGGAGCTGGCCTTCGCCAGGGCGTGGGCGGTGGGCCGGGTCAGGCTGGAGGCCGGGTTCCGCGACCTGCTGCGCCTGCGCTCACTTCTGTAGCGCCGCGCCCGCCGACACCGCGCCACTCGCCGCCGCGTCCGTCGCCGCCCCGTCTGCCGGCGCCGCGTCCGCCACCGAGTCCGTCGCCACCACATCCGCCGCCACCACGTCCGTCGCCGCTGCGTCCGCCGCCACCGAGTCCGCCGCAGCAGACGTGCCGACCGAGGTGGCTCGCGCGGCCGCGCCGCCGCGGGCCCGGCGCGCCGCGGGCACGACGAGCGGTGTCCCCGTCTCGGGGTCGTCGATGACCTGGCAGCGCAGCCCGAAGACCCGCTCGACCAGTTCGGCGGTGACGATCTCCGACGGCGGCCCCTCGGCGACGATCTCCCCGCCCCGGACGGCGATGAGGTGCGTGGCGTACCGGGCCGCGTGGTTCAGGTCGTGCAGGACGGCGACGAGCGTGCGGCCCTGCGTCTCGTGCAGTTCGGCGCACAGGTCGAGGACGTCGATCTGGTGCTGGATGTCGAGGTACGTCGTGGGCTCGTCCAGCAGGAGCAGCGGCGTCTGCTGCGCGAGGGCCATCGCGATCCAGACGCGCTGGCGCTGGCCGCCGGACAGCTCGTCCACGTACCGGTCGCCGAGTTCGCCGACGCCCGTGGCGTCCATCGACTCCTGGACGATCCGCTCGTCCTCCGCCGACCACTGGCGCAGCAGGCCCTGGTGCGGGTAGCGGCCCCGGGCGACGAGGTCGGCGACCGTGATGCCGTCGGGCGCGATGGAGGACTGCGGCAGCAGCCCCAGGGTCCGGGCGACCTTCTTGGCGGGCATGGCGTGGATGGCCTGGCCGTCCAGCAGCACCCGGCCCGCGGTCGGCTTCAGCATCCGCGACAGGGCGCGCAGCAGGGTCGACTTGCCGCAGGCGTTCGGGCCCACGATCACCGTGAAGGAGTGGTCGGGTATCTCGACCGACAGGTCGCGGGCGATGATCCGCTGCTCGTAGGCGAGCGTGACCGCCTCGGCGGTGAGGCGCTGGGCCGGGCGTCGGCTCTGGCGCTGCATGGACGTACTCCTGGCGTTCTCGGGGGTCGGGGAGGTCTCGGGGGTCACAACCGGCCCGCCTTGCGTTCGGTGACCAGCAGCCACAGCAGATAGACGCCGCCGACGACACCGGTGACGACGCCGACCGGCAGCTGGCGCTCGCCGAAGGCGTTGGTGGCGGTCCAGTCGGCGACGAGCAGCAGGGCGGCGCCCATGAGGGCGGACGCGGCGAGGTTCGGGCCGGGCGAGCGGGTGAGCCGGCGGGCGAGCTGCGGCGCGCTCAGCGCGACGAACGTGATGGGCCCGGCGGCGGCCGTGGCGACGGAGACGAGGAGCACGGCGGAGCCCATGAGCACGATACGGGTCCGCTCGACCCGGACGCCCAGGGCGTACGCGGCGTCATCGCCCATCTCCAGCATGCGCAGGGGCCGCCCGTACGCCAGGGACAGCGGCACGAGGACCGCGCAGACGGCCAGCAGCGGCCAGAACTGGGCCCAGTCCCGGCCGTCGAGCGAGCCGGTCATCCACAGCACGGCCCGGGTGGCGTCGACCAGATTCGCCTTGGTGATCAGGTAATGGATGACGGCGGTCAGCATGGCGGCGACGCCGATGCCGACGAGGACCAGCCGGAAGCCGTGCACGCCCCGCTTCCAGGCCAGCAGGTAGACCGCGACGCCGGTGGCCGCGCCGCCGACGACGGCCCCGCCCGCGACGGCGCCGGGACCACCCTGGAACAGCACGATCACGGCCAGCGCGCCGACCGCCGAGCCCTGCCCGAAACCGATCATGTCGGGGCTGCCGAGCGGGTTCCGGGACAGGGACTGGAAGGTGGCGCCGCCCAGGCCGAGCGAGACACCGACGAGGACCGCGACGAGGACCCGCGGCAGGCGCAGGTCCTGGACGACGAACTCCTGCGCGGCGGTGCCGTCACCGAGGAGCGTCGCGACGACGTCGGCGGGCGCGATGGGGAAGTCGCCGCTGCCGATGAGGACGACAGCGGCGGCGATGGTCGCCGCCAGCAGCACCAGCACGGCGGCGGCCGCCCGGCGCTCCACCCGCACGGACAGTCCGCCGGGCGTGCGGATCGCCCGCACCGAGCGGGTGGGGGTACGGGTCGCGGTCACAGCTGGGCCATCCTCTTGCGGCGTACGAGGTGGATGAAGACGGGCCCGCCGAGCAGCGCGGTGACGATGCCGACCTGGAGCTCGGCGGGACGGGCGACGACACGGCCGACGACATCGGAGCCGAGCAGCAGCACGGGTGAGAGGACCGCCGCGTACGGCAGGATCCAGCGCATGTCGGGGCCGGTGAGCGCGCGCACCAGGTACGGCACCATCAGGCCGATGAAGACGATCGGCCCGCACGCCGCGGTCGCCGCGCCGCAGAGCAGCGTGACCGCCAGCATCGCCAGCACCCGCGTACGGGTCAGGTTCGCGCCGAGCGCGCGGGCGGTGTCGTCGCCCATCTCCATGGCGTTCAGGGGCCGGGCGATCAGCAGCGCGAGCACGACGCCGACGCCGAGGAAGGGCGCGACCTTGCCGACGGTCTCCATGTCGGCGTTGGCGAGCGAGCCGACGGTCCAGAAGCGCAGCCGGTCCAGCGCGGCGGAGTCCAGCAGCTGTACGGCGTTGACGTAGCCGTACAGGGCGGCGGTCGCCGCGGTGCCGGCCAGGGCCAGCCGTACGGGCGTGGCGCCGCGGCTGCCGCCGAGCGCGTACACGACCACGGACACGGCGGCGGCCCCGAGGAACGCGAACCACACGTAGCCGGTGAGGGAGGTGACGCCGAGGAAGCTGATGGCCGTGACGACGGCGGCCGCCGCGCCCGCGTTCACGCCCATCAGGCCGGGCTCGGCGAGCGGGTTGCGGGTGAGGGCCTGCATCACGGCACCGGACAGGCCGAGCGCGATGCCGGCGAGGAGTCCGAGGACGGTGCGCGGCACGCGGACGTCGCGGACGATGACATCGTTGCCGGTGCCGGTGGGGTGGAACAGCCCGTGCCACACGTCGCCGAGAGGAACCGGCTTGGCTCCGATCATGATGCTCGCGACGCAGATCAGCAGCAGGACGCCGACGGCCACGAGCAACCCGGCCGCGCGCAGGCCATGGCGCTTGCGGGGCTCGGCTGCGGCCAGGGGTGGTTCCGCGCTCTGTTCGGGAGGACTGTCGACCAACACGCGGTTAGGTTAGCCTACCCTCCCTGATTGATCGTCGACGCGGGCACCGGTGCACCGGCAGGCTCACCGGCTCGCCAGTGCGCAGGCTCACCGGCCCAGAGGCCCAGAGGCTCCCGGCAGGCTCACCGGCTCACAGGCCCAGCCGGGCCAGCGCCTTCTCCGCGTCGAGCGTGCAGGCCGCGGCTCCCGCGCTGGTCCAGGCGGCGGCGCACAGTGCCCGCAGCCCGTCCATGGCGGCCCCGTCCCCGTCCAGTACGAGCGCGTCCGCGCCCGCCGACGCGGTCCAGCCGCCGCAGACGAACCCGGCGTCCGTCGCCGCCACCTCCGGCTGTCCGGTGAGCAGGCCCCGCAGATCCGCGTCGACATAGGTCGGCCGATGCTCCGGCACCGCCGCCAGCAGGGTCGCGGCACCGGTGACGCCGGTCAGTACGAGCAGCGAGTCCACGCCGCCGTTGAACGCGCCCTCGATGTCGGTGTCGAGCCGGTCGCCGACCACGAGCGGCTTCCGCGCGCCGGTCCGCAGGATCGTCTCCCGGTGCATCGGCGGCAGCGGCTTGCCCGCCACCTCGGGCTCGGCGCCCGTCGCGATCCGCACGACCTCCACGGCGGCGCCGTTGCCCGGGGCGATACCCCGGGCGCTCGGGATCGTCAGGTCGGTGTTCGACGCGAACCACGGCACACCGCGCGCGATCGCGTACGACGCCTCCGCGAACCGCCCCCAGGGCAGCTCGGGACCGCCGTACCCCTGCACCACGGCCGCCGGTTCGTCGTCCGCCGACTCGACCGGTTCGAGCCCCCGCTCCCGCAGCGCGACCCGCAGCCCGTCCCCGCCGATCACCAGCACCCGCGACCCCTGGGGCAGCCGGTCGGCGATGAGCCGGGCCACCGCCTGCGCCGAGGTGATCACATCGTCCGGGGCGGCCGGCACTCCCAGCTCGGTGAGGTGCGCGGCGACGGCGTCGGGCGTCCGCAGGGCGTTGTTCGTGACGTACGCGAGGTGCATGCCACCGTCCCGGGCGGCACCCAGCGCGTCCACGGCGTACGCGATGGCCTCACCGCCCGCGTACACGACCCCGTCGAGGTCCAGCAGCGCCGTGTCGTACGCCCGGCTCAGCGCCGTCGCACTGCCGCCCGGCCGGTTCCGCCCCTGCTGCCCCATCACTCTGCGCTCCTCGCTCGATTTCCGTCCCCCGATCATCGCTCATCCACCGGCCCACATACGATGCAAGGATGAACACACCAGGTCCCGCGGCCAATGGCGGTCTGCGCCTGAACCCGTTCCGAGGGCTGCGCTACGTCCCCGAGCGGGTCGGCAGTCTCGCCGCGGTGACCTCACCGCCGTACGACGTCGTCGTACGGCCCGACGGCCTGCACCACCTGGAGTCGTCCGACCCGCACAACATCGTCCGTCTCATACTCCCGCAGGCCCCCACGCCGGAGGCCCGCCTCCGGCAGGCCGCCGAGACGCTGGACGCCTGGCTCTCCGACGGCATACTCGCGCCGGACACCGAGCCGGCCCTCTACGTGTACGAACAGCGCAACGGCGACCTGCTCCAGCGGGGCCTCATCGGCGCCCTGGAACTGTCGGCACCCGCCGAGGGCATCGTGCTGCCCCACGAGGACGTGATGCCGCACGTGGTCGAGGACCGCGCGGCGCTGATGCGTACGACCGCGGCGAACCTGGAACCGCTGCTCCTCACCTACCGGGGAGACGGCAGCAACACAGGAGCGACCGCCGTCATCGAGCGCGCCATCCAGGGCACGCCACTGATCGCCACCACCACCGAGGACGGCTTCAGCCACCGTCTGTGGGCCGTCACGGACGCGGGCGACCTGGCCGTGGCGGCCGGCGACCTCGCCCGGCACCAGGCGCTCATCGCCGACGGCCACCACCGCTGGGCGACCTACCTGCGCCTCCGCGAGGAGCATCCGGCGCCCGGCCCCTGGAACTACGGCCTGGTCCTCCTCATCGACACGGCCCGCTACCCGCTGCAGGTCCGCGCCATCCACCGGCTGCTGCACCGCCTCCCGGTCGCCGACGCCCTGGCCGCGCTCGACGGCACGTTCCGTGTACGCACCCTCGACGGGCCGCTCCCGCGCGCGCTGGACGCCCTGGCGGACGCGGCCGCCGACGGCAACGCGTTCCTCCTCGCCGGTGACGGCCGCTTCCACCTCCTCGACCACCCCGACCCGGCCCTGCTGGCTCGCACCATCCGCGCGGACCGGCCGGCCGCCTGGCAGAGCCTGGACGCCACGGTCCTGCACTCGACGCTGCTCGACCACATCTGGCGCGTCCCGGACGCCCCCGAGCACATCACGTACATCCATGACACGCGGGCCGCCGTCACCCAGGCCGAGCGGCGGGGCGGCACGGCCGTCCTGATGCACCCGGTCCGGGAGGAGGTCGTACGGGACCTGGCGCGCCAGGGCGTCACGATGCCCCGCAAGTCCACGTCCTTCGGCCCGAAGCCGGCGACGGGCCTGGTGCTGCGCAGCCTCGACCTGGGCTGACCCGTTCCGGTCTGACCTCGACCCGGGCTCGACAAGCGAGCGAGACGACGGAAGGGCGGCACCCGCGTGGGGTGCCGCCCTTCCGTCATGTGTTCAGGGATCAGACCTGCTCGGCGTCGTCGTCCCCGGCGCGCTCGGCCTCGGTGCTCTCCGCCCCGATCTCATCGACGGTCTCGTCGGCGGTCTCGTCGATGGCGTCGACGAACTCCACACCGTCCAGTTCGGCGAGGCGGTCCGACGCGTCGGTGGCACCGTCCTTGTCGGACTCCAGCGCCTTCGCGAACCACTCGCGGGCCTCCGCGTCGCGGCCGGCCGCCAGCAGGGCGTCGGCGTAGGCGTACCGCAGCCGCGCGGTCCACGGCTGTACGGAGTTCGAGGCCAGCTCAGGGCTCTGCAGCGTCACGATGGCGGCGTCGACCTGCCCCATGTCCCTGCGGGCCCCGGCGGCGACGAGCCGCATCTCCACCTGGCCGGCCTTGTCCAGCTTCTGCACCTCGGGTTCACCGGCCATCGCCAGCGCGCGCTCCGGCCGCCCGAGCCCGCGCTCGCAGTCGGCCATGACGGGCCACAGCTCCACGCCACCGGTCATCCGGCGGGCCGCCCGGAACTCGGCGAGGGCCTCGGCGTACTTCTGCGTCGCGTACGCGGCGAAACCGGCGGCCTCGCGGACAGCGGCGACACGCGAGGCCAGCCGCAGGGCGATGCGCGAGTACGCGTAGGCCTTCTCCGGCTCCTCGTCGATGAGCTTCGCGACCATCACCAGGTTCCTGGAGACGTCCTCGGCGAGGCCCTTCGGCAGGCTCATGAGCTCCTGCCGCACATCCTTGTCGATCTCGTCGCCGGTGACGTCGTCCGGGATCGGGAGCCGCTTGATGGGCTCGCGGTCGCGGTCCCGCCCCCGGTCGTCACGCCGGTCGTCACGGCCCCGGTAACCGCCACGGTCGTCGCGGCCACGGTAACCGCCCCGGCCGCCGCCGGCCCGGTCGCGGTCCCGGTCGTCACGGCGCGGCCCACGCGGCCGGTCGTCACGGCCACGGAACCCGCCACGGTCGCGGTCCCTGTCGCGGTCGTCGCGGCGGGGCGCGCGGTCGTCACGCGGGAAGGCAGGCCGGTCGTCACGACGGGGCGCACGGTCGTCACGGCGGTCGTCACGGCGGTCGTCACGGCCGCGGTAGCCACCGCGATCACGGTCCCGGTCGTCACGGCGAGGCGCACGGTCGTCACGCGGGAACGTGGGCCGGTCACCGCCACGGCGGAAGCCGCCACGGTCCCGGTCGTCGTCGCGCCGCGGGCCACGCGGGCGGTCGTCACGCCGGTCGTCACGCCGATCGTCACGCCGATCGTCCCGGCGGAAGCCGCCACGGTCACGGTCGTCGTCGCGGCGGAAGCCGCCACGGTCGCGGTCGTCGTCCCGGCGGAAGCCGCCACGATCGCGGTCGTCGTCACGGCGGAAGCCACCACGATCGCGGTCGTCGTCGCGGCGGAAGCCACCGCGATCGCCACCACGGTCGCGATCCCGGTCGTCACGCCGCTGGAAACCGCCACGGTCACGGTCACGGTCGTCGTCACGGCGGAAGCCACCGCGATCGCCACCACGGTCCCGGTCACGGTCGTCACGACGAGCGAAACCACCACGGTTCCGGTCGTCGTCGCGGCGGAAGCCACCGCGATCGCCACCACGGTCCCGGTCACGGTCGTCACGACGCTGGAAACCGCCACGGTCCCGGTCGTCGCGGCGGACGAACCCACCGCGGTCGCGGTCGTCACGACGCGGACCACGGTCGCCGCCGCGATCACCGCCGCGATCCCGGCCACGGTCGCGGTCGCGGTCCCTGTCGCGGTCATCGCGACGGAACGCCGGCCTGTCGTCGCGACGGAACCCGCCGCCACGCCGGTCATCGTCACGGCGCGGACCACGGAAACCGCCCCGCTCGCCACCGTCCCTACGACGCGGCTCGCGTTCCGGACGGTCGTCGGAGGAGTTGGTGGACATGGGTGTGGCTCCTGTCTTCGGGTACCGCAAGTCATTCTCGCGCAGTCGGCGCGCCGACGCGCTGCGAGCAAATTCAAGCAAAAACAAAAGGACCCGTGGTCCCAGCATGAACGCTGGGACCACGGGTCCGTGAAAGATTGTTCGGCGGTGTCCTACTCTCCCACAGGGTCCCCCCTGCAGTACCATCGGCGCTGAAAGGCTTAGCTTCCGGGTTCGGAATGTAACCGGGC
>NZ_JBIDCF010000017.1:0-42675 GCF_043204435.1 Streptomyces sp. NPDC047886
CGGGCGCTTCCCTTCGGTGTTTCCAACCTTACCAGATCCTTTTCCCGTTCCGTTTCCGGTCGGATTCTGTTTCCGGTGGCCGTTGGAGGGCCTTTTGCCTTTCGACTTTTCCGACTTTATCAGAATCATTTCCGCCGAGCTAATCGGCTTCGTGATCCGGAAAGGGAATCGGAGGTGGCTCCCCGGAAGTGACTTCCGGTCGGAGCGAGAGAGACGTTAGCGCCTGCGCTGCGACTGTGTCCAGTCCAGGCAACCGTTTGAATCTACCTCCCCACAGCCACCGTGTCAACGGTTTTTGCGGGCGGAGAGGACAGTAGCAGGTCGGAGGGGTCGTCCGCACATCAGGCCGCCGTGGGGAGCTCGGCGCTGCGGTCGGTCGCGTCCACGTCCCCGGCGTCACCCGCCCTGGCCGCGCGGCCGCCGAGTACGTACACGTACAGGAGGAACGCGGCCTCGGCGGCGACTCCGATGGCGATGCGGGCCCAGGTGGGCAGGCCCGAGGGGGTGACGAAGCCTTCGATCACGCCCGACACGAAGAGCACCAGGGCGAGGCCGATGGCCATGCCGATGGCCGCGCGGCCCCGCTGGGCGAGGGCGGCGCGGCGGGACCGCGGGCCCGGGTCGATCAGCGTCCAGCCGAGGCGGAGGCCCGTACCGGCGGCGACGAACACGGCCGTGAGTTCCAGCAGGCCGTGCGGAAGCACCAGGCCGAGGAAGACGTCGAGGCGGCCGGCCGAGGCCATGAGGCCGATCCCGACGCCCAGGTTCAGCATGTTGGCGAACAGGATCCAGAGCACCGGCACGCAGAGGAAGGCACCGAGTACCAGGCACATGGCGGCCGCTCTGGCGTTGTTCGTCCAGACCTGGGCCGCGAAGGAGGCGGCCGGGTGACTGGAGTAGTACGTCTCGTACTCCCCTCCGGGGCGGGTCAGGCTGCGGAGCTCCTCGGGCGCGGCGATCGCGGCCTGGACCTCGGGGTGCGTACCGATCCACCAGCCGATGATCGCGGCGAGCAGGGTGGAGAGCACCGCCGTGGGGATCCACCAGTGCCGCGAGCGGTAGACCGCCGCGGGGAAACCGGCGGTGAGGAAGCGGGCGGCGTCGCGCCACGACGCTCGACGGGTGCCCGTGACGGTGGCACGCGCGCGTGCCACGAGCTGGGTCAGTCGGGCGGTGAGCGCGGGGTCGGGCGCGCTGGACTGGATCAGGGACAGGTGGGTCGCGGTGCGCTGGTAGAGGGCGACGAGTTCGTCGGCCTCGGCGCCGGTCAGGCTTCTGCCACGGCGCAGGAGGTCGTCCAGACGGTCCCACTCGGCGCGGTGGGCGGTGACGTAGACGTCGAGGTCCATGATCGGCTGCTGCTCCAGGCACTGGGTGCGTACGGTTCGTACTACTGCGGCGCGCTGTCGGTCAGCTTGGCAGACTGGCGTTCGGAGGGGTCGGGCAAGGTGGAGGAAGGGTGGGCGCCGTGAGTGGGGTTGTGACGGGGGATGCCGTCGTACTCGGGCTGCGGCCTGCCAGGCTGCCCAGTCGTGCCCTGGCGGTGATCATCGATCTCGCGGTCGTGTGGGCGGCGTACATTCCCATCTCGCTCGGGCTGGCGCTCGCGACGGCGTCGCTCGACGAGGCTGCGGCCATGGCCGTGTCGATCGCTTCCTTCGTGCTGTTGCTGGTCGGTGGGCCGATCGCCGTCGAGACGCTGAGTCACGGGCGTTCGCTCGGCAAACTCGCGTGCGGCCTGCGGGTCGTACGGGACGACGGCGGCCCGATCCGGTTCCGGCATGCACTGGTGCGCGGCTCGATCGGGGTCGTGGAGATCCTGATGTCCTTCGGTGTCATCGCGGTTATCGCTTCGCTGATATCCGGCCAGGGGCGGCGGATCGGCGACGTGTTCGCGGGCACGCTGGTGATACGGGAGAGGGTGGCCGCGGCGCGGACGACTGTCGTACCGCCTCCGCCGCCCTGGCTGGTGGGGCGCTTCGCCCAGGTCGATCTGTCCGGGGTGCCGGACGAGCTGTGGCTGGCGATACGGCAGTACCTGACGCGGATGCGTCAGCTGGACCCGGAGGTGGGTCGGGCGCTCGCGGAGCGGCTCGCCGATGACATGGTCGCCCGGACCGGGACGCCGGCACCGCCGGGGGTTCCCGCCGCGGCCTACCTGGCTGGAATCGTTCACGAGCGACAGGCGCGGGATGCCCGGCGGGCTTTCGCCAAGACTGCGGCTCCGGCTCCGGCTGCTGATTCGGCTTCGGCTTCGGCTTCGGCTTCGGGGGTGGGCGTCGGCGTGGGTGTGGCCCCGGGTGCGGGTGCGGCCTCGGCTGCCGACGTGGGTGTGGGTCCCGGGACGGCCCCGGCCGAAGTGCCGGGGACGGATGTGGATGGGGCCGCCGGTACGGGTGCGGCACCTGATGGGCGGGCGAAGGCGTCGCCCACGACCGGGTTCGCGCCTCCCGGATAGCCGGGGTCGGCTCCCGACAGCCGGGCTCGGCTGCTGGACAGCCGTGGCCGGCGGCTGCGGCTGCCGGCGGAGCGAGCGTCGTCAGGGGAAGACCGACGGCGGGGTGTCGAGGTCTTCGAGTTCGATGCCGGGGGCCGCGAGGACGACGTCGCCGGCGATGTGGATGGTGTGCTGCTCCCCCGTGTCCAGGGCGCTGACCTGGTATTCGTCCACGGTCAGGGGGCCGTTGTCAGTGGTGTGCGCTTCACTTTTCCTCAGGGCCCAGGACTGGTCGACGGTGAGGGGGGCGAGGACCGGATCCGTGAAGGCGACGAGCCGGACGCGGGTCGCGGGGGAACCGGGGGTGAGGCGCAGCAGACGAGATGTCGCGATGAGGAACGCCGGGGACGTGCCGGTGAAGGCGTGGGCGCGCACATTGCCTTCCGTGGCGTGGGTTCCGGTGGGGTCGGTACGGACCCAGGTGACGCCTTCGAGGGCGGCACCGCGTACCTGCCAGCTCGCGGAGTGCAGTTCGAGGCGGATGGGGCGGCCGAGGTCGTCGAGGGTGAGATCGACAGAGCCGGCGTGGTCGCCGGAGGGGGTGACGATCTGGGAGACGTAGCGCCAGCCGGAGGGGCCGGGGGCGCAGTGGAAGTGCTCTTCACCGAGGGGGGTGTGATCGTGCGGATCATGGAGCGAATAGCGGCCGCGGGGCATGGGTCCTCGGGTCTGGGTCTTCGGGGGCGGCGGCGGTAGGAACGGGCAGGCCCCCGGCACGGGGGTGCGGGGGCCTGCCTGTTTCGCCGAGTACCGGTCGACGGGTGCGTCAGTGCACGGGCGCCGTCGTCACGGGCGCCCGGGGCCGTCGGCGGCTGCCGTCAGCGGCGGCGGCGGGACGGCCACCGGGCGGTGACCGTCAGTACCGGTAGTGGTCCGGCTTGTACGGGCCCTCGACCTCGACGCCGATGTAGGCGGCCTGCTCGGGGCGGAGCGTCGTGAGCTTCACGCCGAGCGCGTCGAGGTGGAGGCGGGCGACCTTCTCGTCGAGGTGCTTGGGCAGCACGTAGACGTCGGTCGGGTACTCCTCGGGCTTCGTGAACAGCTCGATCTGGGCCAGCGTCTGGTCCGCGAAGCTGTTGGACATCACGAAGGACGGGTGGCCCGTGGCGTTGCCCAGGTTCAGCAGGCGGCCCTCGGACAGCACGATGATCGTCTTGCCGTCGGGGAACGTCCAGGTGTGGACCTGCGGCTTGACCTCGTCCTTGACGATGCCCGGGATCTGCGCGAGGCCGGCCATGTCGATCTCGTTGTCGAAGTGGCCGATGTTGCCGACGATCGCCTGGTGCTTCATCTTGGCCATGTCCGCGGCCATGATGATGTCCTTGTTGCCCGTCGTGGTGATGAAGATGTCGGCCTGGCCGACGACCTCGTCGAGGGTCGTGACCTGGTAGCCGTCCATCGCCGCCTGGAGGGCGCAGATCGGGTCGATCTCGGTGACGATCACGCGGGCGCCCTGGCCGCGCAGGGACTCGGCGCAGCCCTTGCCGACATCGCCGTAGCCGCAGACGACCGCGACCTTGCCGCCGATGAGGACGTCGGTGGCGCGGTTGATGCCGTCGACCAGCGAGTGCCGGCAGCCGTACTTGTTGTCGAACTTCGACTTGGTGACCGCGTCGTTGACGTTGATCGCCGGGAAGAGCAGCGTGCCGTCACGGTGCATCTCGTACAGGCGGTGGACGCCGGTCGTGGTCTCCTCGGTGACACCGCGGATCTCGGAGGCGAGGAGCGTCCACTTCTGCGGGTTCTCGGTGAGGGTGCGGTTGAGGAGGCGCAGGATGTGGCCGTACTCCTCGCTGTCCGCGGTGGACGGGTCCGGGGCCTCGCCCGCCTTCTCGAACTCGACGCCCTTGTGGACGAGGAGGGTGGCGTCACCACCGTCGTCCAGGATCATGTTCGGGCCGCCGGTCGGGGAGTCCGGCCAGGTCAGGGCCTGCTCGGTGCACCACCAGTACTCCTCCAGCGTCTCGCCCTTCCAGGCGAAGACCGGAACGCCCTGGGGGTTGTCCGGGGTGCCGTTCGGGCCGACGGCGATCGCGGCGGCGGCGTGGTCCTGGGTGGAGAAGATGTTGCAGGACGCCCAGCGGACCTCGGCGCCGAGGGCGGCCAGGGTCTCGATGAGGACGGCGGTCTGCACGGTCATGTGCAGGGAGCCGGTGATGCGGGCGCCGGCCAGGGGCTGTGCCTCGGCGTACTCCCTGCGGATCGCCATGAGGCCCGGCATCTCGTGCTCGGCCAGGGTGATCTCCTTGCGGCCGAACTCGGCCAGGGAGAGATCGGCGACCTTGAAGTCCTGTCGGTCGGCGGCACTCGTCATATCGAGCTGCTCCTCGTAATCGGTCGAGGGTGGGTACGGCTGGCTCTGCGGTGGCGGACACAAGGATGCCCGAGCACGCGCAGCGCAGTCGTCGGAGGCCCTCTCTCCCTCGGCCGGTCCACCGTGGGACCGCCCGACCGCCATCAGCAGCGACGTCTGACTCTCCTGACGAATCTACACCGAGCGTCCGGGCCGCCCACAGTCCGCGGGGTCGGATCCGGCCGGGTTCGGGGCGGTGGGGCGGGGGCCGTACGGGGGGCATGAGGAAGGCCCCCGAGTGGTTTCGGGGGCCTTCGGGTTCTCCTGTGCGGGGCGCCGGTCATGGACGCCCCCGGGGGTCAGAGCGGTGTGGTGTCCGGGGCTGCGGGGGCTGCCGGGGTGTCGCCGGCCGCCGGGGCGGTGGAGCGGTAGACGTCCGGCTCCAGGTAGATCACGCGGGCGATGGGGACGGCGGCGCGGATGCGGTCCTCGGCGGTGTTGATCGCGGTGGCGACCTCGGCGGCCGTGTCGTCGTGCTCGACGGCGATCTTGGCGGCGACGAGCAGCTCGTCCGGGCCCAGGTGGAGCGTACGCATGTGGATGATGCGGGTGACGGAGACGCCGTCGACCAGGGCCGCCTCGATCTTCTTCACCTCGTCGACGCCGGCGGCCTCGCCGAGCAGCAGCGACTTGGTCTCGGCGGCGAGGACGATCGCGATCAGGATCAGCAGGACACCGATGCAGAGGGTGCCGATGCCGTCCCAGACGCCGTCGCCCGTGACGATGGCGAGGCTGACGCCGAGCAGGGCGAGGATCAGGCCGACGAGGGCGCCGAGGTCCTCCAGGAGGACGACCGGCAGCTCGGGCGCCTTGGCGTGGCGGACAAAGTCCTTCCACGAACGGTCGCCGCGCAGCTCGTTGGACTCCTTGATGGCGGTGCGGAACGAGAACGTCTCAGCGATGATCGCGAAGACGAGGACGCCGACCGGCCAGTACCAGGCCTCGATCTCGTGCGGGTGCTTGATCTTCTCGTAGCCCTCGTAGATGGCGAACATGCCACCGACCGAGAACAGGACGATGGAGACGAGGAAGGCGTAGATGTAGCGCTCACGGCCGTAGCCGAAGGGGTGCTGCGGGGTGGCCTCGCGCTGTGCCTTCTTGCCGCCGAGCAGCAGGAGGCCCTGGTTGCCGGAGTCGGCGAGCGAGTGGACGCTCTCGGCGAGCATGGACGACGAGCCACTGAAAAGGAACGCCACGAACTTGCTGACCGCGATCGCGAGGTTGGCGACGAGCGCCGCCACGATCGCCTTGGTTCCGCCTGACGCGCTCATGGGTGCGGGGTCCTTCCCTGGTGGTGTCGGTGTTGCCGCGTACGGCGGCACATTGTTGCAGCACCGGGGAGGCGGGGTGTCTCACGGCCGCACCGAGGCCCGGAAGAGCGTGCCCGTGCCGGACAGTTCGGTCGTCTCGCCCGCCGGTACGAACACCGACTGGCCGGGGCCGAGGGTGAGGTCGCCGGCCCGGGGGGTGCCGGCGGTGGCGAGCAGGATCTGCGGCGTGGGCGCGGTGACGTCGACCGGGGCCGCGCCTTCGGCCCGTACGAACCGGGAGAGGCGGAACTCGTCGGTCGGGGTCTCGTAGACCTCCTCGCCCGAGGGGGACGCCTCGGGGCGGAGCACGCCCGGGTCGGTGGCCTCGAAGCGGACGACGCGGAGGAGTTCGGGGACGTCGATGTGCTTGGGGGTGAGGCCGCAGCGCAGGACGTTGTCGGAGTTGGCCATGATCTCGACGCCGAGGCCGCCGAGGTAGGCGTGCGGGACACCGGCGCCGAGGTAGAGGGCCTCGCCGGGCTGGAGCCGTACGGGGTTGAGGAGCATGGCGGCGATGACGCCGGGGTCGCCGGGGAAGTGGTGGGCGAGGAGGGCGTACGGGGTGAAGACGCCGCCGAGGCGTTCGCAGGCGGTGGCCGCGTCGGTGACGGTGGCGGCGATCTCGTCCGGGTCGGCGGCGAGCACGGCCGTCAGGACCTCGCGCAGAGCGCCCTCCTCGGGGTGGGCGTGGAGGAGGTCGACGTACGGCTTGAGGGAGTCGACGTCGAGGGCGGCGATGATGTCGGCCGTCTCGACGGGCGGGCGGAAGCCGCACAGGCCGTCGAAGGGGGTGAGCGCGCAGATGAGTTCGGGCTTGTGGTTGGCGTCCTTGTAGTTGCGGTGCGGCGCGTCGATCGGGACGCCCGCGCGCTCCTCGGCGGCGTAGCCCTCGCGGGCCTGCGCGAGGTCGGGGTGGACCTGCAGCGACAGGGGGGCGCCGGCGGCGAGCAGCTTCAGCAGGAAGGGCAGGCGGGGGCCGAACCTCTCGACGGCGGCGGGGCCGAGTTCCCGCTCGGGCGCGGCCGCGATGACGTCGGACAGGGCCTGTTCGGCGCCGTCGTCCCTGGTCACCCGGGAAGGTGCGCCGGGGTGGGCTCCCATCCACATCTCGGCCTGGGGCTCGCCGGTGGGGGCGACGCCGAGGAGTTCCGGGATGGCCGTCGTGGAACCCCAGGCGTAGGGCCGGACGGTGTTGGAGAGGCGGTCCATGTGCTTCCTCGCGGGTTGCGGCCGATGCGGTGCGCGCGGTGTGGGCGGGGTTGCGGGTCGGGGCGGTGGGGCGGGATCGGTGGGGCGGGACCGGTGGGGCGGGACCGGTGGGGCGGGGTGGGCCCCGGCTGCCGGTGGGGCGCCCGTTGGATGTGGGTGGGGTGGGGTGCTGGGACGGGGTGCTGGGATGGGTGGTCGGACGGGATCGGCGTGGTCAGGCGTGGTTGCCCGACGCCAGGGCCAGATACACGGTCGCGAAGTCGGTGACGGCGAGGAGCTCGGCAAGCGTTTCCAGTTCGCTGCCCTCCTCCGGCTCCAGTTCGCTGATCGCGGTGTCATGGCTCAGGGCGAGTTCGCGGGCGGCGGGCGCGGCGGTCAGGCCGCCGGCCGGGCGGTCCCGGAGGAGCACCACCCGGGTGTGCAGGGCCCGCGCCTCCTCCACCCGGTCGCGGAAGAAGTCGTCGGGGTCGGCGCCTGCCGCGAAGACGCCCGCGAGCAGCACCCCGTGCGCGGGGAGCGCCTCGGGCAGTTCCGCGGCGACGGCGGGCAGCCCGGCCAGCTCGGCGAGTACGGCGGCGAAACGGCGCCCCACCGGGCCCGCGCCGACGCCCTCCGTCCAGATGAGCGGCAGCGTGTCGGCCAGTTCGGCGGCCAGTGTCTTGGCGGGGTTGCTGTACGTGGCGATGGCGGGGCCGCAGCGTTCGGCCATGCCGTCGAGCCGGTCGGCGACCTTCTCCAGGGTGTCGGCGGGGGCGGCGACGAGGCCGAGGCGGTCGAGGAGGACCAGCAGCGGGGTGAACAGCGCCCAGAGCGCGCCGGAGCTGGCGGCGGGCGTCTCGTCGTACAGCTCCGTGGGCGGGGTCGCCATGGGGACGGCGAGCCCGTGCCGTTCCCCGACCGCCTCGGCGAGCGGGGTTCCCACGGGGGCGACGGCGACGACGGTGACGCCCCTGCGGTACGCCTGCTCGGCGAGGAGGGCCAGGCCGGGTTCGCCCCCGTCCGTCGTGACGACGAGGAGCAGGTCCACGGGGCCCGCCCAGCCCGGCAGCGTCCAGCGCAGCGCGCCGGCGGCGAACGCGACGCCCGTCGGGTGCAGGCGCGTGACCGGTGCGGAAGCGCCCGCGAGGGCGCCGATCAGGTCGGCGACGCCGGTGGCGGCGGTGCCGGGGCCCGCGACCAGGACGGCGCGGGGGCGGCCCTCGGGTTTCAGCTCGGTGACGCCGGCTTCGGCGGCGTGCCGTGCGGCGGTGCGGACTCGGGCGCCCGTTTCGGCGGCTCCGCGCAGCAGACCGCGGCGGTCGGCTCGGGCCAGGTCATCGGGGGCGTCGAGCAGCGACTCGTCGAGCATGGGGTGGGGCCTCCGATCGCCGGTGCGGGGTGTGGCCTGTGGTGCCGGTGCGGTGCCGGTGTGCCGTGTGCCGGGGGGTGCCGTGTGCCGGTGCGCCGGTGGCCGGGGTGCTCGGCGGGCGCGGCGCGCGTCAGGCGGGGCGGCGCGCCTCGTCCACGAGCAGGACCGGGATGCCGTCCCGTACGGGGTAGGCGAGGCCGCAGGCGTCGCCCGTGCAGACCAGCTCGGGCGTCTCGTCCGCCGTGCGGTCGGTCAGCGGGGCGTGGCAGGCCGGGCAGGCGAGGATCTCGAGGAGGCCGGCTTCGAGCGGCATGGGGTGGGTCCCTTCGAACGCGGTGTGACGTGACCGGCGCGGTGCGCTGTGGCCACGTCAGCCTACCGCCGGGCACGGTGCGGCGCGGCTTGGCCGTGCGCCGGGGTGTCCGGGCGCACGGCTCGTCGCGGGGCGGGTGGTACCCGGCACGTACGGCCGGGCGCCGGGCAGGCGGCACCCGGCGCGCACGGCTCGTCGCGGGGCGGGTGGATCAGGAGCCGCGGACCAGGGCGAGGACCTCGTCGCGGATCTTCGCCATGGTCACCTCGTCCCGTGCCTCGACGTTCAGGCGGAGCAGCGGCTCGGTGTTGGAGGCGCGGAGGTTGAACCACCAGTCGTTCGAGGTCACGGTCAGCCCGTCGAGCTCGTCGGTCGTCACACCGTCCCGGGACGCGAAGGCGGCGCGTACGGCGGCCGTGCTCGCCGCCTGGTCGGCGACGGTGGAGTTGATCTCGCCGGAGCCGGTGTACCGGTCGTACGAGGAGACCAGCGCCGACAGCGTCCCGTCCTGGCCGCCCAGCGCCGCCAGCACGTGCAGCGCGGCCAGCATCCCCGTGTCGGCGTTCCAGAAGTCCTTGAAGTAGTAGTGCGCCGAGTGCTCACCACCGAAGATCGCGCCCGTACGCGCCATCTCCTCCTTGATGAACGAGTGACCCACGCGCGTGCGCACCGGCGTACCGCCGCTCTCCCGCACCACCTCCGGTACCGACCAGGACGTGATCAGGTTGTGGATCACCGTGCCACCCGGATGCCGGACCAGCTCACGCGCCGCCACCAGCGCCGTGATCGCCGACGGCGACACCGGCTCGCCCCGCTCGTCCACGACGAAGCAGCGGTCGGCGTCGCCGTCGAAGGCGAGACCGAGGTCCGCGCGCTCCTCGCGCACCCGCTGCTGGAGGTCCACGATGTTGGCCGGGTCCAGCGGGTTCGCCTCGTGGTTCGGGAACGTGCCGTCGAGCTCGAAGTACATCGGGACGAGCGTCAGCGGCAGCCCGTCGAAGACGGTGGGGACCGTGTGGCCGCCCATGCCGTTCCCCGCGTCCACGACGACCTTCAGCGGGCGGATGGCGGTGAGGTCCACGAGGGACTTCAGGTGCGCGGCGTAGTCGGTGAGCGTGTCCTGCTCGGTGACGGTGCCGGTGGTGCCGGCCGGGGCCGGGGCGCCGGTGTCGGACCAGTTCTCCACCAGTGCGCGGATGTCGCCGAGGCCGGTGTCCTGACCGATGGGGGCCGCGCCCGCCCGGCACATCTTGATCCCGTTGTACCGGGCCGGGTTATGCGACGCCGTGAACATGGCGCCGGGCAGCCCGAGCCGGCCCGACGCGAAGTAGAGCTGGTCCGTGGAGCACAGACCGATGAGCGTGACGTCGGCTCCCTGGGCGGCCGCGCCCCGCGCGAACGCGGCGGAGAGACCGGGCGACGACGGGCGCATGTCGTGGCCCACCACGATCGCGTCGGCCCCGGTGACCCGTACGAAGGCGGCGCCGAACAGCTCGGCCAGCGGCTCGTCCCACTGGTCCGGCACCACTCCGCGTACGTCGTACGCCTTGACGATCTGCGACAGATCAGCAGCCACTGCCCAACCTCCTGCAAGCCCTGTGTGGAGTACACAAACTACCGGCCGGGGCGGAGGTGGGGGTCGGGACCAGGACGCCCGGCGGCCGCGCGGGGCGGCGGCCGGGACACCGGACTCACGGGGCGTCCGGGACACCGGACTCACGGGCGTCCGGAGCAGGGGTCGGGGGCGTGCCGGGCGGAAGGGTTCGCGAGGCGTCCGGCAGCGGGGCCGGGCTGGTCCGCGGGGGGGGGGTCAGGAATCGGGGGAACGCAGGACCCGCAGGTGGCCGCGCCGGCCGACCTCCACCGGGTCGCCGCCGCGTCCGCCGCCCTTGCCGCCGGCCTGCGCCGCGCGTTCCTGGGGGCGTGCCGCCTCGCGGACGGCGTTGGCGAGCGCTTCGAGGTCGTCGCCGCTGGGGCGGGAGGGCGCGGAGCCGTCGGAGAGCCGGACGACCTCCCAGCCGCGCGGCGCGGTGAGGCGCTCGCTGTGCTCGGCGCACAGGTCGTAGCAGTGGGGCTCGGCGTAGGTCGCGAGCGGGCCGAGGACCGCGGTCGAGTCGGCATAGACGTACGTCAGTGTCGCGACGGCAGGGCGGCCGCACGCGGTGCGCGAACAGCGACGTACAGGGCTCACGACGTTGGACGGTACCGCACTCTTGAGCGGGCCGCGACGACTCTCCACCAGGTCACTCGCCCGTGTCGCGGTGTGACGTCCCGCACAGCGGCCTCCGTGGGGGCCGGTCTGACCTGCGTGGGAGAAAGGATTCGGGGGGCGGGGCGATCGAGCCGCCGAACAGCGCGCGGTACGAATCCGGTCATTCGTCATGAGTGGCCCGATCGGGCAGGCGTACCGAATCGAGCCCAAGCTTGGCCGAAATGCTCAATTAGCGACACGCCGTGGGGGCGGCGCACTGGCGGGATCGCCGTGCGCCGGGGCGAGCTACCCTGCGTCAAGTGATGGACAGTCCCGTGCCTCCCCCGGCCGCCGGGGGGACCCCCAGTCCGACCGAGCCCCGGCCGCGCCGTCGCGACCGCCACGGCCGCGGTATGCGCGGGCCCGTGGCCCCGCCTCAAGTGCCGCTGTCAGCGAGCCGGGGGGACACCTTCCGCGATCTCGTGCGGGACTCGGTCGAACGGCTGGAGCGGCGCTGGCCGCAACTGGCCGACGTGGACTTCCACGTGCTGGAGGTGCCGTCGGCGCCGGACGAGTCCGTACCGCTCGGCACCTCGCTCCCGGCCGGCCGCGACCGCCCCGCCCGCGTCGTCGTCTACCGGCGGCCGGTGGAGCTGCGCGCCAAGAACCGCGACGAGCGGGCGCTGCTCGTGCACGAGGTCGTCGTGGAGCAGGTGGCGGAGCTGCTGGGCCTGGCCCCGGAGTCCGTGGACCCCCGGTACGGGCAGGACTGACGCCCGGCGCACACCGCGAAGTCGGCCCGTACCGCCGCCCCGCCCGTACCGCCGCCGTCGCCCGTACCGCCCGCCGCAGTCGGCCGTACCGCCGCCGCTCCGCCCGTACCGCCGCCGTCGGCCAGGGGGGTGTCCGGCGGGTCCTGCCGGACACCCCTAGTCGCCCAGGACGGACAGGTCCTGCTCGGCGGTCGGCACCTCGACCGTTCCCCGGTCGTCCGACAGCGTCTGGACGGTGAACATCGGGATGCCGTTCTGCGGCCGCGCCAGGGTGCGGGCCGCGTGCACGGGCCCGCCCGAGAGCGTCTCGACCGTCAGCGCGTAGGAGCCCTTCAGCCCGGCCGGCACCGGCGGCGTCGCGATCGCCAGCGTCGTACCCGCCTTGACGGTGTACGTCTTGGTGACCGGCGTACCGCCCTCGGTGCCCGCCGACGCGGTCACCCGCACCTCCGCCGCCTCACCCGGGGCTGTCAGCGACAGGGTGGCGTCCTTGGCCCGGTTGTCGGCGACGGTCGCGCGCGCACCGACCGGCGCGGTCGCCGGGATGAACGCGACCTCCTGCTTGTCGCCCTTGCCGCGTACGACGCGCAGCGCGGCGACCACCGGCGTGGCCCGCCCTCCCTGCGCCGGGGACAGCAGCAGCGAGCCGGCCTCGCCCATGGTGACGTTCTTGAGGTCGGCGGTGGCGGTCATCCTCGACTTCACCCGCAGCGACTGCTGCACGGCCGGGGTGATCGTGCCGCCGGCGCCGACGACCTGGATCTTCAGCTCGGCGTCGTCCTCGCCGGGCGCGTACGCCACGAGCCGCACCGACGTGGCGTCCGCCGGGATGCCGGGCAGCACCAGCGTGCCGGCCGGGTCGGTCGACGCGGGCAGCCAGTCGCTGCCCGCCTTGTCCTCGGCCGACCGCACGACGGCGCCGACGCGCCCGCTGCGGGTCGTCACATGGACGGTGACGTCGGCCGCGGCCGGGTCGGACGTGAGCGTGGACAGCAGCACCGGCACGGTGGACCTGGCCGGTACCGGGATGCCCTCGGTCAGCTGCGACTTGAGTGCGCCCTCGGGGCCGTACAGCTCGATGTCCGCGACGGCGGCGGTGTCGTCCGGGTTGGTGAGGTGGACGTAGTCGCGGCGCTGCTCCGCGGTGGAGGCGCCGGGGAACCAGAAGTCCGTGTCGGGGGCCGTGCAGCCGACGCCGAGCAGACCGCGCGCGCCGCCCGCCGGGACCACGGTGGTCTGCTGGGTGGTCCAGCCGGGGGCGAGCCTGCCGGAGGCCAGTCCGATCAGGGCGGGGGCGTCGGCGCCGTCCGCCTCGGCCGAGACCGGTTTGCCGGGCTGGGCGAGCGCGACGACGGGCTTGTCGGCGGCGGCGGGCTTCTTCGTACCGGCCTTGTCGTCCGCCTTCTTCTCTTCCTTCTTCTTGGTGTCCGCCGTGATCGAGTCGGGCGTGGTGGCGGACGCCTTCAGCTCGGCCCGGCCGGCCTCACCGCCCCCGGCCGCACCGCCCCCGGTCCCGCCGGGGGACTTCGCGGCCGGCGTGAAGGAGGTGTACACCGTCTCGGCGACCTCCGAGGTGCTCGGCGCCGGGCACAGCAGGCTGGTGCGCTCCACCGGCAGCCGGGAGGTGCCGATCGCCGGGGTCGGCACCGTCGCGGCGTCGTCCGGGGCGGTCAGCGCGGCGAAGCCGGTGACGGCGGCGAGCGCGGTGGCGGCGGCGAGAAGGGAGAGGGTGCTGCGGTTCACTGGTTGCTGCTCCCGTCGGGACGCTGCTCGTTCTCACGGCCGTCGGTGTACGGCTGCGGGGCGGCCTGGCCGGTGTACGGGTCGTACTGACCCTGCGGATACGGGTACTGACCGTCGTACGCCTGCCCGTCGTGCGTCTGACCGTCGTACGCCTGCCCTTCGAAGGGCTGGCCGTACTGCTGCTGGTCGTACTGCTGGTCGTACTGCTGCTGCCCGTACTGCTGGGGGTCGTACGGCTGCTGGGGGTCGTACTGGCCCTGCTGCTGCCCGTCGTACTGGCCCTGCTGCTGCCCGTAGGGGTCGTACTGCTGGTACTCGTCGTACTGCTGGGACTGCTGCGACTGCTGGTACTGGTCGTACTGCTGCTGCTCGCCCGGGTACGCCTGACCGGTGTCGTACGGCTGCTCGCCGTACTGCCGCTGCTCGCCGTACTGCGGCTGCTCGCCGTACGTGGCCGGGGCCGCGTAGCCCTGGTCGCCGTACGTCTGCTGCCCCGGCATCTCGGCGTACGGGTCGACGTACGGGTCGGCGTCCTGCGACGCCGCCGGTACGGCGACCGGGACCGGCTCCGCGTCCGGACCCGCCGCCTCCGCCTCAGCGGCTGCCGCCGCCTCGGCCTCCGCCGCGGCCCGCAGCCGGCGGGCACGGCGGCCGTCGCCCGACACGTCCTGCGCGGGGACCACGAGCTCCTCGTCGGGCAGGTCGTCGTCCACGTCCCGGCGCCGCCCCGGCAGCGCGAGCACCAGCAGGACGACACCGAGCAGGCACTGGCCCCAGATCCACAGCGTGTGGGTGAGGGGCGCCTCGTACGTCAGGTCGAGGCGGCCGCCTCCGGCGGGCAGCTCGAAGCCCTGCGCCCAGTCGTCGACGGTCGTCTTCTTCAGCGGCTTGCCGTCGAGCGTGGCCTGCCAGCCGTCGTCCGCCCTGTCCGCGACGCGCAGGATCCGGCCGGCACCGCCCGACGGAACGTCGGTGTGCGCCTCGACGGGTCCGGCGGCGACCGGCAGCGGCTCGGCGGTGGCGGAACCGTCCTGGCCCGGGGCCGCGGGGACGATCACCACCCGCGCCACCTGCCGGTCGACGCGCCACAGGGCGCTGCCGTCCAGCTGGCTGAGGCGGCTGAGCCCCGGTGTGGCGTCCAGGACGCGGCTCATCTCGCGGGGCGCGCCGTCCCGCACCAGGACGTACCGGATGGCGAAGCCGCTGAGCTGGTCCGTCTGGTCGGCGCCGGAGCCCGCGACCAGGTGCGCGACGACCTTGTCGAGGCGGGCGTCCCCGCCGCCGGCCTCGGTCAGCTCGGCGTCGCCGAGGCGGGCGCCGGAGCCGCGGACCAGCGTGTAGGAGACCTTGTCGCGGGACGTGCCGCCGAGGATGAGGGTGCGGGGCTGGTCGCGGGTGGTGCTCTCCTCGGCGACGAACGCCGGCACCTGGGCGGGGTCGCGCCGCTCCACGGGCCCGTCCGCGCCGCCGAGCATCCAGCCGCCGGCCGACACGAGGGGGCCGACGGCGGCGGCGAGGGCGATGAGCGCGGCGACGGGCTGGCGCCAGCCGAAGCTCTGCGCGGCGACCCGGGTGCGGCCGCCCTCGGCGCCGAGCATGCCGGCGGCGATGAGGGCGATGCCGTAGACGAGCGTGGCGGGGCCGGCCCACCCGGTGGCGGACGCGCCGGAGCCGTTGCTGAGCACGGCGAAGAGGAGGGCGGTCAGAGCCACGGCCCATGCGGTGCGGATCGCGAAGGCCCGCTGGCCGCGCAGGAGCGCGGCGAGGGCCGCCAGGACGAGTCCCACGAGGACCAGGCCGCCGACGGTCCGGGGGCCGCCGGGGCTGATGCCGAGCAGGTCGAGCGCGGACGCCGTGCCGGTACGGATGTCCATGCCGGCTTCCCTGAGGAGGGTGGCCGGCTCGGTGAGCAGCGACAGCGACCAGGGGGCGAGGATCAGCAGGGGGGTTCCCGCGACGGCGAGGAGGCGCAGCCCGTAGGCGGTGATGTCGTCGCGGCGCAGTGCCAGGGCGGCCACGCCGAGGACGACGGCGAGCGGCCACACGATGGGCGTGAACGCCATCACGAAGGTCAGGAGGAAGGTGTACGCCCAGGTGGCGCGCCAGCTGCCGCGCGCGGCGCCCGGCCCGCCGCCGCGCAGCCCGTACGCGGCGACGGCCGCGCGGGCGATGAGCGGGAGCAGGATGGCGAGGACGGCGGTGCCGAGCCGGCCGGTGGCCAGGGCGCCGGTGGTGGCGGGCAGGAACGCGTAGGCGATGGCGCCCCAGGCGCGCAGGAGCCGGGACTCGACGAGGGAGCGGGACGCGAAGTACGCGGTGAAGCCGGCCAGGGGCACGGAGCAGACCAGCAGCAGGGTGAGCGCGAAGCCGGTGGAGCCGAGGAACAGCGCGGCGAGCGCGGCGAGCGCGGCCAGGTAGGGCGGCGCGCTCTGGGTGCCCCCCGTGCCGACGGGGTGCCAGGCGTCCGCGTACCGCCCCCACAGGTCGCCGACGCCGTCGGGGACGGGCAGGAGCGCGCCGCCGGCGAGCGAGCCGCCGCCGAAGAGTTCCCGGCAGGCGACCAGGGAGACGAGCAGGAGCAGGGCGAAGAGGACGGGGCCCGGCTTGCGGGCGATCTTCTTCAGCCGGGCGAACTGCTCGACCTCCAGGAACTCGGCGTCGTCGCCGCCCGGGCCGGATTCGACGGCGCCGTGCCGGGAGCCGCCCGCGTCGGCGTCGGAACCGCCGAAGTTGGACGCGACCTGTTCGACGGTGGCGCGGACGGTGGCGCCGGGCGGCGGGAACAGCGGCCGCAGCTCGGCGGGTTCGACGGCTCTCCGGGCGCGCGCTCGCCGCGCCGCGATGATCCTCTCGGGTCGCAGGAGCGTGCCGAACAGGCCCATGACCTCGTCGACGGCCTGGATGGGCGCCTTGCCGACGAGGTAGGCGAGGGTCCGCAGGAGCGTGCCGACGACGAGCCGGGCGAAGACGTACGGGAGGGCCGCGCCGCGCGCGTTGGCGAGCAGCGTGTAGACGGCGCCCGCCTTGTCGACGCGGTGCGGGTTGGCGACGGAGCGGCCCGCGCAGTCGACGGTGCGGCGCTCACGGGACGCGGCCTCGGCGTGGCGCAGGACGGCGTCGGGGGCGACGAGGACGCGGTGGCCGGCGGCGTGGGCGCGCCAGCACAGGTCGACGTCGTCGCGCATGAGGGGCAGGCGCCGGTCGAAGCCGCCGAGCTCCTCGAAGACGTCGCGGCGGATGAGCATGCCGGCGGTGGAGACGGACAGGACGGAGCGGACCTGGTCGTGCTGGCCCTGATCCTGTTCGCGCCGGTCGAGGCCGGTCCAGCGGCGGCCGCTGTTGGCGATGGAGACACCGACTTCAAGGAGCTGCTTGCGGTCGTACCAGCCGAGCAGCTTGGGTCCGACGACGGCGGCGTACTCGTCGGCGTCGGCGACGCGCAGCAGTTCGGCGAGGGCGTCGGGTTCGGGGGCGCAGTCGTCGTGGAGCAGCCAGAGCCACTGGACGGGTTCGCCGTGCGGCAGCTCGGGCATGTCGTAGGCGTCGTCGCGCCAGGTGCGGCTGACCGGGTCCCAGCCGCTGGGGCGCTTCAGGTACGGCAGGTCGTCCGGGCCGAGCAGGGGGGCGGTGCGCGCGGCCTCGTCGACGGCGGTGCCGAAGCCGGTACGGCGGGCGAGGTGCAGCACCCGGTCGTCGCCGAGCGCCTCGGTGACCAGCCGCGCGGAGTCGTCGGCGCTGCCGGTGTCGGCGGCGACGGCGTTCTGTACGGGGCGTTCCTGGCCGAGCAGTCCGGCGAGGGCGTCCGGCAGCCAGCGCGCCCCGTCGTGGGAGACGAGTACGGCGGTGACGACATGCCGCGGGAACTCGGGCTGCCGGCTTGAGGAGGCCGCGGAGAACACGGCGGTGGTGGCGGACATCGAGGTACGGGCCCTCCGGCCAGGGGGTCGCCCCCGCGGGGGGCGTCGGAGCGTCTCGGACGGGGCTCCACACTAATGGCTGGCACGACAGCGGTCCGCCGCCTGTGGACGGAGCACAGGCGGCGGACCGTTCTTTACGTACATGTGTGTGCCGATTGGCGCGGTCGGGGGGCGGTCGATGGGGGCGGCGCGGTCGACGGGGCGGCATCCGGCGCCATCCGGCGCCATCCGGCGCCATCCGGTGTCATCCGGCGGAGAAGCGGCCGCCCACGGCAGTCGCGGCACTTATGGCCGTCGCCCACGGCCGTCCACGCCCGATCCACGCCCAGTCGCGCCCATACGTGGCCCTACATGACCGTTCACGGTCCGACGGCGGTCGCGGGGCGACCTGCGGCGTGTCAGACGGCGGCCTTCTTCAGACGACGGCGCTCACGTTCGGACAGACCACCCCAGATACCGAATCTTTCGTCATTCGCCAGGGCGTATTCGAGGCATTCCGAGCGGACTTCGCAGGCGAGACAGACCTTCTTGGCCTCGCGGGTGGATCCGCCCTTCTCGGGGAAGAAGGACTCGGGATCGGTCTGGGCGCACAACGCGCGCTCCTGCCAGCCGAGTTCTTCGTCCGCGTCCTCGACCAGCAGTTCCTGGAACAACTCGGTCATGTGCGCCCCTCGTCTGTCTTTACGTCCCCGTGATGTCGCCGTTTCCAGCATTTCCGGCCGAACGACACGAGTGAAATTACAAGTGTGTGGATCCGGGCCAGTCAAGCCGAGATCTGCTATTGGGCCCGGTATTCACTCTGCGGAACCAAGGCTATGCGGAAAGTGTTCAAATCACCAAAAACAAGACACATCGCACGGCCTCAGCCCTACCTCCTCTCTTTCGGCAGCTCACGCCACGAACTACAGAGGAGGACGTCCACGACTTCGATCTTGTTGCGGTCGAGCCGGCGAAGCGACCCGGATCACAGTCAGGTCACGAGACCGCGACCACGTTTGCACGGGTGGATGCAGCGCCATGTGTCCCGAGCGGCCTGTGCACAAACCTTTCTCCGGACCCAGTAACCGGATGAGGTGAAACAATTCCACCAAACCGGTCATTGGGTTGACAGAGGGGACCGTGGGCAGCCACCTTTGAAGGCATGCCAGCGACCACAGCGCCCTCCGCGACCCACACCCGTGGGTACCGCAGCGCTGTCCAGGCGCGCTGTTGCTGTTGTTGTTCCAGCTGTTGACGCCCTAGCGCTCCAGCGACCCTCCGGCGCGCGTCCCTGCGCCCCGCCCGCGCGAAGCCGCCGTCCGCCGCCTCGCGCGACATCCCCCGCACTGCTCGTTTCCGCGCTTGCTCCCTGCTGAGGAACCACCGCACCCCATGAACAGCGACAGCCGCACCCTCACCCCCACCCCCGCCCTCACCACCGGTGACAGCGACCTCCAGATCGCCGGCGACATCCTCGCCGTCCAGCACCTGCTCCAGCCCGCCAAGGCACACCCCACCACCGTCGCCGAGTTCGCCGGGCTCGCCCGCGCCATCGCCGCCGACCGCGCCCAGTGGGCGCCGCTCGTCCAGTACGACGCCACGACCCGCTGGTACCACCGGCTGCGCACGGGGCCGGGCTACGAGGTCTGGCTGCTGTCCTGGGTCCCCGGCCAGGGCACGGGCCTCCACGACCACGGTCGCTCGTCCGGCGTACTGACCGTCCTCCAGGGCGAACTGACGGAACGTACGGAAAGGGGCGCACGGACGCTCCGCGGGGGCGCGCACCGGATCCTCGCGCCCGGATTCGCGCACGACATCGTCAACGACTCCCTCGAACCGGCCGTCAGCCTGCACATCTACTACCCGGGCCTGACCGACATGCCGATGCACGCCCCGCACACGGCTGCCCGGGAACTCTCCCCGGCCACCGCCCCTTAGAGGATCAGGCTTCGGCTGACAGACTGTCTCCATGCGCATTGTGGTTCTGGCCGGCGGCATCGGCGGTGCCCGTTTCCTGCGCGGCCTCAAGCAGGCCGCGCCGGACGCGGACATCACGGTCATCGGCAACACCGGTGACGACATCCATCTGTTCGGGCTGAAGGTCTGCCCGGACCTGGACACGGTGATGTACACCCTCGGCGGTGGCATCGACGAGGAACAGGGCTGGGGACGGGCGGACGAGACCTTCCATGTGAAGAGCGAGCTCGCCGCCTACGGCGTCGGGCCGGAGTGGTTCGGCCTCGGCGACCGCGACTTCGCCACGCACATCGTCCGTACGCAGATGCTCGGCGCCGGCTATCCGCTGAGCGCCGTGACCGAGGCGCTGTGCGCCCGCTGGCGGCCGGGCGTGCGGCTGCTGCCGATGTCCGACGACCGCGTCGAGACGCATGTGGCCGTCGAGGTGGACGGCGAGCGCAAGGCCGTGCACTTCCAGGAGTACTGGGTGCGGCTCCGCGCCTCCGTCGACGCGCACGCCGTGGTCCCGGTCGGCGCCGAGCAGGCCAAGCCCGCACCCGGTGTGCTGGACGCGATCGCCGCCGCCGACGTGGTGCTGTTCCCGCCGTCCAACCCGGTGGTGAGCATCGGGACCATCCTCGCGGTGCCCGGCATCCGGGAGGCCGTCGCCGCTGCCGGGGTGCCCGTCGTGGGGCTCTCGCCGATCGTCGGCGACGCCCCGGTGCGCGGCATGGCGGACAAGGTGCTCGCCGCGGTGGGCGTCGAGGCCACGGCGGCCGCGGTCGCCCGGCACTACGGCTCCGGGCTGCTGGACGGCTGGCTGGTGGACACGGTCGACGCGGGCGCGGTCACGGAGGTCGAGGCGGCCGGCATCCGCTGCCGGGCCGTACCGCTGATGATGACCGACGTCGACGCGGCGGCGGCGATGGCGCGTGAGGCGCTGACGCTCGCCGAAGAGGTCCGGGCGTGACCGCCTTCACCACCGCGGCGGGACCGTCGCCCGCCTACCGGGTCTGGGCGCCCGCCGGGGTTCCCGAGGTCCGGCCGGGCGACGACCTGGCCAAGCTGATCGCCGCCGCCGAGCCGGAACTGGCGGACGGAGACGTCCTGCTCGTCACCTCCAAGATCGTCAGCAAGGCGGAGGGCCGGATCGTCGCCGCAGACGACCGTGAGGCGGCCATCGACGCCGAGACGGTGCGGGTGGTGGCGCGGCGCGGGACCCTCCGGATCGTCGAGAACCGACAGGGCCTGATCATGGCCGCGGCCGGGGTCGACGCGTCCAACACCCCCGCCGGGACGGTGCTGCTGCTCCCCGAGGACCCGGACGCGTCGGCCCGGGCGATCCGTGCCGGGCTGCGCGACGGCCTCGGCGTCGACGTGGGCGTCGTCATCACCGACACCTTCGGCCGGCCGTGGCGCTCCGGGCTGACCGACGTCGCCGTCGGCGCGGCGGGCGTACGCGTCCTGGACGACCTGCGGGGCGGCACCGACGCCCACGGCAACCCGCTCAACGTGACCGTGGTCGCGAGCGCCGACGAACTGGCCGCCGCCGGTGACCTGGTGAAGGGCAAGGCGGCCGGGCTGCCCTTCGCCGTCGTCCGGGGGCTGCCGCACCTGGTGCTCGGGGCCGGCGACCGGGGCGGTGACCGAGCCGACGACCGGAACGGCGACGCGGACGGCGACGCGGACGGTGACCTGGACGGCGGCGCGGACCTGGGCGTCCAGCCGTTGATCCGGCGGGCGCCCGAGAACGACATGTTCCGGCTGGGTACGTCCGAGGCCGTGCGGGAGGCCGTGACGCTGCGGCGTACCGTCCGGGAGTTCACGGACGACCCCGTGGACCCGGGGGCGGTACGGCGGGCGGTGGCCGCCGCGCTGACGGCGCCCGCGCCGCACCACACCACGCCGTGGCGGTTCGTCCTGCTGGAGTCGGCGGAGTCGCGCAAGCGGCTGCTGGACGCCATGCGCGAGGCGTGGATCGCCGATCTCCGCCGGGACGGCAGGAGCGAGGACGCCGTCGCCCGCCGCGTGAAGCGGGGCGACGTCCTGCGGAACGCGCCGTACCTGGTGGTGCCGTGCCTGGTGACGGACGGCGCGCACCACTACGGCGACGCTCGGCGCGACACCGCCGAACGGGAGATGTTCGTGGTCGCCGCGGGCGCCGGGGTGCAGAACCTGCTGGTCGCGCTGGCCGGTGAGCGGCTCGGCTCGGCGTGGGTGTCGTCCACGATGTTCTGCCGCGACGTCGTGCGGGAGGTGCTGGACCTGCCGGAGAACTGGGACCCGATGGGCGCGGTCGCCGTGGGCCGCGCGGCGCGGCCGCCGAAGGAGCGGCCGGGCCGGGACCCGGAGGACTTCGTCACGGTGCGGTGAAGCCCGGGGCGAGGGCGGTGGCCGCGCCCGTGACCGTGGCCGGCCTTGGCTAGGTGTATTGACCCGCGAGGTTGTTGACGCGGGTCAATACACCTAGAGCGCCGCGATGTTCCCGGGCGTCATGCGGGGCGCGCGGCGCGGCGGGATTCGGCCGCTGAGCAGGATCAGCCGGGCGGCGCGGTGACGCTGCCCGGCGTACGGCTCCAGCAGCTCCAGCATCTCCGTGTCGTCCGCGTCCCGGCGCCCGGCGAGGGCGTGGCCGACGATGCCGGGCAGGTGGTAGTCGCCGACGGTGACTGCGTCGGGGGCGCCGTTGCTGCGCTGCACCACCTCGGCCGACGTCCAGGGTCCGATGCCCGGGATCAGCTCCAGGCGCCGCTGGGCGTCCTCCGGCTCCATGGCCGCGGCCTCCTCCAGCCGCCGCGCGACCCGCACGGCGCGCAGGACCGTCGCCGACCGTTTGGCGTCGACGCCCGCGCGGTGCCACTCCCAGGACGGTACGAGCGCCCAGGCGCGCGGCTCGGGCATGACGTACAGCCGCAGTCCGGCGGCCGGGCCGGGCGCGGGCTCGCCGTACTTCCGTACCAGCAGCCGCCACGCCCGGTACGCCTCGTCCGTCGTGACCTTCTGCTCCAGCACGGACGGGATCAGGGCCTCCAGCACCAGGCCGGTGCGGGCGAGCCGCAGGCCGGGACGGCGGTGCCGGGTCACGGCGAGCAGCCGGTGGCGGGGTGTGAAGGCGTCCGGGTCGTCCCGTTCGCCCAGCAGCTCGGGCAGCCGTTCCAGGAGCCAGTCGGCGCCGCTCCCCCACGCCTCCGCCTCGACGGTGCCGCCGCGCCGGGCGACCCGCAGCGTGCCGGGGCCCTCGGGCGTGCGGCTGGCCCGCCACACGGAACCGTCGGGTGCCGTACGGAACGTGGGGTCGGCGGGGCCGCGCCGCAGCACGCCGAGGGTGAGCCCGAGGTCCAGGGGCCAGGGCGGCGTCCAGACCCGGGTCCGGCCCGGCGCGCCCGCGCCGGGAGAGGTCGCGGCGGGGGCCGTCGCGGAGGGTGGGGTCGTGGCGGGGGCCGTCGCGGAGGGTGGGGTGGGGCCGGGGGCGGGCCGGGACGCGGGTACGCCGAGGTGCCCGGCGCGCGCGGCGGCGCGGTCGGGCGCGGGGCGAGGGGCGTAGCGGCCTGCCACGGGTACGGTCCGGGTTCCTCTGGTGCGGGCCTGATGCTCGGCGCGTGCGGCTGGGGCGTGGAGTAGGGGCGTGGGTCGGGATTCAGCCTAGCCCGCGATGACCGGCGCCCCTACCGGTCCGCAGGGCACCCGACGGGTCCGCAGGACACCCCTACAGGTCCGCAGGACACCCCTACTGGTCCGAGGAGAAGCGGACGGCGCCGTCCGGGAGGCAGGCGCCGCACCACACCCGTATGCCGCCGCGCAGTTCGTTGTCGGCGCCGATCCGCGCGCCGTCGCCGATGACCGCGTCGTGCAGGATCGTCCGCGCCCCGATCCGGGCACCCTCGCCGACGAGCGAGTCGGTGATCACCGCGCCCGGCTCCACGACGGCGCCCGCCATCACGGCGCTCCCGTCGATCCTGGCGCCCTCGCCGACGGTCGCACCGGCGCCGATGACCGTGCCGCCCGTCAGCTTGGCGTCCTGGGCGACCGTCGCGCCCTCCAGCACCAGCCGGTCGCCGCAGCGGCCGGGGACGGCCGGCGACGGGGCCCGGCCGAGCACCAGGTCGGCCGAGCCCCGGACGAACGCCTGCGGCGTGCCGAGGTCGAGCCAGTACGTGGAGTCGACCATGCCCTGGAGGTGCGCGCCGGCCGCCAGCAGATCGGGGAAGGTCTCGCGTTCGACGGAGACGGGGCGGCCCGTGGGGATGGTGTCGATGACGGACCGGCGGAAGACGTAGGCGCCGGCGTTGATCTGGTCGGTGACGATCTCCTCGGGCGTCTGCGGCTTCTCCAGGAAGGCGGTGACCCGGCCCGTGCCGTCGGTCGGGACGAGCCCGAACGCCCTGGGGTCCTCGACCCGGGTGAGGTGCAGGGACACATCGGCACCGGACGTCTCGTGGGTACGGACCAGTGCGCGGATGTCGAGGCCGGTCAGGATGTCGCCGTTGAAGATGAGGACCGGCTCGTCCGGTCCCGAGCGCAGCCGGGAGGCGACGTTGCGGATGGCTCCGCCGGTGCCCAGGGGCTCCCGTTCGGTGACGTACTCCAGGTGCAGTCCGAGCGATGAGCCGTCACCGAAGTGGGGCTCGAAGACCTCGGCGAGGTACGAGGTCGCCAGCACGATGTGGTCGACGCCCGCCGCTCTGGCGCGGGCCAGCTGATGCGTCAGGAACGGGACACCGGCCGCGGGCACCATCGGTTTGGGGGTGTTGACGGTCACCGGCCGCAGCCGGGTGCCTTTGCCACCGACCAGGAGGATCGCTTCTGTCACCTGTCGTCTCTGCTTCCTGCTGGGGCCGGTCGATGGAGATCAGTTCATATGATCGATACGACCGGACAGTGTATGCAGACGTTGTGCAGATCGTTCGGTACAGCCACCCCGATCACTGTCTCCCCTGGTATTTGGCGGACGAGGTCCGGGCGGTTCCGAGCTTCGTGTAGAGGCGTTCTCCAGGGCATTCGGTGGCGAAACCGTCCCTGTGCCCGGAGATGACATTCAGTTGAACCTTGGTGCCTTTCTTGTAGAGGTTGCCGCCGCCGGAGGTCAGCGTGGTCTTCGCGCGGGGATCCATTCCGTACAGGCCGAGTTTCCATGCCGTGAGCTTCGCGACAGCGGTCACGGTCGCGGCGGGAGGGGTGGTGGAACTGTACGTGCCGAGCACGGCCACGCCCATGCTGTTGGTGTTGAAACCGAGCGTGTGCGCGCCGAGCACCGGCTTGGCCACGCCTCCTGCCCGGCCTTCGTAGATCTTTCCGCACTTGTCGACGGCGAAGTTGTAGCCGAAGTCACGCCAGCCCATGCTCTGCACGTGGTAGCGGTAAATACCGCGAAGGACGGAGGGCGCCTGAGCGCAGGTGTAGTTGTTCCCCGTCGCGCTGTGGTGGACGAACGCCGCCTGGACGGACTTGGTGTAGACGAAGTCGCGCTCGCGCAGCTTCTCGTCGGCGCCCCAGCCCTTGCGGGTGACGATGGCGGGCCTCGGCCCGATGTAGGGCTTCGCGAAACCGACGAGGGTGGCCTCCGTCTCGGCCTTGGACAGCTCCGGGATCTCGGTCGCGCCGAGTGCGGCCAGGTCCGCGTTGACGGCGGACGTGGCGGACTCCTCCGCGGTGAGCACGGCGCCGGCGCCTTGAGGGGTGTCGGCCG
The DNA here is from genome assembly GCF_043204435.1 of Streptomyces sp. NPDC047886. NCBI lineage: Bacteria > Bacillati > Actinomycetota > Actinomycetes > Kitasatosporales > Streptomycetaceae > Streptomyces > Streptomyces sp. NPDC047886. The sequence continues at coordinate 25,276 of NZ_JBIDCF010000017.1, forward strand.
CGGTGTCGGTGGCGGTGTCGGCCGCGGTGTCGGTGGCGGTTCCAGCGCCTGTGCCCGTGTTCGTGCTGGTTTCAGTGGTTTTGTCGGGTGGCGTCCCGGATCCGGTGCCGGGCACGGTGGAGGTGGCGGTGCCGGATCCCGTACCCGTGCCGGATCCCGTACCCGTGCCCCCTGGCTCGTCACCCGGGTCGACCAACTCCACGCGCAGGCCGCGCGGGAGGTCGTCCGCGCCGCGTTCCGAGGCGGGTTCCGCGCTCCGTACGCGGACCTCGACGCCGTTCGAATCCCCCACCCACAGCGGGGCGGTGGCACCGCGCACCCGGCCGGACGTACGTTCCGGCGTGCCGGGGTCGGCGGCATGCTCGTGGTTGTGGACCTCCAGGTCCTGCCAGCCGGTCCAGGTGGCCGTGCCGGTGGACCGGGTACGCACCTGGACGGTGCCGCGCAGTTCCGCGTCAGGGTCCTCCCACACCACGCCGACCAGCGAGAACGGTTCGACGTCCCGTTCGGGCAGGCCGCGTTGTGCCGCGCCCCCGGCCGAGCGGTCCTGCGGCAGGGGGGCCAGCGGAAGGGACTGGGTGGAGCCGGGCAACGCCCGATCGGCCCTGTCGAGGGCAGTGGTGGCCGTGACGGCCGTGGCGGCTGTGGCGGATGCGGTGACTTGGGTCGGGGCCGGGACGGCGGGCCGGGCCAGCGGCAGTACGAGTGCCGCGCCGCACACCACACCGATCGAGGAAGCAAGGGAAGCACGCATACCGAGATCCTGGACATTCCAGGCGTAAGGCGCCTCTTGGGAAAATGACGGTCCATCGGTCCGTCCGGTGGACCCGGTCACCGGTACGGACAGCCCCGCCGAGCCCGCGCGCGTACCCTTGCGCGGGTGAACGCCAGCGACCGTACCCCCGCCGACCTGCTGCGATCCGCGCTCGCCGCGGACCCGGCCCGCCCCTTGGTCACCTTCTACGACGACGCCACCGGAGAGCGCGTCGAATTGTCGGTGGCCACGTTCGCCAACTGGGTGGCCAAGACGGCCAACCTCATCCAGGACGGCCTGTCCGCCGAGCCCGGCGAACGGCTCGCCCTGCTGCTGCCCGCCCACTGGCAGACGGCCGTATGGCTGCTCGCCTGCTCGTCGGTGGGCGTGGTCGCCGACCTGGACGGCGACCCGGCATCCGCCGACCATGTGGTCGCGGGCCCGGACCGGCTCGACGACGGTCTGGCCTGCTCCGGCGAACGGCTCGCCCTGTCCCTCGCCCCGCTCGGCCGCCGGTTCCTGCCGGCGCCACCCCCGGGCTACGACGACTACGCGGTAGCGGTGCCGTCCCAGGGCGACCGGTTCGCCCCGTACGTCCCGGTCGACCCCGACGGGCCCGCACTGCGGGTCGGCGGTACGGAGCTGACCGGCGCCCAGGTCGTCGCGCGGGCCCGCGAGGACGCCGCGCGGCGCGGGCTGACCAGCGGTTCGCGTCTGCTGTCGGGGCTGGCCTGGGACACCTGGGAGGGCGTGTCGGCCGGGCTGTACGCCCCGCTCGCGGGCGGAGGCGCGGTCGTCCTCTGCCGGAACCTCGACCGGCTGGGCCCGGACGGGCTGGCCAAGCGCGTCGAGAGCGAACGCGTCACGGACACGGCCGTGTGACGCACCGCGGCCCAAGTCCACCCGTCCGGCGCACCCCGCGCCGAGTCCGCCACGTCGCGGGCCCGCCCCCGGTACATGATCGGCGTTGAGCACAAGCACCGGGCTCAGCCGTCCGCCCCCGCGACGGGCGGCGGCCGCCGGGCGCGCCGCCGACGCCTCAAGGACGGACTCAGACGTGACGGACAGTGCCGGCACTCCCGGGGAACCGGAGCCCCCCGCCGGAGACCCCGCAGCGAGCGCCGCGCCCGGCCGGCCGGAACCGGCCCCCGCCGACAACGCCCCCGGAGACGACAACACCCCCGGGAACGGTGCCACCTCCGGAGACGGTGCCACCTCCGGCAACGGTGACACCTCCGGAGACGGTGACGGTGCCGCAGTCGCCGAACCCCCCGGGGACGGCGAGACCCCCGAGGACGCGGACGAAGCCGTACGGTCAGCCGACGAGGACCCCGCACCCGAGGGCGCGGGCACAGGGGAAAGCACAGACGAAGGCGACGGCGAGCACGAGGGCGAAAGCCAAGGCCGCTCGCGCCTGAACCGCTCGCGGCCGTGGCTGCGTTGGGCGGCGTTCGGGTCGGCCTTCCTCGTGATGGTGGCCGCCGGGCTCGGGTGGTGGCTCTACCGGAAGCTCGACGACAACATCACCACCGACACCACCGCCGCCGACGAGCTGCGCAGGTACGAGAAGGAGCGCCCCTCCGCGCTGGCGCCCGGCGCCCGGAACATCCTCCTCATCGGCTCGGACACCCGCTCCGGGGACGGCAACACCAAGTACGGGCGGGACAAGGGCACCCAGCGGTCCGACACCACGATCCTGCTGCACCTCGCGGCGGACCGGGGCAGCGCGACGGCCGTGTCGGTGCCGCGCGACCTGATGGTCCACATCCCCCGCTGCCGTACCGCCGACGGTTCCCGCAGCGCCCCGCGCTTCGCCCAGTTCAACGGGGCGTTCGAGTCCGGCGGGACGGCGTGCACGATCCGTACGGTGGAGAAGCTGACGGGCATCCGGATCGACCATCACATGGTGATCGACTTCCGTGGGTTCAAGGACATGGTGGACGCCGTCGGCGGTGTCCGGGTGTGCGTCGAGGAGCCCATCGACGACCCGGACGCCCACCTCAGGCTGAAGGCGGGGGCGCAGACGCTCAACGGCGAGCAGGCCCTCGGTTACGTACGGGCCCGCAAGTCGCTCGGCAACGGCAGCGACACCGAGCGCATGGACCGCCAGCAGCGGTTCCTTGGCGCGCTGATCAACAAGGTGCAGAGCAACGGCGTACTGCTGAACCCGGCGCGGCTCTATCCGGTGCTGGACGCGGCGACGAAGTCCATCACCACCGATCCCGGTCTCGACTCGCTGAAGGACCTGTACGACCTGGCGCGGGTGATGCGGAGCGTACCGACGGAGAAGGTGCAGTTCCTGACCCTGCCGAGGCGGCCGTACAGCGCGGACCCGAACCGGGACGAGGTGGTGCGGCCGGCCGCGGACCGACTGTTCGCGCGGCTCCGCCAGGACGCCCCCGTCGCCGTCGTGCCGGCACGGCCGGACGAGCCGAACGGCCCGTCCGGCAGGGACGACCTCGACGGCGGGGCGTCCTCCAGTCCGTCCGCCGTCCCCACGTTCACCGGCACTAACGCGGCCAGGGGGACGTGCCGGTAGCGCGTGAGATGTGAGAAAAGAGTGTGCCAAGAGGCGGCAGTCTATGCCTATTGCGCGGAATGCCCGGTTGTAAGGTACGTGGAATTTGTCACGGACGTCGCCCCACGCTGAACTGGACGGATAGTGTGACGCGATCCGGTGCTAGCGACCGTCTGGTCGCGCACTCACGGATGGAAGAACCGAGCGCCTGATGGGGAGAGGCGCCTCGCGTGGCACCGACGGAGGACTCAGCAACCGTGGACGCGCACAGCCGTGGACAGGCGGACGACATCGACCCCGCCGACCAGTGGGTGCTCAACCCGCAGACCGGCAATTACGAACTGCGACTGGACCACTCCGCAGGGCAGCCACCGGCCAGGACCCCAGGCCCACGCGGCACCTCCACCTCCGGTGTTACGGGGACGTCGGCCGCGGCCAGGACGGCCACATCCACGTCGACGGCCGCGTCCCCGTCCGTGCCCGGATCGCGCCGCCGTACGGCCGAGGTCCCGGGCCAGCGCAGGCGTCGCGCGGCGGGAGCACCGGAGGAGGCACAGGCGGGGACCGCGCAGGCACCGCCCGGGCGCCGTAAGCGCAAGCCTCGCAAGTCCCGTAAGAAGAAGGTTCTGCTGTGGACCGGCGGCGTCATGGCGTTCGCGCTGGTCGCCACCGGTGCCGTCGTGTACTCGCTCTACAGCTCGCTCGACGGCAACATCAGCACGGTCGACGTGGCGGGCGCCGGAGGCAGCACCGGCTTCAAGAAGGACCAGCCGATCAACATCCTGGTGATCGGCACGGACAAGCGGACCGGCGACGGCAACCAGGGCTACGGCGACAGGAACAGCCCCGGTCACGCCGACACCACGATCCTGTTCCACGTCTCCAAGGACCGTACGAACGCGACCGCGATGTCCATCCCGCGCGACCTGGTCACGGACATCCCGGAGTGCACGTCGAAGACGGAGGAGGGCGAGAAGGTCATCCCCGGTGAGCGGGCCGTCCGGTTCAACACGAGCCTCGGCCAGTCGGGCCGTGACCCGGGCTGCACCATGAAGACGGTGCACGAGCTGACCGGGCTGACCGTCGACCACTTCATGATGGCCGACTTCAACGCGGTCAAGACGCTCTCCTCGGCGGTCGGCGGCGTCAAGGTCTGCCTGGCCAAGCCCGTGCACGACAAGAAGTCGCACCTTCAACTGCCGGCCGGCGAGTCCGTCATCGAGGGCGAGCAGGCGCTCGCGTTCGTCAGGACGCGCTCCAGCTTCGGCAACAAGAGCGACCTCGACCGGATCAAGATCCAGCAGCAGTTCATGAGTTCCATGCTGCGGCAGATGAAGTCCGACGAGACGCTGACCAGTCCGACCAAGATGTACGACCTGGCGGACGCCGTGACGAAGGCGCTGACCGTCGACTCCGGTATAGGCAGCATCAAGAAGCTCACCGCTCTTGCCGAGGAACTCAGCAAGATCGACATGAAGAACATCACCTTCACGACGCTTCCGGTCATCGACAACCCGAACGAGCCGACGCCCGTCACCGTCGTACCGCACCCGACACAGGCGCCGCAGCTCTTCAGCATGCTGGAGAACGACATCTCGCTGACCGAGGTGAAGCAGAAGGAGAAGGACGCCAAGAACGCCCAGGCGGCCCTGTTGAAGGGCCCGCGCGCCAAGGCGTCCGAGGTACGGGTCGACGTCTACAACGGCAGCGGCCAGCAGGGCGCGGCCCAGTCGACGATCAACTGGCTCCAGAACGACCAGGGCGTCCTGAAGTCCACGAACAAGGCGAACGCTCCGGACAAGATCGCCAAGACGACGCTGGAGTTCGCGCCGAACCAGGCCGATCAGGCCCGCGCGCTCGCGGACATGATGGGGCTGCCCGCGACCGCGCTGAAGCAGGGGACCTCGGACGCCGAGGGGCTTCAGGCGATGACACTCACGCTCGGCAAGGACTTCAAGGGCGCGGGAGTACCCATCACCGGACCGGCGAAGGCGCCGGAGGGTGTGCAGAAGGTAGAGGCGGACAAGCAGGTCTGCGCGCAATGACGCGGGACTGAACAACAGGGGAGACCAGGGGTGGGACGAAGCAGCGTGCGTGGGGAGGGAACCCAGAGCACCCGAGGCGGTGTTCCGCATGCGCGTGACGCCGCCGCCGAACTCGGCTGGGACGACAGCCTGGACGGCGGCACGGCGACATCAGGTTCAGGTGCAGGTGCAGGTGCAGGAACGGGCGCGGGTTCAGGTACGGGTGCGGGTTCAGATGAGGGTGCGGGTGCGGGTTCAGATGAGGGGACAGGCGCGCGGGCGGTGACCCGGGCCGAGGGGCGCGCGGCGACCCGGGCCGAGGGGCGCGCGGCGGCCGGCGGCGGAGGCCGTCGGCGCGGCGGCTCCCGTCGGCGCGGCAAGGGCGCCAACGCGCCCAAGGGCGGCAAGCGGCGGGTGCTCCGCTGGGGTGCCTCCGTACTGTCCCTGCTGATACTCGGGACGGCGGGAGCCGGCTACCTCTACTACGAGCACCTCAACGGCAACATCAAGAAGGACCCGCTCAACCTCGGCAAGAACAGGATGGCCGAGCACAAGGCGAACGCGGCCGGCCAGACGCCGCTGAACATCCTGCTGATCGGCTCGGACGCCCGGAACAACAAGGCGAACCAGAAACTCGGCGGCGCCCGGGAGACGTTCGACTCGCCGCCGCTCGCGGATGTGCAGATGCTGGTCCACCTCTCGGCCGACCGCAGCAACATCTCCGTGGTGAGCATGCCCCGCGACACGATGCTGAAGATCCCGGAGTGCCAGGACCCGAAGACGAACGAGACGTTCCACGAGCGGCAGTTCGCGCCGACCAACGAGTCCCTGATGCGCGGTGGTCCCGGCTGCACCGTGGCCACCTGGTACGAACTGACCGGCATCCCCATCGATCACTTCATGATGATCGACTTCGCGGGGGTCGTGTCGATGGCCGACGCCATCGGCGGCGTACCGGTCTGTGTCGACAAGAACATCCACTCCCGCAACAGCAAGGGCCAGGGCTCGGGTCTGAAGCTGCCCAAGGGCACGCACCCGGTCAAGGGCGAGCAGGCGCTGCAGTGGCTGCGCACCCGGTACGGCTTCGGTGACGGCAGCGACCTGGGGCGTACGCGGGCCCAGCACATGTACATGAACTCGATGGTCCGCGAGCTGCGGGCCAACACCAAGCTCACCGACCCGAACAAGCTGCGCAAGCTCGCGGAGGCGGCGACCGAGGCGCTCACCGTCGACACCGGCATCGACACCATCAAGAAGCTGTACGACCTGGCCGAGCAGCTCAAGAGCGTGCCGACCGAGCGCATCACCATGACGACGATGCCGAACTTCTACTCCTCGCGCGTCAAGGGGAAGGTCGAGCCGCAGCCCGGCGACGCCGAGCAGCTCTTCGAGATGATCCGCGAGGACATTCCGCTGGACGGCAAGGCGTCGAAGCGCACCCCGTCCGCCACGCCCAAGGACCCGGCGGCACCGGCCGCCGAGATCGCCGTCTCGGTGCAGAACGGCACGTACACCGCCCAGTCGGGCTGGGTGATGGGCCGGGCCACGGCGGTCGCCGAGGTGCTCACCGGCAAGGGCTTCACCCTGGCGAAGGCGGACAGGACCCAGAACCCGCAGGCCAAGACGGTCGTCTGGTTCCCCAGCGCGGACCTGGAGGGTGACGCGCGTGCGGTCGCCAAGGCCCTCGGGATTCCGGCCGGTTCGGTGAAGAAGTCGTCCGACGTCTCGGCGATCACCCTGATCGTGGGCGCGGACTGGCGCGAGGGCGACGGCTACCCGAAGCCCGCGGGTTCCACGGCCGACGCCAAGACGCCCGAGTCGGCGAAGGCGCTGCGCGCCGACGAGGACGGGGCGTGCATGGAGGTCCACCCGGACTTCACCTGGTAGACGTGGCGGCAGCCCTTACGTGGCGGGGCCGGGGACGTGATGTCCCCCGGCTCCTCCACGTATCCGCGCCGACGCGCCACGCCCGGAAGCCGCTTGTGGCGACGTGTGCCGTGTGACGCGTGCCCGTGTGACGCGTGCCCGTGTGACGCGCGTACGGAGTCGGTCGCCGTCAGTTGTCGGCTTCCGCGAGTACGGCCGGGCGGCGGCTGGCGATGACCTTCCGGGCGAGCGCGCGCGGGCTCGTGAGGAAGCCGAAGCCCCACGACATGTGCATCGTGGCGAGCGCGACCGGGATCCGGACGCGGGCCTTCAGCGGCAGCCCCCGGCCGGCCGGGACGGAGCCCAGGACGATCGCGGCGAGGTAGCCGCCCGGGATCACGAAGCCGAGCGGGCTGAGCGCGGCGCCCACCACGAGCCCTGCGGCGATGGCGCAGACGGCCGTCGGCGGGGCCAGGTAGCGGAGGTTGATGGAGCCCTGGTGGTAGCGGGCGACGACATGGCGCCAGCGGCCGTAGTCCTTGTACTGCTTGGCCAGCGCCCGCACGGACGGGCGCGGCCGGTACTGGACGCGCAGCTCGGGCGAGAACCAGATGAGCCCGCCGGCCTCGCGGATGCGGAAGTTCAGCTCCCAGTCCTGGGCGCGGATGAACTCCTCGTTGTAGCCGCCCTGTCGCTCCAGCGCCTCACGGCGGAACACGCCCAGGTACACGGTCTCGGCGGGGCCGGCCTCGCCGCCCGTGTGGAAGGCCGCGTTGCCGACGCCGATGCGGGAGGTCATCGCGGCCGCGACCGCTTCCTCCCAGGCGTTCTCGCCCTCGGCGTGCATGATGCCGCCGACGTTCTGCGCGCCGGTCTCCTCCAGGAGCCGCACGGCCGTCGCGATGTAGTTCGGCGACAGCATGCCGTGGCCGTCGACCCGCACCACGATCGGGTGGCGCGACGCCTTGATGGCGGCGTTCAGCGCGGCGGGGGTGCGACCGGTCGGGTTCGGCACGGTGTGGACCCGCGCGTCCTCCCGTACGAGTTCGGCGGCGATCTCGTCCGTACGGTCCGTGGAGGGGCCGAGGGCGATCACCACCTCCATCTCGCCGTCGTACTCCTGCTGGAGGATGTGACGGACCGCGTCGCGCAGGTGCCGCTCCTCGTTGAGGACCGGCATGATCACTGAGACCGGTGGCGTGGACATGGTTCCTTCGGGGGTACGGGGGGTCGTCCCCCGGAAGACGGCGAGCCCCGGGGCTACGAGGGGTGTCGTCCCCGGAGACGGCGGTGCGCCCGCCACGTTACCGCGAACGGGGGACACCGGTGCGCGCCGCCCGGGCGATACGGGCCGTCGCTGATCGTATGGGCCTACTGTGCTCATGATTCCCCCAGTCGCCCGCGGAGGTGTCCTTTCGTGCCCACGCCGCCCCGCAGCCGCCCCGCCCGCCCCGCTCCCCGGCCCCCCGTCCGGAGCGGCGCGAGACGGCCGGCCGCGCGGCCGCAGCCCCGGCCGAGGCCCCGGCCGCGGTGGGGGATGCGGATGGCGACGACGCTGTCGGTGCTGGTGCTGGGCGCGGGCGGGATCGGGCACGCGGTGATGACGAGCCTGGACACCGGGATCAGCCGGGTCGACCCGTTCAAGGACATGAAGAACCGCCCGAAGGCGGGCCATGGCACCAACATCCTGCTCGTTGGCACCGACGGCCGCGACAAGATCACGATGGCGGAGAAGATCAAGTACCGGCTGGGCGGCGCTCCCTGCCACTGCACCGACACGATGATGCTGGTGCACGTCTCCGCCGACCGGAAGCGGGCCAGTGTCGTGTCCCTGCCCCGGGACAGCTACGCGGAGATCCCGCCGCACACCGACGCCACGACCGGCGAGCGCCATGACGCGCACCCGGTGAAGCTGAACGCCGCCTACGCCGAGGGCGGGCCGAACCTCACCGTACGGACCGTGGAGCACGTCACCGGCGTCAAGATCGACCACTATCTGGAGGTCGACTTCACCAGCTTCATGCGGACGGTGGACGCGGTCGGGGGCGTCGACATCTGCACCGCCCGCCCGATGAAGGACCCGTACACGGCGCTCGACCTGCCGGCGGGCACGCACAAGCTCGACGGCGGCCAGGCGCTGCAGTACGTGCGGTCACGCCATGTCGACGGGGCGTCCGACCTGGGCCGGATGGAACGCCAGCAGCGGTTCACCGCGGCCCTGATCGACCGGGCGACCAGCAACGGGGTCCTGCTCAACCCGGTGCGGTTCCGGCAGGTCGTGTCCTCGATGCTGGGCTCGGTACGGGCCGACGAGGCGTTCGGCACGGACGAGATGCTGGCGCTGGCCAGGGCGATGCGCGGTTTCACCGCGGCGTCCTCGGAGTTCACGTCCGTCCCGCTGGCCGACACCCGCCACCAGGTGAAGAACCTCGGCTCGACGGTGAAGTGGGACCCGGTGAAGTCGGAGAAGCTGTTCCGGGCGCTGCGCGAGGACAAGCCGCTGGCGGCGCAGCGGCCGGATTCCGGCCCCCGGAAGAAACCCGTTCCGGTCGCGCCGCGGCAGATCCGGGTGCAGGTCTACAACGGGACGCTGCTGACCGGGCTCGGCGCGCGGGTCGACGCGGCGCTGCGGGCGACGGGCTTCCAGACGACGAGGACGCCGTTCAACGCGGACCGCCGGGACGTGACGAGGACCGTCGTGGCGTTCGACCCGCGCTGGGACCGGTCGGCGCGGTCCCTGGCGACGGCGCTGCCCGGCTGCGAACTCCGCCCGGTGCCGGGCCAGGGCCCGACGCTGAAGGTGACGGCGGGCACGGACTTCAAGGCGGTGGCGCCGGTCCGCGCGGACACCCCGCCGCCGGGCGAGTTCGGCGCGGTCACCGGCGACCAGGTCGTCTGCCCCTGACCACGGGGCGGCGCGGCGGGGTGCGGCCGGGGGGCGGGACGCAGGGCGACAGGGTGCGGGCGGGCGCGGGGCGGGCGCGGGGCGGGCGCGGGGCGGGCGCGGGGCGGGGCGGGCGCGGGGCGGGTGCCGCCCGGTGCGGCGCGCGGGGTGCGCGGCGGTACGGCCGGGGGCGGGACGCAGGGCGACAGGGCGCGGGCGGGCGCGGGGCGGGTGCCGCCCGGTGCGGGGCGCGGCGGCGGGTGCGGGTGCGGCGGGGCACGGGGCGGCGGGGTACGGGGCGACGCGGCGGATGTCGCCCGGTGCGGCCGCGTGCGGGGCCCTCAGTCGCTGATGCCCTCCGCGGCACGCTTCTCGCGGAGTTCGCGGATCGCCCGGCGGCGGGCCAGCCGGTGCGTGCGCCGGATCTGGGCCTCCTGGTAGCGGCGCTTGTCCTGCTCGGTCTGCGGGAGGACCGGCGGTACGGGACGGGGCTTGCCGTCGGCGTCGACCGCGGCGAACACCAGGTAGGCCGAGCCGACCTGGGTGGCGGGCGTCGACTCGTTCCAGCGCTCGGCCAGGACCCGGACGCCGACCTCCATGGAGGACCGGCCGGTCCAGTTGACCTGGGCCTTCACATGGACGAGGTCGCCGACCCTGACCGGCTCCAGGAAGACCATCTCGTCCATCGACGCGGTGACGGCGGGGCCTCCGGAGTGGCGGCCCGCGACGGCCCCGGCGGCGTCGTCCACCAGCTTCATGATCACGCCGCCGTGCACCGTACCGAGGAGGTTGGTGTCGCTGCCGGTCATGATGTGGCTGAGGGTGGTGCGGGACGCCGCCGTGGGCTTGCCCTCGAGCATGGCCTGATCTGTCATGCCCTCCACCATATGCCCCACCTGCGCGGAACCCGGGCGCGCGCCCATTGCATCAGGTTGGCAACAGCACCGCCCCGAACCTCCACCCGCCCTGTCAGGGGTGTCAGGGCGGGCGGCACACTGGTCCGCATGAATGACTGGCCTGAAGGATGGTCCGACGATCGCAACCCGCGCCACGGCCGTGGCAGCGCCGGGGCCCAGCCCGAGGGCCACCGGGTGATGCCGCACGTGCGGCGCGAAGCGGTCCCCCCGCAGCCCGCGCAGGGGTACGACGCCTACGGCCAGTCCGCCCCGGCCTACGACAGCGGCTACAACACGGGCCAGGTCTACGGCGCTCCCCGGCAGCGCGGCGCCGCGCCCGGCGGCCCCGGCGGTTACGGAGACGGCTACGGACACGGTGCCCCGGGCGGTCCCGGCGGGGTGCCTCCGATGCCCCCGCACAACCCGGGGCAGGCCCCGGACTGGCGCCGCCGTATCAAGATCGGCTCGATCGTCCTGGTCGTGGCCGTCCTCGGCACGACGATCGGCACGTACTTCTGGGCCGACGGCAAGATGCGCCGTGAGGTGGATCTCGCCAAGGTCATCGAACGCCCGCAGGAGGGCGACTGCACGACGTACCTGATCGTCGGCTCGGACAGCCGTGAGGGCCTGACCTCCGAGGACAAGCAGCGTCTGCACACCGGCTCCGCCGACGGCAAGCGCACCGACTCGATGATGATCCTGGCCGCCTGCTCCAGCGGGAACACCATGATCTCGCTGCCGCGCGACTCGGACGTGGAGATCCCGTCCTTCGTCGGCTCGGAGTCCGGCAAGACGTTCCCGGCCAAGGGCCGGCGGGTGAAGCTGAACGCCGCGTACGCGGAGGACGGCCCCGAGCTGCTGGTACGGACCGTCGAGCACAACACGGGGTTGCGCATCGACCACTACGCGGAGATCGGGTTCGCCGGCTTCGCCAACATCGTGGACGCGCTCGGCGGCGTCGAGCTGAACATCGAGAAGGGCTTCAAGGACAAGAAGTCCGGCGCGGACTTCCAGGCGGGCAAGCAGACCCTCGACGGCGAGCAGGCGCTGGCCTTCGTCCGTACCCGGTACGCCTTCGCGGAGTCGGACCTGGCCCGCACGAAGAACCAGCAGAAGTTCCTGGCGGCGCTGGCGAGCCAGGCGGCGACGCCCGGCACGGTCATGAACCCCTTCAAGCTCTACCCGACGCTGGGCGCGGGCCTGGACACGCTGATCGTGGACAAGGAGATGTCGCTGTTCGACCTAGGCGAGATGTTCTTCGCGATGAAGGGCGTCAACAGCGGCGACGGCACGTCCATGAACATGCCCATCTCCGGCAGCCGCGGCGGCAATCTGGTCTGGGACAAGGCCAAGGTGAAGCAGCTGGTGCAGCAGATCCAGAACGACGAGAAGGTCACCGTCACCAGCAACCGCTGACGCCGGTACGCCGGTACGCCGGTACGCCGGTACGCCGGTACGCCGCCGCCCGTAGGGGGCGGCGGTCGGCCCGGCGGCGGCGGCGGTCGGCCCGGCGGCGTCGCCGTCAGCCGGCGAACGGGTTCGCGTGGCCGGGCAGTTGCTGTCCGGGCCGCAGGAACCGCTGCCTGCCCTCTTCGTCCCGTACGGCGATGAGCCCGGCGGCCACCAGCCGCTGGGCGAGCCGGCCGCGGCGGACCTCGGCCACCTTCACGGCGACCACGAAGAGGGCGCTCAAGACGGCACCGGTACCGAGAGCCATGAGGTACTTCTCGGCGATCAGCATGACGACCGCGACGACGCCGATCAGGGCCCACACGAACGCCTTCTGCCGCGGCTCGGCGGCCCCCGCCATCACGTCGAGAACGATCCGGTCCTTGGCGAGCGCGACGGCCGCCTCCGCCTCGGGGAGCGGCTTCAGCGTTCCGGGCCGCAGGCCGGGGGCGGCGCCGCCATTGCCCGCCTGCGGGTAGGCGGCGATGGTCGCCGCCTCGCGGGCGCGCGCCTCGGGGGCGGGGTCGCGGTACAGGAACACGGTGAGCAGCGACTTGTTGGGGCCGTGCCGGTGGGCCTCCCCGTAGGTGAAGCCGTACTGCTCGACCAGGTGAACGAGGGCGGCGGCCCGGCCCGGGGAGCTGGAACTGCCGTTGAGTTCCACGACGTCCTCGGTGGCGATCTGCCGGAGAACGCCCGAGATCATACGGTCCGCGCTCATGTTCCTCATCCCTGCGGTGGTTCGGCCCACCGGCTGGATCCCGGCGGCAGCGCAGCCTAACCGACCGGCACCGGCAGGGCAGGCGCCGACCAGGGAGGCCGCCCGGGCGCGTGGTGCCGACCGGGCCCGGGGAAGACCGGTGGGGCCGACCGTGCCCGGGGAGGTCATGTCCGATGGATCGCCGACCGTGCCGGGGAGGTCATGTCCGATGGATCGCCGACCGTGCCGGGGAGGTCATGTCCGAGGGATCGCCGACCGTGCCGGTCCGCCATCCAGCCGTCACGTCCCGGCGCCGACCGCCCTTCGGCACATCGCGCACCGGTCCGTGCCGTCCCACCGGTCCCATCCGAAGGCCGTCGGCGAGAGGGACTGGCCCTCCAACTCCTGGCGCACCGCGACACGGTAGGCCCAGACCGCGCCGATGTAGGGGTGGTGGGCGTCATGGAAGCCGGGCGACGCCGGCCCGGCGCCCGCGGCGACGGCACGCTGCAGTGCGCGGAGCCGCTCGAACATCGCCTGCCCGGCACCGGCGACGGCGGTGGTCGCCTCGATGAACAGCCGCTCGCGCGCCTCATAGACGGCGGCATCGCTCAGCGCCGCCCGCGTCGCCGCCTCCAGGTCGGCTTCGGAGCCGGGGTCCTGGGCGATCTGACGCAACCGTGAGTGGCACGCCTCAGCGGCGGTGATGAACTCGAGGTACACCGCCCTCCGCCGCTCCCCCTCTCCCCGGCCGACCTCGTGGCGATGGCGTAGGTAGTCGGCCAGAACCGTCCCGCACAGGGCGATGGAGCCACCGCTGACCGTCGCGACGAGCGTCCCCCATTCCACGCGTCAACCCCTCCCCCGGTGATCACGACGTCGAACTCCGGAATCTACCCGCGAGTCCACGCGAAGAACAGGCAGTCCCCCGCTTCTCCCCACCCGCGACCACGCCCGCCGCCACGGCCGTCCGGCGCCCCACGGGCCCCCGGGCGGCCATGCCCCGGGCGGCCATGCCCCGGGCGGCCGGGCCAGGGGCGGCGGCCGGTGCCACGGCCATGATCCGTGAACTCGCGGATCGCAGGGGCCCGGCGGTCGGGGCGTACGCCTCGCGAGTAAGCCGTCCGACTCGCCGCCCTCGTGGGCCGCGCGCCCCGGGGACTGCTCGGTGACGAACGAGCCCGTGGGGTGAGCACTCGTTCTGCCACCCCATGGAGGTGTACGCGTCGGCCGACCCGCCCCCGGGCGAGCGGCCGTTCTTCTCGATCACCTGCGTGTGCGCCCGCCACAGCCGGTAGCGCGTACGGAGACGGCCCCGCAGCGGTGTCGCCGCCGGGGGCCGTTCACGACGCGGTGCCTGGCCGAGGGCCGGTCAGCCGGGCATGCGCCCCCGCACCAGCAGGCGGCCACGTGATCGGGGCGGGCGGACGGCACTCGCGCGTGCGCCCGCGCCGGTCGGTGGCGCGTACGGTGATGCCCCCGGCGAGCGGGCCGCCGGGGGCATCACCACAGGGCCTTACGGCAGGTTCCTGGCCATCACGATCCGCTGGACCTGGTTCGTGCCTTCGTAGATCTGGGTGCTTTACAGCACGCATCGCCCTGACCTGCACAAACACCTTCCAGGAAGGGCCCTCCCCAGGATTCCCCCATGATCACCTTCCGTTCAGGAGTGCTCGACCTCGGCCATGAGAAGCCTCAGCGTCAGTGAGTGCTTCTCGGGCGGCAGCGCGTCCAAGGCCGCGCGAGCGTAGGCAGTTCCTCCACGCTTGTCCCCGGATCGCGCGAGCATCAAGCCTCGATGCATTTCAAGGTGCGTCGCGAATCTCGGCAAGGAATCCGGCAGTTCCCGACGTGCGGCTTCCTGGGCTGCGACCGCTGTCGATTCGTCGCCGAGGCGGGCGGCCAGCAGCGAGACGAACACGTTCATGCGCCACCAGGGAACGGCATAGTCCGAGGTCTGTTCACTCGACCCTGCCTTGTCGAACACCCTCCGTCCGTCGTCCATGAGCCTCCGCGCGGTCTTGGAATCCCCCCGGATGGCTGCGGCGTGCGCCTTGCCCATGATGGCGTTGAGCAGCCCGAGGGACGGCTTCTCGCTGATCGCCATTGCCTGATCGGCAAGAAGATCAGCGACCCCCAAGGCGGCGCCCTCGTAGCCCAGAGCGATTGCCGCGCGCCCCCGCACCCAGACACGGGCGTCCTCGTCGCCCGACTGATCTGCGGCCTCGGCTGCAAGCCGATACCAGTTCACCGCCTTGGTTCCATCCGAACCGGGGACGGTCTTCGCGTACAAGGTCATGAGGCGGGAGGCCACCGCCCAAAGTCGGGGTGTGTCTAGCTGCTGCTGGACGATAACGAGTTCTCGCGATACGCGGCGCTGAATGTCGGCCGCACCGAGACTCATGTACTCGGTGCCGTACTCCGCCAGCTTTCCTTCCCAGTCGTCCAGTGAGGGACCACCACGGAGCTTGGCAGCGAATCCGACGCTGAGAAGGTCGGAGGCAACGACCGGAGCTATGGCAGTGGCTGCAACGTCAGACAGAAATGTACGGCGCTTCACTTCACCCTCTAGAACCGCTAGGGGCACGTCTAGGACGGCCGACAGGCACCGGAGGTAGAAGGCCCCCGGTGCAACTTTGGAACGCTCCCAACGGCTGACGTACTCGCGGTTGAGGTTCGTCCCGAAGGCCTCGTTGACCTCGTCCGCCAGGCGTCCCTGGGACCATCCTCGCGCTTCGCGTAGGTCCTTGATCAATACCCCGATGGCCATGAGCCCATCTTGCCCCTACATCTGCCACCATCGCCGTCAAGTACACCAGTTCGGGGCTGACTTGCCCCTAACGCTGCCACTAGGTCGCGCCATGACGCCGCGAGACGATCCCCCCATTCCGGTAGAAGGCAACACCGCCGCA
Organism: Streptomyces sp. NPDC047886; assembly: GCF_043204435.1. Classification (NCBI taxonomy): domain Bacteria; kingdom Bacillati; phylum Actinomycetota; class Actinomycetes; order Kitasatosporales; family Streptomycetaceae; genus Streptomyces; species Streptomyces sp. NPDC047886. Next base: position 41,279 of record NZ_JBIDCF010000017.1, read on the forward strand.
GCGAAGGACCCCGACATGGATGATCCGGCCGCCGTGCCGTCCGCCGACCCGCAGAGGGGGGCCGACGCCCAGTTGCGGGAGGTCTCGGCCGCGTTCCTCGCGGGCGAGTTCTGGAGGTTCCGTCCGGAGCACTTCCCCGCCCTCGGGGAGCCGACGCGCCCGGTCCTGGAGGCGGCGCACCGGGGTCTTCTGCGGCAGCTCTACACCGGACGGGCGGCGGGCCGATGAACGGCACGCTCGCCACGGTCCCGGTGACGCCCGCCCTCGAACCGGTGCCGGTGCCCGGATGCACGACGTGCGGCGCCTTGGCGGCGGCGCGGGGACGGTCGCGCGGCAGCCACGTCACGGTGCAGGGCCTCAACGAGCAGATCGGCAACCACCCCCACCGCCGGGGGAGCGACAGGGAGGGGACACAGTGACCACCAGGTTCGAAGTTGGGGACACCGTGAAGGACACCTTCCGGCGCCGCGAGGGGACCGTCTGGCGCATGGCCATGGGCGGCGGGGTCCTGGAGTTGCAGGCGCCCAACGGCTACACCTGGCGGGCCGTCGCCGACAAATGCGTGCGGGTGCAGGTGGCGCCCCCGCCGGCGCGTCCGCTTCCGGGGCACCTGATCCCCGTCACGGCCACCCCCTATGCCGTGATGGTCGGCGACTGGGTGCGGCTGGAGGACGGCAACGCCTACGAGGTACGTGACATGCGTGCCGCCGGGGCGGGCGGCAGGGTGCTGCACCTGGCCGACTGGCCCCGCCCGTGGGTCATGCCGACCGGCACGCGCACGGTGTACCGCCCCGCCCGGTCCGCTCAGCCGCAATGAGCGCCGAGCGCCCGAAACGGATTCTGTACTGCGGCCTATGCGCAGGCCACAACCGGGTGTGGTGTTACGCCTGTTGGGGCTTCAAGGGGTGCTCCGAATGCCGCTTCACCCGCAAGGTCGATTGCCCTCGGTGTGAGGGCGGAAAGGTGCAACCGACGCTATGGCGGTAGGCAAACGCGTACGGCGCGCGATCGGCCGCTTTACCGGCCTCCTGTACGCGTTCGCGGTGTGCCTCGGCATCGGCGTCGCACTGGCCGCCGTATTCACGTCCGCCCGCTAGAACCCAGACTCCAACCCGGTTTGCCCCCGTAGCTCATTTCGGCAGAGCACCAACAAGGCGACCCTCAGTTTTGCATTCCTTTCGGAGGGGCGCAGGAGGACCCGGTTCGAATCCGGGCGAGGGCACTGCCCCATGGCCAACGACCAATCGGCTAAGGGTTTCCAACAAAAAGCGGAGGCACGCACATGCGAGACGCACTGGCCTTACTGAGCTTCTTCAGCGTTGCAACTCCAGGGTGAGGACGGCCTTGGCGATTGACGTCATGCGGTTGGGGCTGCAGCGGGACCTGCGGAAGATCCG
>NZ_JBIDCF010000018.1:0-41069 GCF_043204435.1 Streptomyces sp. NPDC047886
TCTCCACCTGCGACACCAACGGCACCGCCCAGTCCTGGGTCCCCGCCAACGAGACCACCTACGTCTACGGTCCCGGCGGCGAACGCCTGATGGCCATCTCGGCCGGCGAACGCACCCTCCACCTGGGCGACACCACGGTGGCCATGGCCGCCAACGGCGCTCACGCCTACACCGAGCGCTACTACGGCCAGCCCGGCGCGCCCACGGTCATGCGCATCGCGTACGGCACCGGCTCGTCGACGCTCACGATGCAGGTGTCGGACCAGACCGGAACCTCGTATGTGGAGGTGACGCTCGCCGCGGGCAACGCGGTGAGGTTCAACAAGCTCGACCCGTTCGGAGTGAAGCGCGCCGAGCACGCCAACTGGCGCTCCCACAAGGGCTATGTCGGCGGCCAGGACGACCGTTCCACCGGCCTGGTGCATCTCGGTGCACGGGAGTACGACCCGTCGACCGGACGGTTCATCTCCGCCGACCCGTTGCTGGATCTCGCCGATCCGGTGCAGAAGAACGGGTACGTGTACTGCGAGAACAACCCCGTCACCTTCTCCGACCCGACCGGCCTCGCGTCGGAGTCCGGCGGCGGGAGTGACTACGGCGGCCCGTCGAACTCGGAGGTCGCCTGGGCGAACTCGCAGCTGAACAAGTCCATCGGCGACATCATCATGAGCGTCGGCTGGGCCGCGCTGAAGGAGTTCGTCGGCTGGGACGACGTCGTCGGCTGTTTCTCGCGGGGCGACCTGTGGGCCTGCGGCAGCCTGTTCCTCAACGCCATCCCGTGGTTCAAGGTGTCCAAGATCCCCGGTGTGCTGCGTGCGGCCAAGCGGATCGCGGGTGCCATCAGCGCCTGGATGAAGGCCAAGGAGAAGGCCCGCAAGATCCTCGAAATGGCCCGCAAGGCCAAGGAAGCCGCCCGCAAGGCCGCAGAGGCCAAGAAGAAGGCGGCGGCAAAGGCGGCCCAACTCAAGAAGAAGGCTCAGGAGGCCCTCACCCGCCAGTCGAAGAAGAATGCCCAGAAGACGGGCAACGCAACTCAGAAGTCGCAGAAGGCGACCGCTCGAAATTCTCAGAACAGCAGTGCCGGAAAGAAATCAGCCGGCAGCCAGCCGAAGAAGACCACGCAATCGAAGTCCTCTGGTGGTGGAGGCTGCAAGAAGGCTGAGAACAGCTTCACCCCGGGCACCATGGTCCTGATGGCCGATGGTTCGTCGAAGCCGATCGAGGAAGTTCGGAACGGCGACAAGGTCCTGGCCACCGACCCGCAGACCGGCGAGACCAACGCACAGACGGTCACCGCCGAGATCAAGGGTGAGGGCCTCAAGAAGCTGGTCAGGGTCACCATCGACACCGATGGGGACAAGGGCGCCCAGACCGCGACGGTCACCGCGACCGACGGGCATCCCTTCTGGGTGCCTCAGCTGGAGCAGTGGATCGAGGCCACGGGCCTCGAGTCCGGCCAGTGGCTGCAGACGAGTTCCGGTACCTATGTCGAGGTCGCCGCGGTCGAACGCTGGACGGCGCCGGGTGAGACCGTCCACAACCTCACGGTCAGCGATCTGCACACGTACTACGTGCAGGCCGGGCCGACGTCGATCCTCGTTCACAACTGTGGTGACAGCGTCGTCCTGGGAGTCGGTAAGCACTCGGACGCTCTCGCGGCCAAGCGCCGCGCCGCAGGCGACACCTCGGCCCACACCTTCAACGACAGCGACTACGGCGACGTCGAGGAGAACGGTCTTCCGGGCTGGATCAACGGCGTCCAGAACGCGGTCGGTGATTCCAACACGAGGCTCACTGTGACGCTCGACGGCCTTCCTGGTGCGACACCTGAGGAAGCGTTCGCCAACGCGTACATCCGAGGGGTCCAGGGTGGACTGAAGATGGCGACCAAGTCCGGTTACGGAACCGCTTGGGAAATGAGCGTAATCGGCAGGAACGTCATCCTCGGAAACCGTGACTGGAATTCGATCAACTGGTACTGGAATGGCATGCCTGCTACCATGCATATGCCGGACTTTGCGGCGTTGCGAAAGGCGGCGGGTATTTAATGGCGGTACTGTTCGAGTCGGGTAGGGAATTCGAGGTCTGGAGCTTCAACGCCTCGCATCGGCAGCTGATTCTGCGGAGCAATCCTGACAGGATCGCGAAGACGACCACGCGCGTCGAGGTCTATTTCGGGCATGTCGAATTCATGTCGGTGAGGTCGGCCTACAACTGCCTGACCGTGGCCGAAGCAGGTGCCGAGGACGCTTCCCGCATCAAGGGGACGCTGCCGGACGGCCTGCGCGGCGGACGCATCTACCTGCTCGACTCGAACGCCCGCACCTTCGTCCTCTCCGCCAGGCCCGCCTGGCGGGAGGCGGAATGCGCATTCGACGATCCCTCTCTCTTCGCGTTCGACGTGTAGGTGAGGGTGCTGTTCGTCGGCCACCCCTGCGAAAGCGGGGGTGGCCGACTTTTTTCGTCGCCGAGGGCAGGGCGCTAAGCCTCACTCCGGCGGGTCTCGCGGCAGTCGCGGCACTTGCCGGGGGTGGGGGCGCGGAAGCCTCGGTCGCAGCCGTCGCAGTTCTGCATGGGCGCGGGGCGGGCTGGGGCGTCCGGGGCCGGGGCGGGGGCCGGCTCGGGGAGGTGGGGTGGCAGCCAGGCGGTGAGGCGGTGTTCGAGGAACCGTCCGGGCCAGCGGATCGTGCCGCCGGGCAGCCCGCCGGAGAGGGTGCGGGTGACGGCCGCCGGGTCGATGCCGCGCGCCAGCCACTCGCGGACGTGCGGGGCGAGGCGCCGTACGTCCTGCTCGGACAGTGTCAGGCGGGGCTCGTGCTGCCGGAGCCCGGCGAGCAGCGTGGCGGCGGGGCGGAGCTCCTCGGTGAGCTCGGCGACAGGTTCGGGCGCCCGCCGGGGCGTCGGCGGCGTCGGGCGTACCGGTTTCGGCGGCTCGGCGGGGTGACCGGGGCGTTCGTGCCATGTCGTACGGGTGACGATACGGGCGCCGCCGACGCGTTCGACGGTCCGCTCCAGGTATCCGGCGGCCTCCAGCTCCCGCAGGGCGCCCGCGATACGGGTCTCGCCCTCGGGGAAGCGGGCGGTGAGTACCTTGATGCCGACGAGGGCACCGTCGGGCAGCGACTGGATGTAGACGCCGATGCCGATGGCGCAGGCGGAAAGCCCTTGGTGCTGGGCGAGATGGTTGCCGACGACCGTGAACTTCTCGCGGTGCCGATGGCGGACGTGGGTCACTCCTGCGGCTGAAGAGCCGCCGCGCGCGGACGGGGGCGCGTTAAACTGCGCAACAGTCATCGGGAAGGTGCTGCTTCCTAGGTGATCAGGCCCTCGACCGGGATGCCAGTCCCGACCGGGGGCCGAAGTCTTTTATGGAGTTGGTGAATTGGCGCGACCGTACCGTGTCGGCCGTCCGATCTGCTAGCTGATCACCCGATCGTGTGAGACGTCCGGGTTTGGACGGGAGTGGTTCTCTCCCGCGTCCTTACCGGGATGTCGCGCCCCACCGCGACCCCGCCCACCGGGTCGCCGGTTTTCCCGACCCGGGCGGGGCCTCGGTGCCGGATCGCGACGCCCGCCTTCTCGCGCACCTGGAGGTAACGGCTGGTCTTCGTCGGTTCGCCGACGAGGGTGAAGGACCTGGGCGGCCGCGGTGCTCATGCCTCCGGTGCGAACTCGTACTGCAGCTCGTAGAGATGGCCCGCCTTGACCATCACCGTGGCCTCGATGGGCCGATCACGGTCGCTGTAGACCACGCGCAGCGTACGCAGGACGGGCAGGTCTCCGGGCATGCGCAGGGCGGTCGCCTGCTCCTGCGTGGGCACGCGTGCCGAGACGCGGTCCACGCTCAGACGCGGAGGGAAGCCGAGCTCGGCCAGGAGGGTGGGTGTCCCACCCCGGATCCTGCGGTGCTCGGCCATCGCTGTGCCCCGAGCGATGGCGACGGGGTAGTAGGAGGTGACCAGCTCCACCGGTTCGTCGTCAATGGTGAGCACCTGCCGCCGCAGCACAGCGGTCTCGTCTGCGGCGAGGCCGAGGAGGGCGCGTACGTCTGCCGGCGGAACGGCTTCCACCACTTCCAGCAGGGTGCTTTCGGCCCGTGTGCCGTGCTTCGCCGCTTCGGTGAGCCAGCGGAACGGTTCGCCCTCTCCGGCCGGAGTCATGTACGCGGCGGGCCGCATGGTGCGCTGTCGGTGCTCCCGTACGGTCACGGCGGCTCCCGCCCGGCCGACGACCAAGCCCTCGTCCTTGAGGAGCCCCAGGGCCTTCTGCACCGTCGCGCTCGACGCGCCGAACCGTTCCTTGAGCCGCGCCGTGGAGGGCACGTTCGCGCCCGGGGCCAGATCGCCGCTCATGATTTCATCGCGCAGGTCCGCTGCGATGCGCTCGTGGAACGGCCGGGGGTCGTGGGCCTCCCTCTCGGTAAGTGGCACGGTCATCCAATCCTGAGCTCGTAGCGCAGTCGCTGACGGTGAGCGGGCATGGTCATGAGATCCGCCTGAAGGGGCCTTTCGTCGGCGTCGAGGGTCAGCCGCGCGATGCGGAGCACCGGCTGAGCGGTGCCGGTCTTGAGTACGTCCCGCTCCTCCGTGGTCGCCATGCGGGCGGTCACGTCCTCGCGGATCCGCACGCCCACATGGCCCAGGGCGGCGAGCAGGGTCACCGCGCCTCCACGGATCTTCGCCGTCCCGGCGAGTGGTGTGCCTCGGGCGATCGCAACGGGGTAATAGGTGTCGGTCAACTCGCAGGTCTCACCGTCGAGTTCGATGACACGGCGGCGTACGATCACGGGCTCGCCCTCCGCCAGGCCGAGCAGCGCCGCCACTTCCGGGCCGGCCTGGACCTCGCCGGCGAAGAGGATGCGCTGCGTGCCCTTGCGTCCCCGTCCGGCGGCCTCTTCCGCCCAGGCGTCCGGCCGGCCCTCCTCGCGTGGGGTCAGATACGGCATCGACATGCTGACCCAGTCGTCCCTTTCGCCCATGGTGTCCTCCCGCATCGCCGTGGCCTTCTTTCGCAACCGTAGGGGAGTCGTACCGGGAAGGAAGCAGTCTCTTGGGCGGCGAGAACGAGGGCGCGCCGAAGCCCGTCCATCTGTTGGTTCCGGCTCCTCTCCCTGTGCCGACCACCGGCTGCGGTGTGTGTGGCGCCCTGGGCAGGCAGCGGGCCGAAGCGCGCGAGCGGGGTGACTACTCGGTTGTGACGGACTGCGACGTGGAGATCGCCGCACACTCGGAGAGGCACGCCTGATGCTGCGCTTGGATGACTGGCGTGACGGCTGGGAGCGGGCCGACAAGGCCGCCGAGGCGCTGAAGGAGGCGTTGACGTCGCTCGGAGTGCCGAGGACTGCCCACGGAGTCGTCCGGCCTGTCGTCACGCGCCGTGGAGGCGCTTACGTGGATCTCGGAATGGTCCGGGCCGACGTGGTCGTACTGCTCGTGGAAGCCCTGAGTCTCAGCGCCCCCGTCGCACCCCGGGATGGGCGGGAGGAGTAGTCGGCGCCGTGACGGGGTGCCCCCGGACGGAGGCAAGGCCGTGCGGGGGAGCGAGGCGTGGTTCACGGGTCGTTCACACGATGGGCGAATGGGTCTGTCCTGGGGCGAGGCCGACCGGTACCGCCCCGAGTCCTTACCGGGATGTCGTGCCCCACCGCGACCCCGCCCACCGGGTCGCCGGTTTTCCCGACCCGGGCGGGGCCTCAGTGCCTGTCCAGGCCCCGGCGCGCCTCATGGATCACCCGCTGCGCATCGGGGCCGAACACCGCCGACTCTCGGAGGGTGTTCCAGACCCGCAGATGGGTGCTGACGCTGTCGGCGTCGTCCAGCCAGAGTTCCGCGTGCCACGTCTCGGCGGTCACCTGACGATCGTCGTAGATCCAGAAGCCGAGCCCGGGAGGAAGCCTGAGAGCCGCCGAGAAGGGGACGATGCCGAGATCGACGCTGTCGAGACCGATCACGCCCTGGAGCCGGTCGAGTTGGGCGGCGAGTACGGAGGGCGGGCATATCAGGGAACGCAGAACCCCCTCCCACAGGAGGACGTGGTAGCGCTTGCCGGAGCCGTACAGCCCCTCCTGCCGCCTCATGCGGGCGCGTACGCCCTCTTCGATGTCGCCTCGCGTGCCGTGCAGTTCGGCGAAGCGGGTCAGGACGGCGCGGGCGTAGTCGGGAGTCTGGAGTACGCCGACGACCCAGGACGACTCCCAGGCGCGCAGAACCGACGCGCTCGCCTGAGCGTCGTTGTGGGCCTCCTGCACCGGGCGGTGCCCCGCCGCCAACTGGCGCCGCCAGGAACGATGTCTCGACTCCGCGCCCTTGAGGCGTGCCTGCAGCTCCTCGGCGGCCTCCGGAGCCCCGGCCGCCTCCGCCCAGGAGCGGAGATCATCGGCCGACGCGGTCTGGCGGCCGTTCTCCAGTTTGTAGACCTTGGAGTGCGGCCAGCCCAGCCGCTGCGCGAGGACGGTGCCGGTGAGCCGACCGCCGGGCGCCGAGACCCGCAACTCCCTGAGTCGCTCTCCTAGGGCTTCGCGCGCCTGTTGGAAGTCCGTGCTCACCGCTCCACCGTAACCGCTACCGCCCGCCGCTCACCTGTGCCGCGAACGCCTCGTGCCGGAGGGCGTAGTGCCATGCGGTGTCCCGTACCCGGGTGTAGCGAAGGACTTCCGCCGGCTCCGTGATGAGCTCGACGGCGGTCAGGTCGTCGCTGTCATCGAACTGGAGAAGCGCGACCAGACGAGAGTCGAAGATCCAGAAATCCTCGGCGGGAAGCTTCAGACGTGTGGCGTCCGTCCGCCACAGGTTGCGGATGTCCTCGCCGAGAGCCGTGTTCTTCTCCGTGTGGGCCATGAGATAGCGCTGCCCTGGCGTCGGAGGCCGATCGACAACGCGGACGCGTCCGACGGTCGCCCCGCAGGCGGTTTTCTCGCGGATGGCCGTGGACCACGGCGTATCGAGATCCCAGGCGGGCTTCTCGCCACGGAGGAACTGAGCGTACGTGTCCGTCGACTCGTCCGACGCGTAGCGACGCCGGGTCTCCAGCCGCCAGGCCGTGTGCTCGAACCTGTCGAACAGTCCACCGAAGGCGTCCAGGTCGATGACACGGCGCACGCGGTTCACCTCCTTGGGGCCGAAGTCGACGAGGAGTTCGCGCGGCACGACGATCGGGACCTCGCCGGGCGACAGATGCCGGAGTTGTGCGAGGTCGCTCGGATCGGTGAGAGGTGGGCCATGCACCACGATCTCTCCGCTGTCCAGGTCTTCGTGGATGCTGGGGCAGCCGCCCTCACCGCTGCCGGTGCCGTTGAAGCGCAGGCGTCGGGCCATGGTCACGTCCTTCACGCGGGGCCGTTTCGCCCAGGATTCAGGATCGGGATGCCGGGTGGTACAGGGTGGCGATGCCCAGCGGAGAGCATCCGAGAACATGTGAGGGCGCGGCGAGAACAATCGAGAACATCGCGTGGTCGCCCGCAACCGGCTCTCCTAGCGTCGCCTGTATGCAGCAGACTTCTCTGAGCGCGCCCGTTCACCTGCCGATGCCTTCGCCTGATCCGTCACCGGTGCAGGGATGCGCTGTGTGCGCGGCCCTGGCCGGACAGCGAGTACGAGCCAGGGCGGCCGGCGACATGTCGGCGGTCTCCGATGCCCATGTGGAGATCCGGCGCCACGCCGACCGGCACCTGTCGCAGTGGCAGGGGGACCGGAGGTGACCGCAGGACCGGTGGCCTCGCGCGCCACTCCCGGCGCCCGGGAAGTGCGCCGGGAGGTCTACCGCCGCCTGCTGGATCACGGGCAGTCGCACTTCGCGTGTGGGCCCATGTGCCGAGTACGCCGCGCGCTGTGGCGGACGATCGCGGCGAACCGGAGCGGCGGCGAACCCTGAGCCTCCGGCGCTCGTCGTGGTTCACGGGTCGGTCACAAGATGGGCGAATGGGTCTGTCCTGGGGCGAGGCCGACCGGTACCGTCCTGTTCCAGCAGGGCTCAGGGGGAGACCGGGGGGTCCGAGTTGAGCGGCGTAACGGTTCATGTCGTCAGGCCCGGGCAGTTGACGGAGCGGGACATCGAGGTCTGGCGGGAGCTGCGGGGGAAGTCGGGGGCGGGGGCCAATCCGTTCATGGAACCCGAGTTCACCCTGGCCGTCGGGCGGGTGCGGCCCCGGACCGCGCGGGTCGGGGTCGTACGCGAGGGCGGTGAGGCCGTCGGGTTCTTCCCGTACGAGACGGGGCCCCTCGGGTACGGGCGGGCCGTCGGGTTCGGGGTGTCCGACTGCCAGGGGGTCGTCCTCCAGGACGGTGTCCGTCTCTCCGCCGCCGCCCTGCTGCGCGGCTGCGGGCTCGCCGCCTGGGAGTTCGACAACCTGGAGGGCGGCCAAGGGCTGTTCGCGGGGGGTGTCGCCGAGTCGTTCGCCTCGCCCGTGATCGACGTGGCGGACGGCTACGCCGCGTACGAGGACGTCTTACGCGCCCAGTCGCCGAAGTTCCTGCGCACCACCCTCGCCAAGGAGCGGCGGCTGGGGCGCCAGGCCGCGGGCGAGCCCCGGTTCGTGTTCGACGAGCGGGATCCCGGCGCCCTGCGCACCCTCATGGGCTGGAAGTCGGCCCAGTACCGCAGGACGGGCCGCCGTGACCGGTTCGCGCAGGACTGGATCAGCGAGCTCGTGCGCGGGCTCCACCAGGTGCGGGCGCCCGGGTGTTCCGGCGTGCTGTCCGTGCTGTACCTCGGCGAGCGGCCGATCGCCGCGCACTTCGGGCTGCGCTCGCCGACCGTCCTGTCCTGCTGGTTCCCCGCCTACGACCCCGAGTTCGCGAAGTTCTCGCCCGGACTGATCCTGCATCTGCGCATGGCCGAGGCCGCCGCCGCTGAAGGTGTCCGCGTGCTGGATCTCGGGCGGGGCACCGCCGAGTACAAGGACGCCCTCAAGACGGGCGAGCTGCGCGTCCACGAGGGTGCCTGCGCGCGCCCCGGTGTGCGGGCCGGCCTGCGCTGGCTGAGCCGTGAACCCGTCCGGCGCGCCCACAGCTACGTACGCAGCAGGCCCCGGCTCGCCGGCTACGCGCAGCGGGCCCTCAACCAGGTCGGGCGAGTTCGGAGGGAACCCCATGTCTGACGTACGCACCGGGTCCGGCGGCACGGGCCCCGGCGGCACCGGTCCCGGGTCCGGCCAGAGCCTCGGGCCCGTCGCCGTCGCCGAGCTCGACCTCGACTCCGCCGACGGGCCCGTCCTGTCCTTCAGGCCCGCCCCGGGCGCCCCGCCCGTCGCGGCCGGAGGGCTCGTCTACGCCCTGGTACGGCTGCGGGGGCGGCCCGCCGGGACCGTACTCGGGTTCGTACCCGAGGGCGCCGACCCCGCCGCGCATCTCGCCCGGTCGGCCGGTGCCACGCTCAAGGACCCGCCCGGTCCGCCCGGTCCGCCCGGACCGCCCGGTCCGCCCGGTCCGCCCGGACCGCCCGGTCCGCCCGGTCCGCCCGCGTACCCGCCGTACGCCGTTCCGCCCCGCACCTGCGTCGTCGTCGCCACGCGCGAGCGCGCCGACCAGCTCGGGCGTGCCCTGGACTCGCTGCTCGACCAGGACCATCCCGACTACGAGGTCCTCGTCGTGGACAACGCGCCGCGCACCGCCGCCACCCGTGAGCTCGTCGAGCGGAGGTACGCCGGGGCCGTGCGGTACGTGCGCGAGGACGTACCCGGCCTCGCCGCCGCCCACAACCGCGGTGTCGCCGCCGCCGACGCCCCCGTCGTCGCGTTCACCGACGACGACGTCATCGCCGACCCGCACTGGCTGACCGCCCTCACCGCGCCGTTCGCCGACGACCCCCGGATCGGGTGCGTCACCGGGCTGATCCTTCCCGCGCGGCTGCGGACCACCCCGCAGATCCTGCTGGAGAGCCACGGCGGGTTCGCCAAGGGGTTCGCCGTGAAGGAGTGGGACCCGGCCCGGCCGCCCGCCGACGAGCCGCTGTTCCCGTTCACCGCCGGCAGCTTCGGTTCCGGCGCCAGCATGGCCTTCCGGACACGGGTGCTGAAGGCCGCCGGCGGGTTCGACCCGGCCACCGGCACCGGCACGCCCGCGCGGGGCGGCGACGACCTGTACGCGTTCGTCAGCGTCCTCGCCGCCGGGCACCGGCTGCGCTACACGCCCGAGGCGGTCGTCTGGCACCACCACCGCGAGACCTGGCAGGACCTGCGGAACCAGGCGTACGGCTACGGGGCCGGGCTCACCGCGTACCTCACCGCGATCCTCGCCCGCCGCCCCGCGCTGCTGCCCGCGCTCCTGTCCCGCCTCCCGCGCGGCCTCGCCCACGCCCGCGCCATCACCGCCAGCCGCGAACCGGTCCACCCGGACGGCGCGCCGCCCGTGGCCCACGGTTCCCCCGGCACGCACGGCGTCCCCGGGGCCCACGGCACGCAGGCGTACGCCTGGCCGCGCGGCCTCTCCCGGCTGGAACGGCGCGGCATGCTGTACGGGCCCGTCGGCTATCTGAAGGCCCGCCGCCGCGTACGCGGCCTCGCGCTCCCCTGGGAGGCCAGGTGACCATGACCGCCGCCGTACCTGTACTGCTCTACCACGCCGTCATGGACGACCCGCCCGACTGGATCGCCGAGTTCACCGTCACGCCCAAGGACTTCGCGGCGCAGCTGGACGCCATCGTGGCCGCCGGCCGTACCGCCGTACCGCTCTCCGCGCTCGCCGATCATCTCGCGGGGAAGGGGGGCCTGCCGCCCCGGCCCGTCGTGCTCACCTTCGACGACGGCTTCGCCGACCTGCCGGGCCCCACCGCCGAGGCGCTCGCCGCCCGGTCGCTGCCCGCCACCGCGTACCTGACGACCGGCGCGATCACACCCGGCCGCACCAGCCTGCTGCCGCCCGCGCCGATGATGGGGCTGTCCCAGGCGCCGCTGCTGGAGCAGTACGGCATCGAGGTCGGCGCCCACACCGTCACCCACGCCCAACTGGACACGCTGCCGCCCCGGGTCGTCCGGCGTGAGCTGCGCGAGGCCAAGCTCGTCCTGGAGGGCGTCCTCGGCCACGAGGTGGCGCACCTGGCGTACCCGCACGGCTACAACAGCGGGGCGGTGCGCCGCGCCGCACGTGACGCGGGGTACGCGTCGGCGGTGGCCGTACGGCACGCGCTCAGCTCGGAGCGGGACGAGGCGTACCGCATCGCCCGGCTCATCGTGCGCCGTACGCACACCGTCGCCGACGTCGAGGACTGGATGGCGGGACGCGGAGCGCGGACGGCGCCGTACCGCGACTCCCCGACGACGGTCGGGTGGCGGCTGTACCGCCGGGCGCGCGCCGCCGCCAGGGGGCCAGAGTTCGCCGGGTGACGGGTGCCGACGGCTGTCCAACTGCCTTATGGGGCAGGGAAGTACACAGGAATGCGCGAGAGCCAGGCAAACGCGAAGGATGTTCCTATACTTCGCTGAAGGGGACAGCGGCGTGACGGCCGCGACCACATCCGTGGGGGGAGTCGCTCAGTGCAGCAACGCGTGCCCGCACCGGCCGGAGAGGGCAGCGCGCTGCCGTCCGCCGAGACAGCCGGTAAAGCCGGGGCAGTCGAGAAGCCCGGGATGGATGAGTCCACTGGGATAGTCGAGTCCACCGAGGCCGCCGAGGCCGCCGAGTCCGTCGAGTCCGTCGAGTCGAACGAGTCTGCCGAGTCCGCCGAGTCGAGCGCGTCCGCCGGTACAGCCGGGGCGGCTGAGTCCCATACGACAGGACCCGCCTCCGGAACCGGCTCAGGACCCGCCTCCGCGACCCGCCCCGGTAGACCGGTGGCGCCGTTGCGGCCCCAGGCGCTGTTCAGCTGGCTGCCGCTGCTGGTGGCGGCCGCGCTGTGGGTGTACGCGCTGCCCCGGATCGGCTTCCGCGACATCGGCGACTACGGGCTCCTCGACCGCTTCCCGGCCACGTACTACGCCTCGCTGGCCGTCCTGACGGCCGGGTTCGTCGTCACGCTGCGCCGCGCCGGGACCGCGCCCTGGTGGCCGGCCGGGTACTGCGTGGCCATGCTCGTCGCCCTGAAGGCGCCGCCCGCCGTGCTCTACGACACGGTGCGGTACGCGTGGGCGGCCAAGCACGACGAGGTGATCACCCGGCTGCTGGCCGAGGGCACCGTCCACCCGTACGCCGAGCTGTCCGGCGGCATGGCCGCGTACGACCAGTGGCCCGGGTTCTTCTCGCTGAACGCCGCGCTCGTACGGGCCTTCGGCGTCGAGGGCGCCACCGCGTACATCAACTGGGCGCCGGTCGTCCTCGGGCTGCTCACCCTGCCGGTGCTCCTCCTGGTCTACCGCACCTTCAGCGACGACTGGCGGCTCGTGTGGACCGGCGTGTGGATCTTCCAGCTCGCCAACTGGGTGGGCCAGGACTACCTGTCGCCGCAGGGCTTCTCGTACCTGCTGTACCTGGCCGTCTTCGCCGTCGTCGTACGGCACTTCGTACGGCCGGGGGCGGCCGGGCCGCTGCGCGACCGGGGCCGGCTCGACCCGGCGGCGGCCGCCGTGCCGCCGCCCACCGGGACGCGGCAGCGCGCTGTCTGCGTCGTGATCCTCGTCCCGCTGATCGCCGCCGTCAACGCCTCGCACCAGCTCACGCCCGTGATGCTGTGCGCCACGCTCGCCGCGCTGTGCCTCACGCGCCGCTACCGCAACCTCGGGCTGCTGGCCGTCGCCGGTGCCGTCATGCTCGCCTGGGACCTGACCATGGGCCGGGTCCTGTTCCTCGACACCCTGAGCACCCTGCGCGAGTCCTTCGGCGACCTGCTCGGCAACTCCCGGGCCGGGTACGCGGGGGAGCCCACCGGCCCGGGGCCCGAGCTGGTCGGCGCGGCCAACATCCTGATGGTGCTGTCCCTCGCCGCGCTGGCCTCGGTCGCCGTCCTCACCCGTCGCCGCCTCGCCCGCAGCGCGCTGCCGCTGCTGCTGGCGTCCGCGGCGCCGCTCCCGATGTTCGCCGTCAACGACTACGGCGGCGAGATGCTCTTCCGGGTCTACCTGTTCGGGCTGCCCGGCGCGGCGTTCTTCGCGGCGGCCGCGCTCGTGCCGGCCGCAGGCGCCGCCGCCAGGTCCCGGTCCTGGCGGACCGCCCGGCGGGTCTCGACCGTCGCCCTGCCGGTCGCGCTGACCGCGCTGCTGGCCGGGTTCCTTCCCTCGTACTACGGCAAGGAGGGCATGCACTACGCGCCACCCGCCGAACTCGCCCTGGTACGGCGCGCGTACGACCGTGCGCCGGACGGCGCGCTGATGCTCGCCACGACCGGGTCGTTCCCCGGTGCGTACACCCGCTACGCCCACTACGAGCGCTGGTTCTTCACCGAGCAGGAGGTTCCCGAGAACCTCAGAATGCTCCGGGACCCGGCCGGGTACCTGGCGGCCGGCATCCCCGGGGGTCGCACGGCGTACGTGCTCCTCACCGCCACCCAGGAGAAGGCGGTCATCGGTGAGGGCTATCTGCCGGAGGGAGGCTTCACCCGACTGCGCGACGACCTGAAGCGGTCGCCGCTGTTCACGGTCGTGGAGGAGAACGAGCACGGACTCGTCCTCCGGTACGTGCGCTGAAACCGCCCCCGCCGGGCCGGTGCGGGCACATGTGCCCCACCGCACCGACACAGCGGCACCGGCGCATGCCGGCACCGGCATGGCGGCACCAGCAGGGTGGCACCAGCAGGGCGGGACCGGCACGGCGGCGCCTATACGGCGACTCCGGCAGCGCGGCGCCGACAGGCGTTCGGCACCCCGCGCCCGCCCGGCGTCGGCGGCCGCCCGGTGCCTGCGGCCGCCGGCGTCGGCGGCCACTCGGTGCCTGCGGCCGCCCGGTGCCTGCCGCCCGGCATCCGCGGCTTTCCGCGCCGCACGGGCATCCGCCCGCACGCAGCACCCGTCAACGGTGATCAGGAGGTCGCCATGCAGCTGAACCGTACGCAGCTCAGAGTGGGACTGGCGGCCTCCGGCTGGCTCGCCCTCGGCGCGACCGCCCTGCCCGGCGGCTCGCCCCTGCGCTGGATCCCCGTCCTCGTCTTCGTCACCCTCGGCCCCGGCCTCGCCCTGCTTCACCCGCAGCCGCGCGGGCTGCGGCCGGGCGCCCGGCTGGAGGCGCTCGCCCTGGCCGCGCCGGTCAGCCTGTCGCTGGCCGCGCTCACCGCGACCGCGCTGTTCCTGGCGGAGAGCTTCTCCACCCCCGTGTTCCTCGCGGTGCTCGCCGCCTTCGCCACGGTCGCCGCTGCCCTGCCCGGCGTACCCCTGCCCGCGGCGACCCGCGGGGCGGCGGAGCGCGACCGTGTCAAACCCGTGCCGGGGAGGGGCCGATGACGCCGCGCCACTCCCTCGTCCTGGCGCTCGCCGTGGTGGGAGCGCTGCTCATCGGCCTGGGCGTCTGGATCAGCCGGTACGAGAGTGCCGAGCCGCCCTCCTGGGGCACCCCGATACCCGGCAACGCGGCGTCGGGGGACGTCCCGCGCGGCGGATGCGCACCCGGCCCCGACCTCCAGCCGCCCTGCGGCGCCTGGTGGGGCGCCTACGTCCCGTACGCGGAGAACGGCTCCCTCAAGGACGCCGTGCACACCTTCGAGAAGAAGATCGGCCGCAAACTCGACCTCGTCTACAACTACCACGACATGTCCAGGACACCGCTCGACGGCGAACTCCTCACACCCGAGGAGCAGGAACTCGGCCGGGACCGGCTGCTGATGCTCGCCTGGGAGTCCACCGTGTGGACCGAACCCCACCACGCGGGCTGGACCGAGACCCAGCTCGGCTGGAAGAACATCGCCTCCGGCCGGTACGACCGGGACGTCATCGACCCGCAGGCCCGCCGCGTCAAGGCGTACGGCAAACGCGTCTTCCTCTCCTTCGACCAGGAGACGGACTTCCGCGTCAAGGAGGGCGCGGGCACCCCCGAGGAGTTCGTCGCCGCGTGGCGGCACATCCACGACCGGTTCCGCGAACTGGGCGTGGACAACGTGGTGTGGGTGTGGACGGTGTCCGGATACCTCGGCCACGCCGAGCAGATGAAACGGCTCTACCCCGGCGACGCGTACGTCGACTGGATCGGCATGGACCAGTACAACTACTACCTCTGCCACAACAGCACCACATGGCTCGACTTCGACCGCAGCCAGCGCCCCTCGTACGACTGGCTCCGCACCCACGTCTCCGCCGACAAACCGGTGATGCTGGCCGAGTTCGCCACCGCGCCCGACCCGGAGCGCCCGGAACGGCAGCGCGACTGGTACGCCGCGATCCCGGACGTCGCGCCGACCCTGCCGAAGGTGAAGGCACTCGTCCACTGGAACCGTCCCGTGCCCGGTGACAACTGCGACCTCACGGTCGACCGGGGCCCGGCCCTGGAGGGCTACCGTACGGCCGGGCAGGACGACTACTTCCGCCAGCCCGTACCGACCCGGTAGGCCCGGTCAGCGCTGTCGGGCCCGTCACGCGCGGCGGGGCCGATAGCGGGCCGCCACACGAGCCGCCGCGGCCGCCACGCCCAGCACCACCAGCACGGGCAGCGCGGCCGCGGCGAACGCGTCCTGCGCCGCCCACCCCGCGACCGCCAGCACCCACACCGCGCCCGCGACGCCCCTGGCCTCCACGTCCAGTGCCCGCAGCGCCACCGCGACCAGCGCCAGGCACAGCACCTGTACCGCCACGGGCAGCGCCCGCAGCACCGGGTCGTCGGGGCCGGGCCCGGCGAGGCCCGCGTCCGTGAGCGCGCCCGCCAGCACGCCCGCCCCCGGCCCGGACAGCGGGTCGGGGCGGATGCCCAGGAGCGGCGGCGCCGAGTGCAGGGCGGCGAAGGTCACCAGCAGGGCCGTGCCGGTCAGCACGGGCCGCAGCCGCCGCAGCGCCAGGAGCGCGCAGTACACGACGACCAGCAGGACGCCCGCCCCGACGGTCGGCGGCGGCAGGGCCCGCACCAGCCCGGCCCCCGAAAGCCGCTCGACGCCGAGGTCCCGGACCTGGGCGAGCGGCCCCCAGAACAGGGCGGCGGCCACCGCGAGCAGCGCCCACAGCGCGGCCACGACCCGCCGATCGGCGTCCGCTTCCCGCAGGGGGCGCGGCCCGGGGTCCGGTCCCGCTTCCGGCCTCGGTGCCGCTTCCGGTCCGGGTTCCGCTTCCGGTCCGGGGTCCGGTTCCGCGTCCGGCCTCGGTTCCGCTTCCGGTCCGGGTTCCGGTCCCGCTTCCCGCCCTGGTTCCCGCCCTGGTGCCCGTACTGGGTGCGGCTCGCGGTCCGGGTTCCGGTCCTGGACGTACACCGGGAAGCCGAACGCGGGCGTGGCGGTGTCCTGGCCGCCCGGCAGATAACCGGCCGGCGCGGGCGGGGCGGCCGCCGCCTCCGCCCTGCGGGCGGCCCAGCGCGTGCCGTACCCGGGGTCCGCCGCGTTCCTGCGGCGCCGCCGGGGCCTCGGCGGCTTCGGCGGGCGGCCGAGGAGCGCGGCCCGCAGACCGGGCGCGGCCGCCGCCGCCATGACGGTCATCGACAGCAGCATCGCGAGCCCCGCCCCGGCGATCCCGGCGGGGGCCATCAGCGCGGCCGCGCTGCCGAGCACCAGGACGCACATCGCGCCCTGCACGGCGGCGAGCATGCCGGTACGGCCCTGGACGCGGAGGACGCCGATGTACAGCTCGACGGCCACGCGCGGCAGGGCGGCCGCCGCCAGCAGCCGCAGCACGGTCGTGCCGTGCTCCGCGTAACTGGCGCCGAACGGCGCGAGGATCTGCGGCGCGAACACCACCAGCACCAGCACTACCGGGACCAGCAGCAGCGCCATCCGCCGCAGGGCGCCGCGTACCCCGTCGGCGAGGCTGCCGGGGCTGTGCGAGGCGTGCGCGGTGAGCGACGAGGCCATGTTGATGGCCATGAACTCCATGGTCCCGCCGACCGTGTACGCGGTGTAGAAGAAGCCGTTGTGCGCGGCGTCGAAGCGGACCGCGACCATCACCGGCAGCAGGTTGATCATCGCCAGGCTGAACAGCGCGCCCACCGAGTCCCCGGCGAGGAACCGGCGCATCTCGCCCATGGTGGGCGGCTCGCGGTCGTGGTCGGCGGCGGCCTGCCGGGGGATGAGCCGACGGAAGATCAGCCAGCCGAGCGGCAGTACGGACAGCGCGATCGCCGCCGCCCAGGACACGAAGACGCCGAGGGCGGGCAGGGCCGTCGCGAAGACGACGAGGAGCAGCAGTTTGCCGACGGAGAAGACGGCGTTGCCGACGGGCACCCAGACCGCCTTGCGCAGGCCGGTCAGCACGCCGTCCTGAAGGGTGAGCAGCGCCCAGGCGACACAGGCGGCGGTGAAGAAGGCACCCGCCGCGAGCCCGTGCAGGGGGGCGAACGACGGGCCCCACAGATCCAGGGTGACCAGGAAGGCGGCGCTCGCCAGACAGACGACGAGCGAGCTCACCCCGTACGCCCGCCACACCAGCGGACCGGTCGCCCGGCCGGCCCGCGGCACGTACCGCACGACCGCGCCGATCATCGTCGTGGCGGTGATCGAGGCGAGCAGCTTCATCGCGGCGATGGCGGCGGAGCCCTGCCCGACGGCCTCCTCCGTGTAGTACCGGGCGGCGACCAGCCAGAAGCCGAGCCCGAGCGCGGCGGACACGCCCGTGGACAGCATGAGGGCGTACGCGTTACGGAACATGGAGTCGCCGCTGGAACCGGAGCCGCCGGAGCCGCTGCTGGCGCCGGAGCCGCCGGAGCCCTCGGCACCCGAGCCGCCGGAGCCCTCGGCCCCCGAGCCGGTGGCCGCTCTGCCGGGTTCGGTGCCGGGCGCCCTGTGCACAGAACCTTCCGCCGGTCCTTCCGCCGGCTCGTCCCCGGGCCCGTCCGCCGGGCCATCCGCCGGTCTGTCCGGAAGCAGCCGTGTCGGGTCAGGCACCGCTCCCGCTCCCGCCCGCCGGTGGCGTGGCCGGCTCGACGCCCGCAGCGCGCAGCACACGCAGGACGGTGTCCGCCCGCAGGGGGTCCACCGGCAGGGCGTGCCCCGCGAACCAGCGGGCCCCGTCGGGCGCGGCCGAGACGTCCGTGAACGGCTCGCCCGCGTAGTCGTCCAGCGGCGGGTCGTACAGGTAGCCGGTGGTGATCCGGTGCCGGGCCAGCGCGGCAATGGCCGCGTCTCGGTCGGCGACCAGCAGCGGTACGCGGAACAGCGGCTGGACCGGTCCCCCGGTGCGCCCCGACGCGCCCCACTCGGACGCCTGGAGCAGACGCGTACCGGCGCGGTGCGCGGCGAGCGTGGCGTCGAGCCGGCCCAGGAGCAGGCCGGTGCGGCGCAGGCGGGCGGGGCCGGGGGCCAGCCGGTAGTCGTGCATATCGACCCGTACCCAGGAGTGGAACGGTACGAGGCCGGGGGCGGCGCCCACCGCCTGTTTCAGCTCGGCGGGGCGCAGCGGCATCCGGATCTCCTCGCGCTCCTCCCTGCCGAGCAGCCGCAGGGTGGCGCGGGCTGCCCGCACCAGCCGCAGGCCGCGCACGGTGGCCTCGGCGTACGGGCGGGCGGCATAGGCGAGTTCGGCGGCGAGCCGGGGCGGGTGGAGCAACGTGTCGCGCGCGTGGGCCAGTTCGGTGCGCAGGCCAGGGTCGCGCAGGGCGAGGAAGCCGCCGGTCTTGGCCCCGGTGTGCTTGGAGAGGCTGAAGACGGCGGCGTCGCCGAAGGTGCCGACGGGCCGCCCGGCGACCTCGCTGCCGATGGCGTGCGCGGCGTCCTCCAGCAGCGGAATTCCCGCTTCCCGGCACTTCGCGGCCAGAAGGGGTGCCGGGTCGGGGTTGCCGTACAGGTTGGTGGTGAGCACCGCGGAGAGCGTCGGCCACACGTCGTCGGGCACGGCCGCCACGTCGAGCGAGCCGTCCCCGGGGTTCAACGGCGCCTGCACGGGCCGCAGTCCGGCGGCGAGGACCACGAAGAAGATGACGTCGTCGTTGACCGGCGACATGAGGACGCGTCCACCGGGCGGGCACCAGTGGCGCAGTGCCACGTAGAGCCCGAGCCGGCACGACGGCACGTAGAGGCAGTCCCTGCCGAGCCGGGCGCGCATCAGCTCTTCGAGGGCCCTCACGGACGCCGGGCCCGGCGAGGCCCTCCGGGTCTCCTGCGCGTTCCGGTGCCGGCGCGCGTCCCGGCGCGAGTCCCGGTGCGGATCCGGCGAGTCCCGGCGCGGTTCCGGCGAGTCCCGGTGCGCGTCTTGACGTGCGTACCCGGGCGCGTCCGGGCTCGGATCCGGAGCCCTCGACGTGTTCTGATCCTTCGGATGCGCGCGCGCCGCCGGGCGGCCCTCCCCAGAAACCATGCGTTCCCCCCTGAGCCCCGCTCAATGTGGCCCATTCCGGACGGCCTCGTCAACATGGCGACAACATGGCGACACGGCAGCAGCAGGGCGGCAGCAGCAGGGCCCGTTCCGCGACGGAACGGGCCCTGTCCACACACCTCCGGGTCAGGCCGGCGATGGGGCGTCACTCCTGGCGGGTCACTCCTCCAGGGTCAGGCCCTTGCGGAGTTTGCCCAGGGTCCGCGAGAGCAGTCGCGACACGTGCATCTGCGAGATGTTGAGCTCCTGCCCGATCTCGGACTGGGTGAGCCCGGCGACGAAGCGCAGGGAGAGGATCTTCCGGTCGCGGGCCGGCAGCGAGGCGATCAGCGGCTTGAGTGACTCGATGTACTCGATGCCTTCCAGGCCGTGGTCCTCGTACCCGATGCGGTCGGCCAGCGCGCCCTCGGTGTCGTCCTCCTCGGGCTGGGCGTCGAGCGAACTCGCGGTGTACGCGTTGCTCGCCGCCATGCCCTCGACGACCTCGTCCTTGCTGATGTCCAGCTTCTCGGCGAGTTCGGCGACGGTGGGGGAGCGGTCCAGCTCCTGGGCGAGCTCGTCGCCGGCCTTGGCCAGGTCGAGCCGGAGTTCCTGGAGCCGCCTGGGTACGCGCACGGACCAGGAGGTGTCGCGGAAGAAGCGCTTGATCTCGCCGACGATGGTCGGCATCGCGAAGGTGGGGAACTCGACCTCGCGACTGAGCTCGAAGCGGTCGATCGCCTTGATCAGGCCGATGGTGCCGACCTGGATGATGTCCTCCATCGGTTCGCTGCGGGAGCGGAACCGGGAGGCGGCGAACTTGACCAGGGCGAGGTTGAGTTCGACCAGGGTGTTGCGGACGTACGCGTACTCGTGTGTGCCCTCTTCGAGGGTCTCGAGCCGTGCGAACAGCGTCTTGGAGAGTGCCCTCGCGTCGAGGGGTCCGACTTCGTCGAACGGAGGGATCTCGGGGAGGTCGATGAGGTCGTGATCGATCCGGTGCTGGTCCACCTGATCGGTCGGGGTGGGGGGAGTTGCCGACGTCGCGTTCGGGGTACGCGTCTCGTCGAGCCGGGGTGACATGGTCTCCTCCATCGTTCTCGGCATATGGCCGCCGATGCCCATACAGATGACTGCGGTGTGCGGCGCCTCCAAAGCCGGCCGTGTTGGGTGTGTCCCTCCTAGCCCTACCCGCTCCACGGCGTTCCTTGCAAATCTCAATTGTCCCATATGTTCCCTTTGTGGAGGTCTCTGACTACCGACCGGCGGCAAAGAAGGCGTAGGGTTCTACCGACCCAACGGCATCGGCGAAGAGGGACGGCATGGACCGCGGCACGGTCGGCAGCACGCATCAGGGCCGACTCAGGGTCGACGTCCGGACCGAGGGCCGCAGCGAGGTTCTGGCACCCGCCGGTGAGCTCGATCACCACACGGCCGACCTGCTGCGCGAGCCCCTGGACGCGGCGCTGGAGCAGGGCCGGTCGCGCCTCGTGATCGACTGCTCACAGCTTGAGTTCTGCGACTCCACCGGGCTGAACGTCCTGCTGGGCGCCCGGCTGAAGGCCGAGGCGGCCGGGGGCGGCGTGCACCTCGCCGCCATGCGTCCCGTGGTCGCCCGCGTCTTCGAGATCACGGGCGCGGAAGCGGTGTTCACCGTCCACGAGTCGCTGAAAGCCGCGCTCACGGAGTGAGACGGCCCCGGCCGATATGACGGGTGTCGTCCTGAAACGGTCGGGCAGAAGAACGCCGTAGGACCCTGTGGCGGCCGCCGAGGGTTCACACTCTCTGTCAACGAAGTGGACGCCGATGTGACGGCGACCTGGTGAATCGGTGAGGTGACGCGCTGATGGGTACCGCCCAGCAGCAACCGCCGAGCGATCTCGGCCCCGAGCCGGACGGCTCAGGCGCTCGGCCCGTCGCGGGCGGCACGCACTCCGGCGCCTCCGGCGCCCGGATGCGCTCGCTCGCCCTGGACGGCGCCAGCGGGATCGTTCCGCTCGCCCGGGACTTCACCCGCCAGGCGCTGTACGACTGGGGCTGGCTGCCCGCCGCGACCGCCGACCGCCGTGCCGCCGCCGAGGACGTCCTGCTCGTCGTGTCCGAGCTGGTCACCAACGCCTGCCTGCACGCCGACGGGCCCGAGCGGCTCCGGGTCTCGCTCACCGCCAAGGTGCTGCGCCTCGAGGTCGAGGACCGGGGGCCGGGGCAGCCGTCGCCGAGGACCCCGCACCGCGTCGGGCGCCCGGGCGGTCACGGCATGTTCATCGTCCAGCGGCTGTGCGTGGACTGGGGGGTCCTCCGGTCGGTCGGCAGGCCGGGCAAGACGGTCTGGGCGGAGCTGGCCGCCCCGGCGTAGCGGACCCTCCGTCGACGGTCCTCTGTCGACGGTCCTCTGTCCGTCGACGGTCCTCTGCCGGCGGTCCTCTGTCGGCGGTCTCTGCCGCCGTGCACCCCGGGCGGCGCCCCGGGTGCCCCGGTGGGAGCCCCGGGGTGTGGGGAACCTGTGGAGCACGGCGGTGAAGCCGTGCTCCTTGTCTTCCCTCCTCCGGGTGCCGGGCGTACCTTGAGCGCCCAATCTGATGAGCCGTCAGGAATGTCGGCGACCCCGGCATGAGGTGATCTGACATGTCGTACCGGAAGCGGACCGCCCTCGCGTTGGCGGCGGCGTTCGTCGCCGCCCCGGCCATGGTGACGGCGGCCGCGGGGCCCGCCCAGGCCGCCGTGGTGGACGTCGACTACGCCTGCGAGACCCCGATCGGCCCGAAGGGCGCCGTCTCGCCGATCGACATCAGGAGTGAGAAGAGCGGCACCGGCTACCGGCTGACCATGACCTTCCGGAAGGGCGTCTCGTCCAGCCCCGTCGAGCTCGGCAAGGGCGCGATGAACCCGAGTGCCGTCATCCGGCTCGGCGGCGCGGACCAGGGCACCGTCAAGGTGTCGGGCCCGCCCAACGCGGAGGCCGTCCCCGCCAACACCCCCATCAAGATCAGTGACTTGTCGGGCACGTACACGCCCGGGAAGAGCGGCAAGGTCACCTTCACGGCCGGGGTGCTCACCATCAAGGCGCTGGGCACCACGACGACCTGCACCCCGAAGAACAATCCGGGGCCCTCGCTGGAACTGGACGTCACGGCGGGCGCGACGACGGGCGCGGGCGGTACCGGTACCGGGGGCGGTACCGGGGACACGGGCGCCACCGGGAGCGCGGGTGAACTGCCGAAGACCGGGCCGCTGGACTCGGCCGTGGCGCTCGGCACGCTCGGCGGCACCGTCCTGCTCACCGGGGCGGCCGGCGTGCTCTGGCTGACCCGCCGGGCGTGAACCCGTGCGCCGCCGCCGTATGGCATCTGTGCGCCGCCGCCGTATGGCCGCGCTGACGGCGCCCCTGCTGGCGCTGGCGGCCTCACCGGTGGGCGCCCCGCCGGCCGGCGCGCAGGAGGCCGCGGCCGTGGCGCGGCCCGCCGCGTCGACGGAGCCGCCCTGGACCGCGCGGGCCGCGACCCGGGACGGGCGGCCGTACGTGTATCTGGAGGCCCCGCCCGGCACCGTCCTGGAGGACGCGCTGTCCTTGACCAACCCCGGCGACCGGCCGGTCACCCTCCGCGTGCGGGCGGGCGCCCCGTGGGCGGGCTGGGTCAGGTTCGCGGCGGACCGCGTGACCGTGCCGCCACGGACCCGCGCCGACGTGCCGTTCACGGTCACCGTGCCGCCGGACGCCCCGCCCGGCGACCGCCCCGGCACCCTGCTGGTCCGCACGGAGGCCGGCGCCGAGGCCCGCGCCGAGGGGACGCGCTCCGGGCGGGAGGCGGTCGTGCCGGTACGGCTACGGGTCGGCGGTCCACGCCTGGCCGCCCTCACCGTCGAGGACGTAAGCGTCACGGCGGGCGGCATCCGGTACGCGCTGGTCAACCGCGGCAACACCGTCCTGGAGCCGCGCCTGGCGGTGCGCGCCGACGGGCTGTTCGGCGAGGTCCTGCGGCGCGGCGCCCGCGCGCTCCCGCTGCGGCTGGCACCCGGGCGGCGCGTGGAGCTGACCGAGCCGTGGCCCGGCCGGGACCGCCCGCCGCTCGACCGGGTCACCGTCCGGCTGGACGCCACCGCCGACGGCGTCACCACGCGGGCGGAGGCCGCGGCGACACGCACGTTCGTGTCGCGCGGAGGGGCGGCGGGCGCGGGCGGCGCGCTCCTCGCGGTGGCGGCGGGCGCGGCGGCACGTGCGCTGCGGCGGCGGCGCCGGGGCGAGCGGTGGACGCGCGACAGGGCGACGGGGGCGGTCGGGTGAAGGGACTCCGAGGGGTCGCGCGGGCAGGTCTGCGGGCGGGCGCGATGACCGGCGTACGGGCGGTGGCCGTGCTCCCGGCCGTGGTGGTCGCGCTGGCCGCCCTCGTCCTCGTACCGCCGCCGCTCCCGCCCACCGCGACGGCCACGGCGGCCACCGCCACAGCCACGGCGGCCGACGAACCCGGGCCGCGCCTCCAGCTCTCCCAGGACGCGGCGGACAAGGGCACGGAGATCACCGTCAGCGGCACCGGCTGGCGCCCCAGGACTCTGCTCATGCTCCTGGTCTGCGGGCGGTCAGCGCCGGGCAAGGGCGTCATCGGCGGCACCAACTCCTGCGCCAACGCCGACGGCCGCGCCGTCACCACCGACGCCGACGGCGCCTTCACCAAGCCGCTGCCGGTCACCGCCCCGCCCGAACCCTGCCCGTGCGTGGTGCACGTGGCGACCGTCACGGGCGAACAGGCCACCGCCGACGCCGTGCTGAAGGTGACCGGGCACCCGGTCCGGCCGCTCCCCGCCGGTACGGGCACCGGCAGGATCGCCGTCCTGACGACCGTACGGCTGGAGGGCTCCAGCGGCCTCCTGGTCCGGTTCGGCGCCCCGGCGTCCCGTCGAGTCGTGCTCACGGTCGGGAACCTCGGCTCCGGCCCGGTGGTGGACCCGGTGTTCGAGGTCGGCACCGCGCACGGGGTGTACGCCCCGCAGTGGGAGGAACACCAGTGGCGGGGCACCGTCCCGCCCGGCGGCAAGGCCCGGGTCGAACTGCCCGTGCGGCTCCCGGCGGGCGCCCACGGCGACTACCAGGTCTCCGTGCGGTACGGCGGCAGGCTCCTGGCGGAGCACCCGTGGGGCGTGGCCCGGCCGTGGGGCGTGACGCTGTTCTGGGTGCTGCTGGCCGTGGTCGTACCGGCCGCGCTGTTCCGCATCGGGATGGCGGTCGTCGACCGCGTACGGCCACCGGCCGGTCGCCGTCGCGCGCACTCCGCACCCCCCGACGCACGCGCCGCACGCGAGCCCCGCGCACCCGCCGCACCCTCCGAACCCTCCGAACCCGCCGACCCCGCAGCCGGGTTGCCGTGGTTCGCACCGGACTCCGCACCGTCAGAGAACGCACCGACGACGAAGGGACAGTCGTGAGCACCCAACGGAGGATGAGCGCGGCCGGGGTCGCGCTGATGCTCGGCGGCGCGGGGATCCTGCTGGTCGCGGGACCGGCCCGGGCGGCCGATGTGGCGTACGCGACCGAGTGCGTACCGCCCCCGATCTCGGGGCTGCCGCCCGTGCAGGGCACCACGAAGGTGCTGATCACCGCACCGGCGGAGGCGAAGGTCGGCGACGAGGTCGAGGTGGTGTGGAAGACCGTCGAGGCCGCGTCGAAGAACCCGGACGTGCTCGACCTGGAGAAGGACACGGTCAAGCCGACCGGCACGATCACGCTGGGCGGCGCGGCGAGCGGTCGGCTGGCGATGGAGGGCCCGCGGCAGAACCCGCCGATCCCGAAGAACAGCCCGATGGTGCTGCCCGACATGAAGGGCACGCTGAAGCTGGAGGCGGCGGGCGAGATCACACTGACCCCGGGCGCGTACACCATCAACGTGTCCAAGCCGATCTCCACCGACACCAGGTGCGCCCCGAAGGAGCAGGTCGCGGTCGGCGCGACGATCAAGGTCACCGACGGCTCGGGCGGTACGAGCGGCGGCACCGGCGGCGGCACGAGCGGCGGCACCACCGCGTCCGGCGGCACCACATCAGGCGCGACCGGCGGAACGGCGACCGGCGGAACGGCGACCGGCGGAACGGCGTCCGGCGGGACGACGGCCGGAGGCACCACGTCCGGCGGAACCACGGCCGGTGGGGCGACCACCGGCGGCACCGCGGCCGGTGGCACCACGTCCGGCGGAGCCTCCGGAGGCGGCGACGGCGGCACCACCGACTTCCCCGGCAAGGAGGTCTCCGTCGCCTTCGCCTGCACCCCGCCGGGACCGGCGAGCATCAACTCCAAGGTCACCATCGACGCGAAGAGGAACGGCGGCGGCTACGACCTCACCGTCAAGACCGCCAAGGGCGTCATGAACAGCCCGGCCGCGCTTCCGGCGGGCGCACTCAAGCCATCCATGGCGGTCACGCTCGGCGGCGCCGACAAGGGCGGCGTCGCCGTCGCCGGCCCGGCGAACAAGGAGCCGCTGGAGGCGGGCAAACCGGTCGACCTGCCCGACATGACCGGGACGTACAAGCCCGGCGCGACCGGCACGTCGACGCTCAGCCCCGGCGCGCTGACCATCGACGTCACCCTCGGCGGCCAGAAGATCACGATCCCGTGCGCGGTCCAGGGGACCGCGGCGGTCTCCCTGGAGCTGGTCACCTCCGCGCAGCCCGGCGGCGCGACCGGCGCCACGACCACCGGTACCACGACCACGGGCACGACGAGCGGCGGTGGCACGGCCGGCGGGGCGTCCTCGGGCGGTACGTCCACGTCCGGCGGGCTCGCCGCCACCGGAGCCGACGACGACGGTGCCCTGCGCGCCCTCGCCCTGGCCGCCGGCACGCTGACCCTGCTGGGCGGCGCGGTGTTCACGTTCACGCCGTGGGCGCGGCTGCGGCGCTGAGACGCGAACGGGCCGGTACGAAGAGGTCTTCGTACCGGCCCGCCGTCGTGCGGGAGGGGCTACTTCACATTGCCCATCAGCGCGCGGATCCGCTTGCCGGCCATCATGAACGACAGGCCCGCGGCGGCGGCGATGATCGCCCACATCGTGTAGTAGGCGGCGTCGCCCATCGGGGCGTTGAGCTTGACCGTCCAGCCGTTCAGGGCGTTGCCCGTCGCGGTGGCGAGGAACCACAGGCCCATGATCTGGCCGACGAACAGCTTCGGCGCCAGCTTGGTCGACAGCGACAGGCCGACGGGCGAGAGGCACATCTCGCCCAGGGTCTGGACGAGGTAGACGCTCAGCAGCCAGAAGACGGTGACCTTGCCGGTCTCGCTGTTGGCGGCGGCGGCGCCGGCCAGGCCCATGATGGCGAAGGAGCCGCCGATGAGGAGCATGGCCAGGGCGAACTTCATCGGGGTGCTGGGCTCGCGGTCGCGCTTGGCCAGCCTGACCCACAGGGCCGCGAACAGCGGGGCCAGGACGATGACCATCATCGGGTTGACCGACTGGTACCAGGAGGCGGGGAACTCCCAGCCGCCGATGACGCGGTCCGTCTTGCCGTCGGCGAAGAGCGTCAGCAGCGAGCCGGACTGGTCGTAGATCATCCAGAACAGCACGGCGGTGGCGAAGAACCAGACGAACGCCTTGATCTTCGGCCGGTCCTCGGCCTGCAGCGCCGGGTTCCGGAAGATCGCCAGGAAGTACACGATCGGCACGACGATGCCGAGGATCGCGAGGACGTTGACGATGTGCTCGACGTCGAACGTGCCGAGGACGACGTCCACGAGCAGCGCGGCGACGGCGACTCCCGCCCACATGGCGGACTTGCGGAGCACGCTCCGCTTCTCCTGCGGCGTCGCCGGGGTCGCGGGCTCCTTGCCGACCTCGCCGAGGTACTTGCCGCCCAGCACGTACTGGACGACGGCCAGCGTCATACCCACACCGGCGACACCGAAGCCGAGGTGCCAGTTGACGTGCTCGCCGAGGTAGCCGACGACCAGCGGCGCGGCCATGGCGCCGACGTTGATCGACATGTAGAAGAGCGTGAAGCCGGCGTCGCGGCGGGCGCCGGACTGGCCCTCGTACAGGCCGCCGACCATGGCCGAGATGTTCGGCTTCAGCAGGCCCGTACCGACGGCGATCAGGCCGAGGCCGAAGAAGAACGCGATGTCGTTCGGGACGGCGAGGGTGTAGTGGCCCAGGGCGATGACGATGCCGCCGACGAGGACGGCCTTGCGCGCGCCCCACAGCCGGTCGGCGATCCAGCCGCCGGGCATGGCTGCCATGTAGACGACCGCGTTGTAGACGCCGTAGATCGAGGCGGCCAGCGCCTCACGGCCCTCCAGGGGCCCGTCGAGGACTCCGGCCACCAGGTAGAGCACGAGAATGCCGCGCATTCCGTACCAGGAGAAACGCTCCCACAACTCCGTCATGAAGAGCGTGGCCATACCTCGGGGGTGGCCGAAGAAGGTCTTCTCGGTGCCGGGGGTGCCGGCCGAGTCCTTCGTCAGGCTGGACGCCATGGTCGATCCTTGCTTGCTCGGGACGCGCCGCGCTGGGTGAGCGTCGCGCGCCCGGTGGGGGCGGCCGGCACCGGCACGGTCTGGCGTGCCGGGATCCACGCCCCGCCACGCGTCGTCGCGTCACGGGGCCCGGCCCACAGCTCTTTCGCCACCCGCAGAAAGGAGACCTTCGGGGCGGAAGCCACCAAAGGTCTCAACCAGTGCGAGAGGCGTCTCGCCACCATACGCCACGACAGCGCGGCATATGGAAGGACTTGAGATGTGGATCACAGGTGTCGCTGGAACCATTAGCCCATATTCGAAGGTCATCCCTGGAATTGCGCCTATAACCGCAGGTCCGGACGATCATCACGCGATCACTCCGCGACCCCTGCGCCCCGCGGACTACCATCACTCCATGACCCGTGTACTGCTCGCCGAGGACGACGCATCCATCTCGGAACCGCTGGCCCGCGCGTTGCGGCGAGAGGGGTACGAGGTCGAGGTGCGGGAGGACGGCCCCAGCGCGCTCGACAGCGGACTCCAGGGCGGTGTGGACCTGGTGGTCCTCGACCTGGGACTGCCCGGCATGGACGGCCTGGAGGTCGCGCGCAGGCTGCGTGCCGACGGCCACACGGTGCCGATCCTGGTGCTCACGGCCCGCGCCGACGAGGTCGACACCGTTGTCGGCCTGGACGCGGGCGCCGACGACTACGTCACCAAGCCCTTCCGCCTCGCCGAGCTCCTCGCCCGCGTCCGGGCGCTGCTGCGGCGTGGCGCCGGCGAGTCCGCCGCCCCGCAACCCGCCACGCACGGCGTCCGGATCGACGTCGAGTCGCACCGCGCCTGGATGGGCGACGAGGAACTCCAGCTCACCGCGAAGGAGTTCGACCTGCTGCGGGTCCTCGTCCGGGACGCGGGCCGGGTCGTCACCCGCGACCAGCTGATGCGCGAGGTGTGGGACACCACCTGGTGGTCGTCCACCAAGACCCTCGACATGCACATCTCCTGGCTGCGCAAGAAGCTCGGCGACGACGCGGCCAACCCCCGCTACATCGCCACCGTGCGCGGCGTCGGCTTCCGCTTCGAGAAGAGCTAGCGACCCACCGTGCGCCGCCGTCTGATCAACTCCACGCTCGCCGTGGTCCTCGTCGTCATCACCGTCTTCGGGATGTCGCTGGTTCTCGTCGAGACCCGCACCATCAGCAGCAGCGCCCAGGAGAGCGTGGACTCGGAGGCGCTGCGGCTGGCCAGCATCGTGGACAGCCGGCTCATCGGCGGCGAGCCGGTGAACCCGGACATCCTGGCGGAGCAGAGCGGCGCCGAGCGGTACGCCAGGATCGAGATCCCGGGCAGCGACCCCATCGAGGTCGGTGTCCGTCCGGAGGGCAGCGTCATCCGGGGCACCGCCGAGGGCGAGCGCGGCGAGACGGTGACCGTCGAGGAGTCCCGCTCCACGGTGACGCGCGAGGTCGGCAGGTCCCTGCTGATCATCGGTGCCGTGGCGCTGGTCGCCATCGTGGCCGCCGTCCTCCTGGCCGTACGGCAGGCCAACCGGCTCGCGTCGCCGCTGACCGACCTCGCGGAGACCGCCGAGCGGCTCGGCTCCGGGGACCCGCGCCCGCGCCACAAGCGGTACGGGGTGCCGGAGCTGGACCGGGTCGCCGACGTCCTGGACGCCTCGGCCGAGCGGATCGGCCGGATGCTCACCGCCGAGCGGCGGCTCGCCGCCGACGCCTCGCACCAGCTGCGGACGCCGCTGACGGCGCTGTCCATGCGGCTGGAGGAGATCGCCGTCACCGACGACCTGGCCACGGTGCGGGAGGAGGCGACCATCGCGCTCACCCAGGTCGAGCGGCTGACGGACGTCGTCCAGCGGCTGCTGACGAACTCCCGGGACCCCCGGACGGGCTCGGCGATCGCCTTCGACCTGGACGAGGTCGTCAAGCAGCAGATCGAGGAATGGCGGCCGGCGTACCGGAGCGCGGGCCGGGCGATCGTACGGTCGGGGAAGACCGGCATGCGGGCCGTCGGCACCCCGGGCGCGGTCGCCCAGGTGCTGGCCGCGCTCATCGAGAACTCGCTCATGCACGGCGGTGGCACGGTCGCCCTGCGCACCCGCGTCACCGGCAACCAGGTGGTGATCGAGGTCACGGACGAGGGGCCCGGCGTACCCGAGGACCTCGGGGCGCGGATCTTCGAGCGGGCGATCAGCGGGCGCAACTCCACCGGCATCGGCCTTGCCGTGGCGCGTGACCTCGCGGAGGCGGACGGCGGACGGCTGGAGCTGGTGCAGCTGAAGCCCGCGGTGTTCGCGCTGTTCCTGAGCCGGGAGGCGGGCCGCCGCAAGGAGAAGGACCAGGGGCCCCGGGTCGTCCGCTAGCGGACGGGCGCCGGGCCCGCGCGTCAGCGGGCGGGCCGCCCGGCGGTCGTCGTGGCGCGCTGCCGCTGCTCGACCACGGTCTCGGCGGAGCCGGGGCCCTCGCCGGTGCCGGTCCCGGCCGGCTCGCCGGTGCCGGCGGTGGGCGGTACGGCGTCGGTGGCGGGCAGCGCCCGGAAGACCCAGCTCCGGTAGGACCAGAAGCGGAACAGCGTCGCGACGCCGATGCCGAAGAACTTGAAGAAGTTGTTCTGCAGCGGGGTGTCCCAGCCGAAGCCGTACGTCGCGGTGTACAGCACACCGTTCTCGATCACCAGGCCGGCCAGGCTGAACAGCAGGAAGAGCGTCAGCTCCCTGGTGCGGCCGCTCTTGTCGCGGTCGCGGTAGGCGAACCAGCGGAAGCCCACGTAGTTGAAGGCGATGGCGACGACCGTGGCGATCAGGCTGGCCCGCACCACGGGGATGTCGGTGGCCGCCCGCACCAGGTTGAACACCGCCATGTTGACCAGCAGGCCGAAACCGCCCACCAGACCGAACTTGGCGATCTCGCGGGCGAGCCGGTCCAGCCGCACCCGCAGTGGGCCTCGTTCACTCATGGTGATCTCTACGCCCCGTCCGGTCGGTTCTGTCAACCAAGCCATGCTAACCATCACCCGTGCGGGACGCTCGGTGACCAAGGTGACGGGGGTGACGACCGGTACGGGCGGCGGTGACGTGCCGTGGACGGACCGTGGACGGGCGGTGAGACAGGCGGGGTGAGGGGCGGTGCGGGGGGCGGTCGGACGGCCGGTGGCGCGGGCGGCCGGACGGCCGGCGCGAGGGGCGGCGCGGTCCCGTCGCAGGTCCACCCTGTGGGCTCCCGGAGACGGCGGATACCCTGAGAGGGTGACGTTCCCGGTAGTCGGCATGGTCGGTGGCGGTCAGCTCGCCCGAATGACCCACGAGGCGGGCATCCCCCTCGGCATCAGATTCAAGCTCCTCAGTGACACTCCTCAGGATTCCGCGGCCCAGGTCGTCAGCGATGTCGTCATCGGCGACTACCGCGACCTGGACACGCTGCGTGAGTTCGCGCGCGGCTGCGACGTGATCACCTTCGATCACGAGCACGTCCCGACCGAGCACCTGAAGGCCCTGGAGGCGGATGGCATCCCCGTCCGTCCGGGGCCCGACGCGTTGGTGCACGCCCAGGACAAGGGCGTGATGCGCGCGAAGCTCGACGCGATCGGCGCGCCGTGCCCCCGGCACCGCATCGTCGCGGACCCGGCCGACGTGTCGGCGTTCGCCGACGAGGTCGGCGGCTTCCCCGTGATCCTCAAGACGGTGCGCGGCGGGTACGACGGCAAGGGCGTGTGGTTCGTACGCTCCGCCGACGACGCCCGCGACCCGTTCCTGGCGGGCGTGCCCGTCCTCGCGGAGGAGAAGGTCGACTTCGTACGGGAGCTGGCCGCCAACATCGTCCGCTCGCCGCACGGCCAGGCCGTGGCGTACCCGGTGGTGGAGTCCCGGCAGGTCGACGGCGTGTGCGACACGGTGATCGCCCCGGCGCCCGGCCTGTCGGACGCGCTCGCCGGGCAGGCGCAGGAGCTGGCGCTGCGGATCGCGAAGGAGCTCGGCGTCGTCGGCCACCTGGCCGTCGAGCTGTTCGAGACGCGGGACGGCCGGATCCTCGTCAACGAGCTGGCGATGCGCCCGCACAACTCCGGGCACTGGACCCAGGACGGCGCGGTCACCTCGCAGTTCGCCAACCACGTACGGGCCGTGCTCGACCTGCCGCTGGGCGACCCGAGGCCCCGCGCGACCTGGACGGTCATGGCGAACGTCCTCGGCGGGGACTTCCCCGACATGTACCAGGCGTATCTGCACTGCATGGCCCGGGACCCCCAGCTCAAGATCCATATGTATGGCAAGGACGTGAAGCCCGGCCGCAAGGTGGGGCACGTCAACACCTACGGTGACGACCTGGACGACGTGCTGGAGCGCGCGCGCCACGCCGCCGACTATCTGCGAGGAACGATCGTTGAGTAATCCACCCGGGAACCCGCTCGTCGGCATCGTCATGGGCTCGGACTCCGACTGGCCGGTCATGGAGGCCGCCGCGCAGGCCCTGGACGAGTTCGAGATCCCGTACGAGGTCGACGTCGTCTCCGCGCACCGGATGCCGCGCGAGATGATCGCGTACGGCGAGGGGGCCGCCGACCGCGGCCTCAAGGCGATCATCGCGGGGGCCGGCGGCGCCGCCCACCTGCCCGGCATGCTCGCCTCCGTCACGCCGCTGCCCGTGATCGGCGTCCCGGTGCCGCTGAAGTACCTCGACGGCATGGACTCGCTGCTGTCCATCGTCCAGATGCCGGCGGGCGTGCCGGTCGCGACGGTGTCGGTGGCGGGCGCGCGGAACGCGGGGCTGCTCGCGGCGCGCATGCTCGCGGCGTACGACCCCGACCTGCTGGCCCGGATGAAGGAGTTCCAGGAGGAGCTCAACGACCAGGCCACGGAGAAGGGCAAGCGGCTGCGGACGAAGGTCGAGGGCCAGGCGTCGTTCGGCTTCGCCAAATGACCCCGGCGGCCGCGCAGGACACCGGTCTCCTCGCGGAGGCGCGCGAGCTGCTGGACGCGTTCCCGGTGGTGGACGGGCACAACGACCTGCCGTGGGCGCTGCGCGAGAAGGCCGGGTACGACCTGGACCGCCTCGACATCGCGGCCGACCAGACCGGCCGGCTCCACACCGACCTGCCCCGGCTGCGGGCGGGCGGCGTCGGCGCCCAGTTCTGGTCCGTGTACGTCCGCAGCGACCTGGCGGGCGACGCCGCGGTCAGCGCGACGCTGGAGCAGATCGACTGCGTCGACCAGCTCCTGGCCCGCCACCCCGGCGACCTGGCGGCCGCGCTGACCGCCGACGACATGGAGGCGGCGCGGGCCGCCGGCCGGATCGCGTCGCTCAAGGGCGCCGAGGGCGGCCACTCCATCAACAACTCCCTGGCGACGCTGCGCGCCCTGTACGCGCTGGGCGTGCGGTACATGACGCTCACGCACAACGACAACATCGCGTGGGCGGACTCGGCGACGGACGAGCCCGGCGTCGGCGGCCTGTCGGCGTTCGGCCGTGAGGTCGTACGGGAGATGAACCGCATCGGCATGCTGGTCGA
Source organism: Streptomyces sp. NPDC047886 (assembly GCF_043204435.1). Lineage (NCBI taxonomy): Bacteria > Bacillati > Actinomycetota > Actinomycetes > Kitasatosporales > Streptomycetaceae > Streptomyces > Streptomyces sp. NPDC047886. The sequence goes on from NZ_JBIDCF010000018.1 coordinate 33,228, forward strand.
CCTGTCGCATGTCGCGCCGAGCACGATGCGGCACGCGCTGGAGACGTCCGAGGCGCCGGTGATCTTCTCGCACTCGTCGGCCCGGGCGGTCTGCGACCACCCGAGGAACATCCCCGACGACGTGCTGGGCCTGCTCCCCGCCAACGGCGGCGTCGCCATGGCCACGTTCGTACCGAAGTTCATCCTGCCCCAGGCGGTGGAGTGGACCGCGCGGGCGGACGACAACCTGCGGGCGCACGGCTTCCACCCGCTGGACACGACGCCAGGGGCCATGCGGGTCCACGCCGCGTTCGAGGAGGCGAACCCGCGCCCCGTCGCCACGGCGGCCACGGTCGCCGACCACCTGGACCACATGCGCGCGGTCGCCGGCATCGCCCACATCGGCATCGGCGGCGACTTCGACGGCACGGCGTTCACCCCCGACGGGCTGGACGACGTGGCGGGCTATCCGAACCTGATCGCCGAACTGCTGGACCGCAAGTGGTCGCGCACCGACGTGTCCATGCTGACCTGGCAGAACGCGGTACGGGCGCTGCGCGACGCGGAAGCGGTGAGCCGTGACGTGTCGCGGACCAGGGGCCCGTCGAACGCCACGCTCGCGGAGCTCGACGGCTGACAGCCCGACGGCCCGACGCGGTGACGGCGTCCCGCTCCCGGTGCCTCCGGGCGGCGGGACGCCGCCGCACCGGGCCGCCCGGTACCGGTGCCGAGCGGGGCGGCCGTGCACCCGGATGCAGTACGCCACCGCGACCCGCACCCCGCCGCGTGTCACCTTTGCCGTAATCGGCTCACTCTCCGTACTCGGAGCCCCCGTTATGGCAGACCTGCAGGACCACCCGTACGACCCCTCCGCCGATCCCCCGGCCTCCGCCGTCGGTGAACTCGACGGTCCGTCCGGCGCGGCCGAACCCCCCGCCGAAGCGCCCGCCGCCGACCGGGTCCACCACGACCGGGCGCACGCCCTGCTCGGCGCGCACCCCGTCATCGACGGCCACAACACCCTGGCCCAGGAACTCCTCCGCACCCACTGGCCGGATCTGGAGCGCGGCGAGAGCTCCCTCGACACGGACATCCCCCGGATCCGCGCGGGCGGCGTCGGCGCCCAGTTCTGGTCCCTGCTCCCGGCCCCCGACGAGGGCGACGAGCCCCCGCGCACCCTCACCCGCACGCTGGAGCGGATAGACGTCGTACGGCGGCTGATCGCCTCGTGCCCCGAGAACCTCCGGCTCGCCCTCACCGCGGGCTGTCTCTCCGACGCCCGCAGCTGCGGCCGGGTCGCGTCCCTGCTCGGCCCCGTCTCGGGGCCCGCGCTCGGCGACTCGATCGGCACGCTCCGCGCGTACCACGCCCTCGGCGTACGCAGCGCGAACGTGGCGGGCGCCCGCTGGGCGGCCGACGGCCTGACCGGCTTCGGGCAGGAGGTCGTGCGGGAGATGAACCGCCTCGGCATCCTGGTCGACCTGTCCGGCGCGTCCGCCGAGACGATGCGCCACGTCCTCGCGGTGTCCGACGCGCCCGTCATCTGCTCCCGCTCGGCGGCGCACGCCCTGACCCCGCACCCCGCGAACGTCCCCGACGACATCCTGCTGACGCTGCGCGCCAACGGCGGCGTCTGCATGGTCAGCTTCGCGCCCGAACAGGTCGCCCGGCCCCCGCAGCCCGCCACGCTCAAGGACGTGGCGGACCACCTGGACCATGTGCGGGAGGTCGCGGGTTCCGAGTGCGTCGGCCTCTCCGGTACGTACGGCATGGCCGTCCACGCCCCGCACACCCTCGGCCTGGAGGACGCCTCCTGCTATCCGAACCTCATCGCCGAACTGCTGCGCCGCGACTGGTCCGACACCGATGTCGCGGCCCTCACCTGGCAGAACGCGGCGCGCGCGGTACGCGAGACCGAGCTCGTAGCCCGCGCGGCGACACTCGGCACCCTCCTCTGACGCCTCCGCGGGCTCAGCAGGCGCAGAGGCAGAACGGGTGCCCCGCCGGGTCCGCGTAGACACGCCACGTACGGGAGTGGTCGTCGGCGTCGAGCTTGGTCGCGCCGAGCGCCAGGGCCCGTTCCTCCGCCGCGTCCAGGTCCTCCACCGTGAGGTCCAGATGGAACTGCTGCGACGCGTCGGGGGACGGCCAGCGTGGCGGTACGTATCCGGGGGCGGCCTGGAAGGCGAGCGGGGTGCCCGCGTGGCCGACCAGGTCGACCCAGTCGGCGCCGTCGCTCTTGGGCTCCCCGCCCAGGAGCCCGGCGTAGAAGGCGGCGAGCGCGGTCGGGTCGGGGCAGTCCAGGACGACGGCTCCGAGCGTGGCGATGGCCATGGCGGCTCCTCCAGGGGTCGGCTGCTTTCCGGTACCTGTCATCTACCGGGAACCGCTGCCGCCTACTCCCGCCGCCCGCCGCCCGCCGCCCGCCGCCCGGCGTCCGCGACCGGCCCCCGGCCCGCGTGGGAGGGGGCCCGGCCCGCGCGGGAAGGGGGTCGCCGGTTCGCGTCAGGCGCGCGGGCGGCCCATGGCCCGATACGTCCACCCGGCCTCGCGCCAGCGGAACGCGTCGAGGGCGTTGCGGCCGTCCAGGATGACCCGGGACGCCACGACCTCGCCCAGCTCCGCCGGGTCGACCTCACGGAACTCACGCCACTCCGTCAGGTGCAGCACCACGTCCGCGCCGCGCACCGCCTCCAGGGCGCTCTCCGCGTACCCCAGGGTCGGGAAGAGCCTGCGCGCGTTGTCCATGCCCTTCGGGTCGTACACCGTGACCTGGCCGCCCTGGAGGTGGATCTGCCCGGCGACGTTCAGCGCGGGGGAGTCCCGCACGTCGTCCGAGTCCGGCTTGAACGCGGCGCCGAGCACCGCGACCCGCTTGCCGAGGAACGTGCCGTCGCCGAGGGCCTCGCGGGCCATGCCGACCATCTGGCCGCGGCGCCGCATGTTGATGGAGTCGATCTCCCGCAGGAAGGTCAGCGCCTGGTCGGCGCCCAGCTCGCCCGCCCGCGCCATGAACGCCCGGATGTCCTTCGGCAGGCAGCCGCCGCCGAAGCCGATGCCGGCCCGCAGGAACTTCGCGCCGATCCGCTCGTCGTACCCGATGGCCTCGGCCAGCTTCACCACGTCGCCGCCGGCGGCCTCGCACACCTCGGCCATCGCGTTGATGAAGGAGATCTTCGTCGCGAGGAAGGAGTTCGCGGCGGTCTTCACCAGCTCAGCCGTCGGGAAGTCCGTCACCACGAACGGCGACCCCTCGCCGACCGGCCCGGCGTACACCTCGCGCAGCAGCTTCTCGGCGCGCTCGGTCTCGACGCCGACCACGATCCGGTCCGGGTGCAGGGTGTCCTGCACGGCGAAGCCCTCGCGGAGGAACTCGGGGTTCCAGGCGAGTTCGACGTCCGCCGCCGCGGGCGACCGCTCGGCGAGGAGCCGGGAGAGCCGCTCCGCGCTGCCGACCGGCACGGTCGACTTGCCGACGACCAGCGCCGGCTTCTTGAGATGCGGTGCGAGCGCGGCGAACGCGGCGTCGACGTAGCTCATGTCGCACGCGTACTCGCCGTGCTTCTGCGGGGTGTTCACGCAGACGAAGTGCACGTCGCCGAAGTCGCCGACCTCCTCCCAGGAGGTGGTGAACCGCAGCCGGCCCGTCGACCCCTCGATGCCCGCCACGTGCTTGCGCAGCAGCTCCTCCAGGCCCGGTTCGTACATCGGGACCCGGCCCGCCGACAGCGTCTCGATCTTCTCGGGGACGATGTCGAGCCCGAGCACGTCGAAGCCCAGCTCCGCCATGGCCGCCGCATGGGTGGCGCCGAGGTATCCGGTGCCGATCACGGTGATCTTCAGGGCCATGCGTTGCTCCAGTGCTGTACGGGGCGTGAATGCGAGCCCGAGCATAGTCGGGTGGCGGCGGGGCATCGTTTCCGCTGTCGCCTTCGCTGTCACCAAACTCACGTATGCCGGATCGGCGGCGGCCGACTAAAATTCGTGTTACTTAACGGTAGTTAGCAGGGCAGCTCAGGGAGCGAGAGACCTTGGCGCCAAGGGGAGATAAGCACTGTGTCTGACTTCGATCTGTACCGCCCGTCCGAAGAGCACGACATGCTCCGGGACACCGTCCGCTCGCTCGCCGAGGCCAAGATCGCGCCGTACGCCGCCGCGGTGGACGAGGAGGCCCGGTTCCCGCAGGAGGCGCTGGACGCGCTGGTCTCCTCCGACCTGCACGCCGTGCACGTACCGGAGAGCTACGGCGGCGCGGGCGCCGACGCCCTCGCGACCGTGATCGTCATCGAGGAGGTGGCCCGCGTCTGCGCGTCGTCCTCGCTGATCCCGGCCGTGAACAAGCTGGGCTCGCTGCCGGTGATCCTGTCCGGTTCCGAGGACCTGAAGAAGAAGTACCTGGGCCCGCTCGCCAAGGGCGACGCGATGTTCTCGTACTGCCTCTCCGAGCCGGACGCCGGCTCCGACGCGGCCGGCATGAAGACCAAGGCGGTCCGTGACGGCGACCACTACGTCCTCAACGGCGTGAAGCGCTGGATCACCAACGCCGGGGTCTCCGAGTTCTACACGGTGATGGCCGTCACCGACCCGACCAAGCGCTCCAAGGGCATCAGCGCCTTCGTCGTCGAGAAGTCCGACGAGGGCGTCTCCTTCGGCGCCCCGGAGAAGAAGCTCGGCATCAAGGGCTCCCCGACCCGCGAGGTCTACCTCGACAACGTCCGCATCCCCGCCGACCGCATGATCGGCGAGGAGGGCACCGGCTTCGCCACCGCGATGAAGACCCTGGACCACACCCGCATCACCATCGCGGCCCAGGCCCTCGGCATCGCGCAGGGCGCCCTCGACTACGCCAAGGGCTACGTCCAGGAGCGCAAGCAGTTCGGCAAGCCGATCGCCGAATTCCAGGGCGTGCAGTTCATGCTCGCCGACATGGCGATGAAGATCGAGGCCGCCCGCCAGCTCACCTACGCGGCCGCCGCCAAGTCGGAGCGCGGCGACGCCGACCTCACCTTCCAGGGCGCGGCCGCCAAGTGCTTCGCCTCGGACATCGCCATGGAGGTCACCACGGACGCCGTCCAGCTCCTCGGCGGCTACGGCTACACCCGTGACTACCCGGTCGAGCGCATGATGCGCGACGCCAAGATCACGCAGATCTACGAAGGCACGAACCAGGTCCAGCGGATCGTGATGGCGAGGAACCTTCCCTAGCAGGGTTTTTGCAGGTCAGCGGCCCTACTGGTTGGTCTTGGAGGCGCGATCGGCTTTCGGTCCGTTCGGGTCCGCTCCGGGGCGTTCCTGGGCGTCATGCTGGGGAAATCCTGGGCTGACGCTGGGCCGGAGACGCTTCCTGACCTGCACAAACACCACGGCCCCCGGCGCGATGCCGGGGGCCGTTCGTATGGGCTGGATCAGGCGGCTTCCGTCCGCTCGGTGGGATCGTCCGCGCCGGGCGTGAGCATCGTCGCGATGGCGGCACGGCCGCGCTGCTCGGCCCCCTCAAAGATGTAGTGGTAGTGCTCCCTCAGCACGTCCGTGCTGCTGTGGCCCATATCCAGTCCGCCACGTCATTCTCGGGGACGCCCGCGTACAGCAGGCGCGATCCGTAGTAGTGCCGCATGGCATGCGGCTTGCAGTACTCCACCTCTGCCTTGGTCAGGGCAACAAGCCAGATTCGCCGGTAGAAGTAGGAGGCGTACAGGTAGCCGGTCCGGGTCACGTTGGGGAAGAGGAGCCGTTCCGGCCCCCACACCCCGTGGTTTTTGATGTGCCGCCGCAACTCGAACGCCACGTTCTGAGGAAGAGGCACGACGCGCCCAGGCTCCTCCTGGTCGCGGGCCTTGATGTGCCGCCGCTGGAGCGCGCTGTTCTTCCCCGACTCCGTTTCGCCGTCCTCGGCTATCTGGAAGTCCACCCTCAGGACCTCGGCCGTGAAGTCGATCTGATCGCGAGAGACCGCCATAGCCTCGCCGAGGCGGAGCCCGCATCCGGCCATCAGCAACAGCATCGCCCGGTACCGGGGCGGAGGCCATGCTCACGAAGGGAACCATGACTGTTGATTTGACTTGCTGGCAGTGCTCCGCACTCTTTACCCGGGTTCTCGGCCCGGGACGCCCGCCGAAGTATTGCGGCGAGGGATGCCGTCGAGCCGCTAAGCGAGCGAGGCAGCGAATCGAATACGAGGCTCGCGCCGAGGCGCGGAGGCTGGCCAATGTCTCTGCGTATTGAGCGCGACGCGTATCGGCGGGAGTCGCCGGGGCCGATCGATTATGGATACTTCCTAAATGTTTCCTGGTTCGACACCGCCAAGGAAATTGAAGAACTGATTTCCCGGTGGCAGGCCAAGGCTGCCGCTTGCGCCAGCGGAATGGCGCGGACTGAATGGCTCGTTCGCATAGCCAAGCTCCGTGACTTTCTAACCGAAGACAACTGAACCAAGCAATTTCCAAGCCGCTCGGCATTAGCCGAAGCGGCCTTTTTTATGCCCGGTGACCATCCGGCCCTTCCTAGGAGAACGATTTGATCGACGTTTACAGGGCTCAGGCCAAGGCTGCTCTTGAAGATCGAGCCAAGCTGATTCATGAGATCCGATCCGTTGAGAGTGACAGTAATCTTTCTGGTTCGGAGAAGCGGGAACGCGTTGAGCGTCTTGACCGAGACGTGATGCGACTTGAGGCCGAGGCCCGAGAGGCTGTCCAGCGCGGCGAGCGAGAGGCCGAGGTTCGGAGCCTGATACCGAAGGACGCGGGCATTCTCACCCCGAACAAGAACGAATCTACGGATTCGGAAGAGTGGCGCGGCATGCTGCCGTCGCTCGAGCCCGCTTCGGTCCAGATCGTCAAGGCTGCTGCCAGCTGATTGCATAGCAGCACCAATTACTAGAGCCCCCAGCCGCCGGCTGGGGGCTCTTCTGGCATGTCCGAACGCTGCAATTGCTCGAATCGGAGGCCCCGCCCGCGCTATTGGGAAGCGCACGGGCGGGGCTCTTGGGAGGGTCAGTCTTCCGACGGCGGGAGGATGAAGCCCCGCGTCGGACCCTCTCCACCCCGTCGGGGCGCCGATTGGGGGGCCGTCTGATGAACCTTCGCGGCGAGGGCCGCAAGGGTCTGGGCGGTCGTGTCCCTTCGGGTCGCGGGGTCGGCGTGGTCGTACACCCGCCACGGGCCCGAGGGGACGTTCAGATCCTCTGGCGCCACCACTCCGGGGAGTCCATACCTCCTCAGGATGGCGTCGACGATCCGCGCCTCTTCCGCGTTCATCCCCTCACCTCTCTGCCGTGGGTTCGCGAGCCTACTGGCTGCCGCCCCCGCTTTCCGCCCCCTCGCCTCCGCCGTGGGTGGCGCAGTTGCCCGGTCGGATGGGGCCGCAGCCACCCGGCGCGGGGGTGTGCATGCTCAGCGTGCCCACGCCGACCAGCGCCCGCTTCGGCTCCGTCCACAACTCGGGGTCAACCCCGTACCCGGTCTGTTCGATCAGGGCCACGGTGCGCGTCAGAACGTGCGGATCGTCGCGCCCGGCATCCGGCCGCTCGGGGAAGTGGTGCACGAAGTGTCCCAGCCCGTCGCACAGCCGCGCGTACAGGTTGGTGTGGAGGATCAGGGCGTGCCACCCCTCGTCCACGACGTTCGAGGGCGCGATGCCGACCGTGGGGAACTTCGCTGCCGTGTGGACGAACTTGAGCGCTTCGATGACGATGCGCTCGGCCGTGGGCTGCTCAATGCCGGGGTTGTTGTCGATCACCGTGGCGACCACGTCCCCGAACCCGCCGGGGGTGAGTGAGCTTCTTCGATGTGGCCACCGATCGGGTGACGGTCCGTGAAGCGCAACGAGCGAAGCCCCCGGGCTGTTGATCGAGGTGTCTGACGCCTC
>NZ_JBIDCF010000019.1:0-1752 GCF_043204435.1 Streptomyces sp. NPDC047886
GTTCCCGGGGCCAACTCGGCCAGCGGCACCGACCTCCAGCTCTCCACCTGCGACACCAACGGCACCGCCCAGTCCTGGGTCCCCGCCAACGAGACGACCTACATCTATGACGCCACCGGGCGTCGGCTGATGGCCGTCAACGCCAGCGAGCGCACCCTGTACCTGGGCGACACCACGGTGTCCATGGCCGCCAACGGCGCCCCGGCCTACACCGAGCGCTACTACGCCCAGCCGGGCGCGCCCACCGTCATGCGCAGCGCGTACGGCACGGGTTCGTCCACGCTGACGATGCAGGCGACCGACCAGAACGGCACGTCGTACGCGGAGGTGACGCTCGCCGCGGGCAACGCGGTGAAGTTCAACAAGCTCGACCCGTTCGGCGTCAAGCGCAACGAGCACAACACCTGGCGCTCCCACAAGGGCTACATCGGTGGTGACGACGACCGGTCGACCGGCCTCGTCCACCTGGGCGCCCGCGAGTACGACCCGCACACCGGCCGGTTCATCTCGCCGGACCCGCTGGTGGATCTGAACGATCCGGTCCAGATGAACGGGTACGTGTACTGCGAGAACAACCCGATCACCTTCGCCGACCCCACGGGGCTGGCGTCGGAGTCCAGCGGCAGCGACTTCGGTGGCCCGTCCAACTCCGAGGTGGCCTGGGCGAACAAGCAGCTCAACACGTCGATCGCGGACATCATCCTGAGCGTCGGCTGGGCGGCTCTGAAGGAGTTCGTCGGCTGGAACTCGGTCGTGAACTGCTTCTCGCGCGGTGACCTCTGGGCATGCGGCGGCCTCTTCCTCGAAGCCGTGCCGTGGTACAAGGTCAGCAAGATTCCCAAGATCCTCAGCGCGGTGAAGAGGATCGCCGGTGCGATCAGTGCCCTGATGAAGGCCAAGGAGAAGGCCCGCAAGATCCTCGAAATGGCCCGCAAGGCCAAGGAGGCCGCCCGCAAGGCGGCGGAGGCCAAGAAGAAGGCCGCCGCGAAGGCCGCGCAACTCAAGAAGAAGGCGCAACAGGCCGCGACCAGAGCCGCGAAGAAGGCGGCGCAGAAGACCGGAAACGCTGTCCAGAAGGCAAAGAAGGCAGTTGCCAAGTCGGCCGACCGGGGATCCGGCGCCTCGTCCAAGCGGGTCGGTCGCAAGGATGCGAACAACCAACCGCTCGTGGTCAAGGGGCGGGACCAGAAGAATGTCGGCGTGGAGAACAAGGGCCCGGAAAGCGTGACGCAGGGACGTCGGGCGGACGGTGAAACCGTCTTCTCCGGACACGGGACCTTCGGTAGCAATACGGGGCAGTTCATGGTTCCGCAGGGAACGACGCTGCACTTCTACGTGCCACATCGGAAGACCCTGGACGACAGTGTGGGCCTGGCTGTGGAGCGAGGCGGTCCGGATGCTCCGGGCGCCGTCGAATCCTTCGGTCCGGGATCGATTCTCCCGGACTACATCCTCGGCCCCCCGACCAACCTGAACATCATGAGTGGCAGCCTGACCGTCACTCAGAAGACAGGAATCAGCGCCGTGATCAAGCAGGGTATGGGCAACGTCCACATGGCCATGTGCCGTGAGTTCGATGCACTGCATTTCTGATTGATCAGCCGGGCTGACACCCGGTGTTATCGTGGTCGGGGGGCCCCCCCCCCCCGGGGGGGCCCCCCCCCCCCCGCGTTTTTAGGGTTGTGTGGACAGAGTAGTGTTATACCCCCCAGTGCCGCGAATAATTCAACAACTAAACCGATCCCGGCCGGG
>NZ_JBIDCF010000019.1:1762-38311 GCF_043204435.1 Streptomyces sp. NPDC047886
TGTTTGGCCAAACATAAACTGCCTTTGGGGCTTTGTTTATCTACAATTTTTTTTTTTTTTTATCGGCGTCCCAACCGGGGTTTTTTTGGGGGGGGGCCCCCCCCCCCCCGGGCGGGCCCCCCCCGGCCACATCGCTTTTTTCGGAATGAGTCAACAGTGACGTATTACGCCGACTTCTCCCTCTATGACTACGACTACTACTCGAAGCCGGAAGGGCTGACGATCGGGTGGTTGGAGCGGGGATTCGACTTCCCTGTCGGAGACGTCTCCGTCGACGACTGGGAAATCCTGTCGGATCTCGCGTCCCTCAAGCAGAAGAAGTCACGCGGCGTTCATCACTGCACTTTCTGCGCCGACCGGAAAGACCAGTGGGGCGAGTCGTCCCGATTCGATTCACGATTCGTCCTGGGTGGTGCCGAGATCAGGGTGACGTCGGACGACGGCGAGTTGTACATCGCTCCCGATCTGATCCTGCACTACATCCTGGATCACCGGTACCGGCCGCCGGAGCAGTTCCTCGCCGCCGCCAGGGACGAAGCACGGCGGCTCTGGGGCTGACCCCCTCGCGCCCGCCGCGTGCGCGTGCCGCGTGTTCACCGCAGCCCCAGGCACGGGAGCCAGGCGCGGGAGGCGTCGTGGACGGCGGTCAACAGGGCGCAGAGGGTGCCCGGCAGACCGGTCAGGAGGCCCGGGTGGTGGTCGGCCACCGCGTGCCCGGCCGGCAGGCGGTCGGCGATGTGGCGGGTGAGCCGGCCACGCAGGGCGGCCGCCGCCGGGAGCCGGGCGTGCCGGGCGAACGCGTCGGCGACCGCGAGGACACCGGCCGCGCCATGACAGAGGCCCAGCAGGTCCCCCGGGCGGTCGCCGAACAGATGGAAGCCCTCGTCGTACTGGGCGACGAGCGTGGTGAACGTCGCCTCCGCCCAGTCGGCGGCCTCCCGGTCGCCGAGTGCGTCGGCCGCGTCCCACAGCGCCCAGGCGATGCCCGGCGTGCCGTAGCACCAGGCCTGGCGGGCGCTCGCCCCGGGCGGGGGCGGGCCGTCGAGTCCGGCGCCCGCCCAGGTGCGCAGGGCACGGGCGTCGTCGTAGGACTGCCGTACCAGCCAGCGGGTCGCCCGCCGCAGGGCCAGGGCCGTCCCCGGTGACACCCCGTCAGGGTGGCGTACGGCGGCGGTGAGCGCGGTGACGACGCCCGCCACCCCGTGGCCCATCCCGGTGTTGATCCGCCCCTGGAGCCACGCCAGCTGCGGATGGTCCGTGTAGCCGTCGGTGCGCAGCCGCCACAGGTCGTCGCTGTCGCAGAGGGCCGTCAGACGGTCCGTCAGGGGTGCCACCCGGGTGGCGTCGGGGCGGGCTCCCGCGTGAAGGGCGAGCAGGGTGCCGGCCGGGCCGACGATAAGGTCGTAGTCCGGGAAGGTCACGCCCTTCGGCCGGTGTTCGCGGGTGGCGGCCCCCTCGGTCAGATGGTGCGCGACGCGGTCGGCGGCGCGGTGCAGGGCCGGGTGCAGCCGGGCGCCCAGACGCAGTCCGACGAGGGTGCCCGCGAGGCCGCCGTCGTAGAGACCGGGGTGCGCCGGGCCCCGCCCCGCGCTCTTGGCCCATACGGCGACCGCCCGGGCGGCCGCGGCGGCGGCGGCCGGTCTTCCGGTGCCCGCGACCAGGTGGGCCAGCACCGGGACGCCCGGGTCCGAGGGGTGCCCGGTACGCGGGACGCCCTCGCGGCCCCGGGCCCGGACGTCGCCGGGGCGCGGCGCGGCCGACCAGGCGTCCAGGTACCGGATCGCACAGCCGAGGATCATGTCCAAACGGGCCTCCAGCGGGGTTCGACGGGGACGGAGCCGCCCGGACCGGTCGGGTGATCCGGCCGGACGGCTCCTGGTGAGGCGGTGGATGTCGTCAGCAGACGCCGATGACGCTGTCGCAGACGATGACGGTGCACAGACCGCTGCAGTGCGCGGTGTGGGCCGTCGCCGTCGGCAGTTCCGTGTCGCTGATGCGCTCGTCGAGGTCGTCGATCAGGGCGTCGAGGTCGGTCAGTTCCAGGCTTGCGGGCATGATCGTTTCCTTTCCGTGTGCGAGTGAGCGAGGGCCGCCCCGGCAGGCCGCGCGCCGGCTGCGCGCGGTCCGGGGACGTGGTGGGCGCTGCCGCGCAGCAGGGCGTCGGCGGCGGATTCGGCGAGGGCCTCCGGGTCGGTGCGGCACGGCAGCCGCAGCAGTGCCTGGGCGGCGACGGCGGCACCCCCGTGCAGGGGATCGCGCAGCACCAGCGCGCCCGGCGCGGGGAGCATCTCCTCCACCAGCAGCTCGCCGCCCGCCTGTTGGGCGCACAGCCGCTCGATGAGCGGGATCGCCGTCACGGAGTCGAAGTCCACGGGTACGGGCTTGGCACCGGCCGCCGTCCGTACGAACCCGTGCCGGGGCAGCCCGGCCGAGCGCCGTAGCAGTGCGAGCGTCCGCACCTTGCCGAGTGCGCTGTCGGCCGTGCGCCACAGGGCCGAGCGGTCCAGCCGCCAGGTGGCCGGGCTGACGACCAGGTCGCCGCCCACCGTGACCCGGGGCAGCCTCGTACGGTCCGGCAGCGCCGCGTCCAGCCCGTCGAGCCGGACGACCCGGGAGGCGGCCGGGTGGCCGGCGCACAGCAGCACCCGGGCCAGCAGATCGTAGGGCGGCGCGGGGCTGCGGGTCGCGTGATGGACCGGGATCACCCGTCGGCCGTCGGCCTCGGCGACATAACGGCGGCCGCTGCGGCGCACGGTGATCCGGTCCAGCGGCAGGTACCGCGCCGCCGCGCCCACCGGACCGTAGTACGGCGTGGGGTCCGGGTCCCCGGTCCACCAGCCCGTCACGACCGGGCGACGGACGGCGTTGGCGGCCCGTTCGGCGAGCGGCGGCAGCAGCAGCTCCACGAACAGCACGCCGGTCCGCCGTTCCAGAGCCGCGAGGAAGGCGCGGTAGGCGTCGGCGTTGCCGTGACTCCCGTACAGCGCGCGTAATCCGCCGGCGAACCGCGCGTCCAGCACGCCCGCCGCCGAAGCGGTCTCCAGCACGGCCACCGGCCCCGCCGCCGGGTCCGGCAGGGGGCGCAGCAGACAGTCCATGGGCCAGTGCGGCAGCGCCTCGACGGCGGACGGCGCGCCCAGGGCGTCCAGCAACGCGTCGTCCACGTCCACGGACACCTCGCCCGGTCGGCCGCCGAGGTGGGCGAGGAGCCGCGCGTACCCCGAGGTGCCCGCGTCCTCCGCGTCCTCCGCGCCCCGCGTGCCGGCCGCCGTGTCCGCCGGATGCCAGCCCGCGTATCCGCGCCGGACCACCGCCGGAGGAGGCGCGCCGTCCGTCGCGGTGAGCCGGGCGGCGAGGATGTCGCTGACGGGGCGGGGCTCCTCCGTGATGGCCGCGAGCTCGGGCAGCGGCCCCGGCCCGGGTCCGTCCGCGTCGCGCAGCGCGGCGACACGGGCGGCCACGCGCAGCCCCCGCAGCACCCGCTCGGCCGCCTCCGCCGACACCGTGGCGTGCGCGTCGCGGTACGAGTCGAGGAACCACCCGGCCGGGTCGCCGTCCCCCGCCGCGACCGGCCACGGCAACGCGCCGCGCCCCGCTTCGCCCGCCGGGGTCCACGTGCTGTACCGCAGCCGGGGCGCCGCGCACACCTGGAGCACGCCCAGCGAGACCAGGTGCTGAAGGAAACCGCGCAGGATGTCCGGGTCGGGCGGCGCCCCGTCCGGCCTCGCGCCGAGCAGCGTCCGCTCCAGCTCGCCCAGCGCGCACGGGCCGTCGGCGAACATGCCGAGCACCCGGTCGAGGGCGTGGCTGCGCCGCAGGACGACATGGCGCAGCCGCCCCGGTTCCCGTGGCTCCACCACCCAGCAGCGCAGCCGCCCCCTGCCGTCGGCGGCCGGCGGCTCCGCGAAGTGCAGGGGCGCGGGCACCAGCAGGGTCGCCGGATCGGCGGTGCGCAGATCCTCCGGTGCCGTCCGCACCCGGACGAGGTGCACGTTCTCCGTCGCCCCCGCGGCGAGCGCGCCGAGCACGGCGTACGGCGCACCCGGCGGCGAGGGTACGAGCAGCGAACCCGCGCGGCCGAGCCCGCCCGCGCCCACCCCGGCCCCGCCCGCGCCGCCGCTCTCCTCCGGTACCGCGTACCCCTCGCTCACCGGAATCGCGGCGAGCTGGCCGGCCCAGCCCCGGGGCGTCGTCTTCGCGGCCGCCCGGCCCAGCGCGCGCCACAGGTACGCGGATCGCTTCCGCAGCTGCTTGCCGCTCCAGGACTGGCCATCGGCCAGACGCCGTTCGACGTCCTCGGCCAGCCCGGGTGCCGCGGCGGCGAGGAACGCCCGCATCACCGGACGGGAACGGGCGACCTCCCATCCCCGCGCGGCCACCCGCTCCAGCTCGGCCGTGACCGCCCGTTCCAGTTCGCGCTCCTCGGCGGCGGCCGCACCGGCGGCGCGCAGCAGCGCCCGGGCCTCCTCGGCGACGTCCCGGGGCACGGCGGGGGAGTCGTCCAGGGACCGGCAGTCCACGGCCTCGGGCGCCGCCCCCGCGTGCAGGCGCCGCCGGAGGGCCAGGACGGTGCCCCGGTCGGCGTCGGCGAGCCCGGGACACGGGACCACCTCGCGACCGAGCCGCTCCGCCAGCGCCCGTGCGCGGGCGCCTCGTTCACGGGTGTCGTCGGCGTGCCGGGCGACCCGTTCGAACAGCGGGGTACCGGCGGCGGCGGTCCAGTCGGCACACGGCATCCCCGCGATCCGCAGCAGCGCGGTGGCGCCGATGGCCGCGTCCGGCAGGACGGCCACGCCCCGCGTGACCGACGCCGCCGGTGTGACGGGTGTGGTCGTCTCGGCGGCCGGCGCGTCCGGCGACTCGTTCATGCCGGTCCGTCCCCTCGTCCGCCGTCTCCTCGTCCGCCGCTCTCTTGTCCGCCGTTCTCTTGTCCGCCGTTCTCTTGTCCGCCGTCCCCTCGTCCGCCGTCCGCGAGCGCCTCGGTCAGCAGGCTCTGCCGCCCCGCGGAGAACCGCCCCCGGTTCCAGTGGAAGACCACGAAATGGGCCGCCGCACGACGGGGCCCGATCGCCGCGTCACCGCTGTCGAAGTAGCCGGTGCGCCAGGCCGAAGCCGCCTCGTGTAACGCCTCCTGATGAGTGCTCAGGAGGTCCCGCCACGCCGGCGGGAACCCTGCGAGCCGCTCGTCGGACGACTGCCGCCAGTACGCCCTGACCCCGGCGGCGGCGCGCTCACGGTCCGGGCTCCGCATGCCGTCGGCGAGCCGGCGCCCGGTCTCCTCCCGTACCACCTGCCATACGCCCCGGTCCTCCCAGCCCACGATGCCCAGCCCGTCGAACACCGCGCGCAGGAGCGTGAGGGACACCCGCCAGCCGGCGGGACGCGGCCCACCGTCCGTGCCCTCCGGCGGGCAGCCGTGGTGGTCGAGCCACGCGAACGAGTCGGCCGTGAACAGCCGGTGCGCCCACGGCATGGATCTCGCCCCGCCGAACAGATACGTCTCCGGCTCGTACACACCCGCGACCGGCGGCGCCCACTCGTCGCCGGCCGGGCGGAAGCGGCGTACGAGCGTCTCCCGCAGGGCGGCGGTCCCGCCGGGCTCCGGTCGGGCCAGGAAGCGCACGCGCAGGCCCGGCGGCTTGTGCATGAAGAAGAAGTCCCGTGCGGCCCCCGAGCCGGTCAGTTCCCGGCCGGTGTCCCGCAGCCGCCGGTACAGCGCGGGCAGGCCGCCGGGCGCGGCCGTGAGGTTGAGCTGCGTCCACCCGGTCTCCGGCAGGTCGTCGCGCAGGGCCCGCAGCCCCGCCGCCAGGAACGTGCGGCGCGCCGCACGGTACGCGGGACCCTCGGGCACCAGCGGGACGGTGCCCAGCGGTTCGGTCCGCGCGTCGTGCAGGCAGTCGGCCAGCAGACGGTCGACCTCCAGCATGCGGCCTCCTCGGGGCGCGTAGGACGATCCGTCAACTGTGTGTCCGGACCGCGGTGCCCCCAAAGCAGCAAGACCGTTAGTCATATGATCAATGGAAGTGCGCGGGCGTACGGCGGGCCGTGGCGGCGCCCGGCGCATACGCCCAGTACAGCGGGCCCGCACAGCGAGAACGGCCGGTGGCCGCGGGCACGTCGTCGCGTGCCCGTACCACCGGCCGTCATCGATCCGGTCAGTCCGGGGCCGTCCCGGCCAGGTCAGCGCTGGGCCGTCCCCGACCCCGGCCGGCTATCGGCCGTCACTTGTACGTGACGTCGGACTCGGTGTAGCGGCAGTGCTTCCCGTCCGGGCCGCTGCCCAGCGTCTTGGGCTCGGCGCCCTTGTTGTTGCCCTCGAACCGGACGCACGGCTTGATCTTCTTGCCGCTGTCGCCGTGGATCCGGACGTTCCGCAGGGCGGCGGTGTCGCCGTAGTTGGCGTTGACGCCGACCAGTGAGCCGCCGGGCGCCGTCACGTCGACATCGTTGACGATGATCGACCGCTGGTACTGCGTGGAGCAGTTGCCGCAGCTGCGCACCAGCTTGCCGAAGTCGGACACCTGGAACTTGGTGATCACCAGTTTGCCGGCGCCGTTGAACTGGAACACCTTGTCGGACGCCTTCTTCGCGCCACCGCCGTAGACCGTGTAGACGGCGGACGACGACGTGCCCTTGAAGGTGGCGGCGTCCTCGCCGACGTCCTCCCACCACACGTTCTGGAGTGTGCAACTGCCCATGCAGTGGACGCCGTCGGCGGCCGGGGAGCCGAGGACGACGTTCTTGAGCACCGCGCCGTCCTTGAGCTTGAACAGCGGCGCCTGGTTCTCGTTCTGCCCGCCGCCACCGAGGTTCCCGCTGCCGTAGAAGCGCTGCAGCTTGCCGTCGTAGGTGCCGGAGACCTCGATGGTCTGCGGCACCGGCTTGCTGACGCTGGGCTTGGGCCACGCGGCGGCGGCGCCCGCCGTGGTCAGCATGCCGTTGGCGACGACGGCGGCGCCCGTCAGCCCGAGTGCCGCCACACCGCCGACGAGCGCGCGCCGACGGGTCACACGGCGACGGTGCCGCACGCGCGGTTGAGTCTCTGGAGTCATGTACCGATTCCTCGAATGGGGGGTGTCACTTGCGCCTGGTGGTCGCCACCGGTGGCACGGAAGGTTGCCGCCCGCCGAGAAGATCTCTCCGCCGTCAGAACGGGCCGTTGTCGTGCGGGACGAGGTTCGCGTCGGGGATCGCGGGCGTGACGTCCCAGTGCTCGACGATGCGTCCCTCCTCGACACGGAACAGGTCGTAGAACGCCGTCGGTGTGGCACCGATGCGGCCCTCGCAGACGGTCAGGACGAAGTTGCCCTCGGCGACGACCAGGTGCAGGGTCTCGTACACCATGTCGACGCCCTGCTCGGCGAAGGCGGCGAGCCCGGCCGCGAGCCCCTCGACGCCGTCGCCGATCAGCGGGTTGTGCTGGTCGTACCGCGCGGTGCTGATGTACTCGGAGAGCGCGTCGGTCCTGCCGCCCCGCAGGACCTCCTCCACGAACGTGGTCACCAGCACCCGGTTCTCCTCCGTCCGGTCGAGATCGGTGACCTCGGTCGGCCCGTCCGTCTCCGTGCGGCCGCTGACCGTGCTGCCGGACCGGGGCTGGAGCGCGTCCCAGTGCTCGGCCAGCCTGCCGTCGGCGACCCGGAACACGTCGAAGGCGACCATCGGATCCGGCCCGAAGCCGTAGTACGTGCCGTGCAGGGCGACTAGGTCGCCGTCGCCGAGCGCCCGGTGCGGTTCGTAGCGGAAGCCGTCGCCGAGGCGCGCGATCACCTGGCGCAGCCCCTCGGGGCCGTCCGCCGCCATGGCACTGTGCTGGACGTACGTGGGCGACACCCAGGCGTCGACGGCGGACGCGTCCCTGTTGCCGAACATCTCGGCGCCGGCGGCGAGCACGGTCTCCTTGGCGCTTCTCATGATCCTCACCATTCCTCACCGGCGGGACACCGGCCCGCCCGGACGATGCATGCCCGGCGCGGTCGACGGTGCGGGACCCGAGCCACCCCCCTCACCCGTACGGCGCAGCGGGCCGCCCCGGAAGGCGGGACGCGGCGCGGGCGGCAGGAGCGGCGGCAGGAGTGGGCGGCGCGGAGCGGGGTACGTGGCGGGTCTCCGTACCAGCGGGCCCCGTGCCGGGAGGAGTGTGAGCCGACATGCCCGAGCTGCCCACCGTACGCACCCTCGACGAGCTGGCCGAGCTCGTGGTGCGGCACAGGTCGCTGTACCTCCGCTGGTCCACGGGGCCCGCCGACGATCTCCGGGACACGCGCAGCGTGGACGAGCTGACCGGCAGCACCCTGCCCGGCCTGTCCGTGAACCCGCTCGACGTCGAGTCGTGGTGGGCGGACCGGCCGGTACGGCTGTGGGTGGCGCGCCGCCTCTACGACTACTGCCACCTCCGGCGCGACCGGAACGGGGACGTCCGCCCATGGGCGCTGCGCGGCCGCGAGGTGGCGCGCGGGCCGGACAACGAACCCCTGGTCAGCGACATCGAACCGGTCAGCTGGATCGATCTGTCGGTGATCGAGGAGGCCGAGCGTGAGGTCGGTGACCAGCACGGCTCCTGGGGCCCCATGCGCAGATGACACCGCACGGCCCGGGGACGCGCGGACTCGCCACCCGCCCTGGCACCCCGGCCGTCCGGTCAAGCCGCCCACGCGGGCGCACGCGCATGCACCGCCACCCACGCGGGCGCATGGACCGCCGCCCACGCGGGCGCACGCGCACGGACCGCCGGCCGCCCCGCCGCCGGGCGCGCGGTCGACTGCCGGAGAAGCCCGGTCAGCTGCCGCGTGTGGAGACCATCCCGAGCGTCACCATGCCGAGCACGATCCAGGCGAACCAGAGCCAGCCGTTGCTGCCCAGAGCCACCGTGTACGCGGTGGTGAGCACCAGTGCACCGATGGTGAGCATTCCCATGGTCTTCGTGGAACCGGACATCGCGCCCTCCTCCCGGCCCCGGCCCCAGGCACCCGGCCGTGGCCTCGAAGCCATCGTGACCCCTGGGACGGGGAGAGCGCTACCGTCCGCGCGCCTGGAGCGAGGCGAGATAGGCGTTGTACGCCTCCAGCTCCTTGTCACCGTCCCGGTCGGCGGCCCGGTCCGCCCGCTTCGCGGCCCGCTGCTCGGACCGGTACCACTGGTACAGCAGCGCGATCAGCACCAGCACCGACGGGACCTCGCTGAACGCCCAGGCGATGCCGCCCGCCGCGTTCTGGTCGGCGAGGGCGTCGATACCGAGCGACGCGGGCGGGTTCCGGTACGCCGCGACCATCGGCTCCGACGCCATCATCAGCGCGATCCCGAAGAACGCGTGGAACGGCATGCCCGCGAACAGCTCCAGCATCCGCATCACATAGCCCGGCCGGTGCGGCCCCGGGTCCACGCCCATGATCGGCCAGAAGAACGTCAGACCCACGACCAGGAAGTGGACCATCATCGCGATGTGCCCCGGCCTCGACCCCATCAGGAAGTCGAACAGCGGGGTGAAGTACAGGCCGTAGAGGCTCGCGATGAACATCGGGATCGTGAACACGGGGTGCGTGATGATCCGCATGTAGCGGCTGTGCAGCAGCATCAGCAGCAGCTCGCGCGGGCCCTTGGCGCCGCGCCGGGAGGCGACCGGCAGGGCGCGCAGCGCCAGCGTCACCGGCGCGCCGAGCAGCAGCAGGATCGGCGACAGCATGCTGATCACCATGTGCTGCACCATGTGCACGCTGAACATGACCATGCCGTAGTCGTTGAGGCCGGTGCACATCACCAGCGCCACGCTCAGCACACCGGCCGTGAAGAAGACCGTCCGGCCGATCGGCCAGGCGTCGCCGCGCCCGCGCAGCCGGACGACCGCCCACCCGTACAGGGCCAGGGCCAGGAGGCAGCCGACGAGGAAGAAGCCGTCCGGGGAGAACGCGAGCCCCCGCTCCAGCGTGAACGGCGGCAGATCCATCGTCGTGCCGTGCCCGCTGTGATCCATCCGCCGGCTCCTGTTTCGTACGGGGTTGTCCGCTTGCCGCTCCAGAGTAGAACCGCCCCCGGACGCGCTCGCGGCCGGGGGCGGTTCGTACCGTACGAAGGGGGTACGGCGGACGGGTCACAGGACCGTCTCGGCCTCCGCGTACCGCTCGGCGGGGACGGTCTTCAGGGTCTCGACGGCCTCGGCCAGCGGCACCATCACGATGTCCGTGCCGCGCAGCGCGGTCAGCATCCCGAACTCGCCCCGGTGCGCCGCCTCCACCGCGTGCCAGCCGAACCGGGTCGCGAGCACGCGGTCGTACGCGGTCGGCGTGCCGCCCCGCTGGACATGGCCGAGGATGACCGCGCGGGCCTCCTTGCCGAGCCGGTGCTCCAGCTCGCCCGCGAGCTGCTGGGCGATGCCCGCGAAGCGCTCGTGGCCGTAGATGTCCTTGCCGCCCTCGTTGAAGTCCATCGTGCCCTCGCGGGGCTTGGCGCCCTCCGCGGCCACGACGATGGCGAACTTCTTGCCCGCCGAGAAGCGCTCCCCGACCCGGGCGGTCAGCTCCTCGATGTCGAAGGGGCGCTCCGGGACGACGATGGCGTGGGCGCCCGCGGCCATGCCCGAGTGCAGGGCGATCCACCCCGTGTGGCGGCCCATGACCTCGACGATCAGCACGCGCTGGTGGGACTCGGCGGTGGTCTTGAGCCGGTCCAGCGCCTCGGTGGCGACGCCGACGGCGGTGTCGAACCCGAAGGTGACGTCGGTCGACGCGATGTCGTTGTCGATGGTCTTCGGCACACCGACTATCGGCAGGCCCGCCTCCGACAGGAGGTGCGCGGCCTTCAGCGTGCCCTCGCCGCCGATCGGGATGATCGCGTCGAGGCCGAGGTCGGCGACGTACCCCTTGGCACGCTCGACGCCGTCACGCAGATGGGCGGGCTGGACCCGGGAGGAGCCAAGGATGGTGCCGCCGCGGGCCAGGATGCCGCTGACCGCGTCGAGGTCGAGCTTGCGGTAGTCGCACTCCAGGAGGCCCTTCCAGCCGTCGTGGAAGCCGATGACCTCGTCACCGTGGTCGACGACGGCGCGGTGCACGACGGAACGGATGACAGCGTTCAGACCGGGGCAGTCGCCGCCGGAGGTGAGCACACCAATGCGCATAGCCCGAAATACCTTTGCAACGTGGGCCGACTCCCGGACCACGTCGTCCGGTTGGATCCCCGCCACCCTACCGGCGAGAGGTGACGGGGCCGAACCGGCCGTCCGACTGCTGGACGTACTTCGGAGGAACAGACAAGCCGTGCCGAACGGACGCGCTCCGCGGCGCCGGCCGGCCGTGCCGGACAGACGCCCCCGCGGCGGCCGGCCGGCCCTGGCGCGGGCTCTCGGAGCCGGCCCTGGCGCAGGGCCCCGACCGGCCGGGGCGTACGCCCTGTCGGGCCGCGTCACCGGTGGCGAAACGGTTCGTTGCGGACGGGCCGTCAGAGGAGCGGTGCCGTCAGGCCGGCTGGCTCGCGGCGGCGATCCGCTCCTCGCGCAGCGCCTCGTACCACCGGTCGTCGGTCGGCGGCAGCGCGTTCACATCGAGCGCCAGCTTCAGCAGCAGGTCCGCGATCTGCGGGTTGCGCGCCATCACCGGGCCGTGCATGTACGTACCGAAGACGGTGTCGTTGTACGCGCCCTCGGTGCCGTCCCCTGTGCCGTTGCCGTTGCCGTACACGGTCCTGGCGAACGGACGGGCGGTCGGTCCGAGGTGCGTGATGCCCTGGTGGTTCTCGAAGCCCGTCAGCTGCGGCAGGCCGAGGCGCGGGTCGATGTCCGCCAGGACGTCGCCGACGCACCGCTCGCCCTCGCCCCGGGTCGAGATCACGTCGATCAGGCCGAGGCCCGGCTCGCGCTCCCCGAGGTCGTTGATGAACTCGTGACCGAGGATCTGGTACCCGGCGCACACCGAGAAGATGATCGCGCCGTTCTCGGCGGCGCGGTTCAGGCCGCCGTCCCGGCGCAGCCGCTCGGCGGCGAGCCGCTGCGGCCGGTCCTCACCGCCGCCGATGAGGTAGATGTCGCCCGAGGTGGGCACCGGCTGGTCGCTGCGCACGTCCACCCGCTGGACGTCCAGGCCGCGCTGCCGGGCGCGGCGCTCCACCACGAGGGCATTGCCCTGGTCTCCGTACGTACTGAGCAGGTCCGGGTAGACCCACACCAGACGCAGACTGCTGTCGCTCATGCTCGTTTCCTCTGCGGTCAGTCGGTCAGGCGGTCGGCCGGTCAGTTGCCGACGCGGCGGCGGACGTCCTGGAAGGCGGTGTAGTTGGCGATCAGCTCGATCCGTCCGGGCGGCGCCAGCTGGACCGCCTCGTCGACGGACTCGGAGACACGGAAGTCGAGCCCGGCGACCTCCAGCCGTACGGCCAGGTCGAGCCTGCGGTCACCGATGACGAAGATCGGGTGACCGGCCAGCCGGGTGTAGTCGACGTCCCAGAGCCACGAGGTGTCCGTGCCGTCCGCGCCGCGCGCGTTGACGGAGAGGATCACCGGCGTCGGCGGCGGGTCGATCAGCGAGAAGGTCTCCAGCCAGCCCGCCGGGTTCTTCGCCAGCAGCAGCCGCAGCTCCCGCTGCTGGAAGGTGACGAC
The DNA here is from genome assembly GCF_043204435.1 of Streptomyces sp. NPDC047886. Lineage (NCBI taxonomy): Bacteria > Bacillati > Actinomycetota > Actinomycetes > Kitasatosporales > Streptomycetaceae > Streptomyces > Streptomyces sp. NPDC047886. The sequence continues at coordinate 14,349 of NZ_JBIDCF010000019.1, forward strand.
GTCGTACCGGCCGGCGACCGCCTGCACCTGGTACATGCGCTCCAGCGCGACCTGCGGCGGGACGCCGAAGACAGCGGCGACCGCCGCCGACGTGGCCGCGTTGGCCTTGTTGGCGCGGCCGGGCAGCTGGAGGTGGATCGGCCAGGCCGAGCCGTGCGGGTCGAGGACGTGGTCGCCGCTGAGGGCCCAGCTCGGGGTGGGGCGGCGGAAGCCGCACTCGCCGCAGAACCAGTCGTCGCCGGGGCGCTGCATCACACCGCCGCAGGCGGGGCAGGACCAGGCGTCGTCCTTCCACTCCTGGCCCGCCGCCACCCACACCACGTTGGCGGACGACGAAGCGGCCCACACGATGAGCGGGTCGTCGGCGTTGGCGATGACCACGGCCTTGGTGCCGGAGAGGCCCTCGCGCCACTTCTCGGCCAGCATGCGGGTCTCGGCGGCGCGGTCGAGCTGGTCGCGGGAGAGGTTGAGCAGCGCGATCGCCTTCGGCGTCACGTCGCGCGCGACACCGGCGAGGTACTTCTCGTCCACCTCGATCACGCCGTACTTGGCGTCCGAGCCGCCGGCCAGGGCCGAGGTGATGCCCGCGGGCATGTTCGCGCCGAGGGCGTTGGAGACGACGGGGCCGCTGGCCCGCAGTGCCTCCGCGATCAGCCGCGTGGTGGTGGTCTTGCCGTTGGTCGCCGACACCAGGACGACGTCCAGATGCTGCGCGAGCCTCCCCAGCAGGTCGGGGTCGAGCTTGAGCGCCACCCGGCCGCCGATCACCGATCCGCTGCCGCGTCCCGCCGCGCGAGACACCGCCGCTGCGGCCTTGCCTGCCGTCACGGCCAGCTTGGCGCGCGGCGACAGCGGCTCCGAGTTGCCTGCCATCGTCCTTGTTCCTCCTAGCGTGGGTCCGGCCTCAGCCTATCGAGATCCGGCCGACGGCCCGAACCCCGCCACCTGTCGGACGGCCGGTGGCGGGCGGAACGTACGCTGGGCGCCATGCGAAACCGCCCGATCCCCGGCAGTTCCGGCGTCGTACGGGCGATGAGCCTGTACGGCGACCCGGTGCTGCACACGCCCTGCGAGCCCGTCACCGACTTCGGCCCGTCGCTCGCCCGGCTCGTCGAGGACATGTTCGCGACGATGTACGCGGCGCCCGGGGTCGGTCTCGCCGCGAACCAGGTCGGGGTGGGCCTGCGCGTCTTCGTGTACGACTGCCCGGACGACGAGGACGTCCGCCATCTCGGCCATGTCGTCAATCCGCAGCTCGTGGAGGCGGACGGCGTCGTCGTGCGCGGTCCGGAGGGCTGTCTGTCGCTGCCGGGCCTCGAATCCGGTACCGAGCGCTTCGACCGGGCGGTCGTGACGGGCGTCGACATGTTCGGCGCCCCGGTACGGGTCGAGGGGACGGGGTTCTTCGCGCGCTGCCTGCAGCACGAGTGCGACCACCTGGAGGGCACGGTGTACACGGACCGGCTCACCGGCTGGCGCCGCTCCCGCGCGCTGCGTGCCGTCCGCCGCGCCCCCTGGTCCCGGGCCGGACGCCCCTAGGTGTATTGACCCGCGTCAACAACGCTCCGGGGCGAAACACCTAGAAGCCGGGGCCGCCCACGCGGTCGTCCACCTCGCCGAGCCGGCCCCACAGGAGATCCGCCAGGCCCTCCACCAACTCGGCGCGGGTGCAGGGGCGTTCGCCGAGCCACCAGTCGCCCGCCGCGTGCATCATGCCGACGATGCCGTGACCCCACACGCGGGACAGGGCGGGGCCGGCCGGGCCGAGGTCGATGCGCTCGGCGATGACGTCGGCGAGCTCCTCGCCCATGCGGCGCAGCAGCGGCGCGGAGTGCCGGCCGATGTCGAAGCCCTGCTCGGTCTGCTGCTCGGTCGGCTGGCCGGACTCCTCGGCGGGGTGCATCAGGAACCGGTACACCTGCGGGCGCGCCTCGATGGCCGCGAGATAGGTGTCGAGGGTGGCCACGACCCGCTGTCTGCGTTCGGCGGGCGCGTCGAGGGCGGCGCGCAGCGCGGCGAGGAGCGCGTCGGTGTGGCGGGTGGCGAGCGCGCGGTAGAGGCCGCCCTTGTCGCCGAAGTGCCGGTAGAGAATGGGCTTGGTGATGCCCGCCTCGGCGGCGATCGCGTTCATGGACGCCTGCGGCCCGTCGCGGAGGACCACCCGGTCGGCGGCCTCGAGCAGTTCGCGTCGCCGCTGTTCGGCCGACTTCTGCTGCTCGCTCCGGTGTGTGGTCTCCATAGCGCGTCTCCCCGCCCGTCGATGTCCTGAGGCCTGCGCAACGTAACACCCGTGTCGGCATCGCTGCCGGTTGACAGGTACTACCAACCGGTAACAGACTGCGGGTTACCGTAAGTAACAGGGTAGTGCCGGGAGGGAACATGGCCGAGTTCACGCTCGAGCTCAACGACGACCAGAAGCAGGTACGCGACTGGCTGCACGGATTCGCCAGGGACGTGATGCGACCGGCCGCCGCCGAGTGGGACGAGCGTGAGGAGACCCCCTGGCCGATCATCCAGGAAGCCGCCAAGGTCGGCATCTACTCCCTGGACTTCTACGCCCAGCAGTTCTTCGACCCGACCGGCCTCGGCATCCCGGTGGCCATGGAGGAACTGTTCTGGGGCGACGCGGGTATCGCCCTGTCCATCGTGGGCACCGGCCTCGCCGCCGTCGGAGTCCTCGCCAACGGGACCGAGGAGCAGATCGGCACCTGGATCCCCCAGATGTACGGCGACGCGGACGACGTGAAGGTCGCCGCCTTCTGCTCGTCCGAGCCCGACGCCGGCTCGGACGTCGCCGCCATGCGTACCCGCGCCGTGTACGACGAGGCGTCGGACGAGTGGGTGCTCGACGGCACCAAGACCTGGGCGACCAACGGCGGAATCGCCAACGTCCATGTCGTCGTCGCCGTGGTCGACCCCGAGCTCGGCTCCAAGGGGCACGCCTCCTTCATCGTGCCGCCCGGCACCCCCGGCCTGTCCCAGGGGCAGAAGTTCAAGAAGCACGGCATCCGCGCCTCGCACACGGCGGAGGTCGTACTCGACGGCGTACGCGTCCCCGGCTCCTGCCTTCTCGGCGGCAAGGAGAAGCTGGACGAGCGTCTCGCCCGCGCCCGTGAGAAGGCCAGGAGCGAGGCCGGGAGGGACGGCGGCGAGCGCGTGAAGAACGCCGCCATGGCCACCTTCGAGGCGTCCCGCCCGGCGGTCGGCGCCATGGCGGTCGGCACGGCCCGCGCCGCGTACGAGGTCGCCCTCGACTACGCGAAGACCCGGCGGCAGTTCGGCCGCCCGATCATCGACAACCAGGGCGTCGCCTTCCAGCTCGCCGACGCCCGCACCCAGATCGACGCGGCCCGCCTGCTGGTGTGGCGCGCCTCCTGGATGGCGACCACCGGCAAGCCGTTCACCTCCGCCGAGGGCTCCATGTCCAAGCTGTACGCCAGCGAGGTCGCCAAGAAGGTCACGGCGCAGGCCGTCCAGATCCTCGGCGGCAACGGCTTCACCCGCGAGTACCCGGTGGAGCGCATGCACCGCGACGCGGCCATCTACACCATTTTCGAAGGCACCAGCGAGATCCAGCGCCTCGTCATCGCCCGCACCCTCTCCGGCATGCCGATCCGCTGACGCCGACCGGGCCGGCCGACGCCTGGCCGACCGGCCCAGGGCCGTGACCCGGGCGGATCCGCCCGGCCGCACCTCCACGCGTGCGGCCGGGCACCCCGGTGTCACTTCACCGAGCCGGCCATCACCCCCTGGACGAAGTGGCGCTGGAACGCCAGGAACACCACCACCGGCACCACCAGGGACAGGAACGCACCCGGTGCCAGGACGTCGATGTTGCTGCCGAACTGCCGCACCTGCGACTGGAGTTCCACGGTCAGCGGCTGGGACGACGAGTCCGCGAAGAGCAGCGCCACCAGCATGTCGTTCCACACCCACAGGAACTGGAAGATGGCCAGACTGGCGATGGCGGGACGGCCCACCGGCAGCACCAGCCGGGTGAAGATCCGCCACTCGCCGCCGCCGTCCATCCGCGCGGCCTCCAGCATCTCCCGGGGCATCTCCGCGAAGTAGTTGCGCAACAGGAAGATGGCGAACGGCAGCCCGTACGCGACATGGAAGAGCACCACGCCCGGGATCGTGCCGAACAGACCGAGCTGGCCGAAGAGCTTCGCCACCGGCAGCAGACCCACCTGCACGGGCACCACGAGCATCGCCACCACCAGCAGGAACAGCCAGTCCCGGCCCGGGAACTCCAGCCAGGCGAAGGCGTATCCGGCCAGCGCCGCGATGACGACGACGAGGACGGTCGTCGGCACCGAGATCAGCACGGTGTTCCAGAACGCCCGCGTCATACCCGTGTTGGACAGCAGCGCCGTGTAGTTGTCGAGGGACAGCTGCCCCGGATCGGTGAGCGCCGTCCACCAGCCGCTCGCCGCGCTGTCCTGCGCGGACCGCAACGACGACAGCAGCAGCCCGGCCACCGGGGTGATCCAGACGAGCCCCACGACCAGCAGGAACGCCTGGACGAGACCGTTGCCGAGCCAGCGGCGCAGCCGCCGCCGCGCCGCGCCGGGACGGGGCGCGGCGGCGGACCGCCGCTGCCCGGTGCTCCCGGCGGACCCGGCCGTCTTCTTCACGGGGGCGGTGGCGGTGGCGCTCATGACTGGCTCCTGCGGAAGCGGCGGACGTTGAAGACCATGGCGGGGATGACCAGCAGCAGGAGCAGGACGCCCAGCGCGCTGCCGAGGCCCTGGTTGTTGCCGCCGCCGAACGACACCAGCCACATCTGCGTCGCCAGGACCGTGGCGTCCTGCTGCACCGGTCCCGGCGCGATGATGTAGATGAGGTCGAAGACCTTCATCACATTGATCACCAGCGTGACGAAGACCACGGTCAGCACCGGCGCCAGCAGCGGCACGGTGATCCGGCGGAAGACCTGCCACTCGCTCGCCCCGTCGATCCTGGCCGCCTCCAGCGCGTCCCTCGGCAGCGCGGACAGGCCCGCGCCGATCAGGACCATCGCGAAACCGGTCCAGATCCACAGGTACGCCCCGATGATCGCCGGGGTCACCAGCGCCGGCCCGAGCCAGGACACGCCCTCGTACGGCGGGGCGAAGTTCGCCGCGGGCAGCCGCACCCCGTACGACCCGTCCTCCAGGCCGTCGAAGCGGTACGAGCCGTCCGCCGCCGTGGTGGTCGCGGCCACCGTCGCGCCGTCGCGCACCGCCTCGACGGTCATCCCCGGCAGCCCCCGCTCGGCCGCGTCGACCTCCCCGGGGCGGCCTCCGCCGCCGGGCGTGAAGTCCAGCCAGACGACACCGCGCAGCTCACCGGCTGCCGCCGTGGCCCCGGCCGCCCCGGCGGCGGGCCGGGCGTCCTCGGGTACCTCCTTCGGGGGCACCCCGACCAGACCGAGGTTCACCACCCGCCCGGGTGACACGTCCCCGGCCGTGCCGTAGGAACCGTCGGCCGCCTTCCGCAGCCCCTGGCCGTCCCGGATGCGGGCCGCCGGATACGACGAGGCGTCCGTGAACGCGTCGTGCACCCCGACCACCGCCGCGTTGAGCACGCCCTTGTCGGGATCGTCCTCGTAGGCGAGCCGGAAGATGATGCCCGCGGCGAGGAACGACACCGCCATCGGCAGGAACAGCAGCAGCTTGAACGCCGACGCCCAGCGGATCTTCTCCACGAGCACGGCGAGGATCAGCCCGAGACCGGTGAGCAGCGTCGGCGCGACGACCACCCAGACGGCACTGTTGCGGATGGCCTGGAGCGTCGCCGGGTCGCGGAACATCTCCGTGTAGTTGCCGCCCCCGACGAAGCGGGTGCCGGACGCGTCGAAGAAGCTGCGCCCGACCGAGAACACCACGGGATACACGACGAGCGCGCCGAGCAGCAGCAGCGCGGGCAGGACGAAGGCGACGGCGATGATGCGCCGGCGCCGCCCGGCGCGGCGCCGCGAGTCCGCGGCACCGCGCCGGGCGGTATGGATGGCTGTGGTCATGACCGGTGCCGCCTCAGCCCTTGTTCGCCGCGTACGCCTTGGCCGCCGCGGCCTCCAGCGCGGCCGCCGTGGCGGCCGGGTCCGACGGGTCGCGCAGGAAGTCCTGCAGGAGCTTCCACTCGCCCGCGCCCTTCGTGCCGCCGAACGCGGCCGGGGCCTGGTCCGACATGTCGAAGCGGACCGTGTCCCCGGCGTCGATCAGCGACTTGGCGGTCTGCCGGGTGGTGTCGTCCCCGTACGCGCCGAGGTCCAGCGCCTTGTTCGGCGACAGGAAGCCGCCCGCCCCGGCCCACACGGCGGCCGCCTCCGGCGTCGCCAGGAACTCCAGGAACGCCATCGCCGCCGCCTGGTTCTTGCCGTCCTTCAGGACGACGGCCGCGTCGCCGCCGCTGACCACCGGGGCCTTGCCGCCCCCGACCGCGGGGAACGGGAAGAACCGGGCGTCCTCGCCGATCTTCCGGCCGAGCTGGTCCTTGGCGATACCGGCGACGAAGTCGCCCTCGTACACCATGCCGGCGCGCGGCTCCGGACCGAAGACCCGCTCCACGGAGCCGGGGAAGTCGGTGCCGAGGGCCCCCTTGCGGCCGCCCTCGATCAGCTTCTCGTCCTTGAAGAGCTCGCCGAGGGTGGTCAGCGCCTTCACCACGGTCGGGTCGGTCCACTTGATCTCGTGCTTGGCGAGCTGGTCGTACTTCTCCGGTCCGGCCTGGGAGAGGTAGATGTTCTCGAACCAGTCGGTGAGCGTCCAGCCGTCCTCACCGGCGACGGAGAAGGCGGGCAGACCCGAGTCGGCCACGGTGCGCCCGGCGGTCAGCATCTCCTCGTACGTCTTCGGCGGCTGCACACCGGCCTGTTCGAAGGCGTCCGGGCTGTACCAGACGGTCGACTTGTGGGCGGCCTTGAAGTACAGGCCGTACAGCTTGCCGTCGACCGTGCCGTAGTTCTTCCAGACGGGCGCGAAGCCGGCGTCGACGGACTTCTCGGTGGCGGCGGACAGCGGCTTGAGCCAGTTCTGCTTCGCGAACTGCTGGAGGACGCCGACCTGCGGCACCATCACCACGTCGGGCGCGTTGCCGCCCTCGATCTTGCTGCCGACGACCGTGGAGACGTTGTCGCCGGTCGAGACGTACTGGGCCCGCGCACCGGTCTTCTCCGTGAACGCGTCCAGCACCTTCTGGAAGTTCTTCTGCTCGGCCCCCGACCAGACGGCCGCCACGTTGATCAGCTGGCCGGAGAACTTCTTGTCACCGCCCGCGGCGGTCTTCACCGGGTCGCCGCCGCAGGCGGTCGCGCCCAGGGAGAGGGCCAGCACCGAGCCGCAGACGGCCGTGAAGCGCCGTACCGTACGGGCCGAGCGTGCCGGACGTCCTGGTATCCGTCGTCCCATCATGGTCTTGTCCTCCGGGTTCACTGGTGGGATGTGGTCAGGTCGCTGATCCACCACGCGGCGGTGGATCCGGGGAGCAGATCGGCGGGACAGGGCCCGCTCGACAGCAGGAGCGCACCCGGGACCGGGGCCGGCACCGGATCGGTGCCGAAGTTCACGGCGCAGACGAGTCCCTCGCCGCGCACGAAGGCGAGGACACCGGGCGGGGTCTCCAGCCAGCGGAGCGTGCCCTCGCCCAACTGGGGCAGACCGCTGCGGAGTTGCAGGCCCTCGCGGTACAGGTGCCAGAACGACCGGGTGTCCGCGAGGGCACGCTCGGTGGCGTGCTCGGCGAACCAGCGCGGCTGCGGCAGCCACGGCCTGGCGGCCTCGGCGCCTGAGCTGAAGCCGAACGGCGAGGCGTGCCCGGACCAGGGCAGCGGCACCCGGCAGCCGTCGCGGATGCGGGCCCTGCTGCCGGTGCGGCGGAAGATCGGGTCGGTGAGGACGTCGTCGGGCAGGTCCACGACCTCGGGCAGCCCCAGCTCCTCGCCCTGGTAGATGTACGCGGCGCCGGGCAGCGCCAGCATCAGCAGCGCGGCGGCGCGGGCGCGGGCGGCGCCGATGCCGCTGCCCTCGGTGCCGGACTCCCCGTAGCGGGTGACGGTGCGCACCTGGTCGTGGTTGTTGAGCACCCAGGTGACGCTGGAGCCGGTGCCCGCGATGTCGCGGATCGCCTCGTCGATGACGCCGCGGAAGGCGGCCGCGTCCCAGGGCGCGCCGAGCAGGTCGAAGAAGAACGCCTGGTGCAGTTCGTCGGGGCGTACGTACAGGGCGTGCTCGCGGGCGGTGGGTACGGAGACCTCGCCGACCAGCAGCCGCTCACGGCCGTCCCGGGCGGTGTACTCCTCGCACACCTTCCGCCACTGGCGCCACACGTCGTGCACCTCGGGCTGGTTCCAGGCGAGCGGGTTCACCGAGTCGCGGGTGCGGGCGTCGGCCTCCGGGTCGGGGGAGTCCGGCAGGTCCGGGTGCTTGAACAGGCCGGCCGCCACGTCGATCCGGAACCCGTCCACGCCCCGGTCGAGCCAGAACCGCAGGACCTCGTCGAAGTGGGCGGCGACCTCGGGGTTGCGCCAGTTCAGATCCGGCTGCTCGGGGGTGAACATGTGCAGGTACCACTGGCCGGGCGTGCCGTCGGGCTCGGTCACCCGGGTCCAGGCGGGCCCGCCGAACATCGCGTGCCAGTTGTTCGGCGGCACGTCACCGCCGGGGCCCCGCCCCTCGGCGAAGTGGAACCGGGCGCGCGCCTCGCTGTCCCGCCCGGAGGCGAGCGCGTCGCGGAACCACGCGTGCTCGCTCGAGCAGTGGTTCGGCACGATGTCCAGCAGCACCTTGATGCCGAGCCGGTGGGCGTCGGTGACCAGCAGACCGAACTCGGCGAGGTCGCCGTAGACCGGGTCCACATCGCAGTAGTCGGCCACGTCGTACCCGTGGTCGTGCTGGGGCGACGGGTAGAAGGGGCTCAGCCAGACGCCGTCCACGCCCAGCTTCTTCAGGTACGGCAGCCCGGCGCGGACGCCGGCCAGATCGCCGATCCCGTCGCCGGTGCTGTCGAGGAAGCTGCGGACGTACACCTGGTAGATCACCGCGTCGCGCCACCAGGGGTGCGAGAGGCGGTGGGAGAGGCCGTCGTCGGCCGGGGCTGTGAGCATCACCCGTTGACCTGTTTCTGCGTGAAGGGGTGCACACCGCTCGAAGGAGCAGCGGTTATGCATGCATGTTAGGTACGCGTGTCGAACAGGTGTCAACGGCTGTGCGTAAAACTCAAGGAAGTTGGGCGTTTTGTCCGGATATGCCCGCACGGAGGTGACGGTGAAGTGGCCGCCGCGCGACCATGGCGGTACCTAACCGTTAGGCAATGAGTGGGATCGCCGGGAAGGGTGGGGCGCCCGAGCGGAACGGAACGCCCCGGAAGGGCGGGGCGCTACGGTCGAACCCGGCGCCCGGCGCCCGGCCGGAACGGACGTCAGCGGCGCCGCGCCACCGCGTCAAGCTCACGCGCCAGCCGCCGCACGGCGGCCTCCGGCGACTGGTGCTGCGCCATCGCGTCATGGACGACCGCCTGCACCACCAGGCTGACCTGCTCGTACCGCGGGCTCTTGGGGCGCGGTCCCGCCGACAGCACGCTCGTGCGCAGCGTCGGCAGATACGGGTACGCGCGCACCAGCGCCGGATCCTCGTACAGCGCCGCCCGTACCGGCGGCAGCGAGCCCTCCGTGAGCACCTCGCGCTGCACCGGGTCACTGGTCAGATACGCGATCAGATCGCTCGCCGACTCCGGATGCCGCGCCCGCGTGCTGACCGCCAGGTTCGACCCGCCGAGCACACTCGTGCCGGGCCCGGCCGGCCCGGGCAGCGGCACCGTGCCGAACCGCCCGGCGACCTTCGACCCGGGGCCGGACGCGCCCGCGTACGCGTATGGCCAGTTCCGCAGGAAGAGCAGCCTGCCGTCGGTGAACGCCTGCCGGGACTCCTCCTCCTTGTACGCCAGGGCCTCGCGCGGAATCCAGCCGTCCCGCACGCCGCGCGCCAGGAAACCGATGCCCGCGCGCGCGGCCGCCGAGTCCACGGCGACCCGCTCGCCCTCGTCGCCGAGGATCGCGCCGCCCGCCGAATGGACGGCCTCGGCCGCGTTCACGGTCAGCCCCTCGTACGGGAGGAACTGGCCCGCGTACCCGTGCAGCCCGTACTTCGGGGCGATCGTCCGCGCCTGCCGCTCCAGCTCCGCCCAGGTCCTGGGCGGCCGCTCGCCCTCCCGCTCCAGGACGTCCTTGCGGTAGAAGAGCATCCCGGCGTTGGTCACGTAGGGGACGGCGTACAGCTTCCCGTCGTACGTCGCCGTGTCGACCACCGGCGGCAGGAAGCTCTCCAGCGGGAACCGCGACCGCTCCAGCGGTGCGATCCACCCGGCCGCCGCGAACTCCGACGTCCACGCGACGTCGATGTTGAGGATGTCGAACCGGCCGTCGCCCGAGCGGAGATCGGTGATCATCTGGGCGCGGGTCTCGTCGGCGGAGTCCGGCAGCTCCACGAGCGTGACCCTCTCCGCCGGCCGCTCGCGGTTCCAGCCCTCCAGCAGGGGGCCGAGGTAGCCGGTGAGATCACCGGCCGTCGCCAGGGTCATGGGCCCGCGGCCGTCCGCCCCCGTTTCGCCCGCCGGAGCCCCGGAGGCCACATGCCCCGCCATAACGACCGCCGCGATGAGCAGGCCCCTACCGGCGGCACGTATCCACCGCATAGGTTCCTCCCTGTACACCGGCGCCCGACCACTTCGTCGGATCAGGGGCATGTATACCCGTTAGGCATGGGCGATACTAGGGCCTACGGCACATCGAGGCCGGACAGCAACCCGGGCAAGCGGTACAGCGGCACAGAGCGTCGAAGGAGGAGAGCCACGCGTGCGCCTCCAGCTCCTCGCGCTCCTGGCCAAGGGTCCCGCCCACGGCTACGAGCTCAAGCAGGACCTTGAGCAACTGCTGGGTGCCGCGTACCCTCAGCCCAACGTCGGCCAGATCTATGTGACCCTCGGCCGCCTGGAGAAGTCCGGACTGATCGAAGGCGAAGAGGTCGCCCAGTCGAGCCGGCCCAACAAGAAGATCTACCGCCTCACCGACGCCGGGCACGAGGCGCTGCGGGCCTGGTTCGACGAGACCACGGAGGAGCCGCGGGTACGGGACGAGTTCTTCATGAAGCTCGCCCTCGCACCGCGCACCGGACTCGCCGACCAGATAGCCCTCATCAACAAACAGCGACGCGAGTACCTCAACACCATGCGCAACCTGTCCAAGCTGGCCGCCACCGAGAACCGGGACAACCGCGTCGCCCATCTGCTGATCGAGGGCGCCATGCTCCACCTCCAGGCCGACCTGGACTGGCTGGAGCGCTGCCAGGAGGAACTCGAAGGGCTGGAGGAGCCGGGATGAGCGACACCGCCGACACCAGCGGCACCCCTGCCGACACCAGCGGCACCCCTGCCGACACCAGCGGTACCGGTGAAGCAGGCACCAGCGGCACCCCCGCCGGTACCCCCGCCGGCATCGCCACCGGTGACACCGGCAGCACCGGGGTCGCCGGCGCCACCGCCCCGCCGCTTCTGCACGCCGAGGGCCTCGTCAAGACGCACCACGGCGAAGGCGCCCCCGCCCACGCCGTACGCGGTGTGGACCTCACCGTGCGGCGCGGCGAGTTCGTGGCCGTCACCGGGCCCTCCGGCGCCGGCAAATCGACCCTGCTGCACCTGCTCGGCGGGCTCCAGCGCCCCGACAGCGGCACCATCCGGCTCGACGGCGAATCCACCGACTCCTGGAACGAGGCCCGCTGGGCAGTCGAGCGGCGCCGCCGCATCGGCATCGTCTTCCAGTTCTTCAACCTCGTCTCCAACCTCACCGTCGCCGACAACGTCGAGCTCCCCGCCCTGCTCGCCGGTACCCCGCCCAAGCAGGCCCGAGCCGAGCGCGAGAAGCTCCTCGCCGAACTCGGCCTCGACGGCAAGGCCCGCAGCATGCCCGGCGAGCTCTCCGGCGGCGAACAGCAGCGCGTCGCCCTCGCCCGCGCCCTCGTCAACCAGCCGCGGCTGCTGCTGGCCGACGAGCCCGCAGGCAGCCTCGACAGCAAGGGCACCCGCGAGGTCATGCGGCTGCTGACCCGCTTCCACGGACGCGGCCAGACGATCGTGCTCGTCACCCATGACGCACGGCTCGCCAGCGCGGCCGACCGGGTCATCAGCTTCTTCGACGGCCGGATATCCGACGACGCCGAACTCGGCGGCACACCCCGGCGCGGCACCGGCCTCGCCGGCGTCGTCGAACTGAAGGACTGACCGTGCGGGCGATGCTGCGCTGGGCGCACGCCGATCTGCGGACCCACCGCGGCGAGGCGCTGTTCATCATCTCCGCCACCGCCGGCATCGTGGCGTCCCTGCTGCTCGCGGCCGCGCTCTTCGGCTACGCCACCAACCCCTGGCAGCGCGTCTTCGCCCAGACCAACGGCGCACACGTCTGGATCCACACCGGACCTGGCGCCGACCCCGCCCGGCTCGCCGCGCTCGACGGCGTCACCGACGTCTCCGGGCCCTACCGCACCGCCGCCGTCACCGTCGCCTCGCGCGGCGCACGCGCCGGTGCCGAACTCCGCGCCACCGGCCCCCGCCCGCCGGCCACCGGCCGCCCGCACCTCACCGACGGGCGCTGGCTCGACCCGGGCGTCCCCGACGGCGTCGTCCTGGAGAGCAGCCTCGCCCGCGCCCTGTGGGCCGCCCCCGGCGACACCCTCACGCTGCCCGGCACCCGGCGCACCCTCACCGTTCTCGGCGTCGCCGACAGCGCCGAACCCCGCTACCGCCCCGGCGAGCGGTCCGGCACCGTCTGGGCACTCCCGGGAGCCGTACGCGCCGAAGGCGGCGACCGCCCCGGCCATGTCGTCGGACTGCGGCTCACCGACCCCGACGACACCGGGTACGCCGTCCAGCGCGCCGTCACCACCCTCGGCGCGGGCGCCGTCACCCAGGTCTCCAGCTGGCAGCAGGCCCGCGCCGAGGCACAGGGCGACACCCGGCTGCTCGGCCAGGTACTCGGCCTGTTCGGGGTCGGCGCGCTGATCGCCGCCGCGCTCGCCGTCTTCGGCGCGATCAGCACCCGCGTGCGCGGCCACCTCAAGGACATCTCCGTCCTGAAGGCCATCGGCTTCACCCCCGGCCAGGTCGTACGGATCTTCCTCGTCCAGCACCTCGCGTTCGCCGCGCTCGGCGCCGCCCTCGCCACCGCGCTCACCCAGGCGCTCGGCAGCCGTATCCCCGGGCGGCTCGGCGAGGCCGTCGGCGTGTGGCAGGGGCTGCCGGGTCACACGGCGGCGCTGCTCGCGATACCGGTCGCCGCCGTCGTGTTCATCGGCGCCACCACCTGTCTCGCCGCCTGGCGGGCCGGCCGCGTCCCGCCCGTGCCCGTCGGGCCCGCCGCGGCCGTCCCCGGGCGGGGCCTGTCGGGGCCCGCGCGGGCGGCGCTCGGACGGCGCGGCGTCCCGCCCGCCCTGGTCCTCGGCTGGCACCGGGCGTTCACGCGAGGCCGCCACGCCCCGGGCACCGTCGTCCGGCTGGCGCTGCCCCTGCTGCTGATCACCGTCGCGCTCGGCGCGTGGACCACCATCGAACGCTTCGACAGCCGGCCCCAGCAGCTCGGCCTCGCCGCCGCGCTCACCGCCCGCGCCGACGCCGCGCTGCCCGACGGCGAGGCCCGTGCCCTGCTCGAAGCCCACCCGCGGGTCGTGGCGGCACACCCGGGCCTGGAGGCCGCCGCCCTCGTCCCCGGCCAGACCGGCACCATCGCCCTGCGGGGCCTCGGCACCCGCGACGAGCCCTACCCGTACGCCGTCGCCGAGGGCCGGCCCGCCGCCGGCCCCGACGAGGCGGTCGCCGGACAGGGGCTGCTCGACCTGCTCGGGGTGGGCGTCGGCGACTGGGTCCGCGTCACAGTCGGCGGGCACCCGCAGGTCCTGCACATCGTCGGCCGCAACATCGAGCCCGAGAACGGCGGCCGGACCATCTCCACGTCGCTGGACACCCTCCGCGAGAACGACCCCGCCCTGCGGCCCACCCTCTACCAGGTGCGCCTGGCCGCCGACGCGGACCCGGCCGCCGTCCGCGCCGAGCTCGCCGACGCCTCCGCCGGCCGCCTCGACATCCACGAGGTCACCAGCCCCGCCGACCGGCTGTCCTCGCTGCGCGGCGTGGTCGCCGGGCTGATCGCCGTCCTCGCCCTGATCGGGCTCACCGAACTGTCCACGGCGATCGGCGGCACCGTACGCGACGGCGAACGCGACCTGCTCGCCCTGAAGGCGATCGGCCTGTCGCCCCGGCAGATCACCGCCGTGACGGTGACCGCCGTGGGCTGCACCGCGCTCGCCGCCGCCCTCGCCGGTACCGCCCTCGGCGTTCCGCTCGCCCGGTGGCTGATCGACCACGAGGGCCGCTCCAGCGGCATCGGCGCCGGCATCGCCCACACCCCGCCGCCGGAGCACCTGCTCGCGCTGGTCGTGGCTGCGGTGCTCGGCGCCGCCGCCCTCGCCGCCCTCCCCGCCGCCCGAGCCGCCCGCCGCCGCCTCGCCGACACCCTCAGCGCGGTCACCTGACCCGCGGAACGAGGCCGAGTCGATCGCCCGGAGGCCGGCGCGGGCCTGTGGTCCGCGTGCCCGAACCCCTGAGATCCCTCAGCCTCTGAACACCCTGAGCCGCTGGGAGCCCTGAGGGCCTTGTGGCGCCCCCGGAGATCCCCCAGCCCGCCCCCGGAGACGTCACGCTCAGGCGCCGAGCAGCGCCTCTATCGCCGTGACGATCTCCGGCGCCTCCGGCTCGGTGGCCGGGCGGAACCGGGTGACCTCGCCCTGCGGCGAGATGAGGAACTTCTCGAAGTTCCACTGGACGTCGCCTGCCTGGCCCTCCGCGTCGCTCGTCTTCGTCAGCTCCGCGTACAGCGGGTGGCGGTCGTCGCCGTTCACCTCGGTCTTCTCCAGCAGCGGGAACGACACCCCGTAGGTGGTCGAGCAGAATGTCTGGATCTCCTCGGCCGTGCCGGGCTCCTGCCCGAGGAACTGGTTGCAGGGGACGCCCAGCACGGTGAAGCCGCGGTCGCCGTAGCTCCGCTGGAGCCGCTCCAGCCCCTCGTACTGCGGGGTCAGACCGCACTTCGACGCCACGTTCACCACCAGGACCGCCTTGTCCCGGTAGTCGGCCAGGCTCGCCGGCGCGCCGGACAGGGTGCGCAGCGGAATGTCGTACAGGCTCATCAACGGCTCCTCGTCGTCATACTGTTCGACCACAGGGTAGACAGGTCGAGGAACAGGAACACGTGAACGATCAGCCACTTCCCGGCTCCGACCCCGCGCCGCCCCGGGAACGGGGGGCGCGTCCCGTGTGGTGCCGGCTCTGCGGACGTCCGCTGACCGGGACGGAGTCCCGCCGTTCCGGGCTCGGCCCGTCCTGCGACGCCAAACTCCACCCGCCGGGCCCCGACATCAGGACCCGGCGCCACGATGTCGCCCAGGAACCGCTGCCCGGCCTGTAACCGGCCGCCCGTGCCCACCGCGACCGCGGCCGAGCGGCGACGGTGAAGCGACCGCGGCCGAGTCGCGTCAGTCCAGGCAGAACTCGTTGCCCTCGGGGTCGGTCATCACGATGAAGCCCTCGCTCATCGGGGGAGCGGGCTCGTGGCGACGTACCCGCGACGCTCCCAGCGCGACCAGCCGGGCGCACTCGGCCTCCAGTGCCGCCATCCGCTCCTCTCCCCGCAGCCCGGGAGCCGCACGGACGTCGAGGTGGACGCGGTTCTTGGCGACCTTGTCCTCCGGCACCCGCTGGAAGAACAGCCGCGGGCCGTGCCCGTCCGGGTCCTCGATGGCGGATCGTGTGTCGCGCTGCTCCTCCGGTACGCCGACGCGCGCGAGGAAGTCGTCCCACGCGGCCAGCGGGTCGGCTCCCTCGGGCAGGTCGACTCCGGGCGGGCCGGGGTGGACGTAGCCCAGGACGTCACGCCAGAAGGACGAGAGCGCCCGCGGGCCGTGGGCGTCGAAGGTGACCTGGAAATGGCGGCTCATCGGTGTGCTCCGTTCGTAGCGGGTGTCGTGTGCGGGCAGCGGTCGCGGCCGCGGTCGCGCGGCGGGCAGGGCCCGGACGGGTGGGGATCCGCTCGCGGTGCGTGCGAAGTTCCCCGCGATCGCGTTCCCATCCCTGGAGTCACCCTGACACCGCAGGCGGACAGAATCGGTCCGCCATCTGGCATGGTGGGTGGCATGGACGTCGCGAGCGGTGGTGACCTGGGGACGACGGAGCGGGTGCTCACCCTGCTCGGGCTGCTCCAGCAGCGGGTCTGGACCGGCCCCGAGCTCGCCGCCCGGCTCGGGGTCACACCGCGCACGGTACGGCGCGATGTCGAGCGGCTGCGCACGCTCGGCTATCCCGTACACGCGGGCCAGGGCGTCGGCGGCGGCTACCGGCTCGGCCCCGGGCAGGACCTGCCGCCGCTGCTCCTCGACGACGAGGAGGCGATCGCCACCGCCGCCTCGCTGCTCGCCGGCGCCGGTGGCGCGGTCGCCGGCGCGGGCGACGCGGCGCTCCGGGCGCTGACCAAACTCGACCGGGTGCTGCCCACCCGGCTGCGGCACGAGGTGCGTGCGCTCGCCGGCTCGGTGGAGTTCTTCCGCGGAGGCCGTACGCCGGTCGACCCCGAGGTGCTCGTGACGCTGGCCAGGGCCTGCCGCGACGAGGTCGAGGCCGGCTTCGACTACCCGTCCGGGCGCGAGGTGCGACGGCGGCGGGTCGAGCCCTACCGCCTGGTCGCCTCAGACCGGCGCTGGTACCTCCTCGCCTACGACCTCGATCGCGACGACTGGCGCAGCTTCCGCATCGACCGGATGGCAGAGGTGTCCGCACGGACCTGGCGCTACCGCCCGCGCGCGGTGCCCGACGCCGCGGCGTACGTGCAGGAGGGTGTGGCGAGCCGGGCCTACCCGCACCAGGCGCGCTTCCTGGTGCACGCGCCGGCCGACACGGTACGCGCGCAGGTCCCGGCGTCGGCCGCCGTCGTACGACCACGAGGGCGCGAGCGCTGCGAGGTGCTCAGCGGCGCCGACAGCCTGGACTTCCTGCTCATGCATGTGCTCCTGCTGGGGCACGACTTCGAGGTGCTCGACCCTCCGGAGCTCGGGACGCGCTGTCGCGCGCTGGCGGAGAGACTGCTGTCGGCCGGTGCGACGAGCGCACCGGCCGGGCGCGGTGCGGACGGCGTCGAGCCCAGTCCGAGTGAGGCCCCCTAGGGAGGCCCCCTAGCCCCCCAGCTTGCGGAACAGGCCCTCCTGAACCACGGACACCAGCAGGTTGCCCGCCCGGTCGTAGATCCGGCCGCGTGCCAGACCGCGCCCGCCCGTCGCGATCGGCGACTCCTGGTCGTACAGGAACCACTCGTCGGTACGGAAAGGGCGGTGGAACCACATCGCGTGGTCCAGGGACGCCATGTCGAAGCCGCGCGGTCCCCACAGCGGTTCGACCGGGATGCGCACCGCGTCCAGCAGGGTCATGTCGGAGGCGTACGTCAGCGCGCACGTGTGCACGAGCGGGTCGTCGCCCAGCGGGCCCACGGCGCGCATCCACACCGCGCTGCGCGGGTCGGCGTCCCTGATCTCCTCCCGCGTCCAGCGCAGCCGGTCCACGTACCGGATGTCGAACGGCTGGCGCCGGGCCATCCGCTCCAGCGCCTCGGGCAGCGCGCCCAGGTGTTCGCGGATCTCGTCCGCCACCGACGGCAGCGACTCCGGCTCGGGGAAGTCCAGGCGCGGCGGCAGCTGGTGCTCGAAGCCCGCCTCCTCCGGCTGGTGGAAGGAGGCCGTCAGGTTGAAGATCGTCTTGCCCTGCTGGATGGCGGTGACCCGCCGGGTGGTGAACGACCGCCCGTCCCGGACGCGCTCCACCTGGTACACGATCGGCACCCCGGGGATCCCCGGACGCAGGAAGTACGCGTGCAGCGAGTGCACCGGCCGGTCGCCCCCGGTGGTGCGCCCTGCCGCCACGAGCGCCTGGCCGGCGACCTGGCCGCCGAAGACCCGCTGCAGCGACTCCTGCGGCGAGCGTCCGCGGAAGATGTTGACCTCGATCTGCTCCAGGTCCAGCAGGTCGACGAGTCTCTCGGCGGGATTCGTGGTCATGGGGGAGTCCTTTCGCGAACGAGCGGGCGGTCGGTTCACAACGAGCGGGCGGTCGGACGACCACCCGCGGCCGGTCCGTCCGGGTCCGCCACGCGCGGGCGCGGGGCGGACCCGGCGGCGGTCCCTCAGAACGGGCCGACGTGCGTGACGCGGACGATCGCGCGGCCCTCCTCGTCGGACGCGGCCAGGTCGACCTCCGCGCTGATGCCCCAGTCATGGTCGCCGTTCGGGTCGGCGAAGGTCTGCCGGACGCGCCACAGCCCGTGCTCCGGCTCCTCCTCGATGGACAGCAGCTTCGGCCCGCGCGCGTCCGGTCCTGTGCCGAGGTCCTCGTACTCGTCCCAGTACTTGTCCATCGCCTCCGCCCACGCGTCCTCGTCCCACCCGGAATCGCCGTCCAGTTCGCCCAGCTCCGCCAGCTGGTCGAGGGCGGCGAGCTCCACCCGGCGGAACATCGCGTTCCTGACAAGGACCCGGAAGGCGCGCGCGTTGGCGGTGACCGGCTTGACCTGGTCGGCCTTCTCCTGCGCCTCCTCGGCGGTCTCCACCTCCGGGTTGGCCAGCTGCTCCCACTCGTCCAGCAGACTGGAGTCGACCTGGCGCACCATCTCGCCCAGCCAGGCGATCAGGTCCTGGAGGTCCTCGGTCTTCAGGTCGTCGGGGATGGTGTGGTCCAGCGCCTTGTACGCGCTCGCGAGGTACCGCAGCACGATGCCCTCGGTGCGGGCGAGCTCGTAGAAGGAGGTGAACTCGGTGAACGACAGCGCCCGTTCGTACATGTCGCGGATCACGGACTTCGGCGAGACCGGGTGGTCGCTGACCCACGGGTGGCTCTTGCGGTACAGGTTGTAGGCGTGCCACAGCAGCTCTTCCAGCGGCTTGGGGTACGACACGTCCTGGAGCCGCTCCATGCGCTCCTCGTACTCGACGCCGTCGGACTTCATGGCGGCGACGGCCTCGCCGCGCGCCTTGTTCTGCTGCGCGGCCAGGATCTGCCGCGGGTCGTCCAGCGTGGACTCCACGACGGAGACCATGTCCAGGGCGTACGAGGGGGACTCCGGGTCCAGCAGCTCGAAGGCGGCGAGCGCGAAGGTGGACAGCGGCTGGTTCAGCGCGAAGTCCTGCTGGAGGTCGACGGTCAGCCGGATGGTGCGGCCCTCGGCGTCCGGCTCGTCCAGCCGCTCGACGATGCCGCCGTCGAGCAGTGAGCGGTAGATCGCGATGGCGCGGCGGATGTGGCGCAGCTGGTTCCTGCGCGGCTCGTGGTTGTCCTCCAGGAGGCGGCGCATCGCCGCGAAGGCGTCGCCGGGCCGGGCGATCACGGACAGCAGCATGGTGTGCGTGACCCGGAAGCGGGAGGTCAGCGGCTCCGGCTCGGAGGCGATCAGCTTCTCGAAGGTGTTCTCGGTCCAGCCGACGAAGCCCTCGGGCGCCTTCTTGCGGACCACCTTGCGGCGCTTCTTGGGGTCGTCTCCCGCCTTGGCGAGGGCCTTCTCGTTCTCGATGACGTGTTCGGGGGCCTGCGCGACGACGAATCCGGCCGTGTCGAAGCCGGCCCGTCCGGCGCGCCCGGCGATCTGGTGGAACTCCCGCGCCCGCAGCGTCCGCACCCGGTTGCCGTCGTACTTGGTGAGCGCCGTGAACAGCACCGTACGGATGGGGACGTTGACGCCGACGCCGAGGGTGTCCGTACCGCAGATCACCTTCAGCAGTCCGGCCTGCGCCAGCTTCTCCACCAGGCGCCGGTACTTCGGCAGCATGCCCGCGTGGTGCACGCCGATACCGTGCCGTACATAACGCGACAGGTTCTTGCCGAACTTGGTGGTGAACCGGAAGTTGCCGATCATCTCGGCGATCTGGTCCTTCTCCTCGCGCGAGCACATGTTGATGCTCATCAGCGACTGGGCGCGCTCGACGGCCGCCGCCTGCGTGAAGTGGACGATGTAGACCGGCGCCTGCTTGGTCTCCAGCAGCTCGGTCAGCGTCTCGGTGATGGGCGTGAGCCGGTACTCGTACGAGAGCGGGACCGGCCGTGTCGCCGAGCGGACCACCGACGTCGGGCGGCCCGTGCGCCGGGTGAGGTCCTTCTCGAACATCGACACGTCGCCGAGGGTCGCGGACATCAGGACGAACTGGGCCTGCGGCAGCTCGAGCAGCGGGATCTGCCACGCCCAGCCGCGGTCCTGCTCGGCGTAGAAGTGGAACTCGTCCATCACCACCTGGCCGATGTCGGCGTCCTTGCCGTCGCGCAGCGCGATCGACGCCAGTACCTCGGCCGTGCAGCAGATGACGGGCGCGTCGGCGTTGACCGAGGCGTCACCGGTCAGCATGCCGACGTTCTCCGTACCGAAGAGCTTGCACAGGTCGAAGAACTTCTCCGACACCAGCGCCTTGATCGGCGCCGTGTAGAAGGTGACCTGGTCATGGGCGAGCGCCGTGAAGTGCGCACCCGCCGCCACCAGGCTCTTTCCGGAGCCCGTCGGGGTGGAGAGGATCACGTTGGCCCCCGAGACCACCTCGATCAGCGCCTCCTCCTGGGCGGGGTAGAGCGTGATGCCACGGTCCTCGGCCCATGACGAGAAGGCCTCGAAGAGGGCATCGGGGTCGGCGTCCTGCGGCAGCTGATCGATAAGGGTCACGCACCCATCTTGCCTGGCTTCGGCCGGGAAGCGGGAACCGGCCATCGGCGCCAAGATCACGGGCGATACGCTGTGCCGTCAACTGGGGCCGACCGCATGTGCGATGGGCCACGTCCGGGCGTACCGGAACACACGACAAGATCACTGGGGCGGGCACGTACATGATGGGACCGGCACACTCTCTCTCCGGCGCGGCCGCGTGGCTGGGGGTGGGAGCCGCGACCGCGGCCGCCGGGCACCCGATGCCGTGGCCGGTTCTGGTCGTGGGGGCGCTGATCTGCGCGGGCGCCGCCCTCGCCCCCGACCTGGACCACAAGTCCGCGACCATCTCGCGCGCCTTCGGCCCCGTCTCGAAGTGGCTGTGCGAGGTCGTCGACAAACTCTCGTACGCCGTCTACAAGGCCACCCGGAAGCCGGCCGACCCGCGCAGGAGCGGTGGCCACCGGACCCTGACGCACACCTGGGTGTGGGCCGTGCTGATCGGCGCGGGCGCGTCCGGGCTCGCCGTCACCGGCGGCCGGTGGGCCGTCCTCGCGATCCTCTTCGTCCACCTGGTGCTGGCGGTGGAGGGCCTGCTGTGGCGGGCCGCCCGGATGTCCAGCGACATCCTGGTGTGGCTGCTCGGCGCCACCAGCGCCTGGATCCTCGCGGGCGTCCTCGACCAGCCGGGGAACGGCGCGGACTGGCTGTTCGGCGCGCCGGGGCAGGAGTACCTGTGGCTGGGGCTGCCGATCGTGCTCGGCGCGCTCGTGCACGACATCGGGGACGCGCTGACCGTGTCCGGGTGCCCGATCCTGTGGCCGATCCCGATCGGGCGCAAGCGCTGGTACCCGCTCGGCCCGCCGAAGGGCATGCGGTTCAAGGCGGGCAGCTGGGTGGAGCTGAGGGTTCTCATGCCGGTGTTCATGGTGCTCGGCGGCTTCGGCGGGGCGGCCGCGCTGAACTTCATCTGATCCGTTCGCCGGTTCCCCGCCGCCGGTTCCCGTTCGGGTGAATCGGCAGGTCGGCCCGGTCCCGGCCCTTTCATGATCCCGTTCTTCCGATCATGAAACCCTTAACCGATCAGGTTGACCTGACGCGCCGTCAATTCTCTTCCCGTGCCAGTGCGGTGGCCACCGCCGCCGCACTCGCCGCCGGCGCCTCCGTCACCGACGCGGCCGCCGCACCGGGCGCACCGGCCGCACCGGGCGCACCGGGAGCCGCTCCCGCCGCACCGGGCGCACCGGCCGCACCGGCCGCGCCGGGAGCCGCTCCCGCCGCCCCGGCCACCCGCTCACCACGCTCCACCGCCGACTGGGAGACCTGCCTCACCGTCGCCCGTGCCCTGCTCGTGCTCGACGCCGACGACAGGCCCCTCGTCCCGCACTACCGGAGGATCCTCCTCCGCGACGGGCTCCCCAGGCGCGCGGGCACACCCAGGAAGGTGCTGGTCCTCGGCGCGGGACCGGCCGGCATGGCCGCCGCGGCGCTGCTGAAACGAGCCGGGCACCACGTCACCGTGGTCGAGGCCAACGGCAACCGCGCGGGCGGCCGCATCAAGACCTTCCGCACCGGCGGCCATGAGAACGCCGAACAGCCGTTCGCCGACCCCAGGCAGTACGCCGAGGCGGGCGCCATGCGCATCCCCGGCAGCCACCCCCTGGTCATGGGCCTGATCGACAGCTTCGGCATCGAGCGCCGGCCCTTCCGCCACATCGACACGGACACCGACGGCAAGCCCGCGTACCGCACCTGGATCCGCGTCAACGGCATCCGGGCCCGCCGCGCCGACTACGCCAGGAACCCCCGGGCGGTCAACCGCTCCTTCGGCGTCCCGAAGAAGTACGAGGACGTCCCGGCGTCGGAGATCGTCCGCCGGGTCCTCGACCCCGTCCGCGACGAGTTCAGCACCCGCCGCCCCGACGGCAGCCGCGTCGACAAGCCGATGCCCGAGCTCGTCGAGGGCTGGGCCCGGGTCGTGCGGCGCTTCGGCGACTGGTCGATGTACCGCTTCCTCACCGAGCACGCCCGTCTGGACGAGCGGACCATCGACCTCATCGGCACGCTGGAGAACATGACGTCCAGGCTGCCGCTGTCCTTCATGCACAGCTTCATCAGCGCGTCCCTCATCAGCCCCGGCACCGCGTTCTACGAGCTGACCGGCGGCACCGCGGTCCTCGCCGACGCCCTCCTCGACCAGGTGCGCGACGACGTCCGCTTCGACCGGCGGGTCACCCGCATCGAGACCGGCGGCCAGGGCGACGGCCGGGGCGTGGCCGTCGACACCGTCTCCGAGGGCCGCGACGGCAAGGTCGTCCGCGAACGGTTCACCGGCGACGCCGCCGTCGTCACCATCCCCTTCACCGGTCTGCGGCACGTCCAGATCGCCCCCCAGCTGTCGTACGAGAAGCGGCGCGCCCTCAGCGAGGTGCACTACGACAGCGCCACCAAGGTGCTCCTCGAATTCAGCCGCCGCTGGTGGGAGATGAGCGAGGACGACTGGCGCCGCGAACTCGACACCATCAGGCCCGGACTGTACGACTCCTACCGCAAGGGCGACGTCCGCGACGACGGGCGGCTCCTCGGCGCCCACCGCTCCGTCCCGCGCGGCCACCTCACGGAGTCCCAGCGCACCCACTACGCGGCGCACGCGTGGATCTCCCGCGACCAGCCGGAGGCCGCGCAGGTCATCGGCGGCGGCTCCGTGACCGACAACCCCAACCGGTTCATGTTCAACCCGTCGCACCCCGTACCCGGCAGCGCGGGCGGCGTCGTCCTCGCCTCGTACAGCTGGGCCGACGACGCCCGGCGCTGGGACTCCTACGACGACGAGGCCCGCTACGCCCTCGCCCTGCGCGGCATGCAGGAGGTGTACGGACGGCGCCTGGAGGTCTTCTTCACCGGCGTCGGCCGCACCCAGAGCTGGCAGCGCGACCCGTACGCCTACGGAGAGG
The DNA here is from genome assembly GCF_043204435.1 of Streptomyces sp. NPDC047886. NCBI lineage: Bacteria > Bacillati > Actinomycetota > Actinomycetes > Kitasatosporales > Streptomycetaceae > Streptomyces > Streptomyces sp. NPDC047886. The sequence continues at coordinate 38,040 of NZ_JBIDCF010000019.1, forward strand.
CATCCGTGCTGCTGCCCGGCCAGCACACGGAACTCTTCCCCGACATGGGGAAGGCGGAGGGTCCGCTGCACTTCGCGGGCTGCCACACCTCGCTGAAACCCGCGTGGATCGAAGGGGCGCTGGAGTCCGCGGTCCGCGTGGCGCTCGAGGTCCACGGCGGCTGACCCACGGGGTGGGGGGGGGGGGGGGCCCGCCCCCCCCCCCCCCCCCCCCCCCCCCCCCCCCCCCCCCCCGCCGGGCGCCCGGGCCCCCCGGCCCCCCCCCCCCCCCCC
>NZ_JBIDCF010000020.1:0-2008 GCF_043204435.1 Streptomyces sp. NPDC047886
TTCGGTCCCTATCCGCTGTGCGCGTAGGAATATTGAGAAGGGCTGTCCCTAGTACGAGAGGACCGGGACGGACGAACCTCTGGTGTGCCAGTTGTCCTGCCAAGGGCATGGCTGGTTGGCTACGTTCGGAAAGGATAACCGCTGAAAGCATCTAAGCGGGAAGCCTGCTTCGAGATGAGTATTCCCACCACCTTGAGTGGTTAAGGCTCCCAGTAGACGACTGGGTTGATAGGCCAGATGTGGAAGCCCGGTAACGGGTGGAGCTGACTGGTACTAATAGGCCGAGGGCTTGTCCTCAGTTGCTCGCGTCCACTGTGTTAGTTCTGAAATAACGAACGGCCGTGTTTTCATCCGGTGTTGGTTAATTTCATAGTGTTTCGGTGGTCATTGCGTTAGGGAAACGCCCGGTTACATTCCGAACCCGGAAGCTAAGCCTTTCAGCGCCGATGGTACTGCAGGGGGGACCCTGTGGGAGAGTAGGACGCCGCCGAACAATTATTCCGGGAAAGCCCCGTGCCCTTGTGGCACGGGGCTTTTCTGCGTTCCGGAGCCGTTTTCGATGGATGCCCGGCTCGGATCAGCCGGCTCCGAGAGGCGTGATCACGCTGATCATCGAGGCGCAGGGGCCATCTGCTGAAGCTCGTTCTTCGGAGCAGATGGGGACGGCTTCCGATACGACGCGAGGGATGCCGCGGCCCGCTTTTTGCCGCAGGCTCATGAACTGTCACGGCACGGCATGCACCTGGCTCGGCACCTCGCATCGTCGTTTCCAGCTCTCGGCCAGGGCGACCGGGGAAGGTGCTGCCGCAGGACCGGTGGGACTGCCGGTGCGGCACCGAAACGCCCGGCTGCCCTGCGTGACAGATACGACGCCACGGCTTGCTCTTTCGTGAGCGGCCGCGTCGACGCGGACATCCGGGTCACCGCGGCCGTGAAACCCGGTCCGGGTGAGACGCGCGCGCCCCGCTGCAGTCCGAGGTCCCCCGACCCGGACCGTGAGGGAAGGCGCTGCGGGCACGAGGTGCCATCGAAGACTCGACCTGACCCACGAGCCCTGCTTCCGCTCGCGGAGAGGGCCAGGCACTCGTGGGCCCCTCACCCCAGGGAGAGCGAGCGCAAAGGACTCCTTGACCTCTCGTCCGCAGAACTGAAGGGTGGACCTCATCGGGGTCCAGCCCACCCCGCCCGACTTCGTCGGCCCTGGTGCTGATGCATCGAGGGCGTCTGTCAACGTGATCGAGGCACTGAGACATTGAGGCGGGATCTACCGATGGGGACGAGTGGGTGCTGCGGGTGGAGGGACGGTCCTGGGCACCGGCCTAGAGCCGGCCAGCCGCTTTCAACGCGAGGTAGGCGTCGGCTACGGCAGGTGCGAGGTCGGCCGGAGCCGCGTCGACGACCACGACGCCATGACGGCGTAGCTGGTCCGCCGTACCGCGGCGCTGAGCCTGCGTCTGTGTTCCGGCCGCGGCGTCATACACCGCGTCCACACTGCCCCGCGCGTGCGTCATCGTCTCGACGTGAGGATCCGCTACCGCGGCCACCAGCACCGTGTGGCGCTTCGTGAGCTGAGGGAGGACCGGGAGCAGCCCTTCCTCGATGGGAGCGGCGTCCAGGCCTGTGAACAGCACGATCAGGGAGCGGTGGGGAGCGCTCGCCAGAGCCGCCTTGCTGAGACCGCGTGCGTCGGTCTCCACGAGCTCCGGTTCCAGCGGTGCCAGGGCACCGACGACCGTCGACAGGACATCGCCTCCGGCGGCCCTGCCCCGCACCTGGGTCCGGATCTTTCGGTCGTAGGCGAGGAGGTTCACACGATCGCCCGCACGCGTGGCGAGAGCGGTGAGCAGCAGGGCCGCGTCCATGGCCGCGTCGAGGCGTGGCACATCGCCCACCCGGCCGGCCGAGGTGCGTCCCGTGTCGAGGACGAGGAGGATGTGGCGGTCACGCTCGGGACGCCAGGTGCGTACGGCAACGGTTGACTGGCGCGCGGTGGCCCGCCAGTCGATGG
>NZ_JBIDCF010000021.1:0-1588 GCF_043204435.1 Streptomyces sp. NPDC047886
CTGCTGCCTCCCGTAGGAGTCTGGGCCGTGTCTCAGTCCCAGTGTGGCCGGTCGCCCTCTCAGGCCGGCTACCCGTCGTCGCCTTGGTAGGCCATTACCCCACCAACAAGCTGATAGGCCGCGGGCTCATCCTTCACCGCCAGAGCTTTTAACCCCGCCCCATGAGGGACAGAGTGTTATCCGGTATTAGACCCCGTTTCCAGGGCTTGTCCCAGAGTGAAGGGCAGATTGCCCACGTGTTACTCACCCGTTCGCCACTAATCCACCCCGAAGGGCTTCATCGTTCGACTTGCATGTGTTAAGCACGCCGCCAGCGTTCGTCCTGAGCCAGGATCAAACTCTCCATGAATGTTTTCCCGTAATCGGGATCACAACACGAGAGCGGAACAACCAGGTCGGAATATGACCGGCTGTTCACAGCGTCCTCGCTGTTGTTGCCTACCCGGTCCGAGGACCGTGCAGGACTTTTCAAAGGAACCACCAACCTGCGATGCAGGCCGGGGTATCAACAAATTTGGCGTTGACTTTTGGCACGCTGTTGAGTTCTCAAGGAACGGACGCTTCCTTCGGTCCCGTTTCACCGGGGCCCTCCGGGCGCTTCCCTTCGTTCTTGCGTTTCCGACTCTATCAGACTCTTTCGTGTCCGATTCCCGGTCGAAGCGGGTTACTGCTTGTTTCGCTTTCCAGTTCTTCGCTTTCGCGTTTCCCTTTCCGGCGAGTCCGACTCTATCAGATCCTTTCGGGCCTGATTCCCAGTCAGCGGGGTTCGTCTTCCCGGCTGTTGGGCCGTTCCGACGTCTCAAACTCTAGCGGATTCTCCCGGCGACTCATAATCGAGTCAGCGAATTGAATTTCGGCATGCCGAAATTCTCCCCGGTGGGAGGTCGTACAGAGTTTGTTTGCCGCTTGAGCGGCGGGATCGGCTGCCGCCGGACCATGGTGGCTCCGGGACAACTCGAAGAACCTTACGGATGCGAGGGGGGCGTGTCAACCCCGCCCTTCCCTGCTTCTCCCCCCGTTCCAGGACCCGCCCCCGGCCCGGTTCCGGACCCTTCACCCCAGGTCGGTGAGCCGGCCGCCGGCATCCGGCTGCTCGTGTTCCACGCGGCGCAGGAGTCGGATCAGGATCTCGCCCAGGGCTCCGCGCTCGTCGCCCGAGAGGTCCTGGAGCAGGTCCTCCTCGAAGGTGGTCGCCATCCTCATCGCCTCGAGCCACTTCGTACGTCCCTCGTCCGTCAGCTCGACGATGACGCGCACCCGGTTGTTCTCGTCCCGGTCACGGGTGACCAGGCCCTCGCCCGCCATGCGGTCGATGCGGTGGGTCATCGCGGCAGGGGTGAGCCCGAGGCGCTTCGCGAGCTCGCCCGGACCCAGCCGGTAGGGAGTGCCGGAAAGGACGAGAGTCTTGAGGACTTCCCACTCGGCGTTGCTGATGCCGAGGGTGGCGACCTGCCTGCCGTAGGCGACGTTCATCCGGCGGTTCAGCCTGCCCAGCGCGGAGACGATCTGCTCGACCTGGGGGTCGAGGTCCCGGAACTCCCGCTGGTAGGCGGCGATCTGCTCGTCGAGGCTCGGCTCCTGGAGCTCG
>NZ_JBIDCF010000023.1:0-1281 GCF_043204435.1 Streptomyces sp. NPDC047886
TCGTGACTGCGTGCCTTTTGAAGAATGAGCCTGCGAGTTTGCGGTGTGTTGCGAGGTTAACCCGTGTGGGGAAGCCGTAGCGAAAGCGAGTCCGAATAGGGCGGTTTAGTAGCGCGCTCAAGACCCGAAGCGGAGTGATCTAGCCATGGGCAGGTTGAAGCGGAGGTAAGACTTCGTGGAGGACCGAACCCACCAGGGTTGAAAACCTGGGGGATGACCTGTGGTTAGGGGTGAAAGGCCAATCAAACTCCGTGATAGCTGGTTCTCCCCGAAATGCATTTAGGTGCAGCGTCGTGTGTTTCTTGCCGGAGGTAGAGCACTGGATAGGCGATGGGCCCTACCGGGTTACTGACCTTAGCCAAACTCCGAATGCCGGTAAGTGAGAGCGCGGCAGTGAGACTGTGGGGGATAAGCTCCATGGTCGAGAGGGAAACAGCCCAGAGCATCGACTAAGGCCCCTAAGCGTACGCTAAGTGGGAAAGGATGTGGAGTCGCAGAGACAACCAGGAGGTTGGCTTAGAAGCAGCCACCCTTGAAAGAGTGCGTAATAGCTCACTGGTCAAGTGATTCCGCGCCGACAATGTAGCGGGGCTCAAGCGTACCGCCGAAGTCGTGTCATTGCAGTACATACCCCCAACGGGGACTGTGATGGGTAGGGGAGCGTCGTGTGCCGGGTGAAGCAGCCGCGGAAGCGAGTTGTGGACGGTTCACGAGTGAGAATGCAGGCATGAGTAGCGATACACACGTGAGAAACGTGTGCGCCGATTGACTAAGGGTTCCTGGGTCAAGCTGATCTGCCCAGGGTAAGTCGGGACCTAAGGCGAGGCCGACAGGCGTAGTCGATGGACAACCGGTTGATATTCCGGTACCCGCTTTGAAGCGCCAGCGCTGAACCCAGCGATGCTAAGCCCGTGAAGCCGCCCTGGATCCTTCGGGTGAAGGGGAGTGGTGGAGCCGGTGGCCCAGACTGGTAGTAGGTGAGCGATGGGGTGACGCAGGAAGGTAGTCCAGCCCGGGCGGTGGTTGTCCCGGGGTAAGGGTGTAGGCCGTGTGATAGGCAAATCCGTCACACGTTAAGGCTGAGACCTGATGCCGAGCCGATTGTGGCGAAGTGGATGATCCTATGCTGTCGAGAAAAGCCTCTAGCGAGTTTCATGGCGGCCCGTACCCTAAACCGACTCAGGTGGTCAGGTAGAGAATACCGAGGCGTTCGGGTGAACTATGGTTAAGGAACTCGGCAAAATGCCCCCGTAACTTCGGGAGAAGGGGGGCCACGCTTGG
>NZ_JBIDCF010000024.1:0-1083 GCF_043204435.1 Streptomyces sp. NPDC047886
GTCAGGTAGAGAATACCGAGGCGTTCGGGTGAACTATGGTTAAGGAACTCGGCAAAATGCCCCCGTAACTTCGGGAGAAGGGGGGCCACGCTTGGTGAGAGGACTTGCTCCTCGAGCTGGGGGTGGCCGCAGAGACCAGCGAGAAGCGACTGTTTACTAAAAACACAGGTCCGTGCGAAGCCGTAAGGCGATGTATACGGACTGACGCCTGCCCGGTGCTGGAACGTTAAGGGGACCGGTTAGCTCTGTTTCGACGGGGCGAAGCTGAGAACTTAAGCGCCAGTAAACGGCGGTGGTAACTATAACCATCCTAAGGTAGCGAAATTCCTTGTCGGGTAAGTTCCGACCTGCACGAATGGCGTAACGACTTCTCGACTGTCTCAACCATAGGCCCGGTGAAATTGCACTACGAGTAAAGATGCTCGTTTCGCGCAGCAGGACGGAAAGACCCCGGGACCTTTACTACAGTTTGATATTGGTGTTCGGTTCGGCTTGTGTAGGATAGGTGGGAGACTGTGAAGCTTGGACGCCAGTTCAGGTGGAGTCGTCGTTGAAATACCACTCTGGTCGTGCTGGATGTCTAACCTGGGTCCGTGATCCGGATCAGGGACAGTGTCTGATGGGTAGTTTAACTGGGGCGGTTGCCTCCTAAAGGGTAACGGAGGCGCCCAAAGGTTCCCTCAGCCTGGTTGGCAATCAGGTGTTGAGTGTAAGTGCACAAGGGAGCTTGACTGTGAGACCGACGGGTCGAGCAGGGACGAAAGTCGGGACTAGTGATCCGGCGGTGGCTTGTGGAAGCGCCGTCGCTCAACGGATAAAAGGTACCCCGGGGATAACAGGCTGATCTTCCCCAAGAGTCCATATCGACGGGATGGTTTGGCACCTCGATGTCGGCTCGTCGCATCCTGGGGCTGGAGTCGGTCCCAAGGGTTGGGCTGTTCGCCCATTAAAGCGGTACGCGAGCTGGGTTTAGAACGTCGTGAGACAGTTCGGTCCCTATCCGCTGTGCGCGTAGGAATATTGAGAAGGGCTGTCCCTAGTACGAGAGGACCGGGACGGACGAACCTCTGGTGTGCCAGTTGT
>NZ_JBIDCF010000025.1:0-1012 GCF_043204435.1 Streptomyces sp. NPDC047886
CGACGCTCCCACGGCTTGTAGGCACACGGTTTCAGGTACTATTTCACTCCGCTCCCGCGGTACTTTTCACCATTCCCTCACGGTACTATCCGCTATCGGTCACCAGGGAATATTTAGGCTTAGCGGGTGGTCCCGCCAGATTCACACGGGATTTCTCGGGCCCCGTGCTACTTGGGTGTCTCTCAAACGAGCCGCTAATGTTTCAGCTACGGGGGTCTTACCCTCTACGCCGGACCTTTCGCATGTCCTTCGCCTACATCAACGGTTTCTGACTCGTCTCACAGCCGGCAGACTGTGAAAGAGAGATCCCACAACCCCGCATGCGCAACCCCTGCCGGGTATCACACGCATACGGTTTGGCCTCATCCAGTTTCGCTCGCCACTACTCCCGGAATCACGGTTGTTTTCTCTTCCTGAGGGTACTGAGATGTTTCACTTCCCCTCGTTCCCTCCACATGCCCTATGTGTTCAGGCATGGGTGACAGCCCATGACGACTGCCGGGTTTCCCCATTCGGAAACCCCCGGATCAAAGCCTGGTTGACGGCTCCCCGGGGACTATCGTGGCCTCCCACGTCCTTCATCGGTTCCTGGTGCCAAGGCATCCACCGTGCGCCCTTAAAAACTTGGCCACAGATGCTCGCGTCCACTGTGCAGTTCTCAAGCAACGACCAGCCACCCATCACCCTCCCGCACACAGGCGGCAAGTTCACTGGGGCCGGCATCGCAGAAGGGCGAGCAACGCTCGCACCCTCAGATACCCAACAGCGTGCCCGACCCGATCCCACAGGACTCACGTTCCACGCCGAAGCAGTACTAGTGATCCCGAAGCGACCGTGCCGAATAATCAACGTTCCACCCATGAGCAACCAGCACCGGACGTTCGCCGATGTACTGGCCTCTGATCCGGCGAACCGGATAAGAAGTGCTCCTTAGAAAGGAGGTGATCCAGCCGCACCTTCCGGTACGGCTACCTTGTTACGACTTCGTCCCAATCGCCAGTCCCACCTTCGA